>SAYS01000060.1 GCA_004015825.1 Halovenus amylolytica | reverse complement strand
CCTTTGTCAGCAGCGAGGCTTCGCAGGTCGCCCGCGTTTCGGCGGGCGACCTGCGGGCCGATCTTGGCGTCGTGTTTCTTTGAGGTGGTCGAGTGGATGTCGGTGATGTACAGCGTTTCGACATCCACCAACGCAGTCACTTTCAACGCTCGGACGCGGTAGTCTGTGCGGTTGGCGTAGTGTCGGCTTGGCTGATCGCGGTCAAAGCCAGTGGCGTCGATTGAACCGTGGCCTGTGCGTTTCTCGGCTGACGCGCCGAGAAACGCACGCCAAGTCTCCGTCGGAATTCTAGCGAACCACGTGCGCAGAACCGTGTAATGAGGTAACCGCGTGAGGCCAATCTCCGCAAGAACGCCAGGCATCTCGCTGAGCAAGTCAAGCGCAACACGGTATGATTTGTTCAACTCAATACGGAGGGCATGGAGTGTGAGCATCGCCCATTCGGCGAACCCGCCACCCCCTTCGGGGTCGGCGGGTTCGTCTGGATTAGCGACAACTTGTTTAGCTTTCGCCACCGAATTACGGGTGAGG
>SAYS01000059.1 GCA_004015825.1 Halovenus amylolytica | reverse complement strand
CGCTCATCTGTATTGGTGGATACTTTCTCATGACTGGAGTTCGTAGTCTGCTACAGCATGGTCAGCAGAGAGAGCGTCAGCAATGTGTTTCTGCCTGACAAAGAGGACTGTTTGGAGTACCTGCGTGATCACCGGTGGCCGAACGGGGTGACGTGTCCGCACTGCGAGAGTGCGGACACGATCAAGAAGGGAACGACCAGAAAGGGTGCGCAACGCTACCAATGTAAGAACTGTAATAGTATTTTTAACGATCTCACTGAGACTATCTTTGCGGAACATCAGCTTTCCATCCCTGAAATGTATCACATCATCAGCAAAATGGAAGGGCACACAACCAACGATATCTTTCAAGAACTTGATCGGACGTACAAGACAGTCTTGGACTTCGTGCATGAAGTCCAAGACGCCCTGGAGGAAGATCCCGAATTTGACCTCTACGGTGTCTGTGAAGCTGACGAAGTCTACGTCGTTGCGGGTGAGAAAGGCACCAAGCAAGCGAGTCCGCGCTCGCGCGGACTCAAAAAAAGGGACGCGGAACGTTCGAGTCAGACAAACCGCCAGTCGTGACACTCGTCCGTCGCTCCGACGGACGAGTTCGGTTCCTCGTTCGCGAGAATCTCGAAGACGTAGACGAGGACATCGTCGAATACGGCGATGAAGACGATCCGGCGATCCTCTGTACAGATCAGTACACCATCTACGATGGAATCGACGAATACGACGAGATTGATGGCCATCTCGCCATCAATCACGACGACCACTACGTGGTCGGAGATGCTCACACGAACAGCTGTGAGAATCGACACAGTTTCCTTCGCAACTGGTTGCGAAGGTTCCGGGGCGTCTCAAAACACCACTTACAGGGCTATCTGAACTTCCTCAGCCTCACACTCAACACCGAACGCTGGTTCGAGAAAATCCTGAGTACCGACTTCTACAGATGAGCGT
>SAYS01000058.1 GCA_004015825.1 Halovenus amylolytica | reverse complement strand
AGCGGTGGTGCAGAACGGTTCTCATAGCATGATGTTGGGGCTGGCGACATCGTTTCCTTGATGATGATTAGCGAGCGCAACGGCCAACCGAAGACACAGAGCGAGAAAGACGTGTGCTTTGACCCTCACACGGCCTCGGACCCGCGGGGTCCCGAGGCCGAGATCCTTGCAGACACCAATCGCTGTTTCCACGCGTGAGCGTTGATCATACGTCTTATCGAGTTGATTCTGCCAGAGACGAACTGTGTCGCTATGTTGTTTGATTTGGTCTTCGACGCGATATTCAATCTCCAGCGGGTCGTCTGTGTTTCGTGGATTGTACGGCGCAACCGGCACGACTGCCTGCGCCAGCAGGTGGTCGTGCCACTCCAGCATATCAAACTCTGAATCACCGACCATCCACCGAGGGGTTTCGACGGCGAGCGCGTCACGCGTGACGCGCATCGCCGTCTCCTGATCGACTTTCTTTGCTGGTGTAAACGCTGCTGCGACCGGAATGTTGTTTGCGGCAGTCACGACACAGCAGCCGTAACCGTAGTAGTAATCGTCTTCCGTGTGATCGTAGTTCCAGTCAGCGTCGTCGTCACACTGCTCGACTGGAATATCTGTGCCGTCGATACGGAAGAGCTTGCCGAGCGGGATCTGCTCGGCAAGCTCGTGGATCAATTCGATGAAGACAGCTTCCGCGACGAGCGCGAAGTCGGTAATGAACCGCGAAAGCGTCCACCGGGACGGTGGGCGCTCGAAGCCACACTGCCGCCACACGTCTTCGTTCCGTAGTTCTCGTTCCATTGGCCGCAGACCGTAGATGTCGTTGTAATAGCAGTGAAGAACGCCTTTCAGCAACTCTGGCGGCTGATGGACCCGTGTTCGCCCCCTCGAATCGGGGGCGAACACGGGATAATCCCTGAGAAACGAGAAGTCAAGATGTTCAAACAGTGCTGTCGTCTCTGTCTCCAGTGCTTTGAAAACCTGTTCGACCGTAGCGTTACTCGGTAGGACGGACTTGCTGCTGGACACATCAATTTCGTCCTACCACTTCCTTGTGAAAACTTCTGCACCACCGCC
>SAYS01000057.1 GCA_004015825.1 Halovenus amylolytica | reverse complement strand
TCGTTACTTCCCGAACGAGGCGAGAGAGTGCTGCCTGAGCGCCACGAAACAGTCACTTTCTGTATGATTTGGCGGTCAGTCTCGGTTGCTGCCGCGGCGTAGATTGAGACAAGTCCAATTCACCGCTCCGGACAGACGATTTCACCCGGGCTTCGACGGTCTCTGCCGACAGCTGTCGCTCGCCGCCCAACGAATAGGCCGTGGGCTGACCCTGGTCAGCCCGCGGCCATTGCCTGTGACGCCGGCACACCAACCCCGTTCGCTTCGATCTTCCACCGCCGGCATAACTCCTCTTCCAGCTCATGACGAATCCAGTCACAGAACGTCTTGAACGTGAACTCCTCGTGCAGGTCGCGCCCGCCCCGCCGCGGGCGGGCGACGACCGCCCACCTGAGAACCAGCCACAAGTTCTCCAGCAATGCCGCGACAAGCATGATGGCAAACCGCACGACGGGATCACGCGTCGTCGTGATCCCGCGTGCTTGCCGGAGTAAGCGATAGGTCGTTTCGATACCTGATCGCTTCCTGTAGAGACGTTCGACCTGCTTCGCTGAGCGATCAGTAACGCCACAAGCCACGTAGCCACGAACAACCTCGCCGTGCTTGCCTCGATCACCGTTCTGATAGGAGACAGCGACCGCGAGCGGGAAGCGCAGTTCCCGCTCGCAGTCCTTGTACATGCGATAGGTCGTCATGTACGACTTATGGATATCGAGTTTGTCCTTCATCCGCTCGCCCTTCTTAGGCACGTGAACGATCGTTGCGGCGATATCACGAGCGCGGCGGATGACGCGCTCGTTGTAGAAGCCGCTATCAGCAAGTAGGAGTTCGACCTCGAATGGATAGTTCTCGACGCGGGCGAGCACGCGCTCGACCGCGTCAGCCTCATCCTCGTCGTTACGGACGTACGTCATAGCTAGCGTCACCGGCTTTCCGTTGGAGACGACGTAGGCTGTACAGTAGCGGTGGCATGTGGTTGTGCCGTCTTTGGGAGCCATCGAGCAGAGTTCGCCTTCCTTGGCGTAGTGCTCGCCATGATAAGGGTTGTCGATGAAATCGATGGAGACGATTCTCGACCGATCAGCGTCGAGAATCGTCATAGCAAGCCGTCCGAGCAGGAGATTAGCGACGAACTCAAGCCAGTCTCGGTCGAGGGTATGCAACCACGTCAGAACGGTGTCGTCGCACGGTGTTCCGTCGGTATCGTTGCAGGTGTCCCAAACTGAGGTCTGGTTGACACAAGCCAAGATAACGACGAGCCAGATGTCGCCGGGGTCGAGGGGGCTCCCCTCGACGCCCGGCAACGGGAGTGGAGAAATGACTTCTTCCGCTATGTCTTTCAC
>SAYS01000056.1 GCA_004015825.1 Halovenus amylolytica | reverse complement strand
TTATCCGAGACTACCCTCCATTTCGAGTTCGATCAGCCGGTTGAGTTCGACAGCGTACTCGATCGGAAGCTCTTCCGTGATCGGTTCGATGAAGCCCGCGACGATCATCTGTTTGGCGTCGTCGTCGTCCAGTCCCCGCGACTGGAGGTAGAAGACGTCTTCGTCGCCGATCTTTCCGACGGTCGCCTCGTGCGCGACGTCGACGTTCGATTCCTGGATCTCCATGTACGGCATCGTGTCCGACGTCGACGTGTTGTCGAACATCAGGGCGTCACATTCGACTGCGGTCGAGGAGCCTTTCGCGCCGTCGGCGATGTGCACCAGCCCACGGTAGTTCGTCCGTCCGCCGTCTTTCGAAATGGACTTGGATTCGATCGTGGATTTGGTGTCTGGCGCGTTGTGGTAGACTTTCGCACCCGTATCGATGTTCTGCCCCTCGCCGGCGAAGGCGATCGTGATGTGGTTGTCCGTCGCGCCCGGTCCCTTGAGGACCGTCGATGGGTACAGCATCGTGGCTTTCGACCCCATCGACCCGGAGACCCACTCCATCGTGGCGTCAGCCTCGGCGATGGCGCGTTTCGTGTTGAGGTTGTACGTATTCTTCGACCAGTTCTGCACCGTCGAGTACTGGACGTGGGCGTTTTCGCGCACGAAGACTTCGACACCACCGGAGTGCAAATTGAACTCGGAGTATTTGGGTGCCGAGCAGCCCTCGATGTAGTGGACTTCCGAGTTCTCTTCGGCGATGATCAGCGTGTGCTCGAACTGGCCCATCCCGTCGGTGTTCATCCGGAAGTACGCCTGCACGGGCATCTCCACGGTAGTATCTTCGGGGACGTAGACGAACGAGCCGCCGGACCAGATCGCGCCGTGCAGCGCAGCGAACTTGTTGTCGCTCGGCGGCACGGCTTTCGTCATGAAGTGCTCGCGCACGATTTCCGGGTGTTCCTGGACTGCTTTGTCCATGTCACAGAAGATGACACCTTTCTCTTCCCACCGCTCCTGCATGTTCTGATAGACGATCTCGGACTCGTACTGCGCGCCCACACCGGAGAGGGCGTTCTTCTCGGCTTCCGGGATACCCAGTTTGTCGAAGGTGTCCTGGATCTCCTCTGGCAGATCGTTCCAGTCGTCGACCCCGCCGCGGGTCTCGATGTCCGGGCGGATATAGGGGACGATTTCGTCGACGTCCACTTCAGAGAGATCCGGTGCGGCTGGCCAGTCGTCTGGCATCGGCATCTGCTGGAACTGCTCCAGCGCGCGGAGGCGTCGCTCGAGCATCCACTCGGGTTCGTCTTTGTCCTCGGAGATGAGGCGAATCGTCTCCTCGGTCAGCCCCTTCTCGGCCTCGAAGGCCGACTTCTCCTCTTTTTTGAACTCGAAGCGCTTCTCTGT
>SAYS01000055.1 GCA_004015825.1 Halovenus amylolytica | reverse complement strand
CATCCGTCTTTAGCTAAGCTCAGAACGTCGTGACAGTGGCGGCTTTTCGGGACTTCTTTTCGACAGGAATGAGGAGGCAACGGCTGTGTACACTGAAGCCTCCTCAGACGTAATTGAACAGCGGCTTACTAACCTCCTTCCCTCTGAAGCGCTCGAAGACCACGCCGAGGCTGTCGGCGTGGTCGAGCGTGAAGGAAAACTTCAGATACCGCCTCTCGTCTGGTCATTCGCGTTCGGCTTCGCCACCGGCGAGAGCCGAACGCTGGCTGCCTTCCGGCGGAGTTACAATGCAACTGCTGACGAGACGCTTTCTCCTGGCGGTTACTACCAACGGCTGACACCAAATCTCGCGACGTATCTCCGCGACCTCGTCGAGGCCAGACTCGACGAGGTCGCTGTTCCTCACACTGTAACGGATGAGTTCGAACGATTCAGAGACGTGATGATCAGCGACGGGACGATTGTTCGACTCAATGAACTTCTCTCCGACGAGTTCCAAGCTCGCAAGAAGGACCAAGCTGGAGCCCGGCTCCACTTGGTCCACAACGTCACCGACCAAACAATCGATCAGTTCAGCATCACGGATGAAAAAGCGCACGACAGCACTGAGTTTGACACAGGATCGTGGCTCGAAGGTCGGTTAGCACTGCTTGATCTAGCGTATTTCAAGTACCGCCGATTCGCGCTGATTGATGAGAACGACGGGTACTTCGTAAGTCGTCTGAAAGAGAGTGCAAACCCGGTGATAACGGAGGAACTACGGGAATGGCGTGGCGACGCCATTCCCTTGGAAGGGAAGCAAGTCTTCGACGTTGTTGACGATCTCTACCGGAAGTACATCGACGTAGAGGTGGAGGTGGAGTTTGACCGTCGCGAGTACGCGGGAGAACAGTCACAAGATACGAAACAGTTCCGTGTCGTCGGCGTCCGCAACGAGGACGCCGACGACTACCACCTCTATATCACGAATCTCTCGCGAGAGGAGTTCTTGCCGGAAGATATCGCAACGATGTACCAATCCAGGTGGGCAGTTGAACTGTTATTTCGTGAACTCAAGACGCAGTACAGATTGGACGAGTTCGACACGACAAAACCGCATATCGTGGAAATCCTGATCTACGCCGCGTTGTTGTCACTGGTAGTGAGCAGAGAGTTGCTCTCGTTGGTAATGGAACACGCAGAGGACAGTGCTGTGTTTCCACCGGAACGCTGGGCGGCGACCTTCCGGTCGCACGCCCAGCTCATCCTCGATCGGCTCCGTCAGTTCCTCGGGTACTCACCGCCACCGCTGTTGGATCGGCTAATCGAAGATGCCCAAAAAATCCATCAGCAGCGTCTCGTGCTTCAGGAACGACTGGCTACCGGTATCCAGCCAAGAACCGCAGAGGTGGCTTAGCTAAAGACGGATG
>SAYS01000054.1 GCA_004015825.1 Halovenus amylolytica | reverse complement strand
ACTGTACTTCTGCGGTTTAATCACCAGTCAGTCAACCCCTTCACCATGGCCTCTCCAACTTCTTGAGCTTGCAGCAGTTCTAACCCTTCAGATTCCGCGATCTGGGTTGCCATTTCATACACCAGAGTGCGAGCAACCTTCGGAAACGGTGGTGGCCGCGCGGCCGCGCCATGCGCGGCACGCTCGGCCGCAACGAACGCATACGTCAATAACACCATCGTTACGTGGTGATGCCATCCTTTCCATGAGCGCCCTTCGAACTGATCGAGGGCCAGTACCTGTTTGGCCTCTTTGTGGAACTGCTCGATGGACCACCGAAGGTGAGCATAAGCAGCTAGTTCCTTGATGGACCAGTCGTCCACTCCCCAACACAGCCATGCACGCAGTTCGTCTGTGGCGTCCTCGATGAGGAGCCATCCAGTCTCCTCCGTGACTCGGCGCTTTCTAACTCGTTTGACCACGCGTACTCGCGTCCGAAAGAACTGCCCGGAGAGCAGTTCTTTCGTCCCTTCTGCCCACGTCACCGAAGTCCAATCCTCATCTGTGAGACCGTCAGCAATCTCCTCCGGAGATTGCGGAGTTGCATCCGGCGGATATCGCGGTTCACTAGGAGGGCGCCCGATTCCAGAGGCATCCTCTGGGTATTCAATCGGTGTTGACTCTGGTATAATCTGCATATCCTTGGGTCCAACGCCGAGGATGTACGGTTCGTTCCAGTCACGGAGCTGCTTGCGAAAGGTCTGCAGCTCACCGTATCCGGAGTCGGGGCCCCCCCCGGGGGGGGGGGCCCCCGACGCTTCTCGTGCCCGCGCAAGGAGTTCGAGAGCAATCTCTGGCTTCGTCCGGAAGTGAAGGTCTTGCGGAACGCCGCAGTCCTGGCGGCGTTCCTCGAATTCATCGTCCGTTGCCCAATCTTGTGGAAGATAGATTTCACAGCCAAGGGGCCACGTGAGTTGATCGGCGTTGTAGTGATCACCAGGAACAGCGAGGACACAATCGACACCAACTTGGCAGGAGGCGAGATGCCCAAGTGAACCGGCGTATTGTGTTTTGACACCGACGCTGTTGTACCCGTGTTTGAGGATATCGACATCATCAACGATCAGCATCGCCTCTGGCGATGCGATCTTCTCAGGGATGTGTTCGTTCAGGTGATCTTGGACGGCGTCATGTTCCCAGGGACTTTCGCTGATAAATCGGCGGACTCTGTGTTCGTTAATATCGAGTCGTTTTCCGATACCTCGGAGCGTCTTGTGACTGCCAGGGCGAATCAACCCCTCAACGTATGCAGGCGCGACACGCCACGTGTTTGCTGCTCGTGGCCATGAGCGCCCATCGAGACGCGTCGTGAACGCGTCTCTGAGGGGCGCAAGAAACCGACGGATATCGATTTTCGGTGTGTGACTTCTGTAGGAAACTGCACTCATACCATCGGTAGGTCATGTAAAGAGATAGCCCCGCCGTTTAACCGCAGAAGTACAG
>SAYS01000053.1 GCA_004015825.1 Halovenus amylolytica | reverse complement strand
CCACGCACGAGCGCAGGTGTTTCTTGCCCTGTGCCTTCGCCTCGTCGTCGCTATCACCAACTACGAGCGTGGAGACAATCCGGGAAGTACGATCATCACGGTGTGACAAGAGTTCTATGACACCCTCTTCTCAGAAGGTAAGTTCCCACTGTCCTTCAACCAGTCCTCTTTGATATTAGACAATAGAAGTAAGCAGTAACCATCTAAAATCCAGTCTCCCACCGTCATTTGAACTGCTTTCGTGCCGCCAAAGTCGTCTGGACCAAACATATCTCCCCACCGTTCTAATTTGAGCGGGTCATTTGGCCCAGAAAAGATGGCGCTATAACCATCAACTACAACCTCAACTGAATCAAAATACTCTATCACGGCATCATCTCTTATATCATTGAATGTGCTCTCTGAGAGATTGCTTTCTGTATAATAGTGGAAGAGAGCAGACGCTGCGGTAAACAGCAGTCGTTGTCTATCAATAATCGCTTGTGGAAATCGTTCTTGGATAGCCTCTAGAACGTCAATTCGAACATCGGGTGATGGCTCCTCCTGCACTGGATTTTCACTGCTCCTTATCCAGTTGATTTCACTCCTGATGGCAGACTCTCTCTCGGAAGAATAATATTCCTTAGTCAGATTCCAACAACGCTTAAATCCTAATGTTGTTTCTTTTTCCAGCGAATTCTTTAGGAGCCATTCAAGCTCCTCAAGCGATCTCTGATTATACCGATAAAGATGTTCAAACTCCGTCAGCGAATCTGCATTAGTAACATCTGTCCCAAGTAATATTTCGCGGAAGGATAAGAGAGGGTACTCCAAGTGAGGTACTTCGCTAGGTGAGCGAACGTAACAAGAACGCAATCGTGTTAGTGCATTACTCACAGGAGAATACAGACGAGCTTCCCTCCACCGAAAACCCGTCGCCGCAATTGTATCAATGACAACTGTTCGAAAGTCAGGTTTTTCTAATTCAATTGTATGATCATGGATTTCTTGCAGATCGTTATAAAAAGGACCAATTGGATCTGTACTTAATGACCAGCTCCAGTCCCCTTCCTCACTAACATCCTCGTAATATGTTTTTACTAATTCTTCGTATATCTCACAAATCGATTTAAATCGGGGTTCGTTCCCTTCTCGAATCGCTTCAAAAGCTAATTGTCGAAGTTGGCTGCGGGAATTGGCAAACTCTTCGTCATCAGTTCCCCAGACTGGATTTTTTGAGACCTTGAATATCTTAGAGAGTTTGACTGAGTCGATGGACTTTTCATCGCTGTTTCCAACCTGTACCAAAGTAGTATTCGGCTTGATTCTATCTCCGATTTGGACCGAGATCTGGACATCCCCTTGTCCACCATTCTCATCCCAATTTTGAGTTGTAAGGGATTTAACATTCTTGGAATTTATATCTGATAAATAACCGTCTGCTTTACCACCATCCATATCTGCTCCAGTAAATCGTGTAGTGCTGTCCAGAAACCGTCGAGATCCTGTGAACTGACCAACTCCAATCCCAGAGAGAGACGTAACGAGTTCATCTGCTGCTGCACGAAGTCGTTCTCGATGGATTCTTTGTCTGTACGTGTTTAGCCCCAATGAATTTCGCCACTGTCTCGTAGCAGGCGACCAATCGGGGAGATATGCACCTTCAGCAAGGGCTAGTTGAACATCTCCAGGGATGGTCTCAGCTCGGAGACCATCCCGG
>SAYS01000052.1 GCA_004015825.1 Halovenus amylolytica | reverse complement strand
ACGCAGGTACTCCAAACAGTCCTCTTTGTCAGGCAGAAACACCTTGCTGACGCTCTCTCTGCTGACCATGCTGTAGCAGACTACGAACTCCAGTCATGAGAAAGTATCCACCGCTACAGATGAGCGATAGCCTGAACCAGTTGACATCCCTGCCGAATGCCGAACATCTTCGCGAATACCCTCTTCGACAGCGAGACCAATGACTGACCGGCGAACCGAACTCGGCGAACTTGTTGACCGGATTAGCGAGTCCGACCCGGTCACGGACGCCTGGCTGGCCAAGAGTGTCACCGACCGGCTGCTCGGCGTCGACGTCAGGAGAGACGAACAGCTCCCGCCGGAAATCGAGACGCTACTCGCGGAATACGACTTCCGTGGCGCACACGAGGTGTACGACACTGACGGCCCGGATAGCTCGTTTATCGGCGGCTACGGCGACGCCAGCCGCCACCAGTTCGTCGACGTCCAGACCCGCGGTGAGCACCAGTCCTACGTGTTAGACTGAGTGTGATTCCGGGCGGAGTGGACGCCGACCAGCAACCTCCGATGACGGTGCCGCTCCGTCACTTTCCTCGGCAGTACCGGAAGCGTCCACGTCCTCATGCTTGGCGTGATCGATTCGTCGTTCTGTGAACGTGTACCACATCGTTCCCTTCATCATCTGGGTACACCGGTACAGCGATCTACTCGGCTTCGAAGAGGTGCCGATGATCGACGACCTCTACGACGACAGACTCGCGGCGATCGATTTCACGCTCCTGCTCGGCGGCACCGCCTTGCTGGTCGCGTCGGAGCAACTGGGTGTCGAGTCAATCACGGCCGCAGGTGGCATCCTCGTGGCCCTCGGTGTAGTCGCCTTCACCGCGAATATGTTGCTGGTGATCCACAGACACAGAACAGTAAATATGAGTCCCACGCCCTCCGATCAAACTGCCAATTCATATTCGTTTTCCAGAAGCCGTGCAAGATGGAGGCGCATATGCAGCAGATATATCAGCATATGCTGAGGAGACCAATCATGAACGACATCACTGTTGTCGTTCCAGCTTATAATGAGGCTGAACGGATAGCACCAGTCGTTCGAGATCTAATTCAAGATTATTCGGTTCTGGTCGTAGACGACGGCTCAACAGACAGCACGGCATCGAAAGCTGAGAATGCGGGAGCGAAAGTGGTTCAACAGCCAGAGAATATGGGCTATATTCCTGCACTGAAGCGTGGTTTTCAGGAAGCAACTTCCGGAATCGTCGTCACGTTTGATGCCGACGGGGAACACCGTCCTGAAGACATTAAACGGCTTATACACCCGATCAAAGAGGACAAGTTAGATCTAGTTCTCGGGGCCAGATCGACAGTTCCGCGCCCCTCGGAACGGGTTCTCAATGAGCTAACACGGTTGAAAATCAATGTCCAGGACTCGGGCACTGGGTTCCGTGCACTCCGTCGCACACTCGCGGTTACACTCGAACTCGATACGGCCTGCACCTGCGGAACATTCGTGTTGGAAGCAGCCGCCAACGGGGCAAGAATTGGAGAGGTCCCTATCGAGACACGTTCGATCCAGAAACCACGTGGGATTGCCTGGCAACACGGGAAACAATTCATCCACGTTCTGCGATATTTGCTCTTCACCTCGTAATACTCGTATTCTTGCGCTGAACTTATGCTCTGACGGCACCGTAGAAAGGGTAGTCGATAAGTGATTGGAATTCATCAGAGAACTCTGTTCTAACTTTGATCTATAATTTTCATAGGTTATTTACATCAGCGTCCCGTTAAATCAATAAACTGGTTG
>SAYS01000051.1 GCA_004015825.1 Halovenus amylolytica | reverse complement strand
TGAGGGCACCGTAGAAAGGGGTGTTCCGCCGGGAACACCCCGCCCCAATCACCAGTGAATATTACACCGGAAGCGAGCCGTCACCACAGAAGATCTAGCTGACAGCGACAAACAGAATTGTCTGCCCCACTATCCCGTCGATTTCTCTTGCTTCGCCTCCGATTCCAAGAATCCGGAGGCTCGCTTCAGGTTTCTCCCGATAGCTTTCGCTATTGACCCGTTTTTCACCTTGATTTTCCCTGCGAACTTCGTTTTCTCACCCTCTCTGTGATACATCTCGTTCATCAACGACTCAGCGCCGGCACGCAACTTCAGAAACTCCTGTTCAGCCGGATCATCTAACCGCTTGCGTCGCTGCGCAATTTCTACCCGCCGTTCTCTGAAACCGTAGCTATAGTGTTTCTGTTGTTCCTTGACGAAACAGCTCTCTCTGTGCGGACACTCGTCACAGAACTCCTTCTCCATCTTTCCAGAAATACGACCGGTTTCGTAGTGGTTCTGGTCGAATGGTTCGTGTCCGGCAGGACACGCAACCATTCTCGCCCCGTCCCACTCCGGCGCAGCCAGCGACATCTTCTCCGCTCCAGGCCGTTGACCGACGATTCCAGAGAAGTGCTGCGTGATCTCCTGATCACGGCAGCGCTTCTCTACTTCCTTGTGCGTGTACCCGCCATCCACGAGCAGGTCACGTAACCCAGTCTCAGTTGAGAGGTTCGTTACGTCCTCGTCAAGGAGGTCGCCGTCGTCCGTGTTGTTGGTATCGACCCGAACCGCAGTGATGAGTCGGAATGGATTCTCACCATTGCACGTCTCCGCTACATTCGCCTTGTATCCGTGATAGTCCTCACCGTTCTTCGAGCGGTAGGTTGCGTCCTCATCGTGAGGGTTTTGCATCGTGCCACTGTCGATCTCGTCGGGCTCTTTCAGCCCGACGTGATCGGACTGGTCATCGGCGTTTTCTCCGGATGAGCCTGTGTTTTCTTCATTTTGTTCAGTGTTGGTACTCTCTTCGGGAGCCGTGTACGTTCGGAGTGGTTGCCAGTCCGGTGACGATTCGTCACCGGGCTGGCGTTGATCAGCAGACTCGTCCGCATCCTCGTCGTCTTCGAGTTCAGCAATGTGATAACACTGTTCGTCAAGGACTTGCTGGAGATGAGCAAAGCTCTCCAACTCGGCGTATTCATCATCATCTTCGAACCGATCAACAAGCCACGCAGTATGCTCGGCGAGTGTTTCCATGGTTCCTGGAATTTCGCCTGGCTCAAGTTGGTAAGACAGTTCCAGGTTATCAGTGTCTGCAAAGTCGTCGATACCAGCGGGTAATTCCTGTACGATCTCCTCCGGGAGATCGCACAGGAAGTTGTGAACGACTTTGGCAAGAAGATCAACGCGGGACAGTTGCTTAATGTTCGCCTCAATGAACGTCGAATCCATCCGCTGTGTACTGGCATCAATTTCAAACTCTTCTTGGAAATAGCTGCGGTGATCTTCGAAAACCTCGTGTAACAGATCTTCACCAGTCTCTTCTTCGTGTTCTGTCAACCGGCGGCGGAAATTGGTGAACGTCTTTTGGCAGATGTTGTCGCCAAGTGTCTCTTTCCCTAGTGCGTTTCTGACGCGAAAATCGAAGATATAGGCGTATTCAAGTTCTTCGTCAGAGAGATCGAGCAGGTGTTTGATAATCTCCAGTGAGACAAGCTCATTGACAGGCTTGTTCGGACGGCTATACCCGTCGTGGTATAGCCGCTCGAACTTTGTTTCATCTATTTGAGTAAATATATGTTGATAAAAATGAGTTGACCAGTGATTTTGTAATTTCTCGTCAATACTGGTAGAAAGGTTCTTTACGGGCGAAAACAGTTTTTCTTGTTGATACTCATTATTTTCTTTAAACACGTTATCAACCAGTTTATTGATTTAACGGGACGCTGATGTAAATAACCTATGAAAATTATAGATCAAAGTTAGAACAGAGTTCTCTGATGAATTCCAATCACTTATCGACTACCCTTTCTACGGTGCCGTCA
>SAYS01000050.1 GCA_004015825.1 Halovenus amylolytica | reverse complement strand
CACCGCTGTTGGATCGGCTAATCGAAGATGCCCAAAAAATCCATCAGCAGCGTCTCGTGCTTCAGGAACGACTGGCTACCGGTATCCAGCCAAGAACCGCAGAGGTGGCTTAGCTAAAGACGGATGATGCTGGGATTCATCACCAGCTCGGGTGTCCGTTTGCAGTTTTCAAAATCCAAATCTATCCAGTCAGTACCTTTGTCGATGCGTGCGATTTCTACGATTAACCAGCTGAAAATCTGCGCGCCTCGCTCTTCATACTCAACTAAACACCGCCCCGAGCTGGCGGATAACGATTAAGAGGGACCCAAACTGAGTGCCCGCAATGACAGGACACACGATTCCCGAGCCCGACATCTATGACTCGCTAGACGGCCAAGTGGCGCTCGTCACCGGTGCGACACGGGGTATCGGCGCAGCCATCGCGCGCCAGTTGGTCGACCTTGGTGCGACCGTCTACGCCGGAGCACGTGACACTGCAGACGTAACTGCGTCCGACCAGCGGCCGGTCCAGTTAGACGTGACCGAGGAGTCCGAGATCGCAACCGTAACCGACCGCATCGCCGCGGAGACCGGTCGACTCGACGTCATGGTGAACAACGCAGGCGTTTTCCCGCGGTCCGGACCGCTTCATGAGACGGCGACCGAGGATTTCGACAAGACAATTGCGGTGAACCTCCGGGGGCCGACACTCGTCACGAAGCACGCGCTCCCACTGTTGCTAGACAGCGACGGGGGCCGTGTGGTCAACCTCTCGTCAAATCTCGGCCAGTTTACTGGGGGAAAATGGAGGGCTACCCATCCTACCGGATCTCGAAGGTTGGACTCGGTGGGCTGACAGCGTATCTTGACGGCGAGTACGCAGACGAAGGGCTGATCGCAAACGCCGCCAGTCCTGGTTGGGTGCGCACCGACATGGGAGGTCCGAACGCGAACCGGACCCCAGCAGAGGGGGCGGACACCCCCGTCTGGCTGTCGCGATTCGAACCCAACAATACCGGTGGCCGATTCTGGAGGGACCGTGAACCCGTTAAGTGGTAATTCAGTTACCCGCCAACTGCTAGAGGCCAGCTCAGAGAGGTGATGCGACTCTTCGAAGATCCGTACCTAGACGTGAACACAGCAGCCGACTGGTTGGATGCCGAATACAGTACGGCCAACAGACTGCTCGGACAGCTCGAAGATGACGGAATACTCGAAGAGCGTACCGGAAAAGAGCGGAATCGGTTCTACCGGGTGAGCACCGTCAGAGTTTAGCGATCGCGCAGGTCTCTCAGCAGAATATTTTGTGGATTCTTGCTTATTGACCGTCTAGGCGGTAGATGAAGTCGTACTTCGTACTCCCACCAGACCCCTGTACAATTGTGATTTCCGCGGTTCGGTCCGTCCCACCCCACTCGGTGGTGCTGTCCTCGGGAACCGCAAACGGTGCATACGTTGTCTCGAACGGTGCTGTCTCTCCTGGTGAGATGACTAAATCCGAACGATTCGGGGACTGTGGGCGGTTCGACCCGGTTCCCAATACTCCCGGCCCAAACCCAAGGGCCGAGAGGTCGAACGATTCGTGCTGTGGATCACCTGTCGGATTGGGAACGTCCCCGGAGATAGCGACGAACCGAACGAGCAGCGGCTTTTCGCCCTGATTCGTAATATCGAACCGGGCTTGACCTTCTGGTCCGACATCGACAGCTGACGTCTGACCGTGCGCAGGGCCCTTCCAGATCCACTCGGTGACCGTCCCCCTAGCCGTTTTCACTTCGAGATGGAGTGATTTTGAGGCGTACGTCTCCAGACGGTCGGGGAACACCACCTGAAACCGGCAGTTCGATCGTGGATGGTCTATAGACGCATACTGTGTATCACTCGAGGAATCGTAGATGCTGGCCTGCTTAATATCGAACTCCTCGCTGAGTTGGACGACCAACTCCGTCTCCTCGTACTGATAATTCTTGACAACTGATTCGGCATCAGGAGGATCATCCCCAAACGGCAGTGACTCAGCACAGCCCGCGACAGACCCGAATGTGGCGGTACCGAGTGTAGCGAGGATCCGACGACGATTCATATTACACGTACGGCAACGACCTGTATCATCCGTCTTTAGCTAAGCTCAGAACGTCGTGACAGTGGCGGCTTTTCGGGACTTCTTTTCGACAGGAATGAGGAGGCAACGGCTGTGTACACTGAAGCCTCCTCAGACGTAATTGAACAGCGGC
>SAYS01000049.1 GCA_004015825.1 Halovenus amylolytica | reverse complement strand
CCGGGATGGTCTCCGAGCTGAGACCATCCCTGGAGATGTTCAACTAGCCCTTGCTGAAGGTGCATATCTCCCCGATTGGTCGCCTGCTACGAGACAGTGGCGAAATTCATTGGGGCTAAACACGTACGTTGAATGAATTAATTGAGGACACAAAGGAGACACTTGCAAATCTTGAAAACAATGAGCAGGACGCAGTTAGAGAAGCATTTGATCGATCCTTGGACGATGCTTTTGAATTGCTCACAGACAGCTCTGAATCATTCGGTTTAGGAAAATTCGAAGAGGAAATTAAAGAGTTCGCTGATGACTTTCGTAGCGTCCTTCACCATCCTGAGGCTGAAAATACGGTAGAAGATCTTGAAGACTGGTTGGTCGCTGCTGGCGCAGGGCCTTTTGAAGAAGGTTTCAGAGAAGAGTTAATCGAAATTGTTGAGTCTGACACCGAAACAGTAGACTCTGCCATTGAAACAATAAAATCTGCGCTATCGAGTATCAATGATGATGGAATGGGGCTCACAAGTATGGTAGCTCGGTTTATCAAGCAACATTTAGCAAATGTGAATAGTGTTGTCGAGATCGAATCCATAGCCGGAGATCTAAATCATATTTCTAATAAATGGCCGTACCCTTGGGATGCTGACCTCCCTGAGCCGTTAGGGCCAACTGTTCAAACACAAATTAACAATTTGCTATTTACTCAAATTGAATTAAGTGTTACTGAGGCGGATACCCTTGACCAGTTTACGACACTGGCTAAGGAGCGTATTCTTGAAATAAATGAGTTACTTTTAGAAGCCAAAGAAATTGTATCGGACCTAGACGAATTATATCAAAGTTTGACAGACGTGTCTGAACACCCAACGAATGAAGTTGTTCAGATTCTACTCGATGAGAAGTTGGAAGTAGCCACGAGTGTTGGAGAAGCTATCGAGGCTAGTCGTGAAGTTCTTTCCGTTCTTGATATTATGAATGATGTTGCCACTGAATCAATTGACCGATTTGAGCAACCTAGTAACTTGCAAGAATCTGTTGGTTTTCTTAACTCTCCCTTATCAAGAATTGGAGGAACATATCGTAGTCTAATAAGTACACGAAAAGAAGTTTTGAGTGGGGATGTAGAGGACTATGACACCGTGCAACAAAATTTTTCTTACCGAATTGAAGAAGCAGAGGACAATCTTGAGAGACTTAGGAATACTATTAAGCGTGAGATCAAGACAGGAAAAGATCTATCTAATGTATTTGAATTAGACGAACAAGAACAGGCACTTAATAAAGTAGAACTAAATGTTTCTCGGGCTGATAGTGTTAAGCAGCTTGTAGAATATGCGCAGGAATGTGAAAAAATCCGTAGTGAGATAACTAGTATTATAACTGATGAACATCTTGATACAGATCAGGCAAGTGTATTTGAGTTTATAGTAAATCAAAATGAAAGTAGAAATGCAAATGAAGATATGATAGATTTAATTTCTAATGACTTAGAGATGAACAAGAAAAATGTTCTTGAGGTTATTATTGAACTCAAGGATGAAGAGTTAGTTACTATTTCGATTGAGGGTTCTTAATATGACTAATACGTACGAGCACAATGAGATTGTGGCAGACACATACGAGAGTTTGAAAGAAAAGTATGATGGCGGGGAGTTAGTGGTAAAGAAAGACGGGTCTGAGGAAAAATTAGGTGATTTGTCGGTAGATAGGAGACATTTTGATGGGCAGTCAGGAGCTCCGGATCTCCTTGTGGACATCCGTAACTTCTCTATGTTGGGTGCTGATTGGTCCGGGAAATTCCCTCTGTCGTTAATTGAAGTGGAAACGAGTGTCTCGGCTGCAATCCCGGATTTAGAGAATTATGCCGATCGAGATGGTCGTTCCAGTCCAGTGCTCATCATTACTGACTCGGAACGGACAACTCGCCTGAAGAATATCAAAGGGAATCACCAATTCCGGGTCCGTGGACTCCCGTTTAATCGGCTTGAAGACTAGCCCGTAAACTGGTTTCTGTCAAACTTTTCACGCTGCATTGTGTCGAATCAATTTAATGGATATTTTACGATATCGACAATCGCCGATGGCATAACGTGGCCGTCGATGACGAATTCTGCAGGGTATAGGGATTAGCATCTATTTTTATACTTTTAGACACACAAAGTAGCGGTGGTGCAGAACGGTTCTCATAGCATGATGTTGGGGCTGGCGACATCGTTTCCTTGATGATGATTAGCGAGCGCAACGGCCAACCGAAGACACAGAGCGAGAAAGACGTGTGCTTTGACCCTC
>SAYS01000048.1 GCA_004015825.1 Halovenus amylolytica | reverse complement strand
AACACAAGTCTTCGTGGCGCTTTGTCTCCGTGTGGTCGTCGCCATCACGAATTACGAACGGGGAGACAATCCTGGACGGACGAAACTCAAGACCCTGTGATTAATTCTATGACACGCTCATAACAGCTGAACCTGCGGAGAGATAGCCGAACGTCTCCAGACCGGAACGGCTCGATCATCGGCGAATTACTCTCAGACACCTAACTGTTTTACGATAGTAGAACAATGTATAGGATATCACAAAAAGGAGTGCTGTATGGGAGAACTGAATCTTCAGATAGTATAGAATATATAACACAAGTGTTATTATGTACTACCCGGACTGGTTAACTGATAGTAGGTACGTGGTTGGGACATGACAAAAAAAATACACCAAGATCGAGCAGTCGAGAAACTTCAGCAGTTCGGGCTTCGTGAGTACGAGGCAAAATGTTTCGTTTCATTGACTAAAATAACGGGAGGGACGGCGCGGGAGGTCAGCGAGCATATCGACATCCCACGGACACGTGTGTACGAGGCGGTACGATCGCTCGAATCTGCTGGGCTGGTCGAGATACAGCATTCCTCGCCACAGCAGTTCCGGGCGATTCCGATCACCGAGGCGATCGAAATCCTGAACGAACGCCATCAGACGCGGATCAACTCGATAGAGCAGTCACTCAGAGAGATCCAGCAGGCCAGTCAGGACGAGGAGGCAAACGATCGCCCGGAGATCTGGTCGATGACCGGCAGGAAGACGATCACGACGCGGGTGAAGCGGCTGATCGGGGAGGCTGACGTGGAACTGTTGTTGCTGATCGGAAACGAGAGCGTGCTCTCTGAACCACTCTATCAGGAGCTCTCCGCGGCAGGGAACCGGGAGGTGGATATCGTCGTTGGGGCGGAATCCGAACAGTTGCGGGACCAGCTGTCGATGGAACTCCCGGAGTGGATGGTGTACAGTGCAGAGATAGAGTGGCTTCGGTCCGACAGCGATCCGACAGCCCCGGATATCGGTCGGCTCCTGCTCGTCGACGGTCAGTATCTGCTTGCAAGTACCATCCGGCAGGGGGAGCAGTCACCGGACGAGCAGGCAGTCTGTGGCTCCGGAAACTGTAACGGCCTGGTGCTCGTTTTGCGGCGACTGCTCGACGAGCAGCTGCCCAACCCGCAGGAATCGTAACTGCGTGACAACACTCTTTGCGAACGGTCGCCGAAAATCGCGTATATGACCGGCACGCGTGCCTACCGGATCGCATACGATGGACGCCCTTTCCACGGCTTCCAGCGCCAGCCGGACGTCGCAACTGTCGAGGGAACACTGCTCGACGCACTCCGATCGCTCGACGTGATCGAATCCGGAAAGACGCCGCCGGGGTACGCTGCTGCCGGTCGGACTGACGCCGGTGTCTCTGCACTCGCCCAGACGGTCGGGTTCGAGGCCCCCGACTGGCTGACACCGGGCGCGTTCAACAGCGAACTCCCGGCGTCGATCCGTGTCTGGGCCAGTACTGACGCCCCACCAGAATTTCACGCGACACACGATCCGGACGAACGTGAGTACAGCTACGTGCTCCACGCGGCTGGGCTCGACGAATCCCGGACCCGCCGGGCTCTGACTGCGCTGTCGGGCACGCAGGATTTCCACAATCTCACACCCGACGATACGGGCACCAGACGAACGCTGTCGACGTCACTCACTGTCGAAGCGCCGTTTTTTATTTTGACACTCACAGCCGGCGGCTTCGCCCGCCAGCTCGTCCGGCGGATCGTCTCGCTCGTCGCCGATGTGGGTGCAGGGAGGGCAGATTTCGACCGGATCGAACGAGTTCTCGGCGAACAGCCAATCTCCGGTCCCGACGGTGTCGGGCCGGCAGCTGCGTATCCGCTGGTTCTCACCGACGTCGTCTATCCAGCGCTCTCCTTTCAGATCGATCAGGATGCCGCAACGCAGGCCCGAAAACTGTTCGATAAACAGCGTGTAGAACGGACGACGACTGCGCGAGTCTCACGCGAACTGGTGGATGGAATCGAAAAACGAGAGACTCAGTAGAACTCGCGAACGAGATCCATCGCACCCTCTGGCGCACCATCGGGGATGTCGGTCATCGGTGCCTCGATACCTTCTTGCTTTTCGAACGGAACGCTGTCTTCGTTCTGGTAGATGACACCCTGGTACTCTTTGTCGCCACTGAGGATAGCCTTCTTCGCCGCTTCCAGATCGGTACGGTCGTGGCCGTCCTCTTTGAGATCGACCAGCGTATCGCGGAAGTAGTCGTAGGTGTCGACGTCGTTGAACGTTACACAGGGAGAGTAGACGTTGACGAAGCCGAAGCCGTCGTGTTCGACGGCCTCCTGGACGATTTCGGCGTGGCGTTTCGAGTCCGAGGAGAAAGACTGCGCGATGAACGTCGCGCCGGCGGCGAGCGCGAGTGCGAGCGGATTCACCGGCGGCATGTGCGTCCCGTCGGGTGACGTCGATGTTTCGAAGTCCTCGCGACTCGTCGGGGAGGCCTGTCCTTTGGTCAGCCCGTAGATCCGGTTGTCCATCACCACGTAGCTCATGTCCACATTCCGACGCACCGCGTGGACGAAGTGCCCGGCACCGATCGAGTAGCCGTCACCGTCACCGCCGGCAACCATCACTTCCAGCTCCGGGTTGGCCATCTTCACGCCGATGCCAACCGGTAATGCGCGGCCGTGGACGCCGTGCAGCGCGTAGCTGTGCATGTAGGTGCCGATCTTGCCCGAACAGCCGATCCCCGCGACGATGAACGTGTTGTCGGGGTCGTTGCCCGTTTCGGCGAGGGCTTTCATCATGCCGTTCATCGTCCCGAAATCGCCACAGCCCGGACACCACGTCGGCTGCTTGTCCGATTTGAAGTCGACGAACCGAACCTCTGAGCTCATGGAGTTATCCGAGACTACCCTCCATTTCGAGTTCGATCAGCCGGTTGAGTTCGACAGCGTACTCGATCGGAAGCTCTTCCGTGATCGGTTCGATGAAGCCCGCGACGATCATCTGTTTGGCGTCGTCGTCGTCCAGCCCGCGCGATTGCAGGTAGAAGACGTCTTCGTCGCCGATCTTTCCGACGGTCGCCTCGTGCGCGACGTCGACGTTCGATTCCTGGATCTCCATATACGGCATCGTGTCCGACGTCGACGTGTTGTCGAACATCAGGGCGTCACATTCGACTGCGGTCGAGGAGCCTTTCGCGCCGTCGGCGATGTGCACCAGCCCACGGTAGTTCGTCCGTCCGCCGTCTTTCGAAATGGACTTGGAT
>SAYS01000047.1 GCA_004015825.1 Halovenus amylolytica | reverse complement strand
ACACCCCCACGCCAAGTCTCCGTCGGAATTCTAGCGAACCACGTGCGGAGAACCGTGTAATGAGGTAACCGCGTGAGGCCAATCTCCGCAAGAACGCCAGGCATCTCGCTGAGCAAGTCAAGCGCAACACGGTATGATTTGTTCAGCTCAATACGGAGGGCATGGAGTGTGAGCATCGCCCATTCGGCGAACCCGCCACCCCCTTCGGGGTCGGCGGGTTCGTCTGGATTAGCGACAACTTGTTTAGCTTTCGCCACCGAATTACGGGTGAGGAGACAGATTTCGGATGTCAAAGTAATCTGTCTCTTCGCTTTCTACAGAGATAACGCAGTCGTTGTACTCCGGTCTAGCGAAACTACAGTGCCGAATAATTATACTTGTATGCAGGGCAATCTTTTATACATAAATAGATAATATAACTCTTCACCAGATATGACAGATACCCTAACACCAATCCTCCCCCAAGATGCACGTGATCTATATCTTGATGATCGTAAAGAGGATGCAAGTTATGACACGAGAGAAACGATCGAACCAGGAGTTGATTTCTTCATAGAGTGGTGCGAGAGTGAAGAGATTACGAATATGAATGAGGTCAGCGGACGCGAACTCACAGAATACAAAAGATATTGTAAAAAGAATACAAGTAAAAATATAGTCAGTTTAAATGGTCTTCTTAGCGTGCTTCGACGATTCCTCGTCTACTGTGTCCAAATTGATGGGGTGAGACAAAATGTCCCCGACAAAGTACCAATCCCGGATGTTCCTGATGATGAGGATGTCTGCTATGAGAAACCGACTGATAAAGAAGTTGAACGAGCATTGAATTACCTCGAAAAGTACGAACCTGGATCACGTCGCCACGTCGAATATGCGATAATGAAAGAGATCAGTAGTCGGGCAGGGGCTCTTCGGGCTATCGATGTCGGAGACGTGGATCAGGAAGAACAAGCGATCAAATTCAAGCATCGACCACACCGAGATCATAAAGATGTGAAAGGGACTCCACTAAAGAATGGGAACGATGGACAAAGGGATGTAAACGTCTCTCAGGAACTAATGGAGTTAATTCAACAGTATCTAAATAATCCCGATCGTCACCATGTGTCAGACAAATTTGGACGCCAACCTCTGCTGACGACGAGACATGGACGTCCCAAGGTAGGTACAATACGTCGTGACCTCTACAAACTCACCCGTCCATGCATCCACTCAAACGAATGTCCTCATGACCGGGACATAGACTCGTGTGAAGCAGTTCAGAACAATCATGCTTCCAAGTGCCCGTCGAGTTATACTCCTCATCCTCTGCGCCGTTGGTCTATTGAGCATCAAATTGACCAGGGAGTGCCCAAAGATAAACTATCTGACAGAGTGGATGTTTCAGTTCCAGTTCTGAACAAGCACTACGATCTCCGCTCGGAAGAGAGAAAGCGGAAACAGCGCCTCAAAGTTTATGAACGACTGTTTGAAGGATACGGAGACAAGGAAGAGACACTAGATCAAAGTGTTATTGATAATCTGACAGATGATGATGGGATGCTTGATCCGGTAGCATTGCACGAACTAATTGCCGAGAGTGAAAAATCACTTGACGAAATATCAACCTCCAACCAGAGCGGAAAAGAAGAGAAAGAGTATGAACAACAAAGAAAGGGAGATCAGACCTCGTTTGAGGATTTCACGGGGTCAAATGCAATCAGTCAACCAGTTGCTCTCCCTGTTGTTGGTGGCACAATTCTTGGCAAGTGGCTCCCTGACCGACTTCAGCGCGAACTACAGGATATGGATCCACAACCTGACACTCCCACCTGTCCGAGCACGAATCGAGCAGTGAAAGGAGCTGCTGCATACACACTCTACGTGATAATGGTCGCAGTCAACTTCACTCTGCTTGGCATAATTCCTGTCTGACCAGGTCTAATTTGCGTATGGGTTCGGGAATATTCGATACGTCAAATTGCATGCTGATTTACTATCATTGTTTTGAAATTGTCGAAACTCCACGCATGGAAATCAACATAGATCGATTTATAAGAAATAGTGTAGGTTGCTACTCAATTACTCTATTCGAGCTTCTCTGGCTTGGTCAACATAGGACAGTCCCTGATTGGTACGTTCAGAAATAATCACAACAACTCCATCAGCGTATTGACCGCCCTCGGAGTCTAAGTGATTTACCGCTGCTTCGAGTTGATTTTCTACAGTACCAAGTTGATTGTTGGCCTGGTCACCCCGGCCGTCCTCAGCGAATGAAAGTGCCCGTTCTGCGGACGATCTCGCTGCCTCGTATTTTGCTGTCAGTGCTTTTTGTTTGCCGTTTTCTGCTCGATTGTTGCCGCGACTTCTTCCCTGTCCGTTTCTGTCCGCATCGGTATCCGCATCAACCAGCGTAGTAGTCAAATCGATCAAATCCTCTAAGAACTCAATGAGATGTTGAATTTGCGGAGATTTGCCAGTACGCATATCATCGATGACAATCGAATCGGTGTCTTCATTCGGGTTAATCCGATACCTGCCTGTCTCTCCTTCGCTATCCGTGACTTCAATGGTATATCGGCCCGCTTGATGTACGCAGAGTGCAAAGGTTCCATTGTCTTCGACTTTGCTGTCGTACACTGGTCCAGCAAAGTCCTCGGTGAGTTTTACTCGTTCCAACTCTCCTTCAGATCCGCGGCCTCCGACTTTTACCGCCTTATCATCTGGAACGACAAATAGATTACCTGAAACCCCTGCCGGATAACTCCCACCCGCACTCAACTCGAATCGCTCAACATAGGGTGCGTAGTCATCTCCCTGAACTGTGAGGCGATGTTCCCCGGGTTCTAGGCTTGTCGCGGCTAGAATTCCGCCCGAACTTGGAACCGCTTTTGTTTCAGGACTATCAAAGACACCTACGACTTCTTTGTTTATTGAATTTTTTGTTATTGTCACAGCATCATCCAGTGACTCCCCTAAGTCTTCAACCCGATCTCGGTTTTTTTCGTACTCTTCTCGAAGTCGTCCTTCTGCTTCGTCTTTCACTGCTTGAACGAACGTGATAGCTTTAGATGGTTCCACGAGTTCGAGATCATATTTATTACTCAGGTATTCGCGGTGATCTATATGATCGACTGCAACTGTTGAATCCTCGTACCAGTCTGACTCCCATGGCGTTACAATTGATCTTGTAAATCCTTCAATTAATATTTCAAAAACCCACTTGCCTCCTTTGAGTCTCAAGGTCGGGAGTTCATACGGATAGACGAGATTAGGTCCAGTAAAATCGTTGACTCTCCGCTCGACATCTTGTAATGGTGCTAGGTTATATTTGAACGCATTCCTATCATCAGTCTCTTTGGGCACTAAGCGAACGCCCACCGACCGTTCATCAGATACATCAGGATTGATGAACGCTGACCGTTCCAAATCAACACGGTCATCTTCATAGATCACTTGCCCGTCAAGTTCTGGAATTGTATAATCAAGACTAGCGATTTCGTCTATTGGAAATGGAGGATCCTGTTCGTCTCGCGGCAATCCATAACCTGGTAAAATAACATCAGTATCGGCTTCAATCTCGTTGTAGTATAGTTCTTTTTTCTTATCTTCATAACTATTATACGCTCATCTGTAGAAGTCAGTACTTAGGATTTTCTCGAACCACTGGTCTGTGTTGAGTGTGAGGCTGAGGAAGTTCAGATAGCCCTGTAAGTGGTGTTTTGAGACACCTCGGAACCT
>SAYS01000046.1 GCA_004015825.1 Halovenus amylolytica | reverse complement strand
CACCGCTGTTGGATCGGCTAATCGAAGATGCCCAAAAAATCCATCAGCAGCGTCTCGTGCTTCAGGAACGACTGGCTACCGGTATCCAGCCAAGAACCGCAGAGGTGGCTTAGCTAAAGACGGATGCCCTCTGCCCTTATAGTTCCGGGATACTCCATAACTCGCCCAAGATCGATTTTGCGTCAGTTCCTATACTAGTACCAGTTTAGTGCGCAAATTCCAGAGAATGTGTGTTTCCGGAAACGCGGAAGCTACACGGTTCCACTTAATATGTAGCTAATCACACTGATAAGTATGATTACAGATGCTCGGGTGCTCCAGCCGGAGTTCGTCCCGAACGACGTCGTACATCGTGACAGTGAAATTAACTACCTCTCAAGCACCCTTGACCCACTGACACGCGGAAAACCAGCAGACCCATCATTTCTCCACGGCCCACCAGGAACAGGAAAAACCTGCATTGCACAGTATACACTCGAGAAACTCTGTGAGAACCTCATCAACGTAAACACCCAGTACGTCAACTGCTGGGAAGACTACTCCAAGTTCAAAACACTCTACCGGATTCTCGAGGGCATCGACAAGACACTCGATATTCACCGCCAATCCACACCCACAGACGAATTACTCGAACGACTCCAGAACTACAACGGGCCACCATACGTTGTCATCCTCGACGAAGTCGATCAACTCGAAGACAAAAACATCCTGTACGACCTCTATCGCACGAAGTCGCTAACAATGATCTTGGTCGCAAACCACGAAGAAGAGTTCTTCTCGCAATTGAACAGTCGATTGAGGAGTCGACTTCAGACGAGTGCTCGTATCCATTTCGACCAGTACAGCAAACAGGAACTGATGTGCATCCTCCAAAATCGCGTCCGATGGGCCGTACGTCCAGATGTCGTAACCGAGTCACAACTCGAAAACATTGCAGATGCAGTTGCTGGCGATGCTCGCGTTGCTATTGGCATCCTTCGCAACGCAGCCCAAAATGCCGCCCAGACGCATAGTGATGCAATTGATGATGAAACGATTGAGGATGCGGTTTCGGAAGCGAAAGTGGAAATCAGACAAACGAACGTTGAGAAACTCACCGACGACCAGAAGATTGTCTATGACATCATCACAGAACATGGTGAGATCGCACCGAGCGAACTCTACGAGGCGTATGAACAGAAGGCATCAAATCCACGATCGCAACGAATGGTTCGAAACTACCTCACCAAGCTCTGCCACTACAACCTAATTGAAGCCCCCGGAAAGAACCGTGGAAGGATTTACCGTTCAATTCAAAACTAATGGCATTGGGTGGCTCCCCTTTGTTAGTAAACAGCTTTTACCAATCCAGGAGTGTTTCCTCTCTAGGCGGTGTTTCTGATTTGATGACCTCTCTTTCATCATCGCTCAATTTGTAAAGGTCAAAGATTGCGTCGTCTAGTTCAGCATATTTTGATAACAGAGAATCTTCTTCACTACTATCCATCTCGCGGATCTCTTCAGTACACATTTCGATTGTTTCAATCAACTCTTCATTTTCTTCTGGTGGTGCAGGCAATCGCCCGAAATAGATGGGAGTCAAATCCATTGATCGGATAGCACGATTGTAGATTGCATTGTAGGTGTACCAGGCAAACAAACTTGAATTCATTAGCCCGCAGAGGAATTCAAGCGAGTGGTCATTTGGCTCTGCATGGATCGATGTGTCGGGAGTACAAACACCCTTGTAATCGATGGCACAATTAATGATAATCCTGTCTGTAGGGGTTGTGACGTGTGACAGAATACGCCGGTAAATTACCTTTTTATCACCATGTCCAGATAGGTGGAAATTGGATTTGTTCTTGATTTTTGGATCAAGGTAACTTGTGTTAACAAAACGGAACTGACCAATGTCATCTCCCCGATAGGCCGGAATGTCGTTTGGATCTCCTGTTAAATAGGATTTGAATGCGTCAACACCTTTTGTTGCTTCTGCAAAGTCTACGTCGTTGAACGTATCATACTCTCCCAATTTTGTGAGGAGTGCCTCATTGTCGTCGTCAACCCACATAAAGAAACAGTCTTCATTGAATGCAGACTGTTGATAATTCTTCTCGAAGAACGTTTCGCTGTTTCCGTTCTGATGTTCTTCTCTTCGTCCAACAACAACTGTATCAGTTCCATCTTCGGGGGAGAACATCAGAATAATCTGTTCTTGTTTAACCCCATCGAACGCTTCACGAAGGTCAATTAAGTAGTCGAGGCTCTGATTGAGTAGGTGGTTTCGTGCATCAGTCCACCTGTACGCATAGGTCAACACCTTTGGAACAACATATGCAATCTGTCCGTTATCATTTATCAAGTTTTCAGCACGCGAGGCGAACACCATCGACGAATGATTCTCATCTGGATAATCATCCAAAGCAGATTCAGCATCTGAGATGTCGATCCCATATGGGGGATTTCCAATAGCAACATCGAACCCACCATTCTTGAATACGTTGTAGAATTCAAGTGGCCAGTGAAGGAACTCCAATTCGTCAAGATCCGTGTGCGTCAAATACCGTTGGATCTCCAGATTAGCGATGTTGTCTTCGATTGTGTTGATGATCTCCTGAAGCCGATTATCGGGTGTATTTACAAGGTACTCATGATTGAGAGTGATTGACACGTATCCCCCATTTCCGTAATTGATACGCATTCCGGTTTCATTTTGATATTCGTCACTCAATTCTGCTTTTCGGTCTGTATCAATAGCGTCCTCAAACTGAATAGAGACCTTATGGATGGCACTACAGGGGATATCAGGGGATTCAATGGTTTCTTGATCGTGTTCAAACGCGACATCCGCATCGCGCATATCTTCAAGCAACTTTTCGTTCAATTGCCGGTTGTAATCCTCGTCTTTTTCATCGATTTCGTCTTGAAGTGTCTGTGCGTCCTCGCCATAGAGCTGTTTGAATTCATCAACCATCTCTTGGCGTTCCTCGACCAGTTCTTCCACCGACTTCTCGACCCACTCATCAAGTGGTGCCTGCTGATGATTAACTTTCTCGTCATCCTCAACACGGAGTCGTTGGGTGTCTGTATACCCGACAAGAGTATTCCCTTCACGAATGTTGAACGCGACGTTGGGTAACGCCAGTTCTCCTGGTTCAAGTTCATCGATATCTGTTTCAGTGAGCTCCGACATGATTGAAAGCCACAGACGCAGTTTCGTGATTTCGACACCAGGGCCAACAATATCCACGCCATAAAGATTCTGCAAGACGGTTCGTTTCTTCAGAATGTGGGTGGAAGGGGAGTCATCGTGCTTTTCATAGAGAGAGCGACGTACTGAAAGTATCTCATTTAGAACAGATGTGAGGAAATGCCCACTTCCACACGCCGGGTCAAGCACACGAAACTCATCTACCTCTTTCAAAAGGGATTCAACAACATCTTGGTTGGGAGATAACCCCTCAATTAGTTCATAAACCTCACTGTAGTGAGCCAATTCTCCTTCCCGCCAGTTCCATTCTTGTTGCAGCACTTCTTTGAAGCGGGTTAGAAGAGATTTCCTTACCGACTTATCTGCACAGAATCGCGTAATATTATCAGGGGTGTAATAAGCTCCAAGGTCATTTTGTGCACCAGTTTCACCGGCAAGATAATTGATTGTTTGCTCGAACACCATTCCAAGGATACTCGGGTCAAGTTCCTCTGGCCCACCAGTTGTGGAGAACTCATAGTCTTCTAACCATCCGTCTTTAGCTAAGCTCAGAACGTCGTGACAGTGGCGGCTTTTCGGGACTTCTTTTCGACAGGAATGAGGAGGCAACGGCTGTGTACACTGAAGCCTCCTCAGACGTAATTGAACAGCGGC
>SAYS01000045.1 GCA_004015825.1 Halovenus amylolytica | reverse complement strand
AATCATTTGAGCTAGCCTCACGCACTCTCTAGTGAAGCGACGGATTTCCGATTTCATTTCGTCCGTCGCTTCGCTCCCAGTCAAGATAGCCTAGCCGCTCCGCCGGCTAGCGATTCTACTGAGCAAAAATCTTCGATTTTCGGACGACAACGCAGTGAGGACCGCAGCGAGTCTCGGACAGTCGAGCGGACGGGGGCTTTCTTGCTGTTTGTATCCACCTTCTCGGACAAACCACTACTACAAACACCACACACTCCTAGTGCCGGAATCGCTACCATTTTGCTCGCGGACCGGTACAGATAACCCATGAGTGTTGGTGTCGGCCGTCGGTTCGACGCGTTCGTCGCGCGGTATTTCGACCGGTCGATCCCCGAACCACGCGGACTCCCCAGATACGTTGCGCCGCTCCCGGAGTGGATGGAAAATATTGCTTTGCGGCTTGCGTGGCCGATCGCCCTCATCAACGTCGCTGGCACGGCCTTTGGCTTCTGGTACTACTGGCCACAGCTCTCGGAGACACCGCTTGTGATGTGGCCGATCGTCCCAGTGAGCCCACTCGCGACACTTTACATGGGGCTGTCGCTCGCAGCCTGGCGGCTCGATTTCGATGCAGAGTGGCTCCACGCGCTGGCCTTCTTCGGCTGTCTGAAGTACGGGCTCTGGACACCCGTCGTGCAGGTGTTCATCAACGGCCCCGGCGGGATCGAACCGTGGCTCTACCAGTTCCTGATCTGGAGTCACCTCGCGATGGCCGTCCAGGCCTTCGTAATCCACCGGTACGCCAACTTCCCGGTCTGGGCTGTGTCGATCGCGACGGGCTGGTTCGTCCTCAACGATGTCCTCGATTACTTCGTCTCGGTGCTGGGCGGGCCACACCACACCTGGATCCGGGGACTGTACGTCGGTGGTGAGTTCGACCGGACGCTGCCGGGGTTCGACCTCGCCGCCGGGACCGCAACCACGACGACAGTACTCGCCGTCTTTCTCACACTCGCGACCCGGATCGCAATCGTGAGATACCAGCAGATCCGGGCATAGTATTTTTACCGTGGATGCTGTATGTGAACGTATGAAATTCGTAATCGTCGGCTTCGGCCGCGTCGGCATGCGGACTGCCCGGACACTCGACAGCGAGGGTCACGAGGTCGCCGTCGTCGAAAACAACAGGGAGAAAGTCGAGCGGGCCAAAGAAGAGGGGTTCGAGGTGATCGAGGGCAACGGCTCGACAGAGCGAGTCCTGGAACAGGCAGGGCTGGACGATGCGGATGCAATCGCGGGATTGACCGGAGACCTCAGCACCAACTTCGCAGCCTGCGTCGTCGGTGACGCATACGGCTGTCGGACCGTCCTGCGGGTCAGCGAGGACTTCAGCGACGAACTGTACGAGAAATACGCCGACAGTGTCGACGAGATTATCTACCCCGAGCGACTCGGCGCAGTGGGAGCGAAGACGGCACTGCTGGGCGGCGATTTCAACGTCATCGCCGATATTACGGAGAGTCTCGCGCTCGCGAGTGTCGAGATTCCGGATGGCGCACCCGTCATCGGCGACCGCGTCATCGAGGTCGAACTGCCTGGCGGCGCGCGGATCTACGCCCACGGCCGGAAGGACGAATCGATGAGCATCCCACTGCCACAGACGACCATCGAGGCAGGCGATTCGGTCGCGATTCTCGCCGATCCCGGTATTCTCACCGAGGTACGGACTACGCTGCGTGGCGAGAGCGCTGCAGCGTAGGTCAAAAAGCCGGGGCGCGTGGCGAAACACACCTGCGAAAAGCAGGGCGCGCCGTGGAAGGATGGGAGCTGTGGGCACAAGACGGTTTGACACGCGCCCATCTATCAACGCACCACGAGTACAGTTAAACACCCGTCAGACACACGTCGGACTCCGACCCGCTACCGGACCATAGACCGTTTTTGTTCGCGGTCCCGTAGTCGTCGTATGAACTGGGCCAAACTGTTCGAACGGGCAGCCGACTACGACCGGACGACAGCGGAGATTCAGGACGCGCTGGCAGCCAGACGGACAGATGAGTGACGAGGAACCCATCGAAGCCAGCCCCGCACGGATCGTCGCCGACGCCGACGTACTCGCCGCAGACCTCCTCGTCGGCGGGGTTGCCCGCGAGGCACTCGATCACGTGCGGCGACACGACTGGCTCGAACTGGTGGCGAGCGACCCACTCCTCGACGACGCTGTCGCGATCATCACCGAACTGGCTGACGATCAGCTGGCGACGGACTGGCGGGAGAAAATCACTGCAGAGCGCGTCGCAGTCTCCCACCCCGAGGGGGATCACCCGGCACTGGCCTCGGCCTACCGGGGCGGCGCAGCCCACCTCCTGAGCTTCGACGAGGGGTTGACGAGTGCGGCAGCGAATCGCTCCCTGCAAGAGCATATGGCACTCAGCATCCGCACGCCAGACGCGTTCGCGACCCTCTTCGATCCGGCGAATCTCTACGAGAGTCTCCACGACGAATCGTATCCAGGCCCGGATCGTGATCCGCGAGAGTGAGCGACTACCGTTGAGCGTACCAGTCTGCGAACTTCGCGAGCGCACGCCCGCGGTGGCTGATGGCGTTTTTTTCTTCAGTGCTCATCTCGGCGTAGGTCTGGCCGTCGAACTCGAAGATCGGATCGAAGCCGAAGCCACCGTCACCGCGCGGCGCGACGATCTTGCCGGGTGCGACACCCTCGAACAGACGGACAGGAAGCTGTTCGTCCTCGGCGACTTGCTGGTCGGTCGTCGCGCTATCGCGTTCGCTGGTGCCGAGATCGTCGCCACGGCGGTCGGTATCGACTGGCTCGGGAGTCGCCTCGAAGGAGCCACCGTCACAGTATGCGACGACGGCGCGGAAGGATGCAGAGCGGTTCGACTCCTCCTTTGCGAGTTGCCAGACGCGTTCGATACCGAGTTTCTCCTCGACGTAGGAGGAGTACGGCCCCGGGAAGCCGTCGAGTGCGTCGATCGTCAGCCCGGAGTCGTCGACGATGACGGGTTCGCCTGCGTGTCGGTAGGCAGCGCGGGCGCCGTGGGCGGCGACCGTCGCGAGATCCTCGGCCTGTCGTTCAGGGTAATCGAAATCCAGTTGCTCGACAGGTGAGTCGAGATACTCCCGGGCCTCGTGGATCTTCCCGGGGTTCGTCGTGACGAATTTGACCATACCCCCCGTCAGGACGGCGGGTGAAAATAGGCTTGGATGTTAGTCGACAATGACTTCGACCGGCTCGTCGTCGGCATCCTCTGCGTACTCCTCCTCGTCGTCACCGGATTTCTCCTGATACAGCAGGGCACCGACTATCGCCAGGACGATCCAGGACCGCCAGTTCGCCAGGTTCAGGCTGTAGCCGATGCCGAACGGTTTCTTGACGAGCATGCTCTCGCCGGGCCGCCAGTAGGAGGAAAGCAGCCCCCTGAGGCTCGGTTTTTCGAAGTTGTACGGGACACCGAACAGTTCACCCGAAGAGGGTTTGTCTGCCATACGTGGCTGTACGCCTGCCGGGATAATGATGGTTTCCCCTCAAAACGGTGTCCGAGTGACAGTGGTTGGGACAGTGCGACTCGGACACCGTGTGCCTGTTTGAAGGGGGCTGGCATAACGTTTGTGATGATTGGAATAACAGGAGCGTGTCATAGAAAGCCTCCCAAGGGAGGCCGCAGGATTTGGAAACTGTGTCCAGCAGCACCAAAACCCTGCAAGACGTAGCTTCGGTCGACGACTTCTTGAATGTCGTGGCTACGGAGACAGCACCGCTGTTCGAGTACTTGGAGTTCGATTTTCTGCTTGAGTATGACGTGTTCGCCCCCACGAAGCGGGGGCGAACACGAGTCCACAAGCCACCAGAACTCTTCAAAGGCTTTCTCCACTGCTACTACAAAGGTATCTACGGCACACGCCCAGTCACACGAGAACAACGAAAAACA
>SAYS01000044.1 GCA_004015825.1 Halovenus amylolytica | reverse complement strand
TGAATTGGACTTGTCTCAATCTACGCCGCGGCAGCAACCGAGACTGACCGCCAAATCATACAGAAAGTGACTGTTTCGTGGCGCTCAGGCAGCACTCTCTCGCCTCGTTCGGGAAGTAACGACATCCAAAGACAACTTTCGAGGGCAGGGGACACGATCTTGATCAAGTCGAGATTCAATCGGAAGTACCGACTAGCAACGGTCCAGTCGATCTGCTGCTAAGGCTTGACGACGAATGGTTCATTTGTATCGAACTGAAGGTCAACTCGCCAGAGACAGGCGAACAGACAGCTCGTTACGCGACCGCAACGAGCCTCGGTGATGTTGTGGTGAGCGAATTTGATGGGACAGGCGAGTATCTGTATCTCGCTCCAGAGAACGCCTCAGAACCATCGTCCGATGAATTCGTCGAGATTTCCTGGCGAGAGGTCGTTACCCACCTCGAAGATGTACTCAAGGAAGGACATGGACAGTATCCAGCGAAGAGCACTGCACAACTGGCTGATTTCCTCGATACAATCAAACGAGAACTTAACATGACTAATAGTGACGATATTTCGACTGAGACAGAACTGTACATTGAGCACCATGATATGATCGACCGCCTCAAAGGTGCCTATGAAACAGATAAAAAGACGCTCTTCCGTGATCTCAAGCAAGCGTTTTTCGCTGAGGGTGACGTTGATCCCGAGGAGTGGGAAGTAAACAATCGACCGACGAGATATATCAACTTCTACAAAGCACCCTGGCAGAACCTAGACACTGGGACCAGCATTGAGTACGAACCGCACATTCATCTGAAACGCGATCATCCACGAATCCGACTACGTCTGGATATTGAGCATGGTGACAAACACATGATCCGAGAGGAATTTAAGACTCAGCTGGGAGAGGAACGGCTTCAAGAACTTGAAGCCAACGGTTGGGAGGTCATTGATGGTAGCTATGCCTATCTTGCCAAGTCGGTCCCAATCCATTTCGAGAAATCGAATGAATCAGTGAGAGACGCAGCACATGAGCTCCATCAACTCCGGGAAATTGTCGAGCCCCACATCGAAACGGTTGCGGCCAATCATCAGCCCGACTAAACAGGAGGTTTGAAGACACCAAGAATTATCACACACCTGAATGTGAATTAGCAAACTCGATGTCCATCCCCTCGAAGCCATGACCGTGATTACTGCCTTGCAGGATGTGATTGATGACGCCGTCAACTACGATCCGTTCCTCGAGTACGCCGACGAATGACAGGAGCTCCTAACATCCCACTGGCGATCCCAGCCCCATTGAGCAACACTCCTGCGTCTCGCGCTCACCGTCACTGATCACACAGAAAGGGAGTGCCGTCGGAAAGGATTGGGATTGGAGCCTTGCAGCAGATCAAGTGGCACTCCAAGTGATCGCTCAATTGGAGTTGTCTTAATCACCCGTCAGATATGCGTCTGACTCATTCAGGCTGACTAACGCTAACTCTGCGGCGGCGCGAGATCGAGACGGCGCAGACAGCGGAGTTGCGTGAGTACGTGTATGAACACCACGGCGAGGGATATTCAGACACGAACTCCCTGTGGCAATCAGTCTAGCGACATTTCAACGGTGTCCCGGGCGTGGAGAAGAGTGGACACGGAGACTGGACGTACGCTGGCGACGAGGTTGCACATGAGCACCTGTGCGAGTAAGTCGTCAGCCGCTCTGTGGAAGGCTCACAAACCACTATTTCATATGTTCCGGTTTCGAGTTATTGTCGCGGCGTTGTCGGTCGATTATTCACTGGAAATAGTGGTGTGTGTTCAGTCATCTGGAATTGATGAAACTGGGGTGTATCCTGACCGGCGTCAGATTATTAACCAACAGGGCCAGGGTACGCCTAGTTTTGTTGGTTAATATCGGAATCTTTGGAGACCAGCTGTGTCAGCGTCTATCTCAGTAGCTTTCATGCGAAAATTGGAGTCTGTCTGCTGATTCGTGGCTTGGAAATTGATCAAGAGAAGTCCCGATTGTTCGAGATACCCAGTAATTCAAAGATGACTACTGCACAAGGAGTCGACGACTGATATTTTGTTTCCCGGCCACAATGAGTCCATATGAGCTTCGGTGTCTCGTGGCATACACTATTGGACCATCTTGCGGAACTACCCGATGATGCAACGCTGCTCAGCCCTCTTTCCAACGATCGGATTCAGATTGAGGATATTCAGGAACAACGAGTAATCGTCGAGTTTCTTGATCGTGATATCGACCCAGTGAGGCCACTCCAGCGCGAGCAGTTTGAGACACTCCATCGGCGCATCACCGACAGCGCTGGAGCGTTTGACCTCGACCGACTGCCTCCTGATGCCGATCCGTACCCTGCCGTGTTGAGTATCCATCCCCGGTTCGAAATCGACGAAGACGCAGGAGTTATTCGTGAACATGACGGACCGACCACCAGTCAGTTGCTCGAAATCGAGCAGACAGGTGACGAGAATGACAAAGATATCGACCGGAGTGAACCCGACCTAGAGGTCTATGCCGATTCCTTGCTGTTGATCGACGCCCTAGAGCGGCACGACCTCGACTCACTAACTGCGTTGGAGACAGAAGCACTCGTCAATCTGTATACGCTGTGTTCAGACGTCCAACGCAATACCGACAGTCTCCGCAAAGAGATTGCAGACGTGCTGCTGAATCGACTGCATCACGACCAACCGGTCAGTGGGCCGTTCGGCTCCGTCCAGCGGACCAGTCGCCAAAACAAGTCGCTGAAAGACGAACAGACCGTCATCGAACGACTTGAACAGGCAGGCGTCGACCGGGAGCAGGTCACCAGTCTCGATCGGAGTAAAGTCGACGACGCCCTCGACGTGACGGAACTCGCCGAATCCGATGTCTACGAGATCGACGAGAGTGAATACGTCCGGAAAGCCGATGTTGACGAACAACAAAAAGAGACGCGACTACAAGGGCTCAAGGACCAACTTGCCGCCAGCGATCACGACGAAGCTGCCGAGTTACGTGGGGAGATCGAGCAGTTAGAATCGCGGATTGAGGAGTTGACCAGCTTCCGTCGTGGCTCAGAGATGGAAGGGTGAGAGACGCTCTTTTGCGGCCCTGTCACGCTTGCTGTCCGGCGAATAACAGCGGAAACAGTGGTGTGTGTCTGTGACTGTGAGTGGGCACTAAGAACAGCGGAACTCACGGGTGGGTGGATCGATCTACCTGGAGCAGTGCGAGACCGGAAGTATAAGAACCAACTCGTTCTTAACCAACGAAATCCAGCGTTGTCTGTCCTTGTTGGTTAATATGCTGACGAGGAAATCGATTGGATTGTATTGAACGGGAGACATGCCGGTTCATTTCGGGATCCGATAACACCCGATTTCGTCGGAGCCACACTCGGGACATTCATTAGCATCCGAAGAGAGGTTCGTCCCGCACTGGCGGCACTCGGTGACCCTCTCTGTGTTCTCAGTGGAGAGCAGCCGAGCAACAAGTGCGCGGACGCTCATGAGTTATCCAATTCTGACGGCTCTGAATTAATTGTTCTGGTTGACTATCCCACGAAAACCCTGCATAGAACGCTACTAACCCACCAAAGTCTTATTTCTGATACCATTCAATGTTCGTGTGGAAGGAACACTGTCACACGCTCCTTCCATCCCCTTTCCATGCCCGACGACACACAGATACTCGGTTGCTGTCCGGATTGCGGTGACCGTATCCCGACTGCGTGGACTCTGGTTGAATACGAGAAGGATGATGGCACAGAAGCGGTCTGGGCCGAGTGTCCGGGGTGTGGGGACGTTGTCGCACCGAAGTGATGCACTCAAACTCTAATCGATGACCTCGGAATCCCTCCGCGAGCAGCCCGGGGATACAATCAAAGAGTGCTGGAACAGCTTAATCGGATTTTTCGATGAAATCGCTCGAACCGATTACCTGAACGGGTCTAGTCAATCCACTGGTACTCGGTTTGCTCCGCCTGTCGGAAATTTCGCTTCTTGATGATAACGTAGTGAGAGAGAACACCAGTACCGTGTCCTACGGTGGATTATGTCCTGCATTGAGTGGTGCATACGAGTCTGTGTGGTAGGCGACCCGCCAGAGTTTGAGGACGGCACGGGTGACCAACGCTTCTGGAGTCTGTCTGATACAAGACGCTTTGACCTCGTCTGGATCTGAACTCGCATCGGGCGGTGGATGATAGTGTTCTAATCCAGGGACATGAACATAGTCTCCTCCGTGAGGGTGCTTTCCCCAGCGGAAATTTATCTCGTCCGTGTCCGTGTAGTGGAACTTGTAATCATCCCGGGTCGTCCACTGAATCTCGATTTTGGCCTCGTCAGCATCACACAGTCCATCGTCGAAAGCAACTTCGAGAGCTGATGGATTGAGATAGTCATTAAGTTCGGGTGTCGCAAGTGGTTCCATCTCCTCGATAATACCACGAACGCTCATCTGTAGCGGTGGATACTTTCTCATGACTGGAGTTCGTAGTCTGCTACAGCATGGTCAGCAGAGAGAGCGTCAGCAAGGTGTTTCTGCCTGACAAAGAGGACTGTTTGGAGTACCTGCG
>SAYS01000043.1 GCA_004015825.1 Halovenus amylolytica | reverse complement strand
CACGCAGGTACTCCAAACAGTCCTCTTTGTCAGGCAGAAACACATTGCTGACGCTCTCTCTGCTGACCATGCTGTAGCAGACTACGAACTCCAGTCATGAGAAAGTATCCACCAATACAGATGAGCGAACAATTATTAGACTACTCTCAGCTGTGGATACAAAATATGACCAGTCCTGATTTCAAGTGATTCTAAGTTGCAATCGCATTGAACTGTGATCCCGTCCGTACCACTAGAGACGGACTCACGGAGTGAACTCAAATGCCAAATCAAACTGACGACACACAACTGGTCACGGTTGTCCTCATTATCATCGGAGTATTCGTCATTTTCCCGATGATCTTCATGGGTTTCGGAATGATGGGATTCGGCCCGATGATGGGCGGTACGTGGGGTGATGGAATGTGGGGTAGCGGACCGATGCCGGGGTGGATGTTCATCGTCGGAATCGTGATGCAACTCCTGTTCATTGCTGCAATCGTCGGTGGTGGCTATCTCGTCTACCGGGTTGTCACAGGTGAGCAGACTGACTCCGATAAGGCACTCGAAGAGCTTCGGCGAGCATACGCTCGCGGCGAGTTGACTGACGACGAATACGAAACGCGAAAAGAGAGACTCGAACGGGACACGAAGTCACGGTGAGAGAGACGTGCACGAAGATCGGTCTGCGAGATGTACTACTGTGAAATCCCCAAAGAAGTCTCGGCAGAGCTAACGGCTGTCGGGTTGATCTTGATTCTTCGAGTGCCAACGGACATATATTCTCAACGATACGGGGGAATAGTACAGTTCACAAGATAATCGAATTCAGGACTGCTGGAGGTAACTCACCCTCTCAGCAGGTGCAGATCTTGTATATCGTGCGTTCTGCCATCACAGACAGCTGTTCTGATTGCACGGTACTGCCTCAGCTGCGGCGGGCAATAAGAAACAGAATCCCGATCAGTCCGATTTGAACGACTTTGTCTGTGGCGCTCACCAGGGTGATTTGATCAAAGTGAGTTGCAAGGTAGTACACTGTCTGTGTCGCAGTAAACGGAATTCCAAGCTTGACGACGGTTAAGCGCCGAATGTTAGCGGTGACAGCTACAATACCGATGGCGAACCCGACTCCAGCAGTAAAGAGCGCGAGTGAACTCTCCTCAACACCTAACCACAGATGGATACCTCCAGTGATAGCAGCCAAGATCAGACCAATCAGGTGCAACGGTGTGAGTGACTGAAGCGGACGTGACGAAGGGTCGTTATCAACTGCAGTTGTCGACATCACCATAGTTAGCTGATTCGGTGAATTAAAAGCGTGGAAGTGACATCAGTAGCATACCCCGATTCTACCACGAGGGCGTACTGTGAGATATTACATGATCGCTCTTGGCCAAGAGATTTTTGTCCATCAGTATCAGGAATGTCCAGTCATCTTCTGCTCTCGTCCATAGACAGCCAGACAGCAATAGTAGAAAACTGATACTGCGATCAACCAGATGACCTGTGGCCCTGCCGTGACAGCCTTCTCACCGACCTGAAACAGCGCGGGATTCCACGACGTTGGATGATACGTCCAGATCCCGGTGCCGGTCGCAGTAAGCTCCACAACAAGCGATTGAATCTGTCCCCATGCGACTAGCATCAAGAATTCACGCCATCGAAACACCCGGAAATGGGGACCTTCAACGAACCGTCGGACTAGCAAAACGCCGGCCAGAAACAGCAACCCATCCCAGAAGCTATGAGACATGACGTGAATAGGTGAAGGAACAGATACATCGACCCCGATCGAATAGAGCGGGGCCTCAGTCAGTCGCGGTACGAGCATCACCAGCGCTCCTTCCCAGATCAGTCCCAGTCCTGACCCGATCCCAAACAACAGTGTCTGGGGTCTGGTCAAATATCCCATTCTGTATGCTCCGTACACGAGCAGTGGTACACAGAATCCGACGGCGATAGAGACGCTGAACACGAGCGTTTGCATCATTCTTTTGTTGGGGCTGATCCAGGGACGGAATAGACAATCGTGGGGAGTTCGTTCCCTCATCTCACGCCGGGGTCTTAGAACTATTCTATTCTTTTGTTTCCATGGTTTGACCACCCTGAAAACGAATGTTTGCTAAAGACAATTGCAATAGATGATCCCCACGATTATTCAATTATGGAGGCGACAATACTCAACAGCGTTCTCGAATCCCATCGCATCGGTGTCGGGTTCCTCTGGAGGGCGGCGTGGGCGATCATTATGGGCCTCACGATCACGAGTCTCGTCCAGGTCTACGTCTCCAAAGAGCGACTGGCCAGCGTCCTCGGCGATGGCGACCTGAGTGGACTGACCAAGGCGACCGCGTTCGGCGCGGCGAGCAGTGGGTGCAGTTTCGGGGCCGTCGCCATCGGCAAAGGCCTGTTCAAGAAGGGCGCCCACGCGGTGAACTTCCTCGCGTTCATGTTCGCGTCGACAAACCTCATCGTCGAACTCGGGCTGATGATCCTGATCCTGCTGGGCTGGGAGTTCCTTGTCGCGGAACTGCTCGGCGGCCTCATCCTCATTGCCGTCATGGCCGTCATCGTCCATCTCACGCTCCAGAGAACCTCTTCGACGAAGTTCGGGAGACGCTCAACGAACGCGACCACGAATCGGGTGTCATGGAAGATCCCACCTGCGGGATGGAAGGAAAAGACGAGTACACGCTCACGACTGATGGCGGTGAGACGCTCAAATTCTGCTCGGAGGGGTGTCTGGAGACCTACCGGCAAGAGACGTCGAGTAGCGGCGGGTGGCGCGAGGAGTTGTTATCGTGGGGTGGCTGGTACAAGATTGGCAATCAGTATCGCAAGGAGTGGTCGATGATCTGGAAGGATGTCGTCGCGGGCTTTCTGATCTCGGGATTCGTCATCGTTTTTGTCCCCCAGCGGGTCTGGAACACGCTGTTCCTCCAGGGCGACGGGCTACTCGTTGCCGACCTGTTCGCGCAGCTGCTCGGCTTGCTCCTGAATGCGTTCGATCTGCTCCTGGGCCTGTTCACCGGCCTGCTCGAGAAGCTCTTTGAGCTGTTCTTCGGTCTCGTCGAGGAACTCGAGGGTCTGTGATTCCATGTCTTTGTGGCCTTCGGTCAGCATGTCCATCTGATCGCTCAGTGCATCGAGGTATGCATCTGTCATGCTCTCGTACTCCTCGAGGCCCTCCTCGGTCATCTCCTGAACGTCCGCTTGGGCCTCCTCGACGGCGGCGAACTGCTCATCCATCGCCTCGCGGATCTGTTCGACGCCGGCCTCTGACCCGGGCACCATCGACTCGATCGTCTCTAGGTAGCTCTCCATCGCCGACCGCATCATGTCGCCGCTGCGCTGCTGGGCGTCGGACTGGCCCTCCATGTTGCCCATCATCGCCTCGTTCAGCCGCTTCTGGAACTCGATGGACTGCTCCATCGCCTGCTGGCTCTGTTCGAGTGTTTGTTGCTGGAGTTCGAAGACCGTACTCATGGGGTTGTCTTGGCTCATACCTGAATCCTCCGTACATGTAAATAGTCGTTGCCCCAGCATATCAAACCATATGGTTTACATTTTCTAGGTGATACCTACTGCGACAGAACGGCTATAGGAGTGGAGCTGACCCCGCTAGCCGTCTGTTCGACCAGGTCAGATATCGGGCCGGGGGCTGTATGACATCTTAACTCGATCAAAATTAAGAGAACTCCCAGTCTTTTTGTCGTCTTACGAAATATCCGGCTGTCCTCAAAGAGTGTCTGAAAACGCTCGTTTGGAACGCCACGAACTTGCGAGTGAGAGACACATCTAAAGGTGAAGGGGACTTTTCGGGAGGTGGCCGGGACGTAATCTCTGTTCGACAGTCTGGACACAGGTAGCGGGAACCCTGACCGCTCTTGACAACCTTCCAGTCACCATCGTACTGACTCTGGTGATTACAGTTCGGACAAAAGAGCGTCCCCTTCGAAGGGATATCTCGCCTAATCTGAGAATCTTGTGCCCATTTGACCATTGTAACTATCTATTTTAGTACTTCAATACAGTTATCTTTTGCATTCACTCATATTCTTACATTCTATTTAATCATTCGTCTTTAGTTAAGAGCAAAACCGCATTACAGCGTAGGGTCTGAACAGCGAAGAAGAGGCTTCAATGCATCCAATACTAAGGCGATATCAACTCAGTTGGATTGTGATTTCGGATAACACTCTAAAAAGCCCGTGCACTAGGTGCACGAACTTCTCTACGAGTTAGAGCGTTTTCTGTTGCGGATAATCAGCTCTCGCGTCTGTTTGATTTGCTCTTCATCGTTCTGGAAATATGCTGTGAGGATCGCTTCAACGATCTCGGAGCAAGCCGCTCCGAGATCTGCACACTCATCAACGAGTGTATCGAGTTCATCTACAAGTTCGGTTCGGACAGAGACGCCCATTTTGGTTCGAGTCATAGTTTTAGACACTCTTAGAAATTCGTGCACTGGGTGCACGGTAAGCTTATGATCTTATTTAGCTTCAGGTCAAAATAGTATCAGAAGAGATCTCAACTGCTTCTTTCACAGCGAAGAGATCCTACCGCTGTCACGCGATTCTTTAATTAAAGACAGCGGTGGTGCAGAACGGTTCTCATAGCATGATGTTGGGGCTGGCGACATCGTTTCCTTGATGATGATTAGCGAGCGCAACGGCCAACCGAAGACACAGAGCGAGAAAGACGTGTGCTTTGACCCTC
>SAYS01000042.1 GCA_004015825.1 Halovenus amylolytica | reverse complement strand
CCCCCACACCCCCACGCCAAGTCTCCGTCGGAATTCTAGCGAACCACGTGCGCAGAACCGTGTAATGAGGTAACCGCGTGAGGCCAATCTCCGCAAGAACGCCAGGCATCTCGCTGAGCAAGTCAAGCGCAACACGGTATGATTTGTTCAACTCAATACGGAGGGCATGGAGTGTGAGCATCGCCCATTCGGCGAACCCGCCACCCCCTTCGGGGTCGGCGGGTTCGTCTGGATTAGCGACAACTTGTTTAGCTTTCGCCACCGAATTACGGGTGAGGTGACAGATTTCGGATGTCAAAGTAATCTGTCTCTTCGCTTTCTACAGAGATAACGCAGTTGTTGTACTCCGGTCTAGCGAAACTACAGTGCCCTTATTTCTATTATAATCAAAAGTGCCCTGTTAGATAGCAGTATTTTCGTGGACAGCCGCAAATTGAGCTGCCTCATGAGCTACTGATGGTCGTGATCTCAGGATTGAAGTGAGCTAACTCCGGATCAGAGGCCGCTATTCAACAGAGCTCCCTTATCTTTGTCAGCCATTTTTTAGATCTTGTATCGGTTGTGAGCTCCTAAGTGGATGATATTTGATCCATTCAGGTCGAACATATAATATAGTACTGTCTCATTGTAAACGTCTTTGGGAAATTGCATCAAATATGGATTCTGGAATTATATCCAATTTTCTAATAGAAAAATAAACAGTGTTTTTTCAAAATTATAAACTATCTTAGGACTGTCTAGAATGGTTAGTTTGTCAATATTAATATTCTTTCCTACCGTCGTCTATGACGGTTCGATAATGAAACTGTGCGAATATTCATCAGTAGCAAAATATGTCAGTACAGATAATCCACCGTCAAATATTAGCAAGGGGGCATAATTATGGTCAACCGTGATTCTATAGCCGGTACACAGGCTATCGGTTATTCGATCATACTCGCGTTTGTTGTTGCCGTTTCTGTGGTGCTAGTCGGGTTCGCGCCACTTGACGCTCTCGCAGCGGAAAACGGACAAACCCAATCAGTCGATCAGACTAATGATGTCCAGCAAGCACAGTTGGTTAGCCAAGTTGCAGGAGTAACACAGGCAGAACGCAGCATAGACGATACCGAGCTTGCACCTGGCGAATCAACAACGGTTACAGTTGATATTGAATTGGATGGGGAGGGGTCGCCTTCGGTGATCGAAGAGTTTGATCCCGCATTCGCAGATATAGAAATTAGTAGTGCCAACCCATTCCCTGTAGTCTCTGCGGCAAGGGACTCAAATGACGCAGTTACCGTTGTCTGGGAGGGCACAGAATCAGCATCAGTCGAGTATGAGGTCACCATCCCAGAAGATGCTCAAGCCGGAGATGTCTTCACTTTCACGGGAGAAGTCCAGGCTGAAGGAGGACCTGTGACCGTTAGTGGTGACGATCAAATAGAGGTTCCTGGAAGCAATTTTGATGTCACCATTACGGACACGAATTCACCGGTTGAGGTCGGCGAAGAACTCGAGGTTACTGCTGAAGTCGAAAATACCGGGGATCTAGAAGACACACAAGATGTCGAGTTCCGCTTCGACGGGGATCTACAAGAGACACAATCGATTACTCTCGGTGAGGGTGATTCCCAGACAGTTACCTTTGAGTTCGATACCGATGGCGTTGCTCCCGGTGATTATGACACTGAGGTGCAAACCGACGATAGCAGTGATACTGCCGACGTTACAATCGAAGAGGTACCCGAGGAGGCTGAATACACCCTCTCGAACCTCGACCCAGCGGATGCGACAGTGACTGAAAGTGACGACCCGATCGATATCTCGGCTGATGTGGAAAATGTCGGTGATGAAACCGGCGAGCAAGACATCGAACTCAGTATCACCGATGACAGCGGTTCTGTCGTCTACAGTGATACGGTCGAAGATGTCGAACTCGACGGTGGTAACTCCACGACCGTCACGTTCGAGGACGCACCGGCTGGCGACCTCGCACCTGGTGAATATACTCACGAGGTTTCCTCTGATGACGACTCAACCGCAGGGTCGCTCACTGTCGAAGAAGCGCCTGATGAAGCGTTCTTTGGAGTAACGATCACGGCGACGAACTCGCCTGTTGTGGTCGGTGGGGAGCTTACAGTGACCGCTGAGGTCGAAAACACTGGTGATATTCAGGACGCCCAGAATATCGAGTTCAGCTTCGACGGCTCCCTCGAAGATACCGAATCGATCTCTCTTGACGGTGGCGACTCCGAAACCGTCAGCTTCAATTTCGACACCACTGACATCGTCCCCGGCGACTACACCGTGACGGTCGCCAGCGATGATGAAAGTGACGCGGCTGACGTTACTGTCGACGAAGCACCCGAGGAAGCAGACTTCCAGCTCTCGAATCTCGACCCAACAGATGCGACTGTGACCGAAGGTGACGATCCGATCGATATCTCGGCTGATGTCGAAAACGTTGGCGACGAAACCGGCCAGCAAGATCTTGAATTGAGCATCACGGACGATAGCGATTCCGTCGTCTACAGTGACACCGTCGAAGATGTCGAACTCGATGGTGGTGACTCTACGACCGTGACATTCGAAGACGCACCGGCTGGTGACCTCGCTCCTGGTGAGTACACCCATGAGGTCGCTTCCGAAGATGACTCTATTGCGGGCTCGCTCACCGTCGAAGAAGTACCTGACGAGGCATTCTTCGAGGTTACGATCACTGACACTAATAGCCCCGTTGTAGCAGGTGAAACACTCGAAGTGACCGCGGACATCGAGAACACCGGCGACGAGGAAGCCACCCAGGATATCGAACTGGATGCTGGAGCATTGGGTTCGGACGCAGCGAGTGTGACGCTTGATGGTGGTGAGTCGACGTCAGTCACGCTCGGCGTGGAAACAGAGGGAGGCGATGCTGGCGATTACACCGCGACTGTCGCCAGCGACGATGATAGCGATACGGCCGACGTTACAGTCGACGAAGCACCCGAGGAGGCTGAATACACCCTCTCGAACCTCGACCCAGCGGATGCGACAGTGACCGAAGGTGATGATCCGATCGATATCTCTGCTGATGTCGAAAACGTCGGCGATGAAACCGGCGAGCAGGACATCGAACTGACCATCACGGACAATAGTGATTCCGTCGTTTACAGTGACACTGTCGAAGATGTCGCCCTCGATGGTGGTGACTCCACGACCGTTACGTTTGAGGATGCACCAGCCGGCGACCTCGCTCCTGGCGAGTACACCCACGAAATCGCCTCGGCTGACGACAGTGTTGCAGGATCTCTCACTGTCGAAGAAGAAGAACAGCCCGACGAAGCCGAGTTCGATGTGTCAAATCTCGACCCAGCGGATGCAACAGTGACCGAAGGTGACGACCCGATCGATATCTCGGCTGATGTGGAAAACGTCGGTGATGAAACCGGCGAGCAAGACATCGAACTCAGTATCACCAACGAAAGCGGCTCTGTCGTCTACAGTGATACGGTCGAAGATGTTGACCTCGATGGTGGTGACTCCACGACCGTTACGTTTGAGGATGCACCAGCCGGCGACCTCGCTCCTGGCGAGTACACCCACGAGGTCGCTTCCGAAGACGATTCTATTGCGGGCTCACTCACTGTTGAGGAGGCACCCGAAGAAGCAGACTTCCAGCTCTCGAACCTCGACCCAGCAGATGCGACTGTGACCGAAGGTGACGACCCGATTGACATCTCGGCTGATGTGGATAATGTCGGCGATGAAACCGGCGAGCAGGATCTTAAACTCACTATAGCCGATGACAGCGGCTCTGTCGTCTACAGTGATACCGTCGAAGATGTCGAACTTGATGGCGGTGATTCCGAGACAGTCATGTTTGAAGACGCACCGGCTGGCGAGCTCGCTCCCGGCGAGTACACCCACGAGGTTTCCTCGGCTGACGACAGTGTGGCTGGCTCTTTGACTGTCGAAGAAGAAGAACAGCCCGACGAAGCCGAGTTCGATGTGTCAAATCTCGACCCAGCGGATGCAACAGTGACCGAAGGTGACGACCCGATCGATATCTCCGCCGATATCGAGAACGTCGGCGATGAAACCGGCCAGCAAGACATCGAACTGACCATCACGGACGATAGTGATTCTGTCGTCTACAGTGATACGGTCGAAGATGTCGAACTTGATGGTGGCGGCTCCACGACCGTCACGTTCGAAGACGCACCGGCTGGTGACCTCGCTCCTGGCGAGTACACCCACGAAATCTCCTCGGCTGACGACAGTGTGGCTGGCTCTTTGACTGTCGAAAAAGAGGATGATGAAAGCGAGACGAGCGCAGAATTCAGTCTCGACGAGATTTCGCAGGCGAAGTACGGTCTGAACTTCGAGGAACTCAGTGAGGAGACGATGGGGCAGGTTCAGGAGATCTTCGACCGGCAACCGTTCCCCGAAGGAACGCATCCCAGCGATATCCGGACCCGTGAGGAGATCGCCGATGACCGCTACGGCGAGGATCTGAGTGAACTCAGCGACGAAACCAGAGCAGAAATCGACGCAGACTACAAAGCTCAGTTTACCGATGACGATCAGGATGATGAAAGCGAGACGAGCGCAGAATTCAGTCTCGACGAGATTTCGCAGGCGAAGTACGGTCTGAACTTCGAGGAACTCAGTGAGGAGACGATGGGGCAGGTTCAGGAGATCTTCGACCGGCAACCGTTCCCCGAAGGAACGCATCCCAGCGATATCCGGACCCGTGAGGAGATCGCCGATGACCGCTACGGCGAGGATCTGAGTGAACTCAGCGACGAAACCAGAGCAGAAATCGACGCAGACTACAAAGCTCAATTCACTGATACCGAGACGGAATAGGCCCGGAACTTCACCATTCTTTGGGTAGCAGAGAACCAGGATATACGTGTAATTCGACCCGGACGCGGGACGTCCTGTGTCCTCAATCCTTGCTGGCAACGGTCGTTCGTTCGACCTGTATCGGATTGTCTTTCATCTCTTCAAGTTGATTATTTGAGATGAATACCCGCTGTGCATCCGTCTTTAGCTAAGCCACCTCTGCGGTTCTTGGCTGGATACCGGTAGCCAGTCGTTCCTGAAGCACGAGACGCTGCTGATGGATTTTTTGGGCATCTTCGATTAGCCGATCCAACAGCGGT
>SAYS01000041.1 GCA_004015825.1 Halovenus amylolytica | reverse complement strand
ACGAGCGTCAGTGCTCGGTCGTGGTTCCTCCAATTTCGTGAAATAATTCTCATCGCCGTCGTCTACAACATTCTGCGACGCTTACGACAGTGAATTCCAGTGCAGTCTATCGATCCTACTGGGCAAAGATTTTCGTGATCCCGAGAGACGAAGTCTCTCGGACGACGGTCCTTGCTTCGTCTGGGACGGATCGAGCGGATGGTCGGCAACGCCGACCATCTATAACCTGGCGGCTCCGCCGCCAGGCGGACGGCCCCTTTCAGTCCCACCCGGCCTGAAAAGCTACACTGGGCGGGACTGTAAGGGGCGGGGCTTTTTTGCTGTGTAACACCTCAGATTTTCCGGGAATCCCAAGTCTTCGAACTGAGATTTATATAGGAATGGGCGACCAGAGCCCCTGTGACAGACGAAGATTCACTCACTCGACGGAGCGTGCTCGGCAAATTCACCATGCTGTTCGCTGCGATTCTCGGTATCACCACCGGCGCAGCGAGCGCGAGATCCGACGATTTACCCGCTGCTCCACAACAGAGCGAGACGGCGGCCGAGAAGACGATGGCATCGAAGACAAAGACACTGGCGGAAAAGCCACGGAACGGCATTCATACCGGGACGATCGACCGGATCGTCGACGGTGAACACGTCGTGATACTGCTCGAATCAGACGGCGAGACAGTCGGGCAGTACGTCGTCGATCACGATCGTGTTCCAGACGGCGAAGAAGGGGACAGTGTCACCGTCTGGCTGTTCCGTGGAACCGTGGTCGGCGTCTGGGTCGACTAGCGCTCGACAGCGTGCCGGAATGGCTGCGCTGGTCACTCCTCGTCGGGACGCTTCGAGTCCTCACCGAGGCGCTTCGAGAGCCGGTCGAACTTGCGCTGTGCGGAGTCGCGTCGGTCGGCCTCCGTCTCGGGCTGGTAGTCGAAGCGCTCGACTGTGCCGCAGTCGACGGTCACCTCGAACACTGCTCCCTCGTGTCGGCCCGGCTCCGGTACCGCTTCGGCCGCCATCGTCAACTCGTCGACCGTCTCGCCGTCGCGTTCGAGCAACAGCACTGCTGTCTCCCCGTCCACGATCCGGTCGACGACGGCGCTGTACGTCTCGGTCATGGCTGTGCCCTCGGAATCATGCTGTGAATACCCGGATCGATTCGACTGGTCGCCTCGGTCTTGCGGTCGAGCAACTCCGCGGGATCGGTCGTCGCCGAGTGCTCGGTCTCGACGGAGACGTTGTTGCCGTCGGTCGTTACCACGATATCGCCGTGAACGCCGGTCCAGTAGGTCTCGACGTCGCGGTCCGCGAACCGCTGAAGGACCTCGTCGTGGGGGTGACCGTACTGACTGTCGACGGCACTCGAAATCACCGCCATCTCCGGTGTCACCTCTTCCAGGAATGGCGGAGTCGACGACGTCGACGAGCCGTGGTGTCCTGCCTGATAGACGTCGGCGTCGAGTTCACTGTCCCACTCTTCGATCAGGCGTGATTCGATCTCCTGCTCTGCATCACCAGTGGTCAGATACTCGAACTCCCCGAACTCGATCGCGAGTGCGACACTATTCTCGTGGAGATCGCTCCCCGACTCCTCTTCGGCTGGGTTCAGGACGGTCGCTGTAACTGTCTCGTTGAGCGGAAGCGTGTCGCCTCCTCGAACCTCGAAGAGGTCGACGTCGTGTTCTTCGACTGCATCCAGATAGTTCTCGTAGGTCTGGCTCGTGTGTGCAACCCCCGAGTCGTACACCGCACCGACCCCGTCACGCTCGGTTTCGTACGTCTCGATGAGGCGTGCGTGCCCGCCGATGTGGTCCGCGTGAGCGTGCGTCGAGACGAGATGGTCGATCCGATCGATGTCGTGTTCGTCGAGATAGTCGAGTACTGTCTCGCCGTCGTCCCGCCAGTCGCCGCTGTCGATCAACATCGTCTCGTCGCTGGGTGCGATCAGCAGCGTGGCGTCAGCCTGTCCGACGTCGATGTGGTGGATCTGGAACTCACCGTCGGGTGTCCCTGTCTCCTGGATATCTTCCTCTCCACTCCCCGTTGCGAGATTACCGGCACACCCCGCCGTAACCAGCACGGCCGCCAACGCAACGACGAAAAAAACGCGGCGCATACAGTATCCACCCTCCCAGGACAGATGTGTATTTCGGCCATCATCTGTCTGTCATTTTTTCACCGGATCAATCAAAAGAGCCAATGGCTGTGCCCTGTAACGTAGGACGAATGAAAGCCGCGCGCCCGTATTCAGTGTCGTCTCTCTCTGTACTGACTGGGTCAGCCAGGAGTGATCGGCGATGAGCCAGATACAGACCAGCGCCGACGAGGCTCGTCATCGTCTCTACGAGATCATGAAAAGCGACCAGTCCTTCGAGGCGAAAGCCAGCGAGGCGCTGGAACTCGGGCAGGCGTATCTCGGTGTCGAGAGTGGGTTTCTAACGCGCGTCGACACCGAGACCGATCACTGGGAGACCATCATCACGACCGACGGCTCGGAGGGGCTGGTGCCACCCGGAACGACGACCGAACTGAGCGGAACCTACTGCCGGCATACACTGGAGCGAGACTCACCGCTTGCGTTACACGATGCGCCGGAGCAGGGCTATCGTGACGACCCGGGAAGTGACCATTTCCACTGTTATCACGGCACGACGCTGACCGTCGGTGGCGAGCCATACGGGACCGTCTGTTTCGTCGCACGCGAACCCCGGGCGGAGCCGTTCAGCGAGGCGGAGATGATGTTTGCGGAGTTGATCGGCCGACTACTCGGCCACGAACTCGAGTACCAGCGCCAGCAGGACGAACTCGCCCGACAGACGAGTCTCGTCAACCTCCTCGACCGGGTGTTGCGACACAACATCCGGAACAAGATGACGATCATCCGGGCGAGTGCGAACCTGCAGACTGACGATGGCGAGTCCGGCCAGAACAAAATCGTCAGTGCCGCGGACGACCTCATCGAGATGAGCGAGACGGCCCGCCACCTCGGGAAGATTCTCAACTCGGAGTTCGACCGCAAGCCGGTCGACATTCGGGCGCTGGCGGACAGAGTCACCACAGAGGTTGCTGGGGCCTACCCCAGCGCGACGATCTCGCTCCGGGGGCCGGACCGGCTCGTGGTCCCGGCCCTGCCGAGCCTCGAAACGGCGGTGTGGGAACTCGTCGAAAACGCCGCAGAGCACGCTGGCCCCGAGCCAACTATTCAGATTACGCTCCGGGAGACCGCTGATACTGTCGAGATCGAAGTCGCTGACGACGGCCCGGGAATTCCGGAGACGGAACGGGATGTCTTGCAGACTGGCACAGAGACACAGCTCGTTCACGGGAGTGGGCTCGGCCTCTGGTCGGTGTACTGGGTTGGCTCGGCCCACGACGGCGAGATCGCAACAGAGACGACCGACGGCACGACGGTCACGATTTCGCTGCCCCGACATCCGACAGAGTCGGCCGACAGTGAGCCACGGATCAGGCGTGCCGGTGATCGATTCCAGGCTGCATTCGAACACGCGCCCGTTGCCATGGTGTTACTGGACGACGACGGCCACCTTCTCGATGTGAACGACAGCGCGGCCGCGATATTCGGACGCCCAGTCGAGGAGCTCACCGGACGACGGATCACGGCGTTCAGCGAACAGAGCCCCGAGGACGGGCCGATTGCGACCCACGAAACCGGAAAATTCGTCATCGAACACGACGATCCCACCACTGCTCCTGTCGAATACACGCACCAGCCCGATATCGTCCCCGGACAGCATCTCCTGACCCTGGAGGAACGATAATGCTCACACCGACAGTCCTGCGCGAGTACGACCGATCAGCACCGGATTCCGACCAGCTCCAGACTGCCACGTTCGGCGTCGGCTGTTTCTGGGGGCCGGACGCGAAGTTCGGCGGGATGGAGGGCATCATCCGGACGCGGGTCGGCTACGCCGGTGGAACGAAAGCCGATCCGACGTATCACAGCCTCGGTGACCACACCGAAGTCGTTCAGATCGAGTACGATCCGGCTGTTCTCGGCTACGCGGCGCTCCTCCCGGAGATTTTCACCAGCCACAACCCTCGCCGACAGACCGGGAAGCGACAGTATCACAACGTCGTGCTCACGGACTCCGAGGCCCAGACCGATGCTGTCTGGGAGTATCTCGAAACGAGCCCGTTCGATCCCGACTCGGTCGAGACGCGGATTGAGGAGCTATCACAGTTCTATCCTGCGGAGAACTACCACCAGAAGTACAACCTCCGGAGCAAGCGCTGGGCGAAAAAAGCCTTCGACGAGGCCGACTACGACCCCGAGCAACTCCGTGACTCACCTGCTGCGGCGAAATTGAATGCCCACGTGTCGGGACACGACGTCGATATTCCGTTTCTCGACGCTCGGAATCGATAGCGTCTAGGAGTGGTATCGTAGAGGAGTGGAAATTCCGAAGTCGGTGTTCCAAACAGCAAGAAAGCCCCGAGGCTCTGAACTCGGGGGCCTCGTTGCGCTCTTCACTCCCTTCGGTCGTTCCGGTGCTTACATCGTCCGCCGTCGTTCAGAGCCTCGCCCCTTTCAGTCCCGCCCGGTGTTATTTTCCAGGCCGGGCGGGACTGATACTGATTGTTGCGAGTCTGTACCGCTCTAGCGACGCAAATTCTGTGTTACACGCCGTGACACGTCGATATCCGTGACTCAGTCACGAAAATAACCGCAACAATCACTATGAAAGGGGCCGGGGGCTTTCTTGCTGTTGTCAGTCGCATCCTCTGATTCGTCGTCTGAGGGGCGATTTCTGGTTGCTCAGGTCGACACCAGTACTGTAAGAACCACTCTCAACTCAAAAAGGTGAGAACGTTTTTGTACGCCGCTGTCCGAAGAGAGGTATATGGCTCGCTGGACGTGTGGTATCGACGGAGATAATGCGACGTTCGACCGCGTCGAGGATCTGATGGTCCACCAGGCTGCAGAACACGACCGCGTCGACTGCAAGGTCTGCGGTGCGGTCGTTCCTGACGGCTACTTTGCGATCCGCCACGCCTTCGACGAACACTCGCGAGCGGAGTACGTCCGGGAGTACGAGGCCTCGGCTGCGGAAGTCCGCAAACGGGAGAAAATCAAAGAGGAAATCGAAGAGGTCGCCGATATCCGGGAAGTCGTCGACCGACTGGACGACTAAGCTACCACCTTTTTCAGCGTCGGGGGGGGG
>SAYS01000040.1 GCA_004015825.1 Halovenus amylolytica | reverse complement strand
TGGATGTCGAAACGCTGTACATCACCGACATCCACTCGACCACCTCAAAGAAACACGACGCCAAGATCGGCCCGCAGGTCGCCCGCCGAAACGCGGGCGACCTGCGAAGCCTCGCTGCTGACAAAGGCTACGATGCAAAAGCCTTCCGTGACGAACTCCGTCAAAACGGCATCCGCCCGCTGATTAAGCATCGTCTGTTCAACTCACTCGATTACGCTCACAACGCCCGCATGGACAGTGATCGCTACCACCAACGATCCATGTCTGAAACCGTCTTCTCAAGCATCAAGCGCACGCTCGGCGCTGCCGTGCGTGCGCGAAGTTGGTGGCTTGAATTCCGCGAAATGATCCTCAAAGCGACCGTCTACAACCTCCGTCGAACCGTCCGATATCCATGAAATTAACTGCCGTATACTGAAACTACAGAGCCCAAATGAATGAACAGCAACGACGCAGAAGAGTGGCAGAGATTGGGGGTTCAACAGAGTTCGAGGCTTGCGTAGACCTTATTTTCATCAGTGATGTAGAGCCCGAGTCCAGCTTCATCGGCTGAGCCGACCAACATAGCCTTTCTATGTGGTGGTGAGTTCATCCACTGCGCAACCAGTTGTTCGGCTAACTCTTGTTCGGAATTAATACGCGTCGTAGTCCCGTCTTCTGACTCAATGGAACGGTGTATCCATGTTGCAGCGGCATTCTCCGCCCCCTCATAATACCGATTTGATCCGTCAATCGGGAGACGACATTCTGGAAGCAGACCACGGTCCTCATATCGACTTTTAATCGTATCGCCATCTTGTTCAACGTGCCCAATCTCCCCCTCACGTGCCATTACCTGACTGTGGCTTTCTCCCATCTCAGTCAGTACTTGCCGCTGTGAAACCAACTGTACCCCCCGCTCTTGCCGCTCTTCGTTCAAATACTCGATAAAGTACTGCTCAACGACCGTGCGGTTCATTCCTTGCTGGACAGCAGGGTCCGTACTATTAGAAGGGATATCGGGTTGCTCCAGTACACCGAGATACATCCCACCACCAATCCCAACGCCAACAATGAGAACACTCAAAATGAGGAATTCACGGGAAAACACAGCACGTAGCGCCCCTTGAACGCGACCAGAAACTCCGAAACGAGTAGACGTGTCACGAAGCCCAAGTTTCGGATCCCATATCGTCCGTTTGAACTGCGTGACTGCGACAGAATGCGTGACCACCCGAAGTCCTGGCCACCCGGCTTTCCACCCGCATTCCCGGCACGTTAACACCCAATCACCACCGATCCGATACACATACTGGCCGCACCCCGGACACGTACGAGAGTCAGAACTATCTCGTGGGTACCAGTACTTGACGCGAATCATCCACGTCATGAGTCCTCGAATAAGCACGTACGTTGAAATACCAGTCACAACAGCCAGGACAGTCTCAAAACCGGAGGTAAACATGGAGTATCCCGAGAGTGCGGCCAAAACACTCGCAATCAGAAATTGCTTCCAGTACATTCTTGTTATAATTACCTACACTTGGTCAAAGATGAATAAACTTGGTAAAGCTCTATTCCACAACGAGAGTGTTAAAGATTTACCAGAACCGAATATATCGGTAAAAACGGGTGAAAATAGAGTCATCAATTTCAGCCTCTTCCTGTTCAGAGTTCTCTTCTCTCTTAATTGACCCGTCTGGAGCGACGTCTGGTGAGGAGTTCCCGAAGTCACTATCGGGGGTTGACGCTGTGCGCGTCTGAACTTTCATCGGTTCTGGACCACGATCTTTGTCAGTGTTGTATTCTCCGACGAACCCACCGTCACAGTCATGATTTTCAGGGTGGCGATGGTCACCGCAGAAATGACCGCCACAGCGAGAACACTCGAAGTTGAAGTTGTCGTCAGCTCCGCAGATATTGCAGGCAGTCATAGTTCTCCTTTCAAAAAAAGCACCACTCCCAATTAAATCCTGACCAGCCCGTAGATCCGTGAACGTTTCGTGTCGTTCGCAACTACAGCCACACCGTCGGTAGGCCCTGTTTGGTACCACTGTCGCATACCAAGCAACAACACGTTTATCGGTACACACCGAGTACACACTCGTATGGACCGAAAGAACGTCACGATCCGCGAAGACCAGTCCGAATGGGTAGACGACGAAGACATCAACCTCTCCCAACTCGTCCAGGAAGCAATCGACGACCGGATGCCGCCATCCGAAGAAGAGCTCGCCAAAGCGTATCGGGAGAACGCCGACCACGCAGCTGAGACAAACAAGGAATGGGAGCACGCCTCAACTGAAGCGAACGAACACCTCGGGGAGCCGCCACGAGGCAACGAATGAAAATCCGTCGCGGTGACATCGTTAGTGTTGACCTCGGCGGGCCAGCCGACGATGATACGCGAGGTGGGGAAATCTACAAGACCCGCCCGGCGGTCGTCATTCAGAACGACATCGGGAACAAGAATTCACCAACCACGATCATCGCGCCGATCTCGGGCGGGCATACGAACTACCCGTTCCACGTCAACCTTCCCGGGTCGATGGATGAGCTTACGAAAGATTCGCACGTCCAACTCGATCAAATCCGCACCGTCGATATTACCGAACGCATCGAAGACAAGTACGGGAACGTGTCATCCTCACAAATGAGTGAGATCGAGGACGCCATCCGCATCTCACTCGGACTATAACCAATCACGCCATGCTCGGATCATGACCGACATCCCGCAACCCGCACCAAAACCGTACGCCCCCGGGGACCGCGTCACAGTCTACATCGTTCCTCGCGCAAGATAGAAATAATCGGAAACCCGCGTTTCAGTCATTTTATCGGCTGTATAGACGCCTCTCAGAATGCCTGCCATTGATTTAAACACCGAATTTCCGGTTTCAGGGGTGTTATTTACCGTCTTCACGCGTGGCCTTTCTTAGCGTACGTGAGATGGGTATAATCGGACAAAAACATAGTTAGATTGTCATCAAGGGTTTATCCGTATGTGGGTTAGATAATTTAAATTACAGTATAATGACTACACATCAAGATAATTTTGCGGACGAAACTCGACATACAAAACAAGATCGCGTTAGCGAATTTAGAACGTTCAATTCAGCGGCTACTGACGACATCGTCATCTCACATCCCGGCGAAGGACGACAGGAGATCGAATTGCAGAAGCCCCTGCTTGTTGCGATGGCACGAGAGAATAGAGATGTGCCCGACAGTAATGATGACGGGCAGATAGACGCGATTTTCGATGAAGCGCTCTGTGATGTCGCGGAGTTAGCTTTGGCCTCGGCAGGGGTAGATGAGAGTCAAATCACGCTCCCCAAGTTGCGTGCGTTGATGATTCAAGTAGCCCGAGATATCGACTCATTTGGGGAGTTATCTACGTACGTCTCACGATACTCCGTTAGCGAAATCGAGCGGTTTGAATTACACTCGGACTACAGCAGCTCAACGTACCGGAAAGCGGCAAAGCAGCTGAAGACTGTCAATCGGTTCGAATCGGTAGTTGATGCGACGTTCATCGCAGTTCACGCATTGTTCTGGAACGGGGTATCCATCCCTGAGCCTGTGAAAGACCAGTATAATCTGTCATACGATGCGGGTCCGGCTGCAACCGAGTTCTCAACAGGGGCGCGACAACTGGCATTGTACAATCTCGTCGACGATCTGTTGGCAATCGTGACCGACAACTTAGATTTTCACCGAGGCAGCAATAAATCACGAGATCTCAGGAGTTTAATCGGTATTTTTGCACACGCTGCGCACAACGGTGCGAGCATCGAGAATTATCAGCGAAGCGCCAACCACTCGTTTAATCTTGATTCGGCATTCGCCGGGCCAACAGTACGGACACACATTGACAGCCTGCATCTGTGGCAAATTGAGGAGATGTTCGACGATATCAACCAGGCACTGCTTGAATATATCATCAAGTCAGACGTGATGTCCAAACCGGCGATGGTCTCGTACGATCTCACGGATGTGCAAAGCCTTGGGCTAAAGGAGTACGATGAGAAATTTCTCACGGCGGATGGTCGCTGGCGGTTCGCATCGCTTTCCTTTACCGATCCAGACCTCGAATTTTCGTTTGGCCTCCGATTACTGGAATCTGAGGGGAACCGGGCACCTGTGTTGAAAAATCTCCTTCGGAATCTGACCGCCATGGTAGAAATCAAACTCTTCATGGCCGACCGAGGATTCGATGGCCAAGAGGACATCGAGGCGTGCCGAGCATTTGTTCCCGGACACTGGCTGATTTGCGCACAGGACTATAGCGACACGCACGGTCACAGTGACGACTACGCGCGACTCCGCGAGAAAATCGAACCAGGTGGAACTGCCTATCTTCGGAGTGCCGGGTATGACGATCTGCATCCACCGGTGCAGATGATTGGGTATTCAGGGGCCAGTGAGGACGCTGAAACGCCAAACCCGATTCGAGCGTTTTACACTGACATCTCAGTCCCGTCTGACAAAGATGAACGTAAAAAGTGGATACAAAATACCAATTTCCGTTATAATCAACGCGGGAAGATTGAATCCTTGTTTCGAATGGCGAAAAATAAGTTTGACGTGTCGACTGAGACAGATAAAAAAGAGCGAAAGGCGTTCTACTTCCACATGTCCGTCCTGTTCTACAACCTGTACAACATAGTGAATACCGTCCCCTCACCAGAACACGGAGTTGAACTCGACACGACACAGACCGAACTCCTGACCGTCACCCGGAATCTCGCATTTCACGGCCCTACACGTCCGGATGCACTAGACTACTGGTCACAACAGTCCTGATGCCTGTTCGCATAGACCCGACATTGCTCCGTCAAATAATCCGCCCTGCATTAGCGGTTCGAAAGGGGGGAGACTGTCATATGAAAATCAGTCCAGACACGATCCGATTGCGTGCAACGTCAAAAGACAAGACCGTGTACCTGGATCACTTACTGCCAAGGCCGGAGACACAACCACCGGTTAACGACGACATCGGTAGTTTCTGGCTGCGCTTAGAACGTATCGAGAACTTCCTAAACGTCGATACCAGTGCAGAGGTCACCATCACCTTCCCGTCCGAGACAAGCGATTCGATGGTTATCTTGCAGTCAAATGGCCTCACATATCGATTCTCACCCCTGATCCAGCCATACCGACTATTTGACGACCCTTCAAATGAGCTAGTAACGGAATTTTCCATACAGCAAGGTGCGTTTGATCGGAGCGTCCAAGTTGCAAATCTTGTCGGCGAAGCAATGCGACTCCGAATCGCGCCGGATACTCGCCACATCGAATTCTCCTCGAATGCACAAGGAGATGGCGACGCGTTCCTCTACTCGCTGTCCACCGAGCAAATTCCTCTCATCGACGGAGCTTCGTCAAGTTTCACTGTCCCCATTGACAGACTTCGAGCCGTCACTCCTCTCATTCCGAATGCCAGCACCGCATCGTTCCAACTCACCACTAATTGTCTCGTCTATCACGTCAACTACCCCGTTGAAGGAGCTCGGCTGACCATGTACATCGCAGAACGCCTCGGTAGACTCCTGAAATAACCTACTGTCTTCGCTTCTCCCTCTGAACAACTTTTAAGAGTAGCACTCTCATATTGTTTGTCCGGCTATTACGAAAGGGTAGAACCGGACGGTGAGAGTTCCCACTGGTAATCCTCTTGATAATCGTTCTGGAACTCTACCCTGACGCTCCCGGTTCACCTGTAGGGACTAGCAATCAAATTCATACTCTCCCGCAGTCCATTGGTTCCCAAGTTAATCACTTTGTGTGGGCGGTGGTGCAGAAGTTTTCACAAGGAAGTGGTAGGACGAAATTGATGTGTCCAGCAGCAAGTCCGTCCTACCGAGTAACGCTACGGTCGAACAGGTTTTCAAAGCACTGGAGACAGAGACGACAG
>SAYS01000039.1 GCA_004015825.1 Halovenus amylolytica | reverse complement strand
TTTGCTCAGTAGAATCGCTAGCCGGCGGAGCGGCTAGGCTATCTTGACTGGGAGCGAAGCGACGGACGAAATGAAATCGGAAATCCGTCGCTTCACTAGAGAGTGCGTGAGGCTAGCTCAAATGATTGTCGCAGATCCAAGCGAACCGGCCGCCCCAAGTGGTGGCGGCCGGTTCGCGGAGTGGACAATGCTAGCGTTACACTGTGTTCGCATCAAATTCGGCAAATCGTATCGAGAGACGGTTGATTTGTTGAGCGAGATGCCGGGAATTCTCGCAGAGCTTGGTTTACGACGTCCGCCGCATTTCACGACGTTGTGCGATTGGTTCAAACAACTGCCAATGAGTCACTGGCGGACCCTGCTGGCGCTGACGGGCCAGCAGGGTCCGTATGACGGAGCAGTTGATGCGACAGGCTTCTCTCGGGGGAAAATCAGCCAGCACTACGCCCAACGTAGTGGCTACAAACGTTCAGCACTGAAAGTGACGGCCCTCGTGGACATCGACTCGTTGTTGATTACTGATGTCCACTGCACGACTAGCGGGAAAGATGACAATCCGATTGGCCGGCAGGTCGCCCGCCGGAATGCGGGCGACCTGCAGCGGTTACTCGGCGACAAAGGCTACGATTCGATGCCGTTTCGGACAGAGCTGAACACTGCCGGCATCGAGCCAGTCATCAAATACCGCGAGTTCACTGACCACGACCGCGCACACAACGATCGGCTCAAAGACGCCGGCTATGGCCGGCGCTGGATGGCCGAGACAGCGTTCTCGGCCATCAAGCGTACCATCTCGACGAGCGTCAGTGCTCGGTCGTGGTTCCTCCAATTTCGTGAAATAATTCTCATCGCCGTCGTCTACAACATTCTGCGACGCTTACGACAGTGAATTCCAGTGCAGTCTATCGATCCTACTGGGCAAACATTTCTGAGCTTAGCTTCAAGCGGTTCTGTCGAAGCCCTTAGCCAATAATAGGTCTCAACAGCCGTGCTGATTACAGTGCGCATACCTTAGAGATGAATCACGGCGAACCGCACAGGTATTGAGATCTCTTTCACCCCTTGATCATTTTGATGATAACTGCCTTGTCTATTGCCGGTGAAATTAATATCGTGGCTGTATGATGTAGCCAATATGGGGCTACTGAGGCTGGCCCGTATTGCGGGAATTTTTAGCGGGACGGTAGCGGGAGCGATTATTGGAACATGGCTTCTAAATGGAGTGTTTGATGTGAGTGGTAGCATACTGACCGTCGTCATCGGGGGGTTTTGGGGTGCCGTTTGGGGAGCAAAATTTATTGGAACAAAATTTCATCCCGCCTTCATCGGCGGGACGGTGGGAGGAGTGCTGATGGCAGGTACAATGTTTATTTTGGAATTTATTCTGGGAACCGCAGCATTGGCATATAAGGTCACACTCTTGAGTTTTGGAATCTCTATTTCGAAAATAATTCCTGGAATGGTTGTGATTTTTATAGTAGTTCCTCTACTGCCAGGTACCGAATAGACAGAGATTGTCTGTTATTAACGCTACCTTCTGAATTGATTGTTCTATTACATAGAACCTCTGCATGTTTCACCGGATTTTTGATGGATTCCATATAGGTTGTCACTCGTCGCGGTATGTTTGGGCCCTGTCTCTACCGATTCGCAGGTCAGATCTAGTAACTGTTTACAGACACTCTCTGTTCGTGAGGCAACTGCTGACCATGACGACCTGCAGTTGTTCAACCTCGAACAGATTGTTGATCCGGCGTTGTCGGGGTAGGAGGCACTTGAGTGTATCTCCCGAGACAGTAATCCGGATTAGACCTCTTGTCTACAAGGGTTTTTACGTACCAGTTTCATTCAATTGGTTTAATGGTCGATCGACAGACAAACGATCAGTGCGACGAGTCGTATCAATCCTCGTTTAGACAGACAGTATCGAGTCAGAACCAGTTCACGCTCCCAGCACCCCTCGTGCGTGAACTCGGATTTGAAGCACATAAGTTCGCCCCGAAAAGGGGCGCATTGGTGGCGTGGTACTATTACGAGAAGCACGACAAAATGGTGCTCACAACCGATGAGGGAAACCGACCAACGCTTGACTTCGTCGGCGTGTCTAGTCTCTCCGGTGTCGGTAACAATGAGTTGGCGTCAGATGATGTGAGCGCTGCGCAGGTTACCATCATCACCGATCTTCCGGACCACCTGCATGCAAAGCTGACTGCGGACTCAGTCGTGTTGAAGCCAATCTACGCGAGCGAGCACCCGACATTGGAAGAGACGTGCGTCGCAGTCTACCCGTCAGAGGATTACGATGAAGGGACGTTGCCCAATGTGGAGCATGAAGTGAGAGAACGGGGTGCTGAAGAGTCGAGTTCGAGTGATGAGACTCCTGAAGTTGTGGTGGTTGACAAACACGCTAATTCGGTTTGAGTCGTTTCGGACTTACGAAGCTGAATCCGGTGGTGCGAGATTTTCTGGCAGTGTAGTGACAGGAGAGAGAGCCAGTGCTCGTGGTTGAATGGTCACTAATACTAGCAAATTACAATTTGATATGAGTGGTTCTCGATATGGGGGACAGCAAGGGGTGTGTTGAATGGATTACACACAGTGTGGAGACCATCGAAAAGAGATCGACATACTTGGCGTGGTTACAAGCCCTGGTCGATGGGTGTGCGTGTCAAAGCTTCGATACGGAAGTGAGTAAATATACCGGATTTCAGTTATATGTGATAGTTCGTCAACGAGGGCGCGAACCGATTCAGAGACAGCCGTTCTACAGGGTGTTCCACTCCTTGGATAAAATAATTATTACGCTCAAATTTATCTTTGCGTAAAAATATTCTACAGATAACATATCATTTATCTAATAAGAACTATTTAACATCCCCCCGTACAGGGAGGTATGCTGAACAATTCAGAAGACGATTCGGACGAGACCCAAGAGTATCAAGACTGGAATCACGACTTGGCTGCACTCCAAGCCATTGGGAAGGAACTCCTCGATGAATGGGAGGATCAGGACCCCCACACACCGCAGGATTACCCACCTGTGCGATGGTTGACTGACAACGGATACGCACACCTGCGATGGATACTCCGTGAGAAACACGACATGGGGACACCCGAATTTTTCATTCTGCTCACCTCTGCAGGCGGCTCGGACGACGACAGATACGAGTGGAGTATTGACGACGTTGTCACGATCGAGCGGGCGAAGGCCTATCTTGATGATTGCGTTGAGTGTCGGAATTGGGCCGACTCAACGAAGCGAACGCACCGCTCCCAGCTCGATCAAGTGCTGCGGCGGTTCGCTGCAACGTACGGAGACGATGCAATGATCGCGCTTGCGAATGACCCGTCGGTGGAACCCGAGGTTTATCATGCGTTCAAAGAGGTTGGGAAAGCTCTTAGAGCAGAATTGATATCAGATGATTCAGCGCACCACTATGTGCGCGCTGCACATCGATATTTTGAATGGCTTGACCGGTCAGGCCGGATCGAATATGACCCAATGGACGGGATTGAAGACGAGTTTCGGTGGGACTGGAGCTCCGAGTCAACTCCCCTGACTGGTGAGCAAGTCAAGCGGCTGTGGCTTGTCGCCGAGACAGATGCAGAACGGATGCTGGTGATCGGATACTGCGTGTGGGGCGTTCGGACAAAAGAACTGCCAGCAATCCACGTCGACCAACTCGAACTCAACACAGATGATCCCAAAATTGTATTTGGAGAGCGAGAGCGCAAAAACGGCCAAGGCGAAGTGTCGCTTATTTTTGGGCTTGATGCGCTTGCCGGTCTCCTCGACCAGCGCGCTCAGCAACCAAATTGGAACGGCTATCTCTACCCAAGTCCTGAAGAACACCGAGCAACCTTGTCTGCTAAGCAAGCGCGCAAACGCTTCAAAACGCTGTGTCGAAGGGCAAACGTGACGATCGACGGCGAAGATGCAACTCCCAAGCACGGCCGGTCGTTCTATTATAACATCTTGACTGAGGCCGAAACCGACCTCTTAGACGCTGCAGGCAAACTCGCTGAGGAGCAAGGGGCGTCCGATCCCAAGTCGGTTCGGGATTACTATCTCACGCCGGCACGACGGCGACGCTACAGGCGTGTCTTCTTCCGGCACCGAATCCGTCAAATCCTGCCCGAGAGCGCCTACATCGGGGACAGCAACACCACGAATATTGACAGATCACTTGACGAGTTTAACTAACGCTCTCGGATCTGAAACAACAGAAACACTCAAATCAACCAATGTCTAACTCGCCTGACGACGTAGAGATTTTGAAAGAGCGCCTCTCTGAGGATCCAACAGAGGAGTTTTTGGAGCAAATCGCTTCGACTGTCGTGGATGAAATTGCGGATTCGTTTCCGGAACTGGCACTGAAGTCTCGTCGAATGAAGGAAGTTCTCGATGATTTTCGGGGTTACAAGCTAGCGGCAGTCGACTCCACGGGTCAGTACAGCAGGAAACTCGACTACATCCAGACATACCTCGAAGACGAGATCGACGTCGAAACGACCGAAGACTTCGCCAGTGAAGACGTAAAACGATATAAAAACTGGCGGAAATACGACTCCTTGTCACGGGAGAAGCCGTTATCGAAAAACACGCTCAGAGACGATATGTATCTGTTTCGTGAGTTCATTCAGCACTTGATTGAACACCGGATGGTTCCGGTTCGCTTTGAAAAGGCGGTTGAGATCCCCGAAGTGGATCATGATTCTGGCGAAGGCGTGGATGAAAAGAAACTCGAACCTGAAATCGCCAAAGCAGCACTGGATTATCTGCGTAAGTACGAATATGCTGATGTGGAGCACGTCTCGATAGAGTTGATGTGTCAGTCCGGGCCCCGGAAAAATGGATTGCGAGGGTGCGATGTGGGTGATTTCAATTACTCGGAGCGGCTGCTCACCTTCGAACATCAGGAAGAAACAGAGTTGAAAAACAATGAGAAGAGCGAACGGGAGATTACGCTGTACGGCGACACTCCTGAAATCGTTCAAGACTATCTCGATGACCAACGGCCTGCAGAAACTGATTCGGAGGGCAGAGAGCCGTTACTTACGAAAGGTAACGGCCGGATCAGCCTATCGATGTTACAGAAAATCGCCTACAAGTGGAGTCGTCCCTGCGCGGTTGGACTCGGGTGCCCGCATGACCGCGACCCTGAAGATTGCGAGGCGGCCCAACGGAACAATGCTGCGTTCAAATGTCCAAGCAGTAGAGCACCACACCACATCCGGACGGGCTACATTACAGATCAAAAGAACAGAGGTGTTTCATCAGATGCGATTAACCAGCGCTGCGATGTGAGCCCCCGTGTCCAAGATCAGCACTATGACCTTCCCGACTATTCGGAAGAACGTGAACGCTTCGAAGACGAATTTAGAGATGCTGACGATGACCCTGCCACCGGATTCGATCACTGAAAGTACTTCGTGAAAACAGAAAAGCAAGCCGGTTAGTTTCGTATATTCTCAATTGCTTGTCTCTCTAAAATATGTACAGCCGAAAATGTTATAATTGTTCAACGGGTTTTTATTGTGAAGATCATGGATGATCCGTCTGATCCCTCGGAAGGTTCGGAAGATTCCTCTATAGATGGGATGATGCAGCATCTTGAAGAGGCGAAGAAGTTGGATAGGTCCAAAACGTCAAGTAAGCAGTCACAGTGGTCAGGGTTACAACGGAAAGTCCGACAATCCCACAACGTTGCGATTCTTTCCAAGAATTACGCTGATAGACTTGATGAACTGGTAGAGTTAGATGCTATCACCCATCGATCCGGGAGCGCATTGAAATCCGCAGCCTCTGCATATGATGCTCATGGGCAACTTCCAATCTACTATCGAACTGGAGATACGGTCACGCACACTGGCGTCATCACCGAATTAATTATCAATCCCGATCCGGATTCCAAGGAAGCGGAGGAATTCCGGAAACACATCAGCGAAGATGATACATATAGCCAGTACAACGACGAACTCGATACAACAACCTACATAGTAGAACAGGGAAAGAAACTTGAGAATCCATTTCTGATGACAGAGTTGAGAAAGGTATCTGATAGAGAACCCATCGATGAAAATTTCTGGAGGTCACCAGCGTATGTTTTCCAACGTGATGGCGACTTCTCCTCTACTAATTAAATCAGGTAGATTTGAGTATTCTGTGATCTCACGTCGTTGATAAATGACTAAGGGTGTGGGATATTTCGCCTTTAGTATGACTCGACTCGGTTCTTGGGACCCTTCTAATATTCCAAGCCTCAGTCAGCCCTTCACTCTGTTAGGCACGCTTCTTTTTCTCGTGCTTTTGACTACAGTTATCCTATGGTATTTCAGGTTCTTTCTCCCACCTTGGAACTCCATCCGGTTGAGGGCCACCACCGGGAATCTACTCAGCACAGGATGGATTTCATTTCGGAAAAGAGGAACCGAAGCCTATCTTTCGATATTCGGGAAAAATGGACTTCTGACAGGCCCTGCTTTTGCTTTTCTCATTCTTGGGATATCTGTCTGGTTATTGCCAGAGACAAATCTTGGGAAGAATGTTCCAAGTCAGTTATTGAGTCTTCAAGTCGGGTTGACTGGGGCAGGAACTATTGTGATCGTCTTTCTGATTGAACGAATTGCGTCTCGTAACCTTGGAAGGAACATCCTCAATTTGTTCTTGGCTCGGAGTAAGGTTATTCCATTTGTCGGGTTTCTCCTTTCTGCTATTGGAGCGAATGCGGCGATTGTCCATATCGTAGACGCTCCACGATCTGTAGAAACTACGGGGGTTATTTTGCTGTCTGCTGCATCACTAGTCGCCATTGGAGTATTCTATTGGTTGACGATCTCGTTGTTACTCGGTCATCCGTTTCGTGAACTATTGGCGTCAAGGTTGCAGTTACAGGTCAGACAAAGGTACGTGTTTACCCCGAGGATTCTAGGGTCGGGACAGCAAACTCTCGTGAAACCATCTCGTTGTCTCGGACAACTCGCTTGAGTTCGTCGTAGGGATTGCGTCCCTGCTGGCTCCACGT
>SAYS01000038.1 GCA_004015825.1 Halovenus amylolytica | reverse complement strand
ACCACGGTGGACAGGCTCAAGTACCGTAGGGGTTGGATTGCGTCGTGCCGTCACTCCATCCCGTGTTGCAGGGGTAGGGGTAGTGTAAGCACCGTGCGGTGCGTGTCGGCGGGGAGGACCCCAAGTGGTTCCCGGATTGATTTCGGCGCTTGAGTTGGCTTGGTGTTCGACCCCAGCGGTCATAAATCCGTGGGGGGCGGAGTGAAAGTGGACGCGATTCACGCCCGGCGTGAACGGCGGGATTCTCTCGCGGTCATAGATAGCGCGCGTTGTTATCGACTGGTACGTCACTCGGCCAGCCGTGGCGCGAGGATATTGGCACCCAGCACGAGTCCGCCGGCAGCGGTGAGTCCCCAGACGATGATCGAGCCAATCAGCAAAAGGGGGCTCTTGAACGGTGTCAGCGCTGGTCCGCCGAAAGCGCCGAGCGCGAGCACGAGGACGAGAATCGGCGTGATCGCGATCGCGATTGGCGGTGTGGCCGACAGTCCGTATCGGGTACCCATCCCGAGGCCGACGACGAACTGCGGGAAGAGATACATGAGTCCGAGTGCGACTGCCTGTGTCCAGACGCTGCCGACGAGAACCCCTTCTGCGACGAACAGTAATCCGGTCACGATGGCGAAGCCGACGGCCATCGCGAGAATCGTCGCGAGGGCTGGCAACAGCCCCATCACGAGCAGGTACTCCCGGTCAATCTCCAGCTCACCGCGCTGCAACGCTTCTGACATCTCTCTTTGGCCGTTTGGAAGAAACGTACTTTAGTCTGCTGTCTGCGAGTTCCTGATTCAGATTGCCGGCGGAACCGGCGTGTTACTCCTCGTCGGCGACCTCCTCCGGGTCGAGAAAACCGTGGTACGGGCAGACGTACTCGTCGCGGATGAGTTGTTCGTCGACGATATCCAGCCCGAGCGCGTCGAGTTCCTCGTTGATCCGGTTGAGATCGTCGTGGTCCGTCCCGATCGCGTTGACGTAGACGTTGCGCTCGCCGGTCATGATCTCGCGGACCGCGGTTACACCGCGGATCTCCCGTGCCTGGTTGGCCAGAACATCGCGCTCCGGAATCGGCGCGGTACAGATGATCTTGGTAAAGAGCGGATAGCCAGCCAGATCGTAGTCGATATCGATGTGATACCCACGAACGATCCCACTCGATTCGAGTTTGTTGAGCCGCGTCCGGACGGTACTCGGCGAAAGATCGAGTTTCTCCGCGATATCACTCGAAGAGGTCCGCCGGGCGTCCTGCTGCAGATAGTAGAGAATGTGCCGGTCTATCGAGTCTAATTCGCCGTCTTTCATTCGTTATCTCCCCGAGTGTCCGGGAGAACTATTAGTCTTGTTCAAAACTGGAGCCGGTCCACGCTGGCCGGGCGTACCTAACTGATGACGATAATCGTTATATATAGATCTATATTACTGTTCCCGTCAACTGAACCACCCCGTTTATGCGGTTCCGTCACAAAATGGCTGGTATCTACGACCATCTCAAACGATGAAAGAGTTAGAACGCGATCTTGGCCTGCCCTCCGTGCTCGCAATCAGTATCGGCGCGATGATCGGAAGTGGTATTTTCATTCTACCGGCGCTCGCGCTCGAAATCGCCGGTCCGGCAGTCATCTTCGCGTACGCGCTCGCGGGCGTACTCGTGATCCCCGCTGCACTCTCGAAATCAGAGATGGCGACGGCGATGCCCGAAGCCGGCGGGACGTACATCTACATCGAGCGCGGGATGGGACCGCTGCTCGGGACGATCGCCGGCGTCGGCACCTGGTTTTCACTCTCGTTCAAGGGTGCGCTCGCACTCGTCGGCGGTGTACCATACCTTCTCTTGCTGGTCGATCTCCCACTGAAACCGGTCGCGCTAAGCCTTGCAGCGGTACTCATCCTCGTGAACCTGTTCGGCGCGAAACAGACCGGCCGACTCCAGGTCGTCATCGTCGTCGTCATGCTGGCGGCGCTTGGCTGGTTCGCCGCCGGGAGCGCACCCAGCGTCCAGTCGGCCAACTACGCGGACTTCTTCGCCGACGGATTCGGCGGACTGTTCGCCGCGACGGGACTCGTCTTCGTCTCCTACGCCGGCGTGACGAAGGTCGCGAGCGTCGCCGAGGAGGTCGAAGATCCGGGCAAGAACATACCGCTGGGAATCCTGGGATCGCTCGTCTTTACGACGGTGCTGTACGTCGCGATCGTGGCGGTGCTGGTCGGCGTGACAGATCCGGGGACCGTCGCCGGCTCACGGACCCCGATGGCCGACGCCGCAGACGCGGCACTTGGCTGGGCCGGCTGGATCGCCGTCATCCTGGCAGCGATGCTGGCGTTGATCTCGACGGCGAACGCCGGGATTCTTTCCTCCTCGCGGTACCCCTTCGCGATGAGCCGCGACAAACTCGCACCGCCCTCGCTCGCGACCGTCAGCGACCGGTTCGGAACGCCAGCGACGTCGATCACACTCACCGGCGCGGTGTTGCTCGTATTGATCGCGTTCGTCCCGATCCTGGATATCGCGAAACTCGCGAGCGCGTTCCAGATCATGGTCTTCGCGATGATCAACGTCGCCGTCGTCGCCTTCCGGGAGGGCAGCGTCGAGTACGAACCGGAGTTTACCTCGCCACTGTACCCCTGGATGCAGATCTTCGGGACGGTGACTGGACTCCTGCTTTTGACACAGATGGGACCGATCGCGTACGGGGGCTCGATCGTGATCGTCGTCGCGAGTGTGCTCTGGTTTATGATTTACGTGCGCCCGCGCGTGAGCAGGGAAGGTGCAGCGACGGACGCCATCCGCCGGCAGGTCGGCCGGGAGGCACTCACCGACGTGGAGACGTCGATCGACGAGGACCGTCACGAGGTGCTGGTCGCGCTGACGAAACCGGGCGACGACGACCGTGAACGCGCACTCGTCAGCCTGGCCGGTGATCTCGTCCGCGAGGACGGCGGCCGCGTGGTCGCAGTACGATTTCAGGAAATCCCCGACCAGGCACCGCTGACCGACGACGCGACCATCCAGTCGTCGTCGGATCTCTCATTCGAGACGCGGATGGAGAGACTCTCGGAGGAACTGGACGTGGACATCGAGGCCGACGAGATCGTCAGCCACGACACGAAACACGCGATCACCAACTTCGCCGACCACCGCGGGATGGATACGATCGTCGCCGAACACGAGCCACTCCGACTGCGCTCGCGGTTGCTGGGCGATCCGATCGACTGGGTCGTCCGCCACGCGCCGTGTGACGTCCTCCTCGTCGACAATCTCGGTTACGACCGGCCGGAACGTGTCGTCCTCGCCGGAGAGCGTGGCCCGTACGCCCCGCTGGCTGTCAACGTCGGTGAGGCCGTCGCAGCGGCCAACGGCGGCGATATCTCCCTGTGGTACCCCGAGACAGATGAGCGCAGTTCCAAACACAGCCAGACGATGGCCGACTACCAGTCCGAACTGTCGGAGCTGCTCACAGTGCCTGTCCGCGTCGAATCGATCCGGACAGACGGCGGGGAGCTGCGACGGCCCGACCTGCTGGTGCGGCGCGGGCCGGACGACAGAGTCCGAAATACACTGTTCGACGACCGCCCGTCGGTCCCGAGCCCCGGCTGTACTACCATCACGGTGTATCCACACAGATCGCGGCGGCCGCCGCTGCACCGCCGACTGCTCGAACGGCTCACCTTCTAGCCGGGAGTCGGAAAATCAGTCACCCGTAGAAAGATGGTACAGGCCTTCTTCTTGCCGGGCAGGATGTTTCGAGCGAACAGTGCGACACGCAGTACCATTATTTATATGTTCATTTAATATATTTTATATTCGGTTCGACGTGTCGTGGTTTCCCGTCTCACACGGCCCTCCATTTCGACGGGTTTTTATATACACCTCCCATCGGAATGTAATGTACACGAGGTGGCGCAAGGCGGCTTCGGCCGCTGGGTCACCAAGACTCTAGGCGGGATCTCCCGCCGATGATGACGACGTGCCAGGGAGGCCGCTCTCTGGGTTCCACAGAACGGCTGTGGGATACACGGAAAGATGAGGATTCCACCCCTGCGGTCATGCCGTCAAGATGGGATCTGATATGAGCCTTGACAGTTCAGTGGTCTGTCCCCGATTTGCTCGGGCGACCGACACTGGACGACGGACATATATCATGTCTCCGCCAGCCCTCTGATTGAATTCAGAGAATCATTCCGGTTGATCCTGCCGGAGGCCATTGCTATTGGAGTCCGATTTAGCCATGCTAGTTGTACGAGTTTAGACTCGTAGCATATAGCTCAGTAACACGTGGCCAAACTACCCTACAGACCGCAATAACCTCGGGAAACTGAGGCTAATAGCGGATACAGCTTCCACGTTGGAATTACAGGAAGCTGGAAACGCTCCGGCGCTGTAGGATGTGGCTGCGGCCGATTAGGTAGACGGTGGGGTAACGGCCCACCGTGCCAATAATCGGTACGGGTCGTGAGAGCGAGAGCCCGGAGACGGTATCTGAGACAAGATACCGGGCCCTACGGGGCGCAGCAGGCGCGAAACCTTTACACTGCGCGACAGCGCGATAGGGGGACTCCAAGTGCGAGGGCATATAGTCCTCGCTTTTGTACACCGTAAGGTGGTGTACGAATAAGAACTGGGCAAGACCGGTGCCAGCCGCCGCGGTAATACCGGCAGTTCGAGTGATGGCCGATTTTATTGGGCCTAAAGCGTTCGTAGCTGGCCAGTCAAGTCTGTCGGGAAACCTGCTCGCTCAACGAGCAGCCGTCCGGCGGAAACTGATTGGCTTGGGACCGGAAGACCTGAAGAGTACGTCCGGGGTAGGAGTGAAATCCTGTAATCCTGGACGGACTACCGATGGCGAAAGCACTTCAGGAGCACGGATCCGACAGTGAGGAACGAAAGCTGGGGTCTCGAACCGGATTAGATACCCGGGTAGTCCCAGCCGTAAACGATGTCTGCTAGGTATGGCACAGGCTACGAGCCTGTGCTATGCCGCAGCGAAGGCGCTAAGCAGACCGCCTGGGAAGTACGTTCGCAAGAATGAAACTTAAAGGAATTGGCGGGGGAGCACTACAACCGGAGGAGCCTGCGGTTTAATTGGACTCAACGCCGGAAATCTCACCAGCACCGACAATGTGCAGTGAAGGTCAGGTTGATGACCTTACTGGAGCCATTGAGAGGAGGTGCATGGCCGCCGTCAGCTCGTACCGTGAGGCATCCTGTTAAGTCAGGCAACGAGCGAGACCCGCGTCCGTAGTTGCCAGCAACACCATTGGTGGTTGGGTACACTACGGAGACTGCCACGGCTAACGTGGAGGAGGGAACGGGCAACGGTAGGTCAGCATGCCCCGAATGTGCTGGGCAACACGCGGGCTACAATGGCCGGGACAAAGGGTCGCAACCCCGAGAGGGAGCGCTAATCCCCTAACCCCGGTCGTAGTTCGGATTGAGGGCTGAAACTCGCCCTCATGAAGCTGGATTCGGTAGTAATCGCGTGTCATAAGCGCGCGGTGAATACGTCCCTGCTCCTTGCACACACCGCCCGTCAAAGCACCCGAGTGGGGTCCGGATGAGGCCTGGATACCCAGGTCGAATCTGGGCTCCGCAAGGGGGCTTAAGTCGTAACAAGGTAGGTCTAGAGGAATCTGGACCTGGATCACCTCCACAGACCGGGACCGAGGCGTAGTCCTCGGCCCACAAGTCCTGTCTTCGGACAGGCAATGGTGACACTGAACTGTCAAGGCGTCCTCTCACGAGGACCAGACCGATCGCACTGGTGCGAGTCTTTGACCCCGGTTCGATTCCGGGTCGGTCACTACCGTGGTCGGCATCGTCCGCCCACGAAACCGATGCACCATCCCGCGCAAGCGTGGTTGGGAAGGGTAGATGTCAGCGCTTTACCGCAGCGTCTTGACGATGACAACCGTATGTACGTGCAATCCAGACGTCAACTGGACCCGTTTCATCGTGGAACGTGTGTCCGACTATTATCTGACCGTCCAGGTCAGAGCTATAATAGCTACTATGCCGTTTGGTGAATGGCTCGGTTCGAGCGCCGACGAAGGACGTGCCAAGCTGCGATAAGCCTGAGGGAGCCGCACGGAGGCTAAGAACTCAGGATCTCCGAATAGGAATCCTCTTCGCAATTGCTTTGCGCAATGGGGAACGCCGGGAATTGAAACATCTCAGTACCGGCAGGAAAAGAAAACGAATGTGATGTCGTTAGTAACCGCGAGTGAACGCGATACAGCCCAAACTGAAGGTCTCACGACCAATGTGGTGTTGGACTGGCTTTCATCGTCCGACCGTCTTCATGAAGTCTCCTGGAATGGAGCGTGAAACAGGGTGACAACCCCGTAACGAAGACCAGTACGACGTGTGCCAGCTCCGGAGTAGCGAGGGTTGGAAATCCCTTGTGAACATGGCAGGCATCGATCTGCTAAGGCTAAATACGACTCGAAACCGATAGCGAACAAGTAGCGCGAGCGAACGCTGAAAAGTATCCTCCAACGGGAGGTGAAATAGGGCCTGAAATCAAGTGGCGATGGAGCGACGGAGCATAAAAGGTCCTGTGATAAACGACCGGAGAGCGATCTCCCAGTAGGACTCACAGGAAGCCGATGTTCCGTCGTACGTTTTGAAAAACGGACCAGGGAGTGTGTTTGTTTGGCGAGTCTAACCTGTTTATCAGGGAAGGCGCAGGGAAACCAATATGGCCGCAGGGCTTTGCCCCAGGGCCACCGTGTTCAAGCGCGGGGAGTCAAACTGACACGACCCGAAACCGGACGATCTATGCGTGGGTAAGGTGAAGCGTGCTGAAAGGCACGTGGAGGCCTGTTAGAGCTGGTGTCTTACAATACCCTCTCGTAACCTATGTATAGGGGTGAAAGGCCCATCGAGTCCGGCAACAGCTGGTTCCGACCGAAACATGTCGAAGCATGACCTTCGCCGAGGTAGTTTGCGAGGTAGAGCGACCGATTGCCGTGTCCGCCCTCGAGAGAGGTCGGCTCGGCTGTCAAACTCCGAACTCGCAGACGCTGTCGACGCGAGGAGTCCGGTGCGCGGGGTAAGCCTGTGTACCATAAGGGAGACAACCCAGCGCTGGGTTAAGGTCCCAAAGTGTGGATTAAGTGCGATCGAAGGTTGTCTCGAGCCCTAAACAGCCGGGAGGTGAGCTTAGAAGCAGCTACCCTCTAAGAAAAGCGTAACAGCTTACCGGCCGAGGTTCGAGGCGCCCAAAATGATCGGGGCTCAAATCCACCACCGAAACCTAGCCACACTCGTTACAGAGTGGTTGCGTAGGTCGGCGCTCCGCGTGGATGGAAGCATGGGCGAGAGCTCGTGTGGACCGCGTGGTGACGAAAATCCTGGTCATAGTAGCAGCGATAGTCGGGTGCGAATCCTGACGGCCAAAAGAGCAAGGGTTCCTCGGCACTGTTCGTCAACCGAGGGTTAGTCGATCCTAAGTCGTACCGCAACTCGAATACGACAAAAGGGAAACTGGTTAATATTCCAGTACCGGCAGACAGTGAAAGTCGACGCTTTTGGAACATCCGGGCTGGGCATTCGCCCAGTCGAATCATCGAATTTCGTGGAAGCCGTAATGGCACGAAGCGAACGAATGGTGAGATAGCGCAAGCCGGACGTACCGAGAGCCCGTGAAAAGACGAGTCTGCTGTCCGTACCGAGATCCGACACAGGTGCTCATGGCAGCGAAAGCCAAGGCCTGTCGGGAACAAACAACGTTAGGGAATTCGGCAATTTAGTCCCGTACCTTCGGAAGAAGGGATGCCTGCCTCGGAAAGAGGCAGGTCTCAGTGACTAGGGAGCTCGGACTGTCTAATAACAACATAGGTGACCGCAAATCCGCAAGGACTCGTACGGTCACTGAATCCTGCCCAGTGCGGGTATCTGAACACCTCGTACAAGAGGACGAAGGACCCGTCAACGGCGGGGGTAACTATGACCCTCTTAAGGTAGCGTAGTACCTTGTCGCTTCAGTAGCGACTCGCATGAATGGATCAACCAGGGCTCCGCTGTCCCAACGTTGTGCCCGGTGAACTGTACGTTCCAGTGCGGAGTCTGGAGACCCCCAAGGGGAAGCGAAGACCCTAT
>SAYS01000037.1 GCA_004015825.1 Halovenus amylolytica | reverse complement strand
TAGCGTCTCGGTTTCCGCGACATTGAAGAACGACTCTACCGAAGGATCATCTTGCAGGGTCGCTGAACTCATCCACCTCAGCGTTCACCCTGCTCTTTGGTGTGCTACTCGTTCTATGACACCCTCTCTGAGAATCCTATTCCATCAGAAGGTCCTATCATCCAGCGTGAGGAGGAGATCATAAATCGGCTGGAAGAGATTTCCGATCAATATGACCTGGATGATTTGTTTGAGGGAATGAATAATGTGAACGAGCGGATATCTCTGGCACGCGCATTTCATGAACTAGCTGCAGAACAGGCTGAGGATGAAGAAAGGCAACGTATCGCCGATTCAGACATATGCCAACACAATATAAGTACGTATAAATCCCAATTTAGGAACGGGTTTGAAAACCGAGTATCTCTTCGGAGTGCATGTATCAACGCGGGAATAATTGAGGGGGATGATTCCATTGAAAATGATCCTCAAATACAAAGAATTCAGTGGAAGAGTATGCTTTCAAAGCAACAATTCGTTGATGGATTCGGTCAAATTCACCAAGATAAGGCCACGCGAGATGGAACACATTTCGCCGAAAAAGTTCGCACACCTTTAGTTTCAGCTCTCCGACCAACCTTTGATGAAGTTGATCTTGGAAGTGTTGAAGAAGTACTAGCAGAAATCGAATATCAAATAAGAAATAACGATGATATTATAGCAGTCGTCCTCGGCGATCTCGATATCGAAGGGGAACTTTGGCAACGAGACACGTTTGAAGGAGATAGGGGTGGTGCAGTTGGGAACCTACTTGACATCCCAGTATATAGCGATTCATACAAGGAATTTGATGCCGCAATCATATCATCAGCAGAAACTCCTACGCTCTATGAACAATACGAAGACGACGGTGAAATACCGATTATTCACGTTCTGGAGATTGATTCTGCCAAAGTCGCAGATCAAGCGAGTTTGAATCCTGAACAAAGAGTTCTGTTGGAAGTAGATTACAGATACAAACCCGAAGCAGAAACACAAAATGGAATATTCTATCATCTGCGGCCATCTGAGAACGAAGAATAATATTATAACTTGAATTCCAATATTCGATTTCGTCACACAAATAATAATTATATGATATATTTTTTTTGATGCCTTACGGTTTAAATGTTATCTAAGTATTCCCTCCGCTGTTCCATCTTCTCACGTTCCGTGCGTCGGTCGTAGTGCTGTTCGATCACTCGTTGGCTGACGTTTGCCCGATCACTAACCACCTTGTCGGGCATGTCGCTGTTAAGCGAGTGCGTGATGCTTCCGCGGCGAATTGCGTGTGGACTCACGCTTGATGGGCAGCGGTAGGCAGTGTCGCGTTCGAGTGCCGAACACTCACCGATGTCTCGGTCGTGTGGGCACTCGGCGCTGTAGGTACAGGGCCGAGTCCATCGATAGACGTACGCTCGAAGCGTTGTCTTGTTCGTACGGCCCTCCCGTGACGCGAGTAGCGGCTCTCGTCCGTACTCGTCAGTGACTGATGGTCGTTTCTCGGCTAGCCAGTCGTCGAGTACGTCGCAGAGTTGATCTGAAAGCGCAACCATCCGCTCGCCCTTTCCCTGATTCTTAATCGGCGTCCCCGATTCTGGTCGATGACGAACCTTCACACACTGGTCGTCTGGATCATAGTCGTCAACGTCCAGCGCATGCACGCCACCGACACGCATCATCGTGTGCCACATCAGTGCGATTGCGACGTGCTGGATGCTCGCGTATTCGTACTTCTCCAGATGGGCGAGTACCTTCGAGGCACTGTCGCTGTCCAGCATCACGTCTCGGGAGTTCTCGTCAGGGGTGATCGACGGAGACAGTACCTTCTGACTCAGGTCTTGTTCTACGCCGTCGATTGATTCCAGCCATCGGATGAACACGCGGAGCGTGTCCATCTGGGTTTTCTCACTGACCTTATTCAGATCGCCGTCTTCGCGCCGCCAGAGCCGATACCGGTGGAGCTGGCGACCGGTGAGCGTGTTGAGATTCTCAATCTCCTTCTCATCACACCAGCGGACGAAGTGACCGAGACGGTATTTATGCCCTTTCAGAGAGGCCTCCGAGAGTTCGTTCTCTTTGTCTGCAAGGTACAATTCGAGTGCGGTTTCTGCGTCGATTGGTTCGAGACTCATGGTTGGTCTTCTCCAGTCAAGCGAACCCCACGAGTCCCGGTTACTACCCATTCCGAACCAACGGCTACAACGCCCGAAATCGCCAAAAGGAAGGGTTGTCACGCCGCGTGACCAAGGCCTGCAGCGCCCATGATTTTGAGGTCCAAACCGCAAGACAGCGGCGGGTGAACTCCTCGCTCGAAATCTGGAGCATTTCGTTCGGTACACGAACGCTTTCGGCATGTTGCGGTTCCATCCCGTGATTCGCTACATCTACGCAACCGTTCAGTACGTCTAATCATTGAGTCATTGAAAATAAGCCATAAACGGAGGATGCCGAATAAGAGTACTCGATAACAGCCGACTAATCTCTCTCCACTATTCAGACAGCCGTTGATTGACTTTCCCGTTCACCTGATGGAGCAGGTCAAGCAGATCGCTGTCGCCGTTGACACGGTATCGTTGCGGAGAAGATTCTTTGACAGGTTCGAGCACACCCAGTACCAGCAGCAGATCTAGATGTGTGTACACTGACTGGCGGCTGACACCTGCTTCGGTTGCAAGCTCTGATTTCGTGAACTCCGAACCCGGAAGCGCATCCATCAGTGCATCAAGAATGTAGCCGACGCTCTCGTTTTGGATAAGGATCCGCCACCCGCTTGGATACTCGTCGCGCAGTTCGTCCATCGAGAGATTCTGGGCCGAGTCCGGTGGTGACTTTTGACTTGACATAGAGATTCACGCTGGTTGTATCTTAGTAGAGGCGCTGCTCTATGTTAAACCCATTGGACATGTGCGACTATTCAATTTGAATAGATATAATTGTGCGCGGTACAAAGTATAGGAAAATGTCGGATACAGCGGCGAGATACGTTTGGAAGCTTGCTCGTCGTCATTCGTGGGGGTCGCCGATTCCGGCCGAAGAGCTGATCCGGCTGGTCGCAAGGACAGAAGACTACGACGAGATGGAACGCGTTCTCGAAAAAGAGGTGCTCGAACTCTCGTTCGTTGTGCAGTCGCCAGACGGCATACACATTCCGAATGGGCAGGACGCACACATCGAGGCTGCGAACTGGTTGCGAGAGAATACCCAATTAGACGATTTCAAAATCAAGGCGACATTGTCGCGTCTGCCAGATAACTGGCCGACTGATGAGTGAACGAGCGGCCATCAGCACCTGTCTCTGATTATTGTAAATACAGAGATTTCTCGGCTATAAGCGTTCATCAGCGTCTTATTGCCGACGAGATCGCGGGCTATCTGTGATGTCTGTTCCAATCAGGTGAACCGCCGGGAATAGTTTGAGTCCAATTCCGAACTTCCAGGGTGCGTATAATTCTTGGACATTAAAATAGCGGCCACAGATACCAATCTGAACGCGCCGATTTCGGCCGCCTCACGCCCGAAAAGATAATTCGTTCAACAGTCGAACGAGAGCCTGCAGCGCCCATCTTGTGGCTGACAACTCCGGATATGCAAGACTGCGAAGGGATACTTATATATTGTGTCTGATTTGTGACACAGGATCTCAACACGTCTCGTGTCGGACTGCGCGCCATCAGGCGTTTGTCGACATCCAAGCGAAATAAGTTAAGACTTCTCCAGCGTCCCAGACCCATCTCGTAACCCCAATGGCTTCCATGTCCAGAGCATCTCATAGAAAGCTTCGTATGGTCTGTCTGTTTAGGTCTTGTTAAAACTCGAATGCAAGATGGAGTGCGCAAATGTGCCATCTTGTGCGATCAAGTACGTAATAATCGAGTGGGCAGAATATTGTGAGTCTTTACCACGCAAGAGGTCGTACTCTCAATTACGTCAGTGGTATCGGGGCGACTGTACGAGAGAGTCATGAGAAAGATAGAATGCGAGAACTGTGGACGAAAAGTCACTGTCAACGTGGATGACCGGCCTTCGCGGGCACCAATGCAGTATTGTCCGCGCTGTGGAGAAGAACTCCCATCGCACGACGAGTCGTAATGGAGTACGGTGTCACAGAATTATCTACAGCCGATTAGCCGAGTTCTGTATCAGTCGCTGAGGCATGTAGTTTCAAATCATATTCAATCCGTTATGCAAGATAGATAGTGCATATTCACTACGACTTCGGAGGTAGTCCCGAAACCAGAGATGTCCCTTCTTATGGATACAGAATGGGTTTAATTAGAAAATGATTCCGTGGATATGTTGTAGTGATTTATCATGTCAAACGGTGAGATACCGGATCATCTTCTGATGCGCCCGGGAATCGGCCGGATATTTGAAAACCTCTCTCATCGTTACCGTCGTTTGATTCTTATCCTGTTGAAACAGGGGGCAGTTGAAACGCAAGCCGATGTGATGACTCGGAGTGGCAACGAGCGAGAGGAAAGTGAGATACCCCTCATGCATAATCATTTACCACGACTCGACGAGGCAGGGTACATTGACTGGGATCGGGACACAGGAGCAATCTCGAAAGGGCCACGCTTCAACGAAGTCGAACCACTGCTCACACTAATCGAAACCCATGCCGACGAATTGCCACCTGACTGGCCACGAATACGATTCCCACGGAAGATCCTGCTGTATATGATTCTGACCCGAAGTTCTACCAGTTCAAAAAGATGTTCCAATAGCCGTATGAGAGACAGGGCGCGTATCTAGCATGGAAGTACCTTCCTATCACGGGTGGTTGGATCGGTCAGTATATTCTACGAATGTGCGGATATTCCTCTGGCTCAAGTTCCTTCACTACCGTCGCTGGATTACCCCGTACAACGACATCGGCAGGGACATCTTCTGTTACGACCGCGCCAGATGCAACAACAGCATTGTCACCGACCGTTACACCGGGATTGAGAACTGCCCGGCCACCGATCCAGACAGTATCACCGACCATGACAGACCTGCCGTACTCCGGGCCTTTGATCCGCTCGTCCGCGTTGAGGGGGTGAGTTGCGGTGTAGATGTGGACACCCGGACCAATCAGACAATTCTGTCCAATATCTACCCGGCAAACATCTAAAATGACGCAGTCGAAGTTCGCATAGAAGTTCTCACCCACATGGATATTGTATCCATAGTCACAGCGAAATGGAGGCTCGACGTAACATTCGTCGCCAAGTGAGCCAAGTAGGTCTTCAAGAAGATCTCGTCGTTCCTCGCGGTCATCCGATGTCGTTTGATTATACTGTTTCGTGAGTTCGCGGGCACGTTCCCGCTCGGCAACAAGTTCTGGGTCGGTGGCGTCGTACAACTCCCCGTTCAGCATCTTGTCTTTTTCACTGCCCATGATTTCGAATTATCAGCCAAATCAGATACAGATTTTGGACTCTGTGCCAGACAATGGACACGCGGACTAACCGGTGGAGAAATTACCAGATAAGTATTATATTTGAAATGGTATGCAAGATGGAACGCGCAAGTCGGTCACAGGAGAACCCCGAAACGAGTCCCGCCTGGGTCGCTTGCTGACGAGGACCCTGTTGTCCACTAAGCCAGGGCGACTCCTGCTTGGTTGAAACTATCCAATGGGAGAAACGTTTTTATTATCATCTTGCGTATGTATGCCATGTCCACAAAAACGATCCTACAAGCGTTTACAGCAGGGATGGTGGTGCTTGGGCTGCTGGGTATCGCCTCCTCGTACGTGCCTGCCGTCCCGTTCTTCTGGGCAGGCGAGGAGGCACTGTTTGTCGGGGCTGGCTTCCTCAGCATCGGTCTGGTGATGTTTGCCGACCTGCGGCGACGGAATTGGGGTGAAAAAACGACTGACAAAACCGCCTAAACGACCACTGTCCGGGAATGGTTGTGATACACACAATCTATATCCAGCACTCCGTTTGTGACGGCAGCCATCCAGAAGAATTCGACGCTCCTACAGACAGGACGCGAACGCAGATCCGAGATAATTCGATGAGGTCGACGTGAAATTGGTCAGTACAGGGTACGTATCGATCAGGCGGAGTCGTGGCGGTCCTGGGTGTCGGTTTGGCCGGAGTTTTCACCACGAGTGAAGGTAACGCCTATAGCCGTCCCGAACGCTGTTCCAAGACCGATTCCCATCCCCAACCAGAAGGGAAAGTCGCCAGTGACCGCCCCGATGGCCGTCCCCGCCCCAGCACCGAGTGCGTTTCCGAGACCTAAACCGAGAGCAATTGTACCGTTCGAATCAGAATTCATACCCTCAATTGTCTTCGAGTGATATAACTATTGCTCCCGGAGAACAAGGATTCTCCCGATTCAAAGGCGTCTCAGTACCGATATATCTGGTCGATTGTAGGTGCTGCATACACATTCTGAGTCGGTCACGGCAGGTCTGATAGTAATCCGGTAGTTCGTTGAGTGGGCGCTGAATGGAGGGCGCGTATCTTACATGAATCGAAGTTTGATGTTCGAATGCGTTCATCAACGAGCGATATAGATTCCTGAAGACTTATTAACCCAGTTGACGCTTAAGTATTATATTCAAATTACGTTTTTAAATATATGACGCTAGATCTACAACTTCTTCGAGTCCTGTTGCTCGGTAATTTCGTTCTCGGACTAGTTTTTGTGTATTATCTGTTCAACAATCGGAAGCGACGGGCAGCAACGTCTCTCATCGTTCTATTTGGTGGGTTATTGATCTGGTTGCTCGCAGACATCATACAGGTCTGGACACCTGCAAACCCTGCACCACCTGTCGGAATACCACTGCGAATGGTGGGTGCGGACATTACCATTATCGGACTACTGTTGTTTGCGGTTGAGTATACGGGCAGAGAGGGCGTGATACGCAAACGGGTCGTTGCGCTACTGTCGATGAAGCCTGTTCTCTCTCTCGTGGTGGTTCTCACGCCCAGTTTGGACAGGCTATTGGAAATTGCGACACCCGAAACCGTCGCTCAGGGATACGAGTTCGTCGTAACCCCGTTTTTTATTTTTCATGTCTCCTACAACTGGATCCTGACGGCGGTTGCGATCGCGGTTCTTCTGCGAATGCTGGTAAAAGGGATGTATGGAAATCAACGCCAGCTGTTCGTGGTCCTTGTTGCCGTTTCAATACCGATTGGATGTAACGTATTACTCCGGCTTGGTCTTATTCGACTCGATTTGACAACCGCCGCGTTCTTTGTGACAGCAACAGGACTGATGTACGCCACGTTCAGGCTTCGGTTGCTTGATGCGTTGCCGATTGCCCGTCAGACGGTATTAGCGGAGATGGATGAGCTCGTGTTTGTACTCGATGAAACAGGAGTGATCGTGACGGCCAACGATGCAGCCACCGATAGATTCGGGGATGAACGAGATCTATCGGGGACACACATAACAGCGGTGTTAGGGAGTGATGCAGCTACAATACAGAGTTCGGGCGATCAAAAGGTAGATATTATCACCAAAATTGATAATAAACAACGACACTTCACCGTCAGCCAGACCACACTAACTGACAATTACGAGATGGTGGTCGGGCAGCTACTCGTCTGCCGGGATGTCACCGAGCGTGTACACCGTGAACGTGAACTTGAGGAATTGAATACACGCCTCAAGCTGTCACTTAACGAGACAGACACTGGCGTCTGGGAGTGGGATCCCGACACCACTACGATCGTCTGGGATGAAGCCAGTGAACGACTGTTCGGGTATGGTCCCGGTGAATTTCCGGGGACAGTTGATGCGTTCGCCAGCCGTGTTCACGAGGCAGACTTTTCGGCAGTCCAAGATGCAATCGATACTGCGGTCGAAACAGGTGAGGATTTCAGGACAGATTTCCGGGTGGAACCAGCGGATGGCAAACAGCGGTGGGTGCGGGCACGTGGGGTTGTGGAAACAGACGACTCCAACACGACGATTCGCGTGATCGGTATCCAGACCGACATTACCGACTTCGTCGAACAACGACAGGCCCTCGAACGAAAGAACGAGCAACTCGACCGATTTGCTGGCATGATCAGTCACGACCTCCGGAATCCGCTCACGGTCGCCAAATTACGATTGGAACTTGCACAGAAAGAGTTCGGCAGCGAAGACCTCAATGCGGTCCAAGACGCCCACGACCGGATGGAAACGATGATTGGGGATTTACTGACGCTGGCCAAGACCGGTGAGACTATCGATGCTACCGAGCGATTTTCCTTCGCAGACATAGCGAGAGACGCGTGGAAAAACGCCGATGTTGGCGACTGCGAATTCGAAACTTCAATTCCAGAGACAGTGGACATCGTCGCAGATCGTGATCGGTTGTTGCACGTTTTTGAGAACCTCTATCGGAACGCAGCTGACCACAACGAGACCACAGTGACCGTCCGCGTGGGACTACTCAATGAACACGAACCAGCAACCGATTGGAGTCAGCAGCCGGGATTTTTTATTGAGGATAGTGGGCATGGTATCCCACTCAAGCAGCAAGCTAACATCTTTGAGGAAGGGTACACCACCAGCTCAACTGGTTCCGGATACGGACTCTCAATTGTCCACGACATCGTTGAAGCGCACGGTGGAGACATCCGAGTGTCTAACGGGCCCGGGGGTGGGGCGCGATTTGAGGTAACTGGTTTCAAGCTCACTACTGAATAAAGCCTCTGAGGGCACCGTAGAAAGGGGTGTTCCGCCGGGAACACCCCGCCCCAATCACCAGTGAATATTACACCGGAAGCGAGCCGTCACCACAGAAGATCTAGCTGACAGCGACAAACAGAATTGTCT
>SAYS01000036.1 GCA_004015825.1 Halovenus amylolytica | reverse complement strand
CTCTGGTGTATGAAATGGCAACCCAGATCGCGGAATCTGAAGGGTTAGAACTGCTGCAAGCTCAAGAAGTTGGAGAGGCCATGGTGAAGGGGTTGACTGACTGGTGATTAAACCGCAGAAGTACAGTTAAGTGATATCGTAATATTTAATTTCAAATTATACTCATAAATACCGATCAATGAGAACATCATATCAGAGAAACTCCGACAACGAAATAGAATTTCAGTGGATGATTCACTGGTATTGAGGGAGTTCGATCTAATTAGTGTCATTTTACTTATTAAACCTGGGTTTGTGTAATGAACTACATTCCAAAGTGGCTTGATGATAATGCATGACAGTATAATAATTACAGCGACTCGGGATGAAGTATCAACCACCCGTGTGCGGAATACACTTGTACGCAAGGCATCAACTACCCAACGAAGTCGTGGATATCGCTCCGCGGACCTAAACGGGAAGGGTAACGAACATAGAGCGGAGATTCTTTCCAGTCGATCTGATCCAATCACAGACAAGTATACCGGTCAGGTGCTCCCGAATGTTACTTTTGCAGGACAGTCGCTTTATCAGATTTGGAAGGATGCAGTCTCGAACGATTGCGCTAGCATGATAGAGGTGAGCGCATGACGGAGTACCCGTTCGACCGGCGGACGTTTTTGAAAACCAGTGGGATTACATTGGCCGGGACAACCGTACTGACGGAGAGTGCTGTCGCGCAAGAAACGTCCGGTGGTGATCTAATCTGGGAATTTGAAACCGGCTACTTCGTCATCGACTCATCACCGACAGTCGTCGACGATACCGTCTTCATCGGAAGTTGGGATACTAGTATGTACGCCCTGGACGCAAGTGATGGAACTGAACTGTGGGAGTTCAAAACCGCCGGTGAAATCGATTCTGCTCCCTCCGTAGTGGATGGAACGGTTTTCATCGGGAGTTTGGATGGCAATTTATACGGAGTAGACGCTTCTGATGGGACTGAACAGTGGCGATATAATGCTGGTGAGACACCTGGCGGTGAGATCTGGTCTTCACCGACTGTCGCTAATGAGACTGTCTACTTGGGGGACTACGAAGGAAATTTACACGCGGTTGATGCAGCTGACGGTACCGAACAGTGGGTCTTCGAAACAGGTGACTGGATCGATTCATCACCAACCGTTCTGGAGGGTACTGTCTTCGTCGGGAGTCGAGACGAGAATCTATACGCGGTGAATGCGACGGACGGAACCGAACAATGGCGATTCGAAACCAACAATTTCGTAATCTCATCGCCAACGGTGGCTAATGGCACCGTCTTCTTCGGCAGTAGTGACAATAACTTGTACGCAGTCGACTCGGACGATGGTTCCGAGGTTTGGCGCTTGGAAGCACCGGGTACCTCCTCACCGACGGTTTTAGATAAGACTGTATTTGTCGGAAGTGGGGCCGGAAATCTCTATGCAGTGGATGCAAATGATGGGAGCGAAAAATGGATCTTTGAAGCTGATGGTGCCATTAGTTCCTCGCCCACTGTCGCGGATTCCACAGTCGTTGTGGGTAGCTCAGACGACAATCTGTATGGAGTTGACAGAGAAACTGGAGAAGAACTGTGGCGCTTCGAAACCAGAGACGAACCCCTTCGAAGTGACGCCAAAACCGGCATCCAATCGTCGCCCACGGTCGTCGATGGCACCGCCTTCGTCGGCAGTTTAGATGGGTACGTATATGCAATCGATGTTGGGTCTGTGGGCTCGAGTGAGGATACCAGGGTGACTCTGGGAACGCTCGGCCACCATCACGTGTTCGCGGAGCAAGGGCCGACTGGCCCGGGCATGTCTGATCCGTCGGAAGTGGAGGCGTCATTCACGTTCGAACCAGAGTCTCCCGATGTCGGAGAAACAGTCACCTTCGACGCTTCGACATCTGAAGGCGAGATCGAGGAGTATCGCTGGGATTTCAACGACGATGGTGAAACTGATGCGACCGGCGAGACTGCCGAATTTCAGTTCGAAGAGCAGGACGAGTTTTCGGTGACACTGACCGTCGTCGACACGGATGGTGACTCTGCCACGAGTACCCAAACCGTTGATGTCGGACCCAGCGTTTTCGAGCAACTTGTTGACGCAAAACTCGATACCGCGGCTGAGATCGACGATGCAGCGGTCTTTCTTTCTGAATCAGAAGAGGTAGAGACGGTTGTTTCCGGAATCCGTGACGAGTTCTCCGATGGTAGTCTCGATAGCGAAACCGCAGAGGAAGCCGTTCGACGTCTCAACACTGGAGAGCAGATCTCGTACCGATTACTGGTCAAAACTGGAGAAGCAACTGCGCTGGAGGGTGTGGAGGATGAAAAAATCGCAGTCGATACGACAAGGTTCACGATAGAGCTTGGCGTTGGGATTGCCCTCTCCGCTATTTCAATTTCAGAAGTGGCTGATAATGCAGGGCTTGGACGACTTGTGCCTGATAATGAAATCCTTCGAGAGAAATTTGATGCTGCCGTCGAGGAACTTGTGAGTTATGGGTTTTCTCACGCACTTCAAAGCGAAGCCCTGTCAGAAATTAACCGTATCTCTTTGGAGGCTTACAACGGAATTCTTGACGGACAGTTTGACGATGGCGATGAGTTTTTCGAGTTCGTCTCCGATAGCATCTCGGCGACCGTCGCAAACCTCACGCTCATGCAGACAATTGAGACAGGGGATGGATTTAGCGCTTTCAACAAAGAAACGTCAGCTTTCATCCCCATTGATAAATTAACAAATGTCGAGAGCAGTCTCAGCTATCTCAACACCGAACTGAACGCGGATACTCTGACTGACAAGGGCCTCGATGGGACATTGGAGGGCGCACAGGAAGCAAGCGATAATGCGACCAACCTAATGAATGAGATCGCTTCGACGACCGATACATTCCTCTTTGAGTTGAGTGACAGAATAGATATTCCCGGGATTATCAAAGACGCTTTCGAGATTGTCGATGGGATTCGTAATGGTGAACTCGTCGATACGGTTGACGCCGTGACTTTTGTTTCGGTGGTCTTGCTACCGAAAGCAGGCCTTGCCGTAACAGCCGTTCAAGCAATCGGCACCTTCGTCGGAGAACTATCGATCCGGCTTCTGATGACGACTCACGCCTGGGGAATCGCTGGCGTCCAACAGGGAGATCCAATAACATTAGACGAACTCAGAGACTTGATTCCGGATGTCAACGAAACCTTGGCAGCTATTGAACCGGTCGAGGATCGATGGGGTGAGTTCGTATGAGCGATCACGTCGAGACGTTACTTGAGACGCTTGCTACCGAGTTATCGAATAGAGAGTTCGAATCAGCGCGTGGCACGGTGACAGAACTGGAGGGTGTGTACGATGACCGCCGTGATGCAGAAGAACAACGTGTTGCACAGTCGAAATCGGTGTACCTGAACACTGAAGAAACGTCAGTAGGCGAAGCTGCGGAGTTGAACGCTCTCTTCCGTGTCGATGGAAGTGTCCAATTCACCCGGGGAATGTTGTTGACTGTCGCAACGATGGTCATCGAAGCAAACGAGGAACTAGCCGAGGAGAATAGACTTGCCGAAACGATAGATATCGCGCAAGCTGCGGTGGACGAACTGCTGGAAGGAGAATCAGAATTAGAGGACCAGACTACGTCGACACAGGATGTTCTCTCCGAATCCGACATTCCACCATCGGTAACAATAAGGTTGGACTCGATCGACCGGTCGACATTTCCTGTGGATGAGGAAACGACGATCCGGAGTGTGGTCGAAAACGTAGGTGAAGATACAGCTGAGGGGGTCAATCTCAGTATCGACTCATCAGACGGTATTGAGTACGAGTCCGATGGACTTACTCTCGGATCGCTAAGTGCCTCCGAAACAGCTGAAGTGACAATTCAACTAACCGGAACGGAGGTCGGTGGCCAGTCGATCGAACTCACGGTTGACTCTGAGAACGCGGGGTCAGATCTTGCCACTGGGCGTCTCACGATTCGGGAACCAGTGTCTCCCCTCGCTGATTACACGAACGACGAAGATATTGTTGGCACAAATGGGCTGCGGGCAGCAGTTGCCGACTGGCAGGCCGGCGACATCGACACCGACCTGCTCCGAGAGGTCGTCAATGCCTGGCAGTCTGGGGAACAAGTCAACTAGATCAGACCTCTTTCCGAACACAATGAAACAATTATGCCTATTTGAGTGTTACTAATGGGAGCGTGTAATATTAACATAGAATTATTGAGTTACACTATCACAATATTATCTGACACTATAGTTATACTTTTAATCCGCCCGTGAGTTACATGGACAGGATGTGTAAGAGTCGATCAGTGGAGTCAGGAACTGAAACGTCGGACATCTCACCCGGATTTGTCTCCGGCGGTGTAGGCACGAACGGATTGGGCGATAGTGAAGTACGAACACCTCAATTGTACCGGTCTGGTTCAACTCGGATACGGTCCGCGTTGACGAACAATTGGTGCCAGTCAATTGCGTGGATGCGATTGGGGTGGTTGGATGAGTGAGAATTCGTTCAACCGACGCGACTTGCTGAAAACCGGCGCTGGCGGAGTATTGTTCGCTGGCCTTGCCCCGCAGACAGTCACGGCAGATTCAGCGTCAGTCGTGTTGCCCACAGACAGCAGTGGGTTGTTTAAGAATGGTGTACTTCAGGAGCATGACTTTGAGGACAGTAGTTTCACAGAAGATGATGTCGGGACCGAGGTGAGTGAATTTGGCTTGGAAAATGCAGACACAAGTAGTGTGGAAGATATGCGGGGGATGTTCTTCAGTGCTTCCTCGTTCAATCAGGGCATTGGGGAATGGGACACCAGCAACGTCACCAATATGCGGGGGATGTTCCAATTTGCTTCCTCATTCAATCAGGATATTGGGGAATGGGACACCAGCAACGTCACCGATATGGGTGGGATGTTCGACGGTGCTTCCTCGTTCAATCAGGATATTGGGGAATGGAACACCAGCAACGTCACCAATATGGGTGGGATGTTCTCCGGTGCTTCCTCGTTCAATCAGGATATTGGGGAATGGGACACCAGCAACGTCACCGATATGCCTGATATGTTCTTGAGTGCTTCCTCGTTCAATCAGGATATTGGGGGATGGAACACCAGCAACGTCACCAATATGGGTGGGATGTTCTCCGGTGCTTCCTCGTTCAATCAGGATATTGGGGAATGGGACACCAGCAACGTCACCGATATGGGTCGGTTGTTCTCCCGTGCTTCCTCGTTCAATCAGGATATTGGGGGATGGAACACCAGCAACGTCACCAATATGGGTAGTATGTTCTTAGGTTCTTCCTCGTTCAATCAGGATATTGGGGGATGGAACACCAGCAACGTCACCAATATGGGTAATATGTTCTTAGGTTCTTCCTCGTTCAATCAGGATATTGGGGGGTGGTGCGTGGAACAGATTAGTGAAAAACCAAATAGTTTCGATGATGGTGCAGGATTTGAGGGCAACGAGGCAAAGCAGCCAAACTGGGGCGAAGAGTGTCCGACCGATCCGGAACCGGAGACCAAAATCATAGGGGTCGTAACTGACTCGGCAGGGAACCCACTCAAAGATATTGAGGTCCAGGCACAAAATGAAGAAACCGGTGAACAGACTGCGGCTACCACGAACGACGCTGGAGAATATCAGATTTCACTTGAACCAAACACCGAATATTTCGTGTTCATTTTCGATCAGTTTGGACTTGAACAAAGAGAGTTTGAGGAGACCATCGAAGCTGAGGAGGGAGAAACAGTCGAACTCGATATCACGTTGTTATCGAAGTTTGAGGTATTTGAAAAACAAAAACTCGGGGGTGATGATATTGTTGGACTCGCACCACGGATCGACGAACTTTCGACGCCGCTGATATCGGAGGAAGACACAGTTGAGGCAGAGATTCGAGCCATCGAAGACGCGATAGACGATGAAGAGATCGACAGTGAACTTGCCGAGGAGGCACTTGAACGCATGGTGTTCGGTGAGGCGATGGTAAACCGAACGCTGGAGGGGTTGACCGATACGACTCCAATTAACCTCGCAGAGTATGACTGGTCACGGGGGAAACTCGTTTCAGAAGACGAGATGCCGGACTTCGATCTGCTGTTTCAGACATCCAAGGGGATCGTAATTGGACTCGTCGAAGCCTCCTACAGTCTGAAGAAGATTGCAAAAGAGGCTCTCGGCGAATTTGCCGACCAGATTGTCAGCCGAATTACCAGTGCGATCGGGAACTTCATCCGAGATTTGTTGAGTGAGTACTCAGCTGTACTCAAAACGGCTGAAGAGGCATTAACGATCGCGGAGATGCTGCTTGAGATCGATGACGCCGCGGACGAGGGGATCAAGAGGCTCGAAGAGGGTCCAACGTTTGACAACGTTCGTGGTGTTATCAAAGACCTGGCCGAACCGATTGCGGACCAGATCGCAAATAGCATTCTCGCCGGGGTTGAACTTCTCAGCATCGACGGGCAGTTGGACAATCTCAACACGACTCTTAGCGCAGATTCGTTGATTGATGACCCACAGTTTACCAATGATATCACTACGATTGCCGATGAGACTCGAACGGGACTCGGAACCATCGAAACCCAAGTTGAACAGGCCGAACAGGAGATGGATCCGGAGTCAGAAGCCTTAGAAGAGTTAATTAATCTTGCAGGTGAACTGGCAAACGCTGGAGTTTCCGATATCCCAGGGCTCCTTCGATCGATATGGAATATCGTGCGTGACCTGGTTGATGTCATTAGCTCGGGATTCAATATCGGATTCGGTATCGTGCGGACACGACAGATCTACACCGGTTCCGAAAATGTCGTCAACAATATCACCGACACGGCGTGATGCTCTATGAGTGACACAATTGATACAGATACACTGATTGACGATCTCGTGGAAGCGATTGATGACGAAGATGCGAATCGTACCCGAAACCTGATTGGAGCGATCGGGGATCGGTACGACGAACTGAGTGCTGACGAAGAGAAACGGATCCGACAGGCTACGATTCTCCGCGGAAACGGGGGTCTGTCGGAGGACGAAGAAGAGCAATTGGGTCAGTTAGTAAGTACCGCTGCGAATACAGAGATGAAGCGGGGTGCGTTCCTGATTCGAGCAGTTGCCGCCGTGCGCGAACTTGAACAAGATTCCACTCCGCAAGATGATTTTGAACAGGCAGTTACAGAGGTGAAAGATGCGGATGAGAATCTGGAAACAGAACTAAATAATAGTACACCAGTAATTGAGGGGTCAGATATTCCACCGAGTGTCGAAATCGTAAACCTCAGCCTGGAACCCGCGACGGTCGCTCCAGACCAGACCTCCCAGATGGTGGTGACGATTGCGAATGTCGGTGATGAGCCCGCGGATGATATCGAACTTTCGCTCGATCCATCCGAGGGAGTATCGGTATCCGAGCCACAGGAGACAATCGGAACTATCGGCAGTGATGAAGACAGGACAAGAACATTCGAAGTCGAAGGCAAAACGTTGGGTGAGCAACGCATTCGAGTCGAACTTACGTCAGCGAATGCCGGTTCGGATATCGATTCAAGATCTCTCACGGTCGAAGAAACGGATGAACCAGATGTTGGTGAGTATACAGATCAAGATGGAGTTATCGACACCGATGGCCTCCGCAACGCGGTGGCCGACTGGCAAGCCGGCGACATCGATACCGACCTACTCAGGGAGGTGGTCACTGCCTGGCAATCTGGGGATCCGATCGAATAACGAGATAGTGGGAATATCAGCTTGACAATGTCTTTGATAGCGTGGAGGCATATCCAGTGGGTGCTCATTCATATGGTGCTCTTGAGAAGTGGCTGGTCGCTTGCTGGTATAAGTCCGTTGGCAGAATTCAATTGAAGCGTCGAACAGACGGAACTGGTACCTGGCGAGTCGACGACCAGTACCATCAGCGTGGCTACTGGCAAAGAGACAAATCCGGAGGTGATTGAGGTGATTTCACCTGCGTCTGCTGATGTTATCCTCCAAAGTGTCTCGCCGTTCCCGATCTTCAGTGCATTCGCGGTGTCGACTCTGAACTTGACGTCATCTGTGGAGATATTGACACCGACACCGTCTCTGTCACTTACAAGGTGACTGTCACGGAGAACACCACTGTAGTGTCTTGGAGAGATTTCGTCAGCACTATTCTCCGCTGAATCGTGCTGACGAAGTGAAAGTGGAACAGGAGAATATTGAGCACATCTGTCAGAGAGTGGTTGACAATGATCTGGACACACAGCTCGTTGCTGATCAATTTGAGGTTAGTCGCCGACGAGTGCAGCAACTGGTCAACGAATACCGCGAAAGCAGCGAGATGCCCCAACTGGAGACCCGGGCAGGGAATCCGACACGGAGTATCCCCCTGAGTTTATTAACACACACCAGGGTGAGCGACTGTGTCTTGACCACAAGTTTGAGCGGTATCTTGACGACTCCGACATCATCCACACACGGTGCAAGATAGGACGGCCGCAATCCAATGGGAAAATCGAGTGGTTCTTCCAGACCTACGTCAAGCAGGGCTGGTGGGTCGGAAATCTTGACGAGTTCCTCACCTTCTACAACCACGAACGACCACACATGAGCCTCAACTGGGACACTGTTGAGACAGCAACAGAAGTCTTTGATCGACTACTGCCGACGCTCGATCAGGACGGGATTGAGACGCTACCTACCGAAGGTAAGATGGTATGAACTCTCGACGAGATCTTTACCAGACAGAACAAATGAATTGCCATACACGAGCGAATTTTAGGAGTGATAGCTCGTTTAATATTGTAGATGGAACACATCTGATAATTTTAGTCATTTCTGACGAACTCTTAAACCTATCCGGCTAGCATTAATATGTATGAAACACTACCTCCCTCCTCTACCCGACGAACTCCCCGACCTGCCAATTGACTGTGACGAAATCCAAGCGACTACTAAACCCGATCACGACAAAACTCTTGAAAAGCACATTGATCAGCTTCCAGGCCTTGACCGGGAACGGTTCAATCGCCTCTCCAATGTTGCAGATTTCGCAGAATACGGAGGAGTCGGGAACATTGGCCCAGGAGCGACAGTACTAGGCCTCAATGATTTGCTTCGTCAACATGGGGACGGAACCATTGGTCTTCATCCGCGAGTAACGCATGTTGTTCCAATCGGAACCCTTGATCCGCTTCTCGAAACGGTATGTGAACTAATGGATGGTGATTCTAGCATGAACGCCTACCAGTATCCAGCCCATCTTCTCGAATGTCGAGGAGGTTCATGTAACATGAATGCGCTATATCCTCCGGAGTACCATATCAAGGTAGCGGACATCGCACGCAGCCTTCGGGCCAATCACATCCTGACTTCCGTCCGGGGTCCAGGTCAACCCTTCCCCGAGTCAGATGAACTTCGAGCAACTGTCGAAGCCATGAATAAGAGCGGCGAACAGGTCGAAGAGACTATCTCAGTTTTCCAACCAGAAGGAGAATTTGAACCGTCGTTATACATTGGTGGCGGCAGCAACAAAGACAATTCACCATCGAGAGATCAAATTTCAGACCACTGTGGTTATCTCTTTCATCGACATGGCATGCTTCTCGATATCCGTGATTTCGAGGACAGGGATTAGAATATAGATGTGTCTCTGGATGTCTTGGGTCGCAAATTAATCAAGGCGCCTCTTGTCAGATTATAAATCAAAGGTGCTTGTTAGGCTTGCTTACATTGTTCATAATTGTCTTCCTGATGTTTTGAGAATAGATACATCAGGTTATATGTATCACGAATGTCGCGCTCACCGTCGAGCAATCAATGTGAGTCCTTGATAATGGAGTCTTCGACATAGTTTGCTGGCACGACGACATTATCAAAGATGTAATCGTGCCAGTCGCTCCGATAATAAACGATATACTGATTATCCACCTGTTATCGAGTCTAACGTGAAAAATAGTATTGAGACACACAGCGGGTCATCCGTCTTTAGCTAAGCTCAGAACGTCGTGACAGTGGCGGCTTTTCGGGACTTCTTTTCGACAGGAATGAGGAGGCAACGGCTGTGTACACTGAAGCCTCCTCAGACGTAATTGAACAGCGGCT
>SAYS01000035.1 GCA_004015825.1 Halovenus amylolytica | reverse complement strand
CACTCCATCGTGGCGTCAGCCTCGGCGATGGCGCGTTTCGTGTTGAGGTTGTACGTATTCTTCGACCAGTTCTGCACCGTCGAGTACTGGACGTGGGCGTTTTCGCGCACGAAGACTTCCACACCACCGGAGTGGAGGTTGAACTCCGAGTATTTGGGTGCCGAGCAGCCCTCGATGTAGTGGACTTCCGAGTTCTCTTCGGCGATGATGAGCGTGTGCTCGAACTGGCCCATCCCGTCGGTGTTCATCCGGAAGTACGCCTGCACGGGCATCTCAACGGTAGTATCTTCGGGGACGTAGACGAACGAGCCGCCGGACCAGATCGCGCCGTGCAGCGCAGCGAACTTGTTGTCGCTCGGCGGCACGGCTTTCGTCATGAAGTGCTCGCGCACGATTTCCGGGTGTTCCTGGACTGCTTTGTCCATGTCACAGAAGATGACACCCTTCTCTTCCCACCGCTCCTGCATGTTCTGATAGACGATCTCGGACTCGTACTGCGCGCCCACACCGGAGAGGGCGTTCTTCTCGGCTTCCGGGATACCCAGTTTGTCGAAGGTGTCCTGGATCTCCTCTGGCAGATCGTTCCAGTCGTCGACCCCGCCGCGGGTCTCGATGTCCGGGCGGATATAGGGGACGATTTCGTCGACATCCACTTCAGAGAGATCCGGTGCGGCTGGCCAGTCGTCTGGCATCGGCATCTGCTGGAACTGCTCCAGCGCGCGGAGGCGTCGCTCGAGCATCCACTCGGGTTCGTCTTTGTCCTCGGAGATGAGGCGAATCGTCTCCTCGGTCAGCCCCTTCTCGGCCTCGAAGGCCGACTTCTCCTCTTTTTTGAACTCGAAGCGCTTCTCTGTGTCCGTCTCTTCTAGATGGTCTTGGTCTGAGCTCATTGACTCATGTTTCCATCTCTACGTACATAAGTTTGAACTCTAGTTATATTCTCACGAATTCTAAAAGCTAGATTTTGTATTTCCCGTACAGAATTTTTGATGATAGAAAACCAGTGTGGCGAGCCGCGATTTATGCCGCAGCGTTATCGGACAACGTTCTGCGTCGGTTGCGCGTCGCAACCGTTAGCTATCTCGAAGAGATCCCCCAGATCGTATACGGGTTCGTCAGTTCGGGGCTGCCGATCTCGACTGCATCGGTCTCGTAATCGCTCTGGAGTTCCCCGAAAGGAAATTAACGATGACACCTGTACAGGGAGGTATGAAAAACATAGACGACCTGATGCGCAGTGCAGTCGAGCTCGCCGAACGTGGCCTCTCCAAAGGTGAGGTCGCGGACGAACTCAACGTCTCCCGGGAGACGGCGAGCTGGCTGATCGAGCGATCCGAGGCGACCCCAGAGGTCCGCGACCAGCCAGCCGACGGCCCAGAAGACATCCACGTCGACTGGAACGCCATCGGCAGTAGCTCCGACCGGCTCTGGCACGTCAGCGCCGCGATGGCCGACCTCCTGCCGGAAGACGAGGAAGCCGAGCTGACGATCGGTATCGAGAAGGCTGGTGTCCCGATCGCGACGACGGTCTCCCAGCAGATCGATACGAATCTCGGGACCTACGCACCACGAAAACACCAGTGGAACGACAACGATATGGAGGATCTCGACGGCACTTTCTCCCGGAACTTCGCCCAGATCGAGGGGCGGAAGTGCTACATCATCGACGACACCATCACGACGGGGACGACGATGACCGAAACCGTCGAAGCGATCCGCGCCGAAGGCGGCGAACCGGTCGCCTGTATCGTCCTCGTCGACAAACAGGGCGTCGACGACGTCAACGGCGTCCCCGTCAGGTCGCTCGTGCAGGTGATCCGCGTCGGTGAAGACCATTCCTGATACTGAGTATTGGGGGTATTTTCGTGACCGAGTCACGGATCTCGATGTGTCACGGCGTGTCACTCACAGTTTGTGTTGCCAGAGCGTCGACGGCCATCGGCCGTCTGCGCGGGAGATGAGATCCCCCGGCGGGACAGACTCGCAATAATCAGTACGAATCGAGACGGATAGCCCGGTGACCGTTGCAATATTCTCACTGAAATTTGTGGCCGGTCTTTCGACAGTGATGTACGATTCTGCCAGCCACTGGTGCAGGTTTGTCCGATTATTCGCGTCTTCGGTTTTAAATAATTATAATTAATTTATTTCCGAGTAAATACTTTTGTAGGAGGGCGTACAGGAATCACAGAAAGATGGCCACCAAAGGACACCTTCCAGAGGGACTGGTCGACGACGCGTTCGATCCTGACGACGAGATCGTGGTGACGGATCTCGCAGTCGGAGGAACGTTCACGACGATCGGTACCGCGGATCCGGCCGGCGCACAGGAAGCACTCGATGCAGCACAGGACGCACAGACCGAGATGCGCGAGAGTTCACTCGTCGAGCGAGCCGAGTGGCTGGAGACACTCGCCGAAGAAATTGCGAGCCGCAAGGACGAACTCGCGGCGATCATCGTCCGCGAGGCCGGCAAACCGATCGCGAGCGCACGCGGCGAAGTCGACTCCGCAGTCGAGCGTGTCGAGCGCGCAGTCGAGGAGGTCCACGACCTGCAAGGCGAGTACCTCCGCGGGACGACCGACGGCCACGAGGGCTGGGAAGCCATCGTCCAGCCCGAACCCGTCGGCACGGTGCTCGCGCTCTCCCCGTACAACTACCCCCTCTCGACGACGCTGTTCCAGGTCGCGCCGGCGATCGCCGCGGGCAACAGCGTCGTCCTCAAACCGGCGACGAAGACACCGATCAGCGCGGCGGTGCTCTCGACGTGTGTCAAAGAAACAGGTATTCCGGAAGATGCCTTCCAGTTCGTCCCCGGCCGCTCCAGCGAGATCGGCGACACGCTCGCCGGTAGCGACAAGATCGACGCGATCGCGCTGACTGGTTCCTCGGGCGCTGGCAAACACATCGCCAAAGAAAGCGGCATGGTCGAGCTACATATGGAACTCGGTGGCAACGCGCCGGCAGTCGTCTTCGAGGATGCCGATCTCGACAACGCAGCGGGTGGCTGCATGGAAGGCTCACTCAAGTACGGCGGCCAGCGCTGCTCTGCGGTGAGTCGTGTCCTCGCCGAGGAATCGGTCCACGACGAACTCGTCGACCGCATCGACGACGCGATGGAGGGCTGGGTCGTCGGCGATCTCTTCGACGAGGAGACGAACATGGGTCCACTGATCGACGAGAGCCAGGCGGAGTGGGTCGAAACCCTCGTCGAGGACGCCCTGTCTCGCGGTGCAGAGCTCGTCCGTGGCGGCGACCGCGACGGCCGGCTCTTCGAGCCGACGCTGCTCGCGAACGTCCCACAGGACGCCCGGATCGTCCACGAAGAGCAGTTCGGCCCCGTCGTCGCCGTCACCACCTTCGAGGACCAGTCGGAAGCGATCGACCTCGCGAACGCCGACGAGTTCGGTCTCGACGCCTGTGTCTACACGAACGACTACGACCGTGCACGGACGGTCGCGGACAAAATCGAGGCCGGCACCGTTCGGATCAACGGCCGTCCGAGCCACGGACTCGGCGACATTCCGTTCGGCGGCGTCGGCGACTCCGGCATCGGCCGCGAGGGGATCGGCTACACCATCGAGGCGTTCACCGAGACGAAGAGTATTATTTTGTAACAGGGCTCGGCACGGACAGCGTCACAGGAGTGTTTCGACGGCTTCCAGCACCTCGGCCTGGACCTGCTCCTGGGGCTGGGTGGCGTCGATCCGGACGAACCGCTCGGGTTCGGTCTGGATCAGTCGTTCGTAGTTCTCCTGCACGGCTTCGAGATAGTCGGCTGTTTCGAATTTGTTCGTCGCGCCGCTTCGTTTCGCACCAGTGTCGGGGTCGACGTCGAGATAGATCGTCGCGTCGGGCGGACGTGTCCAGGGCTGGTGGATCTCGCGGACGAACTGGAGGCTGTCCTCGAAGCGATCCGAGAGCGTCGCACCCTGGTAGGCGTACCGCGAGTCGGAGTACCGATCGGAGATGACGACCGCGCCGCGGTCGAGTGCGGGCGCTACCGTCTCGGAGATGTGGGCGGCGTGGTCGGCGACGTAGAGGAACAGTTCGGCCAGCGGGTCGGCGTCGTCGTCTGCGATCGAGCGCTGGACCGCCTCGCCGTACCACGTCGTCGTCGGTTCGCGGGTGAAGACGGTCTCGTGGGGGAAATCAACCGCCTGCAGCATCTCGTGACAGGAGGATTTCCCGCTGCCGTCGAGGCCTTCGAGGGTGATGAGCATACCGAGAGATTTCCCCGCGTGACTGTAAAGGTTGAGCGAAAGCGTCGCCCCTAAACCCCGCCCGTGCGAACGAGATGACATGTCTACCTCACCCCGCGTCGTGGGCGTCTGTGGGAGCCTGCGAGACGGCAGTCACACGAGAACTGCGATCGAACGTGCACTGGCGGAAGCCGGGTCCTTCGGCGGGAGCACGCAACTCGTCGACCTCCGGGCGTACGAACTGCCCGTCTTCGACCCCGACAACAGAGAAGCGGGCGATGCCAACCGGCTCAAGGAAACACTGCGAGAGAGTGATTCGATCATTCTCGGCTCGCCGATGTACCACGGCTCCTACGCTGCACCGCTGAAAAACGCGATGGACTACTGCGGATTCGACGAGTTCGAGGAGACCACCGTCGGCCTGCTCGGTGTCTCCGGGGGGCGGTTCCCGACGACGACGCTCGAACATCTGCGGTCGGTCTGTCGAGCGGTCAACGCCTGGGTCCTGCCACACCAGGCCGCCATCCCCGCTGCCTCCGACAAGGTCGACGACGGCGAGATCGTCGACGAGGAGATCGAGAAGCGCGTCGCGATACTCGGCCAGCGCGTCGTCGAATATGCGAACATCCAGCCCGATCCGCCGACCTTCCAGAGCGAGGAGAACGTCGGCGCTGACGACTGATCAGTCGCCTGCATTCCGGAGCAGTCGTTTGAGTGCTTCCGCGATCTCCTCGTAGCTCTGCATCGAGAGGCCGTCGGTCGTGATCAACACGCCGCGGCGATCCTCGGCGATCCGGAGGAGATAGCCGTTTTCGAAGGCCCGGACAGTGAACTTGTACTGTCCGAGTTCCGACTCCTGATAGGCGTTCTGTGTCTCCCGATAGCCACGCCACTCGTGACCCACGAAGGTGTTCAGATCCGCGTCGCGTTCGAGATCCTCACGGAGGTACAGCTGATCGAAGTCCGACCGGGTGAAGTAGTTGACAGAGCGGAGGCTGTCGCCTGTCGCTGTCCGAGCGGTGGTGACGATGTTCTCGGCGAGCTCCGATGACAGTAGCTGTGAGTCCATACCTGGCAGTTTCTCGGCCCTCGCACATAACTCCGATGCTACATCTCGCGCGGTCGGATAGACGGCTACCCCGTCTCGCCGGCAGCTCAGATCGGCCGGTTCGCGACCCGTCTGTCGCGGATCTCCGCGACGTAGTCCAGAAAGTTGTCGAACAGCTGTTTGGCCTGGCAAGCAGCCTCGTACTGCTCGGCGGTGATCCCGTCGAGGACGGCCTCGATTCGCTCGTCGGGGAGCTGCCCCGTTTTTCCCTCCGTGACAGCTCTGGCAGTCGTCATATCGTACTCGGGGTGGAACTGCACGGCGAAGATGTGCTCCTTCCGGAAGCCGTGAATGCCGTACTCGTTCTTTGCGAACACCGTCGCGCCGGGTGGGGCTTCGACGACGTGATCCGAGTGTGTGGTAAAGACGGTCAGTTCCTCGTCGAGCCCGTCGAGGAGTCGGTTCTCCCCGTCCTGTTCGACGGTTCGGTAGCCGATCTCGTACTCCCCCATGGACCTGACCCGACCACCCAGCACGTCAGCGAGCAGCTGGTGGCCATAGCAGATGCCCAGTCCCGGAAGCCCGGCCTCGACGGCACCGCCGACCCAGGTTTTGAGTCGGCCGATCCACTCCCGGTCCCAGTACACCGAGGCCCAGGAGCCGGTGACGACGAAGCCGTCGAACTGGTAGCTATCGGGAATCTCCCCGGACGGACAGTGAAACTCGACGAGGTTCGCGTCCAGTTCGCGGTGGAAATTCCGGCTCGTGTCGTCTTCTTTCTGTGCAACGTTCAACAGTGCGAGTCGGATGCTTGTCATACTAATCTGCGCTGATTGGGCTGCGCTGGCGGACGTCCTCGTCGAGACGATGTGCGTATTCGAGCCGGAGTCTGCGAGCGTCGTCGGTAGAGATTTCCTGGTGTTGATCGACCTGGCTGGACAGGGGCTGATAGGCGTCGGTGTCGAAGCCCATACTGTCGAGATAGGATTCGACGGCCGGCGACGCGAGCCCGTCTTCGATCGCTGCTTCGACCAGTTCGCAGACGCGATCGAATGCCGGGAGACGGATCGTCCCGTCGGAGACACCGGGAACCCCCCCGCCGATCTGGAGGTCGGCATGCTGAAGCTGTTCGATAACGGCGACGATACGCTCCGCCAACTGGAGTGTCTGTCCGGGAAGTGCCGTGTCCGGGGAGCGCCACTCGACGGTGCCGAACTCCTCGCGGAGCTGGACCGGCGTCCAGATCGAACTCTCGGGGCAGAAGTTCGCCTCGATGGTCGAGCGGTCGAAGCCCGCATCGAGGGCCGCAGTGACGAACTCCTCGTGGCGGCGTTCGAGCCGGCGGTCCCACTGCCCAGGACTGTCGATGTACGGCCACAGTCGGCCCTGATGGGCAAGCCCCTCGTAGGCCATCCACCGGTACAGCTGCGAGCGAGCGCCGTCGGCCAGCGGTTCGCCCCGATAGTACGGCGAGGAGTTGACCAGCGCGAGCGCCGGATCGAGGGCGATCAGCGTGTTCAGCTGGTCGACCGCCCGTCCCGGCTGCTGTTCGACGTGGATGTGCGTCCCCGCACAGTGGCGCACGTACTCGAAGTCCGCACCGATGATCTCGTCCTGGATCCGTGTGCGGTCGCTTGGAAGGTCCGCGATCTCGCCGTGGTTGAGCGGTGTTGCAAGCGGCACGAGCCCTCTGTCGAGGTCGTCAGCCCGGTCGAGCACGGCCCCGATGCGGCCCAGCAGCTCCCGTCGCAGTTGCTCGGCAGTCTCGCAGGGCGTCGTCTTGATTTCGAGCATCGGCTCGACGAACTCCCGCTCTGCACCCGGGGCGGCGTCGACGAGATCGTCCGGTTCGACCAGTCGCCCCTCGTCGTCGATCACCCAGTACTCGACCTCGATGCTCCGTCGGATTGTATCGATCGATTGCACAGTTGAGATGATCCTACTGGCCACACTGCAGACAGTTCACGACCTCCCACGGGTCGGATCGAACGCACGGAGCCCGCCCGTGCGAACTATTCACACATGCTTCTGATCGACTCTGCTACAGATAATACTTGTGTACAAACAGATGGGGATGTCCTAAAATACTATAATTACGGATCGTAACTCGTCAGAGATTGGCTATTCAGTCAAGTAAATCTGATATTCTATGAATATAGTGTAGGTTAGGTCTGCCAGCGATTGTTCATGTATACCAAACCAAAAGAATGGTAGGGAGGCGTTCGTATTGGAAGTATGAAAGTCGGACTTGTTATTCTGGATGGGTGGGGACTCAACCCGGACGAATCGGCCCGCGATGCCGTCGCTGCGGCCGAGACACCCACAGTCGACCAGCTTACAGAAACTGGCGCGGACAGCACGCTCGAAACCTTCGGGCCGCGTGTCGGCCTCCCGCCGGGCCAGATGGGCAACAGCGAAGTCGGTCACCTGAACATCGGTGCGGGCCGGGTCGTCATCCAGCAATCGGCCCGGATCTCCGACGCCATCGCACGCTCACGGGGCGAGGAGAGCATCTTCGACGAGCCACAGGATCCGCCGCTATCGGAAAACGAGACGATTCGCTCGGCGTTCGAACACGCAGAGGAGACAGGCGGCCGCGTGCATCTGCTCGGACTCATCAGCGATGGTGGTGTCCACTCCTACCAGTCACACGTCCACGCGCTGATCGAACTCGCCGCCGAGCGCGGTACGGAGACGGTCACCCACGCGTTCACGGACGGCCGGGACACCGCGCCGAAAGGTGGCGCGGGCTACCTCGAAGCGCTCGAAGCCCACGCCGAAGAACACGGGACGGGCTCGGTCGCGACAGTCTCCGGCCGGTACTACGCGATGGATCGAGACGAGAACTGGGAACGCACGAAGCGAGCCTACGATGCGATCGTCAACCGCGAGGCGGAGTACTCCGCAGAGTCGGCGGTTGCAGCAGCCGAACAGTCCTACGCCCGTGACACGACCGACGAGTTCATCGATCCGACGATCATCGAGGGCAGCCCAGCGCTCGAAGACGGCGACGCCGTGATCTTCGCCAACTTCCGCTCGGATCGCGCCCGACAGCTGACCCGGATGCTCATGGATATCGAACCCACCTGGGAGTACGACCTCTCACAGCCCGATATCCGGATGGTGACGATGACCCAGTACGACGCAGAGTTCGGGCTGCCGGTCGCCTTCCCGCCGAACCAGCCCGCCGATACGCTGGGTGAGACGCTCTCGGAGACCGGTCACACACAGCTCCGGCTCGCAGAGACCGAAAAGTACCCCCACGTCACCTACTTCCTGAACGGCGGCCGGGAGGTGGAGTTCGAGGGCGAGCGCCGGGAGATCGTCCAGAGCCCGGACGTGCCGACCTACGACAAACAGCCGGAGATGAGCGCACCGGGCGTGACTGACAAGGCTATCGAAGTCATCGAGGCCGACGATCCGGACGTGATGGTGCTCAACTACGCCAACGCCGATATGGTCGGCCACACGGGCGACATGGACGCCGCGATCGAGGCCGTCGAGGCGGTCGATACGAATCTCGCGCGGCTCCTCGATACGATGCAGGAAGCCGGCGCACACGTCATCGTCACGGCAGACCACGGCAACGCCGACGATATGGGGACCGTAGAGAATCCACACACGGCGCACACGACCAATCCCGTTCCTGTGATCTACGTCGATCCGGAGGGGACCGACGGTGGCCGGGAGATGCGCGACGGCGGGACGCTCGCAGATATCGCCCCGACGATGCTCAAGCTAATAGATGTCGACCAGCCCGACGCGATGACCGGCGAGTCATTACTGAAGTAGTCACGTACGAGCAAGCACGAATGTAATTCACAGTACGCTGTAGCGGGAGAAAATCACCGAACAGTACACCGGGCTGTACATTGATCGATCAGTAGAGTTAGTGACTACCAGTCAAAATCTCGTAGAACTCTCTCGGTGTCAGGACATCGATCCCTTTGAACGACTCGACATCGAGAAGGTGTTGATCGCCGGAGACGATGTGATCGGCGTGTCCGGCGACAGCAGTTTCGAAGAACTTGTCATCGTCGGGGTCGGCGTCTACGACGCTGAAATCTGGGTCTGGATCGACAAACTCCGCGTAGTATCGGAGTGTTTCGACTTCCTGCTGGATTTCCGCCTCGTCCAGACCGAACCGTCCGGATATTTCTGTAACGTTTTGCGAAACTCTGTGAGTGTCGGTACAGAGACCACGATCTGGTACTCACCGTTGTACCCTGCCACGAGAACGTAGTGGGGAGTTCCCGTCGCGATCACGCCGGAGATGAGGACGTTCGTATCGAGAACGACCCTCATGGATCGGTCGCGCGTGCCTCGTGAACTAACTGGTTGAGCTCGTCCGGAGAAAGATCAGTATCTTCGGCCCGTTCGGCGACGCGATCCTGGAACTCCTCGACCGACGGAAGCTCGATTTTTTTCAGTACGAGACCGTAATCGGTCGGAACGACCATCAGTTTCGTCCCCTGTTCGAGACCGAACTCCTCCCGAAGACGACTCGGTATCGTGACCTGCCCTTTCGAAGTGACTGTTGTCACTTCAGGTTTGTCAGCGCTCATACGTAAGAATTCCTTACGGTCGTGTTTGAGTCTTCCGGTCGATACGTATCCTCACCGGGCACCGACGCGATGACTGGCAAGTCGTTGCCGGAATAGGCACCAGCGGACTCGTCACAGTTCCCCACCGCAGGAGGGGCATTCGGGACCGGCATCGCCGGGAGACGGTTCGACGTTCATCTCGCAGTGTGCACACCAGCGCAGATCCTTGTCGTGGGGCGTGTTGTGCGTCATGTAGGACGATCTAGGAGTCCGATCGGCAAAATTTCCCGCATCGACAACAGAGGGACCAGCGTTTTATTCTATAACGACATACACTCCCCCGTGTCACAGGTGTCGTATCTCCGCTACTTTCCCTACGACGAGCCATACGACCACCAGCGGGAGGCGATGGCGAAAATCTACGACGCCCTCGACGAACCGTCGGATATCCTCTTCGAGGGGGCGACGGGGACGGGCAAGACGCTCGCCTCGCTGACGCCCGCACTCGAATACGCCCGCGAGACCGACAAGACGGTCGTCATCACGACGAACGTCCACCAGCAGATGCGCCAGTTCCGCCGGGACGCCAGCGCCATCGCCCAGACGGAGGACATCCGCGCGGTCGTCTTCCGCGGCAAGGGGTCGATGTGTCACATCGACGTCGGCTACGAGGAGTGCCAGGCGTTGCGGGATACGACCCGCGATCTCGTCGACACCGAGGAAGAACAGGCAGAGTTGGAACGCAAACAGCGAGAGCTACTCGATAGCAGCCAGGGCGGCGACGGCGGCGCGGCCGAAGCGAGAGCCAGCGTGATGGACGAACTCGAATCCGTCGAGGAGGAACTCGCCGACTTCTCGGATCGTGCGACCTGCGATCACTACTACCGGAATCTGACCGTCGATACGACCGACTTCTTCGCGTGGCTCTACGAGGACGTCCGCACCCCCGACGAAATCTACGAATACGCCCACGAGCGCGGGCTCTGTGGCTACGAACTCCTCAAGGAGGGGATCGAAGACGTGGATCTCGTGGTCTGCAACTATCACCACCTGCTCGATCCGATGATCCGCGAGCAGTTTTTCCGCTGGCTGGGCCGCGATCCCGAGGACGTCATCGCAATCTTCGACGAGGCCCACAACATCGAGAACGCCGCCCGGGATCACGCCCGCCGGACGCTGACCGAGAACACCCTCCAGAGCGCACTCGACGAGCTATCGGGTGTCGACGATCCACGGGCAGAGAATGCGGCAAACGTTATCGAGACCTTCCTGACGGCGTTGCGGGCAGCCTACAACGATGCCTTCGACTTTGGCGAGCGCCAGCGCGTCGACGAGAACTGGTACGACCTGGCGATCGACAACACCGAGAAACGTGACGATCTGACACTCGCCTTCCTGCAGGCGTACGCCGGGCCGGGCTACGAGACCGAACTCGACAGGGCGGTCGAACTCGGAACGGAACTCGACCAGCGCTACGAGAAGCAGTACAAAAACGGCGAGACGAGCGTCCGCAAGGAGTGCCAGAGCCGCCAGGCCGCCGAGTTCATCGAGGCCTGGCTGGCCGAGAGCGCACACACCGGCACCTACCCGGTCGTGAGCGTCCGCCGGTCCGAGCGCGGCAGCGACGGCGAGCAGTCGGAAACAGAGGAGGCGACTGGCTCACTCTCCGACACGGTGGAGACGACTGGGACAGACGCCAAAGCGGACGATATCTACGGTCGAGCGGAGCTGTACACCTGTATCCCGAGCGAGGTGACACGGGAGCTGTTCGACGACCTGCACGCGAGTGTGTTGATGAGTGCGACGCTCCGGCCGTTCGACGTGACCGAGGACGTGCTCGGGCTCGAAGATCCCGAGCAGATGGCCTACGGTGCGCAGTTCCCCGAGGAGCGTCGGCGCACCTACGCCGTCGATGGCCCCGCACTGTTTGCGAGCAAGCGCGACGAGGAACCCGTCCAGCAGACGATCACCGAAACGCTCGAAGAGACGATCCGTTTCACCCCGGGAAACACGCTGCTCTTTTTCCCGAGTTACGCCGAAGCAGAACGGTACTGCGAGCGAGTCGACGTCGGTACACCGTATCTCGACGAGCCCGGCAGTTCGGCGAAGGAGTTGCGCCAGCGCTTCGCCGAGGACGGCGACGGCGTCCTGTTCACCTCGCTGTGGGGGACGCTCGGAGAGGGGGTGAGCTACGACGGTGACGACGCCCGGACTGTCGTCGTCGTCGGTGTCCCGTACCCACATCTGGACGAACGAATGGAGGCGGTGCAGGACGCCTACAACACGACCTTCGGCGAGGACGAGCGCGTGGAACGCACCCGCCGGGGCGAGGGGGATGCCGGCTGGCGGTACGCCGTCGAGATCCCGACCGTCAGGAAGACTCGACAGGCGCTCGGCCGGGTCGTCCGCTCGCCCGAGGATTTCGGTGCGCGAGTCCTGCTCGACGCCCGGTACACCGAGCGCGGGGAGAAAGAGATGGCCGACTACGCCGTGCGTGGCACTTTCCCACCCGAAGAGCGGGCAGAGGTGATCGATGTCGAGCCGGAGAAGCTGAAGTTCGGACTCCTGAACTTCTATACGGATCTCGACGCCTGGGACGGTAAGCCGCCGACGCCGTGAGCGGTCGCTAACTGACTGTTATACTGGTGGCTGTCCATTCGGACAGATATTCGACACCACGTGGGGTCGAAATTCTTCAGTGTCGGACAGCCACCAGTATTAGGCCCCTTCCAGCAGGTCGTACGTGTCGAGATACTCCCGGACGTATTCGTGGAGCCCGGGTTCGGGTTCGGTGAGAAACCGGAACTCGGAGTGTTGGTCGTCCAGTTCGATCTCGAACTCGCCGTCGGGGACCGCGCGGTAGACGACGTTGACCGTGTGACGGCTCACTCCTTCGGGTGTCTCGGTGTCGTCCCAGAAGTGAGAGTGGACCCCGAGTTGCTCCTGTAGCCGGACGGCGATGCCGAGTTCGTCGGCTGCGACGCGGTTGGCGGCCGTATCGAGCTGTTCGCCCTTGTAGAGTCTCGACCCCGGCCAGAACCAGACACGCGGTTTCGTCTCCCGCTTGCAGAGGAGGACACCAGCATCGGTTTCGACGACGAGTTCGACACAGATCTGTGGCATCCGTTCGAGAAACTCGCCGAACAGTTCGTCCGGGACACGACTGTACTCTGTCTCCATACAGCGTGTCGTGGCGGCCGGTACTTTTCGGTTTCTCGTCAGTGTCGGACAGCCACCAGTAGCAGCACTCGATTCGTGCTAGTTTGCGTATCTGATTTCACAGCAGCGAGCGAGACAGAGCTTCTGCAGACCAGTTGGCTAGTACTGGCAACTGGTCTTCTGAGCGCAATCGGACAAGGTCAGGAATCACTGTACTCCAGTTGGCTCTCTGTGTAGCGGACCACAAAGTACGCGACCCCGAGCCCGACCAGCAGAATGCCGAATCCGCCGGCAGCGATCAGCCCATCAGTAATCGTTTCGAATTCCCCGATGCGGAAGCCAATTATTTCACGGGCAACTGCGATGATCGCAGCACCGACCACGATTCGCACGACTGGCTCGTCACGAGCGTACGCGATCAACGTCCGGTGGACCTCGACGATAATCAACAACAGGAGGACACTGTTGAGAAGTCCGACGACGGCTGCCGGATCGGTGAACGTCCCACTCGTTATGAGTTCCCACAGCCCGAGCAACAGATCGAAGACTCCGATGAGAAAGAGTCCGAGGGTGAAATAGGCAACTGCGAGAACGAGCCATTGCATCGCAACGGCCGAGGGCTCTGTCGCCCGAGCGGGGTCCAAACTGATCATCATGTATGTGTCAGGAACGCTGAATTCATATATCTACTAACTTTCGCCGGAGCTCTGGCTTAGAAACGTGGAAACGCAATGTAACCAGGTACGAAAAAAACGATGCGGTATGGATCCGGAACAACGGCGTATCGTACGGGAAGAACTGTGGAGAAGCGTCGTGTGGTTCGGTCTGGGGCTTGTCTGCTGGCCGGGCCTCGTCGACAGGGTTGCGAGGTTAGAACAGGATCTGTTCACCGTCTTTGGCCTGCCCGTGGTGACGTGGGCAGTGCTGACCGGAGGGATGATCGGTATCCGAACTGTCTCGCGTGCAGAGTTGCAGTATCAACTTACTCTCTCGGGATTTTTGCTCTGGGGCGTCATACTGGGCGTTCCCGGCGCGGTGTATCTGGTCGCAGTCGAGAGCTATCTATGACAGCGAAAGAATCCCGCCGTTCACGCCGGGCGTGAATCGCGTCCACTTTCACTCCGCCCCCCACGGATTTATCGCCGCTGGGGTCGAACACCAAGCCAACTCAAGCGCCGAAATCAATCCGGGAACCACTTGGAGTCCTCCCCGCCGACACGCACCGCACGGTGCTTACACTACCCCTACCCCTGCAACACGGGATGGAGTGACGGCACGACGCAATCCAACCCCTACGGTACTTGAGCCTGTCCACCGTGGT
>ML137217.1:6605-25283 GCA_004015825.1 Halovenus amylolytica | reverse complement strand
AGCGGTGAATTGGACTTGTCTCAATCTACGCCGCGGCAGCAACCGAGACTGACCGCCAAATCATACAGAAAGTGACTGTTTCGTGGCGCTCAGGCAGCACTCTCTCGCCTCGTTCGGGAAGTAACGACATCCTTGATGTGATTGAATCTCAATTTGAGGATATATTTGGTGAGTACGGTACAGAAAGACTCACTGAAATCGATCAAATCATCGGTGACCAGCGTCCAGAAGAAGAATCATATCCGAATATTCGAGACTGGTTACAAAATGATATTTTCGAGTATCACGTTTCAAGATTCGACAATACCCCGGTTCTTTGGAAGATAACTACGGAAAATCTTGTATCCAACCCAACTGGAGCTGGGTTCTCCTGCTTAGTCGACTTCCATCAATTGTCCCCAAGTACATTTGATCGGTTATCGAATCAATACCTAGAGCCGCAAAAATCTGCTTTGCGTGAAAAAAGAGCTTCGGCAAATCAACGACGCAACGACGAGTCTCTGTCAGCAACAGAGAAAAGTAAGGCAACGGATCAATTTGAACGCTGTACGAGCGGGTTAGAGCAGATAGCTGAATTTGAAGAGGTGATTCAGGAACTCTCTGGATCAAATCCCCGAAACTGGAACGACCGAGATCAGCAGTTGGCTTCTAATCTTCAAGCCAAAGTGAGTGACTTCCGGAAAGAAACTGAAAAGCGCCTCAGTATTCTCGACGAATTGGCAGAATTAGAGGGTACTGAAATGCAGGAACTATTCACTAAAACCTTTTATTCTACTGTTGAAGAGGAGCGCAAGGAATGGATAGAAGCACTCGAAGATCTCGAAAAAGCGTGTGAAGCCTATCAGAGAGACGCGTCCCAACCGATTGAGGCCCATTACTATGATTTGCTCAAATATTTCGACGACCTAATCGGATCAACTCACTTCGCGAGTAATGGGATTCTGTTCATGATCTACTACTTTGAGGATTGGGAGACACATCTTGATGAGGGTCAACCCAGAGAGGGTTTGGACAAAGAGGCGGAACTACTAGCAAAGTTGGCTGTCGATCTTGGAGATTATGTTGATTTAGCTGAAGAAATAAATGAGGATTGTCAATCTCTTGCGAAGAGTATTCCTTCGAGCTGGGAAGAGAGAGCCCTCTCTGAGATTATGACCGCTGGCTATCACCCTAAACAAAAACATGGGGTTGAAATGAATATAAGACCTCTTGTAGAATCAAATGCCGTTCCTGAAATTGTCGAAGAGAAAGTATTAGAATGAACAAATAGTGGATTACATAAAATAAAGAGAAAATTATGGACATTAGTATTTTTGCTGAAGGTTCAGGGACGACAAGGAATGAAACAGAAGTTCCATTTCGTGACTATTACCAAGGAAACTTCCGCCCGATATCAAGTCTAGCTGACCAACTCGAAAAGTACGGTACTGTAGACATACATATAATATCCGATAACTACGGCCTTGTTCGTGGCGACGAAATGGTAGAATCTTACCTTAGCAGTAATCGAAATGACAAATTAGATGATTCAAGCATTTTAAACGAACTATACAAAGGCGCCTCTTCTGACGTTGTAGTGATATTATTATCTACACCGACATTTAATTCTCTCATTATGGATAACTGGTCAAGAATTGGTGAAGAAGCCAAATCAGAATCCCTATGGACTCTTGGGGCAGCCAGAAGCTCTCTTGAATCAATTAGTTTCGACATGATCCGGCGAAAAGGGTGTAACGTAATTACGTACGAACGAGTCGGAGTCGCTCGAATTAGTAATAAAGTCCGGGAAGAACTTCTTGAGGCTGTAAAAGAAGCATCTACCAGCTAATTATGCAAGCAACCCAGTCCTTAGCTGACGCCGCGAAAGATACAATTCAGCGAGAGTTCGATCGCGCGGAGTCGAATGACCCAATAGTTCTCTGGTGGGATGACGGCAACTACCTCGAAGACATCCTCCAGCAGGCATGCACCGATCTCAGTGTCCCGCTGAAGACTGCTGAGAAGACGCCGCTCGAATTACGTGCCGACCCAGTGGATGGCGAGCAGGTCTGGTACGTTCCGCACGTCAAAGAACCAGCCGACAAAGAGGGAGATTACGACTGGTTCCGGGATGTCCAGCACACGGGGAGCGAGGTGGAAATGAGCATCGAGGATCTCACCGTCCACGTCTTCGGGAGCGAGCAGCTCCAAGCGTGGGAGCTGAAGAATGCCACCCAGACCGACGACCCACAACAGCGCCGAGAGATCGCGCGGATCCTCCACGACCAGCTCACTGGTGGCCAGCTCCCGACGCTCGAACAACTCCGCACTCGGATCGTTACTGGCGGATACACTGACCCCGTGGCGTTCGTACTGGAGAACGGGTGGGCCGACATCAACGACGATTCCGGGACGATTGAGGACATGAAGGATTTGCTCACGAGCGAGGGCGTCGATGCCGTGGCCAACGAAACCGAGCCAACGGGCATTGTCACGGGAACGCGTCGGTGGGCCGTCGCAGAGTGGCTGATTCACGCTGGAGCCAGCCCAGATCAATTCCCGACCAAATTTCGTACGGAGACTGCCGGCGCTCACGACCTTCCCGAACTCAAGTCCGTGCTGAACAACACAGCTTCTCCCGGTCGTATTGCTGACCGATATCTCGGTGAGGCTGTGTGGCCGGAGGTCATCCGCGACGTAGACGATCCGTGGGAGTTGGTAGAGTGTCTCGTCGACGCCGCACTCGAACATCGCCTCTGGGAGGAGTGGCACGCGTCCTTCGAGGCTGGCGACTACGAGGAATGTCTCAACCGAGCCGAGACTCGATTCGAGGTACTCCGCGGCAGCGAGGGGTTCCACGGCGAATATAAGGGTGCCTTTGGCCCTGACAACGCGTGGACGCAGACGTGGGAGCAAGCCGCTGAGGTCGCCCGACTCGCCCACCGACTCGACACGTGGGATGAAGGTGCAGCCGACGATGTTGTCTCCCTGTACGCTGACGAGGACGAGGGAACGTGGCAGATCGACAACGCTGTCCTCAATCTCGTCGTCTCCGGTGAACCCGAGACAAGTCTCCCCGGTGATCACCCAGCGACAGAGTCGCTCGACGACCTCCGAACCCAGCTTCAGTCGGAGTACGTCGATTACCTCGAAGACCTCGGCGATCTCGTCACCGAGACCGTCGAAGCTGGGGCTCCTTTCATCGAAGATGATCACGCCTACCAATTCTTCACCAAGGAGTCTGCGGGACTCGAAAGCGGCCAGACCGTCGCGTTGTTCGTCATCGACGCTCTCCGGCTCGATCTCGCCCGCCAACTTGCTGACGAACTGCGCGAATATGTTGCCACCATGCCAGCCGATGCTCCCGAGTTCGCGATCGAAGAGAGTGTCTGGCTTGGCACGCTGCCATCGGAGACTGAGTTCGGGAAGGCCGCGCTCACACCGGGCGAAGTCCAGATGTTCGATGTCTCGCTCGTCAATGGCGATCTGCAACCACTACGGAATAATAAGCGCGTCACCCTGAACCGGCGCGAATCGCTGCTGAACGGTGACGGGTGGACAGTCACTCGCGAAGAAGACGAGGGCTGGCAGTCGACACGTGTAGCGTACTTTAAGAATGATCTCGACAACATCGGCGAGAAGGAACTCAGCGACCTTGAGGGAATGCTCGCCCGACGCGTCGAGAGTCTCGCCGAGTTCATCGGCGAGAAACTGGAACAAGGAGAGTGGGATCAAGCCTACATCCTCACTGACCACGGATTCGTTCTGCTCCCCCACCATATCAAACCGGAAAAAATCTCTCGACCGGGAGAACAGACTGACTCTGGTCGTCGTTGGATAGCGGGCGAGGATGTAGATGAGGATTCGCCCGGCGTGTTGCTTGACTCGAGTACTCGGTTGGGGTACCTCGACGCCAACGTCAGCGTCCTTGCAAGTCCACTCAAGCGGTTCAGGAAGCAAGGAGTTGGCGACGCTCGTTTCTATCACGGCGGACTGTTACCACAGGAATTCGTGCTTGACTTCATCAGTATCACGCAGGGTTGACCACAACGACGAGGCTTTCAATAAATGTCATCTAAAGAAATAAAAGACGGAATCTCGGAGATCAGAGGCCACATCAGCGATTTGCTCAGCACACTGGAGGCGCAAATGAAGGAACCGCGTCTTGACAAGATAGTCGAGAATGGCGGGACGCTGCAAAGCGAGAATCTGGGGCAGAAGCCAGAGCGATGCGTCGAAGACACGTTGATATGGCCGACATTGGAGACGCTCGGATTCGAATATACCCCTCGTCCTTACTATTCAATCGGAGATGAGAACGAATGTCCCGACTTTCGCATCGATAACCTCGCTGATAGAGTCATTGGAGAGAACAAGTCGACCAACAATTTCGGTGAGGCAAAGACCGATATCGAGATATATATTGACTCCACGCGATACGACTACGGAATAGGTACCGACGGTTTTCGCTGGGCGATGTACACAATCGAGGTGGACGACCACAGCCGAGCAGACCTAGTTGACGTCGTCGCCGAGCAGAATCTAACACCGGCAGTGCGACGTATCGCTCGTGAGCGTGGCTTGGTAAACTACACTAAAGAGATTCAATCGGGAAAATCAGTCGATGGGATACTGGGAGACTTCTACCAGACGTTCAATCACTACGGTATTCGCAGAGAAATCGGCGGGCTCTCCGAATTCTACGACCTCTATCTCGAAGTTCTGGCCGGAGATGGTAAGTATGAGGGTCTTGAAGCGAATCTCGTTGAGTCACTTGATACGCCACAAGACGCCACAGAAAGAGATAGACTCGCCTTTGCGGCACTCTTTGTCGACCGGTTGGCGTTTCTCCAGTTATTGGTCGACCGTGGTATCCTCGAGCGAATCGCACTGCACGAACAGTGGAGCGAACACAATCATGGCCTCAATCGATTTCGTGGGAGTTTCTACTCGCAGTACCTTCAGCCGCTGTTCTACGATTCACTGATCAAACAACCCCGTGCCCGCGAGCCAGAACTTCCCCAATCCTTCCGAGAGGTACCTCATTTCACCGGCGGTCTATTCGAGCCCATTCTTCCGGATGAGCATGCCTACGATATCCCTGATGAAGTGATGAAACCGGTTCTTTCTCGGTTTTTTGAAGGAGAACAGCGAACCCTCGTCAACGAAGCAGCAGGAGGATCGCTCTTGAGGACATATACCGAAGAGTTCGAAAGCAAAGATGTTGCGGGCGAAATACCACAACAGTACTCTACAATCGTGAACGCGTACGACGACGAAATCGACCACGTCGAGTCACAGATAGAGCGAACTCTACGTTCGTTCGAGGATTCGCAATGAGCTATAGAACTCATCGGTCAATAAGATTCATCATTCCATGTGCCGTTGACACACCCATCACTTGATGACTGACACTACAAGATTCTCCCCCGGTCAACGGGTTATTCTTAACGGCACATCCGCAGAGATTATTCACACGCGGACTGTCGGCGATATCGAGTATCTTCGAGCCTACATTGATGGAAAGGGAGTCAAGACAATCTGTCTCGACGACGTCGACATCCAACCGCAACAAAACCGACTTGAGGCATTACCCGGCCAGCAACTCGACGACCTTCACCCGGATCACGATGCAGTGTCGGCCAACTGGTTCGATCTTCACACGCAAGCGACCAAGCTCAAACTTGCTCACGAACAAGGACAACTACTGAGCATCTCAAACTCGCTCGTCAGGCTAGAGCCCTATCAGCTGGCGTGCGTCAACTGGGTAATGCAGAAACTCCGGCAGCGAGCACTCATCGGCGACGACGTCGGACTCGGGAAGACCATCGAGGCGGGACTCATCCTCAAAGAGCTCTCTGCCCGCAACAGGGCTGACCGCGTTCTATTCATTGTGCCAGCCCACCTTCAGAAAAAGTGGATTCGAGACATGAGTCGCTTCTTCGACGTTGATTTGACCGTCGCCGACAGGGCGTGGGTTGAAGGCGAACGCCGGCGACTCGGTGAGGAAGCCAACATCTGGGATCAGGATCAGCAACAGTTGGTCACGAGCATGGCCTTCCTGCGACAAGAAGAGTTCCGAGCTGCACTCCAGGACGCGTTCTGGGATGTGGTCGTAGTCGACGAGGCCCACAAAGCCGCAAAACGTGGTGACTCCCCGAGTAAGACCTCTAACATGGTCGAAACAGTTACGGGCAACTCCGACTCATTGCTCTTGCTCAGTGCAACACCGCATGATGGGAAAGGCGAAGCATTCCGGTCGCTCGTTGAGTACGTTGATCCCTTCCTCGTTGCCGAGGACAGGGAACTAACGCAAGAGGCAGTCGATCGTGTGATGATCCGCCGCGGAAAAGAGGGACTCTACGACGAGAACGGTGAACGTCTTTTTCCCGATCGAGAAGTCAACTCGGTCTCCGTCCAAATGACCCACGACGAACGTCAGTTCTACCGAGGGGTCACAGACTACGTCAAAAATGTCTACAATCGCTCAGAGAAACTGAACGAACCTGCGGTCGGATTCGCGATGGCGTTGATGCAGAAGCGGCTCGTGAGCAGTGTTGGAGCTATTCACGCTACGCTCCGCCGGCGACTAAACGATCTGCTTGATGAGGAAACCGCAACAGAGAATCTCTCTGAGGAGGCAGAAGCCTACCTCGACGGCGAAGATTTAGACGAGGACGGCAAGCAACAGGCGGAAGACGAAATTGCTGGTCTGACTGTCGCAAGCAACGACCAACAACTCCAAGAAGAGATCGATACGCTTCGTGATCTCGTTTCACTTGCAGAGAGTCTCCCAGTCGACTCGAAGGCTCAAAAGGTGCGACGGTTCATCAGCCAACTCCTTGAGGAGCAACCGGACGAAAAACTCCTGCTGTTCACGGAGTACCGAGATACGCTCGACTATCTGCTTGACTTCGTACAGGACGAGCCGTGGGCCGACGAAATTCTGGTTATTCACGGCGATGTCGACAAAGAAGATCGCGCGCGGATTGAGGAAGAGTTTAACCACGGCCAGTCACGCTTGTTGTTCGCAACTGACGCCGCGAGCGAAGGGATCGACCTCCAGCACAGCTGCCATATCATGGCAAATTACGAGTTGCCGTGGAATCCGAATCGACTCGAACAGCGCATCGGGCGCATTCATCGTTACGGACAGGACAAGGAGGTCAAAGTCTGGAACTTTCTTTTCGAGGATACCCGCGAGAGTGAAATCTTCGAGATGCTCCAGAACAAGGTCGAAGAGATCCGCTCAAAGCTTGGTAATACGGCGGACGTGCTGGGAATCCTCGACGACATCGACGTAGACTCGCTTATCATGGAGTCCATCCAGAACGACGAACCACCGGGAGCGACGAAAGAAGAACTCGAGGAAATGATCGAGGAGCGCCAGCGCACACTGGAGGAGTGGTACGACCGGAGCCTCGTCGAAACGAGTACGTTTGACGCAGAGAGTCGACGCCAGATTCAGGAAGTCGTTGACGATTCCGAGGATGTCTACGGAAGCGAAGGAGATATCAAAGAGTTCTTCGAGCGGGCAATCACGGCCTTTGGTGGTGAGTTCGAGAAGCGGGGTACCAATCTCTATCAGGCCGAACTACCGGAGGAAGTCCGACCGGCTGGTGCCGACGCAACGTTTGGGCCGTTCACGTTCGACCGGGATTTCGCGATGGATCACGAAGATATCACATATCTCGCTCCTGACACGGATGTACTCCAGCGGATCATGGCACATGTACTCGAAGATGAACGTGGCGAAGTCGGTCTCAAGCTCCTACCGTTCGTCGATACACCGGGGATAACCTACAACTATTGCGTTGCCTTCGAGGATGGAACAGGAGAGGTGATTCGAGAGGAAATAATTCCCGTGTTCGTCGATGTAGAGCAGAAAGACGCACAACAGGCACTCGGCGAACGAGTCATCGAAGGCCAGACAGTTTCGGCAAGACCAGATGTCAACGATCTCCGGACGCTGCTTGACACTGAGAACGATCTACGGTCAGCCGCAGAACGATACGTGAGTGTTCGGGTGAACGAGATCAAATCAGATCTCAGATCTAAACGCCACGAAGAGACTGTCAAAGAGATCGAAAACCTCGACGAGTACGCACAGGCAGAGCGCGAACGAATCGAGTCTTTCATCGAGGAGTACGAGCGTAAGTCCGAGGCTGGTTCCGATATGGACATCGCGATCCGTGGCCAGCAGGAGCGACTCGAACAACTGGAAGACCGAATAGAAACACGTCGAGAAGAGCTTAAACGCCGAGAGCAGATTATCTCGATTGCACCTGAAGTCGACAATTACTGTCTCACGTTACCCCTGTAAATCATCTGACGGTCGTTTACAAATTATAAGCTGCCTGTCGGGGTATGTGTACTAGTCTGGATATTAGCTATAACCACAAAACTGAATAGTAATTGGATGAAGCTGTAGACACATTCGGTTGCCCTCTATTTTTCGAATCTTCCCGCTAGTTCTGCTATGACTTTTTCAGCGTCTTTTTTCTTGAAAATCGGACGCTGAAATCGGCAGACAAATCCTTCGAAACGGTCGTGCGGCAGATAGAGTTTCACAATAGCGACGGCATCAGGCCACTCGCAAGGCCCCTCCGTACACTCGGGAGGGGCGATATCAATAAACGCACTCAGCGACTTGTGCTCGATGCAGAACGGGCGCACAAGCCGTGCCTCGAAGCCGGGATTCCGCCGCCAATTCGATGGAATGGAGATTTGATCGAACATCGGCTACAGTCAGTTGTTGTCCAGTTGGCGCTCAACCGAGGCGATGCGACGAGCGAGATCAGCGATATCAGGATCACCATTCTGCGAAGGCGAAGGAGGGACGGGCGGATCGAAGGCTTTGGCACGGTTGATTGCGACTGGAATCGTTCTTTCGTCAAGACCTACGATATCCGCGATTTTTGAGTGTGCCATGCCGGATTCGCGCATCCGTCGAATCACATCGTCGCGCGCGAACCTGGCGGCCCTCTCGGGGCTGTCAGGTAACCGTCCGCGAGTAGGCTCATCAACGCGATCAGTAAGATCCCACTGCCCTTCTATGTCGTGCGCGACGATGTCAGCGGCAGCCAATGCGTACAGGCGGCGCCGCGCGTGAACGGCGCTAATACAGGCCTCGTCCGCGATATCTCCAGCCGCTGCGGGAGCGACAGTTTCGATCGCATCAAGTATCTTGGCATCCGCTGGTGTGGTTGAGATATCGTAGTCGTCCAGATTCAACTGGATGTCGTCTTCACTAAGCCGCGTACTGTGGTGGTGATGGTGGCAATTCGCACAGAGGGTAACCAGGTTAGAGGGCTCGTTCGACCCACCGTCCGACGGAGATTCCCGATGATGTAGATGCAGGCTCGCGTCTCCGCCTGCTTGACTCCCAAGGCAACCGCAGAGTTGGCACGTGAAATCGTCACGTTCAAGTACCAATTGCTTGATCTCTGGTGGAACCGATTCGCGGTCACTCATCTGACATGCCCCGCTGGTTACGTGTGGTAGCCGTTAGCGATACAAGATGTTGCGTCCGACGAGCATCGCCGGATTCATTAGCGCTTGATTTGTGGGAATACATGCTTCCTCTGGAAGCGCAGGTTGGCGCTTTCACGCCTGTTCAATTCTCAATGGTGGAACGCGCTTCGCATGAAAGAAATCTAGAACTAGTTATTTAAGGAAATCGGTAGTTCAGAGTCTTAGACTAGGTCTGAATGCAGAAACAGAGTTGCAACCTCAACTCAGACCCACTCTAAATTTGCCTACGCAGCGATTTGGGCATTAATATAGTGACCTGCGAGCGCACTCAATTCGGGAATATCTAACCAGGTTTGCCGTCAGAACAATACCCCTACCAATCTGATAGATATGAGTTGTTGGAGCTGTAAAGTCGACAAGCCGTATTTGTCTATCAGTAGAGCTGGTCAACAGTTATTTTACTAGCTGTCGATAAGAATGGATTGTCAGCCGGTTGGTGGCAGTGTATGTGACCGAGCACCAACCGCTCACAATCGAAGACACAATGAAAGCACCAGAAACCCCACCGTCAGACAAATCTTTGCTCGCACACTCACTCAAGAAATTCACGGGTCTCTTTGAACGTGGACATACGCGTCAGACCTCAGATTCAGAATCCAGTAAACTTGATCTTGAATCTTCAGAGGTGTTCGATCTACTCAGTCTCGAACGGAGGCAGGCAATTATCAAGGTACTTCATGATGCTGAAAAAACACCCGTTTCAGTCTCGGAACTCTCAAAAAAAGTCGCTGCAATCGAGTATAATTGTGCCCCGTCAGAACTTGATAGCGCCCAGGAAAAAAGAATATACATTGCTGCATACCAGGTACATATCCCGTATCTTGCCGAAGCATCTGTCGTAACATACGATTCTGAAAGACAGTTGGTAGATCGAGGGGAGAACTTCGATCGTGTCCACCATATTCTTCAGATTCTACTGGATGCACTCGGGGATCACTAGATTCAATCAGGTATCGTCGATAGCGAACACCACTGTTGTTACTTTCCAAACTCGGCCTTGTAGTACTTTTCACAAGTACGCTTCACGTCCACGAGTTTTCAATATTACAAATATACTCGGTATCATCTCTGAAACAGATCCTGAATAATTCTTGCGACGGTCATATCCACATATGATAAACACGGATCAGAGGTAACTACAACAGCGTACAAATCAAGAACCCATCATATTAGTAATCCAACAAACACACACAGAGTGTCACTTCCAGTCTGAACGCTCAGAAAGGGGGGAGGGGGTGAATTCAGTGGGGTCAACCGCGTGAAGCATTTATATACTATCCTGACCAACTGTTTCCGTAGTGGGTCGAAATTTGCGTTAATTCCGCGGTGTTGTACGGTGGGAAGAAGTGCTGGATGACCTGATGTATTCTGCTGTGAGGCCGACCCCCTTCTCAGAACGCTCACACTGGAACTGATACACTGTGTGTGTATACTGTGAGTCAAACAACATAACAAAATAAGAGAATACTAGAACAGCAATCGGTGCTGTGCCGTCCTGATGTCAACGCTCGACTCCAAGGGAACTCGATGCTGGTTCGGATTGACCGTTTGAAGCACAGTACCCGTGGTCGTTTCCGTCACCAAATCAATACGCAGCGCTGTATAGTGGGCTCATGTCCGCGATCACCCCGGCTTCGAGGCGACAAAACGGGGTGCAGATCCCGCTCAAAGCTTATAGAGACCCCGACCACACCAACTACCTTGCTTTCTCGTAGGAATGTTGTAGTCATCGTCGTCGACTGCCTACAAGTTGCCCCCTATTTCTGGAACGATCGCCCCGACCTGAATTCGGTCAGCTCCTCAATACGGTTTTCAAGTTCCTCGATCTCTTCCCGAAGTTCATCAGCTTCCTCGCCCTCTGTCTCGGCCAGTCTATCTTTCAGCCCTTGTAGCCGAGTTTCCTTCTCTTCCTCATCTACGTCGGCTTTCCGGACGTACTCGCTCTGTTCAATCTCGTACACATCGGATTCGGACAGTTCGGTCACGTCGAGTGCGTCGTCTACCTTGCTGGAATCCACAGTGGTCAACCGTTCACGCTCGATCCCAGCGGCCTCGAAAGCGTTCAGCACTATTTCGTCGTCTTTCAGCGACCGATTCTTACGGCTCGTCCGTTGGACAGATCCGAACTGGCCAGACACTGGTTGGTCATGATGTAATCGGTCAAGAAGAACACTACGCACGTCTTGGCGAAGGTCGTTGGCGTTACGCTGAACGTCCGAGAGAAGTGTATAGAGGTTGACCAGCCCCGAAGTCTCCACATCTTCGAGAGTAGTCACGTCGTGACGTTCGAGGGCGTCGATAAGCAACAAGGCATCACTGTAGACCACCACATCGGGTTCCTCACGTTCGGAATCTTCTTGATCTGGGCCAGCGTCCGCGTCCACTAACGGCGAGCCTGTTAGTGTCTCACTCTCTCGTATCGTCCCTTCTCGGTCGTCGATCTCGAAGCGCGGATGGATACTCAAGACCGTCGCATACGGTTCGGCGTCTGGTGGGAGTCGGTCGAGTTCGAACTCACCGCGAGCATCCTGTATGCGCTGTGTGAGAGTCTCAAACTGCTCGCGTTGTAGGGGAATTGTCGCGTCGTCGTCACGGTACCGAATCAGAATCCGATATTCCTGGATATCAGTCACTCGGAACGGTTTGCGCGAAAGTGGAGTGACAAGGGTCGCATCCGAGGGAAGTTCCTCGACGTTATCCAGCAAATTGCGCCACGTGGAACCAAATGGCATAGCGGGAATACGAAGAGCAGTGGGTAAAGTTTTCAGGTGGACTGGTCACCAAACAAGATTATATTGCGAAGATCAAGCGGTCGTGCTTCAAATCGCGAGTGACACGATTCAAATCGAGAAACAGCCCACAAACAGTCAGTTGCGCTCGATAGCCGAGAAACCTTGCAGGTGCTTACGGAAGACAGCGAAACACTGGTATCTGTTTCGGAGTTGGTAGATGGGGCTGTGCAAGAGGGAAGGCGCGAGTCTTGCGTGAGGGTTCGTTAGATTCGGCCAGTTTGGATTGATCAGTACAGGGCAGCATGTGAACGTTACACAGGGTTTATTGCTTGTAGTACCGAATAATCCAAATTGCGGCCTCTCCGATGGTTGGGATCCTCGGGAGTGTCTGAGGCCGCCACTCCCGCCTGCCTCCAATAGCGGTCGAATACCTCACTGTTATTTTGTAACCGAGCCACTGTTGTATTCACGTGCAGATCGAGCGAATCCAAATGGGTTGATATGGATTTATTAATATTTTCACCCAGTTAACCACACGCCTGACCTTCGTCAAAATTAGAAGGGTTATCTGTATAAATCTTAATAGCTAACATGGTGAGCTTAAAACGAATGTCCGCTTTATGTGACGAGCTGTTGTATGCGTTGGCTGCAAAAACAGGCGGTGGAAGAGTATGAGTTCGGTTGGTAAATTAGTGCGCTCGTTCGTCCAGAAAGCACAATCCGGTGAGAGTAGCTCCAACCCCCCAGAGTCATCACTGTACACGTGCCACGATTGTGATTGTGTCTATATTGCGATCGAGAAAGAGATTTGCGCATCGTGTGGCATCCCTGTCGAACAAATCCAATCGACAGCGGAGAGTATGTAGCCCTCGTGTACTGACCACCATTGGTTCCCGGTGACTGACCTTCGTCCCCTCCAACACACGCGCCTTCGATTCACGTTTCGAAGCAATCTCCACATATCGTGATTGCTTTTTCACCAGATTAGCCAAGAGCGATTCTGTATATAGTCGCCGTTGTACCCGGTTTCTGCCATCGATCGCTGCGTGTAACTCTTCGTCCGGATGAGCACGTTATTCGCGGTTGCCTTCGGTGCTGAACCGCGGTAGTAAACGAGGGACTTGACGCCAGTGCAGCGATCTCGCACTCGGTGTGCCAGTCTTGGAAGCCGTTATCAGTGGGCTACCGCGCGCAGGTCGAGAAGGGTATTGACCTCGTTAAAAACGTCCGCCCGCACATGCAGGAACTCGCTCTCGGCGGGACGGCGACGGTGACAGGGCTCAACACTCACCCCGAGTTCCCCGAGCGGATGACCCACCAGGGTATCCTCGGGGACAACTGATACTGTCTGCCATACGCGCGTAGAGATGTTCGACACCTTGGGGTGTCGAAATCCGTTACGTAGCTACAGCCAACAGTATCACTCGTTGCCGACCTGTTCGCGCAGCTGCTCGGCCTGCTCTTGGATGCGTTCGATCTGCTCCTGGGCCTGGTCGTCGGCCTGCTCGAGGAACTCTTTGAGCTGTTCTTCGGTCTCGTCAAGGAACTCGAGGGTCTGTGATTCCATGTCCTCGTGGCCCTCGGTCAGCATGTCCATCTGATCGCTCAGTGCATCGAGGTATGCGTCTGCCATGCTCTCGTGCTCTTCGAGGCCCTCCTCGGTCATCTCTTGGACGTCCGCTTGGGCCTCCTCGACGGCGGCGAACTGCTCGTCCATCGCCTCGCGGATCTGTTCGACGCCGGCTTCCGACCCGGGCACCATCGACTCGATGGTCTCTAGGTAGCTCTCCATTGCCGATCGCATCATGTCGAGACTGCGCTGCTGGGCGTCGGACTGGCCCTCCATGTTGCTCATCATCGCCTCGTTCAGCCGCTTCTGGAACTCGATGGACTGCTCCATCGCTTGCTTGCTCTGCTCGAGTGTTCGTTGCTGGAGTTCGAAGACCGTACTCATGGGGTTGTCTTGGCTCATACCTGAATCCTCCGTACACGTAGATAGTCGCTGCCCCAACATATCAAACCATATGATTTACATTTTCTAGGTGATAACTACCGCGGCAGAACGGTGATAAGAGTGGAGCTGACCCCGCTAGCTGTCCGTTCGACCGGGTCAGATATCGGGCCGGGGGGTTGGACGCGTGTGTCGCGTGTATCGGTGGCTTTTACGCAACTGCCAGAGACAGTTCAGATGTATGACTGAGACGGGCTGCCCAGATAAGACGCTCTTTTTCCGGCGCGTGACCGATGCCGACGACCGCGATTTGTCGCGTCGTAGGTCTGGCTACTTCGCACCGGGCGCGTGCACCCAGAGCCTTTGCTGACGGAAGTCAACAAGTTCGGCGTAGCTGTGGCTTTTTTGCTTACGAATACAGTGAGCGACGATGTGGGCCTCGCGGACAAGCCCACCCGAGTCGGACTTGCCCGCTCGCTTCCCCAACGCTTGTTCAACCACACGTAGTGCTGTCTCAACGAGGTCAAGTAACGCAATGCTCATAATCACCTTCTCGACCTCATTTCCTCAAACCATTACGAGACAATCCTGCTACTGTCTTCCATTTTTCAATAGAGCAGAAGTTACGGGGGCGTCCACTCAGTAAGTTCACTGATCGGCACCCACTCCCCATCCTCGTTCTTGTACTTCCACCAGTCCCAGCCGCTATATCCACAGGGATCTTCATGCGCGTCGGCACCTCTTTCGACCTAGGTTGAACCGTAGTCAATCGGCTGTGAATGTTTCTATGACGCGCTGATACTAAAGAATAGCGTGAACGCTTAGGTGGTCGGAGGCGTGTGTCGTGGTGAAACCTGCGTGATTGTGTTTACAGCAGTCCAGGCTTCTTATTGAGATAGGATCGATTATGAACCTGCAATACACAAGGCCGGTCGTATCAATTTTTCAATCAGTGCTGTTACCAATATTTCCGACAGTCTCTTGCTGAATGGCAGGATCTTAATATCTCCTCTATTAAGCTAATATTTTATTACTTCCTCTGTAAACTCAATAGAAATATTGGATATATGAAAGTTTGTGAGATTTACACCGGATCGAAAAAATTTTAATAAACAGCCAACTGAACCGGATTTTGGATGGCTAACGACAATCCACTGGCCGAAAAATTAGGTGTATCAAGTAAAAATATCGATCAAAAATCGACAGAAGACTCAAATTCAATAACTCGGCGCTCTCTAATGAAAGTTGCTGGCGCAGCTGGTGCCGCAAGTTTCCTATCCGGACAGGTACCGGCAGCGGCGTCTGAACACGAATCAGACGGATTTGATCCGATCGAGGCAACTATTCAGGATGTCTACTCGGCAATATTCCTTGGAGAAGTAACGGCAGTAGAAGTCGCCGAACTGTATCTTGAACGGATAGAGCACTACAATGAAGTATTGAATGCAGTGATCACAATCAACGAAAACGCACTTGATCGAGCCGAAGAGCTCGATCATGAGTTGGAAGAATCCGGCCCAGTTGGCCCACTCCACGGAGTCCCCATCCTCGTGAAAGATATATACAATACTGGGGATATTCCAACCACAGCTGGTTCACTCTCCCTCGAAGGTTCCCAACCGGAAGAGGATTCCTACTATGTTGCACAACTTCGAGAAGCTGGTGCTGTTGTGCTAGGTAAATCAAACACGCATGAATACGCGCGTGGAGGAACCACCGTAAGTTCACTCGGTGGCCAAACCTACAACCCGTACGACATTGAGCGGATTCCCAGTGGATCAAGTGGTGGTACAGCGGCTGCTACTGCTGCAAATCTGGCAGTATTCGGCACAGCTTCCGATACTGGTGGATCAACGCGTGGCCCAGCAACCTTCAATAACCTCGTTGGACTACGACCGACAGTGGGATTGGTAAGTCTTGACGGAATTGTTCCAATTGCAGGTACGTACGATACGCCGGGGATTAATACGCGGACAGTTGCAGAGACAGCACTTATTCTGGATATTACCGCTGGGTACGATCCGAACAATCCAACCACCTCACGTGGCGTAGGAAATATCCCCACTCCGGATTCGTCTCATCCCGAAGATAGTTACGTCGATTGTCTGAGCGAAGATGGGCTAAGTGATGCACGTATTGGGGTGTATCGTGATTTCTTCGGAACTGAATTCGACGCTCTCGACGATGAGACGGACATCGATGAAGAATTCGAAACCGGTGCAGCGCAAGTCACAGCAATCGTCGAAGACGCTATCGCGGAAATGGAGTCTCTTGGTGCAACAATTGTTGATCCTGTCTCAATTGGCCCAATTGAGGAAATATATGACCTATTTCAGAATGGATACTACGTCCAAGGAGAGGTAAAGACCTCACTCAATGCATACTTCGAATCATTAGGTGATGATGCACCCATTGGTTCAGTAGAAGAACTATTTGAGTCTGGACTGTACGCCTGTGACATTGCCGACTCCATTGAAGCGGCAAACGATGCCGATCTCGACACGTTCGAAGAAAACTTCCGCGAAAACGTGGGCATTCGAACCGATCTACGGAACCGTATCATTGGCACGATGGCCGAAGACGATCTAGATGCAATTCTATTCCCATCCTATGCACAACCCCCACCGAAAGTAGGCGAATCGAGTATCGGGTATAGAGCCAGACTCAGTTCGAATGCTGATATGCCAGCAATTTCAGTTCCAGCAGGATTCACTGAAGACGATCACCTCCCAGTTGGAGTTGAATTACTCGCTCGTCAATTTGACGAACCACTCCTCCTTCAATTAGCACATGCCTTTGAGCAGGGCACTGACCATCGAGTCCCGCCAGAGGGCTTCGGCCAACTCCCCGGAGACCCACCCGAACCACCCGAGGAAATGCCCATCCCGATTGCAGCAGAGAACGATTGTTGAAGCTATATTTAAAATAAAATTAAAAACTGGCCACATTCCCATATTGTGTATTTCTTATCGAAATAGCACTATGTATTGATAACAGAGAGCGTGACACCATGAGAATCCTGCTGAAAAGCTTGGAGTGTGAAGTATGATATGGCGATAGTCTCGACAGTCAGTCATCCGATTTTATGGAAATAATGCTGTAGCGTTTCTTGTGCAGCAAACAACCCAGACTCACGTATGACCGTGTGATCTTCTACCAGTCTGTATCGACGGATGTCTGTGTCCGTGTCGACGAGACCTTTTCTGGATAACTCGTGGAGTTCTGATTGAATCGTGTCTAGATCAAGAAGCATTCGACTCAAATCATTTACCGATGGATCATCGGGGTGTGCGACTATCCCCTGTAGGATTGTGAACTGGGCTTTGCTGACGTCCATACCGATGGTACGACTAGCATCATGTTATGGAACCTGTCATAGAATGATTTTCGTGGATTACACCGGTAGCCACTACAGGTGGGCTACAGATTATGGGAATCGTCCTATTGGTAGCTCTCTACTTCTTCAGAACAAACTACTTACTATTTCGTTGGTTATCTATATTATGAAGTTACAAGAGACGCTACGTCGCTACCAACGTTCACTCGCTCTCCTCATGGTTCTGAGTGTTGGTACAGGTATCGGCTTCGGAGTTACTGGAAGTGACTCACTTCTTATCGGCCTTGTGAGGGGACTTGCTGTGGGTGGTTCAGCGTTCTTGGTTCTTGCACCCGTGTTTCTGACTGTTGTTCTTGGTAGTTGGAAACATCTCCGGCTTCTCCAAGGAGTATTCCTCGGACTCATTGTGCTTGGGATTGTCGGGAATCTTATCAGCGGTCGAACCGTTACCGATGCAATCGGGTTTGGAATCGTTAGTGGTTCACTTGCGTTTATACCGTTTGTGATGTTATTTGCACTTCTCTTCTTAGCATATCTCGTCGGCAAACATCAGAGTCAGCCATCCACGAGTGGATGAGACTATAGTGATTTCAAGCGTCTAAAGCAAATCTATTGTCCCTCTGCGCGGTATCCTGCACAACTAAACAATAGTTCTAACCGGTTGAGAGCATACTATAGAAAGCGTCACATACGAAGCAGCAGGGTGCGGAAAGTGTGTCCAGCACAACCGCAACCCTGCAAGATGTGGATTCGGTAGACGACTTCTTGAATGTCGCGGCTACCGAGACAGTACCGCTGTTCGAGCACCTTGAGTTTGAGTTTCTGCTGGAGTACGACGTGTTCGCCCCCGCTTCGAGGGGGCGAACACGTGTACACAAGCCACCAGACCTCTTTCGCGGCTTTCTCCACTGCTACTACGAGGATGTTTACGGTACACGTCCGGTTACACGAGAACTCCAGCACAGCCTCGTCTGGTACTACTGCGGACTCGACAAACCGCCATCCAGAGACACGATTGATCGCTTTCTCACCGATCTCGAACACGTCATCGACGATGTCTTCGACAGGCTCGTGGGGGGGGGCCCCCCCCCCCCCCCCCCCCCCCCCCCCGCCACGAAGTTGTGAAAAGACACAAGGGGGGAGCC
>ML137217.1:0-6595 GCA_004015825.1 Halovenus amylolytica | reverse complement strand
GTTTTCTCACCTATCCCCAACCGTTCAGCTAGTTTGTCTTCGACAGGCTCGTCGAGCAGGCCGCCGCCCGCGGCCTGCTCGACTCCACGTACTCTATTGATTCGACGCACATCGAGGCGATCCAACACAACGACGCCGCCTCGTGGAACTACGATCCAACAGCCGAAGAGTACTACTACGGCTTCGGCTGTACAATCGTCTCGACTGGCGCAAAGATTCCGATAGCAGCGGAGTTCACGCAAACCAAGCAAGCGGATCAGGAGACGGCGATGCACGTCACGCGTGACGCGCTCGCCGTCGATACACCGGTCTGGATGCTTGGAGACAGCGCCTACGATATCCTTGATTGGCACGACCACTTGCTGGCCGCAGGGGTCGTGCCGATCGCTCCATACAATCCACGAAACACTGACGACCCGAAAGACATCGAGTACAGGGTCGAAGACCGAATCAAGGAACACAGCGAGGACGTGCGGCTGAAACAATCCATCTTGGACGAGACGTACAACAACCGGACAGGAGTCGAACGAACCAACGACGCGGTCAAGGACTGCGGCCTCGGGCACGTTCGCGCCCGAGGCCGCGTCCACGCACGAACAGAAGTGTTCCTCGCACTCTGTGTTCGAATCGTCGTTGTAATCACCAACTATGAGCGAGGAAACAAACCGGGCTGTGAGAAGCTATGAGATGGATTCTATGACAGGCTCTGTTATGTGTTGGCGCTAGCCGACCGGGAGTGTTCCAACTTTCTCTATCAGGATGGTAGTAGCTCAATCTCTTGAAGTCAAGTCTTCTTCGGCACCTGTGTATCAACTACCAATTTTAAATAGGGTCGGCAAAACAACCAAACAGGGTCAAATAGTGACTATAACGAACGAGGATAGAAAACGGTGCCAGACCACGGTCACCGATTTCCATACCCAACACGAACCCGATAGCTGTTTCCCAACTGCTCTGAAAAACGTTCTTGACGACCTCGCCGACCGCAGAGACGAATCCGCCCTCCGCCACAGCGTCAGCGACCTTGGTGATGCCCTTGACTACGTCGAGAATCGCGCCTCTGCCTCTGACCGACTCGCCGCCCGCATTGACCCCCTCATCGAAGGCGCCGGGTACGAAGTGAACCACATGACAGGTGTTGGCTACGAGCAACTACAAACCATTATCGAGTCAGACGACCGCTCGTTGCCCATATGCGAGTTTCACGAACAATACTTTGAGGATATCAGCCAGCACACAAACGAATACACGCCCGAACCCGGACTAGTAGACCTGCCAGCTAATTCGTACCCACCAGGTCTTCCCGTGTGATCACCGTTATCGGAGGTAAACCTGCGCAGCACAATCAAAACACGTTTCTGGAGCACTCCTTCCAGAGCCGTCGGAGTCAATCGACGGCTGGTACCGGCCGTCGCTGTATCTATGGAATGCGAGATCCCATAACTCCATGTCACCAGTCCACCCTAATCGGCACATTTTCACTGGCGTTTGCCGAATCTCCTTTTTCTCATCATTCGTCGATCCAGGCATGAACCATGGATCACTGTCAAAGACCTCAACGTAAGCGTACTTACCACGAAATCGAACGTTGACACCCGCGCACCGCTCAGTCCAAGCGGTGCGCGCGTGATTCTCTAAACGATCTTTGAGAGTTTGACGTGCATAGTCCGGAATCGAACCCATGCTAAAGATACGTTCTTAGAGATGTTTATTCTATCGTTGGCAGCCTCTCAAGCAGTTTTATCAAGTCTTCTCTCGTGTAGTCCCATTCGAATGGCTCTGGACTTCCGTTCCACAACTCTTCGAACTCGGTGATGCGGTCCTCGACCGCATCGACCGAGTCGAAACGTCCACCGGTCAGTGCTTTCCGTGTCAACACCGAAAAGTAGAGCTCGATTTGATTCAACCACGATGCACCCGTTGGGAGATGTATCCCGATTGCGGTCGGATACTCCTTTTGCAGCCACCATTTGAACGTCGATGGATGGTGAGCACTTCCGTTATCCATAATCCAGAAGACCCGATCTGCGTTCTGACAGATCGGGTCGGCCATCACTTTCTCAACCAATGTCTCGAAGTTCGCTCGGGTGTTCCCGTTGACGCAGTGGCCGATAACATTTCCACTTCCAGCAATGAATGCGGCTTGGTAGATTGTGGTCCCATTCCGGTCGTAATGGTGTTCGAGACGGACTGATTTGCCCGGCCCCGGCGGAGTCTTCCGCCGGGATCGGGCTTGAATTCCAGTCTTCTCGTCAGCACAAATGATGACATCTCCCTCTGTAAGAGGCTCATCTTCCCACATGCCGGTGTAGAGGTCACATACACGAGCAGCCTTCTGCTTGAACTGAGGATCGCGTGGCGTCACCCACGAAGTCACTGTCCATGGTCGAATCGCCGCCTGCTTGAGCCAGGCGGCGATGGTCGATCGTGCTGGACACGGATTGAGTTCTTGCACGGCTTCAGCGTGAATATCGGCGGAACTAAACCGAGATAGCGGGAGTCCGCGGTCAGCCGGGAGTTCACATGCGATTGCTGTAACAAGGGCGTGCGTAGCTTCGTCATAGATACGAGGTCGGCCGGACCGAGGCTTGTCGGTAAGCCCGGTCCGGCCAGATTCAGCGTAACGGTTGCGCCATCTCCGTGCAGTCTTGCGGGTACAAGAGAGCTGTTCGCCGATTTGAGTGTTATTGAAACCACGAGCGGCTAACAGAATTATCCGTGCACGAAACCCATCACGTTGAGAAGCCGTCGCTTTTCGGACGACGGCTTGGAAATACTGTCGTTCTGAATGAGACAGAGTGATCTTGATCGCTGTGTTTCTGGTGTGAGAAAACATGATTTCACATCTATTACCAGAGAATGGAGAAGAATGAAGAAGAACTCACCGGGGTGGGTACGAATTAGCTGGCAGGTCTAGTAGACGGATTCGGGAGATGGAAACACGTCATCGTCCCATTCAAAATCAACACCGATACCGTGCTTTATTTCGATCCCTACATTCAGTTCTTCCATGATCTCGATAAGCTCGATGAATCGGGTGCGATGAACGTACCGATGAATTCGTTCAACGAATGGTGGTCACGGCCAGAGAAACGATGGGCCTTATGGGTAGAGCCAATGAAACAACAAACACTGACATCCGCAGTGGAGGACGAGTAACATGGTTACTACAAATGCAGCTCCCGACGAACCGTTCCGAGTCCAGAACCCGGAAGCTCTTCAGGGAGGAACGGCTGAGACTCGACTTAAACGCCATCTCGGGAGAGGCGTCTACGTCCACGATGTTCAAGAACTCCCCAATGGCAATCTGGAAGTTTCGCTCGGTAACGCGTCGCCTCGGGACTTGAGCGACTGTCGTGATCACGATAACGTTCTGAAGTTCATCACTCTCCGCGACGTGTACACACTTGAGGCTGAAGACACTGGACAAGGAGTCTACCTGATTGATGTCCCAGACCGTGGTGATGTGGTTGACAGGATTAAGGAACGGGAGACGGAAATCAAGGATAAGCTGGATTTCTCAATGGCCCAGGCGATCTACAAGCATGTCTACGATCTCCCAGCAGTCAGGACTCAGTTAAATCCGATTTTGCAGATTCTACGTGGAGCACGCAATAATAGAGGGCTCACGGTGTCAAAGGTAGATGACAACCAGCGGTCGAGTAACACGAGAGATTACATCGAGCTGCTTGATAACTTCGGTTACATCAAGATCGAAGACGGAGTAATCAAGCCTGGTGTTCGCCTCCAGTCTGCTGATTTAAACGAGTACGATTGGGACGAGTTTGGCCGGAAGTTCCTGGGTGACGTTGTTCAGCGTGGGTACGTAACGATTCGTGATGAACTGGAACTGAGTATGCTCGGGCACTATCAGAAGTACTCCGGCTCCTACTACTACGACGCCATTCAGCGCGGGAAAAAGGATCTCTGGCTGGATATCGAGACTATTGCAGATAACTTTGAGGAACTACATGGTGAACGGAAGGAGGAGTTCTATTTGCAAGATAAGCTGGGTGAACTCGCTTCTGTGAATGTAATTCGGAAGGAAGGTGACTACGTGCGGTCGGAGAAGGATATCTACGATCAGGTTGCCCGTGATACGCCAACGGTCTAGTTGAGGCGGGTAGTCGGCGCATTTCTTTTCGCTCAGGATATCGGGAGTTTCTGAGTGACTACTACCCACCCACCATGTTTATAAAGATAAGGCATCAAGTAACATACACAGTAAGGCACAGAAAGAACTGCCTGAAATCCCCTCCAATCATGACACAAAGTAACGTGATTTACGGTACGCAACTCGCCGCACCATGTCCGCTCTGTAACGTTGACTGTCTCGGACACCTCGATATGCTCGAAGACAATGATGAACTTACTTGCGACAACTGCGGAGCGTCGCTCTCGGCAGGAATCAAAATCGAGGTGCAATAGATGAGCAACGAAGACCGCATCTACTACAAGACGAAAGCTTGGCCCCGTGGCCAAAGTTCAGTCGCCTCCACCGTTCCCAAGCCAATTCGCATGGTCAAGGGCGCACCACCAGCTGAAGACCTAGAACTCAGGTGGAGCATCAACCCTGATACCGGCGCAGTGGAAGTCGAATTCTACGAACGCGACGACGAGGACGAGAACGATGAGTAAGGCGCTTACGTGGATACGCAAATCTAAAGGATCAGATGACGACATTGGTCTCAAAGACCAACGAGACAAGGTCAAAACACTCGCCGGCAAACTCGCCGACACTCGCGACGATCTTGATCTCGGCGTTCACACCGGGTTCTCGTCGATGACTCGTGACGACGACTCCGGCCTGATCGACCAGAACGAACGCGTCACAGACACCGTGGAACGTCTTCGTGGCGGCGAGTACGACTACCTCGTAGCGTGGGACGACCGGCGAGTCTGTCGAGACGAATTCTTCTCAGTCATCGAGTACGCAGCCAACCAGGGCGGTTGCGAGATCGTTTATTTCGCCGACGTTGACGATGATGATCTCACTTTCGACTTGAAGCGTCGTATCGAGCGAGACACGAAAGAGGATGAGATCCGAAAGGCGAAGCGGGCAATCAAGGTCAAGAAGGAACGTGGCGATGACCTGGGTCGTCCCCGGTTCGGGTATGAGTATAACAGTTCGAAGACAGAACAAGTCCCGGACAATGATGACTTTGAGCGTGCGCTTCGAGTGATTGAACTGCGCGACGAAGGTGCGACGTATTCGACCATCAACAACGAGACTGGTGTGTCGGAAGGCACGATTGCGAACATCCTTGATCGGCGCGAGCAGTACCTAGCCGAGGCGAACACTGCTTCCCAGTAACTGTCGTCTTTTCCTCGATACGCACCATTCACGACATATAGAGGCGCGTTTATCGGGTTCTGAGTGCATTCACCCCACCCTCGCGGTTGGTAGATACAGTTCTACCGCTCGCTTTGTGCCTTCCACGACACCAACAATTACTTCGTCACGAAACAAATACCGCTATCATGATTGAACGTCCGACCCCCGACTTTGAGCTTTCAGAGGACGGAGATCTTTGGGTAGCGGCCCACGTCTATACAGGGATAGCCTCGCACGGCGAGACACCAAGCGAAGCCGTGCGTATGGCTGAAGAAGCGGTGCAGTTGCACCAGGCGGAGCACAAAATCGGGGACGAAGAATATCAGCAGATGATGCTCGACAGATTCGACATTGACATCGATACCAGTTGTTGATAATATTCAGAAACCCGAAAGAACCGACGTGACTTCTTCATCGGTTGCGTACTGTGTGGTCGGGATTCGTCCCGCTCGACGACTCCTTCCGGGTGAACTGGGTTCTGTCCCGGCTCATCCGCTATCGAATGCAACACATGTGCATCCTCTCGTAGATGCTCGATTCTCTCCTGCATCTCCTTCGGAGCCATAGTCGATTATTCTCACCGACCGACAGTAATCACATGGACGGTGTTACGACCGAATCGAAACAGTCGCACCACAATCAGGACATACCCACTCGCCATCATCGTCCTTCTCCATTCGTTTCCTGAACCTGTGCTCGTCGGTAAGTGTCGATCTGCTGGCGCTACTGTGCGTTCACTGCCGAAAAAAGACATTTAAGCGCCTGTATACCCGAATATGGAGAGAGTGCAGAAGCGGCCGTCAATGGTGTCTGTTGCAGAATAGAAAAGCGGAAAGAGTAAACTGCCCGCCCCCGTTTTTTTCGAGAGTTTCCTCGCAAACTCGCACCCCTGACTCGATGGTTACCAAAATCGGCAAAAGAATCCGCGAATAAGAGGATTCGTGCCTTTTTGACCATCCCAGACGGACTCAGCTCTTTATTGATTGCAGGGGGGCTCGTCGACGACGGACAGATGTTAATGAATTCGGTCATCAATAGGTTTTCCAAGTAGTTACGTCGACCTCTCAGAGTGGTAATTGGATAGCGACTTGGACGAATTCGTGCCTCTCTCGTACTTCCACCGAGTCAATTAACTGTACTTCTGCGGTTAAACGGCGGGGCTATCTCTTTACATGACCTACCGATGGTATGAGTGCAGTTTCCTACAGAAGTCACACACCGAAAATCGATATCCGTCGGTTTCTTGCGCCCCTCAGAGAC
>SAYS01000032.1 GCA_004015825.1 Halovenus amylolytica | reverse complement strand
AGCCGCTGTTCAATTACGTCTGAGGAGGCTTCAGTGTACACAGCCGTTGCCTCCTCATTCCTGTCGAAAAGAAGTCCCGAAAAGCCGCCACTGTCACGACGTTCTGAGCTTAGCTAAAGACGGATGATCCCAGCATTCAGATGCACGTGGCAAAACTATCACTTTCAAATATAATCTTTGATCTTGATAATTTGGCTATCCACCGCTCTCAGAGAGCCGTTAACGATCGGGTGCAGAAAGCCGATCAACAACTCGATGGCGGTGCAGATCAGAATCAGGTTGCGCTCGACGGGAGCATGAGTCGCATCAACGATCAGCAGTACTAGCTGTACGCCGTCCTCAGAACGGCTGTGCCGTGCTAATGGGCTGCACAAGAGCCCCGCTTTGTGAACGCTGCTAATCCAGAGACATCTGAATTGCTGCATCTCAGCTGTTTATCCTACAAAAACTGCTCTTACCGAAAATTTCCTCGAGGAATTTCGGCAAAACACGATGTCGAAAACGGCGTGATTCTCGTCGACGACGCGAACAACCTCCAGGCTGCACTTCACCGAGCAGGGCTCCGATTTCAGATACGACGCCATGGAAATCGCAACAGTATCGAACATATCTATCGAGAGGTAAAACGTCGAACCTCTTTGTTTTCAAACTATTTCAGTCACGTCGAACCGGAGACAGCTAAAAAGTGGCTCCAAAGCTTCGCTCGCTGGCACAATGCCTAAAGTAAACACTACCCCCAGGCGGGGTCGAAATTCTTCAGTTTCTGATAGCCACCAGTTCACATAGCGCAGTCGACGGTCTTAACGCGCTGTTGAACTGTTCCCATTCGTGCGCGATCGGCTTTTGATTACATCAATGTCTATTCAGTGATCTTCCCGTGATGCTGTTCGGTAACCTGGTGTTGTCCCCCTCTCCGCTATTACGTCGACGTAACTAAGCTGATCAGATCTAACGGGGAGACGGTCTCGATGACTCTCTCCCGGGGAAGCGGCGCCCTGAGCCGGTTCCACGATCCGCGCTTACCCGATGGCAGCGGAGTGCTTCAAAGTGGCCCGACTATCATGTACATAATATCCACAGATGAATTTTTCCGAGATGTAGAATTTAGAGAGACCGAAAGTCCGATGCGTTCTATAACAGGCTTACTTATACAAACTCATTCCCGCATTTCTGCTGCTCGATTGCGCAAAGCGCGAATATACACACGTACCCGGTATTCATACTGCCGGCTGTAAGAAACTGAAGAATTCCGCCACCCCGGGGTGGCGCATATCTTTATGAATTTACAGCCGGCAGTATCAGGAAGATCGAAGTGACAAGCGACCCAAGTAACGGACATCCACTTGCGCTGCGAGATAGGTCATGACACCCTATCGCTGTTCAGCCGGTGCCATCGAACTACTGCTGTACTCTGAAGACGATGGATTCAGAGCGTCCGAGCGACCAGTTCGGGAATACTGGCGACTTCGAGATTGAGGTCGTTCTCTGTTATTGTTTCCGAGAGATGGCGTTTGCATTCCGGACTGGCGACAGCAACAGTGTCGGCCCCCGCGGTGACAACCTCGTCCAAAACCGTCTGTCCGACTTTCTGGGCGACATCCGGGTGCATTTTCCGGACACCAATATCCCCGCCACAGCTAAAGGCTTTATTCCGGTTGTGGCGCAGTTCTTCTCTGTGGAGTCCTGGGATCGAATCGAGAACTTCTCGCGGTGGCTCGTGAATATCTGACGTGTCGTATTCGTTCCGGTCGATCGGTGCCGTGTGGCGGGACAGCTCGTATGGATCGTGGTAGCTGACAGTTTCTGACACAGTACTGTTCAGCTCGAGTGTTCCCTCTTCGAGCAGTGTCTGAATGAACTGCGAGGAGTGAACAATCTCGGGAGAGATATCGTGACCGAAGTGGGGGTAGTAGTCGTTCAACGCCCGGTAACATTCCGGACAATCGACAACGAGCGTCTCGAATCCACGGTTATTAATTGCGTTTGCATTGTGTTCCATCAAATCCAGGGCTGTGTCTCGCAGCCCTAACTTGTACTGGGGAAGCCCACAGCAGCGTTCTTCTTCGACAATCCCGGCGGCGACGTCGCTCGCATCGAGTATCGCAGCGAGTGACTCGAAGATTTCCGGTTCGTAGTAGGCAGTTGTACAGCCAATCCAGAGACCAACCGATGGCGCTGTTCGATCCTGGAATCGGTTCAGTACGGTGCTGTCGATGTTCGCAAACCGCTGGTTGTGTGGCTCGCCGTATGCATTGTGTTCCCTTTGTGATCGGTGGCGAACATCCTCTACTGCAGGTGGCGCGTATCCGTGTTCGACCACGTCGGTCCGTCCAGCGATCATGTTTGCCCGAATGTCCATCGACTCACCACACCACGCAGTTGATTCTCCCCCAAGTGTCGTTTTGTACAGGACTTCGGCAGCTTCTTCTAAATGGGTTTCAGGTGGGTGGTCTTTCGGATTTTCCTTTTCTTGCAGAATCTTCTGCAGCATCATGTTACGTATGTGGGGTGCAGATGTTTCGGTCCCGTCGTGCCTGTGGAACGCATCCACGTTTTTACACATCAGGGGGCAATACGCGCAGATTTTGATTTCGTCGGCTCGTTCGTCGATATGCATGTTAATGACCTCCCAGCCCCATCACGCCGGGATTCATGATGTTTTTCGGATCGATCGATTCTTTGATATTTGCGAGGACATCGTGACTGCCCTCGTCTTGTTTCCGTAGGAACCGGCCGAGGAGTCGACCGGTGCCGTGATGGTGGTCGACGACACCGTCGTACTCCAACGAGATCGGGACGAGTGTACTCCAGACTTCGTTGTACAGTTTGAGCATATCAGTATCTGCAGGGATGTCACGGATGTGCCACCGACTGTAGAACATGGTCCCGGAGTTGTACCAGTGGGAGAAATGCGCGTGAATCCACGCGGTGTACTCGTCACCGAATTTCTCCTCGAAGGCAGTTTCCATTGCCTGGTAGGCCTCCTCGGCTTTGTCGTAGGGGACACTCGTCGTTACTGTTCCAGCCATTCCGTCGGAATGGCCGCCGCGCAACGCCTGGTAGTTCTGAACCGAATCCTCGTTCGGGTAGTAGTCGGCGTATTTGTTCTCCCACCACTCCCGGCCGCGGTCGGCACCCATATCTTCACCACCCTCCGCAGTACAGATCTCCAGTGCACTGCGTTCTTTCGCGTCGACAACCGGCTCCGGTCCATCCCAGCTAAGGATTACATAGGCACCTTCTTTCTCGACGCCCCAGGTCTCTTTAAACGTCCTGGCCGTCTCCTCTTCGTTGTAGAGCCTGGCAAGCGCAGGCGTCAACCCCTTCTGGACGATCTTCCGCATCGCTGTATACCCCGATTCGAAGTCGGGGAACAGAATCGCTCTGAACCGGCGCTCGTCGGGGAAGTGATGGATCTTGAGCGTTGCCTCGGTGATGATTCCGAAGGCCCCCTCGGAGCCGACGAACAGCTGGTCGAGGTCGGGACCGGCCGCGTGGGCGGGAACCGGTTTCGTCTTGACGACCTCGCCAGTCGGTAAGACGACCTCCATGCCGAGGATCATATCTTCGATTTTTCCGTAGGCTGTCGACAGCCGACCGGCTGACCGGAGCGCAAGCATCCCGCCGACTGTTGCACTGTAGTGTGAGGCCGGCAGATGACCCGAGGTAAACCCACGCTCGTTCAGATAGTCCTCGTACTCCCAGTTGCCGATGCCGGGCTGCACCGTTGCGGTGAGTGACTCCTCGTTTACGTCCACGATATCTTTCATCCGCTTGAGGTCGACGAGAATCCCACCGTACTCGGGGACGTTACCCCCCATCCCCGAACTTCCCATCCCGAACGGAGTGACCGGGATCCCCTCGCGGTGTGCGAAGGCGACGATCTGGGAGACGTGCTCGGTTGTGTGTGGATAGACGCCGACAGCCGGTACCGGAATCGCTTCATCGTCCATCCACAACTGACGTGTATACCAGTTGCAGTTCATCGAATGAGCGACCTGTTCCTGTTCACTCTCTACGACGTTTTCCTCGCCGACGATCGAACGTAACTCTTCGTAGAGTAATGATTGGGATATTCTAGACATTCAACATCCTCGATAATGAGGAATTAAGGCAAATGTATAAATCTTCTCCCTATTTATAAAACGGCGTACTGTGTTGTTCGCGACAATGTGCATGATCGCGATATGAACTCCGCGCTTGACAAGTTACTTGTCAAACTTGCGGGTACTGTCTTGACAAGTCACTCGTCAAATTCAGAGATTCCATCAACCAACAACAACACTTCCCCGTCGAGACGGGCGAACTCTAACTGCATACAACAATTATGAACGATGCATTAAAGTAGGAGCTACATCGTAAACCAGAGAGCATGGGAGAGTCACCGAAAGTGGTTGTCATTGGTGGCGGCGCCACCGGAGTCGGGACCGCCCGGGATCTCGCGATGCGGGGGTTCGACGTCACCCTCGTCGAGAAAGGAAACCTGACACACGGGACGAGCGGCAGAATGAGCGGCCTGCTACACAGCGGGGGCCGGTACGCTGTCACGGATAAAGAGAGTGCTCGCGCCTGTATTCAGGAGAACCGTGTGCTGCGAGAAATTGCGTCACACTGTATCGAGATGACCGGGGGACTGTTCGTGCAGTTACCGGGTGACGATGACGAATACTTCCAGCAGAAACTGGAGGGGTTACGGGCTTGCGACATCCCCGCGGAAGTCCTCTCGCCAACTGAAGCACTCGAAATGGAACCCCATCTCACTAGAGAAATCGAGCGGGCGATCTCGGTACCTGATGGTGCCGTCGATCCGTTCCGACTCGTCGTCGCGACTGCGATCAGTGCGGAGAACCACGGCGCGCGCATTGAAACCCACACGGAGGTCACTGATATTGTCACAGATGGAACTCAGGTAACCGGTGTCGAGGTCGAATACCAGGAGTCCGAGGGCGGCGGTACACCAACTGGGTCCGACCTGATTGAAGCAGACCACGTCGTCAACGCCGCCGGGGCCTGGACGGGCAAGATCGGTGCCATGGTCGATGTCGATATCGATGTGACGCCCGCAAAGGGGGCCATGGTGCTTATGAACGTTCGACAGGTCGACACAGTGATCAACCGGTGTCGACCACGAACCAGCGGTGACGCAATCGTTCCACACGAGACGACGGTTATTCTGGGGACGACTGACGAAGAGGTCGAGGACCCCGAGGAATTTCCCGAGGAGGAGTGGGAGGTCGACTTCCTTATCGAACAGACGTCACAGATGGTTCCCATGCTACAACAGGCACGGTCGATCCGGTCGTACTGGGGCGTCCGGCCGCTGTACTCGCCGTCTGAGAGCGGTGACGAGGAAACGCAAAAAGTCACCCGGGCCCACGCGCTGTTGGACCACGACGAGCGTGACGGCGTGGCCGGGTTTACCACGATCGTGGGAGGCAAGCTGATCACCTACCGTGAAATGGCCGAGGAGGTTGCGGACCACCTCTGTGACGTGTTTGGTGTCGATGCCACCTGCCGAACTGACGAGGTGCCACTCCCGGGGAGCGAGGACGATGCGGTACTGACTGAAGGAATGAATCGGTACGGTCTTCGGTCACCAGTGGCTCGTCGGTCCAAAGAGCGTCTCGGTAGTCGGTACGACGAGGTTCTCTCGACCACTGACTGCAATCCGACAATCTGTGAGTGTGAGGGTGTCACGAGAGCAGAGTTGCAAGATGCAATCAGCCAGTCAGGTGCGAATCTCAACGCGGTCCGTATTCGGACACGCGCATCAATGGGGACCTGTCAGGGTGGACTCTGTGCACAGAAGATGGCCTCGGAACTTTACCCCACATTCGACGCAGACCGGATCCGGACCGAACTGGACGATCTCTGGCAGGAACGCTGGAAAGGACAGCGCCACGCACTCTGGGGTGAGCAACTCTCACAAGCAATGTTGAACTACGCTCTCCATGCGACAACGATGAACCGGGATCACAGCCCAGCAGAGCGAGACGAATCGATTGATTTCGCCGCGTTCGACGCTGGTCCCCCTACCGAACCAGGGCACCTCTCCCCGGAAGAGTGACAGCATGGTTCTAGTCCAAGCTATGTAAACTACCAATCAACTAGTGTAATCAATAATTAATAAATGTTATATATCCACTCTTCGAGTTCCGTTTGTGGTAGCCTATGACAAGTGAGTATATCATGGCACTGGATGAGGGAACGACCAGTGCTCGAGCAGTAATTTACGACCATTCGGGAACAATCCAGGGAACAGGGCAGTTCGAATTCGAGCAGATCTATCCGAACCCTGGCTGGGTTGAGCACGATCCAAGCGAAATATGGGATGCACAAAAACGCTCGATGGACGTTGCACTGGACGAAGCAGGTCTCGAGCCCGACGACATGGCGGCAATCGGAATAACTAATCAACGACAGACGACAGTCCCATTCGATGCGGAGACCGGTGTCCCTGTCCACAATGCCATCGTCTGGCAGGATATGCGAACGACAGAGATGCTGGAAGAACTCAATGAAGAGTACGGGAAAGAGATCTTCGCCCAGAAGACAGGACTGGTCCCTGACGAACATCCGACAGGGACCAATATCAAGTGGTATCTCGACAACAAACCCGAAATCGCTGACAAAGCCGAAACTGGTGAGGTGCTGTTGAGTAGCATCGATTCATACCTGATCTATCGGTTGACCGGCGGCGACGTCTATGCGACGGACTACTCCAATGCATCTCGAACGATGTTGTTCGACATCCACGAACTCGAGTGGGATGACGAACTCATGGAGATCCTTGGAGTTCCCGAGGCGATTCTTCCCGAGGTCAAGGAGTCGAGCGAAATCTACGGCTATACCGACGAGGACGTGTTCGGAGCCGAAGTCCCGATCGCGGGCGTTGCAGGCGACCAGCATGCGGCGCTGTTCGGACAGGCATGTTACGAACCCGGGATGGTCAAAAACACGTACGGGACCGGGAACTTCATGTTCATGAACACCGGTACGGAGCCCTACGAGTCCGACGACCTGCTGACCACAATCGCGTGGGGACTCGACGGTGAAGCCGTCTACGCACTCGAAGGGAGTATCTACACGAGTGGCGCGAGTGTCCAGTGGTTGCGAGACGATCTAAACATCATCGAGGTCGAAGAGGAGGTCGAGGTTCTCGCGAAGTCGGTCGATAGCAATGAGGGTATTTATTTTATCCCAGCATTCAGCGGACTCAACGCACCATACTGGAACAAGAACGCGCGCGGGACACTCGTCGGTGTCACGAGAGGAGCTGGCCGGGCTCAGCTCGCACGTGCCGTGCTCGAATCAACCGCCTACTACTCCCACGACATCGTCGAGGTCATGGAAGAGGATACGGATATCGCACTTGCAGAGATCCGTGTTGACGGTGGAGCGGCCCACAATGATTTCCTGATGGGCTTTCAGGCAGACATCTCGGGTACACCTGTCGTCCGACCGGAAGTGCTTGAAACGACTTCTCTCGGTGCCTCGTATCTTGCTGGCCTTGCCGTCGACTACTGGGAAGACCAGGATGAAATCGAAGCGCTCTGGCAAAGCGATGAGGTCTTCGAACCCGATATGCCCGACGAGAAGCGAACGGCACTCCACGCTGGCTGGAAAAAAGCTGTCGAACGGTCGCTCGACTGGGCCGAAGAACTACGCGAGGCTGGCATCGAAATCGAAGAGTAACTGGCACTGTCACTGTAGGCTCTTAGCGTGTCCAACTTGTGGCCAGCATGCTGGATCCCGCGCTGGGCCACGAGCCATTAAAGATAATCACAATTGTATAAAAATAATATCTATACTTGATATCTTATATAATTTCTCTCGGCGACAGTGAACGGAGTCAGCTAAAAGAAGATAGCTGTGGCAGAGGAATGATCTTATCACACACGTCTGGGGAATGTCGATCGGCGAGTTAGAAACCGTCTATTTGCCGCTCGCTGTCACAGATAGTACACTGAAGGACAAAAACAGTGTCACCGTCGATGGTTCGCTCCACTGGTTGGTGTCGCGTCAGGTCGTCACACTCACTGCATTCTTCTTCAATAATCGTGTCGTCATCTGTCTTCGGAGCGCCGATGGCGACAACCCTTGCTGGTTTGTCCCCCACAGCATGTGCGCGCTGTCGGTGATTTTTTGGCACAAAAAACGCTTCGTCGGCACCAACCTGATACTCGGTTTCCGGTGTCTCAAACACTACTGTCCCCTCAAGAACCAGAAATAACTCCTCGTGGTCGGGATGACGGTGAAATCCCCATGGCAACTGCTCGCCTGGCTGTGCAGTAAAGAGGTTCACGCCGAATGCTGTCGCTCCGACCGCTTCGTCCAGTTCCAGTTTTTCGCTCGCCGGAGTCCGGGAACTCGTAAGCGTCTCGGTATCGATCTTGGTAAAGTCAGTCATTCAATCGTCTCTTTGGACCGACTGAATAAAATTGCTTCTAATATATACGATATATTATATTATACCGGATATATAATAGATCAATCAATAGAATTATGCCAATAGCCCACAACGAAACTGTATGGCGCCCCCACTATTTCTCGACATGGATGGCACACTCACACGCCCAGACGATCCTGACGCACTCGATCCACGGGTGTTCCACGAACTCCCGTACTGGAAGGGGCCGATCGTATTTGCTACGGGAAACCAGTTTCCCTACCCTGTTGCCCTGTGTGATTTCCTCGGGTTACCTCGGCGCGTCATCGCCGAGAACGGAGGCGTCGTCCACGTTGACGGCGAGACATCCTACGACGGAGACAGAGACGGTGCGCAGTCGGTTATCGACGAGTTCAGGGAACGAGGTGGATCGATCGGCTGGGACGAGAGCCCGATGAATCGATGGCGCGAAACCGAAATCGTCGTCGAACTGTCCGCTGACGGTGACTTGCTCCGGGAGGTCGCATCGACCTACGAGATGGAAGTCTATGACACGGGCTACGCCTATCACGTGAAGGCACCATGGGTCGAGAAGGGCCGCGGTCTCGAACTGGTCTGTGAGGATCTAGATATCGATCCAGAAGATGCCGTTGCGGTCGGCGACAGCGTGAACGACGTATCCATGTTCGAGACCGCTGGTCGCTCGTTCGCAGTTGCGAACGCTGACGATTCCGCGATTGCTGCAGCTGACTTTGTCACAGAGGGAAGTCATATGAATGGAACAATGGAGGCACTCTATACCGTTTGAAACGAGCTCTAGAACTCTTTTGCTCGAATTATCGTGTACTCCTCCGAGACGTCAGCAGCATCCTCGGGAAGCAGTGCGGCGATCAGGTATGGTGTAAACTCTGCAAAGTACTCGAGCAGTGCAGCGATCCGATTGGCGTCGATTGCTTCGAGCGAATCCAGCAACATTATCGGCAACGTCTCGTGCACGTCGTGAACGAGATAGCCAGCGAGGGCAACGACGAAGCCGATGAGCTTTCGCTCGGATTCCGAAAGTGTCTCCACCGTATCCTCGTAGGCGCTCCCGTTATCCTCGCGAACGACGTGTAGCTCGATGTCAGCCTCGTCACTCGACTCGGAGACGAGGCGTTCGATCCAGATCCGGCTGATGTTTTCGTATTCGAGGATATCGAGTACCTCCGCCATTCGTTCATTGAATGCCTCGACTGCCGACCGCTCCAAGGACTCGATTCTGCCACGGAGTGCGGTCAGTTCTTCGGTGATTTCGTCTTCCCGGGCGTTCAACTCTGCCTCTTCGTCCACTCGTCGTTCGATTTTTACAATCTCATTTTCGACGTTTTCGATCTCTTCTTCGATTCGTCCGCGTTCGTACTGTCGGTCACTCAGCCGCTCGTAGATGTCGACGAGGTCACTGTCGCGGATCTCTTTTGACTGCTCTGCCTCGCGTTGTAACCGCTCAATCTCGTCACGCTTGGTTGCAGCATCCTCCGTGAGTTTGCTGATCTGTTCGTTTCGGTATTTGATCTCTCGTTCGAGTTCTCTGCGCCGGTTTTCGATCTCTTTGAGTTCTATTTTCTTTTCATTCAGCCTATTTCGTTCTGTTCGCACCTCTTCGATTTCAGCAGTTACCTCGTTCCGTTCTGTTCGCTTTTCAGCGACGACAGTCCGGAGTGTATCAATCCGCTCCTGGATCTCGTCTCGCTGAACTGAACTACCACACGTCCAGCACTGGACGCTCTGTGAGGCAGGGTCGAGCTTACCGGTAAGCTCGTCAGGCTCGTCAAGGACACTTGTCTCGTTTTTGAGTAACTCCGAATTGACCTCGAGAATTGCCTCCAAGTCGTTGATTGTCGCCTCCAGTTCCCTTTTTTGTGTTTTCAGGGTATCGATCCGGTCGGAGAGTCGTTCTAGCTCCTCAACTGGGACGTCCAGTGACTCTATTTCTTCTTCGGCTTCCGCATATCGCTTTTGTAGAGTTGTCAGTTTCTCGCGGTGGTGGCGGATTTTGTCTTCTATATCCGCAAGCTCTTGTTGTCCGTCTTGGAGGTCCTCGAGCAATTGTTCCGCTTGCTTTGCTCCGGATTCCTCTATTTCGTATTCAGAGACGGACGCCTCCAACTCTTCGATTTCTGACTCGATCTCCACGAGATCTGTCTGTAGCTTCTCACGCTTGTTTCGAAGTTCGGGGAGCCTCGTCCGTTCGCTCTCGATCCGCTCTCTCTTCTCGGCAATCGTTTTCCGTTCATCCTTCAGTTCTGTGATCTGGCGCTGGATCTCGTCGGTGTCGACCGGTCGCATTAGTACCTCACGCAGATCCCCATTCAATTCTACGGCCCTGCGCGCATGATTGTCTGCGAGCATCACTGCGAACGTATCGACGAGTTTCGGCTCCGTCGTAAACGGTGAGCCACCGACTGAGACGTGAGAACCCGTGCGCTCGTACGTGCGGTTGTACGTCTCTTCGCCGACTGATAATCGGACATAACCGTCTGTGCTGTCCGTTTTCAGTGTTGCACCTGTCTCGTCCGCTCCAAGAGCTGACGCGATGCTCCGTAACAGCGACGTTCTGTTGGTCGCGTTCTCCCCGACGAGCACGGTCACACCCCTGGGTATCTCAACCGAACAGTCTTCGATCCCCCCGAGATTAGAAACCTCAACGTGCAGGTCTGCATCGGAACTTGTGGAGAGATCAGACGTACCCGTGTTTGACATAATCGTTAGTGCCTCAACGGTAATCAGGGGAAGAATAAAAAATAGCCGTTCTACATGGTGGATAGCCTGGGATATGTTTTAAGGTTTCCGTGGGCATTCACAGCCCTCATTGTCGAGTAGGGCATCGATTGTATAACTCTGCCCACATTCGGTGCACGTTATGCGCGTCGTGTAGGTCATATCGAATTCGCCGAGAGAGAGAACGTTTTTCCGCTGCAGTCGTTCCAACGTTCGTTCGAGAATTGTATGTTCACGTTCCTGAATAGCATCGATGAGGTCACTCGCTTCTGTGATAGACTCTACTCCGGTACGATCGGTTTTGACGCCGAGACAGTCACGGAGATGTTGACGGACAAGTTCGTGCGAGACGAAATCCTTCTCCAGTTCGTCGAGATCGACACCATTGAACTCCAGTTGATCACGGACTGCTGCCCGCCGCTCGCGTGGCACATCTTCGTCGGTCAGCACGCGATAGATGGATTCAGGGTCGCCAATAACATCGGCTCCTGTTTCACCTACCGTTGCGTCCAAGACCCTCCTATTAAAAAACCGAGCCAGCTCTCTGAGGCTCATCCCCTCTTGGATTCGCCGTTCTTTAATTTCGGCATGGATACCGGATAATTCATATTTAGAGGCCACACGGCCAAGTTTGCATTTGTCTTCGGTTGGCAAATCCATTAGGAATGACGAACCGCGGCTAACACTTGAATGCATGCTCTTTTAGATCCAAACAGTATGAAGCCATCACACAGAGCCAATTCCTTCGTGACTGTAACGACGCTGAAGATGGCCTTCGCCCGGGTCAAGAAACGGTTGACCTTGACGACATTCTTCAGGTCAGTGTACTGAACACGGTTCACGATCCGGACATGAAGCAAATCACTGCCTCCATCGGAATCTCAACGTTCGCCTTGGGGAACTCTTTTTCACCAAGACTCTGGGGTACGTGAAAATCAACTGCCAACTCCTCAAGACGGCCAGCGACTGCCATGAGAAGAATGAAGATCTAGGAAACTCCCGCCAGCATCGCTACCGACTTCACAGGGACCCGAACAGAATCAGAAGCAACTACCTGAAGCTCTGTAGGAAATAATTGATTCCGAAAGCTCCGTTCAATATCATGTCCAGAACAAGCCTCTGAAGACAGGAAACCGATCGAGACAATAGCGTCGGGTTCAATATCACACTGGGCACTCCCAGTCGTATTGTGGATCAGTCGGACCGAGGTGAAAATCTCCAAAACAGAGCAGTCGATGCATGATACGAGATTTGTGTCGGTCTATCTTATTGATACGATCCTAACTATTTTGATCACTTATATGTATATTGAGGTAATTCGGGGTGGTCGGAGACTCTTTCCGTCGTTTGAATAGTTGTGTACGAAGTCGGTATCGGACCTCGTAGTGTATGCGCCTTTTTTATTGTGAACAATCCGATATGCACCTCTGCGACGAAGCTACCGTCAGGTGAGTTGCGAACTCTTCTAGAAATTATCATCAGATAGTCTCACGCGTGAAGACGAGACACTCGTTCTCCCAGTTCAATGAGTGCGATGAGTTTATTCTCCGGAACTGGTTGATATCCGGTCAACTCAACCGAGACGTTCACACGCTGTTCCGCCTGGTTCACCAGTGGATACTCCACTGGATGGCCGTTGTGATAATGTCCATGGATGGTCCCCCCATCCCAGAATCTGGGCGCATTCTCGGGTCGGTGGGTACAGCAGAACTCGCGATCACCACGTTTGAGGATATAATATTGGTGAGTGTTGACACCGTCGACGTATCGACTGGGGGTATCATGGTTGCCTTTGATGAAGATGACGCGTCCATGTAACTCATCAAGCCACCGGCGCAGACTCTTTTCATCGGCGAACCGACCGAGATCTCCGAGGAACACAACCACATCGTCAGCCCTAACCTCATCGTTCCACTTGTCGATAAGTGTCTGATTCATTTCTTCAATCGAGTCAAACGGCCGGTCGCAGTATTCGACCAGTGTCCATGCAGGTGGAATTTCCGCACCGCACTTTCGACATCGCCCAAGAACCTGGTTTTGTCAATCATTCAAAGGGATGGGCTGAGAGTGTGACAGTTATCCGTCAAGGTGGAAGTTCATATCCACAAAAGTAAAGATTTGATGTATGTGTATCTGCCGAGAGACGACGGATATCCGATGAGAGGAGTCGGCATTTTGTTATATATACTTGAGTATATTGTATACTTCAGTCAAATATTTTCTCGACAACAGACGACCCGCCCTAAACAGAGGAGCTGGAGTGGGCACCCATCCTAAGAACATCAGAAGATGTTAACCAATAGATCAAACACACTTTCGAATTGTTGGTTAAGAACTTGCTACGAATTTCCACCCCCACACCCCGTGTGCGAAATGAAATGTAACGAAGAGCACTGCTGTATTAGATCGAGAAGATTTGAAGAATAGTAAGAGAAGATCTTAGAGTTGACTAATCCTGGAGTACAGCTCCAAAATCCAAAGTTGTAACTGGAGTGTAATATATTATTGTCATATATGATAATCTTCTATTTTGACGGACTTTAGTAACGGTAAAGTTCTGGTTGACAGAGTATCTATATAAATCTTCTCACCAGAATGAATCCTTGCTCTATTCTTGCTGATTGGGTTGTCTACCTCTTAATATCTCCTTTACAGGCCACTTTGTTCCCTAAGTTCTCTTCCGCACCCTTTGTCTCTCAGTGGATTTCATTTCGCACACGGGGTGTGGGGGTTAGCGGAGTCATTCACTCAACAATTTCTTTGAAGAATAACTCGTCCAGGTCTCGAGTTCACTCTTATAATCATAGGAGCAGTGGATTTCATTTCGCACATGGGGTGTCTCTACCCAATTGATTTCGCCCGCGGTTGCTCATCTTTCTGTATTTCCTCTGGAAAACGACCTCTACCCTGTAAATACAAGGAATTTAAAATCGCACACGGTACCCCTTATCTATTTATAGCTCGAACAATTTCCAAATAACATGACTGACGGCAACGACCAGCAATCTATCAAAGGCCGTCTTCAAGAAGGAGTTCAGAACTCTGTCTTTCGAGATAAGGGGCTTCTCGACCCGGATACAGTTATCGACGAGGACCGAATCGTCGGTCGAGATAACCAACTGGACGATATCATCACGTACCTCCGACCGGCATTGCAGGGGAACCGACCTCCCAATATGCTTCTGTACGGTCCATCAGGAACAGGAAAGTCACTCATCATTAATGCAGTCTGCCAGCAGTTACTCGAACTTGCAGATACCCAGGACCGTCGGTTTGGTGTTATCGAAATCAACTGTCAGACGATTAAATCTCACGATCGCGCTGTCTATCGTCTTGTCGAGAATGCTGCTGTCGAAGCCGGTGTAAATGTTGGAGTCCCCGAGAGTGGTGTGTCGACGGATCAAAAGCTCAATCGTTTCTACGAGATCCTGAGTAAAAACTTCGATTCGGTAATCATCATTCTCGATGAAGTCGATCTCTTGGTTGGTCGACAGCGGGATCCAAACGAAGAACCAGCTTATTCGAAACTCCTGTATCAGCTCTCTCGAGCGTCACAACTGGGCAAAATAGAGGGGGATATCTCGGTAGCGGCTCTCACTAATGATCCGAGATTTATGGAGAATCTCGATGGCCGAGCAGAGAGCTCGTTCAACCCACAAGATGTCGTCTTCTCTGATTACGACGCAAACCAATTACAGTCGATTCTCGAACGACGTCGAGATGCTTACCAAGACGGCGTCCTCGTGGAGGGAATCATTCCACTCAGTTCTGCATTCGCCGCACAGGATCACGGCGACGCTCGAAAAGCGATCGATCTGTTCCGAAAGGCTGGCGAAATTGCGGACCGCAATGGAGAAAATGAGGTCCATGAAGAGCACGTTCGCGATGCACAGAAAGAAGCTGAGCGTGATCGGACGTTGACTCAGATGCAGGGTTTGTCGACGCAAAAGAAACTCTCGTTATATGCAACCGCAATTGTTCCAATCTATTCAGAACGCAATCTAAACGCAGTTCCCAATACAATCGCCTATCGCGTCTATCAATACCTCACTGATATTCTCGACACCGACGAGAAATCACGCGATTCGTATCTTCGGTACATGAATGAGGCTGAAACATATAATTTCGTCACGTCGGAGAAACGAGGGCGTGGGTACGGGAGTGGGGTTCACAAGGAGTATACGTTCGTCGACGACCCTGAGGTAGTCGCTGAAACCCTCAAGGCTGACATTCGGCTGGAAGAGGCAGAGAGTGAAGAAGAACTCATCAAGTCAGTTGTGAACGCTCAGATTGAGGATTTTTTCGAAGGAAACTAATCGCCAGTCGCCCGCAGTCGTCTGATAATTCATTTCGCACATGGGGTGTCCCTTTGCAGAAGTCATAACATAAATATGTGTCTGACAACAGTTGGCAATTTTTCATTTCGCACACGGTGTCCCCCAATGGGTTACTGGGCCAAAGCGAGTTTCATATCCGGCTATTGCAGATTGCCATCTCTTTGTTTCGGGAGTCTCGTTTACTCAAATGGCAAATTCATTTCGCACACGGGGTGGGGCAATCTTTTGAATACCACTATTCTGACTGATCTGAATGGACTGGCCCCTTGTACTTTGACTTGATTTTGTCACCTTCTCTCCATTGCCAGTAATAATATCGGTTGTCATTGATTTCCTTGATCGTGATAGTAGCTTTTGACGGGACGTCATCGGGGAGGTCGTCGGGACGGTCTGTGATCTCGTCTCCGTCCGGCTCTTCTTCGAGACGGGCCTCGCGAGCTTTGTGCTCTGCTAACTCTTCAGCGTAGCGGGCAACGTGTTGCAACTGTTCTTCTGAGTATTCGTTGAGTGTCTCGATGATATCTGTCGGGAGTTTGGCGGGCGGTGTTGGTGGCTCATATGGCATCAACGGTTTCCTCGTGTTAACCAACAATTAGTCTCGTAACATAGCTCTGTTGGTTAATAGGATATAATCTAAAATCGCTTCTGAAGAATGCCCTCCCGGTAATTGTGCTTACTGGACTAACAGTCGTTTTCGGGTACGGTGGATGGATCATCTTGTCGATCACTGCCAAAATCGGTGTCTACAATCCAGAGACAGCAGATTGCACGCAACTCCGCAATTGATTGCTAACGTGGCCTGATCGGAACAGAGCTGTGATGCGCACAAACGGGTGGATCAAACTCCCGCAAAAACCGTGAAGTCAAATCATAAATACACACACATATCACAGATTTATTATGATCAATACTATCTGGGAACCCAGCAGAATCCCAAGCGTTCCCAACATAGCTACGACATAGTATAGCCGGTTTGTCTCAACCTCTTCATCGAAACGCAGGCGACCCTCATACTGCCGGCTGTAAGAAACTGAAGAATTGCGCCACCCCGGGGTAGCACATATCTTTACGAATTTACAGCCGGCAGTATCAACCCACCTGGCGAGGAGCGCTAGACTGGCGATGAGCACCGGAAACACGGCCAATATGAGCACTGTTGGGGCGAATTCTGGTCCATAATATGATCCCATTCCGAGCGTCCAGTGAATTCGCACCTGATCAGGAAGGAACCCGTACGCAATGACGCTAACGCCCGTACTTAGCAGAAAGACAGCAAGACTACCACAGAGGAGCAGTCGACTACGGCCCCCACTCTCACTGCCAGAAGAGGACCGTTCGATAATCGATCCAACTCGTGAATCGGAGACGGATGTCGGAAGTCCCATCATCACATCTACTACTTTGGGAAGCGTATAAAAAGAGATGCGAGCAGAACTTCAGGGTTTGAAGCAGTCGTCACTCGTTTAATACCATTGGTCCAAAAACCGCTAATGAGTGAGGATGAACTGGACGTCGAAACCGTTGCTGGCCTCTTGGAGGACCAGACTGCCCGGGAGATCCTCACTGAAACGAGCCAGGAACCCATGTCAGCGACTAAGTTGAAAGAGCACTGTACTGCATCCGGACCGACGATTTACCGTCGTCTCGAACGACTACGGGAGACCGGACTTGTCCTCGAACAGACTCAGCCAGATCCGGATGATGGACATCACCGACAGGTGTACGAACCGAATCTCGACCGTATCACAATCGAGCTGTCCGAGGGCTCTCTCATGATGGAAATAGTGCACCGTGAGCGGATGGAAGACCGCTTCACGCGACTTGTTGAGGAGATGTAATGATGTTCGAAGTGAACCCACTGATCACGGGCGAATTTATCCTCCAGACAAGCAGCCAGCCCTCGGGTACGATTCAGACTGGGCTCCTGGCGTACGAACTGGCCGGAGCGGTTCTCGGTGTGGTCATCGCATACATCGCGTACCGTGGCTATCGGCGTAATCAAAGTCGACCAATGCTATTCGTTTCGCTGGGATTTGCTCTGGCACTTGGTCTCCCAATCGGACTCACACTGGTGTATGTTGCCCTCCCAATTACGGGATATAGCGTTGCCGTCCAGGGCATCAACCAGACCTTCGAAGTTGCTGGACTACTGTGCATCATCTACGGCCTTCGAGCCTGATCGCAGCAGTTTCGCGAGAACCGCCCCGAATCAGTAGTTCGAGCGCCTGTCAATCTGTTCTTAACCTCGGATTGACCCAATTCAATCTTGATCGGCTGTAGAACTGAATTTTGCAGTACGACCATCTCCATCTGGCGACGATACACAATAAAACGGGTGACACTCGTTTCAGTATTGCCAAATTCTTTCATACTGTTTGTTGCGAGTCTTTACCGCCGTCGTGTAACAAGACATCGGTTACATGGCGTGAAACACCGATATTTGTAACGTGGTCACGAAAATTACCGCAACAAACACTATCAGTTGCGCTACTCTCTGTACTGCCTCTCGAAGCAGATACTTAGCGTCTGGAGTTCGGCCTCGTTCGTCTCAGTCGGTCGGACAGGCGTGAGTGGTGATGAAAAGCTTGGACAGAGGTTCAATATCCTGTGGCGGTTCGTCTCACCGTGACTCGTAGAGGTGGACGGTTACGACACTGCCCGTCGGGTCGTTCTCACCGAACTCCAGCTCTCCCCCGAGTCGGAGCACTGCCCAGTTGACGAACCAGAGCCCGATTCCGAGCCTGTGTTCTGCCTGTGTCTCGGTGCCATCGGCCAGAATCTGCTGTTCTCGCTCCGGGATTCCCGGGCCGTTGTCGGCCACGGACAGTTCGACTGCTGTGTCTCCACCCCGGACGGTAATTTCGATCTGTGGGACAGAGGCGTCATTGTGTGTGATTGCATTGTCGACGAGTTCTTCGAGCACCCGAGTGAGCACCGTCCGGTGGGTGGTGACGACCAGTTCATCCGGGGACGTTACCGAGATCTCGCTCGTCGGGTGCTCGTGCCGGACGGTCTGGGCCACGTCACGTGCGACAGCAGTCACATCGACCGTTTCCGGTGTGTCTGTGCTATCGGTCATGCTGTCCTCGGCGTGCCGTGTCTTCTGGGTGCGCCCGACGAGTTCCGTCGCAGTCTCACGAATTGTCTGGGAGTGCTCGTCGTCGTCGATCGCCTCGGCATGTGCCATGATGACGTCTAGTTTGTTTCGGACGTTGTGCCTGAGCACACGGTTGAGGACGGTGAGACGCTGTTCTCTTGTCTGCTCGTCTGTGATATCGCGCAACAGCACCGTTCTGGCAACCGGTACCGCCTCCTCGTCGGGAGTGGTCGTCTCTTCGACGACCGAGACACTGAACCGAAACTGACGACGGCCGTGAGCTGTCTGGAGTGTAACGATTCCCGTCGACCCAGGCGAGAGGTCACGCTGTGTTAGTACCTTGGCGACGGTGGAGACAGACTCGCCAATCATCGCGGCCGCCGACTTGTCGAACGTCTGTGCTGCCGCCGCGTTGACGTCGAGAATGTGATCGTCCCAGTCCAGAACAACGACGATCTCTTGCAGTGCTTCGACGACGCGTGTGCGGGCGACGTAATCAGCTTCCGGTAACGGCGTCATCACCGGATACCGATCGACGGCAGCAGCGAGGCAGAGACCAGAAACGATGAATCCGACTGTGATGCCTTTTATTTCGGTGTCGTTGACCGCGCTGGCGATGTACGGTGCGCCGACACCGACCCATACTAGGAGCAGTTGTGTTGTGGAAATTCGAGGGTGCCCCCACCCGTGTGACACCAGCCGATACGTTGAATACACAACGAGGGCGGCGATATAGAGCAGCTCTATCCCGACGACAGACGCAACGACACGTTCGACAGCCGACTGCGACGGGGATGTCAGGAGAAAGAATCCCACACCAGCCAGTGGGACGACGAGTCCGGCCACCATCACGACCCGTCTGCGCGTCAGATCACGGCCCCGCCCTGTGTACGAGAGGACGTAGATGGTCCAGAGGCCGGGAATGAGAACCGCGACGAGCAATTGACCGATGTCGAACCCACTTGCTAGCGATCCGACCGACAACAACTGCGCGACGCCCTCACAAAATGCGAACATTGCCCAGGCCGTGAGTGCGAAGGCCACACCGAGAAACGACTGCGCACTCGGTCGGTCCCGGGACTGAAACACAGTCCAGGTGACACCGCCCAACAGCACGGTCGCTCCTGCATCGCCGAGGACAACGACTAGACTGTCTAGCGCTATCATCGTCGCTTGCTGGAACGAGTGGTGATCATCTTTCGTTGCGACGCCGTTGGCATTCTATCGGGTTCTGCGACGAGCGATCGTTGACTCGGCGGTGTGAGAAACCTGGGCGGGAACTGCGTCATTGGCGTCTTCGACGACTTGTTTGCGAGAGGCGTACAAAAGAGAGTCGGGAATTTTCCCGGCCAGAAACGTCGGTTCTGCTCAGTTTCTGTAGCCGTGGCCAACCACAAGGCCGACACCGTTCACAGCGATCAGGATAACGAACGCAAAAATTTCAGAGCGGTCTCGAAGCCGAATACGAGTAGCGGGAGAGAGAGAAACAGGAACGTAACTGATATAGAAGCCGATCATCCGCAATGGTAGTAAGTGCTGACTGCGGACCGAGGTGACGGAGTAGTGGCTCGTGCAAGATGAATAGTGCGTCGAAGGTCACGAACTACACCGCAAGTAGGACGACGTAGCGAAAGTCGTCGTGCCACAGGCCGTGGGCTGACAGATCGAAGGGACCGACGACAAGTAGTCACGACGGGACAAACAGCCGGAAAGGACGGAGAAACCGGACCAGGATCCGCCGGGTGTTGTCCCGGACGAACGCCCACGGCCCGATTTTCGACTCGTCGAGATACCACTGGTCGCCGTCCCTGTAGGCGGTGTCCGCCCGCTCGTGGAACTCCAGTGCTTCGCGGACGCGTGACTCGGTCATGTCACAGGCGTCAGCGAGTTCGGGGACGGTCTTCGGGCCGTCCTTCAGTTCCTCGGCGACGAGGTGGCCCACCTGCATCGACAGGAGCACCTCACTAGAGTCGGCGTCGACCGTCCCATCGTCGTTCGACCGGATGCCCTCCCGGAGGCTGTAGAGTGCGTCCAGTACGAGCCAGCCACCGCCGCCGAACCCGACTGTGGCGACTGTCGTATCTCCCTGCGCCCAGTAGGCCACCCCACCGGCAGCCATGGCGACGAGACCGAACGCGAGTCGGAAGTGGCGTTCGTCCAGTCCGGGCAGCGGACGCGCGAGTTCGACGGACTCGCCGACAAGTACGATGACTGTGACGACGATGGCCTGCGACCAGGTAAAACCGAACACGACGCCGAACAGTGCGACCAACCCCACGGTGTAGGCCCCACGGCGCAAAGGGCTGGTGTCTGGCAGGGGGTCAGTCAGGGACGCCATGTGTCGAGGGAGGGTCCGACGGTGCTTAATGGCCACGGAGCGCTAGTAACCCCGAAACGATCCGGTGAATTTAACTGAGTTACAGGGTGCCATAGAAAGTTCGCACACCCATTTGGCATCCTGAATCGCTCAGTACAGTAGTACTACATACTTCCGCCTGCGTTGGTTGCACCACTGTGGCCACGCCGTTCTGCCAACCAGCCGCCGAAGCGTCCAGCAAACGCGCCGGAGACGGCCACTACTGCTAACATAACCCCTCCAAACCCAAGTGTTATTCCGACGCCAACCGCTTGGAACCATAGCGGATTCGGGATATTTGGGACCGACCAAAGCAGGTCGCCTAAAGCCCAAAGAAACGGTAATCCCCCAATTAGGGCGGCTCGTAATCCGGTCGCGGTGCTATTCCCGCCACGTCGCTTGATTAGATAGCCGGCAAGCACGCTCCCGAAGAGGACCATTCCGAGCGTCATGTTCTCGGGCGATCGCCACGCTTCAAGCGCGGTAAACGGGACTGCGAGTAGGCCGCCAATGAGGGCGTACTTCCACATCTCAGTCAATTGGAGGGGGCCAATTCGAACCATGTCCGAATATCTGAAACTTGTGGTAAAAACCCTGTTGCACTGTTTCTCACCCTAAGAACATCGTTCCGGAGCGTGTTATGAAATATCCATACGGATTTTCATATTGATATGCGGCTGAATCGACGGATCAGTGAGCAGTTCTAACTAACGGCTGTTTCAGAGGAAAAGGTGTCGAACCGATAGGATTTGAACAGAGCCTACATTTTAAATACTGGTACCACCTTACGACGGCGCACCCTCCGGTAGAGCCGCCAAGAGCTGGGTTTGAGATCTTCTCTGGTACTTTATAGCCAAGATCAATGCGATGGCGAAGAACAAACTTCAATATAAAACTAATCACCTCAATCGATATCAAGATACAGCCCGAACGGTGTGGTATGACCGAAGACGATTCGAACTCTGAGGGGCTGATGGAACGCCAGACTACGGGTGAAGACCGCGTGCGGATGACCGCCCGGCAACTGTCGGAGCCGCGGACGGCCAACTGGATTGCTTCCGAAGCGGGCTGATCACACGAACCAACCAAGCACGTCCTCGAACGGCTCGTCGACGATGGGATCCTCCATCGTGACGACAGCGGGACTCATACGACGTATTACCCTGATTACCGCCGCCAAGCGATGCAGGAGGCCATGCGTCTTCGAGACAGCGGGCACACTGTCGAGGAGCTTACGGACCGTCTCGCCGATATGAAGGCGCAAATCCGCGACTGGGAGGCCGAATTCGACGTCGAGTCACCGAACCAGCTTCGCGGAACGCTCGCCGACGAGTCCCTCGAGGCTGATGGGGAAGACCGTCGCCGTGAGATTGCCCGCGAGTGGGAGCACCTTCAGCGGCGTATCCAGATCGTTGGGTTTGCCATCCGCGAATGGGACTTCCTCGCTCCGACGACAGAGCCTGCCGAGGCCAACAGCTAACGGATGTCTGTTCCGCATCCAGGTGGTGATCCGAACGCAAATCTCTATGCGCAGCTGAAGCGAGACGTCCTCGAACGTGTGCCACAGATCACGGCAGTCGAGTACATTCCCGACGATATCGAGGCCAAGCAGCTGCGAGCGACGTTCGATCCAGCCCGCCTTGATCCCCCGACAGGTTCTGATTCACCAGAACTCACCGTCAAGAGGTGGAACTGCAGCAGCAATTGCGGCTAATTTCGGTGTTATCGGCATGGGATCTGATACGTGTTCGTCGGTCCGTGGTCCAAGTACTGTCACCAACTTGGTCGGTCTTCGTCCCTCGATCGGGGCTGTCAGTCGCGACGGCATCATTCCGCTCAGCGAAACACAGGATACCGGTGGCCCGATGACACGGACGGTGTTGTCTCCGAGTACAACAGTATGGTAGGTGATATTATGGCGGACAACCAATCAAATCACTCGATCGTGGCTGGGACAGGGGAGGTGGCTGATCCAAACCGAGTTCAAACCCGACTCGAAATTGAAAAGGCGTTGTCCGGATCCGGATTCGGTGATCTGCTGGTGCTTTCGTACGAATCAGTCAGGGAGGTGTTCACACCGAAACGCCGGGAAATTATCGAAGTCTTGGCGACAGAACGTGTGTCTTCGGTTCGGGATCTCGCAGATCGTCTTGACAGGAACCCAGGGAATGTAAGCCGAGAATTGGATCTCCTCGTCGAGCACGAGGTCGTGGGATACATCGATAATGGGACAGCAAAACAGCCCGTGCTGGCACACGATACGATCATAAGTGAACCGCTTGTTGTGTCGAGCGAACCGAGATCTGCAGAGTGAAAACAAACACTCAGGCGTCCGGTGGTCCGGTCAGAAGTAGACTCATGTTCTCGGCCATGAGAATGGAGTCTGATAGTGCTTGTTGCGGTAATTTTCGTGACCACGTTACAAATATCGGTGTTTCACGCCATGTAACCGATGTCTTGTTACACGACGGCGGTAAAGACTCGCAACAAACACTATGATATCTGACAGCGTCTCAGCTGTCAGAACCAACGGGAAGTATATCGGGCAGAGCAGAATCAGTCAGATATGGTAGATTTCGCGGCCGGTTTTCGGACCGCGTTCAGTTTACTTGTCGTTGCTTATATTTTGATCGTGGCAGCCGGCTTTCGACACGTCGTACCAAAGGTCTTGTCCATCCTCTCGAACATCTCCAGCTCATGATCAGTGGCATGCCCACGGTAGATAACAAGTGACTTGGCCAGCGTTGTGCAGTGATCGCTCTGATCGCTGGAGTTAGTATAATATACTAACCCAAGAGAAAAGATGTCGAGGTCCAGTATGTTCCGGACTCACAGTCCCGGGCGAATCCGAACCGCGAAGGCTCGAATTCTCTCGATTTCTGGGTCTGAACCGCCGAAAGTTCCGAATTCGGGGCTTGCCACAGGGTTAGTATTCCAGTTGGTGAACTGAGAGGGTGAGATCGAGAGTCCACCGTCCGGTAGGACAGTCAACAATCGGATGAGTTGAGTTCTCCAATGGTTGATCTCTTCGGCCCAATTTTTCACAATGCAGGCATCCGCCCCTCTCGCCAATCGCTGTGGATCGATGTCTCGTAACGCCCAAATACAATACAAGATGCGACACGCTTTCCGAAACTGTAGGAGTGCCCCGCCCTCTACGTCCAGTCCCGGTTTGATGATCCCGCGTCACGTGAACGCCGCCACGAGCACTTTTTCGAGTGTACCTCACGGAGTACGAGGGAGCCGCGCCGTTTTATTACGATGTCACGTATTCTTTGCCCAGTTACCTGACACAGCAAACGAGGGGTTTCTTGGGTAGTACCAGCCTGCATAAGATATATTTGTGGGTGGCATCATATATTATGTACAGGGCTGAAGAGCATTCCAGCCGAACATCAAACACACGAGTTCGAAGATGGAAATCGAAACACCACCAGAGTACGATGATGTGAACGAGGCAGCGGTTGAAGAGTGGAAACAAGAGACGACCACGAGAGAACGGGTTCGTTCAGTTGTCCAGCGGATTCAGGAACCGACGCCAGCGTCGACGATTGCTGATAGAGCGCACGCGAGCGAACCAGTTGTCCGCGATACGCTTGGGGATCTTGTTGAAATCGGACTCATTGAGACGCTTGAGACCGGTCAGGGAACGCTCTACAAGCGTAACGATCAAATGTATATCTACAGGCAGGTCGTTGACCTGCAAGAGAACTACGATGAAGACGAACTCGTGGCCAAATTACAGGATCTCAAAGAGACAGTCAATTCACTCAGGGAAAAATACGGTGTCGAATCCCCAATGGAACTCGCCCAAGAGTTAGATCCGGACGACACGGACGGCTGGGAGGATCAGACAACGTGGCAGACTGCTCAGAAGAATCTCTATCTCGCGAAGGCTGCGATCAGTTTCTCTGACGCTCGCAAGGCTATCGCCTAACCATGGGAGGGTTAGTAGGAGATACCGGCCCAATCGATTACGATGCGTTAGTCAACATCCGCGAGATCTTCTTCGATACTGAACCACTTGTTAGCCATCATAGTCTCGACGATCGACTGAGTCCACGGCCTGGCCTGAATATCACTGTCGATGCTGGCTTTAGATCTAGCCCATCTGGACGGTTTGACATTGTCTGGACAGAGAAGAATTGCTACCACTTCCACTATTTCGAGGAGAATGGAATCCAATTTCGGTTTGATCGACATCCGGAACCGAATATTCCGGAGAAACATTTTCATGAACCGCCAGATGCCTCCTCACGAGTCCAGTCGTGCATTGATGTGGAGCCCCCAGAACTTGTCACGCGTGCAGTGTTGAAATGCTGGCGGACAGCTTTGAGCAGAGATGATCCGTCACAGCTGAATTCCCGGTCGAATCCACCCTGAGGCTCTCTGAAAATTCTGTAAAGATTATTTTTCACCCTCTGATTCGTGAGCATCCGCTTTTTCGACGAGTCGCCAGATGACATCTTCATAACTATCACCTCTATTTTTCCGATCATGTAACTCATCAGCGAGTTCCTCACTCACTCGAATCGACGTATCGCTCATGCACTGAGTTTCGGATGTAGAGAGTTTAATAGTAAGCATCTATCTATGCCATATAATTATATGTATTGTATAATAGAATTTCTTGTATGCATTTATATACGAGATGGATCTATGTGTGAATGAGTTCGGGAATTGTGCGCATGAAGGGCCAAGGGTGCTGGAACACCCTCAACCGGACTCTGCAGAGGACTACAGAGCAATGAGATATAATATGCTCCCCGGAGATGAAACCTCCGGAACGATCGATGTACAGCTGATAACACAAAAAGAAAATCAAGGGGGTGGATTATGGTGAGCAGTAGCGAAATTCCGACCGACAGGTATACTCAGACTGCACATATTCCGTCGCTGCTGACCAGTTCCCTGCGCGCAGTCTTTGATAACTTTGGCACAAGCATTGTCAGCATCACCGCCAACGGCAGTGTGGAAACGACTAACGGTACCATCGCCGAGGAGCCTCGCAAGTACGGAGTTACACGCGAGCAGCGCACCCACCACGGGCTTGAACTTGAGTTCCAGCAACTCACGAAGAACGGAGAACCATCGAATCCGGTGACGAGTGACGCCCCTGAACAGATCATCGACGAGATCGAGACTGTGTTAGATTCGGAGAAAATTTCAGTCGAACCAGATCTGACAGTCACGTCGATGACTCTCCGCGTAACCGAGGAGCGCTTGGAAGAAGTGACCTCCTCCACGGCCTGAAGGCCGTGGCATCCGGCCACCGGATGACCGGCCTGCCGAAGCAGGACGTTCCGGTTCCAACCCGTACTCAGAGGGAACCGGCAGCATACCGGTGAAACTCTCGTTTTCTCCCTCGCTATAGGGCTGTGGCCCGGTCACGCAGGCCCCATCGGAATCGATGTCATTGCCGTGTGACGAACAGACCGCGTTCGTCACCGCCCCTTGTCTATTGGGGGCCGGCGTCTCACCGATTCCGTCGCAATTTCCGGTATGTTGGGCCACAACAAAAACCTTCGGTCGGTCATCGAGTCCGGCCACAGTACCGTGGTTTGTGTCCCCTGAGTGTCCGCTTGACCCCCGCCTGTTCGCTCCTCGGTTCCGACAGAGCGTCGGAACACTCCTCACTCACGGGAAGGCGGGGGTATGCGCTCGTATCTCTATCACACCTGCACAGACGTCTGAATTCGATCTTACGTTCGTTGCTGATCCTGCCAAGCCGCCTGTTCGAGAGCGAACGAAACGACAGAATGCAGGTCGGGGTCTTTACAGCGAGTTGGAGTTCAACATTACCAACCTCAACCTGCGATCGGTCGTCGAGACAGCCACGAAGTATCAAGAGCAGACCGACGGCCAGTACCTCTCGTGGGGTGGTCCGGAGGATATCCGCCCCAGAGCGCCGGCCCAGCTTGCTATTCGGATCAACCAACGTATTCTCCCAGACGCGTACGGAATGATCAAACCGTACGAAGTCACAGACGATCAAGTTCTCGAGATTCGTGAGGGCGAAATCGAAAGTGGAGATCCGTCTGCAGCGACCAACAGAGCGGGAAGTCGGGGTGGTGAAGACAAATCACAGGTACACAGTTCACTGTGGATGTCGATGATGAAGGGTTCTACGTAACCGTCGCTGACGACGTGACGGTCTACGAGGAATACGACGACGCTGTCGTAGAAATTCAGGACAAACTCTCCGCCGACGCCGAGAGCTTTCTGGCAGAAGTCGCCATAGACGCGAACGATGGAGAGGATGTCGCAGTCACACTTGAACAAGTGGGCTAGCAGCAGGTCATCAGAGACATGGGAGAACTTGATGGGGGTGACGAATGATTCAGCGAACGGAACTCCCTGTTGACCAACTGATGGTTGACCCAGTCCAATCGCGTGAACGGGGCTGGATTGGTGACGAACCAGACGTCGCGACGGAGAGAAAACCCAGCACGGGATTGAAACTTTTGAGTTCGATGATCAGGTCCCACTCGACGGTCGTGGACCTCCTCGGCCGCAGTCCGTCGTTTCCGCTCTCGTACTTGCTGGGCCTTCCGAACCCCTCCAGTGTCTCGGACGGACTCGTCGATGCCGAGGAGAGCCTCGCGGCCGGAAACCCGATGTGTGTACAGGCAGCGCCGGGTCCACGAGGAGGGTCGCCACCGGGGATACGCACAGCATGCCACGGCCAACCACAGACCTATTTACGAGCCGATTGTAGTGCAGACAGAACATTGTCCACGAAAAATCCAACGGTGACCAAAGTCGAACAGCAGACGTCTGCGCGTGACACCCGGCTCCGACTGTGGAATGCTGTCATGGCTGTCCTCCACTTTCTCCAGGGGCTAGCGATGGTTATCCTGGCCGAGAACGTCCTGTGGCCGGTTACGCGAACCAGATACGGGTTCGACCCCGAAACCGAGACGATCTTCCCGGAGACGGTTTCGTTCGTCGACGCCAACCTCCCGCTGCTCGTGGCGGGATTCCTCTTCATCTCCGCGTTCGCACACACCATCATCGCGACCGTCCGGTACGACAAGTACGTCGCGTATCTCGACAGGGGGATGAATCCCTACCGCTGGTACGAGTACTCAGTGAGCGCCTCGCTGATGATCGTCGTGATCGGCATGCTGGCCGGCGTTTGGGACCTCGGGACCCTCGTGGGACTGTTCGGACTCGTTGCGGTGATGAACCTCTCCGGACTCCTGATGGAGCAACGCAACGAATCGACCGACGAAACCGACTGGACACCGTTCTGGGTGGGTTCCATCGCCGGTATCGTACCCTGGATTGTCATCGCAATCACGTTCGTCGGTACGGTGACGGCCAGCGGCGGAGAATTCCCCGAGTTCGTCATCTACATCTACATCTCGATTTTCGTCTTCTTCAACCTCTTCGCGCTGAACATGGCCCTGCAGTACTTGGAACTCTCACGATGGAAGGACTACCTCTTCGGCGAGAAGACGTACATCGTTCTGAGCCTGGTGGCCAAGTCCGCCCTCGCGTGGCAGGTGTACTTCGGCACGCTCAACTCCCCGATCTGAGCGTCGAAAGCGTGGGCGACCGACGCGGATTCGTCCGCGTTGGAAGGCAGCGTGTGTTGCCTTCCGCGATTCGTTTCTACGTATCTTCCCGTGAACGATTCGAGTACTCCTCGACCCCTCGCTCCCGACCGACCTCTCCGACGGTCGACAGGGTGTGTCGACGGGCGCGATGGACCCCACGGCGACGATCCACAGCACCCACACGACCACACGTCCCAGCAACGAGAGCAGGAGGTTCGGTCGTCGGCCGCGTTCGTCCGATAGGCGACCCAGAATGGGTGCACCGACGAACTCGTTGGCGCCGAAAGATTCGGCATCGGGATGACCGGAACGAGGATTCCGACCCCGAGCAGTTCGATGAAGACGACGAGCAACAGCGTCCCGACGGCGGCTGTCAGGACCTCCGAGACGAACTCCTTCGGAACACGAACGCCGATGAAGTCGGCCCCCTCCTGGGCCGTCGTCGGCCGTGCCATCGTCCTCTCGGGAGTGGCACGAGAACTGGACGAGAGCGGCCTCGGCCCCGGGGCGATGGCAGCAATCGGCTCCGTTGCGCTCGCCCTGCACTACTACGTCCGTGGTGAAATACAGCGAGGGCAGTTCGTCGGGCTGTGGCCGGCGACAGGACTTGCTCTCGTCGTCCACCTCATGCTGGACCGGATGAAACAGACGTTACGAGACTCCAAGAACTGAACGCGAGGAACCTCCGGCGACCCGCAGTGCTTCGGGTCGAGGTCGGGGTGTTTTGTCCGTCGACCTCCTGTAACGCACAGTGAGTGAACTCCTAGAAACCCTCGCGGGTGTGTCCGACGTCGACTGTACCGGACGCCAGGCCCTGGTCACAGGATCGTCGAGCGGGATCGAACCGTCAGCACGGGCACATCGGCGTTTCGAACGACTCTGAGCGTCGTACTGCCGAGGTCCGGTCCGACTCCGGCCCGACCGTGCGTTCCCATCGCCACGAGGTCGATGTCCTGTTCGTCGACGTAGTCGAGTATCTCCTCGTAGGGCGCTCCCTGCCGGAGTTCGTGCCGACCGTCAGATCGAACTCGGCGGCCGTCTCGGCGATGTCGGTGGTCGCTCGTCGTCCCAGCTTCTCTGCTGAGGACCGCAGTTGCTCGTGCGCCGAGGCGTCTGTAACGGCCGAGAACTCGCTCTCGTCGGTCACGTACAGCGCGTGAACCGTCGCGTCGTAAGTCCGGGCGAGTCCGAGCCCGTCGCTGACGGCCTGTTCGGTCTCGGGTAGTCGTGATAGTGGGAGCCACGTCGACAGGATCGTTCTCGCGACTGGCTTTCAACCGGTCTTCGAACATCCGTTCGTCCGACAGCTCGCGAGCTCACTCTCACTCGTTCGTGGCTGTCGCGGGATGCCTGTCCTCGATGATGGAACGCTCGCCTGGCAGACCAGGAGCGGGGAGTCTTCGAATATCCTCGTCACCGGGAAACTCGCAGCGGGATCGGTCGGTGCGCTCGCAGGCAACATCGCAGGCGCACGTCGTGGAGCCGAACGAATCGTCGCAGAGCAGCCGACTCGTCAGATCGTGCAGTAATATAGCTTTCAGTACTGCGAGGGCTGCGTGTTCGTCAATTCGCGGGTTTTGCTCGGCGATAGCTGAAGTCGTCTCCCTTCTCGCTCCGGAAACGGGTTCTCACAGTCCAGTCCGTCTCCCAGTTGCCCGTCGGCGAGCTGGCAATCGTCGAGCATTCGTTCGAGACGGTCTTCGTCCATCGCTTGCCCGATCAGGACGAGCTGTGTTTCCCGGTCACCGTACGCGTCGGTCCAGTTCGGGTAGCGCCGTTCGCGGTACCGTTGCTGTCGCTTCTCTGGTAACGAGGCAATCCACCGACCGGCGACAGTGATCTGTGACTCCGAACCGGCGAGTGACAGTTCCAGTGCGACATCCGATCGGCCGGCGACGTGGAGCCATCCTTTCGCCCGAATCAGACTCTCGGGCGTGTCACGAAGGAACGCCGCGAGTCGTTCCGGATGCATCGGGGTCGGTGACTGATAGACGAAGGAATCGACACCGTACACCTCCGGCGGATGCTTGTGGTCGTGCTCGTCGCCGTGATCGTGGCTATCTCTATGATCGTGGTCGTGACTGCCCTCCTGATCGTGATTGTAACCGTCCTCGTGCTCGTGGTCGTGGCCTGTCTCCACATCGTGCGTGTTCTCTTCGTTGTGGTGTGCTTGGTCACTCTCGTCGGCAGCCTGATCGAGTCCCTGCCGCCAGCGGGCGCTTTGTTCGACTTGCTCGCGATCGAAGCGTTCGCTGCCGAGAATCGTCGACGGCTCCACGTCCCCGAACTCGGTCGCGATCAGGGTTGCGTCTGACTGAAGCGCTCGGATATCTGCTCGCACGGCGTCGAGTTCCATATCGCTGATCAGATCTGTCTTGTTGAGGACGAGCGTATCGCAGAACTCTACGCCGTCGACGATGAGATCAGACAGTGGCCGGGATACCGATGCCGCGATTACGTTCCATACGGCTCTGGTGTTCAAGCGCGAATTTGAATAGCATTCGGGTGTGTAGCGATTTCAGTACCAGACATCATGAATGGGGGATGGCCCAACAGGTGTGAACACACTGGCCAGTCCTATCGACTCATACTGGTGGCTGTAAATTCGTGAAAATATTCGACCCCACGTCGGGTCGAAATTCGTTCATTTCTTACAGCCACCAGTATCAATATGGTGGGCGAATTTATGGGTGCAGGCTGTGTACCATCTCCTGTATGCCTGAAGAAGTCCTGTTCAAATCAGAGAGCGACCAGAGTCGAGAAGAGATTGCATCGTACCTTCGGAAAGTCGCGGACAATCTCGACAGCGGCAACGCTATCGAACTGAAAGCAGGCTCCGAATCTGTAACGCTGAATCCCCCTGCCCGACCGACCTTCGAAGTCAAAGCTGAACGCGAAGGCCCGGCTGGCAACATGACTGAACGAAGTATCGAGTTCGAACTCGAATGGGACGAGAACGACGGTGAGGAGGGTGGCGAAAGTGGTCAGTTAGAAATCGAGTAGTCACTCCGCACGCGTATTGACCGCTAACTATCCTACCAGTTCTAATAGATGTTCTCAGCGCCGTGCAAGATGGAAGGCGCGTATCTACCACTGAACTCGATTTAGACAGAAACTGAACTGAGTGGGACAGATAGCGGTAGGACTGGTCATTATCCCGTTAGTCGACGATTCCCGAGGTCCGTCCATCGGCCTCAGTCACCGCCACTCACCGAGCGACGATGACTTGAACGGGCGAGTTACGGAACACTTTCTGGGCGACGTTCCCGACGACCAGTCGATCGACCAACGATCCGCCGTGGCTTCCGATTACGACCGCATCGAAGTCGTCGGCTCTATTCACGATCGCCCGAGCCGGATGTCCCAGCTGAACCTCGGTCGTGATTTCGACATCATACTTGGCGGCGAGTTCCTGAGCGTCATCGAACACCTCCTTGGCGCGCTCCTCGGCGGCCTCTTCAATGTCCTCCTCAAGAGCAAGTGACGTGGCTTCTCTCCCCCACGGTGACGGTCCGCCCACGACGTGCAAGACAGTAATCTCCGCGCCGGGATGATTCTCAAGGACGTACTCAAGCGCTCGCTGGGCCATTTCCGAGTCGTCCATCGGAACGAGAATTCGTGAGATCATACAGTAACTACGCTCAGGATGTGCATAAAATGGTGGTTCGCTCGTCCCAGGATAAGCAACGTACATTCGTCTTTAGGCGGTGGTGCAGAAGTTTTCACAAGGAAGTGGTAGGACGAAATTGATGTGTCCAGCAGCAAGTCCGTCCTACCGAGTAACGCTACGGTCGAACAGGTTTTCAAAGCACTGGAGACAGAGACGACAG
>SAYS01000031.1 GCA_004015825.1 Halovenus amylolytica | reverse complement strand
CACGCACGAACACAAGTCTTCGTGGCGCTTTGTCTCCGTGTGGTCGTCGCCATCACGAATTACGAACGGGGAGACAATCCTGGACGGACGAAACTCAAGACCCTGTGATTAATTCTATGACACGCTCTCAGCGTGGTATTCGGCCACGAAACGGTGTTGTTTCTCCCAATTCCCAGACCCGTGTTCCTTCCGCGAGAGGTCGTGTTGTACGTGTTCCAGTCGCTCACGTTCGTCGGAAAAAGTCCAGTGATCTGACGGCGATTCCATCAGTGTCGTGAGCGTACTTGAGAATCCCTACGCCGATGCCGACGCACTTCTCGGGCTTCTCCGAGCTTCGTCCACGTCGATTCCGAACGTGACAAAACACTCACCCGTGGGTTCTTGCTTGACTGGGACCTGTTTAATCATCGCGTTCTCGGGAATGTCTCGGTGGAGATGAATCGGAATCTCACCGATTTGACTCAATCATGGGACAGGCCGACCACTCGTATTCTTAAGTTTGGAGCCGGACCGATTATAAATGAACGAGTGATATCCCCCAAGCGGTTTCCAATTGAGCATCTCCACGGCACGCCCATTCTCTTTCTGTGAGTTCAGTGTGGTGAGATTGTCGTAGACACAGTTGACTACTATCTGCAACACCTCCGAGTGAATGTCGGTCAAGTCGTCCCATCACTCTTTGAAATCAGGGATCGTCTCCTGTATCAGTTCGTAGAGGATGTGGTTGTAGAGTTGTCTACACGTATCGACGCGGTGCAGAAGCGTCTCGGTGAGGTGCTCTGGTGGGTCGAGTCGATACCTGTACTGCATCTATTCCTCTCGTTTTTCGTTAAATCTGCCAGCGGATCCCGGTCATCATCGCAATGATAGCCAACATGAGGATGGTTTGAACCAGCCCCCACTTCATGGTCTTACCGAACAGTTCGTCGATGCGGCTACTATCAGGCTCGGGCATCGACAATTCGACTCCCATCTTGGTAGTCAAGATGTGGAGGGGGCCGAAACCAATCAGCAACATTACAATCCCGATTCCCAGGGAGGCCCACAGCCAGACACTGGGCGATTCCCAGTAACCCATCATCTCCGCCAATCCGATACCGGAACCGATCACGCCAACGCTCAACGGCTCCGCTACCAGTGCCATCTTCGGCACTAAGTACTGGTTCACCGCACCAGAAACCTCGTCCGACACCTCCTCAAGCGACGGACCAAGAACAAATTTAAAGAAGAAATCGAGACCGAACCAGAATGCTCCAAGGCCGACGTGCACGTAGAACATCGCCCGTGCATCACCGGACAGATACGCAACAACTGGAGTGCCCAGGAATAGCACGGCCGCTATAGCGGCAAACCGAGTCCCAGCAGTAGTAATCACTAAACTCAACTCTTCCCGATGGTTGGAAGGTCTATCAACCGTAGCCATGGTGACGTATTACAGTAGAAAAACCACAGAGCGTACCACATCACTTTTCGGAATACCCGATAAAATTGCAGGTTAATTTCTAGAACAGTATTAATTTCTCTTATTTTTATAGTCTAAAATCTATTTACTTACACTTACGTGTCGAAAAATCATTGACCGAGACAACCTCAGTATTTTGCACGCGAACCGTATCAGAGATCATATTTGCGAGTGTGGGGTTTCGTCTGATACGCTCATTATCAGTCATGTACTGGGATGTCTCCCGGTTCATTTCCGTTCGTTTCATTCAATGACGAGACCTCTGTGGGGCTATCACAACCAGCCAGGACGAGCGCAAGACAGAGGGCGTGTGTCGCGAGTATTCGATTCGACTGTATCGTTGTCGCGTCTCGAATCAACATCATAATCGCCTGATATTGATACTGGTGGCTGTAAGAACCTGAAGAATTTCGACCCCCGTGGGATCGAATATCTGTACGAACTTTCAGCAACCAGTCTCAGTGTTGGCATGGATATTGGGCTGGCTGCTCATACTGCCGGCTGTAAGAAACTGAAGAATTGCGCCACCCCGGGGTGGCACATATCTTTACGAATTTACAGCCGGCAGTATCACCTCCTCGTGCTCTTTATCACTGAAGATTGCAACAGGACGGCTGTGGCGTCTGCGGTTTGGCGACATCGACAGTCTCCGCAACGAACATCGAGGTCCATTGTGCCGGCGTTACCGACAGTACAAAACTCACGCCCGTTCGGCTGATTCCGTCGGTGTGCGGGTATACCAGTATGCCCAGAGAATCAACACACCCTGCAGTGGGAGTCGTCCCCAGCGAACGAGTTCGGAGGGGTCGCCACCGCCAGAAACCCCCTCGATGACCACACCCTGGATCGCCATGTAGACGTTTGCCGGAAAAATAGCGACAAGTAACGCGATCGTCGCCCACGCAGCGTACTGTCGCGTCTGTGGAATCAGTAGGCCAATGCCGACGGCGATTTCGGCGAGACCGGACAGGTATACGAGTGCAAGTGCTGCCGGAAAGATCGGTGGCACAATCTGGACGTACAGCTCGGGCACCACGAAATGCAAAATACCTGCGACGACGTACCCCGGCGCCATTAGAAAGAGCAACGGCCGTTTGAGTCGCTGCAAAATCTCACTCATCCTCAGTACATAGCTGTTACAGCGGTGAAGCAGTTTCGCTCTCTCAACAAATGAAGCCTTGAACAATCAATTGACGCTCATATTCTGACTACCCAGTGGACTGCATCCAAGGTTAGACAGCTTCCAAACAAAGAGAACCCACTTTATTCTGGCGCACGTCTCTCTGCACGTGCTTGGGTTACGATTCTTCGAATGCCGGCAGTGCGGGACTGTCTTTGCCGGGCCAGACGTGCCACCATACTGTGACGCCTGCGACGGGGGGACAGTTTCAGAAATCACTGCCAGACTGCAGGCTGATACGTACTTTTCACGACGACAGGATGATTCGGGCTGACGACCGATCTCTGCCAGAATTACGATATCTAACACCGTGGGTAGATGAGTTTCGATTGCAGTCGGCACAGTTGCCAGTGGCTCTGGGTGGCCGTCCAACTATTTTTATTGGGTGACGACTGAATTGCGCACAATGACTGGCGCACAGTCGGGAGCTGTGAAGTGGTACATGAGATAGACTCCCTCCCCGTGGAGTATCTCTCACCGATGGCTGCGCACGTCGAGGAAGTCTTGGCACTCTTCGGCTACGAGATCACGCCGGCGATCGACGCGATCGATGCCGCAGTCAGTGGCTACGGTGGCCTGTTCGACCCAGGAACGACAGATGGCGAAAAACGAGCAGCCATCGACGAGGTACTCGCTGCTGGAGTCCCACCCTCGCTGCAGTCCACTCGACAGACCACAGCGTCAGATATCGTCCTGTATGTCGATGGGAGCTCCCGTGGCAATCCCGGGCCCGCCGGTGCGGGTGCGGTGCTCCAGACGGGAGACGAAGATATCGTCCGACTCGGGCGGCCCGTTGGCTCTCGGACGGGGAACAACATCGCGGAGTACGCTGCCCTGCATCTCGGACTCGAAGCGCTGCAAACGTGGTGTGACCCAGCATCGGTCGAGATCCGGATCGATTCGATGACGGTTATCAATGCAATCTGGGGACAGGACGACTCTGCCAGTCCACCCGCACAGTACAGTACGCCCATCGAGGATCATCTCTCCAGGCTCCCCAGTCACGACTGGACACACCTGGCTGACAGCGATCCCAATCCTGCTGATGCACGAGCGACCGTCGGAGCTGATATTGCTGCACTCGGGCCAAGCTAAGAGTACATTGGGTGCCCAAGTGCGAATCTCACTGCGAAGAGTCGACGTGGGAGACAGGACGATACGAGGTTTTTCTATCGTCGAGTCCAATCAGCGTATATGACTGCGTACGTCACTGGCCGGACGCTCGACGAAGACGATAATCCCATACCGGGGACCGGTTTCGAGGTGGCCGAAGACAGCTGGCTCGACGACCGGATCCAGGATCGGACCGGCCCGATAACGTCCCATCCGACACGGGCCGTCTGGGGAATTCTGTTGACGGATGGCGAGGGGTCGATCCGAACACTGAGCGTGTTCGGACCAGGCTACGACGGCCCACCGGCCCACTATCACGAAGCAAGCGTCGAAGTGTTCGACGTCGAGGATGGGTCTCTCGTGATGACGCTCGACGACGAGGAGCGAACAGTTGCAGCCGGCGAGTCAGCAACGGTTCAGACTGGGGTCGTCCATAGCTTTCGTAACGAGACAAACGAGCGAGCGCTCGTGACCACGGAAATTCGCTCCCCGGGCCGCCTCCGACAGGTGCTGCCCACGCTCGGCGGACTCGCTCACGACAGGTCGCGCGACCCGGATAATCTCCTTCAGCAGGCCCTCATCGCCGACGTCCTCGACGGAAACACGACGTTCGTCCAGGGAGAGGGCCTTGCAGGTTCGGTGAGCACCGCTCTCACGCCACTCGCAAATCTGGCTGGCTATCAGGGAGCCTATGCGAAATACATGCAGCCGGGGTTCTGGCGGAACCACGTCGAACAGCCCTCGGTGTGAGTGAGATTTTCAGATAATTGCCGATGAATCCAGCAGCGACGACAGGGGCAGTCTGCTGGATGCAGAGGCACACTTCAGCACCGCATCGAAAACACGCTCTGATACCGATTCAAAATATTCCGCTGTCACTGTCATGCCGCTTGTGTCTCTCTCGACCCTGTGACATCCGGCAAACTCGCCACAGACAGGTCCGTTCGGCGCAGTAGTTGTGCATTTATCGCGACGATCACTGTGCTCAGGGACATGAGCAGGGCACCGATGGCGGGTGACAGCAGAATACCGATCGGCGCGAGCACACCGGCAGCCAGCGGAATGGCGAAGACGTTGTATCCGGCAGCCCAGACGATGTTTTCCTGCATTTTTCGGTAACTCGCCTTGCTCAGCTTCACGAGTCGGACGACGTCCATCGGATTGTTCTGGACGAGAATGACGTCTGCGGACTGGACGGCCACGTCAGTCCCGCTCCCGATAGCGATGCCAACGTCGGCCCGAGTCAGCGCCGGGGCGTCGTTGACTCCGTCGCCGACCATGCCGACGAATTTCCCCTGATCCTGGAGTTCCTGGACCTTCTTATCCTTGTCCTCGGGGAGCACTTCGGCAAATACAGTGTCGATGCCCAGTTCCTCGGCGACGGCGTGCGCGACATCGGTCGAGTCACCAGTCAGCATCGCCACCTCGATGTCGAGATTGTGCAGTGCTTCGACGACCCGGTAACTCTCCTCCCGGATGACGTCAGCCATGGCGACGGCAGCGATCAGATCCCCATCGCGGACGAGATACACGACAGTCTGTGCGTTTTCTCCGGCTTCCGCTGCGAAGGACTGCAGCGTTCGTGGAACCTCACTGTCGAGATGATCGAGGAGATTCGGCCCGCCGACGTAGATCTCGTCACCGTCGACGGTCGCACGAACCCCACGGCCTTTCATCGCTTCGAACCCCTCCGCAGCAGGTGCGTCAATTCCCCGCTCGTCGGCGGCCTGTCGAATCGCACGAGCGATCATGTGCTCGGAGTCACCCTCGACGGCTGCAGCCAGGGCAAGGGCTTCGTCCTCGTAGACGCCCTCGACGGTCACCATCCCGACCACACCGTGTTCACCCTCCGTGAGTGTTCCAGTCTTGTCGAAGATGATCGCGTCCAGATTTCGTGACTCTTCCATCGCAATGCGGTCCCGGACGAGCATTCCATTCCGAGCGGCAAGCGACGTATTGATCGCGACGACGAGTGGAATCGCGAGACCGAGTGCGTGCGGACAGGCAATGACCAGGACGGTAACGACGCGTGCAATCACGCCGGCATCGAACGTTGTCGCCACCGTCCAGGCGACGGCAGTGACCGCCGCCGCGGCCACCGCAACGTAGAACAGCCAGCCAGCAGCCCGATCCGCGAGCACCTGCGTCTTCGACTCGCTGCTCTGGGCCTCCTCGACGAGTCGCATAATTCCTGCCAGCGTCGTCTCCTCGCCCGTCGCGTCGATGCGGACGCGCAGGCTGCCGTCGCCGTTGACGGTCCCACCGATGACCTCGTCGCCGGGATCTTTCGATACCGGCTTCGACTCGCCAGTTACCATTGCCTCGTTTACGTCGGAGTCGCCTTCCTCGACGACTCCGTCCGCGGGGACGCTCGCTCCCGGTCGCACGAGTACCAGGTCTCCTTCGGAGAGTTCGTTCGCCGGAACTTCCTCGGTGTCTCCGTCTTCCCTGATCCGTTCGGCGGTGTCCGGCATCAGCTTTGCAAGTTCGTCGAGAGCACTCGACGCCCGCCGGACCGATCGCATTTCGATCCAGTGACCGAGCAACATGATGTCGACGAGGGTCACGAGCTCCCAGAAGAACGGCTCTCCCCAGCCGACGAGTATTGTCGCCATGCTGTAGACGAAGGCGACGGTGATGGCCATCGAAATGAGCGTCATCATACCAGGTGACCACTCGCGTATCTCCGGAACGGCCATGCGCAGGAACGGCAAGCCGCCGTAGAGGAAGACGATCACCGAAAACACGGGAACGATCAACTCGCTCCCAGTGAACGCGGGCACGGTGAACCCGAGCCAGTCCTGCATTGTTTCGCTGTAGAGCAGGACCGGGATCGAAAGGGCAGTCGAGACGAAAAAGCGACGGCGAAACATCTGTTCGTGACCCGCGTGCATGCCACCGTGACCGCCGTGATCCTTGCCTGGCTGGTCCTCGTGCCCGTGAGCACCGTGGTCTCCCCCCTGCCCGTGAGAATCTTCGACCTCTTGGCTGGCTTCGTCGGCCTCTTCGGCTTCCTCTTCGAGCATCGATTGCTCTACACGCTCTTCGTCGCCAGAACCCGCCACCTCGTTCCTCTGCCCGTCCCCGGTGTCTCGCTGGGACTGTTCGCCGGACGGTGACTGCCCATTCCGGTGGTGGTCGTGATCGGTCATCGAATCACTGTCTTTACGAGGGCTGGGGTGATGGAAGTGGGGGCTATTTCTTTGGGTTCCGTGAGAGTTGACCTACCCAGTATCTCTTCAACGTTACAGTGGCAGACAGCTCAGAAGTCGCCGAGCGAGGTCTGATTCTGTCGGAGGGCGGTCGCGTCGTACCCTGCGTTGGTCAGGTGGGTCGCCAGCGACGCAGCAGAACCGTGCTGGGTGTACACCTGATCCGGGTCGACGGCTTCCACCAGCGACTGCAGTTCCTCGAAGTCACAGTGATCCGAGAGTGGGAAGGTCACGTCGTAGTCGCCCCGAAATTTGAACGAGCTATCGACGGCCCACCCCGAGAAGCCAGCCTTGATCGCGCCGGCTTCGTCGGCGAGCTGGTCGATCCAGTTGATTCGACCGCTGGTCATCGGCAGGACGAGCGCGTCGCCTGCTGTCAGTTCCGTCTCGCTCTCGTACGGCTCCGCTCCGAAATCCACGTCGCAGTGTGCCTCGATGACTTCATTCACACGTTGCACCGAGTCGGTAGTGAGCACTCTGTCGCGATCGGCCTCCTGGGCGAGCAGCTGAAGTTTCTGCGCACGGCCAAGCGCATATCCGAGGAGGATTACGGGGTCTGACGTTTCCGTCAACCACGTCCGGATCTCCGCTGCGAGACTCTCGTGGTCAGGAAACACGTACTCCGGCTCGCCGTAGGTGGCTTCGACGATCAGTACATCGACCGATGGCGGTTCGAACCCGTCGAGGTAGAATCGTGGACGGGTGCAGACGTCGCCGGTGTAGAGATACTGTGTCCCATCGGGGTCTGTAATGAGCGCCGCCCGCGAGCCTGCGACGTGGCCTGCCGGGAGCAGAGTCACCCGCTCGTCGGTCGTTCTATGAAGCGGTGTCTCCCGCCGGACGCTCGCCAGATCTGCCGTCAGCGGCGAGCAGACGGCACTGACCTCACTCTCTGGCCAGTGATCGCCGTGAGCGTGGGAGACGATATTCACGTCGCCGTCCGGATTGTCCGCGTCGCAGACTACCTGTTTGCCATCGGAGAGTTCGATCTCGATGCCGTCCCGGTACCTGACCGTCACTGCCGGATGTTAGGACTGCTCTAGTATGGTCCTTCCGCTCGCACAGGAGGTTTGAGTTATTGCGAGTCGTACAAATCGTCGACACGCTCGATGCTATCCGCGTCAGTCGGCTCCAGATCCGTGCGGACCTCCAGAAATCGCGGAAACCGGAGCGCGTACCCGGAATCGTACTCCGGGGACTCCTGAATCTCCTCGTACTCGACTTCGAGGACCACCTCGGGGCGCAGATCCACGTCTCGCCCGTCACGGGCTGTAATCAGGCCCTCCAGCCGATCGGTCAGCGACGCCAGTTCTTCGTCGGTGTACCCGGTCGAGAGCCGACCAACCTCCCTGAAGGAATCGGACGACGGATCGTAACAGCCCAGATAGAGGCGGCCGAGCCACTCACTGCGCCGCCCTTCGCTGTATTTTGCACGCGTGACGACGAGATCGAGTGACTCCATCGTCGGTTTGAGTTTGAGCAGTCGCCCGACACATCGACCGGGCTGGTAGGCCGCTCCGGGATTTTTCGTCATCAGTCCCTCGTGTCCAGCGTCGAGGGCCTCCCGATACAGTTCCTCGGCCGGCCCAGGGTCCTCGGCCGTCACCCAACTCGACCGGCTCCGCTCTAGTCCCGCCATGACCCCGTCCGGATCTGGGTCGACAGCCTCGAACGCCGCGTCGAGGTGCTCCAACCGCTCCGACAGCGGCGCTTCGAGGACCGTCTCGCTTTCGGCCAGACAGTCGAACAGGTGGACCACAGTCGGCACCTGGCGGGCCATCACCTCGATGTCGGATTCTCGTTTGACCCGCTGCGATAACTGCTGAAATGCGACCGGATCGCGCGTATCTGTCGTAATCGTGTCTGGCGTATAGCCGACCAGTTCGCCATCGAGTACGACCCGGTTAGCACTCACTCCCTCCCGGACTGCCCGGACCACGTCGGGGAACTGCTCGGTCACGTCTTCCAGTCGTCGAGTGAACAACCGGACTTCCTCGCCCCCGACGTGGATCTGGATGCGGATGCCATCGTACTTGTATTCACACAGCGCCCGTCCGTCGTGGGCAGCATCGGATAATCCAGCAGTCAGCGACTCGGCTTTCTCTGCCAGCATGACCTGGACCGGTCGAAACAGTTCCACGTCGAGCGTGTTCAGCCCTGCCTGACCATCGTCGCGGGCAGTTTCTGCGACGACACGGAAATCTGTCGTCACCTGGAATGCCCACTCGACCGCCCTGATCGCCTCCTCAGAGCCGTCGAGAAATGCGTATGCGATCGCGTCTCGGATCGTCCCTTCACCGACGCCGACGCGCATATGTCCCAGCGCGGTACGAACGACGTATCTTGCCTCGTTCGCGTCGGCGTCAGCCAGCTGCCCGGCGAGGGCATCGATCTTCCGGTCCTGGCTGCCTGCCCCCTCGTAGGTAGCGAGTTCTCGGAGGTCGTCGTGGACACGCTCGACGGTCAGCGGCGACGAGAAGAGGGTCTGCTGGCTCCCGTTCTCCACAGCCCACGCCGCCGCGTCACCGAGGTCGCCACTCTCCTTCCAGTGTTCGCGCACTGCGTTTTCTGGCGCACCAGTTGCACGGAGAATCGCATCGAGTGTCAGACTCGACGAGACGCCCAGATCCGTCCGGTCGTAGGCCGGTGACAGTCGCCCCCGCACGAGCGTCACGAGTCGCGGGAGCATCTCTCCGGCGTCTTCGAATACAGCCGCGAGCATATCCCGTTTCTCGTTGTTCGAGTCGGTCGCCGCGAGACGATCGTACACGTCGACGAGGGCGCCGTATTCCATCGCGTTCACCTATGGAAGGAGACAGCAAAAGCCCACGGGCAGGTGTGTCCCTGGCTTCGCAGTTCCAGCACCCATCGGTATCAAAACACCAACAAAACTCTCGCGAGGGCAATAATCGCACTCTGAAGTATGATATTCTGAAGTATGATAGTTTGAAGTATTATAGTTCTCCCCCAATCCAATTTGCTGCCAGGCATGGTCTTGAGCCCAGTGGGAGACCTGCTCTTCTGAAGAATCAGTGTGATCGATGCGCGAGAACCGATCAGACCGAACAGGAGTGGATAGAGTGGCTTCCATACGGTATTAAGGAATCTCGTCCTAACATCAGGACATGACGGACTGGATCGGTGAGACGTTCACGAGTGACGTTGGCTGGGAGCATCTGGAAACCCTCGTTGATATCGACACGCGAATGGCTGGCAGCGACGGCGAACGGCGTGGTGCCGAAGCGACACGCGAGGCCCTCGCTGCTGTCGGCGCACGAAACACGCGACTCGAAACCTTCGACGTCCAGGGCTGGTCGCGTGGATCCGCAGCGATAGCGGCAGGCGAGACGACACAGGACTGCATCGCGCTTCCCAGAAGTCCGAGTGGCGAGGTGACTGGCGAACTGGTGGATCTCGACTATGGATTACCGTCAGATTTCGACCGTGATCTGACCGGTAAGATCGTCCTCGCGGCGAGTGACGTGCCCGACTGGTTCGATCGGTACGTCCATCGCCGCGAAAAATACTACCGGGCTGTCGAGGCCGGCGCAGCGGCATTTATATACAGCAATCACGTCGAAGGCTGTCTCCCACCGACCGGCAGTGTCGGGACCGAGGCGGCGCCGATCGGTGATATTCCGGCAGTGGGCGTCTCGAAAGAGGTCGGTGCACGACTCACGCGCCGATTCGAGGGCGAGAGCGTCACTGTCAGCGTCGACGCCGACGCCTACGATGCGACCAGTCAGAACGTGCATGCTGATCTCGGGCCCGATACCGAGGATGCAGTTCTCCTGACGAGCCACGTCGACGCACACGACATCGCAGAAGGGGCCGCCGACAACGCAGCGGGCACGGCCATGGTCGTGGAAGTAGCGAACGCCCTCGCACAGCGCGAGGACGAACTCGATACCCGCGTCCACTGTCTCGTCTACGGGGCCGAAGAGGTGGGACTCGTCGGCTCACACTACGACGCCAACGGCCGCGACCACGACACGATCAAGGCGATCGTCAACAACGACGGTGTGGTTCGAAATCGGACGCTCCTCTGTCACACGCATGGATTCGAGGATCTCATCGACGCCGCCGAGCGCGTCGCTGACCGCATGGGCCACCCGATCGATGTCCCACCGGAACTGAACCCTCACAGCGACCACTGGCCGTACGTGAAGTGGGGTGTTCCGGGCTATCACATCCGATCTGATACCGGGGATGCTGGCCGTGGCTGGGGCCATACCCACGCGGATACGCTGGATAAACTGTCGGTACGGGATCTCCGCGAGCAGGCGATTCTCCTCACCGAATTAGTGGTCGAACTCGCCAGCGACGAGACGGAAATCGCCCATCGCTCGCCCCCGGCGATCGCCGAGCAACTCGAAACCGAAAACCTCGCCGAGGGGATGCAGGTCATCGGTGACTGGCCGTACTGAGATCCAGAAGAAGAATCCGAATTCGTTCTGTTCGCCTTGTTACTGGTTGAAACAGGTAGATAGCCTGCATTTCAAGAGAGTGGTATCTTCAAACTGTTGCCCTCGTCTTCGATCGTCGTCCCAAGATCTTCGGAGCGCTCGCAGAGCCGATGGCAGGCAGTGGTTGCAGTGTCGTCGGCCAGTTCGACAGCACAGTTCTCAATTTTTGTTGGGACGACAGCGAGGCTGTCGAAGCTCCCTTCGTCGATGACGAGTTCGAAGATTGCACTTTGTTTGTTCGCATACCCCGGCTTGTCGATGTAGTCGTCGACGAAATCGCCGGTATCGTAGAGTATCGGCCGACCCCGGTAGACTTCGACGCCCTGCAAGATATGCGCGCTGTGGCCGTGGACCACGTCGACGCCATTCTCGACGAGCCAGTGTGCGAACGCTCGATAGCTATCGCTCGGTTCGGTCTCGTAGTTCGCACCCCAGTGGAGTGAGGCGACGACGAGGTCCGCGTCCGCTCGTTGTGCTGTGGTGATGGCGTCTTCGACGAGCGATCGGGTCGTGGCATCACTCGGGTCGAGCGCCGCGTATGCAGTCCCTGGGCCGTCGTTTGCAGCGTACTGCGAGTACTGATCCGTAAGCGAGAGCATCGCCACGGTCAGATCGTCGACGGTCGTGATCGCTGGCTCGAACGCTGACTCCCGGTCGACGTCAGCGCCGGCGTGGGCGATATCCACGTCGTCCAGATGTACCAGTGTATCTCGGAGCGCCTGTTCACCGAAGTCGAGAATGTGGTTGTTCGCAAGCGCTGCGAGCGCGACGTTCACGTCGGTCAACGCTGGCTTCGCAAACGACGGTGTTGCCCGGAAATTGAACGCTTTCTCCGACAGGGGGTGACCGCGATCCGAGATCGAGCATTCGAGGTTGATGACGAGTCCGGAGAGCGACTGAAGTCGCTCGCGGGCCGACCCCCAGACTGCGACGGGATCGTGGCCAGTCCAGCGACGGTTTACGCCACGGCCGAGCATCACGTCGCCGACGAACCCGATCCGTGCGTCTGCCGACCCACCCTCGAAGATTGTCCGATCAGTCCGGGTGGTGTGTCCCGAGTCGTCAGCGGGTCCAAGAAGGTGGCTCGGGTGGCCAGTGCTCTCCGTGAGAACCGATCGTCGTGACTCGATCATCTGTCAACCAGATGCTTCGAGATGCAGCAATTTCAACGCTTGGCACCCCTTGTGACTCGGCTGGAAATGGGACTCTCCTCGAAGGCTACCTTCCGAGTTGCCTGCCCATCTATCGGGACAACAGCTGGTCGATACTGTTCGAAAAGGCGCGTGTCTCTGGGACACGGGATAGCGACGGGATTTACCGTCGTGCCCACCTCGGTATCGTATGGACCCATCGACTAACCATCGAGGCTGGGCTGAACGGTCGGGCGAGTTCTCACCGACCTACTACGCGGAACTCGGGCCGAACAAGGTGAGCAACAGCCTCGTCACGTTGCTCGATCACTACTGCAGCAGGGAGGTGTCGATTCTTGCACTCGGCTGTAGTTCCGGGCGGCATCTGGCACACCTCTATGCGGATGGGTTCGAGAATCTCACAGGAATCGATATCAACGACGACTCGTTTGCGGTGATGGCTAACGTCTATCCGGCTCTCTCCGAGGAAGGGCAATTTCACACGGGTGCGATCGAAGATGTCGTTCCTGGGTTTGCCGATGATGCGTTCGATGTTGTCTACTCTGTCGAAACTCTCCAGCATATCCACCCCGACGACGAGCGAGTGTTCGACGAACTCGTTCGCATCACCGACGAGTTGCTCGTGACAATCGAAAACGAAGGACCCGATCCAGAGACCGGGAATACAGACGAGCAAGTCGAGCACGTCGACGGACAGTTCCCACTCTACCGGCGGAACTGGAACCGTATATTCACGAACCGTGGGCTCACCGAACGCTTCTGTCACCCGAGCAAGCCCGATACGATCCGCGCATTTGGAACACGCGAAGATGACTGACGACTGTGTCTCGTCAGTGCCGTAAAAAATCGAGAGATGTTTGAGGACCGTCCCGAACGAATGTACATACAACGATGCAGACGACGAAACGGAAAGACAGATCGAGGGGTTCTAGCAACGATGGGTAGTCGCTTACGACTGGTATATGCAGTTGGTGTTGCTCTCAACGTCGTTGCATTGGCGGCTGCGGCGATAGCAGGTGATTGGTTGATCTCCGCTACGTTCGGTGTCGTGATTGTCTATCTTTGTGTTCGGTACTGGATGCTCGTGACCTCGGATGCTACAGAGTGACAAAAATCACTACCGCCGATCCAGTTGCTCAGGATCGATAGTACTCACCCAGCGCCCCAGCTGTCGAAGCAGCGCCTGCAGCCACATCGACAGCCGCACCCTCGTCGTCGAGAACGTCCCCAAACGCGGCGATGAAATTCGCGACGTTCGCTGGCCGCGCCGAGTACCCCATACAGCCAACACGGAAGATCTCACCCGAGAGCGCACCGAGACCACCGACGATTTCGATCCCGTGCTCGGTCAGTAGCCGATCGATGACGACCGTATCATCGACTCCGTCGGGGACCGAGACAGCGTTCAGTGTGGGAAGCCAGTAGTCGTCTTCGACAGCGAGTGGAACGTCCATCGCCTCGACACCCGTCTTGAGTGCGCCAGCAACCTTCTCGTGTCGGTTCCACTGCTGTTCGATCCCTTCTTCACCGATCATCCGAAGCGATTCTCGGAGCGCGTACATGATCGAGATCGGACCTGTGTGATGATAGCTTGGCTCGTCACTCCAGTACTCCCAGACACCGGTGAAATCGAGATACCAGGAGCGAACGGGCGCTTCTCGGCTCGTGATCTTCTCGACAGCCCGGTCGGAGAAGGTGATCGGACTCACTCCGGGCGGAGCGGACAGACACTTCTGTGATCCCGAATACACGACGTCGAGATTCCACTCGTCGGTGTGGAACTCGACGCCGCCGAGTGATGCGACGGTGTCAGCGATGACGTAGGCGTCGTGTTCGCGAGCGATGCTGGTGAGTTCCGGTATCTCGGTCTGTTTGACACCGGTGCTCGTCTCTCCGTGAATGAATCCGAAGACTGCTGGTTGATGACGCTCGAACGCGTCCGCGACTGCTCTGGGATCGAGTGGTTCTCCCCACTCGGCGTCGACGGTAACGATTTCACCGCCCGCCCGTCGAGCGACCTCGCCCATCCGCTTGCCGAAGTAGCCGTTCGACGGAACGAGGACGGTCTCACCAGGTTCGACGAGATTCGTAAACGCTGTCTCCATAGCGGCCGAGCCCGTTCCGCTGACTGCGAACGTGTACTCGTTGTCCGTTCGAAAGAGATACCGCAATCCTTCCTGGACATCGTTCATGAGGTCGACGTAGGAGTCGTCGAGATATCCTGTGATCGTATCCGAGAGTGCGCTGTACACCCGCGGATGGATGTCACTCGGCCCCGGCCCCATCAGTGTCCGATCCGGTGGAACGTATTCTCCGACGGTAAACGAGTCTTCCATACGCGAATATTTATGACAAAGTGCAATATATGTAGTGACCGTTTACTGATGCCCGCATGCATCTTCAAGTGACTCGATGAAACAGAGTCGAGAATTGCTTTGATACTGCCGGCTGTAAGAAACTGAAGAATTGCGCCACCCCGGGGTGGCACATATCTTTACGAATTTACAGCCGGCAGTATGAGAAATCAAACCCGTCCTCGATTACTCGCCTTCCTGTTTACCACCGTTAGCAACCGCAACTGCAGACTTATCGAATTGATATTTGACATTTTTGTAACTGATCCAGTCCAGTTGCAGCGCGAACCCTACAGTGATAGCTGTGGGTGAGTGGAGCGTGTTTTCCGCAAGCCCACTTTATCAATATAAAATGGACTTTACTATAAGATGACAAGTATTATAGTTTCACGAGCGTTTTTATGTGATATGTCAACAGTTGACGCAATGGGGTCGGGGGAGTACAAATTCGATTCGATCCGGACACTGTTGGCAAAGGCCAACGAACGGAAAACCGGAGACGAACTCGCAGAGATCGCTGCCGACTCGGCTGCCGAGCGTGTCGCTGCCAAGCGGGCAGTGAGCCAGTTGACACTCGAAACGCTCCGTGAGAATCCGGTCGTTCCCTACGACGACGACGAGGTGACCCGAGTTATTCAGGATGCGGTCAGAGAGCCCGTCTACGAGCGGATCAAAGACTGGACCGTTGCGGACCTGCGGGAGTTTCTTGTCGACGAGAACACGACGAACCGGGAGATACAGGCGATCCGGCCGGGGTTTACCAGCGAGATGATTGCGGCAGTCACCAAGATCATGTCGAATATGGATCTTATTCTGGCGACGTCGAAAATGACCGTGACTGCCCGCTGTAACAACACAGTTGGCACCGATGGCTCGCTCTCATTCCGTCTCCAGCCCAACGATCCTGCCGATAACGTGGACAATATCCTCGATTCGACACGCGAGGGGTTGTCCTACGGTGTCGGCGATGCAGTCATCGGTATCAATCCCGTCGAGGACAGCGTTGGAACGACGAGGTCGATTCTCGATGCGACACACGACTTTATCGAAGAGTGGGGGATACCGACCCAGAACTGCTGTCTGGCGCACGTGACGACCCAGATGGATGCCATTCGGGAGGGGGCGCCTGCAGACCTGATCTTCCAGAGTCTCGCAGGCACCGAAGCCGGGAACGACGAGTTCGGTATCGACGTCGAACTGCTGGACGAAGCCTACGACCTCGGGCAGCGACAGTGTACAGCGAGTGGTCCCAATATCATGTATTTCGAGACCGGACAAGGTGCGGAGTTATCCGGCGACGCTCACGAGGGCGTCGATCAGTTGACGCTGGAGGCCCGCTGCTACGGCCTCGCAAAGCGGTACGACCCGTTTCTGGTGAATACAGTCGTGGGATTCATCGGACCGGAATACCTCTACGACGGCCAGCAAGTGATCCGCGCCGGGATCGAAGACGTGTTCATGGGTCAGTTGCACGGGATTTCGATGGGGATCGACGCCTGTTACACGAACCACATCCACGCTGACCAGAACGATATCGAGAACCTCGCAGTGCTGTTGAGTGCTGCAGGTGCGAACTACTTCATCACTGTTCCGATGGGAGACGACGTCATGTTGAACTACCAGTCGACCAGCTACCACGACGCTGGGGCGCTGTGGGAGATTTTCGACCTCGGGCCGGCACCCGAGTTCCGCGAGTGGCTCGCGGAGATGGACATCTGGCGTGACGGGACGTTGACTGACCGTGCCGGAGACCCGACCATTTTCACATAATACTACCAATGAGCCAACTAGATCCGACCGATCACGACGTTGCGGACGAACAGACCCTGAAACGCATCGTCGACAGAAACCCCTCGCGACTGGGGGTGGGCCGGAGCGGAGCACGCCCCAGAACCGAGACGTTGCTCACCTTCCTCGAAGATCACGGTCGCGCACGAGATGCAGTGTTGACCACTGTCGACGAACAGCTGATTGACGACCTCGGCCTGGTGAAAATCCGGAGTCTCGTCGAGGATAAAGACCAGTATCTCGCCCGGCCAGATCTCGGGAGCGATATTTCCGAGGAGACCGCAACTGAACTCCGTGATCGCTGCGAACAGAACCCTCAGGCACAGATCATCGTAAGCGATGGACTCAGTTCCACAGCCGTGGAAGCGAACGTCCCGGATCTCTTGCGATCACTGCAGGACGGCCTCGAAGAACGGGGACTGGAGGTTGGGACGCCGGTCTTTGTCGAGTTCGGGCGCGTCGACGTGATGGATGCAATCGGCGAAGAACTCGGTGCCGAGTGCTGTGTCAACCTGATCGGCGAACGCCCAGGACTGCGATCAGCCAAGAGTCTCAGCGCCTACATGGTGTACGACCCGAAACGCGGTGCACCGACGGCAAAAAAATCTGTCATCTCGAATATCCACGAGGGCGGTATTCCACCCATCGAGGCTGGTGCAGAGATCGCAGATCTCCTTTCGGAAATCGTCGAAAAGCAGGCCAGCGGTCTCGATCTCCGCGAGGATGACCGTGAGTTCCAGAAATGACCCGACCGGGGCGCTCTGACGCGTTCCTGCACCAATGTCCGAAGATTCTCTGACGAGTGTCGGTATCGACATCGGGACGACCACGACACAGGTCGTGGTTAGCAGGCTGACTGTCGAGGTGACTGATCCGACGAGTGCGGGGAAACTGGCAGTCACTGACAGAGAGGTGCTCTACCGGGGAGAGATCCACGAGACACCACTACTTGATCCCGCAACGATCGACGCGGAGGGAGTCGCCAGAATTGTCGAACAGGAGTTCGACCGGGCAGGACTCGACGCCAAACAGATCGACACAGGCGCAGTGATCGTGACCGGCGAGACAGCCCGATCGTCCAACGCCGCGGCGGTCGTTCGAGAACTGGCTATCGACATCGGTGAGTTTGTGGTCGAGACGGCCGGTGCGGAACTAGAGGCTGTCCTGGCAGGCCGTGGATCCGGTGTGGCAGCGTATGCTGCGACCCACGACGTGACAGTCGCGAATATCGACATCGGCGGCGGGACGACGAACATCGCGATTTTCTCCGGTGACCACGTCGAGGAGACGCGATGCTGTCGTATCGGTGGCCGGCTCATCCAGATCGAAGATGGGCGAGTGACGGCGGTTTCGGACTCGATACACCCCTTATTGACCCAGTTGGGTATCGAAATAAAGACCGGTGACCCGGTGGATTCCCAGGTGCTCGACAGTCTCGGGGAGCGCATGGCCGAGTTACTTGCCCACTTGCTCGAGGGACCACCCTATCCGGATCCGCTCCCTGCCCTCGCAATCGGCGAGTTGCCCCACGAACCCATCGAATTCGACGCGGTGTCGTTCACCGGCGGCGTCGGCCATCTCGTCACGAGAGGTGAGTTCGATACCCCGTTCGAATATCGGGATATCGGAGGCGTCCTCGCTCGGGCTATCAGTACCAACGACCGATTCAGTGCCTGGAACCGGATCGTTCCGGACGAAGATATTCGGGCGACGGTGATCGGGACTGGAACGACGACGACTCGGCTCTCCGGGCGAACGATCGGCCTCGAAGAGGAACTTCTCCCACTGCGTAACGTTCCGGTCGTCACCATTCCAGATCTGAGCGAGGCTGACGAAAGTGAACTCACGGATCAGGTAACGGCTGGCGTCCGTCGCGGGGAATCGCTGTACAGTTCTGACAGTAAAACATCCGAAGATCATACAGGGGAGAGAGAACCAGCGAATCTCTCCCGATTTTTCCTCGCATTCGATACGCTGGGTCCGCTCACCTACGATCGGTTACAGCGTGTCGCAAACGCGATTGTCGATGCCTACGAAACGGTGTCGATAGACGGCCCGATTCTCGTTATCACCCGACAGAACTGTGGGAAAGCCCTTGGACAATCACTGCGGAGGGAAACAGGGATCGAACAATCTGTTCTGGTTCTCGACGAAATCACCGTCGACTCCGGAACGTACGTGGACGTGGGGACGCCACTCGCTGACGACGATACAGTTCCAGTTGTGGTAAAAACGCTCGTGTTCGGCGAATGAAACTTCAATGGGGACGCTGGCTCCGATTACAGAAATGTCCCGGGGGAGTAATTATTTGACTCTCTGGATTTTCAGTTGCGATGTGGGGTAATTCCGAACATGGTTACTGAACAATCGACCCAGGAATTAGAGGACTTCCTGATCCTCCGGAATCTCGACGAACCGATAACCGAGGAAGAACTCGAAGCTGCCGGCGAGACGTCCGGACAGACGCTGGAAGAGCTACGGAACGAGGGGGTCGGCATCCGGTGGGTAGAGTCGGAGGTCCTGAAAAACGAGGACGACCAGATCACGGGCACGTTCTGTCACTACCAGGCTGAAGACGAAGCTGCGATCCGGGAACACGCCGACCGTGCCGGGTTGCCAGCCACCCGGATCGACCGACGGGGAGAGCCACTCGACGGCGAGTAGTCGAGTTGCGTACTGCGCCCTGCGCTCTCAGAACGCCCGCAGATACTGTCTCGGGAGTTCAATCTCGTCCATCCGATCGAGTTTCTGTGCTGCGTGTATCGTGAAGTACGGATCTCGGAGGTGTTCACGGCCGAGAATTGCGAGATCAGCCCGACCGTTTCGAACGAGTGCATCAGCCTGTTCGGGCGTCGTGATACCGCCGACGGCACCCACCAGACTATCGGCGTCGCTTTCCTCTGAAATTCGCTGTGCATAGGGGACCTGGTAGCCGGGTCCGGTGTCCGGAATCTGCTGCTCTGGGTGGATGCCGCCCGCACTCACGTCGACGAGATCGACCCCGTGCTTGGCGGCGTGATCTGCGAACCGAACTGAGTCCTCGACGGTCCAGGAGTCGCGGTCTGGAAGCCAGTCTGTCGCAGAGATCCGGACGAACAGGGGCTTCTCGTCCGGCCAGACGTCTCTGACTGCGTCGATAATCTCCAGTGGGTACCGGATCCGGTTCTCGAAGCTCCCACCATACTCGTCGTCACGGTCGTTGACTGCAGGCGAGAGAAACTGGTGGAGGAGATAGCCGTGGGCGGCGTGGACCTCCGCGATCTCGAACCCGGCCTTGTCGGCACGTCTGGCCGCGTTGGCAAACGATTTTTGAACGCCCGCTAGATCTTCTTCGTCCATCCGACGGGTCACCGGCGGTTCGTCGTCGTAGGGCCACGGCTCCCCGGTCGGCGAAACTGTCTCCCAGCCACCATCGTCGGGCTGGAGTGGCTCCGAGCCGTCGGATGGTCGCGTTTTCGAGGCTTTCCGACCAGCGTGTGCCAGCTGAATGCCCGGCAGACTCCCCTGATCGCGAACGAATGTGGTGATATCTGCGAGTGCGTCGGCGTGCTCGTGGCTCCAGATACCGAGATCGGTCGGTGTGATTCGGCCACGGGCTTCGACAGCGGTCGCCTCTGTCATGACGACCCCTGCTCCGCCGACTGCGCGACTCGTCAGATGCTGGAAATGCCAGTCTGTCGCCAGTCCGTCGCCGTCTTCACAGGAGTACTGGCACATCGGCGACACCATCACCCGGTTCGACGCGGTTTTCTCCGACAGCTCGATCGACGTAAAAAGGTCCGCTGACATCACCGACAGTAGACGGTGTAGCTTCTTACGTCCGATGCTTTGTCACCCTGTTCGGGGGTGTTGCCCGATTTCCCCCTGGAGATACCCCTTCTCGGTGGCCAATCATTATTTCTCTGTAGTCCACAGCTTTCGATATGTCACGCAAACAGATTTCGCACGAACAGGGCGTCATTTACGAATTCAGGCCGGATCTCGACGCGATCGCTGAAATCGAGGCTGGTGATCAACTCCGAATTGGGACACGCGATAGCCTCGACGGTGCAGTCCAGTCTGAGTCGGATCTCATCGAGTCCGTTCCGGACGAGGTCAATGCAGCGACTGGCCCGATCGCCGTCGCCGGCGCGTCACCGGGTGATATCCTCCGCGTCGAAATCGAGTCGATCGAACTCGCCGAAGAGACGGGCCGAGTCATCACGATAGACGGGTTCGGGTTACTCGACGGCGAACCGGGAATCCAGGCGCCAGAGACCCGGATGACACCTGTCGAGGACGAAAATATAACCTTCGAGGGTATCGACGTTCCAATCGATCCGGTAATCGGAACGATCGGGGTTGCACCGCGTAGGGATTCCTACACCACGCTCGTCCCGCACGATCACGGTGGGAACCTCGATACGACCGACATGACTGCGGGAAACGTCGCATACTTCCCGGTCTTCCAGACGGGTGCGATGCTGGCGATGGGTGATTGCAAGGCTGCGATGGCAGACGGAGAGATGTGTGGTACTGGCGCCGAGATCGCAACGGAGATCGATCTCACAGTCGACGTGATCTCCGATCCAGCAGTCGATCTCGACCGACCGATGGTCGAGACACCCAATGCCTGGAAAACGATTGCCAGTGCCGAAACGATGGAGGAAGCCTGCAAGCTCGCTAACCGGGATGCGATCGAATTACTCGCTACCGAGCACGACCTGTCGACCACGGAGGCGTATATGTTTTCGAGTCTGGTCGGTAACCTGGAGATCAGTCAGGTCGTCGACCCGCTCGTGACTGTCAGAAACTCGATTCCGAAGTCGACGCTCACCAGTCCGTTCTGACGGGTTAGCGTCCAGTTTTCTGCCGAATACGTCGTGACCATCACAGACCCAGGGCGTCACGAAGTTTGCTTCCGAGACCACGATGGAGTTCGAACACCCGTTCCATTTCCTCGTCAGTGAGTTCGAAGTCGAAAATCTCGATGTTCTCTTTGAGATGCTTGCGACTGGAGGCTTTCGGAATCGCCGAAACCATATCCTGTTGCACCAGCCATCTGAGCCCGACCTGGGAGGCCGATTTGTCGTATCGGTCGCCGATCGACGCCAGAGTCTCGTTTTTTGCGACCTTCCCTTTCGCCAGTGGACTGTAGGCTGTTGCCATCGTATCGCTCCCGATGCAGTACTCGATAAGATCAGACTGGCCAGTGAACGCATTGTACTCGACTTGATCCGTGAGAATCGGCACATCTGACACTTCCCGGGCCTCCTGTAACTGACCGACAGAGAAGTTGCTGACGCCGATGTGACGGGTTTTCCCCTCGTCGTGGAGTTCGGTCATCGCCTCCATCGTTTCCTCGATCGGAACACTGTGGCTGGGCCAGTGAATCAAGAGCAGATCGACGTACTCCAGTCCGAGTTTGTCCAGGCTCTCCTCTGCAGACTGGATGAAGTCGTCGTACGCCAGGTTCGACCGCCAGACCTTTGTTGTGAGGAAGATTTCCTCCCGATCGATCGCTGCCGATCTGATCGCCTCACCCACTTCACGCTGGTTGTTGTAGTACTCTGCAGTGTCGATGTGTCTGTATCCCAGATCGAGTGCCTCCTGGACGACGTCGACACAGGACTGCCCCCGCAACTGGTAGGTCCCGAGCCCGATTGCAGGGATGTGTTCACCGTGCGCTGAGACAAACTCCATAGAACACCATTCCACTTCCAGCGATATGAACGAACCGCCGACCGCTCCAGGAAACATCTCTCTGAACTGGAATCGAGACGGAGAGGTGTACCCGGAAGGATTTGGCCGTCGACCCCGTTCTGTCGGTATGGACGCACGGACAACTATCACCGAATACTACGAGTCACTCCGCGCTGGCGATCCACTCGGTCGGTTTTTCGCCGACGAGCGGTCCGAGGACGACCCATACGTAAAGTTCGGTATCTCCGAACACCTCGTTGGCAGCGACCAGATCGAGGTCGGTCTCCGTTCCCAAACAGAAACGACGACAGACTGGGCGGTGACCAGCCACGAACTCCAAGTCACGGAACGCGAAGAGCACGCCTGGTTCGGCGATACGGTTTCCATGGCCTGGACAAATGTCGAGACAGAAAAACGCCTGGAGTACGAAACCCGCTGGAGCGGGACACTGGAGAAACGCCCAGCGGACTGGCAGTTCGTCGGGATGCACGTGAGTACTGCAGACCAGCTGTAGCCTTCAGGCACCGAAACAGTCAGTTCTCACCGGATTCGACTGGTCGTTCTGCCGTCTCGACCAGTGCACCGATTTCCCCCAGTGCATCCAGGTCGGTTAACTCACCGGGTTTGTCGGGTACTGTCCGGAGTTCGAGTGCCGGAACTGCGGTCCGGAGTGTCTCGATTGCTTCCTCCTGGACCGTCTGGCGCGATTGACACCGATGACAGGAGCCGGGATCTTCGATTACCTTGTTCACGACGAGACAGGTCACTGGAATCTCGAAGTTCCGGAGCTGTGTCACCAGCCGCTCGGTTTCTTTCACAACCATCGGTTCCGGAATCGTGACCACACGGAACTCCGTCCTGTCGGGGTCACGGAGTACTTCGGTGAGCAACGTCATCTGCTCACGGAGTTCGGTGAATTCGTCCGAGTCCTCCGATCGCCGTCGGGCCATCGGCCCGAACAGCATCGTCCGGGCGGTGTCCACTTTCCGGCGGACCTGCTCACGGATATCCAGCGCAGCGGCTGCACCCTCGTCCATTACCGAGGGGAGATCGAGCAACCGGAGTGTGTGTCCGGTCGGTGCAGTATCGAAGACGATCCGGTCCCACCGATCGGTACCGAGAAACCTCGTCAAGCCGTCCAGTGCGGCTAGTTCGTCACTCCCGGGCATGATTCCGGATGTAAAGAGCGACGCAACCTCATCTTCGTCGAGTGTGATGCCGGCGTCGGCCAGATCCGATGCCAGCAACTCGAACAACGACCGGTACCGATCGACACCTGTCTGGGGGTCGATTTCTACCCCCCAGAGATTGTGTCGGATTTCGCTGGGCTCACCACTGAGATTCGCGTCGGTCGCATCGCTTAGAGAGTGTGCTGGATCGGTCGAGACGATCAACGTCTCGTAGTCGTTCCGGGCCAGCTCCACGGCAGTTCCGACCGCGACCGTCGTCTTGCCGACACCACCTTTCCCGCCGTAAAGAATGATCTCTGTCATTAGTTTCTGTTGGAATTCCAGTATCTTAATCCAGATGGTGGCCTCGTTGGTAGCTAGATCGGGCTTGCCTCACAGAGTCATGCGATTGGTGTAATCGTAGCTCCCTCTGTTCGTTAACTGCCCTGAGTACCACAAGTGTAAGGGTCATCGCCACCGTACTACTTAGTAGGAGTTGACACTTAGAATAAACTATGCAGTGGCAAACAGACTGGGGATTGCGAGCGCGGATGGGTGTGACCATGTTCCTGCTCGCCGCCCTGTATCTCGTATTTATCGGCGTACTGACCGTCTACTTCGAGAGTCTTCTGTTAGTGGTCATTATGATGGGACTGTTCTCGTTCGCCCAGCTGTTTTTCAGCGATAAACTCGCGCTCCGCAGCATGGGCGCACGGGAGGTCAGCGAAGAGGAGTATCCGGATCTCCACCGGGCAGTCAGCCGACTCTCCCAGCAGGCCGACCTCCCGAAGCCGACGGTCGCCGTCGCAGATATGGACGTCCCGAACGCGTTCGCGACTGGTCGCTCACAGAAGAACGCCACCGTCGCTGTTACCAGTGGCATCATGGAGACGCTGACTCAGGAAGAACTCGAAGGTGTCCTGGCACACGAACTAGCACATATCAAGAACCGCGACGTGATGGTGATGACTATCGCCTCGTTCCTCTCGACGATCGCGTTCATCATCGTCCGCTGGGGATGGCTCTTCGGCGGGGGCGGCCGCGACCGGCGTGGTGGTGGCGTCATGGTTGCGGTCCTCATCTCACTGGTGGTCTGGGTCGTCTCGTTCATTCTCATTCGCACGCTTAGCCGTTACCGGGAGTTCGCTGCCGACCGTGGCGGTGCACTGATCACCGGGCGACCGTCGGCACTCGCCAACGCACTCCTGAAAATCGACGGCCGGATGGACAAGATCCCCGAGAGAGATATGCGTGACCAGGCGGAGATGAACGCATTCTTCATCATCCCGATCAAGAGCGGCTTTATCGGAAAAATTGCCCGGACACACCCCTCGACCGAGAAACGGATCGAGAAACTCCAGGCGTTAGAACAGGAACTCGAACAGGGCTAATACTGCTTCGGGACTCGCTTTGTATCCACGTGATGTACTGGCAACTGAAACCGTCTGAACGGCGGAATTAAGGATTCGGAGCGCTGATTCGGAGACATGGGATTATTCGACGGCCTCAAAGCCGTTCTGGGATTGCGTGCCGAAGCCGACGCGACCCGTGATGCGGACCCTGACGACCTCTTCGGGATGAGCACGGCCTACGTGACGATGGAGGCCGACCTCGGTTACGAGCCGACAGGTGATGCAGCGCTCTGTTTCTCGGCGGTCGACAGCACCGACTTCGAGGACGCCGTCACCGACGTCGAGGCAATTCTGGAAGCCGGCGAGGTCGAAACAGGAACACGGGCCAGATTCGTCCAGGACGACCACGGCTACGACTGGGTCGTACTTGAAGATGACAACGTCGAAGACCTGGTAACGAGTATCCACTTCGCTGCCGACACACTCGTCGAATCCGGCTTTGGATCACGCCTTCTCGCTGCGCTCTTTGCCTTCGAAAAAACGGAAACGCCCGTCTACTGGGTGTATTCGTTCCGACGCGGGGCCTACTACCCCTTCGCACCGACGGGCAGCCACGAGCGCGACAGCAGTGCCGAATTCAAACTCGAAAGTGTGCTCGACGGCGAACTCGATCTCGAAACGAACAAGGAGTACTGGTATCCGATGTGGCCCGATAGCCCCGGACAGCATCCCTGGGAGTGATAACAACTGGAACTCATACTGCCGGCTGTAAGAAACTGAAGAATTGCGCCACCCCGGCGTAGCGCATATCTTTCCGAATGTACAGCCGGCAGTATCAATCGCTGTCGAACATTTTATCAGGTAGACTAAATGTTCCGACCGATACAGTGTACAGCGATACTGTTGCCACCCGAAGCAGGGCCGCGACCAGTATGGCGAGCGGTGAGAGGACTATCCCGGTTGCGACGATTACCATGAGTGGCATGTGTGCCGGATCAATCGTGGTTGGTAAAATCCAGCGGGTGACTGCATTATTTGTACACGCTACGCCCCAAAGTACGTTGGTCGCCAGAGCTGATTCAAACTAGGTAGCGAGGCGGATTCCCCGCCCCACCGTGGGCGGGGTTGAAGATCGGTTCTTACTGCGGACGGACGGAAGACTCAATTCCATCGCTAAGAGAGTGGCTGCTTCGATGTGACGATACATTGAATCATCGAGAACGCATCTTACTGGCGAACGAACAGAACCATGAGCCCGAGAATGAGGAGACCAATACCCCACCAGAGAGAGTCGCCGGGCAGGCCGATCAGAATAAGGGTCACAATACCGGACGATATCAACGACCAGCCGAGGGTCGTCTGATAGCTCATACGAAATACATGTTCTGGAAATGTTTAAAATCAGTGATATTATGGGGCGACCACTGTCCACGGTGTGACGAAACGGTCTCTCCCGAGTAGATTCACCCTCGGTTCTCCGGGATGCTCAACAGGAGTTGTTGTGATTCCTGTCAGTTAGCACGACTCCGTGTTCGTCTCTCACTCCGACATCCACAGAATCACACTGTTGGCAGTACAGCTCTCCATCGATCCCCGCACGGACAGTCTTGCACATTCGGTGTCGGCCACCGATGAAGCCACAGTTCGGGCAGTGGAACGTATAAGAGTAATCTTCGACGCCGACTTCGTAGTGCTGGCTGCATCGTCCGTCTAGGTTCAGTGGTTCGACCCACTGCTTGAACGACTGGCCGTGACCCATCTCGACACCCGCGGTCTGGTGCTGGTAGACGTGTACCAGTTCGTGTCGAATCGTCTCTTGGATCGCCTCGAACCCGGCACGGTCGTAGGTTCTCTCCGAGAGACGGACTGTACACCTGTCTTCTCCCTGAGTGATGCAGATCCCGTGTTTTCGTTTCATTCTCGTGCTCGTTTCGAAGGTAAGGCAGTCGAGATCTACGTGATCCGGAGTCAGTGGCCACTCTGCGCCGAAGATCACGTCGTTCGCATATTTTCGAGCACGAGAAGTAAGGCGGTGTGAATCTCCGAGCGATCCGGCCACTGCACTCATATACGAGTCTCAACGAATCCGGTTCGCAAAGACTTCCCGGATCGCTCCTAGATCGCTGTAGTTAGTTCGTCTGCCCACGCGAGCAACTCCTCGTCGGCACCGAACCGCGCCGCACACTGTATCCCGACTGGTAGGCCGTTCTCTACTGTCCCGGCTGGAATCGAGATTGTAGGTACACCGGCGTGTGTCCACGGCAGATTCATCACCGGATCACCCGTATCGTCGATCCCGTCGGGGGCTGGTCCCGGTGCTGCGGGCGAGATCCAGATCTCGATACCGTACTCGTCCATCGTCGCGTGGAGTGCGTCACGGAGATCGGTACGACCCTCCCGCCCCCAGGCGATTTCAGATGCTGTGATCCGCTGGCCACGCTCGATTAGCTCGGCGGTGGCATCGGCGTAGTGGTCGGGGAATTCGGCGTACCACGATTCGTGGGCGATGGCCATCTCGGCGGCCATGAGTGTCTCGTGTCGTTCGTTGATCGCGCCGATATCTTCGAAGATATCGATACGCTCGATCTCGTAGCCTGCCTCGGCGAACTGCTCGACACTCGATTCGAATGCCCTCCGTCCCGTCTCGGTTGCCTGCTGGAGATAGGCTCCGTCTGGAACCCCCAGTTTTGGTTTCTGACGCGGAGTCGGGATCGATTGCCACTCGTCACACAGGACAGCAGCCAGCAGCTGTGCTCCCTCGATATCCTGCGTAAAGTAGCCGACCTGATCCAGCGACGGCGAGACGTGGATGAGACCATCTGTCGGGACCCGGCCGTAACTCGGTTTGACGCCGAAGACGCCACAGAAGGCTGCAGGTCGGGAGATCGATCCGATTGTCTGTGTCCCGACTGCTGCAGGACAGAGCCCTGCGGCGACCGCGGCTGCCGACCCACTGCTCGATCCACCTGGTGTGTGGGCCGTATTGTGTGGGTTTCGTGTCGGCCCCGGTTCGAAGTAGGCGAACTCAGCCGTGACTGTCTTCCCGAGAGTTACTGCACCGGCCTGGGTGAGACGTTCGATGACACTGCCCTCCTCACCTGTCAACTGCTCCGGTGGGAGATCGGAACCTGCCCGAGTGTCGAGTCCGTCGACGTGGAAAATATCTTTCACTCCGACGGGCACTCCGAACAGTGGTGGTCGACTCCTTGGATCTGGATACTCCGTTTCGAGTTCGGTCGCTCGGCGTTCGATTCGGTCCCAGCGGGAGGATTCCGGGACGAACGCCTGGATCTCTGGGTCCACAGCTGCCAAAGCGGACTGTCGCTGAGTCAGTTCCGCACCGAGACTAGTACGGCCCTGTCGCAACTGATCGGCAGTCTCTGCAAGGTTCGCCTTCTGAATCGTCCGTCCGGAGTTGCTCTCGGTCATCGTGATTGTCCCTGGTGTGCTATCGTACAATCCCTTTGGGGTACTTTACTAGGTTTGCCCTTGCTGGCCAAAAATCTACATCCCACACTCCTCACGTCGGAGATGGTCACGGAGAGCTACTCTCACGCTCTTGACGATCCAGATCCGGTGTCGACGACCACGGTGCATAGTTCCCGAGTCAAAAGCCCGCTTCCTCGCATCGCCGGTTTGGACCAAATCAGAAAGAAGTAGCAGATGTGGCTTCGAGTTCGACTCGACTGCTGGTTCTCACAGTGATTCCTGGCTCTCGTCGGTAGTCGATAGGTCTTCCCGGAGATAGACGACGAGATAGCCACCGAGTGCACCGAGTCCAACGCTCCATAACAAGAATACGGGGGTTATAAAGAACAGAATAATAAACAGCTCCGGGCCACCGGGGACGCCCATCGCTCCACCAAGAAAGATGCCAAAGAAGAAAAATCCGAAAAACAGGAACGGAAGAAACGACAGCGCGCCCGAGAGGGCCCCGACCTTGGCACCGCTGGTCCGGGATTCGCGCTGGAGATATCCTGCAACTGCCCCGCCCAGAATGGGTGAAAATCCGGTGGCTGAGAGGACTATCGTCACAACTGCGCCGATAACGGCGTTGATGAGTGTATCACCTTTGCCCATAGTTTCTCTGCGGCCCCTAGTTGCTTAATTATTCACCCACACTGAAACGTCATGGGATGGCTCTTCGGATCGTCTTTTTCTAGCTGTTCTCGGATCGGTATCTACGGCCGTGTGTTCGCAGATCCTCGTTCGGGTTCACTTTTGACCGTACATCTTCGACAATCTCCAGTGCATCGTCGAACGAGAGTCCACGCTCGGCAGCGATCGTCGCGGCACACACAGCCGGACTCCGTGAGACGCCCAGATGGCAGTGGACGAGTGTGTTTCGACCAGCCTGGAGCTGTTCCCGGACAAAATCGACTGTTCGTTCGAAGTACTGGTAGCTTGCGTCACCACCGTATTCGTCCTGTGTTCCATCTGCCATCCTGAAGTGTTCGTACGAGCAGTGGACTGCATCGCTCACCTCGTCCTGGCAGGTCGAGATCACGATATCGATCTCATCCGGGACCGAAAAATAGTCGACCGTATCGATATCGCTGACCCACAGTTGGTCGGTGATTCTGTCCATAGTTACGTTTCGTGCCGGTTTGAAAAAATAGTTATTCGTCATGGACGCCAGTGAGAGTTCCACAATATTTTGCCGTGGTGTGCTGACGTGATGCAATCCGGGCTAACCAGCCGCCGATAGTATTGGATTCCGTCGTTTTGATAGCAACAGCGAACGCTGGCCCGGTCGAACTAACCTCCCGATATCGAGGTCACGAATAGCGGATCAGGGTTTCAGTCTCTGGGCGTTCTCGCGTGCCTCTTCCAGATCCAGGGAGTCTGCGATATCGTTCGCTTCGTCTCTGATTGCATCAGCATCTGCGACGATTACCTCGCCATCCTCCATGAGCACCTCCCCGTCGACGATCGTTAGCTCGACGTCCTCACCTCGGGCGCCGTACACGAGATGTGAGAGTGGGTCGTACAGCGGCGTTGCACGTGTCGTCTCCGTCGAGAGTCCGATGACATCGGCACGCCAGCCCGCTTTCAGCTTGCCGAGTCTGTCGAACCCGGCCGCCTTGGCACCACCGGTGGTTGCCATCTCGAAGATAGTCTCCGCGTCGGCGATCGTTGGATCCAGCTGATCGACTTTCTGGAGTGTGCTGGCCTGTTTCATCTCCGTGAAGGGATCGAGCGTATTGTTACAGGGTGGGCCATCGTTGCCGAGTGCGACGTTGATACCACGGTCGAGATAGTCCACAACTGGTGCGACTCCACTTGCGAGTTTCATATTCGAGGACGGACAATGCGTGACGTGCGTTCCGGTTTCGGCCAGCAGTTCTCGCTCAGAATCGTCGGTCCACACGCAGTGTGCGAGGACGACATCCTCGCCAGTCAGTCCGACCTCGTCGAGCCAGTGGATGTTGCCCATCCCCGTGTCGGCCTCGACAGTGTCGATCTCGCTCCTGTTCTCGCTGGCATGAGTATGGATCCGAACGCCGTCGTAGCTGTCGGCCAACTCCCGGCACCCACGCAGACACGCCTCGGTACAGGAGACGGCGAACCGCGGTGTGACGGCGTACCGGATCCTGTCGCCGAAACTGCCGTGGTATTTTTGGATCAACCGTTCGGACTCGGCGAGTGCATCCGCCGTCGCTTCGAGCAAGCCGTCGGGTGAACGCCGGTCCATCAGGACCTTCCCGAGCAGTCCCCTGAGTCCCATCTCACCCGCTGCTTCGAACGCGCGGTCAGCGTGTGCCACGGAGAGGTGATCGATCGCTGTCGTGGTGCCCGTCTCGATCAGTTCGAGATAGCCGAGTCTGGCTGCAGCAGCCATCTCGTCGGCAGTGAGTGTCGCCTCCATCGGGAGGATGTAGTCGAACAACCAGTCGAAGAGTTCGCAATCTTCCGCGATCCCACGCCCGAGACTCTGGACCGAGTGGATATGTCCACCGACGATTCCGGGCATCACGATATCTGTCGTGAGTTCCCGATGGTCCGGATACTGCTCGGCCAGCCGTTCGCGGTCTCCGACTGTGCGGATTGTCTCCCCCTCGATCAGCACACACCCATCTTCGATGACCGTCGAAGAATCAGCGATAACGGTCCCCGATACTCTCATTCCGACCGTATTTCTTGAAGATTACGTATATATTCTTTGGTGGTACTGATACTGCCGGCTGTAAGAAACTGAAGAATTGCGCCACCCCGGGGTGGCGCATATCCTTACGAATGTACAGCCGGCAGTATGAACCCAGACACCGACCTGTTCCGCGATCCTTTCCACGCCCGCCAGCGCATACCCGTGGACGGTGCAGAAATCTGCCGGGGCACCGCCTGTCGCAGGGGCGTCGACCGAGGCTGTAAACCAGTCTTTCGAGGGCCGGACTCGAAAAATCAGCCAACCCGTTCGGATTTATACTTGTGACCGGTCAAAGTGGCCTACCACCCCATTCTCCTCCCATCGTTTTTATTTTCCACCGGATTACCGGTAGCCGGGAGCTGTAGGTGAATTGATAAGCCACCCTCCCGTAATGGTAAGTATGTACGACAGAATCCTGGTCGCAACAGACGGGAGTGCAGACGCGAACCGTGCAGTCACACACGCTCTCGAACAGGCCGAACAACACGATGCGGAGCTGAATGCCATCTTCGTGGTGGACACCGATCGGTATTCAGAACCAGCCCTGAGCAGCCTGGAAGCAGAAACACAGGCAGTCGAAGACTGGGGGAATCAGCAACTCGAAGAAATCGTCGAGCGAGCAGAAGCACTCGATATCGAGACCACGACTCGATGCTGCCACGGAAAGCCCTACGTTGAGATTATCAATCATGCTGACGAGGTCGATGCAGATCTGATTATCCTGGGGTACCACGGTCAATCCCACACCAAAACCCAGCAGATCGGCAGTGTGACCGACCGTGTCGTTCAGGAGGCGGGGCGACCGGTGCTGATTGCAGCCTGAAACGGCGACCGTCGAATCAGCGTCGGTTTCTCACTCACTGGAAACCACGAGCACGAATTAATGTTAGCCACGCGAAAATTACCGTGGGTGTCGAGTAGTGACACAAAATCCATCCACGCGTTTCGAAACGAAGACCGAATTCACAGCCGAATCACCGACGCTTATCGAGGGTCTCCCCGGATTGGGAATGGTCGCTTCGATTGCCGTCGACCAGATTACGAAACAACTCGAATTAGAGCAACATGGCAGTATCGTTTCAGACGATTTCCCACCAGTCGCGCCATTCGACGATGGCCGGGTTCGTGACGCAGTGCGAGTCTATGGCGGGAGGAATCCAGACGTGATGACTCTCCAGAGTGACGTGCCGATCCCACCGAATGCGTTTGGTTCGTTGAGCCAGTGCGTTCTGAGCGATGTGGCCGAAGAGTTCGAACGGGCTGTTTTCCTCGCCGGGGCACCAGCAGAATCTGAAACGAGTAGCGGGGAGGTTATCGGTATTGCCACGACAGACCGGCTAGAGACCGCACTGACCGACGCGGGGATCACGTTAGCGGAGGGGTCAGGTGTCGTCGGAGGCGTCACTGGGGCACTCGTCGCCGAGTGTTACCGGGAAGATGTGCCAGCAGCAGTCCTCATCGTGCGATCGAACCCATATATTCCCGACCCCGGGGCCGCACACTCGGTCATCGAAGACGCACTGGAGCCACTCGTCGAGTTCGATATTGATACACAGAAGCTCCTCGAACAGGCTGAAGAGATCCAGCAACAAAAGAAACAAATCGCCGAGCAGCTACAACAGTACCAGCAACAGGAAGAACAACAGGCCCAGACTGCGGGGATGTATCAGTGATTGTCCGGTTGGGTGAAACTGGCAAACGTCTACCGGTTTCCCTGACTACCCACGTCGAGCCAACAGCGCGCTGTGGTGAGTGTTCATCACACGGGTCAGAATCAAACGGACGCTGACTGTAATCAATCGAGACATGACCAGGTCGGACGAGTTATCTGAGGGCCAGACGGGAGCCGCGAGGGTACTGACCCTGTTGGTCGAGGTGGGGCCACTCTGGATCGCCGCGCTCGCAACGGTCTTGCTGTTCCTGTTTGCCGTTCAGCTACTCGGGACGGCGATTGAAGCAGCGGAGCCTTTCATCGAGCGGATCCTCCGTCGAGTCGTCGTCGGCAACGGCTCCGCACTCGGGCTGAGCTGGCTGACGACCTACGCTCTGACGAACGGCTCGGTCGTCGCGGCGCTTACGGTGACGCTGCTCCGATCCGGACTCGTTACCGTCCCGGAGTCGTTTCTGATGATCGCTGGCTCTCGACTCGGCGGCGGGGCTATCGTCGTCTTTATCGGTGTCCTCGATTATCTTCAGGAGCGTCGTGGACGAACTCTGACCGAGGGGACGAGTCTGGGGCTGCTCACCTTTCTTCTCACGTTCTCCATCTACCTCCCGGTGACCGCGTTCGGACTTGTTGTCCTGGTGATGTTTCAATCGGAGCTACTTGCAGCGACCAGTGGGCTGGATCTGTCCCTCCAGACACTGCAGTACTTCGAACCAGTTACCGTCTTCGTGACACGCACAGTCGGGCCAGGGTTGGCAATGGTCATCGCGCTCGCCTTGCTGTTCGGAAGCCTCTGGCTGTTCGACGAACTGTTAGAACACGTTGACACCGAAACGGTCCGAACCTACATGTTCCAACATTTCGAGCGGCGATGGGTGGCGTTCGCTATCGGGCTGTTGATCACTGGTCTCACGACGAGTGTTGCCTTTTCACTCGGCATAGTTGTGCCGTTGTACAACCGGGAGTTCGTCCGGCGCGAGGAGATCGTGCCGTACATCCTCGGCGCGAACGTTGGGACGCTTTTCGACACACTGGTCGTGGCGTTCGTGCTGGAGACGACCGCCGGTGTCGCGATCGTCCTGCTGGTGATGGGGCTGGCGACGCTGTTCACTCTCGTCGCGCTTGTCACCTACGAACCGTACACCGCAGTCATCGATGCCTGGCAAGATAGACTCCTCGAGGACCCCCGGTTCTTTCTGGCATTCGGACTGTTTCTAGTTCTGCTCCCCCTCACTCTCTTGCTGGTGGGGCATCTCTGAACAACGCCGTCCAAACAGTGCTGACTGACCAAACTCAACCAATGACAGTTCACATCCTCGTTCCGATGGATCGATCGCCGATGGCGAAACGAGCACTCGAACACGCCGTTTCTCTGCACCCCGACGCCGAGGTCACAGTCCTGTACGTCATCGACTATATCGAAGAAAGCTACAGCGCCCGGGCACTGGTCGGGACCGATGAACTTCGTGAACGGGCCGACGAACGCGCCACAGAGCTGTTTGAAGCGGCTGCGGAGATTGCCGACGGGCATGGCGTAGAAATCGAGACACGGACTGCTGTCGGCGACCCGTCACGTGAGATTGTGGCCTTCGCAGACGATCACGATATCGATCAGATCGTTATCGGGAGCCACGGTCGGTCGCCGATGTCTCGCATTCTACTCGGGAGCGTCGCCGAGACGGTCACTCGACGGGCACCAGTACCGGTCACGGTTGTCCGCTAGGCCAGTAGGTCACACGTAGGACACGGGTCAACAACCCGACGCTGACGCGGTGGCGTCCTGTGCTGGTGCCGCTGTAACGGCTGTATTTATTAGGAGCGTATGGAAGCTGGTAGCGAATTTAAATGCGCTCATCTGTAGAAGTCAGTACTTAGGATTTTCTCGAACCACTGGTCTGTGTTGAGTGTGAGGCTGAGGAAGTTCAGATAGCCCTGTAAGTGGTGTTTTGAGACACCTCGGAACCTTCGCAACC
>SAYS01000030.1 GCA_004015825.1 Halovenus amylolytica | reverse complement strand
CTGGTTGCGAAGGTTCCGAGGTGTCTCAAAACACCACTTACAGGGCTATCTGAACTTCCTCAGCCTCACACTCAACACAGACCAGTGGTTCGAGAAAATCCTAAGTACTGACTTCTACAGATGAGCGTACCACGAATTGTCAGCAGTGCTGGACGGTCCGTGGCCCCACGAAGCGTGTGGATTTCCGCCCGATCAGACGAATCCGACATCGTCAGGCAGGGACGCTATCGTCGGTTGAACGACGGTCGCCGTCGACGAATTGCTCGGCATTTCCGATCGAAAGAGCAGCGTTCGCGAATGCAAGGTTTCGACGGAGTGTTTTCCACTCACGAATCGTCTCTGGATCGATCTCATCCTGTTGGGAACCGGACTCGGTGAGTGCCTGATTCGTCTGATCAACAGCCAACGCTTCGGGTGACTCGACACCGAACGTAGACTGGTACTCGGTGAGCTGCTCACGCATGTCCTGAATTCGAGTGATGAGTTCGTCGGTCGAGACGTGCTCAAGGATGTCGGCAGCCTGCTCAACGACGAGCGATTCGGGTGAGCGGCGATAGAGTGTGCCACCGTGTTCACCGGTCGTCGTCTCGACGAATCCCTCGTCAGAGAGTGTGTTCAGGTGCTTTCGGGCGGTCTTCGGAGCCGTCCGTGCATCATCAGCAACCGACTCAGCAGAGACGGCACTGTACGTATGGCCAATAACGTGACGAATGCGCTCGTAGGGTGTCGTTTCAGATTCCCAGTCCTCTCCGACCGCTTCATTGACATCTGCAAACTCCTCCAGTGGATCTCGATCATTCATATAAAAATCCACGGTGTGTAGGAACATAGTATTTTGGGATGGTACTATATTCCCATCAAGAGAGTTCCTCGTGTATACGCTTTCAAACGTCGATATGTTCGTCGGCCAGCATAACAGATCGGTTGAGCGACAACGGTGGCGAAGACGCTAACCCAGTGGGATCGAGCCACCGACAGAAAACTGCCGAATCAGTACCAACGGGAGACACAGACTGTGTCCCTTGAAGTCCGGAATCACTTCAAAACAGCCATTTCGTTTAACCGCAGAAGTACAGTTATGTAGAATGGCGGAAAGACCGAATAGCGAGACAATCAATGGCTGAATCGACAGATTCACCAGCAAGAGTGAGTAAGCGAATGACACCGAACGCCTGAGCAGCCTGTTTGGGACGAACCGCCACGTTAGCGGGTCTCACGCGGATGTTCCTGTCCTTTGTAGCCAGAACAAACTTTGCTAGACCCATCGACCTGTATCGGTCCGTCTGTGATCTGATGAAGAAGTTTTCCAGACGACAGGGAAGCCGCGCTGGCAACAAGACGGAGTCGGATATGCAGCTGTTCGGTAGGATATTAGAAGGTTGCAAATGACAGATATACCGTTCACGATCCCCCGACTTGACAGACCAAATTTTAGAGACCGAACATGAGGAGCAGTAGACTCCATGAGATAACCCCCCACCCCCCGTCATCGATGTGTAAACAGAGGAGTAGGGTAGGGGGAACTCTCATGGGACAAACAACGAGAGTCGGGATTAACACCCTGAAACGGTTGCTAACGAAAGAAATCGCGTAGTGAGAGCAGTATAGTGATAGAAAGATTATGCTTGGTTAGTCGGAGTTCCACTCCTCCTAATTTACACGTGGAAATCTAGTACGGTTATGGTTACAGTGTATTATATATAAAACTTCGTCAGACAATATCTATGTATTATGAGGATATAATTCTGGCCGCTGAGCTGTTCTTCTTCGTTGCTATGCCCTTATGGTCAGTCTTACGTCCTCTTCTTCTCGTTACCCCCTTTCCTCTCATGGTTTTACACATCGATGACGGGGGGAGGGGGTCACAAAATTTCGTTTCGTGAATTTATCTGTCCGTTAGACCCAGTGTGCAAGTGACTATTCTTCTTGTCTCAAATGCATCGACTTACTGTTCGGAACTCTCTCGGACTCTTCTTTTTCGCTATCTTGATTTTACACATCGAACATGGGGTGTGTTCCAAACTCAAAGCTCGATCGGATTCTCACTCTCCGTGGAATTCATTCAGCTGAGCATTCACGACTGAACGAAGGAGCTCTTGTTGCTTGACTATTCCCTCTAGACGGGTGTCATCGACAATCCGAGTCATCATCCCTTCAGGATCGCCCGTGAATGTAAACTCCATATACATTCCGCCACCTCGTCCGCGGCTCTTCCGGGCTGTTGAAATCAACCCGTACGTCGAGAGTTCTTTGACATATTTGACGTACGTTTCGCGAGTCATCTGGTCAGCATCGAGTTCGTTCGTCACCCACTGATAGACTTTGAACCCGACCGGGCTTGGAACAGAGCTGCCCGTCCGGTTCGAGTATTGCGCAACTGCTGCTGTTGCGTATAATGAAATCTTCTTTTGTGTTGTGAGTCCCTCTACGAGTTTCATTGAGCGGTCTTTGTCGATTTCCTCCTGAGATTCTCGAACGTGGTCTTCCGTGACCTCTTCATCTCCCCGTTCGTCTGCGAGGTCACCGGCACCGCGGAACAGGTCGATTGCCTTTCGTGCGTCACCGTGACTTTGTGCAGCGAATGCCGCCACGAGCGGAATCACGTCGTCCTCGAGAGCATCTTGGCGGAACGCATCACGTCGATTTTCGAGAATTTCGCGCAACTGGTTCGCGTCGTAGTCGGGGAAGTAGACATCACGTGGATTGAATGAGCTCTCGGCACGGCCGTCAATATCTTCCATAAATTTTGGATCGTTCGTCAGCGCTGCGACGGATACGCGACCTTCGATTTCGTTCGTGTTGCTCGCCCGTGATAGCTGATAGAGAAGTTTCGAGTATGCAGGCTCATCGTTTTCGCGCCGGCCGACCAGGAGGTCTATCTCGTCGAGGATGAAGATGACCGAATCATAGTACCCATTGATTAGTTCGTACAGACGTCGGTACTTGCGCTTCGTCGAGACACCGGTCTCTGGTACACCCACTTCCGTACCAACGTCCTGCGCGACGGTTTGAACGAGTTCGTAGACGGCCTGATCGAGAGTATTGATTGGCTGGCAGTTGATATCGACAACGCCGAACCGTTCACCCTTGGATTGGCAGAGTTCGATGATCTGTTGTGTGACGGCCCCGATGATGAGTGACTTACCTGTTCCTGCAGGACCGTACAGCAGCATATTCGGTGGTCGATTTCCCTGGAGAGTCGGCTTCAGAAACGAGACGACGGACTCGAGCTGATCGTCACGGCCGACGATCCGTTCCTCATCGATAATCGTGTCTGGTTCGACGAGGTCACGGTTGACGAAGACCGATGCGTCTCCATCATCATCGAGCATATCACGGATAGACCGCTGAATGCTCTCTTCGGTAGATCCCTGATTTGGGTTCTTGTCCCCGGCAGCATTCTCACGAGCGGATTCTATCTGCTCCCCATCCGATGTAGAACTTGTTTCTTCATCAAGGGTAGACTGGTCCGTCTCTTCTTGATCACTACCGGCCATATGCCTGTTGTACGCCGGAGGATTAAAAAGATTAACCACTGTCGATGTTTATTCACGCGCTGTATCCGATATACAGCCTGAATTTAGGGGTTTCACGGCTCATTGGTTGGGACCGACACCGAAGTACATCTGCTCAAAGGCTCCCCCGTCATTGATGTGCAACACAGAATCGTCGACTCTCATGTGAATCAGCACGTCTATGATTGGAACCAGTCGTTCCCCTCCCCATCATTGAAGTGCAAGTCGCCCGTCTGACCCCCCGTCATCGAAGTGTAAATACTGGGTCGAACATCCCCCCGTCATCGATGTGAAAATCAGTACAGCCTCCAACTTTTGCTGTATGACACGCGGTTTTTCACTTCGAAGACGGGGTGTCTACCTGATAGCGAACCACGTGTTCTTTCTGGAATGCCCCTACTCGTCAGGATTGACTGGACCCTTGTACTTCGACTTCACTTTGTCACCTTCTCGCCACTGCCAGTAGTAGTAGCGGTTGTCGTTGATCTCTTTGATGGTGATCGTGGCCTTCGACGGGACGTTGTCCGGAAGATCGTCCGGCCGCTCGTCAATCTCGTCTTCTTCTGATTCCTCTTCGAGACGGGCCTCACGAGCTTTGTGCTCTGCCAACTCTTCGGCGTAGCGTGCAACGTGTTGGAGTTGGTCCGGAGAGTAGCCGTTGAGTGTATTGACGATATCTGTTGGGAGTTCCGCTGGCGGTGTCGGTGGCTCGTAGGACATTAGCTGTCGCCTCGTGTTAACCAACAAAGCATGCAGTAGCATAGTTTTGTTGGTTAATCAGATATCGTCTCGTCACGGGCTGAAGAGAGAAAATAGCAAACAACTCAGGAATAGAGCGTGCCGTTAGACTCAGTCCGGGCGGGGGGCGTTTTCGTACTTGACCATCTTCTCGGGCTTGTCGGAGATGGTGTCGTAGATCTGCTGGAGTGTCTCCTCCGCGGCGAGTAGATTGTGCGTCTCCAAGAACTCCCGACCCTCTTCGGTGAGACTGTAGAATTTCCATGGGTAGCCCTGCCGGCGCTGGTCGTCGTCCAAAGCGACCTCCTTGACAATGCCAGTGTCGATGAGCTTCTGAATGTGCTTGTAGACGGTGGCGTCGCTCACGCTGGGGTTGAGTTCCTCGAGTTCGTACATCGAGGGCAGCTGGTCGGGGTGCTGGAGGATGTTGTTGATCAGTGCGAACCGCGTCTGTTGGGTGACGAAGTGGACGAGTTCGCGGGACTCCATCCCTGCAGCCGTCCCCAGGTCAGTGCTCATACGACACAATACACGTCCTGGCGCCAAGTAGTTTACTCCTGAGTAAATCACTTTTGAGTAAACTACATTTGATTGAACTAGTAATTTACTGCATAAACCATATCTCACGGCGGTGAGAGAATTCGTGTATGTCCGACGAGGAGCCGCCCGTCCCCGAGGAGGTCCTCACCAGTGCGAAAGACCAACTCGATGATGAAGAGATCTCGCTGGTGGACAACGAGGAAATCCTCCACGCCCTGAGCGAGCTAACGCCTGTCTATGAGAACGATCAGTCGTACTTTGTGTTGGGGAACTACGACCGAGAGCCGATCCGGCGGCTGAATCTCGTGGTCGACCGGCTCAACCGACGGCAGGACGCCTACGCCTTCCGGATGGTCGACATCCGTGGCGAGTGGGATAACAGCATCCAGAAGTTCTGCCTGATCGCTGACATCGTTACGTATCTCGTCGGTGTCGCCGAGAAAGAGCCAAGCGACTTCCTCGTTGAGCAGGGTCTGCTTGTTGGCACGACCGAGTACTTCGCGAAGAGTCACGTACTCAAGCGGGAATACGAGGACGAGGAGTACCCCTTCGGCTGGATGCAGGACGGCGTCTTCGAGCTATTCGCCCGAGATGGGCGGTTGTATCACTGGAAGACCGAAGAGGGACTCGTCGACGTGACAGAAGAACTCCCATGATAGCGGGTGGGGAAGAGATTGCCTGATTAACCAACGAAAGAGGTGTACAGGACGGTATGTTGGTTAATTGGGCTCAGTCCGTATCAGTTGGGAGTCGACCATCCGGTTGCGAACGTCTCCTATGCTGCCTCCATCCGGCGCAACCGCACAGGATCATGCACTCGCTCCTGAAAGAGGTCCTCAGATGCCCTGCAGCCACAGGAAGGGACTTCGCTGAAGTCACCACCTCTCAGGAATAAAAAACCAACCACCGTCGGTACCCCGGTTTCTCAGCGACCGATGGTGCCCTGGCGCGTGACCGGCGCGTCGGGATTGATGGTGAACGCGACGATAGTAGTATCCTCGGTTGCAGTGATGGCCACGTCGCGGTCGCCGGTCACGAGTGCGCTTTCGGTGTACCCGACGGACTCCTCACCGACCTCGACGGCGCCGTCGAATACGTACAGGTAGGTATGCCAGCCTGGTCGCGACGGGAGCGTGGTCGTGGTGCCGGCGACGAGTCGGCAGTCGTAGAAGTCGACGTCGAAGTGAAGTAGAGCTGGATGTGCTCGTAGATCAGCGTCCGGGGGAGGTCCGCATCATTCTCCAGAGAATACCCACCTTCACCGAAGAAATGATCAACGAATCCGTCCACAAGAGTAGTGAAGCCCAGCCCATCACGGAGTTTCAAGATTGGTATGACGTCGAGAATCGCTTTCTGCGAGCGACTGAACCTTCCTGATATGAGACCGTTCTCTGGATAATTCTAATAATATCACCCTAAACGTCACAACGAATTCCCGAGGAAGAATGCTTGTAACCCTTCTCTTCGGCTTCACTCACTAAGAGTACAAATATCTTTTAGACTCTAGGCAGTACGCTTATTCGGCTGAAAGCGCCCCCGGTGCGTGAACACCGGAGACGACACCGCCAGATATGACAGCACCAGATACTCACAGCACTGCGAGTGATAACTCTGTCTTTCAGGGTCCTGAAGACAGACCAGACACTCCCGCCAACGACCGTGTATCGTGTTACGAAACGCTCTTCGCCACAGAGAGTGGCGTAGATGGGGCGATCAACTGCGCAATCGAAACGTTCGGTGCAGTCACTGACCGACAAGAGGTCCAATTCCCATCGTCAGAACTCCAGGAATGCCTGGATACACTACATGGGGGTGATAAGTAATATGCCGACTGCTGCACAGACACGAGCCCTGCTCGCAGACATGACCTGGGAGCCGGTGAGCACGCTCACACCAGGGCAACGAGTCATCACCTTCGACAAAACACCACGCGATCACCGGTACCGAATGTACCGCGTCGGAGAAATCACCGACGTTGAGGCCTGCAAGGCAGAAACGACCCAAATTATAACGTCCGACGCTACTGTTTCCGTCTCGACCAGCCACAAGTTCCTCGTTCAGAAGTGGAACAAGTCGATGTATCGCGAAGTTGGGGAACTTGACGTAGACGACGAAATCTATAGGTTCGCCGCCCCAAACGGATACGAAGAGAACGATGCCTACCGGGAAGGATACATCACAGGTGCATTTTGTGGCGATGGCAGCGTCCCGGGATGGAAAGACAGAGTCGAAGACCCTAGGAACACTGGTTCGTACATCAGTTCCGTGGATGAGGAGGTCGCACGGACTGTCGTCAAGTACGCCGACCACGTAGTCCCGGAGTTCGAATTGTCGCTAAAACGACGGCAGTATAGCGACAGCTCGGAGACGGCGTTGATGCCGGTGTCACCCGGTGCCTGTGACGAGACCATTCGAGACAGATTGACGTCAGAGCGTCCTTCAAACGACGAGGACTACGCTCGCGGATTCTTGGCAGGATTGATGGACACTGATGGAACCTACCCGGAGGGGAAGGAGCTGGGGTACTGTCAGTACGAAGGGCCGATATTCGAGCAGGTCTGTGAGTACCTCGATCTGTTGGGATACGACTGGAGCCACGACGAGGGAGAGAAAGGGGAGTACTCCGACAAAATCCGCCTCACACCAGGAAGAGAAACGGGCAGAGCATTCGAACATCTGCTGGAAACCCGTCCCAAAGTCAGCCGGAAGCGATTAGCCTTTGTCGGAAATCGACGAATTAGCGGTCAAATCCCGATCAACTCAATCGAGCCGAAAGAAGAGAACACGGTGTATCACGTGTCAACCACGGAGGGAACGCTGATCACAGAGGGTATGTTGTCTCATTCACCGTGAAGATGGGATAACTCCATGCCTGTGTCGCTCTCGCCAGCGACATGGCGTTTTCACGCCTTTTCTTCAGGGTGAGCGTGAAGGTACTGTCCCGTCGCCGGGGAATCTCGCCTTCAGCTGGAGCCCCGTGTCGCGGTCGAGAGCCACGCCTTGGCGGCTTCTTCAGCGTCGTCAGCGGAGATCGTCCCACTCGTCTCATCCGTATCAACGGCGGCTTCAATCTCGTCGATCGCAGCGGCGAACAGCATCGTGCTCTTCGTCGTCCAGATCCGATCCTCGTCGCGGTCGTATTCGACGATACCGTACTGATCGAACACCGGAAGGTGCTCATCACGGAGCCTCTCGGCAGCGTCTTGGATTTGCTTCCCGGAGACGAAGTGATTCTTGATGTCGTCGTCAAGTGCAGCAATGTCGATGACGAGGTGCGTCACGCGGGGTTCGTACGGCTCGGTTGGGTCCATCATCATCAGCTCTTCCACCCCCCTGAGAAGGCGTCGACGCGTGTCGGATGTAACGAGTTCGGCGAGTTCCTCGGGGGCGAGATCGATCGGCATCGGATCTTCGATCATGCGTCTACCTCACCTCCGCGCTCGGATTCCGGTGAGTAGCAGGACGATTCAGTGCGGCGGATGACCTCTGCGAGGCCAGCGGTCGCGTCGGTGGGAGCGACCTGCTTGCTTCGAGAGTCGTACTTCACCGCGCTGATCTCGTGGAGTGTATCCAAGTGCATCTGCGTCAAGGCGATGTAGACGCGGCTACGCTGTTCGCTCGTGACCGCGCTGGGTTCGATCCCGTTCTCGACTGCAGCGATTTCGACGGCGAGGTCGCCGACGCTGATTGGGCTATCGGATGTGTCGAGCGAGAGCAGCACCTGCCGTCTTCGGCCGTTGCTGATCGCTTCGAACGCGTCATCCGGATCGAGCGGGATGACACGGTAGTTCTCCCCGGCTGCTGTGTATCCGTGCATCAGAGATCAACCCCCTGAGCGAAGCCCTCGCCTTTCGGTGTCAGTAGCTGTACAGATTTCTGGAGAGCGTCAGGCAATTGTACAATCTTGACGGTTTGCATCCGTGCTTCGCCGAGCGTCATGTCGTGGTACTTGACGCGCCGATGGACGGACTGGCGACACGCGTCACAGAGATCGCTCTCGCAGCCTTGGTTATAGGGATCGTTCAGCAGGATATCAATACAGCACCTCCCCCAGTTCAGCCAGTCCTCGTGGATGTGCGTAGTCTCTCCCGGGCCGAGACCGACTCGACCACCGGGGAACGCGACGGACTGCACTTCAAATTTGAAGAGGTCACAGTCCACCTCCCTGACACCGCACAGCAGAAGCTCGCACCTTCGCTGTTTGAGGGCCTTCTTTTGGCTGTACTGGACGTTCTTATTCATCCTTGGCAACCTGACTATCGTTGTTTATCGTGGCGAGTGATTTCGGATCCCACTCTTCGATCCGGGCAGCAGTCCAAGCGGCTGCTGACGCGACCTTCTCGTCATCTCGACCGGGTCGGTCCGGCCGTACCACAAGCCACTGCAGGCTCGTCGCTGGCGTCACAGTGATCGTTTGCTCGGTAGCATCATACCCAATCATCCGGAGTTCGCACATCCGTGGTAGCCACTTTTCTTCGAGTACTGCGGAGATAATCTCGATCTGCCCGTCTGGAACCTGATTATGCGAGTTTTCGTGTTTGGCGAGTGCCTCTGCAGCTTCGTCGAGCGGGACTGCAATCGTCTCATCTGAGACTCCAAGTCGGCGGTTGTGCAGTTGTGTGAGCAGTTCCATCGACTTGTCTGAGCCGACGGTTTCGAGCGCGGTCGACTTCGGATGACCGAGCATCATTGTCCCCCCGGCCACTCGCTCGTGTCGGCGTCCCGGAATAGATCGCTGTCAGCGCGCCCCTCGGTCCGCGTAGCGAGTCGATCGACGCTGGTGAGCAGGTCGGATAGTTCCAGGAGGTCGTCCGTCGCTTCGACCTTCTGTGGCCGATCGTGGTATCGTACAAGGCCAAGTTTGTCTAACAGCGGCAGGTGCGTCTGCACCAATGTGACGTACACACTCCTGCGGGCATCAGGGTCTACATCTCCAGGTTCGATCTGGTCACGAGCTGCAACGATCGCGCACGCAAGCGTATCAACTGGGACGTAGCGACCTATCTCGATATCGTCGTTCCTACGCAACAATGCTAAGATCCGGATCGTCTGCCGTCGCCGCCGGTTACAGGTGGCTCGGTAGATGTCACGGGCTGCCATATCGACTCTGGTTTCGCTAAGGTCGACTCCGCCGTCAGGGATGGCGTCACGGCCGTCAGCATCAGCTTCACGTCGCTCAATCTGAACGGTGCTGTACCCGGCGCTAACTCTGATGTAGCCATCTTCTTCGAGATCTCGAAGGATCGTCTGGAGGTACGTTTTCGGGAGCAGTGTTCGACCGCGAAGCTGCTCGAACGTAACCTCACCACGCTCGTCGAGGTACTCAAGGACAGTCTGTGCGTCGGCGTTCAGAGCGGCAGTGTGATCCTCGGCTGTGGGTTCGAACCCAGCACCAGGGTTATCACTTCTGCCGCGCGTATCATCGTTTGCCGTCATGGTTGGCGGCGCGGGGTCGGTGCTCCTACACCTGGCCCCACTTTTCCCGACGCCGAGTGACAACGCCGAGTTCCTGCGGGACCACCGCGCGCAGTCAACCGTTAATTGTGTATTGTAAAGAACCTTTGGGTGTTTAGATACCGCATTTATATAGTCTATATCAAAACATCATGTCTAACGCTGTTTGAACTTTACAAAGGTACAATTCCACGCTAACACTTTTACCACTGTGGACAAAAGGTAGAAGTACTGCATGGCATCGAACGATCAGACGACATTCGACTCCGTCGGCGACTGGGGCGGGTTACAGTCGGAAATCCCGACTGGCACAGCCTTCGACGAGGAGATATCCGACGCCGATCGCGAGGTCCTCCAACGCTTCGAGGAGAAGATGGATGTCATCAACGCAAAGACGGATCGCTTCAAAGACAGTTACAAAGAGACGCTCCTGTACTGTTGCCACGAGTTCGCTGTCAACGTCGGCGGCCTCGCCACGACGCTTCAGGATGACGCCGAAGGGCGGGAAGCAGTCAACGACATCTGCCTTTGGCTTGACGATCAGGATCTGTCTCCATACACGATGGAATCAAGTCTCTCGTCGCTCCGCGTGTTCGGGCACCTGATGCTAGACTATACGCCCGATGCAGAGTTCGATGAGGAAGAACTCCCGAAACGCTTTGCCGAGATTGACCCTGGTAAGTACACTCGGAATCTGGATCCCACACCGCTACCCTCCGAAGTCGTGACATACGAGGAGGCAATCGAGATGGCGAAGCAACAGGACAACCCTCGGGATGCTGCCCTGATCATCGTCCAGTGGGCAGCCGGTCTCAGGCCGATGTGCGAACTGCACCGGCTGCGGTATAAGCACGTCAAAGACGAGGGTGATCGATACGTCATCACAGTCCCAGACACGGCTAAGACTGGCTCCCGGACTGTCTACATTTACGCTGGCGTCGCTGTTCTCCGTAAGTGGCTCGAACAAGAGCATCCGGCGCACCTCGACAGTGAGCCGGACATGACTTCAGAGACGCCCATTTGGACTCATCACGGCGAAAATAAGCCGATCGTCTACGGTACCCTCTCGTCGGTATTCGAGCGGGCTGCAGACAACGCGGGAGTCGGAAAACCAACTTCGCCCCAGGGATTCCGCCGCTCGTGTGCTAGCTTCCACGCCCGCCAACCCTCAGCTGACGAAGAGATGCTTCGAGACAGATTCGGCTGGTCACGGCTATCCTCAGCGCCGTACCACTACATCGCCCGCTTCTCCGAGGCCCGTGCGGTCAAGACTGCTAAAGCACAAGGTCATGAGATCGACGAGGAAGAAGAAGATGATCCGGTGGCACCAGTCCGATGTGAGAGCTGTAACGAGTGGACAACTCGGGGATACGAGCACTGTATCTGGTGCTCGCATCCCGTCGGTGAAGAAGTACAGACGATCTCGGAATCAATTGAGCACCCGCACAAGGACGGAGCCGATCTCCTCGAAATGATCATGGAAGGGGAGGTGACAGCGGAGGATCTCAGATCGGCGAAAACGCTTGAACCGATTATCAAGACCCGAGCAGACTTCTGGATGGACATAGACGAGCTGATCACGCTAGCCGAGCGCTACCAAGACGATGATAACGAGACAGCGTCCGCGTTCGGCATCGGTGGCGTCGTTGCTTGGATGACGAGATACGCTAGTCGAGTGATGAAACGGTGGGTCAGACTACAGGATTCGATCCTCCGACTGCACCCTGCCATGCAGTACCCACCAAACCGGCGAACGGCAGCAGGAATCGGTGTCGGATGGCTTGTGATCGTAACGCTGAGTACCGCGATCCTCCTGTCGAACGGACTCGCAGCTGAGATCGCATCTGGCGAACCTCTCGCCGTAACCAGTGCCGTGCTCGGTCTCAGTCTCGGTGCGCTGTGGATACACTCGACATCGATAGACATTAACGATTTGCAGTCTGCGCTTCAGGAGTGAGGTCTCACGCTTTATCCTATAAACTGATACAGATCCCGCTCGGAGTCGCCTAATTTACCTCTCAATGAGCTGTTTCACCGGTTTTCTTCCCAGCTGCCATATATAACGGGACGGAAACTCAATATACTCCCCTGTGCGATTACACTACTTCTCGCACAGAGATGGACCTGACATGGCCGGGAGGAAATTAGTATTTTTGAGCCTGTCATAGAAAGCGTCACGTACGAAACAGCGGAGTGCGGAATGTGTCCAGTACAACCGCAACCCTGCAAGATGTAGCTTCGGTAGAAGGTTTCTTGAGTGTCGCAGGTACCGAGACAGTTACGCTGTTTTGAACATCTCGACTTCGATCAATCTCTGATGACACGGTCGAAGATCTGGAAAAGGGCCGTGAAGAGGCAGAGGGAGGCGAAACAGTGACCGCGGAAAAGGTACGCGAGCGACTGGGTCTGGATGACTGACGTCGAGTACACCGAGAAGGCTATCAAGCACCTAGAAAATCTCGATTCGCAGGTCGCCGACCGCGTCATGAACAAGGTAGATGAAGCGACCGACTGGACCGAGCATCGCCTCGAACCGCTCTCGGGCTATCCGTACTACAAACTCCGGGCCGGGGATTATCGTGCCATCATCACGTGGGATCACGGCGACGACCTTCTTCGTTTTGAGGCTGTCGGTCACCGCCGAAATATCCACGACCGACATCTCCTGCCGTCACGGCGGTGCCAGTCAAACCAGCTACAGCACGTAACGAGAGAAAAGTACTTTAGGCACTCAAACTCGGCCGTTTCACTGCCAAAAGGACGACCCATTCAGCCCGTGAACGAAAGCCCGGCACGCCAGTAGGCTCAAAAATGGGGGGCTGCGGTGGGACACCCCAAACTCTGAAAGAATGATCCGTCTGATTTGTGAACGATAGGATCGCAAGTCAACTGTTTAGTGTCAACCGGAAGCAATTAACACTCCTGTCTTGGTTAATATTGTTTATGTACTTTTCTTTACACTGAACCTTCGTTTCAATAGATAAGCTATACCACTAAATCCAGCAATCGTACTTCCAAAACTGAATCCTGGCCCAAATACATCATTGATATTATTTTTGCTAGAAGTACTAGCTGTGCTACTATCATGATGACCTAGTGTTTCAAGCAAGACCCGTGAGCCTTCACTTGATCCCGATATTTCTGTCTCTATTGCATACATATCGCCGTCGTTGCTCCCAAAATACACAGTTCCATCAACAACCGTCGGTGAAGAGGCTACGTTATTACCGCTTTCAAAAAACCATTTTTTTGACCCGTCCTCGCTATCTAAAGCGTATAGCCTGTTGAAGGAACCCACAAATACTCGTCCATCTGCTACCGTGGGTGAAGAAATAATCGAAAACCCAACCTGCAATTTTGAGGGGTCAGAAGTTTTGTCCGCCTTTGTGCGATTAGCAACCGGATCTCTTTTGTTCTCTGTGTGTTCAGCTATTGTCGACTCCGTGGACAGTGAGGCAGTGCTCCGGAGCTCGGTTAACCACAATAGTTCCCCGTCTCTAGTGTCAATTGCATATATGGTACCGTGTTCATCAGTAATATAAACTATTCCATTGATTGCTGTTGGTGATGATAACTCTGAACCTCTTGAACGTTGCTGCTGTGCTGATTTATGAAACTCCAATAATTGTGAAGGGACATCTGTGTCAATATCAAAAATCCACTGTTCAGAGCCATCCTCTGTATCTAGTGCAAAGAGGCTTTTGTCAAAACCACCAACAAATAATTTCCCATCACTCACCGTTGGAGACGAGCTAAAAGAAATACTTGCTTGTGAACTGATAATATCTGACATCTTGTTTGCGGTTAGTTTTTGTAAATAATCATTTCTACTGGTCAATTTGCTTTTAGTTATTGGCGCTTTTTTCGACAGTTGGTCAGTCTTACGAACCTCTGATACCCAAAGCAGTTCACCATCTTCGGCGCTTAGTGCATATATTTTACTTTCACCTCCTTTAATATAGACTGCTCCATCTGCGACTGTTGGTGATGATGTGATTAAATTGGTTGATTCCGGCTGCAATGACAACTTCTCCGATCTGTTCTCAATTACTGCTGGTGAGGACGTGTTTGTTTCAGTGTCAAAATCCCATAGGAGATCACCCTCTTGTTCATCAAGTGCGTATAATTTCGTGGAACTTCCAACAAAGATCCTATCATCAAGTACTGTTGGCGAAGAGATTATAGGGCCATCGCCCTCAAACCTCCAAAGCTCGGTCCCATCTTCTATATCTACTGCATATAGGTTAGCATCGTGGCTCCCGAGGAAAACAGTGTTCCCACTTACAGTTGGCGATGAAGACACGACATTGTCTGTTTCAAATTCCCACTTTTTGTCCCCGCTCACTCTGTCTATAGCATATAGGTTAGTGTCGTGACTTCCAAAAAAGACTGTATCGCTTGCTATCGTTGGTGAAGAGATAACTCTATCATTGGTTTCGAATTCCCAAACTGGATTTTTACCGCTGGTCTGTGCATTGGTTGGAATTACGCTCGTTATTGATCCGACACCGACGCCAGTGGCTGCTAACAGCATTTTTCTACGGCTCGTCTCTACTGATCGATTTCCCATAACACTATTATTCTGGTTTGACATATGCTGTAGCCGTCAGATACAAACATTATAATACTATTAGATATTTCAACAGAGTAGAAAATTCATACCATATTTAACAAAATATTACTGTATGAGTTTTCATAACAGTAATCATATTAAAATATAATTACTTATGATAATAACTAATACTAATTAGTAGTAATGCTATATGATTATGAGAACAAAAAATCGTTCTAAAATAGTAAGTTTCTAGAATAAAATAATGCTATATTAGCAAATTAATACAGATTTATGTATTACTGAAAAATTGGATTGATGTGTGTATCTCCCATAACGACCGACCACTCCACTTCCAGACTAAGTCCAGTATTTTCTTGATATTTTCAATTCCTCCAAGAGATTTTGGAGTATATCGGTGGGTTTGAGACCTTACGAATCTACTAATAGTTACTGAATGTGGAACGCCATTCTGCCTGTGTTGACTTTGAGCGTTTTGGTCAGCACACCTCGAAATTACTAGTAGACAGGTGTCGAATCAGAATCCCCGGGCTGCAATTACCCCCATTTGACAGGGAGTATACCGTACAAATTCACCAGGCAAACGACCGGTTGACAGCCCTATGAATAATTACACGGTATCCATTTACTAGGAACCCAATGCTAGTTTGACACCTTTTCATTACAGTAGATGGCCCACCTGTCATTCTACCGACGGTAGAGATTCCAACAGCTAATTTACTCAGATTCGCACGTTGAACTGGAAGCTTGACGTAGGCGGTGGAAAAGACAGATGATGCCGATTACGGATTTCTTGTCGTGCACGCTAAGCGAACCTCGTCATGAATCTCGTCGGTATCGTTCAAACCAACCACGCGCGATTCGTGCTTATGAACACCGATACCGAGTGTATACATGTTTCCTATAGAGTGATCGAGCGTGGACTGGAGATGCACCTCTGCAGGTTAGTCGCCCGGTGTCAGACAGCAGTCGGCCGCGCCCATTATGATGCTTCCTTGGCACTCGGGCCAATCAAGGCGTCACACTGAGACGTGTCATCTTGAATTGGCCTTTGTCACTCATATACGTTAATCCACACGCTAGAGGCTTAAGTAGGCTCTATACGATCAAGGCGCATATGCAGCATTTGCAGTCCCGGTCATCGTGACTATTGGGGTGTCGACGCTGAACTCTCGTGTCGGCCGTGCTAGGGTATTCTAGTCCAAAAACTCCTATGGCCCGGCAAGCGACTAGGACGCAGCGAGAGTACCGAATGTGGGAATTGGAGGCCGCAACTGTGTTTGTTATTCGCTATCCTCCTCATCAAGTCGCCGCTTCAACAGGTAGCCCGCACCACCGAGTCCCGCGATTGCTCCTGCGACCCCGAATCCTGGTCCGTCGCCGTCAACGTTGTCGGTGTCATTGTCTTCATGACTGGTATCTTCGTCCGCTTCAAGGACTGGCGATGTATCAGGAGGCGCATTGAATGATGCGTTGACATAGTCACGATTCGTCCAGGTGATCTTTTCCGCCGGGGAGACTGTCTGGTCGAAGTCACCGTCACCCGAGTCGTCAAGTCGGATGGCGCTGTCGTCCGTGGGAAGTTCTGCAGTAGTATCTGTATCGACCGGGATATCCTCATAGACTTCGCTTGTGATCTGTCCGTCCTCGTCAGCTGGCTCGTCGATTTGAATAGTCATAGTGCCACTGTCTGTCCCTTGGGCGATAACTCGGTAGCTATCTGCGTCGGGAACCAACACGAACTCCTGGTTTAGTGCACCCGAGTAGAACACATTGGAGATCTCGTCGACAGTCTCCCAGCCTTTGTCAGTCTGGACGCGCCCGATCCGGTTTCCGTTGGTGTCCTCGACGAGGAGCGACGCTGGCGACAACACAGCGTAAGAGCGAGCATTTTGCAAATCTTCGTCGGTGTAGTTGTCCAGGTTACAATGTGGTTGCGGGTAGTTCAGCGGGTTGACTGCCATGAGTTGGTTCTCTGGACACACGTCGATGTATCGTGGCAGTCGCTCGTCTATAGTGATTGTATCTGTCGAGCCATCGCCGTACGTTACCTCGATTGCAGCTAAATAGACGTCAGGATATGCTTCTGTGTTCGCCTGGATCGTTTCTTCGAGTGGGCCGGCTTCACCAGGGACGCCAGCAGCACCCATTAGCCTCGATATCCCTTGAAGTATTGCGCGGATGCGTGTCAGTCCAACCTGGGCTTCGGTCCGTACCCGCAGGTTCTCATACCGGAATGTCTCCGCAGACTCGCGTCGCATGCCTTCGTCTTGTTGATCTTGTCCGAATTCAATCCCATCACTTTCGAGCGTGAGCGTTACGTCCTCGATGTTTCGACGGTCTGCATCTGGGATCGACACCTCAACGTCGACGTTGATGTACGCTTCGTTCTTGTCTGGGTCAACTCCTACTCCTGGTGGAGCAAAGCTGTCCTTGATATCTACAAACAGTGATTCAAGCATGCCCCGCGATTCCATCTCGACGAAATTATTGGATATCGAGGTAGTGACCATTTCGGCGGTGAGTGGTTCAAGGGACGTGATATCTGCCCACGTGTGGTGGTGGCCGAGCGTTCCCAGAGTCACACGTGATCCTTCACTTGACCCTGAAACACCCGCATCCAACGCATACACTTTGTTGTCGTTACTTCCGACGAAGACAGTGCCTTCCACCACTGTTGGCGACGATATCACAATGTCTCCCGTTTCGAAGACCCATTCCTGGTCGCCGGTAGCCGTATCCAACGCATACACGTTATTGTCGTTACTTCCGACGAAGACAGTGCCTTCCACCACTGTCGGCGACGATTTAATGGAAGAACCGGTTTGGAAAAGCCATTGCCGGTCGCCGGTAGCTGCGTCCAGCGCGTACACGTTATTGTCGTTACTCCCGACGAAGACAGTACTATTTTTTACTGTTGGCGTCGATTCAACCGAAGAACCGGTTTGGAAGACCCATTCCTGGTTGCCGGTAGCCGCTTCCAGCGCGTACACGTTATCATCGTTACTTCCGACGAAGACAGTTCCTTCCACCACTGTTGGCGACGATATCACAATGTCTCCCGTTTCGAAGACCCATTCCTGGTCGCCGGTAGCCGTATCCAACGCATACACGTTATTGTCGTTACTTCCGACGAAGACAGTGCCTTCCACCACTGTCGGCGACGATTTCACCCAATCACCAGTCTCGAAGCACCACTGCTGGTTGCCGGTAGCCGCGTCCAGCGCGTACACGTTATTGTCGTTACTTCCGACGAAGACAGTGCCATCCACCACTGTCGGCGATGAGGCAATAATTTCACCAGTTTGAAAGAGCCATTTCTGGTCGCCGGTGGTTGCATTGAGGGCGTAAACATTACCATCGAAACTTCCGTCGTAGACAGTATCACCCACTACTGTCGGCGATGACAGGGGCCAGTAACCGGTTTGTGAGGCCCATTTCTGATCGCCGGTAGTTGCATCGAGAGCATATGTGTTCTCATCGAAACTTCCGATGTAGACAGTATCACCTACTACTGTCGGCGACGAAAATACATCCTTATTGGTTTCGAAGGCCCATAGTATATTATCGCCAGACGAGTTCTGAGTTGAGCCTTCTTCAACAACTCTGATATTATCCCAGTATGCTGAATTATCACCGTCAACCCAGAATACTACCGGACGCTCTTTGACGTAGTCAGAAAAATCAATTGTAACATCTCGCTGCCATTTGTTTTCTCCACCATATGGCGGGACACCGTCTAATTGGTTAAATGACCAAATATTCTTTTCCCCTGGATTTGGATAGCCAGCTTCGTCCAGTGAGACTTTGATATTTCCATAGGATGGGTCATTTGAAACCGCATAGACATCAAAGAGGATAGAGTCTACCTGTTGAAGATCTAATTCGACCGCTATGGCACCGGGATCTCCGAGTGGTGCATTACCGGTAAAATACGATTGGTCTCCGTCCGAGGCCACACTTTTGGAGATTTCAACTGTGCCACCATTATTAAATAAATACCATGGGCTAGTGGGTTCGGACTCGCCGACACTCGCTTGCTCAAACGATGTTGAGACGAGTTGTTGAGACTGTGTGGCTCTACTAGCCGAAATTATCCCGCTCCCGAGGAGAGACGCAAAGACCCCGGTCTTTAGAATAGCTCGACGGCTGTATTGAAAATCGGCCATGTTCCGACGATTATCAATGAGAAAAAATTTAGTAATTATTATATTACTATACATATATATTATTAGTATATATTCAAATAATAAGAATTACTTGCTTACCGTCTATACTGACAGATTTCAGATGTACGATCCGCTCGATGCCGACGACACCTTCGACCGCGAATACGTTGTCCATAGCCACGGTGAATACGCTAATGATGACGTTCACATCAACACCTGCGAGAGCGGATCGCTGTTGCCATCGTGGCTCTCACCCCATCGAGGAATCTCAAAAGACAAGCTAACGCCGTATCTCATAGCCTTTCAACTCGCAGAGAACTCTACAGGAAACCAGGAAATGAAGCACTTAAGCAAGCCATCGATGATTAGCTCTGAAATCAACAATCGGTACTTCCCAAACGGCGTGAGCAGCGAAGCTAAATCGGTACTCTGATTGGAGAAAGTGTCTGGTTGAGGAAGTGTGTTCAAGACCCCACAACCAGACGGTTATCTTACCGCCTCGAACGTCAAAGGTGTAGCGGAATCCCTCATTGGGCAGTTGCCGCTCCCGGGAATCGAGAGCTCGCCCCTAGCCTTGATCCCGGCAAGATCTGGGCTGTCGTCATCTTTGCAGCAGTTAACCAGACTTCTATCTGGGAATCATGCTCAGACATGGATGGCGCACCGTGCGACGATACTGTCATGACGTGGTTACACACGCTCAACCGTGGCTGACTCGAATTCGCTACTACCTCCTGTTCATGCGCTTGGCCATGACGATCCTCGACCCTGACCGGTCGATGATCGTCTCCATTGACTTCGTCGATAATCCGTATCATGGCGACGCCGACGAGGAAGGTAACCTCTGTCGAATGGCTCCCACGGACGGAACGACACGCTGTCACCGCTACTGTATGCGTACGTCGTTTCCAACGGAAAGCCCGTGGCGCTGGCAATGACGTACGTCCGAAGTGACGAATCCGAGGCTGACGCGGTCGAGCGGATCCTCGACAGCGTCGCCGTCTATCCCTTCGACATCGAGTGGCTTCTACAACGAGCGCATCGTCCGCCGTTCTCGGGACATTGCTGCAACAGTGATCCCGGTCAAAGAGAAGGGAGATCGGATGAAGGAGAAAATCGACACGCATTGCTCGTACATGACGACCTATCGCATGTACAAAGACCGCGAGCGGGAACTGCACTTCCCGCTCGCTGTCTGTGTCTCCTACCAGGCTGGTGACCGCGACAAACACGGTAAAGTCATTCGCGGCTACGCTGACTGTGGATTGGAGAACCACTCCGCAAAGCGGATCGAAGAACTCTACAGGAAACGATCAGCCATTGAAACGAGTTATCGGTTGGTTCGCCAAGCACGAGCAACCACGACGACACGCGATCCAGTCATTCGGTTTGCGTTCATGCTGGTCAGTGCGTTGTTGGAGAATCTCTGGCTGGTGCTTCGGTGGGCGGTCGTCGCCCGCCCATGGCGGGGCGGGCGCGACCTTCCGATAGAATTCACGTTCCCGACGTTCTGTGACTGGATCCGCCACGTCCTCGAAGAAGAGTTAAACCGATGTTGGCAGATCGAAATGAACGGCGTCGGTGTCCTTGAGACATACCGGTCGGCCGTGGGCTGAGCACCAGCCCACGGCCTCAGTTCTCCAACGAACAGCGACAGCTCTGTTCAGTCTCTGGAGTTTTCTCCGATCTGGCGAGGCTGTTTAATCTTCTGAGATGTTTCGTGGTACTGAACTGCTGTCACGAGGTTCTTTGCCAACGATTCCACGGACTCAACTGAGTTGCCTCAATCTCAGTTGGGAAGTACCAACAATGTACTTCCGAAGAGCGTTCCCTAGTTTTCGCTTGACTCGGCAACGATGCTGAAACGCTCTGAGATACGGTATGACGCGCCACCCTTGCCTGCTGTGACCTCAGCTACTACTCTAACCTACCAACAATCCTCAACAGAAGATTGTATTAGAATGAATATAATTAATTATACAGAAGTGATCTGTAATAACCAATTTTACGATGATTATTAAATAATTGGTCGTATGGCTGGAGATATCATACGAAATGGCATAACCAGACGAAGATTTCTCAGATCAACCAAAGTAGCCGCATTAGTCGGAACAGTCGGAGTGGCTGGGTGTTCATATGGCGGATCAGCGTCCCAGAATAGTAATTGGTATCAGGATTGGGTTCAACGACCATCAACTCTGCAAGAAATATTTGTTTTTAACATGCAGGATATTGAGAAAGAGATTTCAGAAATGTCTGACGATAATAAAGACATCTTTGATTCGATCAGCAAATCAATTCTTTTTGATAGTGGTGAGATAGATCCATTTCAAACGAATGTTGTACAGCTGCTGAACTATCGACGACCCCATCCCGATTTTGAACGTTCACCGACCTCTGTGATTGTAGGTAATTTTGATACAGACGATATCGCTCAAAAACTCTCTGCTGAAACTGGTTGGGACGATAATGAAAATTATAATGAGTTTACGATTTACGAACCACCGACAGTCAATGCACAAGATATCGCGGTTGGAGATGAGGTTTTGATAACCAGATCAGCGGGTGGAATAGATAACGATGCGACGGTGAAACCATATATTGATGCGATGGAAGGCTCGGATCAAGAATCAAATCCTATTTACGAAGAAGTGGCTGGGCGGCTAGAGGACGCAATTAGCATTTTTTTGGGTTTCTCGGAAAATTCTAACGATCAAGTTCCAGGGTACGGCTGGAGTTGGGATCCACCAAGCGATACAATTAAATTCGTCTTTCACTTTGGGGAAGCAGGTAATGTAGATCAAGAGGTTCTTAGTCAATACGAAAGATCATCAATTTCCTCTTCGTTCGAATCAGACCTAGTTTCATATTCCAAAAATACAGATGGTCCTGTCGTGGTTATAGACGCTGAACTTGAAAACTTAAAGCGATATCGCCGGCCTTGAATACTGTGAGAGGTGTCAAGACGGTGTTTACCTATGACTCCATGAGAAGCCTGCTAATGCTACAGAGTGAATAAGGAATCGGAAAGGGAGGAAAGCCGAAGCATTTCCAGTGTCACGAACACGGACCTATGAAAGGCCTCACCGCAAGGATGCAGAGAAATGTGCCTCGAGCACGGATAGATGCGTATCCTGTTCACTCTCTTTCCACACGTACAACGCTTCCAACCAACCATCGAGTACATCGGTATGGATGTTCACAATCGCTACAGGTGACGGACGATCTCTTTCTCCCTTCCCGTCATTGCCCTATCTACTCAGAGTACACCTAAATCTTCTGTGAACCACTATCGCCGGGGCGAACACGAGATCACGAACCACCAGAAATGATGCGTGGCTCTCTGCACTGCTACTACAAGGACATCTATGGCATTCGTCCAGTTACGCGAGAACTGAACAACACAGTCGTCTGGCTCAGTTGTGGCTTCGCTCGACCGCCGTCGAGAGACGCGGTCAATCGCTTCCTCACTGATCTTGAACACGTCGTTGACGAGGTTTTCGACCACCTCGTCGAGCAGGCCGCAAACCGGGGCCTGCTCGACTTGACCTACTCGATTGATTCGACAGACGTGAGAGTGATGCCTGCCGATCCAGACGCGTCGAAATGTTACGATCCAACAGCTGAAGAGTACTACTACGGCTACGGCTGCACGATTGTTTCGTCCGGCTCAAAAATCCCAATTGCAGCTGAGTTCACCGAGAGCAAACAAGCGCCAGAAGAGACGGCGATGCGCGTTACCCGTGACGCGCTCGCCGTCGCTAAACCGATGTGGATGCTTGGTGACAGCGCCTACAATACGCTTGACTGGCACGACCCCTGCGGCCAGCAGGTGGTCGTACCAGTCGCTCCGTACAACCCGCGAAACACCGACGATCCGAAAAATATCGAGGTCAGGGTTGAAGACCGTATCACCGGACATAGTGAGGACGTGCAGCTGAAGCAATCGACGCTGGACAAGACATATAATCGCCGCACAGAGGTCGAACGAACCAACGAATCAGTAAAGGACTGTGGCCTCGGGCAGACGCATCCCCGAGGCCGCGTCCACGCACGAGCGCACGTGTTTCTTGCGCTGTGCCTTCGCCTCGTCGTTGCAATCACCAACTACGAACGCGGAGATAATCCGGGAAGCACGATCATTACGGTGTGACAAGAGTTCTATGACATCGCTGAGAATCCCGCTATCTGAACAAACCACGTCGATCTGCTTAGATTTTCTGGTGGTCCTACTGCTCACCTCTCTCTGATAGTAAAAACCCATAGCAAGCAGTCGAATCAGCCACTGCACATCCCCCGTGCGGAGGTATCTTGACACGACACACCAGTCGCTCACCGTGCGCTGGCCCGCCCAAAGAGAGACGCCCCGCGTCTCTCAGGCGCTCACCTCCGGTGGGTCGTACGGTTCGTTCTTCCTGAGCATGTTGAACAACGCCACTAACAGCTTGCGCGCTGTTGCCACAATCGCTACCTTGTGCGGCTTGTTTCGTTTGTTCCGTCCGCCAGTAGAACTGACTCAAGTACGGATCCTTCGCGTTATGAACGGCGGTGTTCGGACACTGGACCAGGATCCATTGCAGGTAGTCGTTTCCTTCTTTGCTGATTTGGCCCTCTCTCCGCGAGTCGCCAGACTCGCGGATTACCGGGTCCAATCCAGCGTAACTCACAACTTCAGCTGTGCGGTCAAACCGCTCTACTTCACCAATCTCGCCGTAGATCATCAAGCCAGAAAACACCGCTATACCCGGTGCAGACATCAACGTATCCAGCTCGTCTACGTCAGCTGCTACCTCTTCGATCCGCCGCTGCATCCGCTTGATCTTCACGGTGAATTCGTCGATTGCTTCCAGCCACTGCTCCAGCAACAACTCCGACGCGTCGTCGAGAGTGAGTTCACGCAGGAACTCACGCCCTTGATCACTCCACAACGAGCCATCGTATGTGACGCCGTTTTGATCAAGCAGCGAGTTGACCTCGTTTTTGAAGTCTGAACGCTTGTCTACCAACTTCTTGCGACCGCGCGCAAGCGCGCGGTAGCGCCGGAATTCCTCTGGTGGAACGTAGCTTTCTGGCACTTCGCCCAACCGGAGGAACCGTGCAAGGTTCTTTGCATCTTTACCGTCATTCTTTTGTTTCTGGTCTTCGAGCCAATCCGCCCGCCGGATTGGCGAGAGTCACATCCAATTCTTCGTCGAGTCTGTCGTAGATGGTGAAGTAGTTGCTTCCCGCTTCGAGTGCGGCGTTGCTTCTCGCATTTTTTTGCGATCTCATCGAGGTCCGCGGCGGACCTCTTCAACGACTTCGCCTTCATCGTCAAGGACAGCAATTTGCGCTTGCCGCTTGTGGAGGTCAATGCCCATGTAGTGATCAGTGGTTGCGGTCATGGTGTCCTCTGGAGTCCTGAATGCGTGAAGCGGAACGACATCGCTCCGGGCTTGCGGCCTCGGCTGACGCGTCAGCCGGGCCGCGATTCCAATTCTCCTGTTCCTTCGCATCCGAGGTCCGTCACCCTCCCGAACTCGGAGGTGCATGTCATAGATCGACCTTCGGGACCCCATGACGTACTTCACGCTCCAGGGATTTCAGCGGGATTCTCATGGAGTCACCCTCTATTGATTAACTATTAGTGACAAATATTTCATATTAATCATTTAGAAATTTACATAAGCTAATTAGGAACGATTAAATAAGTTTAATGATATTCCCAGATTAGACTTAGGTATTCACACTTAATCATAGTATACTTAACCTTTGTCTCTATAAATAATTCATTAGCGGAATAATTTTAAATTAGCTATAGGTATATCTGCCGGATGATGGCGCCCCCCTCTCACCGGGCCTGGACGGGTAATTTCACGTTGGGTCCTACCAACGACTGTTGGGCCTTGGTTGGAATGGTGACTGGGGGTATCAAATGGGCCAACTGGCCACTCTCTCGGACTGGGCTTGGGCTATTGACGCAGTCGGGTAACAGTCAAGAGAACCACTCTGATCGGGCTAAAGGAGACCGAGGCCAGTGGCAAGGTGTCTGGAAACCAATACCGCGTCTCATGTGATCATAGATGTCCAAAACAGAATACAATCCACAAGATCAAGACGAACTTTCAGGGAAACTCGAATACCTGCTCGAGCGGGAAGTTGACACAGTAACGTTCCCAGATCGAATATACGCGTTGGGCGGCGGTGGGAGAAAGATGGTCATCGAGATGTTTTCACAAGACTGGGTTGCTGTCGAGGCCATGCGAGATCGGAGTCAAGATATCGATGTTATCTTCATGGATTCGGCCTCTGAGGATGCAGAGAATCATGCAAAGGAGGTGGCCGATATCCGTGAGCAGTTGGATAGACTCGAGCAAATCATGCAGGAAGAGACACCTCCTGACGTAAATGTTGGAAGTTTCAACATCAAGGACGAACTGATAACGGATTATGTGAGTATCACGAACCAGGCCTCCCTCACCGGTGAAGACCCGATCGCTCAGATTAAAAAACACACCGACGCCGAGCATTGGTGGGTCCAGCGAGAACATTTGAACTCGGTGGACGATCGGGGTGATTTTTATGATGTCAGCCAGGGCGCCATCAAACGGCGAGCGCTGGGGAAGGCATTACACTACAAAGCTCTTGCACAGGGTACGCAAGAGTATGCCGACGCGATGGCATCAAATATCGAAGAGTCGGAGATAGCGATCTTCGCCGGACTCGGTGGCGGAACCGGCAGCGGGACGTTCATCGATATCGCCAGAAAAATTCGGAGCTACAACCAGAGTGCCAACATCCAGTTATTTGCGACGTTACCAGCGTCTGGACAGCGGGATCAGGCACAGGCAAACGCGTTCGCGGCACTGTCAGAGCTCGAATATCTGAATTTGAGTGGCGAAACTCCGTTCAACGACATCTATCTCTTCCCGCTCGAACCGACCGACCTCGATGGCGAGACAACGGCAAATCCCGAGTTGCGCGAACTCGATCGTGCGATGACGTACGCAGTCCTCGGGGTTTACAATGCGACTGATATGGATTATGCGTTGAGCAATACACTCAGCTACTCACCATTCACAATCGTCATTCCCCAAGTGCTCCACTACAGCCGTGACGAGATCAAAGAGAAGAAGGAACAAATTCACGAAGTGCTGCAAATAAAACGAGAGATTCTGAACCGTGAGTATGATAGTATCGAGGAGATAGAGAGCTATTTGCAGAAACATCATCCGAACGTTACCCCTGTCGAAGGGGACGAACTGAGTGACGAATCCCGAACGTATCTGAAGCGACGACTCAGGGAGTTCGAACAGCTCATAACGAGCGATCTACTCGAAAAACTCGAGATCGAGATTACAGATGACAGTGACCAAATTCTGGATGACATCTACGGTGACAATCTCGATCATGACCAGGCGACGATCAACGAAGTGGTGAGACGACGGGGGTTAGACGCCATTATCGATGGTATCGAGTTTATCATCGACATTCAGGGGATCCAGGACGGACGTGTCGATAACTACGCAGAGTTCGGTGACGACCTGATAAATGATATCGCGTACACCGAACTCGCCCGACTCACACGAATGTATGAACTCCTCTGTCGGTTGCATGGGGCACGGAAAGCGACAATGGAGTCAGCAGCCGCAGAGATCGGTACAGACGCAGATACAAAGCTCCTTGAAACAACGCTCGTTCCGTCGCTAGAGCGTGGTATCGAAAAGAAACGATGGAAGACTCTCAAAACAGCGAGAGACGACGTCAGCAACAGAATAACCGACACTGAAAGAGAGCTTGAGGAGACTGAACAGGAGCTCGAAGAAGAACGAGAAGCGTTCGAAGAGACTGTCGACCAGTACACGCAGGAGTTCTGGCAACGTGCGAAGCCGCTGATCGACGATAACGCCACCCTGGCAGAGATGCGACTGGACGAGACGGTGCGAGAATTCAAGTCGGCGCTCTCGGAGTTCGCCGAAAATGTTGCAACCGAGGATGACGTCGATACGGTTTCTACTGCATCTGTTGAGACCGCCCTGGATCAACTGAAACAAGAGGTTGATACCACTCTCAAGAGTGATCTCGGACGACGTAACAGCCTCGACCTTTCCAACCTCGAGGCAGATGTCATAGAAAGCACTAGTGATGTCAAAGTCTCCCGCAAGCGATGGGATAATCTGGAAAGCAGTGCAGAAGACGGCGGATTTCTGAGCAGTTTGTTCGGATCTGAAGACAAGGGAGCGCTTGATACGGACCGGTACCGCACGCCTTACGAGAAAGTAAAAAGTAGAGGAATATTTTCGATTACGCGACCGCCAAATACCGAGGCTGCTCTCGAACGGAGTGGCTTCTCTGTCGACGTCGAGATTGACGTCGAGAAACGGATAACACAGCAAATCGAGCAGCTGCAGGCGGATATCCGACAGGAACTCGAAGACAGATACGAAGAGATGGTTCAGGAACTGATCGAGGAAGACGAGCCAGGTGCCGAGAGTGACGTGGGGTTCGGTGACAGTTCTGGCACGCCGAACGAAGTTGTCCAGCGCACGGAGGAGTTTGGCAGAGTCGTCGCTGATTCCGCGCCGGATGAACTGGAATCCAGGATAGCAGATACCGTCACAGAAACGATCAAAACTGAAATCGATACAGATATCGACGAGATCGAAGAGCAACTGGAGCAACTACAGGAACGGCTCGAAATGCTACGGAGCCGACACGAGCGGATTACAGATGCTTTTAATCTCTTTGAACGGATGACTGGCGATGTCGCCGAACCGCTTCGAGAACTGTACAGTGATTACGAGAACCGGTTCAGTAGCGATATATTCGATGTTCCACACCATCGGACGAAACGACACGCGATCGACAAACTATACGAACACGAAGTAACACCTGCCGATCTCTCCAGCGCGGTAAAGAAACAGTCACTTGCAGAGACAGATCTACTGGAAGAGGGTTCGACAGGAACAGCCCCGCAAGAGAGACAGGACATTCGGAAATCGTTCAGCAAGATCACGAGTAACCGCATTCTGGATAGCAGATACAACGGACTCAAACGGAGTAGACTCAACAACGCGAACATTGCTTCGTTCCCAGACACGGGTGTCTACGTGGCATACGCAAGCGAAGCAATCAGTGCAGGACAGGAGGTGGACGGCAAGCTGAACCCGAACGATTTTGCGGACGTGAAACAGAAGCTGATCGAAAATCTAGATATAAGTGAGGTTTCAAATCAGTACGACCAGTGGTTCGTAGAAAATGGTGATCCATGGGAGGTCGCGATGTGTGTATACATCCAGGGGCTTCCGTTTATGGACAACTTACGCGATCTCACGGCTAATGACGGATACTGGTCCCGATATCAGGAACTGGCACGTCGTCGGGATCAGATCCGAACGATCGAACGCCACGCGTTCGGTCTTGAACGAGGATTCTACGTCACGAGATCAGAGCTGATAGACATAGATGGAAACCCGGATTTCTTCCTCGAACAGTCAGCTGAAGACATCAGGTCGGAACTGACCAGTTGTCACGACAGACACACCATCGAAACAGAAGTCGAAGATATCAGCACTGGACAAGATGGGCAGAATTTCGAAGAAAATCGGTGATTCAACAGCTAATACATCAGAACTATGTCCATGATAGAAAACATGACGCGGCAATATCAACAGTACAGAGACGAAGTGTGGTTAGTTGCCACTGTTTTGATCATTCTTGTCTCGGGTATCCTCATCGGAAGCATGATCGGGCGAGCCTACGGCGGCTACAGTGGATTGCGTGAGAGCTTCCGAGACCTGATTGAATTTATCCCGTACCTTGATTTAGTCAATGTTGTATCGCTTATTATTGGGCTCTATTTTGGGCTTCTGACGCTCTTGTTTTTCGATTTCAAAAAGCGAATTCAGAGTTCACTCCTCATAGTTGGAACGCTCATTAGTTTCGTGTTCATTTGGGCCGAGGGGGTGATGTTCACCGCGATGGGGATGATCGACTGGACAATAGTCATCATCACTGGTACAGTTACTATTTTTACTATCGGTGGAAAGACTCTTCGTCGCATGTCTTTCAATCCAGACGATATTTATCGAAACAGGGTACTGACAGCGGAGGGTGACACGCCTGTGGAATTCCCAAAGGCAGCTGCTTACCTCTGGTGGTTACTCGTCGTGTTTGTTGGTATCTCGTTTTACGAAGCATACACCCAGTATCCCCAGTTTTTCGTCTCAAATGGCGATATTTTCACACTCCAATTAGGTGCATTTGTCGACAATCACAAGATTGTCGGGTCTGAAAATCTGATTGCCAGGGATCTGCTCGCCAGTTTTTTCTTCTTGGGTTCGTTCCTTCTGTTCCTTCGATACGACGCGAGCAAAGAGATAGTGTTTATTGGACCTCCAAGAAGTGGCAAGACACATCTGCTTATCGGGCTATTTGCCGAGGCGCAAAACTCGAATTACAACCCACGGAATGTCTCTCCGTACATTACTGAGCAGAAAGATTACATCATTGCCCGGGAGAACTGGGCGGAAGAAACTGAAGGAGAAGTTCACGAAATGGGGTTCAACTTCACAACCCCGGGTGTCTTTAGCAAGAATATTTTCATTAATGGACTCGATTATCCGGGCGAGTATTCGTACTTCATTCCTGAGGGCCTTCGTCTCGCATCTGAGGGGATGGAAGTCCCAGAGACACCGATCGACGAGGACCCACCGGTCGAATTTGGAGGTCCACCAATCGGACAACAACTATCCGGGAATTCGGATATCAAAACCAGCAAGTGGCAACACCTGATCGACAACGAAACCAGTGGCTATGAAGAGAACTACAAGACTATAATCAATGATATTCGTGGGATGCGCGAAACAGACAGCGGGGGTCCGGAAGACAGCGTCTACGTGTATATGGTCAATTCGGTCCTCCCCAGAATCCGAGACGCCGACGTTGTTGGGTTTGTCTTCGACACTCAGGAACATCTCAAATGGGAACAGGACGAAAATTCACGATTCGTCCAGCTGGGGTATTACCAACATATCATGGATGTCTCTAGCGCCAGGAGAAGTATCGGGATAGCCACCAAAACGGATGTACTCAAGGACGATTTCGTCGACCAGCGTCATGTGGAACCAGACGCCGAGTACGCAGAGTTTAGAGAGTACATCAACGACCGATTGTTGGGTGGTCCATATAAAGGGGAGTTGCAATCTCTCCAGCTGAAGCCGTATCCGGTCTACATCGAAAACCGCGAGGATCCGGAGGAAGACGCCCCAAAAGTTCCGCTTCGGACCTTCGGGATGGAAGAACTCCTCCAGGAGATGGGTGAATAAATATGGGATCGCTCAAAGTATTCGACTCGCAAGGCCGGGCGATGTACCCAGCCGGTGCGTCCGACGAAAACCAGATGCAGCGATACTTCGACCAGGACATACTCGCAATCGGACCGAAAAATGACAAGTACAAGATCGAAGCCTATCTGAAAGTCAAAACCAGCGAACGTAACGAGCAGGTGAGCATCCGGTACATCGGTGACACCCTCGACACCCTGTTCGCGGATTGTCGGGCCGCGATACGGACGCAGTTAGTCGAGAACCGTGGCTGGACGATTCGAGAACCGTACGGCAACGGCCCGGGTAAGCTAACGTGGCTCACAATCTGGGAAGGGATCGGAGAGGCGAACGCGAACAAGACACCAGACGACCTGTACGCTGATTCCGAGTTTGGTCTCGGACTGAACCGAGAGGAGAGATCGCTCCTCCAGTCGATCGTCCGCGAAGAAAATGGAACTGTTCGAATCACTGCATCCGACTACGACGTTATCGCGAAGGCGCTTTCGCAGTATCTTACGACTGGCAACACGATCGTCGTCTCTCGTGAACGCCACAGTCCACCAGAATATGCTGATATCCACCTGTCTGTCTCTTCAGATCAGTGGGAAAATTTCACGCTCCACGACGAGACCAGAGAGACACTGGAGAGACTGAAAGAGCAGAGACGAGAAGAACTACGGCAAGAGAGTTTCAGTGACCTGGCGGAGACGATCGCGAGTCTCAAGGAGTTGAATGCAGACAAATCCGCTGTCAAAGATCGATTATCGACCGCTCTAGCCGACACCTACAACGGATTGCGGGTGATGGAGAACAGCGAGATTCGAGAGCTCCGGCAGCGAGCGAGAACTGAAAGAGCAGGCCAGTCGACTGCTTCGAAGAATCGGCTCATCGCAAGTCTGAAAGAACGTCCAAAACTCCTGATGCTACCGATACTTCTCGTGGCGATTGTACTGGGGGCCATCTTTCTGATCGGGTTCGGTGGTCTACCGTTTTTCGATGGGAATAGTGGATCAGACAACCCCGACGTTCCCAGTGCAAGTTTCAGTATAACAAACGTAACCGTAGAGCCCTCGGAGGCAGAGGTTGGTGACGAAATCAATATTAATGTTACCGTCAAAAACGGCGGCGAAGATGCTGGCAATGCAACGGTGTTATTACACAGGGAAGAAAGCTTAGAGAATGACAACACAACGCCAGAAATTGAGCCAGATGACACTAAACAAGTAGATTTCAGTGTCGAGCCTCTTACCCGGCCTCAGAATTATTCTGTTCGGATTGAAAACGACTCCAGTACAGAGCGCGAAATTCAAGTCGGTCTCGATGGTAACATCACCGTATCGGACTCGATAGCCGGCTCGAATCTTCCCGCGACCTCGAACTTACAGACAGCTAAATCGGCTGCTCGCAAGAGTGACCGAGCGAGACAATGGACAATTGGCCAGTTCACCAGCCGGGTAACTATTGATAGAGATTCATGACTGACGAGGATGGGGACGATAACGCGTCTGCAGACACAGCGAACAGGGGACGTATCCCTAATTACGCGACCGAACGACGCGACCTATTGAAGACGACTGGTGCGGGAGTGCTCGGGATCACGAGTTTTCGACATACTACAGGCCGCGTATCGGCCGAACATCAACTGATCGAAGACTGGAACAATCTATATGCCATCCGGGGCAGGTTGGAAGATGAGGGAGAAGACTACATCCTAGTCGCCGATCTGGATGCAGATACGCCCGGTTACGATGACCACGTCGCGAACCCCACCGGTGGCTGGGAGCCCATCGACGATGCTGGCTCCGATAATTCGTGGAGTTTGTACGGCGACGGACACTCAATCTCAGACCTCATAATCGACCGTCCCGACGAGAGTAGCGTCGGTCTGTTCGGGGAGGTGGCAAACGGCGAGATAGAAGACATCTCGATTCGAGATGCCGATATCATCGGTGGAGACAGTGTCGGAACGCTCATCGGAACTGGAGAGAACTGCACTGTAGTCGACTCGGATACGACGGGATCAATTAGCGGCGATAGCAGTGTCGGCGGCCTTATCGGTAGCATGTTGATTGGAGAGATAACCGACTCGTATTCAGAACAGTCAGTGACGGGCAGTAGCTCTGTGGGCGGACTCGTTGGTAGGAGCGATAATCTCAGCATATCGAATTCATACGCTACGGGATCAGTTAGCAGCGATGGAAATGCAGGTGGTCTTATCGGTTCCGATGAAGGTTCAACGATAACTGATTCGTACGCGAAAGGATCCGTTGAGGGCTCTGGCTCAACTGGTGGCCTTCTCGGCTTCAGTATTGAGACTGACATAAACCAATCATTTGCAACAGGCACGGTCAATGGGGAGAGTTTAACCGGTGGTCTCGTTGGCTCAGCTGAGGTCCTTTCCGTAAACAGGTCGTACGCGACGGGCGAAGTCAGTGGAACCAGCGAAGTTGGGGGACTGATAGGCGAAATAATTGACGGTGGGGATATAACTGAGTCATATGCAACTGGATCAATTGATGCCGAAGAAAATGTTGGTGGTCTGGTAGGCTACTGGACTGGTGGTGGCTCTATTGGTACGTCGTACGCAGTTGGGTCGGTTAACGGTGGAGAAAATGTTGGTGGTTTAGTCGGGTATATTTATGGACCAGGTGATGTGAACGAATCGTACGCAGCTGGTTCTGTCAGCGGGAGTGACAGCGTTGGTGGTCTGATTGGGCAATTCGACCAGGATAGAGTGACCAATGCATACTGGGACATACCAGCGACCGGGCAAGACGAGAGCGCTGGAGGAGGAGTGGGACTCGGAACGCTGGATGACGAGCCACCAGCTGACGGAATGACAGGAACTGATGCTGAAAAAAGCATGGAGGGATTCGATTTCGACCAGACGTGGACCACCGTCGAAAACCCACCGAACTACCCAGTGTTGCAATGGCAGGATGGCAGACATCCGAAAAAAACCACGGGGCATTCTGGAGGGACCTCCAATTCGACAGCCGGTGCCGGAGCCTTATCAGAGGCAACCATCGAAGCCACGGTGACGATTGACGGACAAGAGTATCACGTACTGCGAAATCTCCCCGATAAGTCCACTGGTACATATGCATATACGACAACAGGGTTCGAATTGCTCGAGCCGAATCTCGCAACTGATGTCGCCGTCAGTCACGAATTCTGTGATGCATATCTGTTCGACAGCGAGGAGCGTCTCGAGTATACGAATGAGCAACATGCAAAGTTCGATACTGTCGAAGAGTTAGCCCGAACCGCAAATCTACTGACTCAATTGAGCGGTGCATTGGCATTGTACACGATCAGCCCATTATCTGCAGCACCACAGGTTGCTGAATCTTTAGGCACAGTTATCGACTGGGCCTCGCATGAACTTACCGACCCATATCAGCAACAGTACATGAAAATGGCGGCAACCAGTAGCACGATCGACTGGGCAAATGAAGAGGTGCCGGATGCCGGTGGGTCACTACTTGACTTGAGTGCTGATGCGACTGAAATATTTAAACTAACCTTGCAAGCAGCAGAAGTCGCTAAAGGTATTAGAGAAATTGCCAAAGCAGTACCGACCGTTGTCGATGTTCTTCGTCAATCAGATTCAGTTGTAACGGACGTTGATCCAAATACTGTTTCCGGTGTCGGTGATCTCCGAAATGCTGGCTATACAGCCCTCGCGGGCTTGGCTGTGAGTACAACTGTGGATACAATTGGGAACATCGCTGAAGTACAGGCGAAAAGTGCGGCGCTTGGCGGCGGAAGTGCAGGTGCTCGTCGACCAATTCTGAATGAGATTATAAGCCTCGAGAATCGAATTCAGGAGTACCGAATCGGGACTGCGGGAATCCTTCGGATACAGGCACTCCGACAAGTTGATTATCAACTAGAAGCGGCTGCATGGGAGGGTATCAGTACCCTCTATCAAAACCTCTCCGACGGGCTACTCGGCCCTGGATACGACGCAGTCTTCGGTGCAGATGACTTCGCAAAAAGAGCGGCGCAAAATGCTGAGTCCTGGCGAAATCTCAGCCATTACACGATGAAGGGTACAGGTGAACATCTCAGACGGGGACTTGATCACTACGAGAAATCACTCAACAAAGCGGAATTCGGTGAGCAAACTGCAATAAGATATCAATGACAGACCAGAACCGTCCAGATACTGAGGAGAGTTCCACTGGTCAGATGGCAGACCGTCAGCAGTCGAAGGCCTCACAACCAGTTCAGGAACTGATATCAGATAATAAAGCATTTCTCTCACGCCGGCGTACCCTTGGTGGACTGCTCGTTGTTATTGGAGTTGCAGGCTGGACATTTCGTGAGCAGTTGCCCGGTTATCGTGACCAGATTGTGACTGATGAGGGCGAAGTTGGTCCATCTCCGTGGGAAAAAGAACAGCAACTGCGTGAAGCGAGGCAGAATCAAAGATTAACACTGGTACCGTCTTTTGGGTACGAGCCTGTGACCGAGCAAACAGACGATGCTACTGTCCCAGTCAGTAGAATATCTGCTGCTCCGAACGCATCTGGAAACGGTGATCGGATAAGGTGTACTGTCGCATCGGGATTTACCGACGAATTCATTGAATTGCTAGTCGCATTGTGGGCAAACCCGGACCAAAAGAGAAATCAATATGAGACATCAGTCGGTGGATCTTCCCTTGAATTCGAAGTGATTCCAGGCGACAACATCTGGATTGGGATAGCAATCCAGCCAGCAGAGCAAACAAATAGGGACCATCCGTCTTTAGCTAAGCTCAGAACGTCGTGACAGTGGCGGCTTTTCGGGACTTCTTTTCGACAGGAATGAGGAGGCAACGGCTGTGTACACTGAAGCCTCCTCAGACGTAATTGAACAGCGGCTT
>SAYS01000029.1 GCA_004015825.1 Halovenus amylolytica | reverse complement strand
CACGCACGAACACAAGTCTTCGTGGCGCTTTGTCTCCGTGTGGTCGTCGCCATCACGAATTACGAACGGGGAGACAATCCTGGACGGACGAAACTCAAGACCCTGTGATTAATTCTATGACACGCTCCCCAGTACAAAACGCCACGATGGACGACGGTTCGTTTCATCACGAACAGTGCAAACGTCGAACTGTCGGTCCGATCACCCGACTATTCCATCGATCAGGCTTCCAGCGACGCCTGAAACTCGCCGGCTCGTTGCTCGCCCAGCTCCATCAACTCGGTGAGAAAGGAAGGATCTCGGTCGACTTTTGTCGAACTGTCGTAGTGCTTTCCCATCGGAATGCGGCGGATTTCGGTTTTCGAGAAGCCGCTCTCGGGGAGATGTCCCTCGTCGATCCAGTCGTTGACGCGTTCGATGACACGCAGCTCCTGGTTCAACGAGATGTTGCCCGACAGTTCGTTCCGACGGTTCGCAATCTCGGCCAGCGAGGTCGGTTCGCCCTCGGTCTCCTGTGGATTGATCTGGATGATCCACAGCTCGTCGGGTTTGCGGTCTGCGCCGACGGTCATCAGATCGTCGATCGGCGGATTCTGACTGAACAGCCCGTCCCAGTGGTAATGCCCGTCTATTTCGACAGCCTCGAACATGGCCGGGACAGCCGCGGAGGCGAGGACCGCTTCAGGTGTCACGTCTTCGTTGGTGAACGTCTCGAAGACCCCGGCGTTGATGTTGACCGTTCCGACGACGAGCTCTGGTGCCTCCCGGTCACAGAGATCAGGAACCGTCTCAAAATCGATGTGACGTTCGAGTGTCTCCCGGATCTCGTCTTTCCCAGCCTCCGGCCCGGGAATGTCGTACGGGCTGACCTGGAGCATCGGAATTCCGGTGCTCTGGAGCTGTGACAGTTGCACTACGAACTTGTTCATCATCTGGTTAGAGAAGCCGGAGGCCGACAGATCCTCCCAGACCGCGTCGAGGAGTTCGATCGCCGTCTCTTCGTCGGCAGTCACCAGCCCGTACCACGCCGCCAACGCGTTGAACGCACCGCCGGAGGTCCCGCTGATGCCGACCAGTTCGTAGCTGTCGTCCCATTCGCGAAGGAGCCCTTTCAAGACGCCAGCTGTAAAGGCTGTGTGACTTCCACCGCCCTGGCACGCGATCGCGACCCTCGTAGGACCGTCGTCAGTCATTCTGTCGCAGCCCCTTGGCCCGGCTGTGTCCGAACACCACGCCCACAGAAATCTGTTCCCGCTTCGTCGAATCGAACACTCCAGTAGTCATTTGTATGATAGCTAAGGCAGACAGCGCGTAAAGCAGTATGGCGTCTGTGTGAGATGGCTACGTCAATCCAGAATTACAGGAACCGAATCAATCTACCACAGTCGAAAGCCTTGACGATCCCTCGGCGAGGGACTGTTCCTCCATTCAAATAATGGGCTTCAGTCTCGCAGTCTCCGCTCCCGGGTTTTTCCACAATCCACACATTTCTCCCGCAGTATCTCGTCTGTAAGATTGGCAGAGAGCTCTTCGAACTCGTGAGAACAGAACAGACTATTCATACGTTTTCTCATACTGATACCGAATCAGTCTCCACCAAAGTGTCTGACGACTCGTGGAGTGTCTGAAATATCGTCTCTGACACAAACGTCGTCACAATGAGTCGTAGCTTTGTCCCGATCCTGTCAGAATCTCGGATTTCTTTTTTCGAACATCACATCGAATATCTTCTCCTGTGCGACTCTGAGATGTTGGCTGAACGTGGGCTGGGATATTTCTAGCTGTCTCGCACAGTCTTCTGCGGAGCCTGTCCGTGGCCACTCGAAGTATCCACTCCTGAAGGCCGTGCGGAGAACTTCACGCTGACGGTCAGTAAGGTGATGTGTCAGTGTGATCTGTGCACCCCCTTCCGTCTCGACCGGTGCCACACGATCGGTTTCGTGTCGTGCGACGAGTTCTGTGGGAGAGTGGTGCTCCTGGAACGTTTCGGCGACAGCTCTCACCTCCTTGTGTTCGGGAACGATGGCGGTAACAGTTCCAATCCCTTCCTCTGCGGAGATTCGTTGTGCGATTGCCCCTGCGTCTGCCAGTGTCGTCGTCACACACGATCCCGTGACCACGAACTCGAACAGTCGCTTCCCGACCCCCCGACCGACGACTCTGGCAGTATCGACTCCCTCCGACTGGTCGACCATCGAGAGGACATCCTCACTCGCGACGCCATTCACCGTGAAATATTCGAGTAATCGGTCGTCCGACCGACGGACAAACCGTTCGAGGCTGACCTTCGTATCGAAAACCGAGGACAGCTCCACGAAGAAACAGTCCGTGTCACGTAGTTCGAAGGTGAGTTCTACGGCCGAGGAACCGACTCGTGGTGGTTGAATCCCCATACCACGATAAATTAGAGAGCTGACATTAATACCACGGTGGCTGTGATATCCCGTTGCATTACCAACCTGCTTTTTATAATCGTAAACCGTGGTTTTGGTGTTGTGGTGATCTCTGTCTCCTGATTTCACTCTTCCTGAGAGCTTCCCATAGAGGCGCTACCAATCCACATAGGTCAAACGCGTAACCATTTCTGTCGAGTAGAATTGGGTGGCAGCAAAACGCTCTGCCACAACAACACATGAACCGACGAAATATGCTACAGATCAGCGGAATCGGACTCGCGGGGGCGCTCGGACTGGGCAGCGCACACGCGCAACAATCGGATCAGGGAGATCAGGGCGGTCAGAATGGCGAGAGAAACTCCGGCGGCCGCGGTGGCCAGTACACTCCCTACGGCGGCCAGGATACCAAAACGGCACCGGAACTCGGAACCTTCGATCACGTGCTGGCGTACCTCGCGGAGGGGATCGTCGACGGTCCGACGGAGTCACCGGAAGAGTTCCAGCCCGATCCGACCCTCATCAAGTGGTTCCAGGAGGGGTTGATGCGGCGAACACCCGAAGAGGTACGTGACGACCGACAGGCCTGTCACGATCACTGGCTCGACGTCTTCGGTCTCGACCTCGAAGCCAGACATATGGGCGAAACCTGGCTGGTCGACGCCGGGACCCTGGTCCCACCACTCGGTGGAAGCGGCCCCAAAGCGTCGTGGGTCAAAGACGGGAACGGCCCCGACGAGTTTACAGGGGAGAAACTGGAAGAAGGTGAGGGCGTGACGACGGAGAACATGTACAAAACGTTCGTCTGGTTCCCGGACCCAGAGGGGGACGAAACGAACGCCGTCATTCCCGAAACGCCGCTCATGCTCGACGAAAAGATCGGGTACACGAACTACTTCAAAAGCGGGACGACCGTTCCGGCCAACAGCGAACCGGACAACGATGTCGGCGGGACGACCAACCGAAAGCCGTTCGTCCCGAACAAGATCCGCGACGGCGGCTACTGGATCTTCGCCGTCGAGGACGATGGGATCCCGCTGTCGTATCTTCAGGAGAATCTAGAGGAATCAGAGGTCGGCAGACCGACGTTCTGGTTCAACACTCAGGCTGACGGAGAAAAGCGGATGGGACGAGGAGTCGCTGGCGGCCGCGAGTCCGGTGTCGATCCGCAGGACAAACTCTACCTGGATGGAGTCGGACCAGACAGCGCGGTCCACGATGGCCTCCCTCAGCAGGTCGGATTCTTCTGGGGTGATTACAACATCTACCGTGGAGAGAATCAGGACCCACTGATCATCCACTACGATTCGCGGTTCCCGACGGAGTTCAACCCACACAGCGGGATTCCTCGTGCGTTCATGTGTGAACTGCAGTGTGCGGAGTTCGAAACCGAACGCAACCCGCTGGGGCTGGGACGCGTCCACGGTTCGACGTATCCGGCGGCGACGACGTACGGCAACGTCAACGGCCACAACTTCCGTGAAGACGGCCCACCGGAGGGGTTCACCGCGTCGACGATCCGCAACATGTTGACCTTCCCACCGTCGCTGACGCGAGGGCGCGAGGCCGACGACGAGATCCGTGCGTTCAACATCGCTCCGGGCCTCCCGGAAGACGCATTCGAAAGTCAGACCGAGATTCCGGGCTACCCTGGGGCATTCAGATAGGTGAGACAATGACAGCATACAGCGATTGGACGGCAGCCCAGGACAGCGCGACAGTTACCGTCGACGACCACGACCTCGAAATCGCCTACCGGGACGAGGGGTCGGGCGATCCCGTCCTCTTCCTCCACGGGATTCCGACGAACTCCTACCTGTTTCACGCACAGTTCGATGCGGTCGCTGAACACCGGCGCGCAATCGCGCCGGATATGGTGGGCTATGGCAACTCGGCGATGCACGACGGTTTCGACCGCTCGATCCGTGCACAGGAGATCGCGATCCGGGGGCTCGTCGACGAACTTGGGTTCGAAACGATCGATTTCGTCGGCCACGACCTCGGCGGCGGCGTCGGATTACGCTACGCCGCGCGGACACCCGACGCCATCGATCAGCTGGTGCTTTCGAACTGTGTCTCGTACGACTCGTGGCCGATCCAGACGATCACGGATCTCGGACTCCCGGAAACAGCCCGCGAGACGAGTGTGGACGAACTCCAGGGAATGCTCGACGGACTGTTCCGCGACACACTTCTGGGTGGGGACCACGACGAAACGTTCCTCGACGCGATGAAAGCCCCGTGGGCTACCGAGGAAGGTGTCACCTCGGTCGTCCGCAACGCGAGTGCGACGAATACGAGTCACACGACGGAAATCGATCCGAGCGAGGTGACTGCCGATACGCTCCTGTTATGGGGGACCGAAGACGAGTTCCAGCCCATCGAGTGGGCCGAACAGCTCGAAGAGGATATCGATTCCTGTGAACTCGTCCGACTCGAAGCCAATCACTGGGTCCCGGAGGACCGACGCGAACAGTTCCGCGAACATCTTGTCGAGTTCCTCTCGTAACCGGGATAGCCAGTTTTGCCGGCAGTCTCGGCTCCCGTGGCTGGGAATCCTGTTTCATACTGCCGGCTGTAAGAAACTGAAGAATTGCGCCACCCCGGGGTGGCGCATATCTTTACGAATGTACAGCCGGCAGTATCAGAACACTCCTCACGAACGACAATTCTTGCGACTCCTCACTGCAACAGCGCCGACGGACCCACTACTGGTTCACAGACCCAGTCCGGTACTGTACTCCAGTGTTCCGAATCCGGTACCCATCGACGTGTCGTCGATCCGTTTTCCGTCGACCTGGCCAGTGAGTCCCGCCATGCGGAACATATACTCGTTGTAACTCCAGTGTGAGTCGACCCGTCCGCCCAGTTTCTCGCGTTCGAGCCAGTTGCGTGCGTGACCGTAAGTTCGGGCGACGAAGCTCACGTAATCACCGTCGTCGGTTTCAACACGAACGTCGAAGTCTGGATGCTCGCTCCCATCGAAAATCGGTTCGATGGTAACTCTGTCGAACTCCACGTGCCCCTCGCCAGAGCCCCAGTGCCAGAAGCCGGACTGTCTGAGAGGGATCGTCAACCGTTCCAGAGTGTTCGACGAGAAGAATTTGTAGCCTCGTCGGAATAGCTGTGGACCGACGAACGGGATCATCGCCGAAAACGACGTCCCATCCGGGAAGATTGCCCAGATCCACTTCCAGGGAAACAGCGGCATGTCGAAACAGACGCGCTGGAAGTAACACGATCCGGAGAGGCTCTCGGTGCCGTCCGGGAGGTCGAACTCCCCCTCGAAGTTCATCTGTCGCCACGCGACAACCTGGACACCGCCCAGCGGCGTGTCGATATCCAGCCCCTGGTGTGGAGCCGTCATCTGCGAGTCGAGGTCGCCCCAGGTTTCGAACGTCGCCTCGGCGTCGTCGCCGACGATGTGGGCTTCGAGTCCGAGATCGCGGTCGGACAGTGCGGCGATCTCGCTCCCGCGTTTCGTCCCGTCTTCGCGTTCAGCCCAGGCTTCGATCCGTCTGTCATCGCGGGAGAGCACAGCCTCGGCTGGCTGGTTGACGACGTGGTCGTGGACCTGATCGCGGTCACCGGCCCACCCGACCGTCGCGGCGTTGAATCTGTCTACACCGTCGGAGATCGGTCTGTCGAGATCCATCCCCGCTGCTTGCTGGCCGTTGACACGACACTGATCACCGACACAGGCAGCCAGTGAGAACATGAGCTGTCTGGGGCCGTAACCGTCCTCGCCCTCGGGGAACAGCAAGAAAAACCACCACGATGAGGACGTTGAGTTCTGTCGCTCGGGGTTTTGCCACCAAATTTTGTCGAAGACACGCTGGTGTTCGGCCAGGGTCCTGTCTGCGAACCCGTCTGTCATCGCTGTATGTGCTCGTTGAGTGGCCTGATAAAGCATCCATCGATTTCGGTACTGGAACCCCCACCAACGAGCCGAACACCGATGGGGGGTTACCCGACACGCTCCCGGGACCAACACCCTGAATACCGCCACACACGAACCTCCCCGTACTGATGAGTTCGGCTGGTGTGCTGGCGATCACGTTCGGGCTGCTGGTTGCTGGTGTCATCGGGAGTATCGTACCAGCGCTCCCCGGTGCGTTGCTGTCACTTCTGGGTGTCCTGTTCCACTGGTGGGCCACCGGCTACACGACGCCGGGAACCCTGGCGTTGGTCACGTTCGTCGGGCTTGCAGTGGCTGCGATGCTCGTCGACGTGTTCGGCGGTGCGATCGCTGCCAGTCAGGGGGGTGCAAGCAAAACGACCGTCGTTGCTGCAGTCGCGGTCAGTCTGGTGCTCGCCGTCTTTACCGGCCCACTGGCCATTCTCGTTGGCGTTCCCGCGACGGTCTTCGTGTTCGAACTCTATCGGAACGGCGAACGCAGCCAGGCCCTGCGTGCCGCGTTTATCACCACTGTCGGAATCTTTGCGTCGGCATTCGTGCAGGTCCTTCTGACGACGACACTCCTGCTCGGATTCGTACTCGTGGTACTCTGACAGCTCGATAGGAGGCAAGCCGGCGAAAAGACCGGCTCACCTCGATCACTGCCTACTCCTGCTGGGCATCGACGACAGCGACACCGGCGAGGTTCACGATATCTTTGACTTCGTCGCCGCGCTGGAGCACGTGGACAGGTTTGTCCATCCCGACGAGCATCGGTCCAACTGCCGTCGCGCCGCCCAGTCGCTGGAGGAGTTTGTAGGCGATATTGCCGGCCTCCAGGTTCGGAAAGACGAGGACGTTCGCGGGCTCGTCCAGCTCCGCGAAGTCGTAGGTTCCCCTGAGCATCTCTTCGACGACGGCGGTGTCGGCCTGCATCTCGCCGTCGACCGGGAAATCGACCGTTGGATCCTCGCGCAGACGGCGGGCGGCCTCGCGGGGTTTCCGAGTCCCCTCGTTGTCCACACTGGCGAAGTTGGAGTACGAGAGTAACGCCGCTCGGGGTTCGACGTTGAAACTTCGGGCGAGTTCAGCTGTGTGGCGAGTCACCTCCTCCAGGACGTCCGCATTCGGGTCCTGGTTGACTGTGGTGTCGGCACAGAACACCACACGGTTTTTGAAGGTGAGCATATAGACACCAGCAGCGTAGTCGGCGTCGGCCGCGGTACCGATCACCTGCAGCGGCGGCCGCAGTGCCGACGGGTAGTGATGGGTCAAACCGGTGAGCATCGCGTCGGCGTCACCGGTCTCGACCATTATACTGCCGAGATAGTTACTCTCCTCGATGAGTTCACCGGCCTCGCTGCGTGTGATTCCCTTTCGCTTTCGCAGCTCGTAGAGCCGGTCGGCGTACCGTTCGAGATCGCTCTCGTCCGGGTCGACGATTTCGGGATCGAAGGAGAGTCCGAGCGTCTCACTGATAGTACCGATGCGGTCGCGGTCGCCGAGCAGGACTGGTTCGGCGATACCCTCGTCGACGAGTTGGGCGGCCGCACGGATCATCTTCTCGTCGCCGCCCTCGGCCAGCACAATGCGTTTGTCGATGTTCTTGGCCTTGTTGAGGACGATTCGCATCATCTCGCGGGATTTGCCCAGACGCGCTTCGAGTTTCTCGACGTATCTGTCGGAATCGATCGAGATCCGGGCAGCGCCGGTCTCCATCGCCGCCTCGGCGACTGCCGGCGTCACCTCGAACAGGACTCGGGTGTCGAGTGGCTTCGGAATGATGTAATCGGGGCCGAACTGCAGCGGCTGATCGCCGTAAGCCTTGACGACGGCGTCCGGGACGTCCTGACGAGCTAGTTCTGCCAGCGCCTCGGCGGCGGCGACTTTCATCTCCTCGTTGATCTCTGTGGCCCGAACATCGAGCGCGCCACGGAAAATAAAGGGGAACCCGAGGACGTTGTTTACCTGATTGGGGTAGTCCGACCGGCCCGTCGCCATGATGACGGTGTCCTCGCGGGCCTGTTTGGCCGCCTCGTACCCAATCTCCGGCTCGGGGTTGGCCATCGCGAAGATAATCGGATTGTCGGCCATCGACCGGACCATCTCCTGGTCGACGATGCCGCCGACCGAGAGGCCGACGAACACGTCTGCACCCTCCATCGCGTCCGCGAGATCACCGTCGGGAACGTCCCGGGCGAACTGGCGGTTGTACTGATTGAGCTCTCCTGCCTCCGCCCGCCGAGTCGTCAGAATCCCGTCGATGTCGCTCATCGTGATGTTCTCCGACGGAACACCGAGCGAGACGTAGAATCTCGCCGTGGCTATCGCAGCGGCACCGGCGCCGGCGAAGGTCACTTCCAGGTCCGAGAGTTCCTTCTCGGCAATCTCGGCGGCGTTGAGCAACGCGGCACCGGTGATGATGGCGGTCCCGTGCTGGTCGTCGTGGAAGACGGGGATGTCCATCTGCTCGGAGAGGCGTCGTTCGACCTCGAAACACTCCGGTGCGGCGATGTCTTCGAGGTTGATTCCGCCGAAAGTCGGCTCCATCGCCGCGATCGACTGGATCATCGAGTCGGTATCCTCGGTATCCAGTTCCACGTCGAAGACATCGATATCGGCAAAGCGCTTGAACAACACACCCTTGCCCTCCATCACCGGCTTGGAGGCCTCCGGACCGATATCTCCGAGCCCCAACACTGCTGTCCCGTCCGAGACGACACCGACCAGATTTCCCCTCGCGGTGTACGCGAAGGCTCGCTCGGGGTCGTCGGCAATTTCACGACAGGGTGCGGCAACACCCGGTGAGTACGCCAGCGAGAGGTCTCGCTGGGTGTTCGTCGGCTTGGTCGTCGAGATCTCGATTTTCCCGGCTGGATCGCTGCTGTGATACGCCAGTGCATCCTCGTCCAGTCCCATGGACCTACATCGAAATCCATCATGATAAATAACGTGAGTTGTCTGAACGTGGAGTGAACCGTCAGAATGGGCGCTCTATCGACCAATTTCAGGACAGAATCGACGTCTGCGTTCCGCGATACTGTTGAGCAGTATTTATTTTGATCGCGGATAACCAGTTGTGTAATGCGATTGCCCTTCAGTGCCCGCCCGCTGGTACGTAACTGGAATCTCGGTGCCTGGCTGGTCCTCCTCGCGACGCTTCCACTCGGTTTCTACTCGTACTACCAGAACAGTCGGATCGGACTGTCCAGCTGGAATCCCGGGGGGACGATGGGTGTCAACTACCGGACATATCACTACGCAGCAGAGCGTGCACTCGCTGGACAGAGTTTCTACGACGTCACTCCGCCCGGAACGTACGACTGGGCGGTGTATCTCTACCCACCCGGGACGCTGCCGACATTCTATCCATTCACTCTGTTCGAGTGGACGACCGGCTACGCGATACTGACTGTCCTGTCTGTCCTCGGGGCCGGTCTCGCGACGTGGCTACTGGTCGGATACGTCGAGTCCCTCGGTCCAGAACTCGGCTGGATCGATGTCGGACTCGTATTCGGTGCGGTGCTGTTCTCGACCCACACCTACGGAACGATCTACTACGGGAATATCAACATTCTGCTCGCGCTGGGTCTGCTCGGTGGGTTCGTCGCACTCCAGCGCGACCGCGAGTATCTGGCCGGCAGTGTCTTCGCTTTGACGGCGCTGTTCAAAGTCTTTCCAGCATTGATCGGGTTCTATCTACTCCGAGTCCGCAGGTGGTACGCGGTTGGTGCGGCACTCCTCACCGGACTCGGGGGACTCGTGGTCGGCGTGGTGCTGTATGGACTGGATGCGACTGTGTACTATTTCACTGATGTGGTGGCTGGCCGGACCGAAACCGAACTGTTCACCGGCGGCTATCCTATCGAAGGCATCTTCTATATCACGATTCAGCGACCCATCTCCCGACTCGTCTCGGCAGTCTGGCCCTCCGCACCGTATCTGGTAATCTTCGGTGTCAGTGTGCTTATCTGTGCCAGTATCCTGGCGTACTTCTACTACGATCTCGGCACCGAACTGGACCGCCAGATGGCGATCTTCGCAACCCTGGTCGTGATGCTCATCCTTGTTCCCTCCCTGCAGTGGTACCTGGTACTACTTTATTTCCCGCTCGTGACACTGCTGTATCTCTGGCAGGACGGAGCCAGCCGCTATCTCTTCCTGATAGGCGGCGTGCTGTTCTCCGTGACTGGCAATACAGCGGATACCGTCGACGCTCTCGAAAGAGCACCCGACGTTGTGGAGACTCTGGGCTATCCGATTGCAGTCGCTGCGACGCCACCGCTGTACGGTCTCCTGTTGATGCTGGCGGCCTGTGCCATTTACAAGTACCGGAGTCGGGAAACCGAGACACAGCCTGTCTTTAGCAGAGGTTGAGAGTTCGCCTGATACTGGTGGCAGTACGAAATGAACGAATGTCGACCCGACGTGGGGTGAGTCGAACAGCGTGCAGCGATCCTCGTGAGAACTCGTTCTCACGGTGGTCGAATATTTGTCCGAATGTACAGCCACCAGTATGAACATCGGGCATCTTTGCAGGCCAGCCTATTCACACCGCATCGCGCAGAAAGGACTCTGACGCGGATCGGAGTATTCCATCGTTACTGAATACCGACAGGTATCCCGGGCCGACAGTTGGTGCGTCCAGATTTGGGAGGAGTGGCACACTCCGAACCGCCTGTAAAGGCAAATCGCCTGTGGGGTCTGGAACTGCTGTGTCCACGTCGGATGCAAGTTCCGACACAGAAACAGGAAGCCCTACCGTGAACAAGCGAGGGGCCAGTAGCCCCGAGCGCGGTAGGGAGGGGTAGTTCACACTCTCTTCCGGTCGAGTATCCTCAAACCACGACGCGCTTTACATCCCGTTCTGTGGCGCGACGGACGACCGCTCGAACTGGGTCGACCACCCCGGCCAGATTGTCCGATGCACCGTCCAGAATTGTGAATGCTCCCCGACGTCCGGGTTCGATGACGCCACAGTCGAGTCCGACAATATCGGCTCCCGCGGTTGTTGCCATCCGAAGGACCTCTCGTGCGGTAACATCGAACTCTTTGGCTGTATACGCCATCTCACGGAACATGGATGGTGAGTTCAGCATGACGTTGTCCGTCCCGAGGCCGACGGTTGTGTGATCGACAAGTTCTCGGATAGGCGGTTTTCCAACGTCGAGAACGGTGTTCGCACGCGGACAGACAGCGACTGGTATCGATCGGTCGGCAACCCGTTCGAGGTGGTCCTGCTCGGCGTGGACCATGTGGATGAGCAAGTCGGGGTCTAGTTCGATTGCTGGATGGATGTCAGTCGCATCCGGTTCCCCGGCATGAATCGCGAAGGGAACACCAGCCTCCAGCGCCGCGGCGCGTTGCCTGGTGAAATCGTCGTCGTTCGCACCGCTGGCTCCGAATCCGTCTGCGACGTCGAGAACGGAGCTCTCCTCGCTTCCAAAAATGAACGGGTCGATATCCAGTTCTTGGCTCGCTTCCCGGAGTGCACGAGCACCCTCGACTCCCGACTCACGAAAGTCGAGGCAGGCTGCTGTCCCTGTCTGCTCCATGAATCGAAGCGATCGCCGCATCGCTGTTACCAGTTCCTTCCGGTCGGCTCCCCGCAGCCGTCGGTGTTTCAGACTGTCCGGCGGGGCGACGGCTTCCTCGAGTGAGAGGCCGACAGCAGCCTCTTTCGCGACCGAATCCCCAAGGTGCGTGTGCGCATTGACGAATGTTGGAAGGATGATATCCGACGATGTCGTCTCGGTCCGCTCGATCGATTCAATCCGGCCATCCTCGACGATAACGCGGCCCTGAATCGGATCGAAGGATTCACCCGAAAGGATTGTCCCTTCGTACTGTTGCATATTACATTCGAAGTGCAGAGAACAGTATAGTTTTCTATTCTAAACCTGCGAACAGTTCGGTAACTTAAACCCGTATAGATACCAGTATGAGAGGGGGCGGCGACTACGACCGTTCTTTGCCGTATTCGACTCCCCGGATGTATCACGAAGCAGGTCATCCAGACTGGAGAACCACCCGTTCTGGCAGTGCAACGCTGCTACCAGCTAGAGGACGCGCATTCGGTAGCTCTCGGCGGCCGACTCGTCGGTGACTCGGAGTCACGTCGGTCGGTTCGATGGTGTGACTGGAGGGATATGGCGAGTCCGCGCGGACGCATCAGGCGGCGCAGTTGTTCGGCCCGAGTTCGAGTTCCGTCGCCTCTGTTTCGTCCTCGACGGTTTTCTGTCCGGTGTTGATCGCGATGACGTTCTCGTAGTTCGGTGGCTTCTCGGGGATGTTCTCGGTTATTCGGTCGACGAAGTCGTCTTCCCCGAGCTGGAGCACGTCCAGTTCCTCGCGCAGATCACCGAGTCGTGCGGTAAACGGCTCTCCCGGTGATCCGTTTTCGTACCGACCGTCGCTCGTAACTGTCAGATGGCCTGGCAGGATTTCGGTATCGGCCGGAAGTTCGAAGATCGTCTCCTGCAACGTCTCGAACAGTAACGTCGCACCATCTGCGGCATCCTCGTCACCGAACTGGAGTTCAGTTCTGCCGACGGAATCGACAAACAGCGTATCGCCCGTCAGCAACAGATCACCACCGACGAGGTAGTTCAGCATCTCGGATGTGTGTCCGGGTGCGTGGAGTGCTTCGATTTCGACATTTCCTAATTCGACGGTATCACCGTCCGAGAGCGGTTCGTACTCGTACTCGACGTTGCGCTCGCGTGCACCAGCACCGAGATAGTAGGGAGCGTCGACCTCGTCTGCAAGTGTGGGACTTCCGGAGATATGGTCGGCGTGTACGTGTGTATCGAGGACGTGTTCGATTGTGAAGCCCGCCTCCTGTGCGACGATTTTGAACTCGTCGGTCTGCCGAGTCGCGTCGATGACGGCAGCCTCGCCGGTTTGCCTGGAGCCGATAACGTATCCGAGACAACCCTTCGCCCGTCGCTGGAGCTGGAAGACGGCGAGGTCGTCGTGAGCCGTCTCTATCTGAACTACTTCGTAGAGTTTGCTCCATTGCTCCATACCGCCAGAGACAACAGAGATATCTTCGAAGCCATGCTTGTCGAGTTCGAATCCGAACGATGTCGACGTCAATCCTTTCCCGCAGATCGCAACGATTGGCCGGCCGTCGACTACACTGTCTATCTTCTGTAGCTGGTTTTCATCCATCCCCTCGGTCGGATCGTAGGGGATATTCTCCGCGTCCTGTACGTGCCACGCATCGAAACTATCCGCCGGTCGTGTATCGATGAGTGAGAACTGTTCACCGGCATCTATCCAGTTCGCGAGTCGTTCCACACTGATTTGTTCGATCATAGGTATTTGAGTAGCTGCGTGTCGGACGTAGTCAGTCGTCGATTGACTACCAGTATTCCTGCTAATTACAATGACGGCGGTCCAGTGGAAAGGTCTTCTCACACAGACACAGCCTCGTCTGATCACAGGGCCGCCCGTGATGTGTGCAAATTCGGAAGCCAGCGAAGAGACAGTCGTTCTAGATCCCCTGAATCGTCTCGATGACGCCCATCGATTCGAGTATCATCCAGAGCAAGAAGAGTCCGTACAACCCGAGAAACCCGGATGCTTCGAGATTGCTAAGTTCGAGGTGAGTCCGTGTGAAGACGATAAACACCAGCGTGGCAAAGGCGAGAAATCCCATCGTCGGAATCGCGACGAGGAAATTGATCGTCGCAGAGCCTGCCAGAAGGACGCCGACAGGGATGGCGACCAGGAGATTGAAGATGTTGCTCCCCAGGACGTTCGTGAGACTGGTGACACTGTCGCCTTTCCTGGCGGCACGAACACTGACGAACGCGTCGGGGAGGCTCGTTCCGGCAGCGATAACAGTCACTCCCCACAGGAAACTCGGTGTATCGAATATTTCACCGAACGAGAGCGCGGCCCGGACGATACCTTCGACACCGACGGCGATGACCAACAGCGCGACGAGCAATGTTCCCCACTCTCGTGCGGGACGCACGTCGAGTGCCTCTGCGCCCACATAATCGCTCGCATCCTGGTAGTGGAGAAAGATGTACAGTCCATACGTCGCCAGCGGAAACAGAGCCAGCGGTGGTGTCAGAATCGCAGCTGTGTTCGTCCCTCCAGGGACGTAGGTCGCACCGAGTGCGAACATAATGAACAGAACCAGAACACTGATGATGTAGAACTGAGCGTCTTTGTGAACGATGTCGCGGGTCGCTTTCAGCTCATCGATCGAGTACGCCGACAGTGCCGGAATTACGAGGAGATTGAAGATGGCACTGCCGACGATAGCCCCGACACCGAGGGAAAACTCGCCGTGGAACACCGTGCTGATGACGATCGAGCTGATTTCCGGGAAACTGGAGCCGACGGCGACGACGATCGCCCCGTGGACAGCGATCGGCAGTCCATAGTATCTGCTGAGTCGCTCCGCAGCCCGCTCGAAGTAGACACTTCCAACCCAGATCACGAGTGTCGAAACGACCACGAGCACTGAAGAGACGAACAATCCAGGCATCAACTACCGTTTGAAGACATGAGACAAAAGCTGTAGTAACTTCTGCTAGAGATCTCGATCACTGCCCGCAGAAGTATAAGGATATGAACAAAAAACGAGTCGAGACTACTGCCGGCAGTATCAGTCGTCCTCTGGAGCAGCGTCCGCAGGTGCGTCTTCCTCCAGTAACTCTTTGCCCTCGTACTGCTCGCGGAGGTCCATTTTCGAGAATTTGCCCGTGGCAGTCTTCGGTATTTCGTCGATGAACTCGAAGCCGTCGGGCAGCCACCACTTCGGATACTCCTCCTGAAGCATCGTTTTCAACTCGTCAGTTAGCATCTCTCTGTCGACATCGTCGGCAACGACGATCATCGCAACGGGACGTTCCTGCCAGCGGTCGTGATCGACACCGATGACGGCGGCTTCAGAGACGTCCTCGTGGGCCATGATGGCGTTTTCGAGTTCTTGGGAGGAGATCCACTCGCCACCGGATTTGATGACGTCTTCGGCGCGATCCACGATTTCGATGTAGCCGTCGTCGTCGACCGTGACAATATCACCAGTGCGGAGCCACGATCCGTCGAAATCCGTCTCGTTGGCGTGCGGTCGCTCGTAGTACTCGGTCGTCACCCAGGGGCCGCGAACGAGTAACTCACCGAACGCCTCGCCGTCGTGTGGGATCTCGGAGCCGTCGTCGTCGACGACTTTGAACTCGATCCCCGGCATGATGAGACCCTGCTTCCCCCACTTGTCGACCTTCGTATCGAACGCGGCGTCCGTCAGAGCGGGTGTGAGCCGCGAGACGGTCCCGACCGGTGAGGTTTCGGTCATGCCCCACGCGTGGATCACGTCGACGCCGAACTCGTCGTACTGCTCGATGACAGCTTTCGGTGCCGCGGCCCCGCCGATGACGATCTGCTCCAGCGAGGAGAGATCGACCTCGTTTTCTTTCATGTACTCCAGGAGGCCGAGCCAGACAGTCGGGACACCTGCTGTGATGGTCACACCTTCTTCCTCGATCAGGCTTGCGAGATCTGCGGGTTCGGGTGCTGGCCCCGGGAATACCTGTTTGGCCCCGGCGGCGGTCGCAGTGAAGGGCATCCCCCAGGCGTTGACGTGGAACATCGGGACGACTGGCATCACGACATCGGAGTCTTCGATGCCAAGAGCCTGCGGAGTCAGCATCGCCATCGTGTGACTCCACATCATCTGCTGGGTGTACTCGACCCCTTTTGGTTTGCCGGTCGTTCCGGACGTGTAACACATCCCGGCCATATCGTCTTCGGACAGTTCGGGCCAGTCGTACTCTGTCGACTGGTCCGAGACGAACGACTCGTAATCAGTCAGTGGTTCGAGTGAGACGTCCGGAACTGTCGAGCCGACGACGACGAACTGTTCGACACTCTCGAAGGCGTCGGGATCGGACGCGGAACCGAGTTTTTCGGCCAGCGAGGGATCGAGGAAGATGAGACGGTCGCTGGCATCCTCGACGATGTGCTGGATGTGTTTGTCCGGGAGCAGTGGATTGATCGTGTGTAACTGTGCCCCCATGTTCGGGACGCCGAAGTAGGTCTCGAAGTGCCGGTCGTGGTTCCAGCAGAACGTCCCGACCCGGTCGCCCTCGCCGATTCCGAACCCGTCGAGTGCGTTCGCAAGTTGTCGTGTCCGGTCTGCGTACTCGGCGTAGGTATATCTGTTAATTCCTTCGTGTGTTCTGGCTACGACTTCGCGGTCTGGATAGATGGTTTCTGCACGCCACAGGAACGGCTCGAGTGTCTGATCGTATCCCCCCATGATAGTCAGTAACACTGCCAGTCGGCATAGTATTTGCTGAAAAGATATTTTTATTGTTAGATAGTATCGTGGCCGACCAGCCTTCGGTACAGTCGGTGGATTGTCTGTACCTGTCGTTCCGGCCAGATCCGGCATCCAGTTTCCGATCCTACTGGGGCTCGTTGTGGGTGTCGGCACGCTTGTTCCAGCCAGCGGTAGGACAGTCTTCGCCTTCGACAGTCCCGATCTCGGAATCCAGAACAATGCAATCGCCCACCTCGCCTACACCAACGCAAAAGAACAACACACCGGCACACGCTTCCCGCTCGTCCTCGCCAACGGACAAGATACACAGCATCGGTAGCTATGCTTCGGTGGCGTGTCGACTCACCTGGTACCACCAGAGAACGCCACAAATTGATCCGAAAACGCCAGCAAGGAGGTCACCCGACTCGAAATTACGGCCCGGGATCCGCTCCTGGAGCAGTTCTGTCCCCACACCGTAGGCCGACGAGATGAAAGTGGCAGCCAGTATCGCGTGAACAGTCGAACCCCCATTCCTGCCCTCGATCGTCGAGATCAGGGCAGCCGTCAGGGCCAGATGGCCAGTCGCGTGGAGTGTTTTATCCGGCCCACAGAGACCGAAATCCGGATTGTGACTGGCTGGCAGCGGAACAGATGAGCCGACGAGCAGTGCGATGGCTGCAACGAGTGGCGACTGCCACTGGCCAGCCAGCCGCTGGAGACGACGAATCACGTGGGTACGTACGTCCCCGGGAGGCTTGAATCCAAGGTAAGCGAGGTTGAGGAGCAATGCCAACGTCTGGACGGGAACGATAGATAACTTCTGTCCGAGTTCCTACGCGTTCTCGGTGGTCGTGGGCTGGTGTGACTCAGGGGGGTGATCTGGTGTCCTCGCTTCGGAGACGTACCACCAGCCGAGAACACCCAGTACAGAGCCGACAAGTCCGGCGACGAGATCCGCTCGTTCGGGAACACGGCCAGGCACGTACTGCTGGAGAAATCCAGTGAACAGCCCGTGCACAAACGAAACCGAGACTGCAATAATACCCGTCGAAACGGCATCCAGACGGTCGGTCTCGAACGCGTCAGCCAGGGTCACTGTGAGCCAGGCGTGTCCCAGGATATGAAGGAGTTTGTCCGGCCCGAACCGGCTGAACTCTGGATGGCGGCCCAGCGGTGACGGCAGCACTGACGCGACCAGTAAAACCAGAGCAGTTCCCACCACTGATTTCCAGCGGGAGTCGAACCTGTCGTCCGGAGTCTCCATGAGCAGATGTTGGGTGGCAGGCTACTTATCGCTGGGGCTCCGACCAAAAATTGTAGAGACATTCGACCACCGTGAGAACGAGTGCTCAGTTGGAGCGCCTCGCGTTGTTCTGCTCACCCCCTGTCGGGTCGACATGCTTCAGTTTCGTATAGCCACCAGTATCAGGTACCGACGATGAATCGACCAGATCCCCAAATGGCCGGTCTGTCACGACGACCGAGTTCGGGCCAATCAGTCGTTACAGATCCATCTCCTGGCGGAGATCAGACTGCACACGTTCGGCCGTCGCTGTCAGGGTATCACTGATCTCGACCGAGTACTCGGCTGGGTCCTCGATGGCCCGCACATCCGCCGGGAGTTTCCCGAGGGTTGCGAGGGTCCGCTCACGGATCTCGTCGAGTGTCGGGAACTCGTAGACGAGGTCACCGTCCTGGACGACATCTACCAGCAACTCTTCGCCGCCAACATCCTCGTCTGTACGAGCGATGACATCCCGCTGCAAGGTCCCATCAGCAGTGAATCGACGGACGCTCTTTCCCCCGGGATAGGTCACTTTTCCCTCGGAGAGTTTCATGCTCGGTTGCATTTTGCCGTCTTCCTCGACGGCGACAAGTTTGTAAACCGGATCTAGTGTCGGGGCGTCCTTGCTGGTCGTCAGCGAGGTTCCAGGACCGAAGCCGTCCGCGATGCCCCCATCGGCGAAGAATTCACGCAAGAAGAACTCGTCGACACCCGAGGAAACGAAGATATCCATCTCGCTGGGTAGAATCTCACGGACATCCTGCGAGAGTGCCGCGAGATCACCGGAGTCGAGTCGGACGCCACGTACGTCGACGTCAGTCTCGCGAGCTACTTCGACTGCGGTCTTCGCGCCGGCCACAGTGTCGTAGGTGTCGACCAGCAGGACCGACTCCTCGCCGTAGACGTCGACAAACGCCTCGAAAGCAGCCCGCTCGCTTGGGAAACTTTGTACCCAGGAATGGGCCATGGTCCCGAAGACCGGAATGTCGAACTGGTTGCCGGCAGCCTCGTTGGAGGTGCCGTCGACACCACCGACATAGGCCCCACGGGCGGCCTTGAGGCCGGCGTCGGTCCCGTGTGCTCGTCGCGAACCGAAATCGACGATCGTCTGCTCGTCACCGTGTCGACGGACAGTATCGCGCATCCGGGCGGCTTTCGTGGCGATCAGACTCTGGAATCCGATCTGGTTGATCAGAAGCGTCTCGAACAGCTGGGCCTGGTCGATGGGTGCGGTGACCTCCAGCAGCGGTTCGTTCGGAAAGACGGCGGTTCCTTCCGGCACTGCCCGGACGTCGCCAGTAAACTCGAAGTCGGCGAGATACTCGAGAAACGAGTCCGGAAACCCCTCCTCTCTGAGGTGAGCAAGTTGATCCTCGCCGAAGGTCAGATCCCGGAGATAGGCGATAGCCTGCTCCAGACCGGCACCGATCACGTATCCCCGGTTCGTCGGTAACGAGCGGAAAAACAGCGAAAAGGTCCCGCGGGGTGTGTGTTCTGTCTCTCGATACCCGCGTAACATTGTCAGTTCGTACCGATCGGTGAACAGGCCGATGTCGTCGGGTGACAGGTATCCAAACGTGGCATCCACTTGCCTCTCCATGACTAGAGTTCAACACCACATCGTAAAGAATTGTTGTCAGGAATGCCTGACCGTGTCTGTCCCAACTGATTGTCTCCAGAGCGAGTTGCGTCCTTCCGGTGGCTCCTCATACTGGTGGCTGTACGAAATAAAAGAATTTCGACCCGACGTGGGGTCGAATATTCGTACGAATGTACAGCCACCAGTATCAACGGAGAGGCGAGTAAAACGGCGTTCACCGGGATTGGTGATCGGTTCGATTGTGGAATGGTAGCACAGAATACCGAGTGGACTGGTTTCGGCACTGACGTGATACCCGGGACAAGTCCCGGAAAATGAAAATCGAGCAATAGTATTTATTTGTATACACACAATTTTTATACGGAATTTACGATGGATATTGAAGAGACGGTCTCGACGGAGTACCGCGAGTTCTCGCCAGACACCCGGGTATCGAAACTTGTCGGGACGTTCGACGATCCGTCGATCAAGGGGGTTCTCGTTCGAGGGGACGAGTTCGAAGGCGTCGTCACGAGACGGCAACTCGCAACCTCTCACCACCAGCCCGATGAAAAACTCGGCTCACTCGTCTGGCACGTACCCCGACTCGCGCCGGACGAGAACATTCGCAAGGTCGCACAGCTCATGATCGACAGCGATTCGCACATCCTCCCGGTGTTCGAAACTGACGACCTGATCGGCGTCGTGACAGTGGATGGGATTTTAGAGACAGTCAAATCCTTCCTCGATGCTGCACGCGTGGAACACGCATACAGCAGGAATCTCGTTTCGGTCACGCCCGACGAGACATTCGGGAAAGCGCTCAATCTCCTGCGAGAAAACAGCATAACTCACCTCCCTGTCGTCGAGGATGAGACAGCTGTCGGCATCCTTAGCCTCTACGACGTGACCGACGTTACGGTCAGATCTGCGCAACAAAGCCAGGGTGGCGACCCGGGCGGAACCGACTCCCACGGTGGCGACATCTCCAGCAGTGCAGGCAGTGCACGCCGCGGTGGATTCGGTGCCCGTGAAGGAGAACTGGACCGAATGCTGGACCTGCCGGTTCGGGATCTGATGATCTCGCCTGTCCGAACGATTCAGCCGGACGAAACGCTGGAAGCTGCGGTCGAAGAAATGTTCACAGTAGACGGGTCGTCGCTAGTCGTTACGGATGGGGAGCGTCCCGTGGGAATCCTCACGAAAACAGACGTGCTCGATTCACTCACCTGGGAGGCGGGCGGAAACAGAGCGGTCCAGGTCTACGGGATCGATCTGCTCGATGACATCACGTACGACAAGGTCGTGGACATGATCGACAAATTTGACGACAGGGATTACGGCATGACCGTCCTCGATGCACGGATCCACTTGCACAAACACGACGAGAAACGCCGTGGCGTGCCACTCCTGCTCGCCCGAATCCGACTCCATACCGATCGTGGACTGTACATGGCGACGGGGGAGGGATACGGCGCGAGCCACGCACTCAACGAAGCCCGAGACGTGCTCGAACGCAGGATCAGAGATAAAAAGACCTACGGACGAACGAAGAAACCACCGACTGAAGAGTTCTGGGAGAAACGCTTCGGCTGGTTGCTAGAAGAGTAAGACGGTGGGAGTGCCTGCGATTTCTTACCAGTTGTTTTCGACTGCTGGGCATACTGGGGGGCATACTTGTCTTTGGAACGCATAGTTCCAGACGATGTACAACGACATCCTCGTGCCGACTGACGGGAGAGCGGGCACAGAAGCTGCCATCGTCCGGGCACTCGACCTCGCCCGGGCTTTCGACGCGACGATCCACGCGCTGTACGTTGTCGATACACGGCTGGAATCGGCTGAAATTCCGGCGGAAGACCACGAAGAAATCCGCGAGCAGATCATGGAACAGGGCCACGCAGCCACGGTGGAGATTCAGGACCGAGCAGACGAAATTGGTGTCGACGTCGTCCGAGAGATCCGGGAGGGCGTTCCAGAGCCGGCCATCCTCGATTACGTCAGCGAGGAGGGTATGGACGTGGTAGTGATGGGGACTCGGGGGAGGACAGAACCACAGACCCACCACCTCGGCAGCACGACACAGCGGGTACTCACCAGGGCACCGGTCCCGGTGTTGACAGTCGCACTCGGAGAGACCGGCCCCCTTCCCGAGTCAGGGTACGGAATGTACGATGAAATCGTAATCCCGACAGACGGGAGTGACGTTGCGGAGAGAGCCGCCGAACAGGCTGTGACGATCGCGGCGCGATATGGGGCTGATATCCGAGTTGTGTACGTGGTCGATACGACGACGTACGGATTCGAGGACACCCCGCGGAGTATAGTTGGGATACTCAAGCAGGGCGGGCAGAACGCGGTCGAAACGATCGCAGAGATGGCACGCGAGCGGAATCTGCCGGTCACGACGTCGATCCTCCGCGGCGTCCCCGAGGACGAAATTCTCCAGTATGTGAGTGGTTCAGAGGCTGATCTAGTCGCGATGGGGACTCGTGGAGTGAGCGCCGTCGACGATCACTTTCTCGGCAGTACGACTGCCAGAGTGGTTCGACGATCAAGTGTGCCTGTCCTGACGATGGGTTGATACTGATTATTGCGGTATTTGTCGACACGGCCACGAAACCCAGGCTGCTCCGACTCTGATAGTGATTACTGCGAGTCTGTCCCGCCGTCGAAACCGGAAACGTGTGTTACACACCTCGACGCATCGAAATCTGCGGCCTGATCACGAAAATAACCGCAGTAATCACTATGAAAGCGTGGGTATCTCTTCATTCGGCGGGACAGACTCGTAATAATCACTATGAGACCGGTCTGGAGTCCGGCAGTTAGTTGGCCGTCCCTGGTAGACTCTCGGCCGATATATTGAACCTACTCCAGGCCCTTGATATAATAACATGATGCTCCCGACGCACGCTCTGGTGGGGATGGTACTGGCCTTGCCATTTGCACTCCTTGCTCCGGAGTTCGCTACCCAGGCGCTTCTCGCTGGCTTCGTCGGTGGCATCCTCCCCGACCTGGATCTCTACAGCGGTCACCGGAAGTCGCTGCATTATCCGGTCTACTACTCTCTGTCCACCGTCCCAGCGGTCCTCGCAGCGTTCGTAGTGCCAGGACCAGTGACGATTGCAGCGGCCGTTCTCCTCCTCGGCGCAAGCGTCCACTGCCTGGCAGATAGTCTCGGCGGGGGGTTGGAACTGCGGCCGTGGGAAGGGAGATCAAACCGGGCCGTCTACAATCACTACTCGGACCGGTGGATTCACCCACGTCGGTGGGTGCGCTACGATGGTGCCCCGGAGGACTTCATCGCGTCTGCTGTCCTGGGTGGGTTTCTGTTCACCGTCGTCGATGGACCGTTCCAGGTGATCGTCGCGCTGGCAGTACTGGTTGCAGGAACGTACACGGTGGTTCGACGTGTTCTGCCCACGATCGCGACAGCAATCGTTGCACTCCTCCCCCCTCCTGTGCACCCGCTCCTCCCGGCTCGATATCTCGAAGGGCAATAGTAACTGTTGGACCAATTGTAGCTAGATAGGGGCCGAATGTGACAGACCGGCAGAAGACTCACATCTATCCCGTGTCACTCTGTAGTACGGTGTAACAGATTGTGCACGAAGCTGCATACGCCGGTGTGGTGGCACTCACTGCTGGGATCTTCATCATCCTATCTATCGGCCTGCACCGACGGGACACCGCCACGGCAGTGAACGCAGGTGTCTCGATCGTTGCTGTCGTCCTCCCGCTGACCCTCGGGTTTGGGCCAGTCCCACCCTCCGGGCAACCGGTCGACATCGACCCAGCGCTCCCGCTGTGGATCGCAGCAGCCGGCTTCCTCCACTCACTCGGGATGGTCGGGTTGTACGAACAGATCTGGTGGTGGGACCATCTGACACATACGCTGTCCGCGGCGTTCATCGCAGCGGTAATCTACGCTTCCCTCGTTGTCGTCGGTACGCACTCGTCTGCGCTCAATCTCTCTGCCACAGCTACTGGGATGGTAACGGTTCTAGGTACCCTCTGGATTGGTGTGTTCTGGGAGATCATCGAACTGGTCGCTCGCGAAGTCGGAGAGTGGTTCGACATCGAGCCGATCCTCGTTCACTACGGCTGGCGAGACACTGCGTACGACCTCTGTTTCGATGTCGTCGGCGCGACGCTCGTCGTCCTCGTCGATTTTCGTCTCTTCGTCCCCATTACCAGCCAATCACCAGAGATTGCCGAGACACTCCTCCTCGCCACTCTGGTCGTCACTACTATCGGTTCACTGGTGATGGCAGTCGGTCTTGGATTCGTACAACGCAGATGAGGAAAAACTGTACTCGGTAGCGACACACCGCTGACTCTGGCTACGCTTCGACCCGTCCAGTCAGTTCGTCCGGGACGAGGCGATAGAACTCGAAGGAGATCTCCCGGATCGGCCCCTCGAAAATATCGACGAGTGGAATATCAACACGGTCGAGTCCTGCCAGTGTTTCGACCTCGATACCCTCGCTTTCGACACCTTCGAGCTGGCCCTGGGCGACGACGCTTTGCCATCCTTCGTCGGTTTCGTCGTATGTCACGAAGGAGACGTGGCTGTCCTCTGCATCCGCTTTCGAACTATCCGCCCCAACAGCTAACCGGAAATAGAACGTTTCAGTCGACGAATCGTAGCCATATGAGACTGGCACCGAATGTGGTGAATCCTCGCCAGCCGAGAGCGAGAGGACGCCAGTCCCCCCGTTACCAAGAAATTCGTCTCGCTGTTCGTCTGTCATCGTGATCGGTCTGTCCTGTGGCATAGTTAATATGATGGCTGGAACGGAAATAAACCGTGGTGGCTGTTATCGGACTCCAAAAATCGGAAGATTGGATTGACCGCTGGACATCACCGAAACACGTTCACAGAAAAACGAACAGGAGACCGACAGCCGAGACAGCGACCAGCACGACAGTGACTAGTTTTGCGAGTTCTCTCGTCCCGAGTATCCAGACGAGCGCAGCCTTGACGAGCGTATTCGAGATCGCACCGATTATGATGCCCGTCGTTGCAACGTCTACCGAAATAGCGTCGTCGGCTGCGAGTTTGCTCAGTGTGAGCGTGATCGCATCGACGTCGGCAAGTCCCGAGACGAATGCAGTCACATAGACACCTGACGGACCGACCCAGGTGTGGGCTGATTCGGACACCAGCAGGACAACTGCGAAGATTGCGCCGAAAAGCAGCGCCGGTTGTAACCGGAATGGGTTCGTGATATCCGTATCTACGGTTGATTTGGTGGTCGACCACCAGTACAGAACTCCCGCAGCGAGGATCCCCGTCCCAGTCATTGCCCCGAGGGGGACAACAACGTGGGGGAGGAGTTCCGGGTTGACAGCCGCGACCTCGACAGTCGCCCGGGGAAACATCACGATCGAGGCGACGACGATAGAAAACCCACAGATCTGGTAGAGTGAGGGCGTCTCCGAGGTCTGTTCGGCCATCGAGACGGACGTTGCTGTCGAGGAGATGAATCCACCGACAACTCCAGTGAGAGCGATTCCGCGTTCGGTTCCCACGATTCGACTCAGGATGTAGGCGGCGAAACTCAATCCGGTGACGAAGACGACCATCAGCCAGATGAACCGTGGATTGAGGCCAAGCAGCGCATCTATCTCGCGGTCTGGGAGTAGCGGAAAGATCACGAACACGATCAGGATGAATTTGATAGATGCACGGCGCTCGTCTTCTTCGATGCGATCCACGAATGCGTGAATCGACGACTTTGCGGAGAGGATAATTGTCATGACGCCGCCAATAATGATCGCGAGCACGAGTCCGGTTTCGGAGTGGACCGTCAGTGCACCGAGGATAACAGTGAGGAGTGCAGCGGTCACCGTCGTAAGCCCGAAAGAGCCTGTCTTCCAGATTTTTCCTGCGTAGGCGACAGTCAGTGGAACTGCGATACTGACGAGCGCAACAGGAAACATGGCTGGAAAGAACGCCTGTACCAGCGCTCCAAAGAGTCCGAAGAGTGGAAACGTCCGGCTGCCTGCGAACAATCCGGCCGAGTCACTCCGTTCCCGTTCGAGTCCGATCAGGGCACCGATACCGAACGCTACAGCGACACGCAAGACGACTTGCAGGATCGGATCTGTAGCTGGGTCAACCATACCAGTGTATTCTTGTCAGTCGGTGTCGGTCCCTCTGCGTGGTTCGTAGATTACTCTCGTCACCGGTGGGATAGACTGCGCTCCGCTACTGTCGCGTGAAAGCCAAAGTTTCAGCTGTCCACAGTCATCGAACGAGATCTGAACGTTCACGACCACTCGGGCGTACTCGGTCGCGTGGTTCCCGGTCTGGCAGAGACGGATGCCTTCTTCGAGCAACCCTGTCTCGGTAAGGGTATCGAGTTTGCGATACGTCGTCGAAAGTGGCAGTTCACACCGGCGAGAAATCTCTTTTGCGGAGAGTCTCTCCTCGGTTGTCGACTGCAGAATAGCCCGGCAGTCCTCGTCGTGGAGTGCGTCGAGGATATCCTGAATAACCGCTTCGTCGGTGATGCCTGTCGGTGGCTGGATAAACTGCTCAGTGCTCGCGTCAGCGCTGAATCTCACCGGAGGCTGAGACATATGTGAGAGTTCACACGCACCGTAGAATAAACTACACCCCGGCAGTTTCGATTAACTGGTACGTGAGTGGCTCGATTCGCCTGAAGACCAATCGAAATGATACTGGTGGCTGTACGAAATGAACGAATGTCGACCCGACGGGAGTGAGTCGAACAACGCGAGGCGATCCAACTGAGCACTCGTTCTCACGGTGGTCGAATATTTGTCCGAATGTACAGCCACCAGTATGAGGAGACGCCCATTGTCCCACCTGAAAGTACTAATCCTGCTTCATCTCGAAAATAGGTAGCTGCTAAGGGTAGGTGGGCCACTGTCCGACCACGTCCAGCCTAGCTGATTTCGATTTCAGTCTCCTCGGTTTCGGGTTCGCGTTTGTCCATTTCGACTGTCAACACGCCGTTCTGGTAGGTCGCCGAGACAGCATCCGTGTCGACCGTTTCTGGTAGCGTGATCGACCGGGAAACAGACGCACGCTGGCGCTCCCGCCGGAGGTATTCGCCCTCTCTTTCCTCCTCGGATTCCTCTTCGTGTGTCGCGTCCAGGCGGAGCATCCTGTCTTTCACACTAAGATCGATATCCTCCCTGGTGAATCCGGGCAGATCGGCTGTCAACACGAGCGTGTCCTCCGTCTCCTCCAGGTCTATCTGCACCGACCCGGCTCCGGGAAGGTTAGTCCGAGCCGATTCGGGTCGCCACATTTCAGCCGCCTCCTGGAAGTTCTGTTGCATCTGCTCGAAAAGCTGTTCGAGTTCGTTAAATGGGTTTGGTCGTTTGGACATGGTGCAGTCCCAGTTTCGTCCGGCAGACCCAAAACGTCGACTGGTAATTGCCAAAATGTGAGAAAATTAACTAGAATTTAAGTATGGCAGCTGATCGTCTGCGATCAGCCACCAATTCACAGCTTCGAACTGCTAGCTATCACTACTCGGTGCGTCGTCGTTGTTGCTCCATCCACCAGCGTCGACGACTTCGAAAAGTTTGCGCCAGTTCTCGTCGTCCTCGCTTTCGGGGAGTTGACCGCGGAGCTCTCGGAAGTCGGACTCGGGGACAACCGTGTGGACGAGGTCGAGAATAACTCGGGCGTGGTAGGCTGCGTCCCTTGGGTCTCCTCCCTCGATCTCACTCACGCGCTCGACGAACTCACTCCAGTCGAAACGTTGGCCGTGGTCCTGAACCGCGCCGGTCATATACCACTTGATCTCCATCGGGAGAGATGCAGCGAGGTCCTCCGCGTTCCCCTCGGGGATTCGCTGCCCGAGCGTCATCAGTGTCGCTCGTATCGACCGCACCGACTCGCCGGTTCCAGGTAGTTCCAGTCTGTGCTGTATCTCGCCGGTGAACTCGTCGAAATCCATGCCACCGAAAGATTGCCGGCGGAGTCGTATAGTTTGACTGGCATTTCCCACGAGATGGAAATGAGCAGGTTCACCGGGTGGAAACGACCAGGAGCGCCGTATCGACAGTCGACTGCGCACAGAGAAGTGGTCTGTGGCTAAACTCAGAGCGGTCGGAGCTGGGCGGATGTCCACGAGCTGGTTTATATCCCTCGATTCTCTGGAAGAACCCACACTCCGATAGGGGAGCAGAAAGCACTGGTCGGTCTCAGATCCCCCAGAAGACGGCGATACCCAGCGTCGTTACGACAGCCAACATAATTTGAAGGGGTGCGCCGACACGAGCGTAATCACTGAATTTGTACCCGCCAGGACCGTAGACAAAGAGATTGGTCTGATAGCCGACTGGTGACATGAAGGCTGTACTCGCAGCGAACGTCACTGCCATGACGAACGCGAACGCATTCGCCTGTAGTTGGGTTGCCGTATCGACTGCGACTGGAATAAGGAGAACGACACTGGCCTGATTGCTGACGAGGTTCGTCATCAACGCAGTCAGCAGGTAGAACAACCCGAGAACGGCGATCGCGGGCAGGAACTCGGCTGTCGAGGCGACGAAGCTACCGAGGAGATCCGCACCGCCAGTCTCGGACATCGCCTGGCCGAGCGGAATGACACCGGCCAGCAAGAAGATAACGTCCCACTGGACTGCGTCGTACGCCTCGGTTGGCTTGAGGATACCCGTGCTAATCATTATCAGGACACCGCCCAGCGCAGCGACCATGACAGGCAGAATCCCGAGTGCTGCGAGTCCGACCACAGAGAGGACGATCGCGACGGCAATCGGGAGTTTCGACGATCGAAACCTCTGCATTTCGAGTTCGCCAGCGACGATCACGTTCGGGTCGTCGGCGAGTCGGTCGATCGTATCCGGGTCGGACTCGGTGAGGAGCAGATCGCCCGGACGAATTCGGTACTCGGTCAGGCGTTCGTAGGCGGTCTCGCCACCCCGACGGATGGCCAGAACGCCCGTCTGATACTGGTCCTGAAAGGTCGACGACTCGACCGTTTCGCCGACGAGGTCGGAGCCAGCGGTAACGACGACCTCGACGAGCGTTTGCCCGGGACCGAGTGCCTCGAGACCACCTGGCGGTGTGACTTCCGGAACGAACTCGATTCCCTCCAGTTCGTGCAGGGTCTGCAAGGCCTCTTCTGTGAGGCGAATCGTAAAGATATCGCCACTTTGAATTGTTGTCGACATCGCCGGCTCTCTGTGATACCGCCCCTCGCGAATAAGTTGCGTGACGTTCGCTTCGAAATCGACCGCCTCGAGCGCTTCCTGAACCGTCGATCCGACAAACGACGACTGTTGCCCGACGATGATCTCGGTGAGAAACTCCTCCTCTTCGGTCGTTTCGAGGTCACTGCGGGGCGTCACGTGTGACGGGGCGAGCCAGTAGCCGATCGTGAGGAGGTACGCTGCAGTGACGAGGAACACGATGATACCGAGCTGGGTAAACTCGAACATCGAGAACGCGTGGAGGGACGGGTCGTCAGTGGCGAGTCGGCTCGCCACGTCGCTGGCCAGTAGATTCGTCGAGGTCCCGATCAGCGTGAGCATCCCACCAGCCATCGACGCATAGGAGAGAGGGAGCAGCAACTTCGACGGTGAGGTGCCGTGCTCGTGGGCGAGGTCGCTCACCATCGGTAGCAAAACTGCGACGGCGGCGGTGTTGTTGATTACCCCGGAGAGTGGGCCGACGAGCCCGATCGTTGCGCCGAGTTGCCTGTGTTCGCTGTCACCCGTGTACGAGGCAACTACCTTCTGAAGGCGCTGGATGGCCCCCGTCCGTCGGACGCCTTCGCTCAGTATCATCATCGCCAGAATCGTTATCGTCGCAGGGTTCGAGAAACCAGCGACACCTTCTCGCGGGGAGATACCCGTCCACGGACCGAGTATCATGAGCACCACCATGATTCCGATCGCCGTGACGTCGATCGGGACTGGCTCTGTGAGGAACAGAATGAGGGCAACGAGGATAATTACAAAGACCAGTACCAATCCGACAGTCTCCACAGCCATCGGTTCGTATCACGATTCGATACCGAAACCCAAGAACTGGTCGGCGATTACCCTCTGATGAGAATCGCTTGTGGGATATTTAAATCATGTCTTCGTAGTTATATGTGAAGGACTCCAGCCCACCATGACATACAAACTCGAAATCAGTGACGAACTCAAGGAACGATTGGATGACCACCTCGAGGAGGACGAAACGTACGAAGAGTTCATCGCAGAGTTGGTCTCGATGTACGAGACCGAAGGTACATTCCTCCAAGAGGGCTACTCGGAGTGAATTCTCACTCGCTGTGAACTGATACGGTCGTTCGTGATGATTTTCGTGACCACGCCACAAATTTCGGTGTTTCGCGGCCCGTTCCAACCGTCGCGGTTCACGATCGGTAAAAAGTCACGAACGACCGTATGACTTGTCCGATCTTCTGTCACCGTCGTTCACAGAGTTACTGGAGTGTCTCCGCAAACCAGTCGGCCGCCACGTCGGCGACCTCTTCGAGTTCTCCTTCGTCTTCGAAGAGGTGGCCAGCGCCCGCAACGACGTGGAGTTCCTTCTCACAATCGAGCTGGTCGTAGGCCTCGCGATTGAGTTCGAGCACCTCTGTGTCGGCTCCACCGACGATGAACAGCGTCGGGGCCTGTATCTCGTCGAGAACCGCCTCTGCCATATCGACGCGCCCGCCCCGGGAGACGATGGCGTCGACGTCGCCCGTGCGCGCAGCGGCCCGCAATGCGGAGGCAGCACCCGTGCTAGATCCGAAGTAGCCGACGTTCAGATCGGCTGTGGCCTCACGAGTCTGTCGCCACTCGGTCACTGCGAGTAGACGGTCGGTTAGCAGCGGAATATCGAAGCGGTTCTCTCGGAACTGGTCTTCTTTCTCGGTGAGTAGGTCGAACAACAAGGTGCCGAGACCGCGGTCGCGAATAACCTCAGCAACGAAGTTGTTTCGTGGACTCTTCCTGCTCGAACCGCTCCCGTGAGCGAAGACGACGATCCCTGGCGCGTCTTCCGGAACTGCCAGCATCCCTTCGAGTTCGACGTCACCGACCGGTATAGACACGATATTCTCGGACGATTGTGTCATGTCAATACAGATGAACTCCTCGAAATTTATGTATTGGGTCGTTCCGATATCATGAAAAAACCCCATACTCCAGAGCCCGGAACTAGTACTCTCGATTCGTCGTGGCCACATCTCCTCGTGAACCCACACTATTCTCGAAGCGGTCCCCACCCGGAGACATCGCAACGATCGGGTAGCGAGACGCGGTCAAATACGAGGATAAAAGCTGGTATTGGCAGGGGACATAGAATCAACTATGCCGAAAACAGCTCCCTTCGAGAAACACACGGAACGATACGATGAGTGGTTCGAGGAGCACGACGCAGCCTACCAGTCCGAACTGGCGGCCTTGCGTCGTCTCGTGCCGTCAGAGGGTACTGGACTCGAGATCGGCGTTGGGACCGGGCGATTCGGGGCACCGCTCGGCATCGAGTTTGGAATCGACCCATCCAGTCAGATGGTCGAGATAGCACGCGAACGGGGGACCGAAGTCGTCAAGGGTGTCGCAGAGCATCTCCCGTTCACCCACGATCGCTTCGACACTGCGCTGATCGTGACGACGATCTGTTTCGTCGACGATATCCAACAGACGATATCCGAGGCCGCCCGAATCCTCGACGCCGACGGTGCACTCGTTATCGGATACATCGATGAAGACAGCCCGGTTGGCCAGATATACGTAGAAAAGAAGGAAGAAAATCCCTTCTACCGGGAAGCGACGTTCGTCTCGACCGACGAACTTCTCGACGAACTGGAAGCCGCTGGATTCACTGACTTCGAATTCGTTCAGACCATCTTTCAGTGGCCCGGCGAGATCGACGAGCCAGAATCTGTCGAGACGGGGTACGGTGACGGGTCGTTCGTGGGTATCCGGGCAACACGGTAACAGGACAGCTGGCTAGATGTGTTCGTTCCCCTCGTCTGGTAGCGGTACTCATCACTGATCTGCTCCCGAAACTCTCATGCATATTTCGAACTCGACAACACATCCTGGAGTGGCAAATAAAATAGAAGGTGTTCTCGACCAAGTCGACCGGCAGCGGGGCGCTGATCACCGCCGTGTACCATCGTTCGAGCGACAAGATTGTTGTAGGCGAAATTCAGCCTGAAGTAATCGTGCACGAGCTCGTCGGGCAGCGCCGTGGATAGTTCTTCGTAGATCGCTTTTCCTTTCGCAGTTGCAGTCTCACAGCCTGGTTCCGGGAAAAACTCTCTCGCGAAAAACGGGTAGATGTCCTCGGGAGCGAGTTCTCTCGAAAACACATCGTCGATCGAGGAAAGATCCTCCTCGAATGCTTCCTCGCGGATCAACTCGGCGGAGGGGTCGACCGAGCGCCACTCCGGCGATGGCTGATCCGCCGATCGATCCTGATAGAAGTCGATACAGCAGTCTGGATAGCCGTGGAGCTGGCCCTGATACCGTTCGAAGGTCTCGATCGTATCGTTCACGACCGAGTCGATATTTTTCTGCAGGATATCTGTCGGCTCTGGCGGATCGTCCTCTCGAAACAGATATATTCGGGAGCCGTAGTGGAGTCGATTCTCTGTCCGCAGCCATTCCGGAACGACGAAACACCGACCCGGAAAACCCTGGTCGAGATAGCTGACTTCCGGCATGCACTGTAATTTCCGACGAAGTCGTTTCGACTCGTCCCAGAGATTCTGCTCCGAGATCGAATCGATCTTCACTCGAATGTCGTTGCAGGTCTTTCGGGAGTCTTCCAGCATCTGTGGTCGGTAGCCGGCTGACGACTCCGTATCAGGATGCTGCAAGGCCTGCAACTGGCCACCGAAGTACGTCTCGTCGGGTTGAATGCTCGCCCCTCGCCGCTGACCCGTGAGTACTGCATAGCCATCGAGGGCTGCGAAGGTGGGTAGTCGTCCGACTTCGTGTGAAGGGGTCATAGGTGATCCGAATTGTTCTTGATGACACTCGTCTGCATTTGTCTGTGTATGTGTACGAATCATTGATATTTTAAACCACCGTGTGTTCCCGTCCTCCTGATAGTGAGTATTGCGAGTCTGTACCGCCGGGTTCCGATAGAACCGGTCTATTGGGGCCGAAACAGCCCGTTTTCGGGTTGTGACTCGGTCGAGTCATTGCCGACACTGTTGGCTAACTCCTCGTCACGTCGTTACCGAAGTGATAGTTAGTTACCTACAATTATATTTGTATCTTAAATTATATCAAAAGATACTATTTATTACTTGTATTCTAAACCACTCTTTCGAGAATGGAGACCAACGTTAAATCCAAGACGAGTGAATGTTCCGTATGAACCAGAGTATCGAGTCGATTCTCGTTCCGACCGACGGTAGTGAGGGAGCACAGAAGGGGACACGGCGCGGAATCGATCTTGCAGAGAAAGTCGGTGCAGACCTCCACGTCCTGTCCGTGGTCGACAGCCGTGAGATCGAGCCATCGCTGTCATCGCTCGACGACGCCGACAGAACCAATCGTGAAGAGGTGTACGAAAAGAGAGCAGAACGGGCAATCGATTCCGTGACCAATCCAGCCCGCAGCCAGCTCTCGGGGCGGATTACCACAGCAATCGAGTGGGGAATCCCGTTTCAGGAAATCGCGGACTACGTGGAGAGACGCGGAATCGATCTCGTCGTCATGGGGACACACGGGCGAACGGGGCTCGAGCGGTACCTGATAGGGAGCGTTACGGAGAAGTTGCTGCGCACAGTGGATGTGCCGGTTGTCGCAGTTCCCCCAGACGCAGACGAGATCGAACTGGGAGAGGGCGAGTATGGAGATATTCTGCTCCCCACAGACAGCAGCGAGCCTGCAGAAGCTGCTATCGACTGGGGAATTTCGCTGGCAAAGGTGTACGATGCGACCGTTCACACCGTCTACTCGGTCGATACGAGTCGGTTCGTCAGTGTCGAGGAGACGGGCGAAATCTACGATTCACTCGAAAAAGCAGGGGAAAACGCACTCGAGAGGGTCCGGAAACGAGCCACAGCTGCCGATATCAGCGTCGCTGGAAGTCTCGGAACTGGCCCTGCAGCACAGATGATCCTCACCTACAGCGATGAACACGATATCGACATGATTGTTATGGGGACACACGGCCGATCCGGAATCAATCGGTATCTCATCGGAAGTGTCACCGAGTCAGTCCTGCGCAGTGCCGACGTGCCGGTCTGCTGTGTCCCGATGGAAGATCAGTAAACAAGACGTCCGATACGCTGTGGAGTCGATTCCTCTCCGCCGGGAGTGGAAAGAACTGCAGGAGAAGCACCGACATCCGCCGTCTGTCAACTCGTCTCCTGGCTGTCTGTGTGTCGATACCGCCAGCTCAACTTGTGAATCTCGATGGCCACTGCAACAGTGAGTGCAACGGCGAGCAAGACGAGCCACCGACTCGGCGACACTGGTGCAGTTTCGAGGATCGCCTGACCGGGTGAGGTGTACATCGACCCAACGTGGACGGTGAAGGCAGTAAGCGTCCCAGCCAGGAGGATCGGACTTTTCAGCGGTGAGAGCCGGAACAGCGAGATGGTCTCCGAACGGGCGTTACCGATGTTGATGATCTCGAACAGCACCAACAACAGCAGGATCTGGTTTCGTGCGGCAGTTTCCGAGAGGCCCATATCGAGAAGCCAGACGAACACGCCGAACGCGAGCGGACCCATCACGAGCGCCGCGATGAGCGTTCGCTCGGTCATGAGGCGATTGAAGATACGCTCGGTAGGCGACCGCGGTGGTCGGTCGAGCACGTCGTCCTCTTCGGGTTCGAACGCCAGCGCGACATCCTGGATGCCGTTGGTCACCAGGTTGAGCCAGAGGATCTGAACGGGAGTCAGGGGAAGGGGCAACCCCGCCACGATAGCCATGAGTATGAGTACAACTTCGGCGGCACCAGTCGAGACAAGCAGATAGATCATCTTGCGGATGTTGTCGTACGCGATCCGCCCCTGTCTGATACCCGCGACGATCGTCGCGAAGTTGTCGTCGCTGATGACGAGTTCGGCCGTGTCGCGAGCGACATCTGTCCCGGACTGGCCCATTGCGACGCCGATGTTTGCCTGCCGGAGAGCGGGTGCGTCGTTGACCCCGTCACCGGTTACTGCCACGTAGTGCCCCGCGTCCCGTGCAGCTTCCACGATCCTTAGTTTCTGGTCCGGCGACACACGTGCGAATACGGTCGTCGTCTCGAGCATCTCCTGGATGTCGTCCGTGGATGCGTCGACGAGTTCGGCACCTGTAATCACCTCGTCCGGTCGTTCGGCCAGCCCGAGTTTGCGGGCGATCGCCAGCGCCGTTTCGGGATGGTCACCGGTGATCATCGTAACGCTAATTCCCGCCCGACGGGCCATCTCGATCGCCTCCCCGACGCCGGGTCGAATCGGATCTATCAGCCCGAGAAAGCCAAGGAAGGTAAGATCAGACGGAGCAGCTGACTCCAGCGACTCGAGATCACCGTCGAAGGTCCCCTCCGCCACTGCGAGCACGCGATACCCGTTCTGGGCCATCGCTTCTATTTGGGCCTCGAGTTCGCTCGGCTGGAGCCCCGTGTTCGTCCGCTCGCACATCTCCAGGACGCGCTCGGGGGCCCCCTTGACGAATATCTTTAGTTCATCGTCCGTCCGGTGGAGTGTGGCTGCGAACCGTCGTTCTGACTCGAACGGGATCGCCCCTACCTGTGGGTACTCCTCCAGGGCTTGCTCCCGTGTCAAGCCGAGTTTCCGACCGAGCGAGAGTAACGCCACGTCGGTCGGATCGCCCCGCCAGGCCCACTCGCCGTCGCGGCGGGATAGCGTTCCCTCGTTACAAAGCATCCCCGCCCGAGCAATCCGCGGTAGGTGGTCGACGCTCGTCGGATCGATCCGTTCGTCGTCCCGGCGGATCTCGCCGTCGGGTTCGTACCCCTGACCCGTGACATCGTAGGTGGTCCCGTCCGGGAGACGGATCTCCTGGACAGTGAGCTCGTTGGCCGTAAGTGTCCCTGTTTTGTCGGAGGCGATCATCGTACAGCTCCCGAGCCCTTCGACTGCGACGATCTGTCGAACGATAACGCCGACCTCGGCCATCCGACGGCTCGCGACCCCGAGCGCGATGGTTATTCCAACTGGTAGCCCTTCGGGGATCGCCGAGACGGCAAGTGCGACCGCGAACAGGAACATCTCGATGGGGTCGTACTGGTGGACCAGAATGCCCAGGAGAGCAGTAACTGCCGCTGCGACGAGTACCACGACGCCGATCGCGCGTGTGAACCGCTCCATACGGATCACGAGCGGCGGTTGTCCACCTTCCACGGCAGTTACGTCTTCGGCCAGCTGACCGATTGTCGTGGTCGAGCCAGTCTCGACGACGATTCCTCGTCCCCGTCCCCGAGTCACGCTCGTCCCGGCAAAAGCCATATTGCGCCGGTCCCCCAGTGGGACATCTTCGGTGGCCTCCCAGTCTTCGTCTTTCCTGACGGGTTCGGACTCACCGGTGAGTGGTGACTCGTCGATCTGGAGTCCCTGTGTCGACGTCAGGCGGATGTCTGCTGGAACGCGATCACCGGATTCGAGAAGGAGGACATCGCCCGGAACAACGTCCTCACTGTCGATGTCGCGCGTCTCGCCGTCACGAAGCACGGTGGCACGCGTTTCTATAAGCTCCTGGAGCGCTCGGCTGCTCTGCTCGGCTTGCCACTCCTGAAGGGTTCCAATGAGAGCGTTGATTCCCAGTACCGCCGAGATGAACGCAGCGTCCGTCACTTCCCCGATGACGATCGAGACGACTGCAGCAGCCGCGAGAATGTAGATGAGCGGATCTTTGAACTGTCGGAGAACGATCTCCCACACCCGGGTAGGAGGGGCTCGCGGGAGTCGATTCGGTCCGTACTCGGTGCGACGGCGCTCGACCTCCGCTGTCGAAAGGCCTCTCCGGTCAGCGTCATACTCGTCGGCAACCGCTTCGACAGATTCGGTGTGCCACTCACCAGCCGCAGTCGTCGCCTCATCACTCATTGGTTATTCAACATAACGTCGAGCATTCATTTAAACGCTCATCTGTAGCGGTGGATACTTTCTCATGACTGGAGTTCGTAGTCTGCTACAGCATGGTCAGCAGAGAGAGCGTCAGCAAGGTGTTTCTGCCTGACAAAGAGGACTGTTTGGAGTACCTGCGTG
>SAYS01000028.1 GCA_004015825.1 Halovenus amylolytica | reverse complement strand
TTACCCCCGCCGTTGACGGGTCCTTCGTCCTCTTGTACGAGGTGTTCAGATACCCGCACTGGGCAGGATTCAGTGACCGTACGAGTCCTTGCGGATTTGCGGTCACCTATGTTGTTATTAGACAGTCGGAGCGTCCGAGTCACTGTGACCTGCTCATTTCCTGAGCAGGCATCCCTTCTTCCGAAGGTACGGGACTAACTTGCCGAATTCCCTAACGTCGGTTGTACCCGACAGGCCTAGGCTTTCGCCGCCATGGGCACCTGTGTCGGTTCTCGGTACGGACACAGTGCTTGCCTTTTCACGGGCTCTAGGTTGAACCAACTTTCGCTATCCTGCCGTTCGTCCGCTTCGTGCCGTTACGGCTTCCACGGATTTGGACAGTTCGGCCGGGCGAGTGCCCGGCTTGGTCGACCCCAGAGCGTTGGCGTTGAGTGCACTGTGGCACTGGAATATTAACCAGTTTCCCTTTTGTCGTATTCGAGTTGCGGTACGACTTAGGACCGGCTAACCCTCGGTTGACGAACAGTGCCGAGGAACCCTTGCCCTTTCGGCCGTCAGGATTCTAACCCGACTTTCGCTGCTACTACGACCAGGATTTTCGTCACCACGCGGTCCACACGAGCTCTCGCCCATGCTTCCATCCACGCGGAGCGCCGACCTACGCAACCACTCTGTAACGAGTGTGGCTAGGTTTCGGTGGTGGATTTGAGCCCCGATCATTTTGGGCGCCTCGAACCTCGGCCGGTAAGCTGTTACGCTTTTCTTAGAGGGTAGCTGCTTCTAAGCTCACCTCCCGGCTGTTTAGGGCTCGAGACAACCTTCGATCGCACTTAATCCACACTTTGGGACCTTAACCCAGCGCTGGGTTGTCTCCCTTATGGTACACAGGCTTACCCCGCGCACCGGACTCCCCGCGTCGACAGCGTCCGTGAGTTCGGAGTTTGACAGCCGAGCCGACCTCTCTCGAGGGCGGACACGGCAATCGGTCGCTCTACCTCACGGACTACCTCGGCGGAGGTCATGCTTCGACATGTTTCGGTCGGAACCAGCTGTTGCCGGACTCGATGGGCCTTTCACCCCTATACGTAGATCATGGGAGGGTATTGTAGGACACCAACCCTTCGGGCTTCCACATGACTTTCGTCATGCTTCACCCTGTCCACGCATAGATCGTCCGGATTCGGGTCGTGCCCGTCTGACTCCCCGCGCTTGAACACGGCGGCCCTGGGGCAAAGCCCTGCGGCCATGTTGGTTTCCCTGTGCCTACCCCGATACTCGGGTTAGGCTCGCCAAACAAGCACACTCCCTGGTCCGTTTTTCAAAACGTACGACAGAACACCGGCTTCCTGTGAGTCCTACTACAGCCTCGCGGCTGGATCGTTTTTCACAGGACCTTTTGTGCCCTGTCGCTCCATCGCCACCTGATTTCAGGCCCTATTTCACCTCCCGTTGGAGGATACTTTGCAGCGTTCGCTCGCGCTACTTGTTCGCTATCGGTCTCGGAGAGTGTTTAGCTTTAACAGTCGATGCCTGTCATATTCACGAGGGATTTCCAACCCCCGCTACTCCGGAACTACCTCACACTGTACTAACTCCCAGTACGGGGTTGTCACCCTGTTTCACGCTCCATTCCAGGAGACTTCGTGAGAGTTCTCGAGTGTTGGTGGGTAGCCCATACACCACATTGGTCGTGAGACCTTCAGTTTGAGCTGTATCGCGTTTACCCGCGGTTACTAACGACATCACGTTGCGTTTTCTCTTCCTGCCGGTACTAAGATGTTTCAGTTCCCGGCGTTCCCCATTGCGCGAAGCAATTGCGGTGGGGATTCCCATTCGGAAATCTCTGGTTCTTCGCCTCCGTGCGGCTCCCCAGAGCTTATCGCAGCTTGGCACGTCCTTCGTCGGCTTCCGAGCCGAGCCATTCACCAGGCGGCATAGCAGCCACTGTAGTGACTCGGTGAACGAGTCCAGTGGACGCCTGGATCGCACGTACACACGGTGTCATGTACACCCCTCTGTGCGAGGAGTGGGTGTATCGACCCTTCCTATCCGCGTTTGCACGGGATAGTGCATCGGTCCTCCGTACCCGAACGAACGCCCTGTCCCACTTAAGGGACACGACTTCAATCTCGGGGACGGGATATGGACCCACTGGGATTTGAACCCAGGGCCTCCGCCTTGCAAAGGCGGCGCTCTGCCACTGAGCTATGGGCCCGTCCGCCGTACACGTTAGCCCTGGTAGTTCTTAGGTGCCCGATCGACGGTGCTGTGCCGAACTTTTGCCTCCGATATGGGACGCAATGTCCCGTTGAAAGTGGGCCGAGGGCTGCGCCTCGGTCCCGGTCAGTGGAGGTGATCCAGCCGCAGATTCCCCTACGGCTACCTTGTTACGACTTAAGCCCCCTTGCGAAGCCCAGATTCGACCTGGGTATCCAGGCCTCATCCGGACCTCACTCGGGTGCTTTGACGGGCGGTGTGTGCAAGGAGCAGGGACGTATTCACCGCGCGCTTATGACACGCGATTACTACCGAATCCAGCTTCATGAGGGCGAGTTTCAGCCCTCAATCCGAACTACGACCGAGTTTAGGGGATTAGCGCTCCCTCTCGGGATTGCATCCCACTGTCTCGGCCATTGTAGCCCGCGTGTTGCCCAGCACATTCGGGGCATACTGACCTACCGTTGCCCGTTCCTTCCTCCGCTTTGGCAGCGGCAGTCTCCCTAGTGTACCCAACCACCAATGGTGTTGCTGGCAACTAAGGATGCGGGTCTCGCTCGTTGCCTGACTTAACAGGACGCCTCACGGTACGAGCTGACGGCGGCCATGCACCTCCTCTCAATGGCTCCAGTAAGGTCATCAACCTGACCTTCACTGCACATTGTCGGTGCTGGTGAGATTTCCGGCGTTGAGTCCAATTAAACCGCAGGCTCCTCCGGTTGTAGTGCTCCCCCGCCAATTCCTTTAAGTTTCATCCTTGCGGACGTACTTCCCAGGCGGTCTGCTTCACGGCTTCCCTACGGCACAGCGCAGGCTCGTAGCCTGCGCCACACCTAGCAGACATCGTTTACGGCCAGGACTACCCGGGTATCTAATCCGGTTCGAGACCCTGGCTTTCGTCCCTCACCGTCGGGTCCGTTCTCTCGAGGCGCTTTCGCCACCGGCGGTCCGTCCAGGATTACGGGATTTCACTCCTACCCCGGACGTACCCCTCGAGTCTTCCGGCCCCAAGCCAGACAGTTTTCGCTGGACGCCCACGTGTTAAGCACGTGGATTTCCCAACAAACTTGTCCGGCCGGCTACGGACGCTTTAGGCCCAATAAAATCGGCCATCACTCGTGCTGCCGGTATTACCGCGGCGGCTGGCACCGGTCTTGCCCAGCACTTGTTCCTGTACCACCTTACGGTGCAGAAAAGCGAGGACTATATGCCCTCGCACTCGGAGTCCCCCTATCGCACTGTCGTGCAGTGTAAAGGTTTCGCGCCTGCTGCGCCCCGTAGGGCCCGGCATCTTGTCTCAGATACCGTCTCCGGGCTCTGACTCTCATCACCCGTACCGATTATTGGCACGGTGGGCCGTTACCCCACCGTCTACCTAATCGGCCGCAGCCACATCCTATGGCGCCGGAGCGTTTCCAGCTTCCTGTAATTCCAACGTAGAAGCTGTGTCAGCGATTAGCCTCAGTTTCCCGAGAGTGTCGCTGTCCATAGGGTAGTTTGGCCACGTGTTACTGAGCTATATGCTACGAGTCTAAACTCGTACAACTAGCATGGCTAAATCGGACTCCGATAGCAATGGCCTCCGGCAGGATCAACCGGAATGTGCCCACGTAATGTGGGCGGTTAGGCGGGAAACACACTGTAAAGTGTGTTGCTATCGAAAAGCTCGGGACACCACTGTCGATCGGGTGTCACCGAACTACCAGGGCTAACATCAGATCCCATCTATACGGCGGACCGCAGGGGTGGAATCCTCATTTCTTTCGGACCTATTCGTAAGCCAGAGAGGGTCTTAAACCCTTCGAGTTGGCCCGAAACTGGTCCGGGTGCGGTCGGGCCGAACCCGACCGAACCGCGCTTGCATTCCCACCGGAATGCCCTGTTGTACTTAAGGGCGTCGGATCACGTTCGATCCGACCTGCGTCGGGTGGTTTGCGGATGCATTCCAACCGAACGTTTCCCGTTGTATAAGGGCATCGAACCGGCCCGAATGGCCGGGGTGCAGGTGGGTGTGCTCTCGACACCCTGACGTGTTTGCATCGGGTGCCGTCACGGTTCGGCGGGCACGAGCCCGCACCGCGAATGCATTCAGTCACGAGGGGGTTGGATTACTTAAACGCAACGAAGGAGTCGGCGCTTCGTCATGCGGTCTCACGATACAATACAGACAGGTTCGACAACGGGAGAACACAGCAGTCGCTGGCACCGATCGGCGCTGTCGAGAACTGTTGCGCGGCCGGAGGCCGGCTTCTCATCCCGCGCGTGTGCGCTCGGTCGAACCGAATGATAGCCGCGCACCCGACCAGATGGCTGGGAGCTATTTTACTCCAGCGTCTGTCGACGGTCGGTACTCCAGACACTCGGTCTACCAGTCGAAAAATCGGAGTGAAAACCGGGACTGCGCTGCTAGATCTCGTCGAGGTGCTCGACCCCCTGTTTCTCGACGTTACCCTTCGTGATCTCCGATGGCATCCAGTCGGGTTTGTCGTCGGGCGCTTCCTCCTCCCACGCCCACCCCTCGTAGATGTGGACCTTGTGGGTGCCCTTCTCGCGCAGGCGAAGCTCTTCAGTATCGGCAGCGTCTTCGGACGAGGCCGGATCGAGCCGCCGTGCTGCCTTCAACGCAGCCTGGCGGGGTGTGCCACCCGAAAAGACGCTACTTTCGTTACCTCCCTCCTCTCTCAGTGCGAAATTACGCTTGTCGTTGTCGCGTGCCATGGTTTCACCGCTCCATGTCAAATCAGCACATGACCCATAATAAATATATCCCCTAATCGGCAGCCGACGGCCGAATTATTTATAAGTGATGATCGAACTTGGAGGAGCGGATCAGCAAAGACCACTGAAAATCGGGGGAAGAGTAGGGGCAGGCATCTCGCGCGCGGTCGAAAGCCAGCGACTGCGCGCGGTAAGCTTAAGTAGATGCTCCAGTGAAAGACGGACTAGAACACCGCGATGGTCCGAAAGAAGAAGCTCAGTCCGAGTGGCGCGAAAGACGAAGACGGTGAGTACCACAACGTTCATATCAACCTGCACGAAGACGAACTGGCCGTCGCCGGGATGGAGATCGGAGACGAGGTATTCGTCAGGGTCCGAGACAACAAGATAATCATCCAGAAAGCGGATCAGGACGACGTCGAGCACGACTTCTAACCCCAGCAGCTAGATGACAGGATTATACACAGTTGCCAAACCGCTTCTGTTCCAGCTCTCGCCGGAAACCGCCCACCGACTCGTTCACCGTGGCCTCGAACTGTTCCAGCGGACACCAGCCCGGTCACTCGTCAGTCAGCGATACACCGTCGACGACGACCGGCTCGAAACGACTGCGTTCGGTCAGCAGTTCCCGAACCCCGTCGGTGTCGCGGCAGGCTTCGACAAAAACGCCGAGATCGTTCCAGCGCTGGGTGCGCTCGGATTCGGCTTCGTCGAGATCGGTGGCGTCACAGCACAGCCACAGGCCGGAAACGCACGCCCACGGATGTTCCGGCTCCCCGAAGACGAGGGGTTGATCAACAGGATGGGGCTGAACAACGACGGCGCCGACGCTGTCGGGAGACGGCTCGCGGCGATCGACGTCCCGTTTCCGGTCGGCGTCAACATCGCAAAATCGGAGACCGTCGATCCGGAGAACGCCCCGGCGGATTACCGGGAGACCTACCAGCACGTCGCCGAGGGCGGCGATTTCTTCGTCGTCAACGTCTCCTGTCCGAACTCCCAGGGGTTCGAGGAGCTCCAGAACCGCGATTCGATGGCCGCGATCATCGGCGAGTTGCGGGCGGCCGGGGCGAGACCCCTGCTGATCAAACTCTCGCCGGACCTCCCCGAGCCAGCGATCGACGACGCCCTCTCGATCGTCGACGAGTTCGATCTCGAGGGCGTGGTCGCGACGAACACCACGACCTCGCGACCTGCCTCCCTGCGGTCGCCAAACCGTGTCGAGGGGGGCGGTCTCTCGGGCAAACCGATCGAGTCGACGGCGACGGAGATGGTCGCCTACGTCGCAGGGCGAACAGACGTGCCTGTCGTCGGCGTCGGCGGTGTCGCGACGGCACAAGATGCCTACGAAAAAATTCGCGCGGGCGCGAGCGTCGTCCAGTTGTATACCGGACTCGTCTACGAGGGCCCCACGATCGCCCGGGATATCAACCGTGGACTCCTCTCCCTGCTCGAACGGGACGGGTTCGACTCCATCGAGGCGGCAGTCGGCGCGGATCTATAGCATCGTTTTCGCCAGTTGCCGATCGAGTTCGAGCGACTCCGAAAGTGCAGCGTAGCGTTCCCGGGCCAGCTTCGGCAGTGAGCCGTCTGCCGTCTCGGGCAGTTCGAACAGCCACTCCTCGCCGTCGAAGGAGATCAGTTTCGCCTCGTCGGTCCGGGCAAAAGAGAGAGACTCCCCGAGAAACTCGGGATCGTACCGGACACTGTCACCCCAGAGAAGCTGTTCGATGTCGACCATCGGCGAGGCGTAGGAGCCGCGTGCGATATCGTCTCCGATCCCGGAGGCGAGCGAGCGGTGCGGATGGGATTGCAGCCCAGTCTCGTCGAGAACCGTCTCGAACAGCCGGCGAATCTCGACCTGGTCGTCGATCCGGTCTGGCCCGCCGTCGGGGAACTGGATCGCGAGCGGAACGGAGACGACGCTATCGAAGACGCTGAACTGGTGACCGATTCGGTCGAACTCCCCGAGATGTTCGCCGTGATCGGAGACCAGGACGACGAGGGAGTCGTCGAGAACACCGGCATCCCGGAAGCGATCGAGGAGGGCAGCGAGTTTGTCGTCCAGGGTTCGCAGATCGGCGTCGTACAGCTGGCGGAGACGGGTCAGCGAACGATCGGCGAGTTCGTGGTCGCCCATCGTGTACGCACGTTCGCTCTCCGGGATCGGTGCGTCGGCGAGTTCGGGTTCGACGAACCGGTCGACGTACTCCGGGGCTGGCGAGCGGGGAAGATGTGCGTCGATGAGGTTACAGAACAGAAAGAACGGTGCATCTGCCCGATCCAGTACGTCGGAGACACGGTCGAGAACCCCGTTGTCGGCCGGAGCGTCGGGATCTGTGGTGACCGCGCCCTTCGTTCGAGACGCAGTAAACAGCCGTTCGATCGGCTGTCGGACGGCTGCGGTACTGGTGACCCAGTTGACTGGCGGGCCGAGGATGTCGGCAGCCACCGCGGATTCGGTCACGCCGGAGCACATCTGAAACTCGTCGAATCCACGGGCGAACCCCGTCGCTGGCCGGACGTAGCTGTTCGGAGAGATGCCGTAGGTCTCGTACCCACCGGTGGAGAGCAGTTCCGGGAGGACCGCATCGGCCGTCAGTACCGGCCTCGTGATCGTCGCGCCGTGGTCCGAGGGGTACTCGCCAGTAAAGAGGGATGCGTGAGAGGGGACCGACCAGGACGCCTGTGACACGGCATCAGTATACAGCGTCGCGTCGGCCGCGAACGCGTCGAATGCGGGTGTCGTCTCCCTGTCGTAGCCGAGTGCAGAGACCCGGTCGGCCCGGACGGTATCCAGGACGACGACGATCACATTCGGCTGGGTGGCCATCGTTGCTAGTTCCACACGACTAGAATATATGTCCAGTGGGTCGATACGGTGACGGCGCCCTTACTGACCCTCGAAGGTCAGTCCGGAGCCGCCAGCGACGATCGCCGCACCGGCGATGATCGTCGCACCGAGAACGACGAAGTCGTCGTTGGGGTCGAGGTTTGCGAGTCCCGCTGCCACGTCGACGACGAAGACCGTCACGAACACGCTCAAGATTGCGAAGACGAGCATGACAACTGCGGCGATGATACTGGCTGCGAGTGCGCCGAAGGAATCGAGTAGTCCCATATGCACTCTCTTTGACGAGTGTCGAACAGATAAGTCTTCGAACCGTCGACGACCGACCGCAGACACTTTGCCGCCGGACGGCCCACGGAGAGGTATGAATCTCACGTTCGATGGGGAGTCTGTCAGCGCGGGCAGTGACGCCCGCGAGCGATTCTACGACGCCCGTGGCTACGGCAGGCCAGCGGGTGCCGATCTGACCCTCGCCCCGGTCGAGGCGGCCCACCTGCTGTATCGCGGTGATATCGAGACGGTACGGGACAGCCGTGAGGGATCAGGGCTGGGTTTCAGGGAGTTCCTTTGCTCACAGGCAGTCTCCGAGGTCGATTTTTTCGTCTACAAAGATCTCCGCGACAGGGGCTTTTACCTCTCGCCTGTCGCGGACACCGACGAGCAGACGGATTTCGTCGTCTTCCCGCGCGGCGACGGACCGTGGGACGATACCGTCGCCTACCGTATCCGGGCGATCAGCGAACGGACAGATCTCTCGGCGGCTTCACTCCGATCGTTCGCACAGTCGACGATGGAGGGGACAGCCGTCCTCGCTGTCGTCGACGAGGAAAGCGAGGTGACCTATCTAGAACTTAGCGAGCGACCAGTGTCGGGATCGACCCACCACGAGATTCCGCGGGTGACAGGCGAGTTGCTGGCCGATCGGGTCGTGGTCTGGGAGCCCCCCGAGCCCCTCCACGAGAAGGGATTTTACGGCCAGCGTCTCGACCAGGCGGGCGACCCAGTTCAGCTATCGCTGATCGAGGCGGCCTATCTCGCCAGCGAGGAAATCCTCGACATCGAAAACGGCGGCGGCCAGACCGCCGAGGCGGCGATCACCGAGCGCGGTCGAGCCGTGGAGGGAGACCGGTTCGACCGTCGGTCACGGGTGTACACCGACCTGCGAAACGCGGGCGTGGTTCCGAAAACCGGGTTCAAGTTCGGTGCTGACTTCCGGACCTACGAGGACGTTGAGTCCGTCGACAACCTGGGTCACTCGGAGCTGCTCGTCCGTGTGCTTTCGGACTCCCACGTCTTCGAGCCGCGTGATCTCGCACTCGACGTGCGACTGGCTCACGGCGTCAGAAAACGGATGGTGTTCGCGCTGGTCGACGAGGGGATCGACTGGCTCTCGGTAACGCGGTTGACACCCTGAAAAGGAATCGACGGCGCGAGACGGTCAGTCGCCTTCAGCGCGCGAGTGCTGACTCCCGCTGGAGAGCTGGCTCGACAGTGACGCCAGACAGGAGTCGACAGCATCCCGGACCTCGACGACCTCGCCGACGAGCGTCACTGCCGGCGGAGAGATATCCACGCACTCTGCCCGGTCGACGATCGTCTCCAGCGTTCCCGTCACGACCTGCTCGTCGTGGTAGGTCGCTCGCTCGACCATCGCGACCGGTGTGTCGGGATCCAGGCCACTCGCCTCCAGCGCGGCCGTGTTGTCGGGCAGTCTGCCGACGCCCATCAGGATGGCGAGCGTGCCACCGGCGTCCGCGATGGCCGCGAGTGCATCCCAGTCGATCGCGCTCTCTTCTTTCGTTGGGTCCTCGTGGCCGGTGACGACGGTGAGCATCGAGGCGTGATCGCGGTGGGTGACAGGGATGCCTGCGACAGCGGGTGCCGCGATCGCGCTCGTGACACCGGGGACGATCTCGAAGTCGACGCCAGCAGCTGCTAGATGTTCGGCCTCCTCGCCACCGCGAGCGAACACCGTCGGATCGCCGCATTTGAGGCGAACGACGCGCTGCCCGTCGCTCGCGTTCTCGACGAGCAGGTCGTGGATCTCTTCTTGGGTAGTTCGCTCGCCGTTCGGGCCGGGCCGTTTCCCGACGTCGACGAGCGTTGCGTCGGCTGGGCACGAAGAGATGACCTCGTCGTGGACCAGCGAGTCGTGCATGACGACGTCGGCGCTGTCGATCAGCCGGCGGGCACGGACAGTCAGCAGGTCCGGATCCCCCGGCCCAGCACCGACGAGATAGACAGTGCCTGGCTGTGCCGTCCGGTCGGCGTCAGTCATCGTCGACCTCCATATCGACCCGATCCGCAGCCTCCCGGAGTTTCGAGGCCAGTGTCCGGGCCTGGTCGGGGAACAGTTCGACGTGGTCCGCGTGCTGTTCGGTCCGTTCCTGATCCATCGGGTCGAGTTCTGTGGAGAGGCGGACGACACCGTCCGCCTCGTCGCTGTCGACGTTCAGAACCATGATTCCGTCGTTCTCCCAGTCGATTCCCGCTGCCGATCCCTGCAGGTAATCGAACGTCGTGTACGCCGTCACATCGAGTACGCGCTTGCTCATTATCAGTCATCAGCCGAGATTGGGCTCCCGTCCGGTCTGGTCGGTGCTGGGCTCTCGTCGTCTGCGAACGGGTACCACGACTGTTTGGCGTCGTGCAAGCAGGGATCGTCGTAGTCCGTCTCCACCGGTTCGGTGAGATCGATGATCGATTCGACACCCATCTCCTCGACCCACTCGCGGAACGTCTGCTCGCCCTCACGGTGGGCGACGTAGGCCTCGATGATCTGTTTGAGCAATCCCGGCACCTCGTCGGCCGGCACTCGCTGGTGGACCCACTCGATGAAAGAGGGATCCTCGCCGATGCCGCCGCCGATGCCGACATCGAGTGCCTCGACCATCTCGCCGTCTTTCCGGGCGCGCATCCCCTGCAGGCCGATGTCGGCCGTCATCGCCTGGCCACAGTCGGCCGTACAGCCCGAGTAGTGGATCTTGATCTGGCTCACGTCGTCGGGGACGTCGACGTTGTTGCGCAGCCAGCGGAGCGTCCTGGTCAGTCGCACCTTCGTCTCCGTCAGCGCCAGCGAACAGAACTCCGTCCCGGTACATGCCTGCCCGCCGCGGACGAACGGACTCGGCTCGGGCGTGTGCTCTTCGAGGAGTGGTTCGGAGAGCAGCGGCACGATGTCCTCGTCGGGGACGTCCATGATGATCGGGTTCTGGCGGCGCGTCAGCCGGACCTCACCGGAGCCGTACTCGGTGGCGAGGTCGGCCAGCGCGATCGCCTCCTTCGCGGTGAGGCGACCGACGGGGACGCTCAACCCGACGTAGTTGAGGCCATCGCGCTGTTCGTAGACACCGACGTGGTCGTGGGGACCCTCCTCGCGTGGCTTGCCGGCGTTGTAGGTGTACTCGTCGCGGAAGTCCTTGCCTGCGGGTTCGAACTCGAACTCCAGCCGCTCGTCGAGGTCGTCCCGGATCTTCTCCGTCCCGTGTTCGTCGACGAAAAACCGACCGCGGTTGTTCGAGCGGTTCTCGCGGTTACCGAGTTCGTGGTAGTACTCGACGAACTCCCGGACTGTCTCGACTGCCTTCTCCGGGGGGACGAACAGATCGAGCGGGCGGGCGCGGCGGGGCTCGCGGCCGCCGAGGCCGCCGCCGACACGGACGTTGAACCCCTTGCGTTTCTCGCCGTCGGCGAGCTTCCAGGCCGGTTCGAGGCCGATATCGTTGATCGAATCCTGTGCACAACCCTGCCGACAACCCGACACGGAGATATTGAACTTCCGGGGCATGTTGCAGAGGTCGTCGTCGCCGCGGATCGTCTCCTGGATCTCGTCGAGGATCGGCCGGGACTCGATGATCTCGTCGGCCTTCCCGGCGACCGGACAGCCGGAGATATTTCGCATCGTATCACCGCCGGAGGAGCGAGAACTCACACCGACGCCCTCCAGTTTCTCCCAGATCTCGGGGACGTCTTCGAGGTTGATCCAGTGGAGCTGGATCGACTGTCGGGTCGTGAAGTCGATGTAGCCGTTGCCGAACTCGGGGTTCTCGATGGGACCGGTCGCGTACTCCCTGGCAACCTGGCCGATCGCACGGAGCTGGTCGGGTCCCAGCACGCCGCCACAGTTCGTCAGTCGCATCATGAAATACGACTCCTGTCCCGACCGCTGGTGGAACACACCCCAGAACTTGAACCGTGTGAACCACTCCTCGCGTTCGTCCTCCGGAATCGAGTCCCACCCTTTCTCCGCAAATTCTTCGAGTTTCTCGCGTACTTCGTCTCCGTACAGTTCGCCTTTGATATCTTCTTTTTTGTGAGCCATAGTACCTACCTAAATGTTTGATTTTGGACGTAGACACTTCGTCTTCGACCGGTTATTCACGTATCATTATCCGTTCTCGGAACCATAAAACACTGACTGTTAAAATACTCCAAATATAAGTCCCTACGTCAAACGCTCGTCCGATATAAGGACGTCTCAAATGAATATTAGGGGATATTTCTTCAACATTACTCCCGGAAAGTACACTGTTCGTCCAGTTTATTATCTCATTTCGGACAGACATAATCAGTTGAGGCTGTCAGTCCCACGCGCGTCCGCGTGCGAGTCAGCGAGCGGCGGTCACGGACTGGAGAGATCGAGTGATTCGACGAACTCCGGATTGAACTGTGAGTGCTCGACGACGATCAGGGCATTATTTTTGAATGGCTCCCAGGCAGCACGCACCCGATCGATTTCGTTCCACACTTCCCGGGGTGCGTGGTCGAGGTCGATACCGCGGTGTGTTCCGCCCGCAGCCAGTGTTTCGAGTGCGTGGTCGAACTCCTCGACGTAGCCTTGCAGGTCGGCTTTCGCCTCCCGGACCGTCGCCGAGTTTGCGCCGGCGCGTTCGTTTCTGGCTATGAAAAACGTCGTTTTCGCGATACGCTGGCTCAACATTCGCTGTCGTCCAGCGACATTCACCTCGTCGGTGACGTCACGACCGTCATGTTCGGTGTACGCCACGACGAGGTCCTCGCTCCGGTCGAGCAGCCGCTCGTTGTGGGTTTCGAGATACTGGACGGCGGCCTCGTAGGTCGGGTTGATCAGGGCGATCTGTTCCCGATCACCGGCGGTCCCCACGGTAAACGTCCGGAGCGTTCCTCCGAGATCGGCCACGATCTCGGACAGTTCGTCCGTCTGCTGGTCGATTACCTCGAGCGTGTTCGTCTGGTTCGTGACGGCGGTCGACGCCGACTCTGCGTGTTCGACGGTCTCGCAGTTCGACGTCGCCTCCTTGAGCGTCGAGACAATTTCGTCGACTGTCGATTCGATCCCTTCGAGTGTCCGGGCGGTCCCGGCGGTTTCTTTCTGGAGTTCCTGTAACTCCGAGACAGATGCCTCGTCGAGGTCACCAGTGTCAGCCGCGTCGCTGGCCACCTGTGCGGAAAGTGACGCGACGCCATCAGCCGATGACGTAACTTTCCCGAGCGTTCTAGACAGTGTCAACGTCTCTGCCCTCGCGTCTCTGAGTCCCTGGCGCTGGCGAGTTGCTGCCGTCACGGTCGCTTCGACAGCGTCGGCAACGGTTTCGGTTTCCCGCTGGAGTTCGGTAGTCCGTGTCGATACCGTCTCTGCTGTCGTCGAAACCTGTACCCCGAACGACTGGGTCTCGATAATCATGCTCTCGATGTCTCGGACCAGTTCGTTGATGCTGGAAGCGAGTTCGTCGAACTCTGTGTGTCCCCAGTCCGTCTCGACCCGGTGAGTCAGGTCGCCGGCCGCAATCCGGTCGATACTGCGGTTCAGCTCCGCAATGTCGGAGTCAGCGACTCCACCAGGATCCATGAGATGTCGATTACATTCGTTCACGTAAAAACCGCACTCTCTATACAAATTTTGCTAAATTCCGAATACAGATTGTAAAATGGTCGGTTATAAACGTGAAAAGAGAGAAGTTAGTCGTCAGAGCTTGCGACCGGCGCGTTCGGCTCGCTGTCCGAGATAATGAAGCCTTTCTCGGTCGCAGTTTCTGCGACGTCGGGCTGGAACACCCACGCCGAGAGCACGAGGATCGGGATCATCGTCACGCCAGCAACCATGAATCCCCAGTGCAGACTCGGCAGCAGTGCCGACGAGAAAATCACTGGGTAGAAGATCCCACCCGACGAGCCGATCCCGCCGACGATACCGGCGACACTGCCCGAGTCGTCCGGGAACATCGACGGCACCTGGGCGAAGATCGCGCCCTCGGCAAAGGCACAGCCGAGGCCGACACCGAAGGCAGCGACGACAGCCACGAGGATGTTGCCGGTCAACCCGGCCGCGGTCATCGCGAACATCGCGAGGACGATATACACGAGCGTCATGAACGTCCACTGTTCGCGGTGACGGCCATCGAAGGCAGAGATCGGGTTCAATCCCTTCCGGTAGAACAGGTCACTGATGTATCCGCCGAGCGGGCGGAGCAGTCCGGCAGCGATCGAGAACGTCGCCGCGAAGCCCGCAGCGATTGCCAGCCGGCCCTCGCCGAACGCCTCGCGGTAGTACGTCGACAGCCAGCCGTTCATGCCGAGTTCGAGGCCGAAGGACATGACGTAGGCGATGGCGAGGACGACCGCACCGTGTCTGCTCGCGACCCACAGCCACTGTTTGAAGCCGACACCCTGCTTGGTCGCCTGGCGTTTTGCTTCGCTCTTTGCAGCCTGTCCGAGAAAGAGGTACAGAAAGCCAACGACGATGGCGGCGGCACCGGTGTAAAAGAACGCTGCTCGCCAGTTAGTATCGAACAGAGGACCGCTGTACCCTTCCCCGAACAGCGACGGCAACAGCAACAACGAGCCGAGACCAGCCCCAGCGTTCCCGATTCCGGCGTAAATTCCTTCCGCCAGGCCGAGATTCTCCTCTTCGAACCACTCGGAAACGTGCGCGATCCCGATCACGAAGGTGATGCCCGCGAGCGAGGCGACGATCCGGGAGGCGATGAACACCTCGTAGGTCTGGGTAAACGCCGAGACGATCGCAGCAGTTCCGACGATCATCATCGTCCCGAAGGCGGTCACCGGCGCACCGTACTTGTCGGTCAGCGGTCCGATGACGATCCGTCCGAGCGGGACGGCGACGATCGCCGCGCTGGCGACGATCCCGAGCTCCGACACCGAGAGACCGAACTCTTCGGCGATCCCGTCGGTGTACGGTGCGAAGGAAAACCAGATCGTGAATCCGAGGAAGAAAAACACCGTCGCCAGACTCAGGTTCTTCCACTTCCCTTTCATCGCTGGCTCACCTCTTCCACGACGGGTTCTCGTCTAACTATACCGGTTTTTGATTCATGATCATCCAGATATTTTGGCATCTGGAATACGTTCGTGTACATCAACGGTAGAAAGATTCAGGTTAAGACATAAAACTATTCGCGTTTACAGACATGCAGAGCAACCGCAAGCAGCTACAAATCCAGCCAGCATTCTATCGTGTATAGTGTCCTTAAGGCAATATACTGTTCAATAATAAATCGATTTATTAAAGAATCGGCCATTTTTATAAGATATCATATAAATCAGATCTGTCAATGACGGATACGAAACGGTAGGGCTCGCGCAAGAAACAGGCCACAGAGACGATCTATCCCGCTAAATCGGGCGGTTCAAAGTACGATCCGTCGAGAAAGGGGGCAGACATGGCGGGCCAGCGGTCTGTCCTCCCGGATCGTCACATCGGGACAGGCAGCCACCCGGCCAGCGAGCAATCAGAGTGTGGTCGACGCTATTCGGTCGGGGACTCGAGTCTGACAGCACACTGCTTGAAGTGTGGTTCGTCGGACTCCGGGTCGGTGTCGGGGAGTGTGAGTCTGTTCGTATCTGGGTGGTGGATCGACAGCCAGACCATCCCCTCCGGAACGCCCGCGTCGGGATCGAGTTCGACCTCGGCACGCCCCCGACGTGAGACGACAGTCAGCCGGTTCTCTGTGACCAACTCGTCGTACTCGTCGATCAGACGGGGGTTGATTCGCGCGACGACGGGGCCGGGGTCCTCGACAGAGCGGGATCTGATCCCGGTGTTGTATCCGTCTTTCTCGCGGGCTGTCGTCAGCGTGACGGGGAACTGTTCGTCGGTCGGTTCGGGGAGTCGCTCCTGGGTGCCCGTCGAGAACTGTGCACGGCCGGTCGCTGTCGGGAACGACCAGCGTTCGGCGGGTGCAGCGGTCGCACCGTCGCCGGCCAGTTCCTGGTGGTAGCGGTAGCCGCCGGCCGATTCCTCGTCGGGGGCGGGCCACCTGACGGCGAGTTCGTCGTCGAGGCGCTCGTAGTCGATACCGGAGCAGTCGGCGTTGGTACCGACCGTGAGCGCTGTGAACTCGTCGAAGACACGCGCTGGATCCGGTCGGTGGCGCTCGAAGAGATCGGGGGCGAGGCGCTTTCCGATCGTCGCGATAATCTCCAGATCCGAGCGGATCCCGCTTGGCTGCTCGGTCGCCGCGCGCACGCGGGAGACGTTCCGTTCCATATTGATCGCGGTCCCCTCGGATTCACCCCAGGTCGCTGCCGGGAGCACCACGTCGGCGATCGCTGTCGTCTCGGTGTGGAAGGCATCCTGTGCGATCACCGTCGCCTCTTCGAGGCGCTCTCTGGCCGCCGAGGCTTCGGGCATGCCAGCGACCGGATTCGTGGCGACTGTCCAGACGACCTCGACCTCGTCGTCGATCGCCTCGACCATCCCGACGGGGCCGGGACCGGTCGAATCGGGGAGTCGGTCGACTGGAATCCCCCACTCGTCGGCGATGAACTGCCGTTCGTCCGGGTCCTCGAACGGGCGCTGTCCGGGCCAGGTTCCCTTGGAGGAAACGACACGCGTCCCCATCGAGTTCGCCTGTCCAGTCAGCGAGAACGGGCCACTGCCCGGCTTCAGGTTGCCCGTCGCCAGACAGAGATCGATCAGTGCCCGCGCCGTCTCGGTCCCCTGGACGTGCTGGTTGATCCCCATCCCCCAGTAGAGCAGCGCCTGCTCGTCGAGGGCGCTCGCGAGTAGTTCGATTGCTGCCTCGGAGACGTCGGCTTCCTCTCTGGCGTCCTCGGCACTGGGAAGCGAATCCAGCAGATCGTCGAAGCCGTCGGTCGCTCGCTCGATGAACTCGTCGTCGGTCCGGTCGGAGTCGACGAGTTCGGCCAGCACCGCCCGCGCGAGTGCCAGATCTTTCCCCGGCTCCGGTGCGACGTGGTGATCGGAGTTCTCGGCCGTCTCCGAACGCATCGGATCGACCGTAATGAGTTCGACCCCCGCCTCGTCTGCGGCTTGCTGAATCCAGCGGAACATGACCGGGTGGGCAACGGCGGGGTTCGCCCCCCAGACGATGTGTCGGTCGGCCTCCTCGATATCGTCGTAGGTACATGGTGGCGCGTCGCTGCCGAAGGCCTGGTAGTAAGCAGTCACCGCACTCGCCATACAGAGTGTCGTATTCGCGTCGTAGTTTCGCGTCCCGATACCGCCGCGTGCCAGTTTCCCGAGCAGATAGGCCGCCTCGTTGGTCTGCTGGCCGCTCCCGAGAATACCGACGGCGTGTGGACTGGACGCCTTTGCATCCTGCAACGCTTCCAGCGCACGGGCAACTGCAACGTCCCAGGTCGTCGGGACGAGTTCGCCATCCCGACGGACGAGCGGGCGCTGTAGCCACTCACCCTGTGGGTTCTGGCTCTCCCGAATCCCCCGGGAGCAGGCCATGCCACGGCTGACCGGGTGGCTCACGTCACCACGCGCGACAGCGATCCCCGATCCCTTGTCGGGCGCCTGGTGCATGTGTCCACAGCCGACTGCACACCGCATGCAGGTCGTGGGGACCCAGTCGCTCACGGCTCGCTCACCGGTGTGGAAACCAGCAATCGGGCAAAAAGAGTTGCGTTCAGTTGAAATGCGGTCAGGATACTGGAGGTCATTACACTACTGTCCTCCTTCCGTAAAAAAGTAGTTAGCCATCTGTACAACACTTGCGGGTTAAGATGATCGGATACCGACAAACAGTTCAATTTATGAATAAATACACCAGGAGGGGCAGCAATAATCGGACGAATGTCTTGCCCTTATCTTCTATCGGAATCGAACTCGATATCCAGCTCGTCGAGTTTGTCGGCCCACTCGTCGCGTTTCTCCTGGTGGTTTTCGAGGAACTGCTCCATGAGGCGTGCTGCCTGCTCTTTACAGTCACCGCAGAGCCGTTCGCCGTTCGCACACTCGTCGTAGACCTGTTTTGCCAGTTCGTCGTCGTCGTGTGCCAGGAGATAGGCGTACAGTTCGTAGACTGGGCATTCGTCCGGTTCGCCGCCGAGTTCCCGCTGTTTTTCCGCCGTTTCTCGACCGCCGGTGGTCGCACTCTTGACCTTGTCGTAGCCAGTGTCGGGGTCGTCGAGGAGGCTGATATGCGAGGCCGGAATCGACGAGGACATCTTGCCGCCGGTCAGTCCGGTCATAAATCGGTGGTAGATCGAGGATGGCGGCAGGAAGCCGTAGCCGCCGTTTTCGATCTCGACCTCGCGAGCGATCTGTTCGGCTTCCGTCTTCGTCAGATCGAAGGTATCGATATGGGCGTCGTAGACTCTCTTCTCGCCCTCGACGGCCTCGATGAGTGCCTCGAACGCCTCGTCGGTCGCGTTGCGGACGACGATGCGAGTCCGCGGTCGGAGTGGTTCCTTCCCGGCCTCTTTGAGCAGTGTGATCGCCGTATCGAGCGTCGTCGCTTCGACATCTGTCGCGCCGGGTTCGCGTTCGTTTTCCAGGTGCGTCGCGGCGTCGGAACACCGGATCGTCTCCTCGGGATGGCGCTCGGAGAGGGTGTCGTAGGCCTCCCCGATCAGTTCTCGCTCGGCCGGATCGGCCTCGAAACTCGCGTACGCCTCGGTGACGCCGAAGAAGCTGACGCGGGCGGCGAGATCACGGGCGAGGCGAACGTGGGGGTCCTGGTCCGGGCCGACGGGGATGACCGTCGGTTTCGGCTCGTCGAGCTGTGGATAGAGGATATCGGCCATCTGCGTGACGACCGACTGCATGTGTGAGACGTCAGTCTCGCCGTCGAAGTCGTAGATCGCCGCAAATTCGGAGAAGTTGGCCTCGATCCCGAGTTCGAAGGCCAGATCCTGCACCTCGCGGTTGGTCGACTGGCGGTAGAGTTCGCCCTCCTCGGGGTCGAAACCAAGCGCCAGCAGCGAGAGGATATAGTTGCGGGCGTGTTCGTCGATCTCGTCCCAGGAGAGCCCGCGGGCGCTGTGGGCTTCGAGATCGGCGATCAGCCCGTAGGCGTCGCCGCCCTGCTGCTGGTGCCAGATGATCTCGTCGAAGACCAGTTTGTGGCCGATGTGTGGATCGCCGGTCGGCATGAACCCGGAGAGGGCTGCGAACGGCTCGTCGTTGACCATCGCGTCGACGACCGGTCGGTAGTCGCGGTGGCCGAAGATCACGCCGCGGCGCATCAGGTAGTGGGCATCTGGGACCGAATCGAGGATCTCGTCGAACTGTTCGATCCCGAACTGCTCGAACAGTTTCCGGTAGTCGGAGACGGTCGAGGAGCCCCACGGGTCGAGTGCAACGTCGTCGACAGTACCGCCGTCTGTGGCCAGTTCGCCAGCAGTCTCACCGTCGGGTGTCTCCCCGTCGGAACGTTCGCGTGTCATCGAATACGCGTAACTCAGCCGAGGTACGCAAAAAGCGTTCGCCTTGTGTGCTAGGAGTTCTACGGGTTGTTAGGGTGGATTGTTGCGTTGGCAGTGTCTGATTCGGGGAGGAGAGGAGTCACACCAGCAAGAAAGTCCCGCCCGGCCTGGAAAACGACATCGGGCGGAACTGAAAGGGGCGAGGCGCTTTCTTGCTGTGATAAATTTGGATAGTGCTGTATTCTTTAGCCATCCCTCGACCACTAGGGACTTTTGTGCTCGCTGCCCACCAGTACCTATGGAGATCACAAACGAGAGCGACACGTTCGAACTCGGCGACGGCCTGACTGTCAACCGACTCGGCTACGGTGCGATGCGAATCACCGGCGAGGATATCATCGGTCGTCCGCCGGACGAAGACGAAGCCCGGGAAGTCCTCCAGCACGCCGTCGATCTGGGTGTCGATTTCATCGATACGGCAGACTCGTATGGCCCGGGCGTCAGCGAGCGTCTGATCAGGGAAGCACTCGATCCCGAGGATGCAGTCGTCGCAACGAAGGCCGGACTCCTCCGGAACACCGACGGGGACTGGCTCCCACACGCCTCGCCGGATTACATCCGGAATCAGGTACTCGTGAGCCGCGACCGACTCGGCGTCGAGACGATCGATCTCTACCAGTTGCACACCCCCAACTCGGACACACCCTTGGAGGAGAGCATCACCACCTTCGCAGAGCTGAAAGACGAGGGGCTGATCGATCACGTTGGCGTCTCGAACGTGAGCGTCGACCAGCTAGAGACTGCCCGCGACCACGTCGAAGTCGCGACTGTCCAGAACCAGTACAACCTCACGAACAGAGACGACGAGGACGTCCTCGCAGCCTGTGAGGAGTACGGAATCGGCTTCATCCCGTGGTTCCCACTCGCGGCCGGCGGTGTCGACGATACCCTCGTCGACGAGATTGCAGCGAACCACGACGCCACCCAATATCAGATCGCGCTGGCGTGGCTGCTGGAACACTCGAACGTGACACTGCCGATCCCCGGGACGTCGAGTATCGAGCATCTCGAAGAGAACGTCGCCGCGTCGGCGATCGATCTCAGCGCCGACGAGTACAATCGACTTACCGACGCAGGATCGTCCTGAAAAGGGAACTGCCGGCTATCGACTACGGCAGCAACACGCCGTCGATGACGTGAACCACGCCGTTGCTGGCCTCGATATCGGTGGCAACGATATTTGCCTGGCCGTCGTTGAGCTCGGTACCGTCAACGTCGACCTTCTTACCATTAAGTGTCTTTACCTGAGGAGCGTTAACGATTGAGGATGCATATCGACGTCCGGATGTGACGTGGTATTGCAGGATGTCTCCCAGGTCGTCACGCACCAGTAGATCCGCCAGTTCAACACCTAGTGCGTCTGCAAGGTCTTCGAAAGCCTGGTCGGTTGGTGCGAACACTGTCAGCTGACGATTGCCACTCAACGTATCGACGAGGCCTGCCTCCTGTACTGCAGCGACCAACACATCGAAACCGTCCGCCGCGATAGCAACATCTACGATCGTATCATCACCGCTTGCTCCCTGTCTTTTTCCGTTCCTCGCAGTTGCTGACCCGACTCCTGCCGTCAGAAAGATGCCTGTACTCCCGATCACTTTCAGTGCCGTTCGCCTGCTTTTATCAATCATAAATGTACTCCAAGGAGAAGTTAGCTTACGTTGATATAACTATTACACATTGTATCAACCTAATGCGATTAAAAATTAACATATTTGTGAGGCGCTTTTATTCAAGAACACGATAGTTCGTTCCACGGTTACACTCGTTCGCGCGGTTACCAGCTATCCTTGCTCGGGGTGAGATTCGACGGCTCCGCACATCGTTCGGTCAGAATGCCAGCGTGATACAGATCGTCTTGAGCTGAAACACTGTCGGGAGGGGGTAATAGATAGAACCGTCGAACAGGGCGGACTGCCGGAGATCGTCGTCACCGGTCAGCACCCGCTCGCGCACGGTCTTCCTCCCCCTATAAAAAGGTTCCACCGCGAAGGTCGGGTGGCTCTCGTGTAGCACTGAACGAGAGCAACGAGCGTCGGTGCACCGTTCAGGTCGTCGCGGCGTCGCTGGAGTTCTGCGGCGAGCAGTTCCTGTATTTTCGGGGACAGTTATTTGTTCACAGGACCCTGCACAACTGTTATGCCAGAGAACATTTCAAATAAACACCAGAAACCGACGCGGCGAACGTTTCTGCTCGCAACCGGTGGGATAACCACGGCGGCGATCGCCGGGTGTGCAGGGGACGAAGAGGACGACAGTCTGGTCACTCACAACCGGGTGGGCAACGGCGATGTAGCGTTCGATCACTGGACGAGCGCGTTCTACAGCCCCGACGAGGATGAAAGTCTCCAGCCCGAGACTGCGTCTGCGATGCGGACCCGGTTCGAGGAGTGGGCAGAGGAGAACCCGGAGTATCAGGCGAACCTGGTCTACCAGTCCGACCTGGACCAGTGGGAGTCACAGCTCGTCACGCGGGCCAGTAGCGGGGAGGCACCGCCGTCGTCGACGCTCGACTCCGTCTGGGTGCCCGACAACCGGGAGTACCTGCAGCCGCTCAACGACTACGTCGACGACATCGACGACTTCTTTCCGTTCGTCCAGGAAACCGCGATGGAGAACGGTGATCTCCTCGCAGCGTGGTTCTACACGGGACTTCGCTGTCTGTACTACCGGGTCGACCTGGTCGAGGAGTACGGTGACGGTGAGCCACCGCGCACGTGGGAGGACGTACTCGAGGTCGGCGGTGCAATCGCCGACGGTGAGGGGATAGACGGGTTCACGCTCCAGATGAACGCGCTGGACACACTGCCGTTCTTCTGGGGGCAGGGCGGCGAGCTGGTCGACGACGGTACGCCCGTCCTGGGCAACGAGGACAACTTCGACGCACTCCTGTCGACGTTCGAGTTCTTCGGCGACCTCGTCGATCAAGGGGTTACCCCACAGCGAGTCGGCACGCTAGATGACCCGGCACAACTCGGTGAGGAGGCGGCCAACGGCCAGTCTGCGATGTTCATTGGCAGCAACTCGCGATACCAGATCAGTGTCGAACCGAACGACGACAACCCCGACCGCTGGGACGTCGCAGAGATCCCGATGCGGGAGGCCGACCAGTTCGCTACTGGTGTCGGCGGCTGGACGGAAGCTGTCTACGCCGACGAGGGCGAAGTTGCGGAGGCCGCCAGATCGTTCGCGGCGAAGGCGGTTGAGCCGGAGACGATGGGTCGGTACTGCGAGGCGGGATCACAGCTCCCGACCCGAGCGTCCGTGTTCGACGACGACGACCTCTTCAGCGGCGACACGTTCCGGTTCCAGGACCAGTTCCGGACGTTCCTGGAGAACGGTGTTGCCCGCCCCAGCGCCCCGATATACTCCGAGGCGATCGAGGAGGAGTGGGTGACGGCAAAAGAGCGGGTATTCACCCGACAGTCCTCACCCGAAGAGGCGGTCGGGACGATGCTCGACAACATCGCCGAAGCGTACGACGGCGACGTCGAATATGAAAGCTGAAAGCCGGGTAGAGGACCCCTCAGTCGGGACGCGCGTTCGCAGGACGATCGCCGACTGGACGGACTGGGGAATCGTCGACAGGCTGGTCTCGCGGCCGCTGTTTTGGCTCCTGCCAGCGCTGGTTTTCATCACTGTGTTCCAGCTGTATCCTGTGTTCGAAGTCTTCCGGATGAGTCTCACCGACACGAGTCTCATCAGCTCCGAAGAGTCGTACGTCTGGCTAGAGAACTACCGGCGGTTGCTCGGGAGCGAGCGGTTCTACTCGACGCTCAGAGTCACCGGCATCTACTCGATCGCGAGTGTCGTGCTCCAGATCGGCCTCGGGCTCGGGCTGGCGCTTTCCATCGACTACGGCGTCAGGCGTGGACTCCGCGGTCCACTTCTGACCCGTGTCGTCGTACTCAGTGCCTGGATCGTCCCGGGGATCATCATCGGTCTCGTCTGGCGAATTATGCTACTGGAGACCAACGTCGGGGTGGTGAACAACGCCTTAGATCGGCTTGGGTTCGGTATCGTTCCGTTCCTTTCGGACGCACAGCTGGCGTTGTTCTCGGTCGTCGCCGCCGGCGCGTGGCGTGGCACCGCGTTCTCGATGATCATGTTCTACGCCGGTCTCAAGCGGGTCCCGGACGAACTGTACCGGGCCGCAAAGGTCGACGGAGCGGGGCCGCTCGCACGGTTCCGCTACGTCACACTCCCACAGCTCAAGCCAGTCATGTTCGTCGTGACGATTCTCGTGACGATTTATTCGCTGAACTCCTTCGATCTCATCTTCGCGTTAACCAACGGTGGCCCAGGCCGGGCGACGGAAGTCATCGCGCTGTCGATGTACAAAACAGCGTTCAACAGCTACCAGATGGGGATGGCCGCCGCGACGGCAGTCGTCCTGCTGGTAGTGACGCTTACTGTCACGGCGATCTACTTCCGAGTGTTCGATATCAGTGAGGAGATATAGATGGCAGGAAGTACTGACACCACCGTCGACGGTCGTCGGGCGGGGATCTCCTGGTCGCGTATCCGTCGGTACGGCTACGACGGACTCACCTATCTGGTCTACGCCCTGGCGATCGCCTTCTTCCTGTTCCCGGTCCTGTGGGTACTCTCGCTCAGCCTCAGAACCGAAGGCGCAGTGTACACCTCTCTCGAGTTGATTCCGAGCGACCCGTCGCTCGGTTCGTACCGCGAAGTTCTCGACAGCGGTATTCTCGGCTGGATGGGTAACACGTTGTTCGTTGCCGTCCTCTCGGTCACTGGCATACTCGTCGTGACGACGCCAGCAGCGTACGGTTTCTCACGGTTCAGGTTCCGCGGCCGACGGACGCTGCTTCTGGCCGTGCTGGGATTCCAGATGATCTCGCCGATCGTGATCGTGCTCCCGCTGTACGAGATCATGCGAACACTCGGGCTGACCGAGAGCCACGCGGGGCTGGTCCTGTTGTATATCGGGCTCCAGATTCCCTTCTCGCTGTGGCTGTTAAAAGGCTACTTCGATACGATTCCGACGGAACTGGACAAAGCGGCACGGATCGACGGCTGCAATCGGCTCCAGACACTCCGCTACGTGCTGTTACGGCCGGTGATGCCCGGGATCGCCGTGGTTGCCATCTTTAATTTCGTGCTGACCTGGTCGGAGTTCGTGATGGCGTATACAATGCTCAGTTCCGGGGGAGAAGGGCTCTACACCCTCTCGATGGGTATCTACGTGTTCGACAACCAGCTGGCCACCCAGTGGACCAACGTCGCCGCCGCAGCTGTCGTCGGTATCGTACCGATCATCGTGTTTTTTGTGGCGTTGCAGCGATACTTCGTCCGCGGGCTCACCGAGGGAGCGGTCAAAGGATAACTTATGGGACGACTCGAGATAGACAGACTACGGAAGACGTTCGGACGTGGCGGGGACAAAGTTGAGGCAGTATCGGAGCTGTCGCTGTCGGTCGCCGATGGAGAGTTGCTCGTGCTCGTTGGACCCTCGGGATGTGGAAAATCGACGACACTGAACTGCATCGCCGGCCTGGAGTCGGTCACCGAGGGGGAGGTTGTCATCGACGGGGAGGTGGTGACCGAGAAGCGGCCCGAGGACCGCGATATCGCGATGGTGTTTCAAAACTACGCACTGTACCCACACATGACTGCCGCCGGGAACTTGGAGTTCGGTCTCAAGATGACGACGGATCTCTCGGCGGCAAATCGCCGGGAGCGGGTGGAATCTACCGCCGAGTTGCTGGATATTGGCGAGTTGCTCGACAAGAAACCGAAGTCGCTGTCGGGCGGACAGAAACAGCGTGTGGCCCTCGGTCGGGCAATCATCAGGGACCCCGCAGTATTTCTGATGGACGAACCGCTCAGCAATCTCGACGCCTCGCTCCGGTCGACGATGCGCACCGAGATCCAGCAACTCCAGGATGACCTCGACGTCACGACGGTGTATGTCACCCACGATCAGACCGAGGCGATGACGATGGCCGACCGGATCGCAATCATGTACGAGGGGGAGCTCCAGCAGGTCGGGCAGCCCCTGGAGTGCTACTATCGGCCACGGAACAAGTTCGTCGCGGAGTTCATCGGCGAACCCGCTATGAACATGCTCCGCGTTACGCGCAGAGGCGATCAGTTCGTCGCCGACGGTTTCGAGTATCCTGTCCCCGAGAGGGCTGACGGGCTACCGTCCGGCGAACCGTTCACGCTCGGAGTCAGACCGGGAGCGATCGACATCGTCGAGCCCGAGACAGGGGTCGCGACGGGGACCGTCGAGGTGGTCGAGCCACTTGGCGAAACGTCACACGCACATCTGAATATCGCCGACACCACGGTGACTGTCACGACCGACGGCCCGGGGTCGGTTGAAGAAGGCACACAGGTTGATATCGATTTCCCGGCACAGCGAGCCCACCTCTTCGATGCCGGCTCCGGCGTTGCAGTCGCACGCCGGGACGGTCTGCCGGGCGATCAAACCGAAAGCTATCCGAACCCCCGCTACGACTGACCGCGTCCCGTTGTGAACTGTCTGTGGGCAGCGATAATATCCAGTATTCGTTGTCCGAGAGGGGTCCTCGTACAAAACCCTGCCACACCAGTCGAACCGACCACTCCTCGGAGCTCGACGCTGTATTTTATTTTCCTGCCGGCCCGATGACATCGTATGAGCCGGAACGACGAGGTGGCGAGGCGTCTCGAAGAGTTCGCGGATCTTCTCGAAGCCCAGGACGTGGAGTACAAACCCCGGAGCTACCGCCGTGCGGCGGAGAATATCCGCGATCACCCGGAGGCTGTCGAGACGCTCGCCGCCGAGGGCGAAGATGCCGTCGCAGAGATCGAAGGCGTCGGCGACGCGATCTCCTCGAAGATCGTCGAGTACTTCGAGACCGACGAGATCGAAGAACTCGAAGCACTGCGCGAGGAGCTACCCGTCGAGATGGCGGCACTGACAGCCGTCGAAGGTGTCGGCCCGAAAACCGTCGGAACGCTGTACGAAGAACTCGACGTTCGAACACTCGAAGACCTCGAAAGCGCTGCCCGCGCGGGTGAAATCCAGAACGTCTCGGGCTTTGGACCGAAAACCGAACAGAACATTCTCGATGGAATCGAGTTCGCCAAGACGGCACACAGCCGCCAGCTGCTCTCCGAGGCACGACCACGCGGCGAAGCCGTTCGAGATGCCCTCCTGGAAGAGCAAACCGTCGAGCGCTGTGAACTCGCCGGCTCGATCCGACGCTGGAAACCGACCGTCGGCGACGTGGACGTCCTCGTCGGCAGCGAGAATCCCGAAGCTGTCGTCGACGCCTTCAGCGACCTCTCCAAGGCCGACGAGGTCATCGAGGCCGGGACGATCAAAGCAAGCATCCGGATCGAACAGGTACGGATCGATCTCCGCGTCGTCGACCCCGCGGAGTTCGGCGCAGCACTCCAGTATTTCACGGGCAGCAAACAGCACAACGTCACCGTCCGAAACCGGGCGATCGACCGCGATCTCAAGGTCAACGAGTACGGCGTTTTCGACATCTCCGAGGTAGACGATCCCGACAGCGGCCAGCGCGTCGGCGAACTCGTCGCCAGAGAGAACGAACAGGAGGTGTACAGCGCACTCGGCATGGGCTGGATTCCCCCGGAACTCCGCGAGGACCGCGGGGAGGTCGCAGCCGCGGCGGAGGGGAACCTCCCGGAACTGCTCGAACTGTCGGCTATCGGCGGTGATCTGCACACCCACACCGACTGGTCCGACGGCGGTGCGACACTCGAAGAGATGATCGAGGGTGCAGCCGAGTTCGGCCACGACTATCTCTGTGTCACCGACCACGCCACAGGTCCGGGAATGGTCGGCGGCGTCGGACTCGACGACGACCGGCTCCGCGAGCAACTGGGCGAAATCCACGCAGTTGCTGGCGATGCCCCGATCGACGTCTTCGCAGGCGTAGAAGCAAATATCCGCGAGGATGGCTCGATCTCGGTCGACGACGACCTGCTTGCAGAGCTCGATCTGGTCGTCGCCTCACCCCACGCCGCACTCGACGGCGACGGAACGGAGCGACTCGTCACCGCAGCGAAACATCCCGAAGTCGACGTGGTCGGGCATCCGACAGGCCGGTATCTAAACAGCCGCGAAGGACTCAGCGTAGATATCGAGCACCTGGCTGAAGTGGCAGCCGAACACGACACGGCCCTGGAGGTGAACGCGAACCCCAACCGGCTCGATCTCGCGGGTCACGCAGTCAAACGGGCGATCGAGCAGGGCGCGACCATCGTGATCAACACCGACGCACACCGACCGTCGAGTTTCGAGTTCGTCCGCTTCGGCGTCCAGACGGCCCGCCGGGGCTGGGCCGAAACAGCCGACGTGCTGAACACCCGCGATGCCGATGGCATCCGCGAGTTCGCCGGGATGGACTGAGAGGGATGGGAGAGAAACTGCTCCTGGATGCGATGGTCGGCCGGCTCCGGACCTATCTCCGGATCTGCGGTCACGATACGCTGTATGCCCTCGACGAGGACCTCGAATCCGACCGGGCGATCCGAAAGCGCGCAGCGAGCGACGGGCGGATACTCATCACTCGCGACAGACGACTGGCAACCCGGACAGAGGACGCGATACTGCTCGAATCGAAAGAGATCGAGGAGCAACTGACCGAACTCTCGACGGCAGGGATCGCACTCGAACCGACCGACGAGCCCGAGTACTGTGGTGTCTGCAACGGTCCACTCGAAGCGCTGCCGGACGGCGAGGAGCCAGTCGAGGAGGCCCCAGACGACCAGGAGCGGATCTGGTACTGTCTGGACTGCGGCCAGCAGTTCTGGAAAGGCAGCCACTGGGAACGCATCGAGGCGACGCTGGACAGCGTCACGGGGGAATAGACCACAAAATCACAACGTGCTTTAGTCACTGCCGTATATCGGGCAGTAATGACGCTCTCCGAGGAGGCAATGGAGCGACTGGCAGAACTCGTCGAGCTCCAGCCGACGAAAAACGCCGAACTCCAGGAGAAGTGGGGGCTGGAAAGCGGCAGCGAGGTCCACCAGTATCTCGAATCCGAACTCGGCGACTACTACTACCGCGACGAGAACAGCCTGATCTGTGCCACACCCGAAGCCGAGGGACTCGTCGGTGAAGATACCGGCGGCGAGCGCGCAGTTGCGGGCACACAGCTCCAGCGAGACGTAATTCGTGTCCTGCCGGGCCCAGACGAAGAATCACAGAGTGTCGTCGCGACACTACACGACGTACAGGAGGAGACGGGCACCGACCCGAGCGTCGACGATGTTCGCTCTGGACTGCACTCGTTGACCGACAAGGGACTCGTCGAGCGAATCCGGAAGACAGTCCCGACCTTCCGGCTGGCGATCGAGCGCGACCGGATCACCATCGAAGTCGACGAGGAGTAGCCCTCGCCGGACAAACGCGACAACGCAACCCTTAGAGGCGTACCCGACAGAGTGAGACCAATGCGGGAACAGTTCGAGGTTCGCGACTACGACGGGGCGGGCCGGATCGGCGAGTTGCGGATTCCGCGGGCCGACCGAACCGTCGAGACGCCGGCGCTACTCCCGGTCGTGAACCCCCACGTCCAGACAGTGCCGCCGAAGACACTGGAGACGACCTTCGGCGCGGACATTCTCATCACGAACAGCTACGTCCTCCACGGCAGTGCAGACCTGCGCGAACCAGTGCTGGAGCAGGGAATTCACGAGTTACTCGATTTCTCCGGCGCGATCATGACCGATTCCGGCTCTTTTCAGCTCGCGGAGTACGGGAAAATCGACGTGGATACGGAGGAGATTCTCGAATTCCAGCGCGAGATCGGCTCCGATATCGGAACGCCAGTCGATATCCCGACACCGCCGGACGTCTCCCGGGAGCAGGCCGCCGAGGAACAAGCCGAGACACAGGAGCGCCTGGAACTTGCCGAGACCGTCGACACCGGGGAGATGCTCGTCAGCGCGCCGATCCAGGGCTCGACCCATCTGGATCTCCGCGAGCAGGCCGCCCGGGAGGCCTATGGAACCGATCTCGATCTGTTCCCGATCGGAGCCGTCGTCCCCCTCATGAACGAGTACCGCTTTGCCGACCTCGTCGATGTCGTCGCCGCGGCAAAACGCGGGCTGGGTGAAAACGCACCAGTCCACCTGTTCGGGGCCGGCCACCCGATGATGTTCGCACTCGCGGCTGCGCTTGGCTGTGATCTGTTCGACTCCGCTGCGTACGCACTGTACGCCCGCGACGACCGCTATCTGACGGTCCGTGGAACGAAACATCTCGAAGAGCTGGCGTATTTCCCCTGTGAGTGTCCGGTCTGTCGGGAGCACACGCCAGCGGAACTCGAAGCGGCAGGGAAGACAGAGCGGCATCGACTGCTCGCCGAGCACAATCTCTCGGTGAGTTTCGGGGAGGTGAGACGCATTCGGCAGGCGATCAAACGGGGGGATCTCTTCGAACTCGTCGAGACACGGGCGCGTGGCCACCCCGCGGTGCTCGATGGCTACCGGACGCTACTCGATTACGCAGACCAACTGGAACAGACCGATCCGGTCTCGAAAGACGCCTTCTTCTATCTCTCGGAAGACAGCGCGCGCCGACCGGCTGTGAACCGTCATCACGACCGGCTCGAACGGCTCGACGCCCCAGAGGAACTGTGGCTGACCACGGGCTCGACCGGTGATGACGGCTGGCGACTCGTCCCCCCATTTGGCCCAGTGCCGCCGGCACTCTCCGACGTCTACCCACTCACGGCGGAACTCCCGGATCGCCTCGACGAGGCAGCCTACAGGGCTGCTGTCGAGGGTGTCTGTCGCCTCGCGAAGGCAAATCCCGACACGTCGGTGACCGTTGCCCACGACGACTGGCCGGAGACGGCACTCGCCGAACTGCCGGAGCGAGTGACGGTCAGGCCACTGGGCGGTCACAGAGAGGAGTAGCACAGTGCAGTCTCGACAAAATGAGTGACGGCCGGTCGTTAGATGGGGAGACTTCCGTCTTTGCGGTACCTTACAGCGCGTCGACGATGTTCAGATAGCCGCCCCCATAGAACTCTTTGTCGTACTCGTCGGGAACGTCAGCCGCACGCTTGAGAGCCGATTCGATCTGGTTGGCGTTGTAATCGGGATTCGCGCTCTTGACCAGCGCTGCCGCACCGGCAACGTTCGGGGCAGCCATGGAGGTCCCGGCCTTCCACCCGTAGCCTGGGACCTGCGTGTCTGGTTCTCCGTCACCGTCCGTATCCTCGTAGGTGAATACCGTGTTGAACACGAGATCATTGAACCACGGAACACCCGTACCGATGGCTTCCAGATCTGCGTTGCCACCGGGTGCACCCAGCACGATGTCGTTTGTCCCGTAATTCGTGTAGAATGCAGGACTCGCGGGCGGGGACTCAAGATCCGTAACCTCGTCATCCCCATCGGCATCCCACCCATAGCCGATCGGACCAGTCGCTGCAACTGATAGCCCCTGAGCACCCTCGTTTGGAAGACTAATGAAATTCTTGTCTTTCTGGAGGTCGGCACTGTCGTTACCTGCTGCGATGACGAGCAACGTCCCTTCCTTGTTCGCGTAGGTCATCGCACTGTTGAGAACCTTGCCGTAGAAGGTACCGTTCCCTTGGCGCGGAATCGGATACGCGCCGAGCGAGAGATTGGCCACGTCGGCGTCGACGTTTGCACTGTAGACGACCGCAGCGAGGATGTCGGCGAACGATGCCGTCGGGCCCGAGAACACCCGGCAGTCGACGAGGTCCGTCTTCGGGGCTGTCCCGTTGACACCGGCCCCGCCACCGTTATCTGCGGCGACGATACCCGCGACGTGTGTGCCGTGGTCATCGCCCCCGACCGGGTTGTGGTCGCCACCGTCGTCGGTGAAGTTCCGCGAGAGATCGAGGTTGAGCGGCCCCGCTAGATCGGGGTGTGTTTCGAGGACGCCCGAGTCGATGACAGCGACACGAGTTCCCTCACCTTCGGTCGTCTCGTGGGCCTCTGGAACGTTCAGATCTGCCTTGTCCCACTGAAGGAAATCACCGGGCTGTCCTTCGTAATCAGAGGCGTCGAACGTCGGAACCTCGCTGTTTACATCCGGTTCGTTCAACTCTACTTCGAGATCCGGTGCATAGTTACTGACAGATTTTTTCACGTCTTTCTCGTCACCGGTGACTACCGCATAGCTGACGCCGTCCAGTTCGTGGACGACCTCGAGATCGCTCAAGTCTGCACGACCACCTGTTGAGACAATAAACCGGTCGGTTCGGGCCGCAGCCGTGACTTGCGACCCCACGGCGATTCCACCGAGTACTGTGCCACTTATCTGGAGAAACGTCCGCCGACTAGTTTCTGACATGTCCATTCGTTAAAAGATATTGTTGTTATATAATTTTTACGTTCAAACTGATTTTCACTCAGAACAATATGTTGTATACGATATGTAGATTACTTTCGAACAACTTCTACTCTCCGGATAGAAGCGTACCTCTTTGCTCAAAATATAACGAATAGACGAACCGATAGTTACGAACCGGCGACAGCAGGATTCACCTGCCGGCCGACGAGCAACAGTGCCACGAGCAACAGTGTAACCGAGATCGGGAGCAGCCACTCGAAGAGGACGAGCACTCCGCTGGTCACCTGGATTCCGAAGATGAGCGCGATAATCGGGCCACAGCAGGCCGCCCCCGAGAGCAGCGCCGGGAACCCGGCGAACAGACCCGCAGACTGCGAGCCGACACCACAGGCCGACGGCTGTTGCCAGGCGAAATAGGAGACCCCAACGTTGACCGCGACGAGAGCAGCGATCACGAGCCCGATAACCGTGTTCAGCGAGAACTGGTAGGTGACAATTCCGAGACGGAAGAGTGCCACCGGTTCGTAGGTGAAGGTACCAAACGACTGTCGGAAAAGCGCCTCCCAGGGTCGCGCTGCGACGACCATGCCGAACTCACCGTTGCCGGCGGTCAGTTTGTCGATAGCGTACAGATAGGTGAGAAGATAGGCGACGAGAGAGACCCCGATAACGACCTGTGCCCGACGGTCCCGAACTGTAAGTCCAAGCGCCTGTCCGGTCCGTTTCACAGTGTCGACGATCACAGCCATCTTACTCGGAGACCTCCGTGTTCGGATAGTAGGCGAACCACGCGAACCAGTAAGAATCGACGGAGATGATCCGTTCACATCACCTACCTCGGCGTGAACGCCGAGGTTTGTCGGTGAACTCCCGGTCTGTCCACTAGACCGTGGAAGGCGAGTAGTCGCCGTTCCCGTTCACTGTTCCCGACTTCAGGGCAAGGTGATAGGTTGCCCCTCCAGAACCAGACTTGCGCCGGTTCTGGATGTATTTGTGTGCGATGTTTCGCGCCGCGTTGTAGTCGCTATGTAGCTCTTTGCCGCATTTCTGGCACACGAACACGTCGCCGTCACGGTTGTCTTCGTGCGTGAAACCACACCCTGTTTCGGAACACCGTTGACTGGTGTAGGCTGGATGGACAGTTTCAACAGAAATCCCTTGTTGTTTGGCCTTGGAGGTGACTTGGCGTTTCAGTTCGTTGAACGCCCACTGTTGGAACTTCGAGGCGTTCGAGATACGGTCACGAATATTCTCTAACTCCTCGAACACAATGGTCGTACAGTTCTGAGAAACAGCCTCTTTGACCAGTTCCTTTGATGCTTGGTGCAAGAAGTCCTCTGACCAGTTGGCGAAGGCATCACCGATGGACTGGATAGTGAGGTGTGCGCTTCGTGTGCCTTGCTGTTGGAGACGAGCGCGGCGACGTTCATACTCGCGGCGTTTGTGATTCAGCAGGTCGGCGTTCCCGATGAACGCGCCTGTGCTGGTGACTGCGAGATACCCGTCCACGTTTCGATCGACGCCAAGAACGGTCTGGTTCTCGGCTTCTCCCGACGAATCTTCACGTTCCTTCTTTACGGAGACGTGGAGGTAGTAGGTATCTGATTGATGGTCGTAGCGGAGTTTCGCGCCTTGCTTCTGCCATTCGTCACTTTCCATATACTCGGCCTGAATCGAGTCGTCTGGATAGACGTATTCTGCATGAACGCGACTGCCACCATATGCGGCAAGTGAGCAGTAGCCGTCGAAGTAGGTAATCGCATTCGTGTTGTAGACCGTCGTATTCGACGTGAACACTGGCTTTGAGGTGCGTTCGCCCGCTTTCATCTTCTCAACGCACCCATCGAGTGCGTTCGCGGCGTGATCGGCTGCGGCAACGGTCAGGTCAGCGTGCAATCCAGTGTCGTCTCGGATGTCGTCGTAGACAAGGCGCTGGAGATGATTACCCGATGTAATCACGTACCCGTCGTCGCCGTCCCATCCTCGGTCTGCGAACCGCTGTGTTGCATTCCGAAACGTGTTCATTGTCCGTTTCAGGTCGTCTCGGCGGTCGCTAGGGACGGAGAGCTTGACAACTGCGGTACGATTAATCTCCATCTGTATGCCACATGTGGCTTTATGTTTATAAAATATAGGGAGTTGGCCGGGCTGTTGAGTGTTGTTTGCTCTTCGGAGCTTACGCGATTCCCGCCCGCCGTGAACAGTAGTTGAGAATGACAAAATCTATGCAGTACTTTCCGAGAAGGATTTTGGAACAAGTGGAAGTTGGTTGTTTCCAACAAAGTACCTGTAGTGGTTCACTCAACAGATTGTCCCTGTTACTTTTGACCTCCACAATTTTTATTTCAATCAACTGCGAATTACTTACCAGGTAGTTTGAAGACACACCACTATCTTTTAATCGCGTTCGTCGCCACGACTATCCTGCTAGCCGGTTGTGCTGAACCGGAGAATAATGGTGATGCTGATTTCGACCTGGGCAGTGGCCAGCAAGGCGAGGAAGATTATATTTCGGTTGATTCCGGTGGTGATGAACAATCGAATGAAACTGATCGTTCAGAGGATGTTAGTCAGACTGAGGGGGTTGTAACGGTTATCGATGGATCTCCAGAGGCGGGTCTATCCGATGAGTCTCTTGCGGAAGAATTGCTTCGAACTGTAGAATTTTTTGAGGAATTACCCGATGACGAGATAGAGCGTGATCGTGTTGTAAGAGAGACAGCTACAACCATTTGTGGCATAGATAAGAGTGAAGTCCCTGAGAGATCAGCCGATGTGAGTGCGATCGGGGATGAGACGTATCGAAATACCTACCGGATCGCTCATACCGCCGAAGCGATGCGCAATTTTGGTGTTGATGTGAACCCCACTGTTATTAACCAGCGGATGCGGACGGCGCGTGAGGTGATTGGTGCGGCCTCAAAATATGCACCAATACTCGGGAGCTACCAACGCCTAAGTTCTGCATCGTGTGCAGTCAAAAATGGTGAACCTGGTGCAAAAGAGGATTTCTATATTGCGTCAGCTGAATTCGCTGTCGATCTCGTTCTTGCCAAAGAGAACGTGATGTACAAAGCATCATTCAAGACGACAGGATACGTGGCTAATCAAATCGGGATGATGCGGCTTGCACGCGTCTGTGGCTACAAATGTGTCGGGCTCGTGAAGAGTGAACTATACTGGGTAACACATGGGACATACTCAGGTGTGTTAGATCAGGTGGCGATAGAAGCTACTGACGGCAATCTCACAACTAGTGGGTGGAATAGCTCAACACGGGATAGCATTGGAGAATACCTTGAAGGTAAGACTGATTCTACACAAATCGGAGACAGTCTAATCGCCAACAACAAAGTAATCGACTGTGTCAACAAGAATCTGGATATGCGTAGTCTCCTGGGGCTTGGTGATGAACTCTCCACTGAACCGATAGGGGCGGTAAAGACGATACTTAGGGAGCAGCAGGTGCCACAGAACACCGATCTATCCTTCCTTGAGGATGTCGACGCAGTAAACAACTGTGTAAATCCATAAGCACATTCACAAGTGGAGAAATTAGACGCTGTCAGTGGGGCAATTCCTGTTCTACTCAATCAGGAGTCGAGTTTAAAGGGAGCCCTAAACTAGTGGTGTGACTTCGGGACGTTGATTTTGGGATTTTCCAACCTGCGGTTGTAATACACACTCACACAGGTTTCAGTCATTTGCTCCTCAATTTTCGTCTACGGATCATCTGTTGACATACACTCGCCTGCACGGGTTGTGGCTGTATTCGTGGTTGTCGCCAACGATTCAACACGATCAAACGAGGTGGTATTCTTATGACTGTGGGAGACAGAAATTATGAAGTCCGCTACTATCGATTGTATAGAGAGGCGCGATCATCAACACCAACTCCGGTATGATGAAATGCATTGATAGAATAGACGTAGGTAAGTGTGAAGATCATCCTTGACTCAGATGCGGCAGTATTTATTGCAGGTACATCTCTCTGTGAGGACTTCTTTAGCCAGTTACCAGCTTGTATCACTCACTACTGCTTCAAAAATGAAATCCCAGGTTTGAAAAACAAACCACGTAGACATGTACGAAGAGGTGCTGAAGAAGTTCTGGATCGAGTTTCCAAGGGAGACATTGAGGTAGTCCCAAGTTCAGCAGCACCAACTAACCCTGATAAAGTCCAATATGAACACTTATCGCAGAAGTATGAACTGGATGCAGGAGAACTGTCGATACTACGATGTCTTTTGTGGGATGCTTCTGAGATAGCTGTTGTTGCAGCACAGGATTCTGATGCAAGAAGTGCGATTACGACATTGGTACAAAAGACTCAAATAAGAGTTCAGGTCGGGTCACCTGCTACGGCACTTGGATTATTAGTGGCTCAAGATGATGCTCTTTCTGTTGGTGAGTGTCTAGACGCTATGGAATCACAAGTCCAAACAGAGGGATGGAACTGGAGTAAGCTCAAAGCAGAATATGAGAACGAAATTAAGGATGTGCAGCCAGACTAGGCAAACATCTCTGTGAGCTCGTCACCAGAGTACCCGTTGTCTTCATTGGAGTCACGAGCTCGTCGAATAGAGACAATTTGTGCTATTTCCTCCCAATCGTCCCCGAGAAGAGCCTGCGCGCGTGCACGGCTAATTCTACTGTTAATGAATCGCCGGTAAATTTCGGTCTTCTCTTCCATTTTTGTGGATGAGGGGGAATGTGCTGTACTGCTCATAGTGTTGCTATGGGGTTCCCGGTTATATAATTACTGGCTCAGTAGAGGTCTGAAAGAACATTTCGATAACAGCTATGTGTATCCACCATCCGTCTTTAGCTAAGCTCAGAACGTCGTGACAGTGGCGGCTTTTCGGGACTTCTTTTCGACAGGAATGAGGAGGCAACGGCTGTGTACACTGAAGCCTCCTCAGACGTAATTGA
>SAYS01000027.1 GCA_004015825.1 Halovenus amylolytica | reverse complement strand
CCACCGCTGTTGGATCGGCTAATCGAAGATGCCCAAAAAATCCATCAGCAGCGTCTCGTGCTTCAGGAACGACTGGCTACCGGTATCCAGCCAAGAACCGCAGAGGTGGCTTAGCTAAAGACGGATGACAAATAGGGACATTGTGCACACTGTTCGTGGTGTGAATGAACAAACAGTTGTTGATTTGATTGAAACGTATGATTCGTTCTAAAGTCGGGTTAGGCTGTTCTGTTTAGTAAAAATATCGTCGAGAGTTCATACTTCCTCACCTCCAGTGAGAAGCATCTTGATTCGCCTTCATCGAGGTGGGAAGTAGTTAGGTAAGATCTGAGATAATGAAGGAAAAAAGGTATTATGTGCAAAACTGTCACCCCTCACTGGGTTCCAGTTGCGCCCCCGGTCACCAACAGCATTCTTTTCGAATGTAACTCCCTCTCAATTAATATAGGTATTTATTATGTAGGATAATTTTGACCTCATAGCTCACAGTTAGACAGTTCTGTCAGGTTATGACTATTGTTGCCTACACCATACACAACGAAACCCTGAGAATGATAATATATTTATAATTCTGACTAGAATACAAATAATATTGAAAACGATCAATAGGATTTATTTTATATACCTATTGAAATATCAGGTATGGCAACATCAGAACCCGACCGAGTTGTTGAAGAGCTCACTCGACCAGTTGTGAAACTACTTCTTGCCCTAATTGGTTTATTCGTTCTACGATTTATTGTCGTTCGACTGCCGGGGTTGGAGACCCAGATACCAGGTGGAACTGCAATTACGTTTGCAACGCTGGCTGCTGCGGTCATTACACTCGTAATGATTGCTATCATTGTAAATTTCGGTCGTGAGTTGGAACCACGTCTTAACCGGGTACTTTCTGGACCAGCCGAAGTAGTTTCGGACATGTCCGAAGCAGTGAAACAAATTGTGTTTCTCGTAGCAATCTTTATCGCGTACGATGGAATGACCGGTGTTGCTCTGCCATTCTTAATACCTGATCCTGGACCCTGGGTGTACGATATATTCTTCCTTCTGGTTGCTTTAGTTCCAACAGTTATCATTGCGCAGCGGATATTTGGAAACATAGATGAAATCACAGATATACTAACCCAACAAGTTAAATCCGTAACTGTAGATAAAACTACTTGCCCATCGTGCTCTGCCTCAGTCCGTGCAAGTCTAGATTTCTGTCCAGAGTGCGGAGAGACCCTTCCTGATCAAAAGAAGGCTGTTGAACATGACGAAGACAGTTCTGTGTCCATTTGTCCAGAATGTAGCGCTGATGTGGAAGAGAATGCGGCGTTTTGTGGATCTTGTGGTACCGAAATAGCCACTGGAGGCCAAACTACAGCAAATGAGGGGCAAACTACAGCAAATCCTAGTAATCCGGACTGAAGATGAACTTTAACCGGAGCCGCCGGAATATACTGCAGGGTATTACAGGTTTGGGGCTTCTCCCGTTATTGGAACTGCAAGACAATACGTTTGAATCCCAACAGAATAAAGAGGTAGACAGTGGATCATCGTTGCCACCGCTGGCCTGGGAGTGGACTGGCGACGTGTCGAATCGTAACCAAGTCATCCATGACCTCGTTGAAACACAGGATGGTGCTATCGCCTGCGCTGGGATGGAAGGTAACGATTCAGGAGTACAAGACGTTCTATTGCAGAAAATAGACTCTTCCGGCGAACCGATTTGGGGTCGCACGTTTGGCGCCGATCAGAACGATGCAGCTCTCGGCGTTGTCGAGTCGGATAATGGATCGCTTGTGCTCTGTGGGGGATCGATGTCCGAGGGTTCGAATCTTATGGACACGACAGTCTGGCTGGCCGGTGCCGACGGTACCCTTGAGCGATCCGTGTCACTCGGGAGACCGGGGACGAACGATGCAGCCCATGCGATAACTCCCGGCGTTTCCAGTGGGTTTCTACTAGGAGGGGGAACTCACTACCTCGGTGGGGCCTTCGGTGACGGCGTAGGACGACTGGTCAAGATCGATGATGACGGCTTTGAAGAGTGGTCAACGACGATGGAAGACGGGTCTGCGGGTGAAATCTACGACGTTGCGACAACTGGTGACAGCAAGTATGCATTCGTGGGTACACGAGCCGGTGAGGATGATGAAGGACACGCGTGGCTAGGGGTTGTCGACCGTGACGGCGACCTCGAGTGGAGTAAAACGTACGGTGCGTCCGGCAGCAGGATCGGATACAGTCTGATCGAAACCGACGATGGCGGTTTTGCATTCGCGGGTACGACCCAGCCACCTGGACAGGATGAACCTCGAGCATGGGTCGTGAAAGTTGACCTTCGCGGCGATGTTGAATGGGAACGGACCTACGGGGGAACCGGACACGACGCGCTGGTATCGATCAACAAGGCGATGGATGAGGGCTACATCCTCGGCGGATGGACAGAAGATAAGGACGATGGGGACGTGGGTTGGCTACTCCATATTCATACTGATGGCGAACTAGTAGGAGAGCAAACCTACGGTGACAGTGGTCGCGACCGATTCAATAAGGTTGTCAAGATCGGCCAAGGATATTCGATAGGTGGGTTCACGACGGGTACTAGCAGCAACCCAACCGCTTGGGTAGCCAAAGCTGGTGAGGAATCTGATTCCGTAGACATCGCAATAACGAGAGAAAAAACGACGGTCAAATCGCCAGTTACTGTACAGGTAACAGACCCAGATGAAAATGAGTACGAATATCGATGGCGGGTTGTCGATATGCCCTCCGGAAGTTCACCAGGATTGCTACATGGTGAGAACGAGGCGGAGACACCGAACGGAGAATTTGTGCCAGGTATTGGTGTGATAAAAAATAAAGAGACGAAAGAGAAAACGCATGCAGTACTCCGGCCCGACGTACCCGGCACCTATACGCTCGAAATTGAAATCAGGAATGCGGACGGATCAGTAGTTAATCGTGATCAAATCGAGATTTCTGTCGACTCGGATTGGCTGACGCATGACAAGATGGATGATGGAGAATACCCAGGGTTCGCAGTTGATGGTATCGAAACCGCTTCGGAACTTGCTGAAGCCTACGCGCCTGTCTATCATTTTCATAGTGATGAAAAGTACTTCCCGACCCGGTTTGAAGCGTTCGTCGAGAATTCCGAACTTCGCTTCCGGACGACTCCGGAAACATCAATCACCGCCACTACTGTCGTCCCAAATAAACAGAGAATTGAAGACATCACGCTCCTCACCCTCGGTGACGAAACACTCGATCCAGACTACGAAATCACGAACCAAGCGAACGAACTGTTTTTGAAGAGTGGTCAGACAGATAATCCAGAACAGGCCTATCAAAACTATCAGAAGGAGTATCCCCCTACAATCCACGCGAGTGTGACTGGGACGGAATACGACGGAGAAGAGTACGTTGCGTTAACGTACTGGGCATTCTATCTGTTTGATCCAAAGAAAGGAGACGTGACAACGGATACTACCGATGCGATTAAGAGTCTAACTGACACCGATGCGATTAAGAGTGTATTAGCGGCACACGCCTCTGATCTCGAAACGGTGACGATTTTGTTCGATCAAACCGGACCGCAATGGGTTGCGGCCGCCCAACACTACAGTGGAGAGTTCATGCGGTGGCAAAAGGTTGCACACCAGGCCAAGGAAGGACCATTAGATGTGTATCCCGCGAAGGGAGCACATTCATCATTCCTCGTTAATACGCAAAGTGACAAGTACGAAGGAAATATTCCCGGTCAATACCGGTGGCTTCCTAAATGGCAATATCATCTTTATGTGTCAGATGCTGCTATTTCTGAAATAAATATCAAACCAACAGACACACTTGGTCCGGTCGGTGGCTTCTTTGGCGATGAAACGGGAAGTGCTACGACTTGGTCTTTCGAAGATGGTGACTACGACCTCGTTATGCTCTCGGATTCTGAGGGCGAAGACTGGCGAGATTTTGCAGGTAAATTCAAATCTGAGGGAGTCCTGCTAGAAGGAGGACCATTCCCTCATCAACGTTCTAAGAGATGGAATGATCCCGGTCAGTGGTTCCCCAACCACATGCTACCCGAACACGATGTACTTTCAGCAGGGGGAGGTCTGTCTAAAATTATAGATTATGTAACAAGAACGAGTTCGTTCGTGACTGATGAAAACAATAGAATTACATCGTTTGAAATAAGCAATTTCAAAAATCCCGGCGTAAAACCACACACATTCTATGTTACTGGCGAAATCACTACTTCCGGTTCTAATGATACGTCCCCCAGTGCAACAGAAACGAGGACTCAAGCTCCAATACTTGAATTCGAGGAGCCACTTGGCTGGAATGAGGATACCAGTATTACGATTCCACTCGAACAGTTGCCAGCAGAGGGAGAAATTTCGATCGATCTATCAATCCGAACCTATCCGGAACGCATCGTGAGCAATCTGAATACAAGCGATCAAGATACCATCCTCACCGTGAGCAAATCAACTGTTTTGGATCTTCCGAATATATCGGTTAGCTTCCCAAATATTGTCAGTGCCTTGGATAAGCAGGAGAACGAACCTGAAATCACGCCTCTCAGTAATCACGGGGGCGATGGTCGTAAAAATCAACACGAAGCCCAAGATTCTCATTCATTTTCCGGTCAAGAAAGAGTTGTCACGCCAGGTGACGATATCAAATCGAATCTAACAGTCACAAATGAAGGTGATACGCCTGAATCACTCTTGATAACGCTACTGATCGAAGAGACCCCAGGATCGCCTGTCGTTGATTGGCCGATTGATTCGAAAGAGGTCTCAATTGGACCAGGCGAATCCCAGGAAGTCACGCTATCCTGGGAGGTAACCGAGGAAATTCCGGAGGGGACGTACGATATGGTTACCGAGGTGTGGCTTGAAACCGACCCAGACAACCTGACAACACAGCTCAATAGCAAGCGCGACTCGAATGCGTTCGCTGTTGAAAAGCCAATGGGGGAATTAGATGTAACCTCCACGCCAGAGGAAGCGATGGTGACAGTGGATGGTGAAATATTAGGAGTAACGCCATTGAACGCAGACCTCCCCATTGGGACCTACGAAATAGCAGTCATAAACGAGGAGTATGAACCTGTGTGGGATGAGGTCTCGATCGATGCTGGCGAGACGACTGTCGTCTCGTTTGAGTTGCACCCTCTTGAGGAAGAAAAATCCTCCACAGACGTCGATAGCGGATCAGATGATGGCGGGACTGATGATGAGGATGCACTTCTTGATGAGATCAGATCACATCTCGATGTCGTAGTAGTGAGTGCGCTCGCTGGATTCGGTAGCGCCGGATATCTTATAAAACGACGGCTCACTTCCGAGGAAAATAACGAAAACAACCAATAGTAATTATGAAAAGAAGAACGTATCTGAAACGATCGGCAACAGTTCCAGTTTTACCAACCATTCCGATGGGAAAACGATCCGGCTCCGTACCGTTACAGACCTCGGGAGACGACGAGACCGGAACGTACCACGATATCGATTCGTCCGCGTTCCCCACTAACGTGACGGTCGGATGGATCAGCGATCGGTTCATCCAACTCAACGAAACGGACGCGCCGGTTGTCGGCCACGAAATCTCGTCCACGGCACTGGTGATGGAAGTCGCGGAAACGCTTGAAGAGTTCGATGTGCTCAAAACAGGTTTCGACTGGGATGAATTCGATTACACTGGTGCGGATGCGTTTTCACAGTTGTTCGCACCCCACGCATGGCCACTGCACGGATCCGTCACTCTCCCCGATGGCTTCTTCAACACTCATGTCATTGCGTGGGTAACCGGGATTCACGACGACTACTATAGCCCTGACATCGACGAAGGGGAAACCGAAGCTGGAGCTATTCCGTCCGATCGGTTGTTCTACGATCTTTACGGTCATGCTCCGTTCATGTTCGCTGTTATACCCGCAGTGGAGACGCCGGAGCCAGGGAGTGTGATCGATTTCGATGCGACTGTTCGGCATACGAACGGGGATGATAGTCATCTCGAAACTGCCCCAGATGGTGGGTATCTGGATATTGGAACCACCGAAACCAAAGACACCCTCCGGACTCCTGATACGGAGTGGGATCGTAACGCTGCAGCCGTTTTCACTGGTCTGCAACAACACCCACAGCCGCGGTTAACGACATCGGTCAATGCGCTAGAGTACGAAGATGATCTATTACGCCCCACTGGTGGATCAGTCGTCACAAAACGGGGGAGGGTATCTGACTCGACAGTCTCCTCTGACGACGTCGTACGGCGACACAAATTACAGAGCGAGGAACACGATATTCTCGTCGGTGGAACGCTTTCGCATTCGTGGGATGATGACGGACAATTAGACACGACTGGTCCGGTGAATGTCGCCATTGTTGTCGATACGTCCGGAAGTATGAGCGAGCGTGACGCCGGTATGACTCGCAGCGACGGAACGCCAATGTCCCGCATAGAAGCCCTGCGAGAGAGTTTGGTTCCAGTCATGGATCTGATTGAAGAAGACTATCAAACGAGTCTCGTCGAATTCAACTCGAGTGCTAATGTTGTACACCCTTTGACGGAAGTTGACAATGTTGCACGGAGTGAATTGAAAGGAAGTGTACGAGGGCTTGTAGCAGGGGGAGGGACAACGATAGGGGGTGGAATGCGACTCGGAATGGAAACGATTGCGGATGAATCGGGTGAGAAAACGATGATACTCCTTTCTGACGGCAAAGAAAACGAACCCCCATACGTTGACAACGTATTACCGGAAATTCGAAATGCCGGTATCAAAGTATTTACTATTGGTATTGGAGCGGACATCGATGAACAGCAGCTAAAATATATCGCCGATCAAACTGGAGGGGACGTCGAAATTGACCCAAATATCGAGGAACTGAGACGATTCTACTTCGAATTGGCGGAGGACGCGCAGAACCGTCAGACCCTTTCGAGTGCCGAAGAGAGGCTTGATCAAGGGGACCGTATCGAAGACGACTGCAAGGTTGACAGTAGTTGCGAAGATGCCCAATTTTCGCTGTCATACGAGGGAAGCGATATGAATCTGATAGTAGTGGATCCGAATGGAAACGAGATAGTGGAGCGCGGGGACGTAGCTCACCGTGAAGGTGGGGCTCACGAAGTTTGGTCAGTCAAAGATCCCGAACCGGGTCAATGGAATTACGAGGTTGAGGTAATCCAGGTCGATGCTCCCCAGGAGACGCTCACACAAGCAACTGCGGATTCAACCGTGGACGGCGAGCTTTTCGTATCTGATGACTTGTACGAAGCGACAGGGCTTCTCCGGATTCAACTTCTAGTTTCCGAAGGTTTCGAACGATATGTGGGCGCCAATGCACATGCTGAAATTACCCCGCCATCTGGTGCGAATGACGATATAATTGAACTCTCGCTGGACGACAATGGTTCCGGACCAGATGATATCACAAACGATGGCATATACTCGGGTTACTTCCACCCGACAGAAATTGGAGAGTACGAATTCAAAACAATTGTAGAAGGTGGTGAATATGAAGAACTCAAGCGCGAATTCATTGATCATGTTAGTGTATCCACTGTTATCGATTCTCCTGCTAAACCATACCAGTCTGAAGCTTCGTATTTTGATATAATCCAAGAGTATGGTCCACTTGCGGGAGCTCTCATACTAATGGCAGGTGTAATGTATACCGTTTTACGATGGTTGGAACCAACAAATGAATCGGTGTAAGGAGTAATTCTGATTGTACGTGTTACCCCCGAGAATTCTACGGTCGGTACAGCGTAATTTCGTGAAACCATCTCATTGTCGCGGACAACTCGTTTGAGTTCGGCGTATGGATTGCGTCCCTGCTGGCAACTATACGCTGTCGGAACATTTGGATGTGGCCGTTGCTCATCCAACCAAGCTGACGCTGATCGCTGACACTGACAAAAAGACTGATCGTATCGATGCCAAAGAGTTAGCTCGGATGGTTCGGCTTGATGCAGTGCCAGAAAGGTACGTCCCGCCAGAACAGATCAGGGAAGCCTGCGCACTCGTGCGCGGGCGACAGAAGTTGGTCGAGAACCGAACCAATTTTGCGAACAAGGTACACGGTCTCCTTTCCGAACACGGGATCACTGAAGATATCAAGCCGCTGAGTGTCTCGGGGCGAGAGTCCCTGCGGGACCTCTCGCTCCCGACGCCGTGGGACGAGTTACTCACGTCGTATCTGGAGATAATCGAAACCCTCACCGATGAGATTGACCGGCTTGAAGCTGCAATCGAAGACCGCGCTGGGTCTCTGCGCGAGACCCAGCTGCTCATGTCGATTCCTGGCGTGAGCTACTATTCGGCGCTGATGATCTACGCATAGGTTGGCGAGGTGGATCGGTTTGACCGAGACAAAGAAGTGGTGAGCTACGCTGGATTGAACCCAGTGATCCGCGAGTCCGGCGACTCGCGGATCAAGGGTGGGATTTCGAAACGAGGATCACGCCAATTACGTTGGATCCTCGTCCAGTGTGCACGTACAGCTGTCCATACCTGTGAAGATGCGTATTTGAGCCGATTCTACGATCGGTTAGCGGGAAAGAAAGGGTCGCAGAAAGCAATTGTTGCGACGGCTCGGAAACTGCTCGTCTCTATCTACCACATGCTTGATCGAGAGGAGGTGTATGATCCACCAGGTGTAAGTAGCTGAGCACCGCCGAGCGGCGGCGCTCGCAGGCCGGGTCGTAGGCCGCACCAGCCACAGCTACAGCACAAGATGTCTTCCGCCTGCCACAGTCTCAGGATTGTATCGGGTCGTGGTATTGTGGTTCTCGTACCTATCCTCAGTACAGCCTTGTTTCATGGTAACAATTATGTCGCTCACGGTGGTTTATTTAGGTAGCAGAATTTCCATAGGTAAAGACGGATGATCCCCGACCAAAGTAAGCATTTGGCGTGTGAGTATCCACCGTTGACACTGGACACTTCACGCGGCAGAAAGTGGTTGATATATGCTTTGAGGATGCCCGTATTCATACTCCGACTCTCTCAGTCGAACAACTAATTACTGCCCCCAAGGTTTCACAGAATTCCACCTGGTGGTAGTTCTAGAATGATCTACTGGATACGATCTCTGTATGTAGCAGCGATTCCGAGCAGGTTTTAAGAATTGCAACAGGGCCGATATATCTATCACGAGGATGTCAGAGCAAACGGACAGAGAGACACGCCAGTTATCGGACGTGAACGACCGGCGGGCTGACTCAGTATACTGTACTCCAATATCGCTAGTTGTCCACTCTGGCTCAAGGGACCAGTTGCTAACAAATAGCGGTCAGAATGAAGCGACTGAATCATTCGTGTAATTCAAACTGTCTGCTAATATATAGAGTGCGTTGGCGTTTAACAGTTCATTTTATTTGAAAACGTACGCAGAACCTGCAAACCTTCCGTTTGGGTCCTCGTCAGCCACTGCTCCAATGAGTGCGGCGGAACCGTCGCTTGCCAGTGACGCCGAGAAGCCGAACCCATCGCCTTGATCGCCGTCATTGGCAGTGAGTTTGGCTACCTGTTGCCATTGACCTCCTGTGTCTTTGAAGACATACGCTGACCCTGCCTGCTCGCCGTTTGGGTCCTCGTCACGCGCTGCTCCAATGAGTGCGGCGGAACCGTCACTTGCCAGTGACACCGAATAGCCAAACGCATCGCCTTGATCGCCGTCATTGGCAGTAAGTTTGGCTACCTGTTGCCAGTTTCCACCAGTTTCCTCAAAGACGTACGCCGCCCCATTTTCGTCGATGCGGGCTCCAATGAGTGCGGCGGAACCGTCGCTTGCCAGTGACACCGAATAGCCAACTGGGAATTCCAACCCTTCAGAAGTTTCACTCTCAGCGGTAATTCTGGCTCCCTGTTGCCAGCTTCCACCAGTTTCCTCAAAGATGTACGCCGCCCCATTCCCGTCGTCGCGGGCTCCAACAAGTGCCACGGCACCATTGGATGCTATCGATACCCCCCCACCGTATCTATCATATGTGTTTCCCCCATCAGGTGTGAGATCTGTTATCTGTTGCCAGTTTCCATCTTTTTCTTCGAACACGACTGGTGAACCTATGACAGTCCCAACGATAGCTGTGGTGCCGTCAGCAGCTATAGACGTTGAGCAGCCAAATTCATTATTCTGCCTACCGTTCTCATCAGTAAGTTTGGAAACTTGTTCAAACGAAGAGAATTGAATAGCATCTGAGCCATCACCATTATTTTCATCTCCATCTTCATTTCTATCATCCTCATTGGCGGGAGAGTCCTCTTCTACATCAGTGTCGTCACTTTCCAAAGCGCCACACCCAGCCATTCCAACTGTTCCAACACCTGCAACTATTGCGAGAAGCCTCCGTCTCTGTGATGAAACCATAAAAGGAACTGTCTTTCTCTGTATGTAGTTATTATAAGTATAATCAAGTATTCAATTATTATAACATGCGCCCGCATTGGTCTTTAGTTAGATTTTACACCTCGGTTGTATAGTCGCTAGTTGTCCACTCTCTTGATCGCGGCGGCAGCAAGAGTTCGGTCTGACACGGTAAGGTCGCTGATACGAGACGAAATACACTTCTGACGCCACGGATCGTCAAGAGAAAAAGTCATAAATCTGGTTGGTCTCGGCTGTAGTCGTCGTTCAGACCAATTTCCGAAGACAGCTGTGGCTGTTCGCCAGCCTCGCTTCGCCTGAAGCGAGGCGACTCAGCCGAGTCCGTGTTCGTATCCTGCTGGCAGTCCTTCTCCGTTCGTCCGATACTCCTCTTTCCAGCTGAGTTCGTCGTCTAACACCCGTTCGATCCCGTGCAGAAACGCATCACCAAACGCGAATGTTTTCGGGAGTGCTCGCCCGCCACGCCGTGGTCGGGCGAGCACGGCCCACTGTAACACGAGCCACAACTGCTCTAACAGAAACCCCACGTAGAACAACCGGATTGTCGTCGATGGCGTTGTTGTCAGGGCGCGCGCTTCTCGGAACTTCTCGTAGCTCTTCTCTATCCGTGACCGCTTGTTGTAGGTCGTAGCGACTTGCGCGGGCGTGCGGTCTTCCAGACCGTATGCCGCGTATCCTGTCGCTTTCACACCAGACTTTCCGCGGTCACCGTTCTGATAGGTGACGTTCACCGCCAGTGGATACGTCTGTTCGTGCTCCTTCCCTTCGCAAATCGTCTCTTCGGTCATGTGTGACGCGGTCTTGGAGAGTTTCTCCCGGAGCGAGTCTTTCCGGGTTATGACCGGAAAGACTGGCGGTGCTGTCTCCCGAAGAACACCGATTAACTCCCCGACAAAGGCGTCTCTGTCCATGAGGATCTGGTCGGTCTCGAACGGGTATGTCTCGACGCGGGCGAGCACACGCTCGACCGCGTCGGCCTTGCTGTCCTCACCGTCAACTGGTTCAACCGCCAGTGTGAGTGGCTTTCCCTGTGCGATGACGAACGCAGTACAGTACCGGTGACACTTCGTGGTTCCGTCCCGTGCGTCCATTCTCCTGAACTCATCTTCGTCGTCTGGATGACCGTGGAACGGATTGTCCATGAAGTCCAGACAGATGGTTCTCGACCCGCCGCGGTCGAGAACCGTCATCGCCACCAGTGCGAGGACATCGTTGACAGCATCAAGCATCGGCTCTTTCTCCAAGGTGTGCAACCAGTCCATCACTGGCTCGCGGTTTGGCGTGTCCTCAGTGTTCGTCGTAACACCGTTGACTGAGGTTGTGTCAACAGCAGCTCGTAAGACGACTTCCATGATCTCCTCGGAATCGAGGCCGGAGCCCTCGATTCCTTCCATCGGTATCAGCTCAGGCAACTCCATGCTAAGAGACTTCAACTGCCTGTTCGAAATGTACTCGTCCGGATCTGTGAGGATGCGTTTGAGTCTTGGGAACTCCATCACACACAGGAATCCGGACAGCGGCTGAATCAGGCGACTGATTCAGTCGCGTCATTCTGATCACTACGTGTCAGTAACTGGTCCTTTGAGCCAGAGTGGACAACTAGCGAATATCTGCTATTCGACGACTTCTTCGTCGGCTTCGTCGTTCCCGCCACGGAATTTTTTCAGCGTTACAATTCCAACCACGACAGCTACTGCGGCAAGGATTCCTTTCTTTAGTTTTCCCATGTACCTCTCTCGCTCACGTAAATCAAATAGTCTTCTGATTTATTTACGGACTAGCAGTCGTCTACTGTTGGCCAGAACTCTTGACACCAACGAACAGTTTCAGAGTCGGAAGACGTAGGCGAGAACTTGTACTGAAATGGCGCTCTTTATTCAGTACCAGCGATCAGTCCCATCGAAAATCACACAGAAGGGACTGATGGTGGCGGGTTCCACAATGTTGTTGACAACGATGGTGCCTTCGAAAGCGACACTGTACAGGAGGAAGGGTCCGAATTCGAGTATACATTCGACAGTGAGGGCGTGTATAAATACGTCTGTACGCCACACGAAGTAATCGGGATGAAAGGCGTCGTCGTTGTCAGCTGAAACAAGAAGGCGACTCCACGAAAATCCCGCTGAAATCCCTGAAGTGTGATGTTATCATAGAGTCCTGAATGTCGATCCCTCCCATGCACTATCAAGGACGGTAACGTGACAGACGATCCGATAACTAGTCGAAGAGTGCGTCGCCTCGCTCTTTCACCCGCCGAGTTCGCTCTTCGCTGTAGGATTCGTGGGTCGTCTCGATACTCTTGTGTCGAAGGGCGTCCTGAGCGAGTTCGGCCTGTTCTTGATAGAGGGTGTCTCCGAGTCCACGCCGTGCGCCGTGTGGTTTGAGTGGCTCGGCAAACTCGTACTGTGAATCTGCACAAAGGCGTTTCAAAATCCGCCGGACACCATCGGTACCGAGTGACGGCGGACAGGATCCGTTGTCTCGGAGATCATCCCACACGGTGTCTGGTGAAGTCTCGACATCAGCAGGCAACTCGCCATAGAGTGTCGGGAGGTGCATTGTCGGCAGTACCGGCCAGTCATCGGTCGGCGGATCGAGCAGTTGCTTCCAGCGCCGGAGCGGTTCGATCGCCGGTTCGAACAGTGGTGCCTCTTCCCACTCGCGGCTCTTCCCGTAGACGAAGATGATCCCATCGTTGAGATCCAGATCTGTCCAGCCCACTCCGTTGCGTTTCTCATCCTCACTGACGGCTGCGATTTCTGCACCACGACACCCGCTGTAGGCCAGCAAATAGACAAGTGCACGATCACGGTAGGCTTTGAAGCGGTCCCTATCCCGATTGCCCGCACTGTCAAGCACTTCATCGACGACCTGGTCCGTCGTTGCACAGATCGCGTCGCGTTCTCGCTCACTCCAGAACTGTCGGTCGGGTTCGCTTGATACGTCGGGCAGTGGCTCGGTCGCTGTCTCTGTTCTGGCAGGGTTGCGGTCGAGATACTGGTCGCGAACAGCCCACCCGAGCCAGGCAGCCACGTAGTCGTAATACTGCGTCACCGTGCTGCCAGCAGTGATCTCCGAGTCCTCGTCATCTAAGCACGCTCGCAATGCCCGGGCAAACTGGCGGAGGTCATAGCTGTCGATTGCCTCGACTGTTTCGACGCCACGCTCTCGGCGCAACCATTCGGCGAAGAGCCGCAGTACGTGTGCGTTGTTACGTTTGTACTTCCCTGAGTCGAGATCAGCCAGTCGATCCTGGATTGCTGCCTCGAGGACATCATCCCTGGGGGTAGCATCGAACTGAGTGGGCTGCACCATTCGTGCTGACCCGACGGCGGCGGGTGACTAATAACCACTCGGTCTTACTGAACTAAGCACGAGTGGCTACACACACCACGTTTCCCGAGAAAACCGCCAGACAGCAGTCTGATCACTATTCTATAAACCATAGAACGCTATAGCCAATTACCGCGAATTTTTGACCTTTCTAAAAGGTCATAATTGAATATCAGAACGGGGGACTATCAGACGGAAACTTTGAGACACCGATTACATGCGATTACGAGGGTGGTTGCCGTGACTGGTGGCAGTAGTCGGTCTTCTACCATGGACCGCTCGGAAATCCTCGGATATAGCAGAAATAATTCAGTACTCAGTAGATATATATCTGTACAGATGCTAAGATAATTACGGAGACAGCACACATGGATCTCACTGATATTCCAGACGATGCGTATGCCGGCGACGAATCCCCGCCAGATCTCAACGAACTGGAGTCCCCCGATTCACTGCTCACGGGAGGGCCGATCCGCGAGCGCATCCTTGCTGTCGTTACCGGACTGCGAACCCCAACGAAGGTGTCCGAAATCGCTGAGCTTGCTGACTGCGATACCGAAACTGCCCGAAGCTATCTCGAGTGGTTCCACGAGATGGGACTGGTTCATTCCCACGACGGTCCCCCAGTCAGATACGAACGCAACGAGGCGTACTTCCAGTGGCGACGTATCAACCACATCCGTGAACAATACTCCGAGCAGGAGATTGTCGAGGCACTCTCGGACACCATTGACCGCATCGACGAGTACAGATCCCAGTTCGACACAGACGATCCCGACAATGTCTCTCTCGTCGAAGCAAGCCAAGATATGCCAACCGAAGACGCCTGGGAGGGGCTTTCCGAATGGAAAACCCTCAAACGCAGAGCTGCTCTCCTTGACGCGGCGCGGCGTGACAGCCCAGTCTCGGGGAGCACTCCTCGTGGAATCGATGCCTGACTCTCCGTCCGACCCGCCTCGGACGGGCCCGGTTGATACAGAACTGCTTGATCAGATTGCTGCATACCTTTCTAGAACTGCTCGGTTTGATGATGTTCAGTCGCGTCCCGCATATGCGCCCACCACTGTCGTCGCAGACTACAATCTTGGTTACTTTCCTGGCGGGGTTGCGCGTGCGTCTCTTCGAATCCGGTGGTTCGAAACCGACGACTTCAGCATCCACTACTCCGAGCAATACCAGACAAACGATTCTTGGGAATGTCGCTGGGATCGTCACCCAAACGATCATAACACTCGCGAACACGTCCATCCGCCTCCGGATGCACGGACACCGGGCGAGGACACTGACTATCCAAACGAGTGGCGGGAGGTTCTTGCCACCATACTCACCCATCTTGACGAACGGATCGAGGCATTCTGGACCGAGTAGTTCTCACCAGTACAGGGAGTACTCACAACATTTCCGCAATGATCTCTAACCGGGATTGCGGACGCTGGGGGGGTGGGTGCCGAGGTCTTACCAAACATTTGTTTGCTTCTAAATTCTATTGTTTGGTAAGAAAATGACAGCACTTACTGAAGCGGTATCCTGAGATCCAAGAGGCGTATTTTTCCGGCGGTGGGTTCCGGAAGGTTGGGTACTACGTGAGGACAACGGGAGTGGTGTCGGAGGGAGTGATTGAACGGTATATCGAGGGGACAGAACACTGCTTTCTCCCTCTTGCACGGCAACTCTGATGGATTTCTGATAAGCAACACATTTCGCCAGTAACATCTTGACCTGTACTAAGCGCTGGCCACTCCGTAAGACCCTTTCTATGACAGGCTTGCTTCACTTGCAATGGTGGTGTGTGGCTCCTGTATTTGAGACGATACTGGAACCTTGCAGCTATTATATTAGTCTCTCCAAAGACGGCTCACTCATCTTCGTCTGAGGGAGGCCGTTCAGACAACCGGTCGAACCGACTCTGGGCTGATTCGCGTCGTTCCTCTGTTTTGCTCGCATTGTAGGTCGCACCATGTAATTCTCCGTCCTGCACTTCGACTGTGAGCACGGCATCGGCGTGCTGCCCATCCTCGGGCAACGCTGCTGGGTCGACAAGCAGTTCGTAGGCGTCCGCCCCATCCTCTTCGAGGAGCACGGCTGCGAGGCCGTCTTCGATCCGGTCGACAACAGCCGTGTACGCTCCGTCGGGGATCATGAGTACTCCTCCATCAGCACACGTTCTCCTTCACTGGTCCTGACAATAACGGTATCGCCGCCATTGTTCCAGACTGGACTGCCGGCATCCCAGTACAGTTCTGTCTCGGTGTCAGTCCCACTGCCGGTCCGTACCGTCACCGATGCCCCGGGTTCGAGTGTGAATTCAGTCGGGAACGTGTACTGCTTCCCGACTTCGTCTTCGACTGTCCAGCTGCCCAGTGCCAACGCTTCATCACCGGTGTTCTCGAAAACAATGTACTCGTCATTGAGATTCTCACGATCGTCGCCCGCTGCATCGGCGTGGATTGTCTGGATCGCAAGCTCTCCACCAGTATCCGTGTCGCTGTCGTCGTCGGTGTCAGCGTCAGTGTTGGTGTCCGTCGTGTCTGTCGTGTCCTCGATCGGGCCGGCACCGATCTGCTCGCGTTCACTCACCTCCCCGTTCGTGCCCGGTTCGATTGGGTCGCCATCGAACAGCGACAGCGGGTCAGTTGGCGCTGACTGCTGTGTCCGGATCGAGACACCCTCACCATTCGAGACAAAGACCACGTCGCCATGTGTCGCCGTCCAGTAGGTCGTGATCGACCGGTCGGCGAAAATCTGGAGGACTTCATCGTGAGGGTGGCCGTACTGGGAGTCATAAGCACTCGAAATGACCGCTACCTGTGGATCCGCCGCGTCTACCAATGCATCGCTACTGGAACTGCTGCTGCCGTGATGGCCCGCCTTGTAGATCGTCGAATTGAGCGCGGAACCATACTCTTCAACCAGATACGACTCCTGTTGCTCCTCAGCATCGCCGGTATAGAGGAAACTCGTCTGTCCGTATGCAAACCGCAGGACAATACTGTTCTCGTTGCGATCCTCACCACTGAGATACTCTTCCGGTGGGCCAAGCACATCTACGTCGACGTCCTCGAACGGAATGGAATCTCTTTCCTGAGTCCTGAACAACTGGACGTTATATTCCTCGACAGCATCGAGGTACTCATTGTAGGTGTTGGTACTGGCAGGAATCCCTGGATCGTAGACTGTGCCAACACCATCCGCTTCAGTTTCGTAATACTCGATGATAACGGCGTTCCCGCCGATGTGATCGGCGTCATTATGCGAGGTGACGAGATAGTCGATCCGGTCGATATCATGACGTTGTAGGTAGGAGAGGACATGCTCGCCGTTATCGTTGAAATGGCCAGTATCGATGAGCATCGTCTCACCGGTTGGTCCGACAACCAACGTCGCGGCGGACTGGCCGACATTGATATTATGGACAGCCAGTGTACCATTCGCCTCGAACTCGCTAGGTGAGTCATCCTGTTCGATATCTGTTGGGGCATCTTCTCCGCCAGCATCGGATAACGTTGCGCATCCAGACAGAATAACCAGGATTGCCAGTAGGATAAGTGCGAGCGAGCGAGACAGCTTCATACCCGACGATTGGGAGCCGGCGGTATAGATGCAGGGGTGTCAGCGCGTTCCCAACTTGACACTCAAATGACTCCAGCGCTTGCGAACTGACCGCTGAGAGTTATACCAAACCTCGTATATTTTCTAGAAGCGGTGCAAGATAGAGCGCACGTATTCAGCATCAGACTATTTGAATCAGGACTATAGTCAAGTAACTCCAGCCACCACTCGACATAGGAAAAAGTATGTCGTCGACACTCCCGATCCCGGTAGACATCACACTCTCAGACGTTGAATACGTCGTCTCGGACTTGCATCTAAACCACCAGAACATCATTGAGTACTGTCGCAACGACAAGTTCGACGCGACGCAGTCAGGTCTCGATGACATGAACTGGCACCTGCTGGCGGAGTGGAACCGTCATGTCGGGTCCGATGAGACAGTCGTCTTTGTCGGTGATTTCGCCTGGTTTATCGATCAGGATCCGATCACGCAGCGGAAGGTCGATAATCTCTGGGATGCCTTGGCCGGCGAGAAGGTGTTTGTCCGAGGGGACCACGACCATGTGGTTCCCACGAGCGCTGAGACGGTCGTCTATTCGGCGGAGATACAGCGTGAAGAACGAACGTACTTCGTCAGTCACTTTCCGGGTGATACACCTGAGTCCCTACCTGGAAAGGGCATGCCAGACGACTTTAAGCAGGTACTTCCCGACGCATTCGCTGATCGACTGGAGTGTTGGCGGATCCACGGTCATCACCACAACAACTGGCCGGACCTGTACCCGCTCGTCAATCCCGACCGGCAGACGGTCAACTGCTCTGTCGAACTGACTGACTACAGGCCACTTTCTATGGACATGATTGACGAATTTGTAGCACACAATGAGTGGAAACAATCTCTGTGACGACTAGATTCAAACTGAATAAACTAAATGACGACTGACTGCTGCATAGACACTGACGGCACAGAACAAAGGGGGGGTTCGTGAGAACACATAGTCAGATTATCACCAGTCAATCTGACCCCCACAGATCAAGAGCCGAAATATTCCCGACTATAATTCCACAGAATTGAGATTTCCGTCACAGAACCCCCTCTTCTTTCTCTATCCCGCTGATTTTTCCCGCTTCGCCTCCGATTCGACGAATCGTGAGGCTCGCTTCAGATTTGTGCCGATAGCTTTCGCTATGGACGCATTCTTTACCTTGATCGTCCCTGTGAACCGTGTTTTCTCTCCATCCTGGTGATACACCTCGTTGACCAGCGACTCAGCTCCGGCACGTAAGTTCAGAAACTCCTCTTCTGCCGGATCGTCGAACCGCTTGCGTCAATGCGCAAGCTCTAATTTCCGTTCGTAGAATCCGTAGCTATAGAACCGCTGTTGTTCCTGCACGAAACACTCCTCTTTGTGCGGACACCCTTCGCAGAAGTCGCTGTTCATCCGTCCTGAAATACGACCACTCTCCTCCTTGTACCGTTGTTCGAATGGTTCGTGTCCTGCCGGACACGCAACCATTCTGTGACCATCCCACTCTGCATCGGCCAGCGATAACTTCTCATCAGGAGGTCGAGTACCAGTCAACCCGGTGAAGTGCTGCGTGATCCCCTGATCACTGCAGCACGCCTCTACCTCTTTGTGCGTGTAGCCACCGTCCACGAGCAGGTCAGTTAAACCAGTTTCTGTGGGGAGTGTTGGGATATCTTTTGCCAACATGTCACCGTCATCTGTGTTATTCGTATCCACGCGAACGGTTGTGATGAGTCGAAACGGATTGTCGCCACCGCAGGTTTCAGCGACATTGGCTTTGTATCCACAAGAGGACGTTCCCTTCTTGCGTCGGTACGTTGCTTCGACATCGTGAGGATTCTGCATCGAACCACTACCGACCTTGTCGGGCTCTTTCAGCCCGACGCGGTCTTGCTTGGTCTCGTCTTCGCCAGTATTCACTGTGTCCTCATCTCTCTGTTCTCGTTGTTCGGTGTCTCCACTGGTGCTGAAGCTTCTGATTGGTTCCCAGCCCGGTGACGAGTCACCGGGCGACTCTTCGGTCTTTTCGTCTCCAGATGGCTCAGCTTCTTCGAGTTCTGCAATGCGATAACATTGCTCGTCAAGAACCTGTTGCAGATGGTCGAAACTCTCCAAGCCAGCGTATTTTGGGTCACTCTCGAATCGCTCAACGAGCCACGCAGTGTGCTCGATGAGCGTTTCCATGGTTGAGTCAACCTCATCTGGTTCCAATTCGTAGGACAACTCCAAATTCTCCGTGCTGGCAAACTCGTCGATTCCAGCGGGCAATTCGCGGACGATCTCGTCGGGGAGATCGTCCACGAAGTTGTGAACGACCTTGGCGATGAGATCAATCCGGGAGAGATGCTTGATGTTTGCCTCAATGAACGTCGAATCCATCCGCTGCGTACTCCCGTCGATATCAAACTCTTCTTGCAGGTGGTTGCGGTGGTCTTCAAAGACCTCGTGTAGCAAATCTTCACCAGTCTCTTCTTCGTGTTCCATCAGCCGATTTCGGAAGTTAGTAAACGTCTTCGTACAGATGTTGTCGCCGAGAGTTTCCTTCCCGAGCGCGTTCCGGACGCAGAAATTAAACAGATACGCATCTTCGAGCTGGTCATCAGAGAGGCCGAGCAAATGCTTGATTATCTCCAACGATACCAGTTCGTTGACTGGCTTGTTCGGACGGCTATACCCGTCGTGGTATAGCCGTTCGAACTTCGTTTCATCAATCTGAGTAAAAACATGTTCGTAGAAGTGGGTAGACCAGTGGTTCTGTAATTTCTTCTTTACACAGGGTTGTAGGTCTTTAACAGGCGAAAAAAGTGTCTGCTGTTCATGCTCATTATGTTGTTTAAACACGTTATCAACCAGCCTATTGATTTATTGGTCTGCTGAAGTAAATAACTTACGTACATTATTTTAAAATGTTATACGATAAATATTTGAAATAGTTCAGTCACTCATCGGCTACCCTTTCTACGGTGCCGTCAGACACTCTGCATGGTACGGCAATTCTGATGGATTGTTGAAAGGCAGACTATCTCGATGCGTTCACGACCGTTCTCAGCAACCATCGCCTGAATCGTATCAGGTGAATATAGGATGAGTGGCTCCTGAGTACGTCGCACCGCCTAATCCAAAATAGCCAATTAAAGAGTTATTGACGCCTAGTAGAAAGTATTGCCAAATTCCCGGGGCTATCTCTTACAAATTCGATCCATATCTCGGTTTGGACGAGGGGACTTGAGAGTATCAACAACGTCAAAAAGTTCGTCCACCGACTCTCTATAGACACGACAGAGTCTCGAAATGGCAGACCGCATCGTCGATCAGCGTGGCGGCGTGTGCGACCAGTGCGGAACAGCGTATCAGTCACTCTCACAGCACTGGTCGCGGAGCCAGTCCTGTGAGTATCGGTCGTTATCTGGCCACCAGCGCGAGATCGTTCGCGGCTTGTTACTCGGCGACGGCTCTCTCGAAGCGAATGACCTTGCATATCTTCGGTGTGCGTCGAAACGGCTGGAACACCTGCAGTGGGTGTCTGACGAACTTGGCTGGCTTGCTCGCGGCGTCACCTACGATTCGAGCGACACCTACCGTCTCCGGACGATGAGCCATCCCAATCTCGGTCGGTACTGGACGTGGATGGAAGCGCCGTCGACGGGCTATTCGCTGACACCGACAGCAGCGCGTGTCTGGTACGCCTGCGATGGCACGCTCACCTTCGGCGGGTCAAGCGACGTGCCACAGGTCGTATTCACCGCGACGGCTGACGCCAAGCGAGCGGCGATCAGACAGTTGCTTGCCCAGCGCGGGTTCCAACCAATGGAGTGGCAGCGACGTGTTGCACTCCCCCGCGAGAAAACGAAGCCGTGGCTCAAATGGCTCGGTGAACCAACTCCCGGAAGCGAGTACAAGTGGTGTACCGACGAAACAACGTATCGTCAACTGCGGTGAGACGCGAAATCCTCGTTTGACGGACTGCCAGACAAGGCGAATACAGTCGAGAAGAGCATCGCAACTGCCTCGGCGTCCAGCCCCGGGCATCCGACTCGCAATTCTGTGAACACGGGATCATTCTGAACGAGTCGTGATCAGAACAGACACATTCCCGTCCGTCCACATGATCTTACATGGGAAAAACCGTTGACGAGCTGCGAAACGAAATCAGAGTCTCGACGGATCGGTTCGAGCGCGAGATTGCAGCCTCATTTACGAAGGAGGACCTTGCAGCGATTTGCGAAACTGTCGGGTATGAGATCAACCATGATCCGTTGCCTCCGAAGCCGCAAATGCGAGCCGGCATTCTGTCCGAGATTGGTGTCCGTGGTGACGATGAGACCACCGAGACTGGCCGCCCATTTCGGAAGGCAGAACTCAAATCGATTGCAAATGCTCTCAACGAGTAGGACACTACATCAGTACTTCTCTGAGCTATGAGCCCGCAGAGTTTTTCTCTGTATGTTGGGACCTTCGGTTGTGTGTTTTCTGGACCCACCTTATGTAACATTGATACTCTCTGTAGTCCCGTCTATGCTACATAAGGCGATGACACAACCAGAACCCCCAGCGTCTCTCTCAAAGTACCTTGCAAAGGGGTCCCGAAACAGGATGTGGACACGCTTCGCGATATCCGCGAGTACGTCGATGCTCTGATCGCGCCAGCGGCGCTGCAGCCGATTTGCACGGGCCGTATCTGTACCGGTACTATCGTGATGGCGGCGAATTGACCTCAGAGTATCTCGGGAAGCCGTGAAGATCTTATTTAATTTTGCACCTTAATTCCATGTCTCCTCACATAAGGAATTGCTTTGCTCGGCCTGCTGCAACGACCATAATACCGATTGTCTCTATGTCGAATTTGGAATAAAAACACAACAAGATTGGCTCCTACGGGTGATCGATGGAAGGTAGATACGTGACGATCTAATCTTAATTGGAGACTATCGCAATCCTAACTCGTCAACGCACTCTGTAAACTCCTCGCCGTCCATCTCCTCAATCGTCGAAATTCCGTGCTGTATCACCACTGGATAGTAGTGCTTCTGCTTCCGGATTTGCCAGTCACATTCGTACTCGAACCGCTGGTACTCTCCGTCGAACGCATTGAGCTGGTCAAGATCGTCACTGTCTGGCACGTATACCATCCGACCGGTCCAATCTTCTTTTGGATTAACTGTATTATCTGGATTATCTGGATTTTCTGAACTAGTTGAGTTATCTGTATTATCCAGATTATCTGTGTTATCTGTATCAAATCGACTAGCCAATTTTTCAGCAGCCTCGTCACGGTCGGTCATGCGAGATCACCTTTGTTGTCGATTAGGTAGGTTGCAAGCCGCCGCAACTCATCTTCCTGATCGCACTCCTCGTCATGGCCGAATATCGAGACGCCTTCATTGAACGCTCGCTTCACAGCCGCGCGATTACGGAACTCGAAGATTGGGACATGCTCGCCAAATGCCTGTTCGAACCACTGCAACATCTCTTTCTGCTCACCATCAAGCGGGTAATCGATGTTAGAAACTACGATTGCCTCTTCATTGATGTCCACGCTAAAGTTCGATTCTAGCGTCTCTATTTGTTTGAACAGAATATCGATCGCGCGAATACTGGTATCCTCTGCTTCGGCTGGAATGATTAGATTCTGGCACGCCAGCAGCGCATTGTCGGTGAGATGCCCCAGTGATGGCGGTGCATCGACAATAACGAAGTCGTAGCCCTCTAAGCCTTCCATCAGCGTCGAGAGTTTTTCCCGACCCTTCATACTCGTCACGAGCTCCTGCTCCAGTTGGAACATATCGATTGTCGCTGGTACAATATCAAACTCCTCGTGAGACAGTATCAAATCTCCGAGAGAGTGACTGCCTGGCGAAAGCATCGCGCTGTACTGGTTCGGCTCATCGGCGGTGTATGCGTCGTCGAAACCAACACCCATCGTCAGATAGCCTTGGGGATCACAGTCCCAAAGTAGTACGTCCTGACCGCGATCGTTCAACGCGCCGCCAATGTTGATTGCATCAGTTGTCTTCCCGACGCCACCCTTTTGATTCGATACAGCTAGTTTTGACAGATTATCTGTGTTATCCGGCATAGTTTGCTTATACAGTATATCCAGATAATCTGGATAATCACTATTAAAACTACGTCAGACAAGGGGTAAACAGACTATCTTTCCTTATATTCGGCTAATAGTTAGAGAGATATCAGGAGGCCTCCGATGAGTTCTGACAGGAGATCGCGACAGGACGGTTCGATGTTGTGATAATTTACGAAAAATCCTGGAGGTATCAGTTGGATACGACTGAGATTTACGTCGACAACCTTGGTTTTCAACAGACGACCTTGCCTTCCAGCCACTCGCGATCAATGACCTGATTCTCAATCAGGATGTGACGGGGAAGGTTATCTTCACTGCAGGACGGGCAGACGCCAAGCAGTGAGGTTTCTGAGCAGCATTATGCTTTGAACCTCCTAGAAAGCACTATGGGGTAAACAGGGGGAGATTCGGGGGAGGGTGTGACTGAGGGCCTGAAACATCGCCCTCTACCAAAACCGGAGCACTGGCACCACAAATAGGTCAGGCAACCATAGTGAAAGTAGAAATTGCCAGAATGGAATAAGAACAGAACATGGAATACACTTATTCCATATCGCTTGGAATTCACTTGATAAATGTCTGGAGTTGAGATGAGAAGCAGTGATCTCGACTTATCCGAGATCCGTGAAATACTGGTAGAATCACTTGGCGACTCCGTCAAGTGGCACAGTAACATTGAAAACAAACCACTTGAGCTCCATCTAAAGGATCCGCTCCCCTCGAAAGTCAGACTATACCTGGTGAATCTGGTTCCCTCCGGACGAGCAGAGGAGTTCAAGGTCAATGTCCGTCTTCCCAGCCACGAAGGAGGAAAAGAGGACCATGCTGCTCCTGACCGGTCAGGAGGATATCTCACGATGCTCGGTGGATATCACGAGCATCACGAAGTCTTCGCGTTTTGGGACGATGACCTCCACGAAGAGTACGGATCTGTATCACCTCTCCAAGTCCAAGCTGAAACGATTGGTAAGGCTATGTCCGAAGGCCTGGCAACGCAACAACGGGCTACGGCAGGTCTTGGCGGTGAAACAGTTATCGTAGCTGAACCGGCCCGGGTAGCAGAAGCCCTCCAAATGCGCGACCGTCTAATTCAGATCCGCAGCCTTCTGAACACGCATCTCCCAGAAGGGTGGCGGGAGAACGGTTCAAGAGCTCAGACCATTGAGAGAGTGGTAGACGTATTCCTTGAGAACACTCCTCGAGATGTACCTACGACAGAACGTAGAGAGAAAGCACAGGAAATTGTAGCTGAAGAGCTCGATATCACGGTAGGAACAGTTGAAGGCAAATTCCGGGGAGATCTGTGGGAGGACAGAGAACAACCCAGTGAAGGGTACCAGAAAGGGTATGTTGATCCAATACTGGAAGAGATTGAGACAGAATGGAGAGACGACCGGGAAAACGAAATTGAGGACTTGCTGGATGAAGAAGGGCCGGGCCACCCTCTCTCGAACTATATCCGGGAAAATGAATCCTCAATCTCTATCTATACTTACTCCGCATCACCGGAACACTGGCTTACATCCGCCAGATACAACGCGATTCCTTTTGCGGACAACGACCAAGATCGCTACGATGAGCTCTCATTTGGAGATGTTATCTTGTTTTATTCGGAGGCAGAACCGGTTTCTGAGGAACTAGAGGAACAACCTGCTGGCCTGATCGGTGCTGCCATAATCGGTGACAAGTATACGAAAGAAGAGGACTGGTGGTGGAAGGAATACGAGGACGATGAAGATCTTCCATTAGTCGCAGCGTTTGATCGTGTGTTCTACACCGGTGCAATCGATGATCTTGATTTTGACCTTGACAACCCGATAACGGAGAAGGAGGATTCGGAGCTTAGAGAAGATCTGGGTTTGCTGACTGCAGGCCTTCTTGATATTTCCACGGCGCACAGTATCTGTCACGACGCTCTCGATGAGCGAATGCCTGTAGAAGATACCTTAGCCCACTTCACCGACATAGATGGCTCCAGTGAAGTAATCCGGCCACTAGCACTGATCGCAGAGATGGCTTCTGACCTCCGAGAAGCGCCATCAATCAATATTCACACCGAGTTCTCCGGGTCAATAGATGATGATCTGCTTGAAGGCCTGCATTTTCCTGATGGAGAGCAGGAGATACTTGATCAAATCGAGGCAGCGCTGCACGCCGGAAAAAACGTTATTCTGACAGGACCGCCGGGAACAGGGAAGACGGAGGTAGCTCAGCGAGTCACCAACAAGCTTGCTCAGAAGTATCCGTGGATGTATTCGGACTCGGAGATGACGACTGCAACCTCTGACTGGTCTACCTTCGACACGGTCGGCGGATATATGCCGGACCAAGATGAAGAAACAGATGGGAACCTGTCGTTTTCGTCAGGAATCGTTCTGAACCGGTACAAGGACAGGCAGACGGAAAAACAGGTGAATGAACCCTTAGTGATCGACGAGCTCAACCGGGCAGATATCGACAAGGCATTCGGCCAGCTTTTCACTGTTCTCTCAGGTCAGTCAGTCCAACTACCGTACACAAAGGACAACGAAGAGGTAGAGATCACATCTGCCAACGCGCTTGGCGGTCTTCCGAGATCTCACCAGTACGTCGTTCCTGAGTCATGGGTTATCTTTGCTACAATGAACACCTATGACAAGACCTCATTGTATGAGATGAGCTACGCCTTCATGCGGCGTTTCTCGTTTATCCCCATCGACGTGCCAGAGCTTCCAGAGGCAGACGACCCAGATGAGGAAGACAAACTGCTGGAGCTGATGAACGAATATCTGTCCTCTTGGGATGGAATAGATGCAGAAGATAAGGAACTGGTAGCAGTCGCTCGTGTCTGGAGGAACACCAACAACCCCGTCGATTCACGGGCAATAGGCCCTGCAATCGTACAAGACATTCTCAGCACGATAACGCAGTACCCTGGATCGGATACAGACTTAGAGACTCGTCTTACCAACGCGGTGATCAGCTACATCTTCCCTCAGCTAGAAGGTGTCCCAGAGCGGCGGAAAATCGTCAACAGCATCAAGGCCTCTCCAGAGGTTACTGAGGAGAAGATCAAGGAGGCAGGGAGAGAAATCCTCCAGATCAACTTCGAGGACGATGAATAGAGAAGCAATTATCGACCAACTCAGCCAGGATATCATTTCCTACGTGATGGCTGGGTCGTTCGAAGAGCATCAAGTTGCTCGTGAAATAAAGCCTGAAGATCTCGACGAACGGTTCGAGGACTACAGACTATTACTTGATCTGCACTTCATTCTGAAGAGTGACGTCGTCAATTTCGTTAGAGAGCTCCCGAAACGTCTGAGAAGCATAAGTACTGAAACGAAAACGGTCTCCCGTACACGGAGAGGAACTGTCGACGGCCATATCAACTGGGGTGCAACGATGAAGAAGCGGTACTCTCAGAACCCCGCAGACACATCGCTGTTCGTCTGTGATAACCGATCTGAGGACTACGATACGCCGGAAAACCTGGTTTTGAAGCGGTTGATATCGATCATCTACGAAACGATAGACCAGGCAGAGGAGTACATTAAGCAGGAGTATGGCTGGGCGCAGGATACGTGGCGGGGAGAAGAGGAGTTGATTGATGAGTTGAAGCAGATCGTCGAGCGGAACGTCCATGTCCGCAGGATTCGCTCTCCTGAGACATACGAACCAACAGAGAGGATGATGATTGCGGCAGAAAGCTCCCGACAACCTATCTACCAGGAAGCTGCTGCTCTGCTCCGTACACGAGCAAAGCTGTTAGATGGGGATCATGGGGAGATCAAGGATCTGCTCAACAATACGGCGATCACACCCGATGATGACGAAACGCTGTTCGAACTGTACGTGCTCTTCCGTTTTGTCTCTGTCTTAGAATCTGTCCGTGATCAGCAGGCTCAGTTCAAGCCGATACAGGCGGGGAGAAATGAGATAGCAAAGTTCGCTGGTAAACCCGAATTGGTGCTCTATTACGATCAAGCAGCCACGGATCGTGATCTCTCCTTCGTCACAGAGGAGGACGTTAGTGGCCGCTCTCTGTCGCGGAGTGAAAAGGTGCAGGAGGTAGCTCACGATATCTCATCCCAGTACTTTGGCAAAGAGTTTCAGAACTACACGAATCGTCCTGATGTCATCGTTTTAGAGATACGCGATCCATCGACCCAAACGTACGAATACCTCATCACCGAGGTCAAAAATAGTACAAATACAGGTACTATCAGGACTGGGATCAAGGAAGCGCTTGAATATTTGGCTTTCCTCCGTGTCGACGATGAGTTTGTGTTTGGAGATACAGTTGATGAGGATTATTTCGGAAGTGGATGGAACGGGCTGCTGGTGATCCAAGATCTTGAGGAAGAGACTGCCTCACTTGATGAGCAGTCCGATGCTGAAATCAAGATTCTGCAGGCCTCAGAACTGGAGAGGGGATTAAAGGAAGTGCTTGTGAAAGCTGATCTGAACGCAGAATAGACGAGTTCTACTCGTCGTCGTTGAGGGCGTCCAGCGTGGTTTGCTGGGTGTCATCGATTTCGAATTTCCCGGCTTCATCGAGATCGTAGTTGAGTATGAGACGCTCCGTGACCTCGGTTGAACGGGTCTCGTCGTCGTGCTGCTTGTTCATGAACTGTGAACGGCCCTTCTCCACGATGATGTGGTCTTGCAGGCCTTCTGGGACTCGCTGATAGGAGACTGCCCACTTGCCTTCGGTTTCGGTCAGGGTGTTGACGAATCGTTCGTGGTCAAAGTCGCCTTCGTGTCGGTAGAGGGCGTCTCCCTCATCCAGATAGGGGGGATCGCAGTAAAAGAACGTATCCTCGCTGTCGTACCGGTCGATCACCTCAGCGTAATCAAGGTTCTCGATCTGAACGTTCTTGAATCGGTCTGCAAATTCGTGGAGTTTCTCCGTGGCGTTTCTCAGTTTGCGAGCCTTGTTTCTCTGATGAGCACCCGCAAACCCGGAAGCTGTCCGGTATTTTGAAGCGTACTGAGAGTACCGAAGGTAGAAGAACCGACCTGCACGTTCTATCGGGTCGTCAGGCCTTTCGCCGGAGTAGAAGTCGTCTTTCCAGTCCTGATGCTGTTCCCTTGCGTACGGCGTCAGGTTCAGCCACTCGACGAGCTCTTGTTCCCTCTCCCGCAGTACCTCAAAGAACTGAACCAGATCCCCGTCTAGGTCATTGTAGACTTCGGTATGGCTCTCAGGCTTATTCACTAAGACAGCACCGCTACCGCCAAAGACCTCCACGTAGCATTTGTGCTCCGGGAAGTGCTCGATGATCCAGGGAGCAAGATAGGATTTGCCTCCCGGGAACGGAAACACAGACTCTGTCACGACCAGAGCGTAGACGACGATTGATTATAATACTTCCTTCATCTCTATCCTGAGCTACGAGGTAACGTTGAGATTGCTTGAGTACCATCCAGGCCCGACCTGCTCAAGACTTCCACGGAAAATCCTGTTCAGCCCTATTCTTTCGTCGCCGTCAGATAGTATAGGCTCATCCCAGTACTCCACGTTGTCGACCACGAACTGCACCCGTGGATTATTCGCCAGCAGAAAGTTCACGCGCTCGGAAAGGATATTGTGGATAAATTCACTGAGTTCTTCAGGATCCTCTGTACCTCGAAGATAGCTGTCCAGACCGTAAACCGCGATATCGTAAGGCAAATCATCCATATCGTCGACACAACGGAGAAACTCGACTATACTCATACGTTCATCAAACTCGTCACCGTCGTCTAAGGCCTCTTCTCCGACGACGTGGTAGCCGATTTCGAAGTTCATCAGATTCTAGCAGACTGTAATCTAGCAGATGGTATAAAAGTAATCGGAAATAACGCCTTTATTGCCTGATTTCTCAGCGGAAGTCCTCTATCTCCAGTTGGGTGTCCGATTGCTTCTTTACGTATTCCGCGATATCATCGTAGTCATCGTCTCCTTCGATTTCTGAAAGCCTGTGAAGTGCGTTAATCGCTCCTTCATCAGTCCACTTTCCGAACTGCTTGGTCAATTGGTCGGTCTCGAAGAGATAGTACAGGTAGTGGGCTTTGTCAATCGACAGTGGGTCGTTCTTGTTTTCCAAGCGGTCAGCCCGTTCAAGCGGATCTAGGACGACCAAGTCGTCCCCCTGCTGGTCCAGCAGATCTTCGTGGACCAGTTCAGCCACGTCAACACCTCTCTGCCGAAGATCTTTGTTGAGTGCGTTGAACGATAACTCCTCACCTCGGCCCAGTACGTGGGTTAGATAGACTGCACTGAGAGGATCCATTTCCTCGCTCAGAATCTGGAATCGTTCTTCGAGCAGTTGTTCATCGACGATTTCTTTGATTGCATCGACAGCCTCGACCACGTCCATCTGTTCTCCGTCTCGAGTGACGTTCGGGTAGTGTTTCGAGAATATCTCTAAGCATTTCCCCATTGCCACCACGAAGATATCTCCTCCGCTCAGACGGCGACCTGCTTGTTCTAAACGTTCGATCTCATCTTCTGCACGGAAGTAGATATCGTCCTCAAGAGATTTCCAAGAGACCTCCTCAGGATCCTCTTGGCGTTTCCTGCAGACGATGATGGTGTCGTAGTCGACGGTTGCTCTTCCGTGGCGGGTCCCGCCACGGGTCTCACTGTTTACAGGGTAGAGAGCGCTGATGTAGAAGTCGGCATCAAGAACGGATTGAAGCGTTGAACCCCAGGCCTCGGTCTCCTTGTGGTGGAAGGTGAAGGCCATAATACCGTCGTCAGCCAGTTTCCGACGGGATTCGTTGAAGACGTTCGTCAGGGTCTCGATGTAATGGTCCTCGGTTCTCTTATCCTCGACATCTTTCGCCGGATCGACAACGGCCTCGCTCTTCTTTGGCGTACGTTCTCCCTGGAAGTGGTCGTAGGTGTCGCTAAGAACCTGGTGTAGCCAGACGTAGTAGAAGTCCGAGAGCTCGGCATACATCTCGTTGTCGTAGTACGGGGGATCCGTGATGATCGCGTCTACTGATTTGTCTTCGATAGGCAGGTACTCAGAAGTTCCACAGCGTAAGAAGGCATTCCCCTCTTCTCCGAGATCAGAGTTATCATCAACAAGGACGCCCTCTACCGGCGTCTGCATCTGCTTATCCTGAGAATTCCCATCTTCGTCGATGTATTTCTCAACCGGGCTCTGGCACCACTCCTTCGCGGCCTTCGTCTTATCGAACATCCCCTTGAAGGTGCCACGGCCGTAGTCACTGCCCCAGATATTCCCTTCAACAGGTGTGTGACGGGCGATAATCGTGTTATAGTTGTAAATGGGTTCAAGCTTGTTCGCCACGCGGTTGTACATACAGAACATGTTGTTCGACTCCAGCATGGCGGAGAACGTGGTGAGCAGGAACTCTTTCACATTCTGATCTTCGATGTCGTCGATCTCATTGAGGAGCCGGCCCAGCAGCAACAGTTGCCGGTCGTTGAACATCTGGTGGTACTTGTGATAGCCATGGTTCCAGGCACGGTCACTGCTGCCCTGGTACCGTTCCTGCTCCGGGATAGGCAGTTCGGCCCATTCTTCCTCTAACTCCTTGCTAGCGCTCTCGTAGAGCTCTGAGTCGTGGTCAGTGGGATCTTTGTATCCTTTGTCGTCACAGGAATCGCAGTAGTACTCGACCGCATACATCTGGGAGTCCGGTTCCCCGAAGCGTTTCGTGGCATCGATAATCTTACTCCGGACACCGCAATCAGGACAGGTATAGTTCTGGCCAGAAGCAGTTCCTTCCTTGGGCATGAACTTGTTCCCGCAACTGTCGTCCACGCACGTTGTCTCCGTGGTGTGGTCGTCTGTCTGCTGGACGGTCCAACAGTCTGGACAGAGAACGTTCTTGTAGCTGTCGTTGGAGGAACGGGAATTAGCGAAGTAATAGCCCTTGAACAGCGGCACGTCGTGGCCGCAGTTCAGACACTCGATCTCCTTCACCCAGAAGTAGTACATCGCATCCGCCATGTTATCGCAGTCTGGGCACGGTGTCTGGTAGTACTCGAGAATTTCCTCACCGACGGATTCATAGATATCGTCGTAGGCCTCCTGCAGATCATCGATATCTACGGATTCAATCTCCTTTTTAACCGTGAACCAGGCAACAGGGTTCAGGTCACTGCCGATGACGTTACAGCCCATCCGCAGAGCCTCAACAATCGTGGTTCCCCCGCCCATGAACGGGTCGAGAACAGTCTTATCTCCGAAGTCAACGTCTTCAAGATAGTAGTCCCAAAGAGCCTCTGGATTATCCCAGTCGACATTCGGTAGCTCCTCGAAACTCTCCTGACCGTTCTCCTTGATATGGATCTCATCCTCCGCTAGGGAGTACAGGAGCATGGTACGGAAGACCGATCCCAGACGCCTGGCCCAGTACTTGTGCATCGTATACACAGGCCTGTAGTACCGCTTAGCGTGGCCCTCCTTCGACGCAATTTCGTTTACTTCCTCGATCGGGAACGAAATCTCGATAGGTCGACGACTATTATCCTTACTCATGGTTTACGTTGTTAGTGGCTGACATTGATTCGCGGAGTAACGCATTCAGAGACGCTGAGACCGCCGTGCTGGAAGTTGGAGTACTTCCCTCCTGCAGGCCAGGTGTAGCGTCCGAGAGGCATGTAGTATCCGTCTGCCTCTACGACAAGGCCTTGTTCTACGAGATCGTCGGCATTGACTTCGCCAACACTTTCGAATCTGCCGCTGAAGGTTTCCTGAAGCCGATTCTTCTGTCGATCTGAGATTTGGAAGGTATGGCCGGAGTCCAACCTAGTATATCCGTGGTCCGAGGTGATCACCAAGGAGTCCGTATCCAACTGGTCGATGATGTTACGGAGTGCTGTCTCTGACTTCTCGTACATCTCCTCGATAGAGGTCAATTTTGTCCTTCCTTCCTGAATATTCTCGAGAAGGGCGTCAGGATACCTGCTCCAGATGATTCGCTCGTCACCATCCAGGGATGGTTCTTGGCTTTGGACGCTTGCCGTTTTGTACTCCTTCTTCAGATCGGAGTACCCCACTCGCTCCCGGAAAGGCATAGTCTCTGATGGAACCGTAGAATAGGAGTAACCGACAGAGACCTCGCTGGCTTCATCCTCCAACATCTGTACGAAGAGGGAGGCCTCTCGGACACTCATCGAGTCCATCATAATCAGTGCTCCATCCTCGGGAACGTTCATGGAGGCTTGGTTTACACACCTGTCTGCCAGGACGTCGGTATAGAACTCGCTGTAGACATCAAGTAGCAGGCGTTCATACTCCACCATTTGCGGCTCCCGGTTATAGTGCGAGGCGATATCCTCTCCGATAGGAGTCCAGATGTTCCATACTGCCTCCCAGACCGGATCAACCGGGTCCTCGGCGTCTACCAAACTGGTAAGGACCTCAGTCTTGAACTTCACTTTCGATCACCACCTGAGCGTTTATATGAGTCGCACTTGGCAGTTCTTCTAAGAACTCGATCAGCTCCTCCTTCGACAGATCGTCTAAATCGTAGGATAGATCGATATGTGTTGCAGTGTCCGCGTCTCCGTTGACTCGTGACTCCGCTACACTTCGGAGAACACGAGCGCTGTTCCCCTCTAACTGAACTGTCTTGGTCTCAGTCTGTTTGCTAACCGTTTCTCCTTCATCTCCAGTCCCCGACTCTGTACGACCGACAGTCGTCGTGGATCCACTACTTGTACCGATACTATTTCCAGTCGTAGCTCCTCCCGAACCAGTAGTGCCCGTTTCGGGCTCGGGCTCTGGTTCAGTTTTAGTGTAAACCGACTCATCAAGATTGTCTGGATGATGGATTGTCAGTTCATCGTTGAGATCCGGTAATGGGTCGCCCTTCTGAGTTGCATAGAACTTTGCACGGTCGCTTTCCAAGATGATCTTCTCATCTCGGTAGAGCTGGCCGAGAGCAGAGTAAAACGCACTGTCCTCAAGGATCACTGGCATCCTGCGGAACTGGCGGAAATCATTGAGCATCGAACCTACATTAACCCCGTTCTCTGCATCTTGGACCTCCTCAACTATCTTCTCTCCAATATAGGTCTTATCACGGCCAACCTTGCTCTTCACATCCTTTGCGTCAGGACTGATCGATTTCTTCCTCATCCGAAGGCCTCCACCAGAATCAGTCCACTTGACCCAGCTGCCGTAGTTACCTTCAAGCTCGTTCCGGAGTTCACGGCGTTCGTCTCGGATTATCTTCTCCAGTTCACCTTGCTCATCGTCAACCTTCCCTCTCAGATTTTCAGCGCCAAGCACACGAGCAGCCTTGCCGATCAGGTCATTATCCTGGCGGATCTTCTGGTTGGGCGTGACGAAGAGAACCGTGTTCTGGTAGGTCCGGCCCTCAAAGAAACTGTCCAGTTTCTTCTCCAAAGCACCGTTCGACAAGTAGTCCAGCATCACAACGACCGAGATATCGCGTGAGTCAGAGACATTGTCTTCAGGATAGACTACTACGTCCCCTTTCCAAACATCGTCTCGGACGACTTCTGCCAGCTTCTCTTCGATAGCATTCTTTTCACCCTCTAACACTCGTTCCTGTTCACGGGTTACGAGTGCGGTGAGCTTGGGATCCTCGGTGATGTAGTAATTGTCTTTCTGGCCGTCCCGATCAAGGTAGTGAGCGGTGCCGTACAGGTTCTGGAGGGACATATCTAGCTTCGAAACCGAATTTTTCCCAGGCTTGTACGTCCCCAGCAAGCACTCAGTGACAGAGGCCATCTTAGACCGCTCGTCAAGAGTGTATAGTAGGATAGTTTTCAGCAGTTTCTCCCCGTAGTCGATTTTCTCAACTGAGTCGAGGTCAGATACGTACCGGTTGAACAGTGTCTGGTTGATCCCTCGGAACGCGGCTACTTCGATATCACTGGTAATGATGAGATCCGTTTCCTTGTAGAGCCTTCGCACCGTATCAGCAAGAACGTTCATCGCACCCCGGACGTTCTGACGTTCCTTCCCTCCCTCGTACAAATTGTCGAGCAGATCAAGCAGTTCCGGATGGAATGGATAGGTATCTACCATCCTGTTCTCATACCTTTTTTTCTCCTCAATTTCGATGGGATAGGAATAGTTCTCAAGGTAGTTCTGGACGACATCCCGGACCCTGCTTTCATCTAAGTCGTCTCGTCGAGTTTCGAAGAGACGGTGAAGGATAATCCTCTCTCGGTCGCCGGTGGCGTTCAGGTCAACAGCATAGGGATTCGTCCGGTTGAGGATCCGCTTGAAGTCATCGCTCTTATCAAGAAGTGTGATGAACACAAATAAATCTTCATCAGGGTCATTCGCTACTTCCAGCAGGTTCTGGATGAAGAACTCGTTACGTTCCACCAGCTCTTCGTCCTCCGTGTCACTGAAAGATTCCCACCAGGTCTCGATTTCGTCAAAAAAGATAGCGACCGGTTCATCGGAGCAGAGCTCTTCAATGTGTTCGGTTGTTACATATCGTTTGACATCATCGGAGAGGTCTTCTCTACCAAGATCTTCGAAAATCGGTTCCCAGATGTGGTCTGCGTCCGTTTCGCTGGTAGAAAGGATAGTTGCGTCCGAGGATTCAGGTAAGTGCAGAGGGACGTCCCAGTCTTCCAACCATTCCTGACCGAGATTGGGGCTATTGAATAGATGATATAGTGTTAGCAGGCCGTGTGACTTACCAGCGCCGTAAGGCCCTGTAAGTGTGATTCCTCCTTGGCTGTTCCGTCCTCGTAGTTTGTTGTCTACGTGGTTGAACGCGGTTTCCAATGCGTTCGACGGATAGGTCATCGAAAGCAGACGAGAAGGGTTGTTTTCAAGTCGGTCTTCGGAGCCGCCTACTTTGTGAGCTTGTAGGACTCCCTGAAATCGCCCCTTTTGAACTTCCTCACGGGGAGTCAGAAGCTCGGAGATTGACATGCTCTTATATTCTAACCCTGACCTACTTGATGCTTTTCCAAAGAAAGGCAGACAGAGAAATAGGAAGGTCATGATAGCCAGTTATTTGCGACTTCTCTAAAAATCATACACAAGACAATGCCGGGGATCGTGATTTTCACCGCCGGTCGCCAAGACGCCTACGAGGACTACAAACGCTCCGTCGATGAGGGCCACGCGATCGAGGAACTCAAACCATATCTTTCACCGGAAGATTGTGAAGAGTTGCGCGTGACATCTGAAGACGGGAATGCACACTTGTGGGGGAGTTCTGTCCCCGACAAATGGCAAAACGTTGAGCCAGGAGATATCGCCCTCATCTACCATGACGGTGAATTCGTCACTCGAGGCCAAGTGACACTCCTCCTGGAGAACTACGAGCTAGCCGAGCACCTCTGGAAGAGCACAGTCGACCACGACCGGTGGGATCCAGAGAATCCCTGGAAATACCTGACATTCCTTTCTGATATTGAAGAGGTTGCGGTTAACGTTGAGGCGTTCAACGAACTGGTTGGCTATGATGAAACGTACCGACCACAGGGATTCACACGAGTTGCTGACCATCGGTTGGATCAACTTCGGGAAGAGTACGACTCTGTTGAAACGGCCTTAGCAGAGCTTACTGGGACGGGTGAAAAAGTACATCACGTCGACGAGACAGAGGTCGAAGAAACCCCTGATCTGGCTGACCGTCTCAAAGCTGCAAGTACGAATGGGAATCGAGCTGAAGAGTTTGAGCAACTCGTCGCGAAGGCGTTCACCCGCTTAGGTTGTACGACGAACTGGATTGAAGGTGGAAGCGATACAGATGTCGAAATCCACGCCCCACGACATATCGTAGTTGAAGCCAAGACACGTGGGTCGGGGAAACTCAATACCCTCGAAGCAACCAACGTTGACAAACACCGTCGACAGAAGGATGCTGAACACGCCATCGTTGTCGCTCCAGCATTTTCGCCAAAAGTTATCGAGAATGCTGAGGCGAATGAACTCACGACACTCGCTGTTGATGATCTGATAGCGCTTCTAGAGCGGCGACGACAGTATGCGATTCCGCCAGAAGACGTGCTTGAACTTCTGACTCGGCCTGGTCCTTTTCAAGATGACCGGCTCGATCTCTTGGACGAGCGGATTAACGAGCGGCTCGAGGCTGGTGAGACGATACTGAACGTGATCCGAGCGCTGGAACGGGCAGATAGCCCGGTCGAAAGCGCGGCAGATCTACGTTGGATTATTATCGGTATGGAAGAGCCGAGTGATGTCCCTGACGAGAACGCGATCAACGGAGCGATCAAACTGCTGAGTCATTCGAGTCTTGGCGTGGTTGAGCGTGTTGAGGATGGCTACCAGACAGTTACTAATTACGAAAACGCGGTTGAACTCTTGCAGTCATTGGATAGTATCATACAGTCTGTGAATGAGTAGCAGAATTATTCTAAGCCGTAGCTACAACAAGTTGAGATTATGATAGAGTCTGATTTCATAGGAATATTTTAGGATATTGTGATGTGATAAGTGAGTGTGAACGAATCGGATCTGAAAGGGCAATTAGAGGACATTAAGCAGCAAGTTGAAGACACGGATCGTCTCCCAGTGCCAACGCTGAACATCATCGGTGAAGAACATCTGGAGGCACACTGGCAATCGCTGTTAGTGTATTTTCTGGAGGAGAGTAATCCTCATGGATTCGGGACAGATGTCTTGGTAGCATTTCTGGAGGCGGTGGACGCACATCCGGTACTTCCCAACCAGCGTAATCAGTGGAATTGAATCGCTGAATTAACCATCAGAAAGTGTCTGGATCTGGATGTGTTCAAGATCCCCGATCCAGACAGGTACCTTTCGGCGTCGGACGTG
>SAYS01000026.1 GCA_004015825.1 Halovenus amylolytica | reverse complement strand
CCGCTGTTGGATCGGCTAATCGAAGATGCCCAAAAAATCCATCAGCAGCGTCTCGTGCTTCAGGAACGACTGGCTACCGGTATCCAGCCAAGAACCGCAGAGGTGGCTTAGCTAAAGACGGATGGACGGATCTGTTACACGCGATTGGTCTTGATCACCTGCTCTGGATCCCGGGTGACGAATACCTCAGGAATGAGGGGATCTCAGACCGGGCAATCGACGAGTTCGTGAGTGCAATCACACGAAATTTTTACGCACAGAACCCATCTGAAATCCACGCCTTCGCCTGTCTCGTCGCGCTCGTGGGGGGAGGGACGGTCGGATCGGTGTACACAGTGGAAGGAGGGACGATCCAGTTCTGTCAGCGGCTCCTCGAACGGTCGAACGCCACGGTAAAAACCGACACGGAGATTCGCTCGATCGAAGCAGATGGTTCCACCGTCTCCGTTGCAACTGACACAGAGGACTTCGAATTCGACGTATTATGTATCGCGGCGCCACTGGAATCGGCAGATATCTCGATTGGCAGGTCCCTCCGGGGGGTCGACCTCCCGGAGGATATCGACTTCGTGCGGCTGGAATCGCAGTTCGTGGTCGGGGAGTGCTCACCGGAATACTTCGGGAGTCCCGACGCACCACCCGGATCTGTAGTCACGACGGCGGATTCGACGGAACCATTCTACGACCTACACCGCCAGCCTACCGATGGAGATACGGGACCGTACGTTTTCGCCCTGGCGTCGCGAGAACCATCCGTCCCGGTAACTGAAACGGATATATTCTACGACGTCACCGAGGTGCAGACGATCCCATGGGATGCCTATCCGGAGTTCACGCCACGGTCGGACACCGCTCCGTTCCGGCTCCACCCGAACGTCTATTACATAAACGCGATGGAGCCAGTTATCTCGGCGATGGAGACGCAGGTAATCGCAAGCCGGAACGTGTGGAATTTGATGAAAGAGACCGATTAGTCACACATAGCTGGCACACAGACCGCCTGACGGTCCTACGACAGTGCTGGTTCCTGAGAGTTCGGATGCCATAGGTCTCGTGTTCAATCGGGGACTCACCGCTGAACGAGCGTGGTGTATCGGTCACAGCAGTTCTGACAGTGATCGGGGAGTATCTTGTTCGATTGAACGAACCCTGTTGTTAATCCCTATCACTTCGGGACCCATCTTCGGTATGCTGCCCCCAGAATCCCTCGTACTTGCGGACGGTCAGGTCGTCGGTGACAGCGACCTGGCAGGCGAGTCGGAGTCCACTGTCGGACGAGTGTGGTGGGAAGTTCAGCCGGGTGCGTTCGCGACGGGATGGCTCGGCAACCTCGCCCTCGATCTCGACGGCACACGTCCCGCAGGTCGCCAGCCCGTGACAGGAGAGTGCTGTCGGGCCGTTGTGAGGCGACAGGCCGGCGTCGAGGAGCACGTCCCGAAGATTCTTACCCGTCTCGCACTCGATCTGTTCGTCCTCGAAGGTGATCGTCGGCATGACGAGTTGTTTGATTGCTGTGACATTGAGAGTTTGGTCAACCTGCAGTGCTGACCGAAAACGAGAACTCAGACGCTGTATTCGGACTCGCGGAACTGGATGTAGTTGCCGTTTTTGAACCTGCTTTTCGTCCGTTTGTAGCCGTAGAGCATCTTCAGTCCAGTCAGGCCAGCGCGGGCGGTACTGCCGATCGAATACTCGCCACGGTTGAACATCGTCCTGGCGGCACCGAACGTGCGATCCCAGTCACTCGGCTGATAATCCTGGACCAGCTCCGCCATCGTCACGTTTCGCAGGAACTCGGTATCGAGTGCGTCGCGCCACTCACTGTTGTACTGTTCGAGGTGCTCCTGAGCAGCGAGGCGACCGGCGATCTTGCCGGTCCGGACTGCCACGTGGTCGCCACCCTCGTGGAAGGCAGATGTCCCCCCCATCGCGCCGCCGACCACTGCGATCCCTGCCGCGGTCGGTGATTCGATCGGCCGCGTCGAGGAGATGGGGTAGGTTTCCGTCCCGCCACGTTTTCCGCGATCCTCGACCAGCGGGAAATCGTCCAGCTCGTAGTCGGGATACTCCCGCTCCAGAAGTCGTCGAATGTAGACTTTTCCCTGGGGGATCTGTTCGTCGTCGCGGCGGAGCAGTTCCCAGTGGTCGGGGTTGTAGTCGCCGATATCGAGACCGATCGGCATCGTCAGCCCGATCCGAGCGATGTTCTCGTCGTTCGGGAACACCCACGGGTACGCGGTGTGCCCGGGCATGATCCCCCACCAGAACTTCAGGCGGGCGGGATCGTACAGTTCTTCTGGGACCCTGCGGTGTTCCTGATACGCGATATGATTGACTTTCGTCGGGTTGAGAACGTCCGCAATCTTCCGGTCGCCGGTGAACTGATCGAGCACGTCAGTGGTGATCGTCCGCTGTGGCCCATCGGCGAGGATCAGATACGTCGCGGTGATCTCCTCACCACTCGAAAGTAGGATTCGATGCTCGTGTGTGCCGTCGATCGTCGTTTCGACGTCAGTGACACTATCTCCGATCCGGTAGCTCGCTCCCGCGGCTTCGGCTTCCTCGCGCAGCCAGTCGTCGAACTTCGCACGGTGGAAGGCGACACCGAACGCCGGATACGAGGCGTCGATGCCCGTCTGATCGATCTGGAACGACTCCGAGGGGCCGATGAAATCCGCGCCATCGAGATCTCTGAGCCGCACATCCTCGGGGATCTCCTCGGTTCCGAACTCCATGATATCGATCCAGTAGTCGAGTAATCCGGCTGCATCGGTCGAATCGGGACCGGGACCGTCGCGGTCCGCACGTGGCACTCCCTTCTCGATGACGACGGCGTTCGCGCCGTGTTCTGCTGCCGTCCAAGCGGCAGCGGTTCCGGCCGGGCCGCCACCGACGACTGCAACGTCGACACGCTCCATATCTGGTAGGCACTCTCTCGTAGCATAAATCCCCTGCCATCCCGGACAGCGACGAGTCGGAAAGAATGAATGTCAGGAGTTCAGCAGAAGCGTCTGCGTCTCTGTCGCTTGCTCGGGTGTCTCCGGTGGTTCGGTCTCTTCGAGGACGGTGAATGCAGTCTTCCAGTCGATGACACTCTCTTCGAGGAGTCTCTCGACGGCCGCCCGCGACTGTTCGACGCGACGTCTGGCTCGTTCGTACTCCTGGCGCTCGTCGGCTTCCGAGTGCTGTGCTTCCAGCGTCGCCAGTGTGGCCGTCGAGGCGTAGTACTCGTTGAGTTTGTCCTGCAGTCGCTGCCGTGTCACGAACCGTTCGACCGCGTGTTCGAGATGATCTCTCTGTGCAGGTTTCTGGACGTAGTTGTCGAACGGTGACTGGGAGAGATCGAAATCAAGCGGCTGTGAACTCACCATGATGATGCCGCCGTCGTACCCGTCCTCTCGTAGCTTCTCCGCGACATCGACCCCGTTGGGACCAGGCATATTCCGATCGAGCAAAACCAGATCGATGTCGTCTGTCACCGTTTCGATCGCTGCAAGACCGTTTTCGGCTGTCTGGACGTCGTAGTTCCCGTCCAACCACAGCGCGTAGAGTTCCCGACAGCCCTCGTTGTCGTCTACCAACAGAATACGAAGATCACCATTCATCAGTCGTACTCGTCTCGATGGATAGATCTAGTATTAAACGTACGTACGGTACAGACTGTTTCGAAACCGTTTAAACCGTTTAATCGTCGAATAAAAAGGCCGAGACTGCCAGTTTCTCGAATAAGAGAATAGTGGCGATATCGGTACACCCGTTCGGGAGCCTCGCGTCGCTACAGATAGCCCTTTTCGAGGAGGAGTTCGCCGTTTAGTACGGATGCCCCGGCAGCACCGCGCATGGTGTTGTGTGCGAGACAGTTGAACTGGAGGCCAGCCTCGGTTTCCTGGAGGCCACCGGCGGCGATTGCCATCCCGTTCTCGCGGTCACGGTCGAGGCGTGGCTGTGGTCGTTCCGGCTCTTCGAACACGTGGACGAGCTGGTCCGGCGAGCTGTGCAGATCGAGCGTCGGATACTCCCGCATCGCCTCGGCGGCAGCCTCGGCGTCTACGTCCTCGGCCGTGTCGGTCCAGACGTTTTCGAGGTGGCCGTCGAGTGTCGGAATGCGGTTACAGGAGGCGTCGACCTGTGCGTCGTGCCAGTGGATTTCCGCGCCATCGAACTCGCCGAGCAGCTTTCGGGACTCGGTTTCCATCTTGTTCTCCTCGCCGCCGATGTGCGGGATGGCGTTGTCGATGATCTCCATCGACGTCACGCCGGAGTAGCCCGCACCGGAGACGGCCTGCAGCGTCGAGACGGTGATCCGTTCGAGGCCGAAGGCCTCTTCGAGTGCAGCCAGCGGCGGCACCATCGTGATCGTCGAGCAGTTTGGGTTCTTCACGAGCGCGCCGTCCCAGCCCCGGTTGTCGCGCTGGACCTCCAGCAGGTCGATGTGGTCGGCGTTGATCTCCGGGACCGTCAGGGGCACGTCGTCAGCCGTCCGGCTGTTCGAGGAGTTCGAGGAGACGACGTATCCCTCCTCACAGAACTCCGATTCGACCTGTTCGCCGACGCTCGACGGCAGCGACGAGAAGATGATATCGACATCGTCCGGCACGCTGTCGGGGTCGGTCGCCTGAACCGTCATCTCTGCGATCGACTCCGGGATCGGCATGTTGATGCGCCATTTCGATGCATCACGGTAGGATTTCCCGGCACTCGATTCGCTCGCGGTCAGCGCGGCGATCTCGAACTCGGGGTGTGGTTCCAGCAGCTGGATGAGTCGCTGTCCGACTGCGCCTGTCGCACCGATTATTCCTGCACGTACTGTCATACCCGGTCATAGGACAACCAGTCGACTAAACAGTTTGGAAACGGTTCGCACGAACGATCGGCGGTTGACAGGTTTCAGGACAGTCCATTCTGGGCGTCGAGTGTCTCCCGTGCCGCCTCGAAATGCGCCGGTGTGACGACGATCTCGTCGACGTGGTCGGCTGCAGTCTCGGGTTCGATCTCGGTCGCGATCTCCTGGACGGCACGCATCGACGCCTCCCGGACGAGCGATTCGATGTCTGCTCCGGAGTAGCCTGCCAGTTCCGACGCGAGCGCGTCGAGATCCACGTCGTCAGCGAGCGGCGTGTCACGGGTGTGCACCTGCAGAATCTCGCGCCGGGCCGGTTCGTCGGGATCGGGTACCTCGATGTGCTGTTCGAGCCGTCCGGGCCGCAACAGTGCGGGATCGATACCCTCTCGGCGGTTCGTCGCGGCGATGACGATCAGTTTCGGGTGGTCTGCCGCCCGATCCATCTCGGTCAGGAGCTGTGAGACGACACGTTCTGTCACCTCGTTTCCGGTCCCGCGGCTCCCGGCGATGGCGTCGATCTCGTCGAGAAAGATGATCGAGGGTGCGGTCTGGCGGGCACGGTCGAACAGTTCGCGGATCGATTTCTCCGTCTCGCCGACGTACCGATCGAGCAGTTCCGGCCCCGCGACGCGGATGAAGTTCACACCACTTTCGCCCGCGATCGCCTCCGCGAGCAGCGTCTTCCCCGTGCCGGGCGGACCGTACAGGAGGACACCAGACGGCGGGTCGGTCGCCGCCGCGTCGAACAGCGGCCCGTAGGAGAGGGGCCACTGAACCGCCTCTCGGAGTCGCTGTTTGGTCTCGTCGAGACCGCCGACGTCCGCGAAGGTCGTATCCGGCGATTCGGCGACGAACTCACGCATCGCAGAGGGTTCGACACCGGTCAGTGCGGTCTCGAAATCCGTGTTTCTGACGACCAGTTCTGCCGGTTCGGGTGCCGAATCGTCAGTCTGGGCGTCCTCACCTGCGTCCGTGCTGTCGGCAGGCTGTTCACGCTCGTGTTCGATCCGCCGGATGGCGACCATCCCGGCCTCGCGGGTCAGCGACGCCAGATCGGCTCCGACGAAGCCGTGGGTCCGGGATGCGAGCGTGTCGAGATCGACATCGTCGGCAAGCGGCATGTTCCGGGTGTGTACGTCGAGAATCTCGCGTCTGCCGGCCTGTCCGGGGACGCCGACCTCGATCTCGCGGTCGAAGCGGCCGCCACGCCGGAGCGCTGGATCGATCGAATCGACGCGGTTCGTCGCGCCGATGACGATCACCTGCTCCCGTTCTTCGAGGCCATCGAGCAGTGTCAGCAGTTGCGCGACGACGCGGTTTTCCATATCCGCATCTTCGTCCCGGGAGCCAGCGATCGAATCTACCTCGTCGAGAAAGAGGATCGCCGGGGCGTTCTCCCGCGCACGGTCGAAGGCACCCCTGAGTCGTTCCTCGGATTCACCTTTGTACTTCGAGACGATTTCCGGGCCGTCGATCGTCTCGAAGTAGGCGTCGACCTCGTTCGCGACCGCTCTGGCGATGAGGGTCTTGCCACTGCCGGGGGGTCCGTACAGCAGTACACCCTTCGGCGGGTCGATCCCGAGCCGTGTGAACAGTTCGGGCTCCGAGAGCGGGAGTTCGATCATCTCCCGGACGAGATCGAGCTCCTCGTCGAGCCCGCCGATGTCCTCGTACGTCGTACCAGTATCCGAAACGTTGCCAGAGTCTTCGGCGGCGTCCTGATCTGTCTCACTTGCCGAGACGACATCCGGTTCGACCGAGACTCTGGTCGAATCAGTCACACGAACCGACCCGCTGGGAGCCGTCTCGGTGACCACGTACGGTCCGTAGCCTTCGATCCGGACCCGTTTGCCGACCCGGACGAGTCGGTCGACCAGTTTCCGCCGGATCCCCTCTGTCGACGGAGAATCGTCCGCGTGTTCGGTCGCGGGCTGGAGCGTGACCTCGTAGGCGTCTTTCACCGATGCCTTGCGGATCTGAACTGTGTCGCCGATGTTCGCGTCGATACTGGCGCGTGTATCGCCATCAATCCGGACGACGGCGTCGTCGTCGCCGCTTGGCCACACTTTCGCGACAGTGAGCTGTCCGTTTTCGAGGATCACCGGGTCGCCACTGAGGATGCCGAGTTCCCGCTGGACTGCGTTCGACAGGCGTGCGATTCCACGCCCAGCATCGCGTTTGCGGGCACCCTCGACTCGGACCTCGACGACACCATCACCGGCGGTCATATCCACAGTTAGGGCTGCAACTAGTTAATTTCCTTGCGTTTCTGAGGGGAGTCAGTGGACCGACGAACGGGCGGGCCGGGAGAAACACATATGTCACCGCAACGAAGAAACGTAGATATGGTGTCTGAAACCACCGAGGATGGGGCGACCATGTACGAGTGCGAGGAGTGTGGGATGCTTTTCGAGGCACGTGAGGAGGCCAGAACGCACGAAGAGAACTGCGACGGCGAGGGACCGTCGTACATCCAGTGAGGATTACTCGTCGGATGGAACCAGTTCGTAGGAGTGTTCGACGAACTGGTCTTCTTCGAAGATGAATACTCGGCCGTCGATCTCGTCTTCGATGGCAATCTCGGATCGGAGGTTACCGCCGCGGACGACGACACCCGGAAATAGCGTCGACTCCTCGCCCTCGGAGAGCAGGAGTCGGCCGACGCCAGTACCCCGGAGGATATCCGCTTCGGTCGTTCGTTCGTCGACGTACATCAGGACGCCACTGGCGTCCGTTTCGTCGGTCACGAGGACGTGGACATCCTTGCCGGGCGTGGTGCTGTGCGGTGACTCGACGCGCTCCGGGACACCCCGGTAGAACACTTCACGGCCATCGGTGTACTCGACGACAATCCCATCCTCGATGAGTTCCACGGAGAGTGTCGACGGTGGGACTTCCTCGAAATCGGTCATATGGGAGCATACGGCGGGCCGAATAAAAACTGCAGCAATTCACTCGTCGTCGCCGGGAAACGTGCTATTTACAGCGAGTTTGTAGACAAAGAATGCACCCACGAGCCCCGCAACCACTGCAGCCACGATCTGCTCGGGGTACCGCTGGAGGACGATTATGGCGACCGCGACGCCGGAGAGGCCAGCGCCACCGAGTGCCACCTGCCGTTGCTGACGGCGGAGAGAGGTTGGTTGCAGTGTTGGTTCGTACTCCTCGCCGTCCTGATCGTCGTCCTGTGATTCAGTGCGCTCCCCGCTTTCGCCCATAGCTGGTTCTACTGCTGGGCAGTGAAAGGGGTGTCGAGTACGGCCGAACCATCAGGGGTAAATACCGGCGTGTGAGACAGTGAGACACGATGGAAGGGCAGGCGAAAGCACCCGCAGCTGGAACGGTGCTCAACGCGCTCGCGAACGGGACCGGGTCGGCCTTCGCGATCGACGAGTACACCACCGCGACTGTAGAGTTAGCGGACATCGACGGCGTCACGGGCACCATCTCGGGTGTCGAAGACGGCGACACACGGCTGGTCGAACGGTGTGTCGAACTCGTTACAGAGCGGTTCGGCGACGGCCGGGGTGGGACGGTCGAGACCGAAAGTGAGGTTCCGATGGCCTCTGGACTGAAATCCTCCAGTGCAGCGGCGAACGCCACCGTGATGGCGACACTCGATGCGCTGGATTGCACCGACGAGATCAGCCATGAAGACGCGGCCCGAATTGGCGTCACTGCTGCGAGAGATGTCGGTGTCACTGTCACGGGCGCGTTCGACGACGCCTCCGCGAGTATGCTCGGGGGGCTGACGATCACCGACAATCGGAACGACGAACTGCTCGCCCGCGAGACACCCAACTGGGACGTACTCGTCTGGACACCGCCCGAGCAGGCGTTCAGTGCCGACGCCGACGTTGGGCGCTGTGAGATGATCGCGCCGATAGCCGATCTGGTCGCAGATCTGGCGCTCGACGGTCGCTACCGGCAGGCGATGACCGTCAACGGGCTCGCGTTCTGTGCGGCGCTCGGATTCCCGGCCGAGCCGATGGTCGAGGCGATGGCGTACACCGACGGTGTCTCACTCTCGGGGACGGGACCGAGTTTCACCGCCGTCGGCAACCGGGAGGCACTGTCCGAACTGCGCGACCAGTGGGACCAGCGGGAGGGCCGGACATGGCTGACACATACACAAACAGAGGGAACTACGACAGATGTCTGAGAATCAAGACGACACTGGTGGAATCGATCCGGAAGAGATGTCACTCGACGAGTTGCGACGGGAGATCCGCGGTATCGACCGCGAGATCGTCGAACTCATCGCGCGACGGACCTACGTCGCGGATACGATCGCACAGGTCAAAGACCAGCAGGGGTTGCCGACGACCGACGAGGATCAGGAACAGCGTGTGATGGACCGGGCTGGCGAGAACGCGAAACAGTTCGACGTCGACGCAAATCTCGTGAAGGCGATTTTCCGACTCCTGATCGAACTGAACAAGGTCGAACAAAGACAAAACCGGTAAATCGCAAGACAGCGCGGTGATGGTAGTTCTAGCAAAAGTCCATTTAAATAGGGTATAAATCAACGAGGCAGAAAAGCAGTAGACAACTCAATTGAAAAATTCACCAGCTGACACTAATCGCGTGCGGAATACAGGACTCAAATGTTCCACGAGATTCGGCCCGATCTGCGAAGGAAGGAATCGCTCAGTACAGGCGGTGCAGTGATTGACGAGCGGCAAACATATCGGCGATCAATCAGAATCGGCGCGCAAGACTGAGAGCGTGTCTGCAACGGAGCAGTTCACGCCATCTGTTGCGATTGGAACGGTCCGGACGATTCCTCTGCCCACAACCGGCAGTCCGCTGAAGGTCCCGGTAGCGGCAGAAACATATATGCCAGGACCTCAAATTCCGGGTCGAGATGGATGAAGAGGGTGTCGTGGGCGGGTATACCGGGATCCTCGTCCGCTACAGCCGGGTCCTCGGACTGGCACTCGTGCTCACGACAGCAGTCGTCGGCGCGGGGGTCTTGGTCGCGGACAGCGGCCTGGAGATTACCCCTTTCGAAGTCGATTCCCCGGAAGAACGTGCCTACGAGGACGTGCAGTCGCGGTTTGTCACCGACGACCGGTCCTACAGCCAGGTGGTCGTGCGCGAGAACGGGAGCGAAAACGACACGCTGTCTCCCGAACGTCTGCTTGAGACCCTGGCACTCCAGGAGGCGATCCGAACGAACGAGACGGTAAACCGGACGCTCTCCGGGACACAGCCGACCATGGGCGTCGCGAACGCGATCGCGATCAGTTCCGACCCGCGGATCGGGTTCGATGGAGCGCCGCCGATCGACCTCCAGGTCGGCGTCCTGGAAAACCGAACGGACGAACTGAACAGGCGGGTCCTCGGGCTGTTACTCGCCGGGGACGTCGAAACGCCCGGGGACCAGCCGCCAGTGTCCACGCTGCTACCCGAGGAGTACGATCACGGGAACGCCACCGCGACCGCTCAACTGATCGTCGTCGTCCACGACGGGGGCGCGAGCGACGCAGCGCTTGCCCGGGCACAGCGGACAATCGAGACGCTCGCGGGCGAACACGTGTCGGCGGAGACGTTCGTCGTGGGACGGGAACTGGCCGTCGAGCGGGGGGCCGCGGCGACCGGCGAGAGTTTCCGACTGGTCGGTCCGCTCCTGCTCGTGGTCGTGGTGGTGCTGTTGTCCGTCGCGTACCGCGATCCGGTGGACGTCGCGCTGAGTGTGCTCGGGATCGGACTCGTACTACTGTGGACGGCCGGACTCGCGGGCTGGCTCGGCGTTACGTTCACGCAACTGCTCGTCGCTGTCCCGGCTCTGCTGGTGGGACTCTCGATCGACTACTCGCTGCATACGGCGATGCGCTACCGCGAAGCACAGAGCGCTGATCGATCACTGCCAGCCGATACGGCGATGGCCCGTGGTCTGGGCGGCGTGCTCCCGGCGATCGCCGTAACGACCGCGACCACCGCGATCGGTTTTCTCACCGGGCTCTTCAGTCCGATCACGATGCTCCGTGACTTCGGGGTGGTAGCCGCGCTGGGCGTGTGTTCCGCGCTGATCGTCTTCGGCGCCCTCATCCCGGCGCTCAGACTCGAGATCGAACGACTGCGTCCGGGCGAGTCCCGGCGGTTGTCAGTGGGTTCGCTGCCCAAGCTCACGAGACCCTTGCGGGTCGTTGCCGTCGCGGCCGACCGCGCACCGGTGTTGCTCGTGGTCCTGGCCGTCGTCTCCGCCGCCGGCGCGGTCGGCGCGGCCGAACTGGATACCACGACCGACCGGAACGACTTCCTGCCCGAGGAGCCACCGGCGTGGATGGACGTGCTTCCCGGACCGCTTCAGCCGACGGACTACGGAATCAGGTCCGACGCGGCGTTCGTCGCGGACACCTTCCAGGATCCCACGGATCCGACCGTCGATATCCTCGTCACCGGGAACGTGACCGATCCGAGCACCCTTATGGCGGTCTCCGAGGCCGCGGGTCTCGCAAACGAGTCGTCGGTTACGGTCGAACCCGTCGACCGCTCCGGGACGGTTACCGGACCGATGACTGCCATCGAGACCGTGGCGGACAACGACACCTTCGCGGGCCTCGTTGCGGCGTCCGACACTGACGGCGACGGTATCCCGGATCGAAACCTCACAGCGGTGTACGACGCCGCATTCGAAGGTGCGCCGGAGACGGCGGGGGAAACCATCGCCCGCGGTGACGGCGGCGAATACGAGGCGCTACGGCTGGTGGTAACGATCGACGAGGACGCCGAAGGCGCGGTGTTGACCCGGGAGATGCGGTCGGTCGCGGCGCGGATCGACGCGGCCCCGACGGCGAGTGCTGTGGCGACCGGCTTGCCTGTGCTCGATCACCTCCGCAGTCGGGCGATCCTCGAGACTGTGCTATCGGCGTTGCTGGTGGGTCTCGGGGCGATCACAGTGTTGCTAACGGGCGTGTTCCGACTGCGCTGGGGATCGTGGATACTCGGCATCGTCGCGGTCGCGCCGGTAGCGCTGTCACTCGCCTGGCTGATCGGTACCATGTCTCTGCTTTCGATCCCGTTCAACGCCGAGACGTCGCTTCTCGCCGCGATTTCTATCGGCATGGGCACTGACTACACCGTCCACATTACGGAGCGATACCTTCAGGAGCGCCACGAAACCGGCCGACAGGAGGCGCTGAAACGAACGCTGGTGGAGACCGGTGGGGTAGTGTTCGCAAGCGCCGCGACGACTGCGGGGGCGTTCGCTGTCCTGTGGCTCACCCCCGTGCCCTCGCTACAGCGGTTCGGGGTCGTTACTGGACTGGCGATTTCTTTCGCCTTCCTCGCCAGTATCACTGTCCTTCCCGGACTACTCGTCCTATTGAGCAAACGAGAATAGACGCCGCGAAAAATGTTTAGAAGATTATGTAAGAAATAATATATAAAGGGAAGTATGTCTTGTATAATAAGGTACTGCTTAATAGTTTCATAATTTATAAGCCAACTCATTATATAAGATTAAAAATACATTTTTTTATCGGCTTTTGTCTCGGTTATTAATTTTAGATTTCGTGAAATTGCGAACTTTTATGTGGTGGGACTATGATGGTCTGCCTATGTCGAACTCCGACAACGACCCAACGGGAGAGGAAGAAACACCCTCAACCGAAGAATTCGAAGGGCTACCGACGTTTCCCGCAGGGACGTCGAACGTTCACCGTCGTCGACTGCTGAAGGCGATGGCCGGCGGGAGTACTGTTGCGGTCGCCGGGTGTCTGGGCAACGGCGACGAAGACGGGGAAGATGACGGCGACGAGGACGACGGCGGTGACGACGGAGAGGAAGAACCGGAACCAGCCTCGTTCGAACTCAGCAACCTCGATCCCGAAGAGGCGACCGTCGAGGTCGGAGAGACGATCACGGTCAGCGCCGACGTGGCGAACACCGGCGAGGAGGCGGGAACGGCGACCGTCAACCTCGCCATCGATGGCGCGTCCCTCGCGAGTCAGGACGTCGAGGTCGAACCCGATGCCACCGAGACAGTCGAGTTCTCGGCGGGCACGGACGGGTTCAATACCCGGGAGTACGCCCACAGTCTCAGCCTCGACGACCAGGAACTCTCAGGGACCTTCACGCTCGAATCGTCCTACTGGGCGGCGGACACCCAGACGGCGTATGCCGAACAGGAGACCATGCGCCCGGACGTCCGTCCGGACACGCTCGTGAAGGACATCAACGTCCAGGTGGCGTTCAACGACGAGGAGATCATCTTCCGGTTCCACTGGGACCAGCCCAACGAGGGCGGGTGGCTCCACGACATGCTCGTGTACAACGGTGTGGAGTGGGTCAACCACCAGAACTGGGACCCGTGGAACCTCGACGAGGAGGGCGCACCCGAGGGCGCTATGCAACACCACCAGGGGATGTACGAGGACCGCCTCTCCTTTATGTGGGACGACGGCACCGTCGACGGCTTCGAGAACTTCGGCGGCTGGATGACGGTCATGGAGGGAGTGCGCCGTCTCCCCGGTGAGGCGGCCTCCGACGAGGTCACGGATCATCCCTTCTTCGGCGAGGACGGCGAGTCGGCGAACTCCTCCGGTAAAAGCGACATGCGGAAGTACATCCCTCAGTCCCGAAACGGGGAGTGGTGGGAACACGACTGGGACGACCCCAAATCCCAGGAGGAACTCGACCAGATGCTCGAAGACGGCGAGTACCTCGACTTCCCGATGTGGCGGGCCCACCGCTCGAACCCCGTCGGGTTCGGGACCAACCACTACGTCCTCGAGTACCGTAACGGGCAGGTCGAAGGCTCGAACACCTACGGGTCCCAGAGCTGGGATCCCGAGGCCGGTCCCGAGTACATGTTCGACCCCGACATCGTCGAGAACGGGGCGATGGACTACAACGAGATCATCACCGACGACAACGAGCCCGGTCCCGGCATTCCCGACCAGCAGGACTACGAGCAGTACGCACTGCTCGATGGCGAGAACGTGGTCGATTTCGATCCCGAGGTCGCCGAGTTCGAGGGCGCGATGATTCCCCGCCGGGTGCTGAGCGAGCCGACCGAAGGCGGTCGTTCCTGGCGCGCAGAGGGCGTCTGGGAGGACGGCACCTGGACCGTCGAGATGCGCCGCGACCTCGAGACGGAGTACGTCGACGACATGGACGTCGAGGAAGGCGAGGTCTACACCTGGTCGCCGGCCATCCACCACGGTTCCTCACAGCGCTGGCACTGGGTCGCCTACCCCTACAAACTCGGGCTTGGTGTCGAACCGGAGTACTACGGCGAGACCGAACACGGGGCGACCGAACTGGTCGCCGAGAACGTCGAGGACGAACCCGACTGGGAAGACGTCCAGACCTACACGATCCCGCTCATGTACCCCGGGATGGTCGACTGGACGTGGCTGACCAACGGCGAGCACCCGCGGGTCGACGAGGTACGAGACGCCGAGATCACCATCTGGGAACACCACGACGAGAACCCCGAGGACTTCGCCCAGCGGATGATCGACCTCGAGGAACTGATGGCGGCGCGGAAGTAACGCCTTCCGCGAGTGCGCCCCGACGCCGAGGGCACTCACCCGACGCTCTCGGCTCTTCGATCGACCGTCCGACCCTCTCGAGACACGACCAACTGACCGACACTCAAAGGAAGATACATGTACGACCGGATAGCCGGCCTTCGCGTCGCGCTCGAGACCGCCGGGTTCGAGCGGTTCGAGGCCGCCTGTGAACACGACGAGAAAACGATCCGCGAGCGCCTGCTGGGCCGGGACGACGTAGAGGAGGCACTGGTCATCCGGACCTGCCAGCGCTACGAGGTGTACGCAAGCGGGAGCGGCGCACGCTCGGCCCTCTCGACTACGGCAGCCGAACTCGGGATCGGCATGGCGGACGACGAGCGCACGCTGGTCGGTGAGGCGGCAGTCGAGCACCTCTTCCGGCTCGCCTGCGGGCTCGAAAGCGCCGTTCTCGGCGAGGACGAGATCCTCGGCCAGTTCCGGGACGCTCACTCGCGCGCCAGCGAGAGTGGCGCGCTGGACGGGACGCTCGGGCTCGTCGTCCGCAGAGCGATACGCGCGGGCAAGCGCGCCCGGACGGAGACTGTGATCAACGACGGCCGTGTCTCGCTGGGAAGCGTCACCGTCGACCGCGTCCGGCAGGAACTCGCGTCCCGTCCCGACGCCCCGGACACGCTGGCGGATTGTTCACTGCTGCTCGTCGGGGCAGGAGAGGTCGCCGAAATCGTCGTGAGCGCCGTTGCGAGCCGGCACCCTGCCGTGTCACTCACAGTGGCGAACCGGACGCTGGGGCCGGCCGAGGAGTTGGCCGGTCGCGTCGGGGGCGAGGCGATCGAACTGGACGAACTGAGTGAGGCGGCTTTCACCCGCGCGGACGTGCTTGTTAGCGCCACCGGTGCGGACCGGCGCGTCGTCACCGCGACGGACCTGGCGGGACACGAACTCGTCGCGGTCGACCTGGCGAACCCACGAGACGTAGCCGTCGAGGTGGAGGACCTTCCCGGTATCAAACTGGTCCGCATCGACGAGGTGCTCTCGACCCGCGAGGACGGCCTCGCACGGCGGCGCGGGGCGATCCCGGCAGTCGAGGAAATCATCGCCGCGGAAATCGAGCGCCTCGACGAACGGACGCGAATAGCACAGGTCGACGACGCGATCGGTGACCTGTACGCTCGCGCACATACGATCCGCGAGGAGGAACTCGAACGGGCACGTAACCGCCTGGCCGAGTCCGAGGACGAACTGACAGCACAGCAGGCGGCCGCAATCGAGGACTTCTCGACTGCCCTCGTGAACAAACTACTCCACCCCGAGACGGAGACGCTGCGCGAGGCGGCCGCCGCCGGCGACGAGGTGACAGTCGAGGCCTGGCTCGACCTGTTTTCCCGCGCGACGAACGCTGCCGTGCCCGAGCCTGAGACCACGGACGAAGACGGCGGCGGTTCGGAGCGGATCGAACAGGGGAGTCGGTGATCCCTCGACCGTCGCGAGGAGTCCGACGTCACCCCGGTCGGTTCATCGGATACCGCTCCTGTCGATGTCACCGATCTCGGCGAACTGGAAGCTCCGTTCCCCGTCGACAACTACGTCGGTAAACACCGCGTCACCGGTCGCTTTCATTCCAGTGAAGTCGGCGTCACGGCGAAACCGGACGGATTCGAACGTGACGTCCGAGTTGAACTCGGTCCGGACGAACGTCGCGTCGCCGTCGAACTCGGCGTCGCTGAAATCGGCGCCCCCGCCGAAGCGGGCGGACGCGAAGGTCGCTTCCCCACCGAACCGTCCGTTGTGAAAGTCGACAGCGTCAGTGAACGTCGCACCCCGGAAATCGGCCCCGCCGTCGACACGAACGTCCTCGAACGATGCGAGCCCGGTGAATTTCGACCGCTCGAACGATGTCCGGCCTTCGATACGCGCGCCCTCGAAGCTCACCTCGCGGTCGAACCGGACCGAACGGAAGTCCGCCTCGCGCGCTAACACCCCGTCGAAGCGGGTCCGACTCCCGAACGTGGCGCCCAGAAACCCCGCGTGCGTTTCGAGTTCCGAGTCGCTGAACGTCGCGGCGGCATCGAAACGTGCACCCAGGAGGTACAGGTACTCGGCGTCGAGGCTCGCGTTCGACCAGTCGAACGGCCCCGCGAACGTCGCGTGTGAGAGATCGATCCCACCGACGGTCCGTTCTACCGACCGCCGGTCCGCCGGCAACTCGAAGGCGCCAAAGCGCGCTCCGAGTAGTTCCAGGTCGCCGTTGCTGGTGTTCGCGACGGCATCGAGGAAAGCGTCGACGACAGCCCCGTCCGATTTGCGCTCTACTGGCAGGTGAAACGGACAACGCTTCTCCCCCTGTCGTGGTTCGTGGGGACACCGCCACACCCCGTCCGCCGTGAGTTTCCGCTCCTGAACGTAGCACGTGTCGTCCTCCGTTCCGTCCCATGTCTCGGGATCGTCGGGATCGAGTACGTACGTGCAGGTCCCTGTAGACATACGCGAGTTGAGGGAGCCTGGTGTCATCAAACCACGGGATCGCGCTACCGGCTCCGACGTGTCGGCTCCGCGAAACTGCCCGGCGATTTCACGAAAGTAACGCGGTGTTCCCGTAGCCCCGATGCCGCGTGATCGGACCACTGATGCGCTCGGGGGTGCCATCGCGTCGTTCGCCGAGTTCAGTTTCGCGGTCGGCCGGGCGCGGATGCACGGCCGGGAGATGGTCGAGAGCACCCGCGGGATCGCGAGTTCCGTTCGGCACGTCGAAGAGAACTAGCTTTGCCGATACTTCCACGGAGTTCTCGTCTCTCCCGGTCCGCACTGCCCGTGCCTGCGATAGAAGGGCTTTCCCGGGTTCGGTAGGAAGTGAGTACAGAGGAAGCACTAATCGTTCGGCGCAGAGAACAAGATATCACCCCAATGCCAGTAGTGCAACGTCTCTACCAGAAATCAGCGAGACTGGCCCTCGACTGCTACGCCACCGGCCACAACCACTTAGTCGTGGTAGATACTGAATCCCCCTGTCATTCTCAAAGTAGAGCTCACTACAGAATATCGAAGTTACCGTCGTTTCAGACGGATGATCGTGAGATCCCAGTCTGGTCTCGATTCATCAGTATCGAGAAGTTCATACCCACAATCGCTTACGCTCACTCCATTCTGATACGCCCGCCGGACGAGTTCGTCAAGGGATTCCTCTAATTCGGCTTTCGTACTTGGAGACCACTCACTCATTGGACAGACACGTAGCCGTCGCCGCTAACTGTAACTTCGTACCCGTTGTAGAAGAAGGTCATTTGGCCTTCTATCCCCCCAGCTGTCGGTGTACTGGCGAAGATTTGATCCAGGGCATCGGGGTCAATTACTTCATAGAGCGGGGGAGTTAGTTCGAGAGGGTCAACGTCTTCTGCTTCGGCTACTTTCTCAACTACTTCATTGGTTACACTACCGTCGTTCGCTGTTGAGAGTTTTGTTTGGGACACAGACCATTATAGTCTCTCACTCTTCTTGAACCTATTGGGTGATTGATAAATTCCAAAGCGACTTAAGAGGGGCTGGAAATTAGCCAGTGTCCTCCTCGTTCGCAAACTCCTTCCCGAAGTGGTTGTACGGGTTGGCTCGTTCCTGTTTCATCATCTCCATCCGTTCAATATCGACGCCGAGTGAGTCCAGAGCTTCGAGGGTGTCTTCAATGTCCTCCGATGTGCGACCCACTACTTCCAGTGACAGGTTCTCATTATTAGTCAATAGCTCACGAATGCTAACGACACCGGAGACCTCCATGAGGTCATCCATCATCTTCTCTCGGTTCTGGAGGGGGACTGTCGCGGTGACGAGAAGGTGGTGACCTAATCCCGTTTCACTGTACTTTATAATTGGGTGATAATCGATAATGACGCCACGCTCCTCGAGTCGATTAATTCGATTAGCGACCGTACTGGACGAAACACCGACTTTCTCAGCCATGTCTTCGGTCGTGTTACCCCGGGCATCTTTCTGAAGAAGGTACAGAATGCCTTTATCCACGTTGTCGAGTTCTTTGGAAACCATCATTACACTGTAGTGTTCGAAGCGGGAAGCGATTTTCCAGAATTGTTAGCACACATCGACCGCGCCGGTTGTTGACGTGTGGTTCTAATCAATAAAGATCGTACACAGACCGGGACAAGTGAGAACCCAATTGTAATCCGCCAGAAATTCGGTGAGACATGCAGAGCGTGTAGTCCGCACGAGAAGTGGGTTTATCTCGTTACATGATCCCTGAATCAGCCGCTAGCATGTGCCTGCGCACTCGTCGAATTTCGTTGTCAGCCCGTACTCTCTGCTGTGGTCAGTTTTCTGTTTCTTTTGATGTCAGCGAGAGAGTCCGTCAACGGCTTTTCAGCCGGGGAATTTCGAAGCGACTATACACTGATGTAAAGTACCACCGAGAGCAGAGACAAACACAAAATGTCCACACAAAGAATGAGCCGGATGGACGTGCTATTCAGAATGGTTCGTGAGTTTCCTGTCCGCACCGGAATCTTTACGTTTGGTCTGCCGTTGTTTGCGCTTCTACAGTTGGTCAACGGCATCGTGTACGGCGGTTCGATTCCGCTGATCGGTCTTTTTGCGGCGGTGATGGTTGCGCATTCAGTACAACTCACATCCTATCACATGGCTTCGTATCGGCGAGAACAGCTATCGCCTCGGTGATCGAAAACAAATGGCGAGGGATCCGAAGGTGATTCTCGGATTACCCTCTCAGCCTGCCGTTCTGTTGGACGCGACCTCTCGGCGCTCCTCACGGGCCTCGTATGCGCTGTAGGCACCAAGGGCGACCGCGAGCAGTCCGACAACGATGTCATTCCAGAACGCCAAGTCGTTGGTGGTCTCGGTCACGCCTGAGCCAGTGCCTAACAAGAATGGCGCTGCAACGAGCCACAGACCCAGCAGCACAGCGACCGAAGCGGTAGCGATGCTTCCAGCCTCCCTGTTCGACCGGCGATAGTAGTTGTATGCACCGACAGCAAACAGCAGAGCGCCGACGCCTATATCGTTCCAGAACTGCGTGGCGATAATGTCAACAAAAAGAGCCTGGACAATCATCCAGAGCCCAAGCAACGCGATGGCTGCCGATATTCCCTTGCCGCTCTTGTCCGGGTTCTCATTTCGGTTGTGTCCCTGCTCGTCAGTTGAATTGGTACTCATTGTTTTCCTCTCATAAGAGAATGCTGTCTATGGGGACGAGCATGCTGCCTGCAATAGCCTGCCCTGAAGGAAGCGGAACAACGTCACCCGATTTGCCCGGTGCCTGATGAATTTATGCCAACAATTTGATTGGTCAAAGCTCCGTGCAAGATACGCACCCTACATCTTGCAGCCCGCTTCTAACACTGCTGGAAAATAATAGAAGTGTCAGCGGTCAGTACGCACAAGTAGTGAGCAGATGAACCTCCAATTTTGACGGGAAATAAACGGGGTCGTCGTACTGACTGCACGCACTGGATCTTGCATAGTGTTGTCAGCTTCTTCTTTAATCATCAGTGTTGCCTGTGATCAATACGTGGTCTTCAGCGAACAGCTGTTTCGTACTGTGTTGTGTCTGAAGATTAAAATTTCAACAGAATCTAGCAGAACCGCGCATTCAAATACCGAGCTTGAAGACGCCTTCTCTATACTCCGACTCAACGTCATCATAGTACATGTGGACGTACCGATGGAACGCTGACCGGCTGTCATCAAGTTCTCCGCCCATGGTGTCACCGCGAAGATACTGCACCTTCGGTTCCTCCATCTCAGCCTGTGTCCGAAACCACGTCGACATCCAGTGGCGTGACCAGTGTGGTGTAATTGACCGGAATTCATCTCCTGCATCGAACTCGTACTCGGGCCACCAGTGCTTCCGCCACACGTGACCAAGACTCGATTTCTTCATTTGTTTCCCCTTCTGCGTCAGGAATAACCACGGAGCATCGTTGTCTGGCCGAATCAATAACCAGTCAATAAGCACACGACGCGTCTCGTCATCCAACGGAATGACCGTAGGGCGCTCACGCTTGTTGCCCTCTCTGGCATCTTCCGGAGGGATGTACACCGCATTCGCCGCGTCGTCCAACTGGTCGTGTGTCCCCATCGATTCGTAGTGATTCAACACGTCAGGATTGCTGATGTGAATATCTTCCATCCGAATGTTCGCCAGCTCCGAGGAACGGATTCCAGTTTTGAGTTGAAAAACAGTAACAGCGCGCTCGCCAACGTGCTTGATGCTCTTGACGACTTCACTCAGTTCTTCAAGTTCAACCTTCGGGTGATCGTTCGGCCTTTCGTTTTCCAGATCTGCTTCACGCTTCTCTTTGATGCGGAGGAACGGATTGTAGCTCGTCGGATGGGGGAACCTCGGATTCTGCTGCATCCACTCGTATACGCTCTTCACGTGGTTGAGCTTCTGCCGTACCTGTGTGCCCTTCATCCTGGACAGACAGGCATCAACGAACGCCTCAATTTGACGCTCGGTCGGTAGTGTCGGGTGACGATCGTATTGGCTCATGTGCTGCTTCCAGTCCCGGAATGACACCTGGTAGTGATCTTTCGTTTCCCCTGTGATGTCTTTGTTGTCAACAAACTCGCCGTAGTAGTACTCGAACCAATCCGTATCAATCGCCTTCATCTGCGGATTGAGTTCCGCGAGTGGATCACCTTCGAGACCGAACGCCTCAGCAACTGCGTCTTCTGGATTTTGCATTAATTCTCCTCTTGTGTTTGTGGAACGTTCTTCCGGTCGAACAACCGCGTTTGCCAAATGTCATGCACCGCACCACGCAGCAACACAGCCATCACGACCGGATTGTACCGGTGCGGATAGCCGGCGTGGTACTGCATCCACCGATACCAGCGGAATAGTGGCCGGAACCGGGCGTCATGGACTGTCTTCAGTTTCTCCATCTCGTCTCTCTGTTCTGCCAGGTGCTCTTCGATGTCCTGCGGGTCGGCGAGCGCTGGGTGTACGTCGTGTTCGTCACAATAGTTCTGCCATTCACGATACGCTTTGCCGTACACGTACCGTCTCGTGTGAGTGCTCAAGTCCGCCAATTCTTGTGCATCGTACTCATTCCAGGCATCTTCAGAGGTCACTTCAGACGTGTGGTTTTCGAGGTAGTACCGTGCTGGCACATCCTCGATAGTTTTGAAGACCCCGAGGAACGCGAGTGCATCCTGTTCGACAATCGATCCCTCATGGTATCCTGAGTTGTAGTCGTAGTTCGTTTCAATCATCTTCTGTACATTCTTCCTTGTTCGTCAATCTCGATTTCGTCGCCTTCGACGTCATCCAAAATCCGCGTCACCCGTGAATTGGCCGTGTTGACAACGTGTTGTACTACCTGTCCGTATTTTGCACCGGGGCTCTCGTCGATATAATCGATAACCGCTTTTCGTTCGCTTCTATGCACTTGCCCCTCTAATTCCTCTACACGGTCGCGTGCGCGCTGAAGCTCCCGGCGGAGATCGTTCAGTCGCTGGCGAAGATCGTCGCGCGATTCGGTCGGCTCAACATCTCGGTTGAACTTTTTCTGGCCAGCGCGCACCATAGACTTGATCCAGTCGCTCTTCGACATTCCCATCTCTTCGGCCTGTTCTTCCCAGTCCTCGTATTCATCATCGGGAATGTACGTAGCAACTTGTTTACTCATCGATAAAATTGAAAAGTTACGTAGCGGGTTTGATCAGCACGGCACCGTTTAAAATAGACGGTACAACTGCGTTGACGTCGTGCGAGATACCGAGACGGCGAAGATCATCGGCAGTCAGGTAGATGGCTACACCCTGCCGTTCGCCGTTCGGGTCGGTTGCAATGTTCGCAGGCTCCCGCTTGGATTCCGTATCGACTTCTTCATCAACCTCTTTAGAGTCATCTTCGGGTGCGTGCGTGGATGTAGATGTAGTAGTTGGCGTGTCGGTGCTCATTGGTCGATACCTCCGTGGGCGCGCGGAGAGCGGTAGAGAGTCTCAGTCATATATAGTTGTTACTCGTTCTGTCGTGTATCCCATTACAACCGTCACAGCGGGCGTGACCGTCGCTTCTGGGCATTTCTCACAACCTCGTTGGTTGCACTATTACTTACAAAACAACCAACCGTATTAAAACTATGGACTAGGATTTCGAGAATACAACCACTTCACAACTACGCCAAGGAGCCAGAGACTACTCTCCTTGCTCGATCAATTCGTCTAACCACTCGATCGTCTTCCGAGCGACGAACTCAGCATCGCCATTGTCAGTGTATTCAGCCTGCTCTTGGAGTAGTTCGAGCTTCTCAAGAACAGCATCGATTTCGGATGCCGGAACCATTCCCTCAACCTGCCCCCCAGACGTCTGCTTGCCCAACACTGAGTCACGACTATCTCGCTCCTTTTTGCCGCCCACCGCGCCTGACTCAAGTAACCGCTGTTCAACAGCGTCTCGTAGTTCCGGGTCAGGGTCTTCCTCTAAATCCCCTTCTTGGAGCTTCTTCCAGTCTTCCCGATCTCGTTTTTCGATATCGTTGAAAATCTGCCTCACGTACTCATACGACACGTTAAGCGCGTCAGCTACCGTATTCTTGTCCGCAGTTGGACTAACTCTGTGTGCCGCGATAATTCTGTTTTTTTTCGATGCAGCTTCGACGATGTCTTCCGCAGACGTTGTTTGTGCATTCATGGGCGTATTCTTACTGTTTTCTTCAGGTTCGTAATTGTGAAGTCGCTCTTCCAACTCTTTCTTGAGGCCATAGTCAATTACTTCGACCCACGTTTCCCGCGGAATCCCTCCCGAATCGAGATCATTCAATAATTGGGAGACGTACTGTTGACTGGCTCCGGAAACGTATTGAACAGCCTTTCGGTCGGGTTCACGTCCGCCAGCCAACCAACTGTTCACAATGATTTCGCGTTTGTCGTACTCGCCAATCGGGCCAGTAGGTTCCGTCGACACACCTTCGACACGATCTACAACCTCACCCTTCGGGCCGAAGGCAACGATATCTTGAGTAGGTTTCAGTCCGTCAACTCCTCGGTGCTCTCCCTCTGTTGATTCGGTTATATGTTCGCGGATATCGGAGACAGATTGACGTGTCTGATTGCAGTACGGACAAACCCATTCCTGAATATCTGTGTCTGAGTCAGTGGATAGCGGGTTGGTCATCGGGATTGTGAACGCAAACACCCGGGGTATGTCGCTTGTCTTTACCCCTCCAGGTTTGCTTGTACACAACTTCAATTGCAACTCACTTAATAGTTGGTATCGTGGTTGAATTGAACTCAACTATCGTCCGCGAGCATACAGGAACCCTGTCTGGTGACCTCGTGAATCCGGTCGTAGCCGCCGTCGAACGAACGCACCAAATTCAACTCTCGCAACTTGGTTATCGCCGTTGAATACTCCCGACCATCTACATCGGAATATTCCCGGTTGATACGGCTGAAGAGAACACTATTAGTGATTGACCCATGTTTCTCGACCGTCTCCAAGACCGTTCGAGCAATGTCTTTGTTGCGTTTTTTACTCATCTACCTATCTGTGTATGCTCATGCCACGGAGTTATATAAATAAATTAGCCACGAGGTGGTAGCAAAGCCAACAGACAACCGATTAGTCACCACTGGAATACGCCTGTGCTACACAACGGTTCGCCGTCATTGATATCGTGCGGAACGAGCAGAAAACCATTGTTATTGCCGAATGCAGTCATTCACTCAGCCAAAACTGCTCACAACTCGAATGTTTCGTCGACAACGACCATCGCACACGACACCGTCGCCGAAGATGCCCACAACGCCTTCACCCGCAACGACCCGTCTGCACAGTACTTCACCTGGAGTTCTCGACGACTCCCAGCAGCGGTCGCCTCAAACATCACGGCATCGTCACTGCTCAAGTGCCTTTCTTCGACTGGGGCAATCACGGACATCACCTCTTTGATATCGTTCCAAACCATTCGGTAGTCACTCGACTCAGCTACGATAACGGCGCGCCGGCCATCTACACCTTGGATCTCTCGTATCTCACTTTCGGCGAGCGCGACGCGATCAATAGTTCCTAGTTTTCGTGCTGCCTTCACCAGTTGCGGCTTTGAACTATCAATATTTTTGAGATGGCGACGCAATTTCAACGTACTTCCATCGGAGTACCGCTTTGTCATCGACTCTCACCTTGATGAAAATCACCAGATGCACCGTAAAACAGCTCAGGTCTCCACTGCTTCAAATCATCCACGAGTTGCTTGTACGTCATCACATGTTGTACCGGAGGATGGTTCAGCCATTCAATTTCAGGCTCGGATCCCTCCAAACGCGTATTATAGGTATCTCGGTGGTTCCGTACTGCCAACGTTTCCGGAATTGGACGGCTCAACCCCGTGTACCCTCGTAGCGTCAGTTCATCCAGCGCCTTGACAAGCACAGCTCTAGTCGGAAACACCCACCAGGAATCACCACGCAAGTACGCTAGCTTCTGTGCGTCCGACTCTATGCCGGAAACATCAGCTGTCCCAGTTTCTATTTCGAACGAATGACGTACATACTTGTCTATGTCTTCACCACCCACCATCTGAAATCCTCCCTTATTCCAGACAACGAAGTCCAACTCTGCACCATCGATTGTCGGGAATGACTCTATCTCAAGGAAGTCGTTATCGCCCCACTGCTCTTTTGCCCACCAGCGCGTCAGGTGGTGACCGAGTTTGTGTACGACGTGCTCTCCAGGATCACCGATATTCTTCCCAGAAAAATCGATGTCGACGAGATCTCGACCGGAAGACGTCAAGTCCCAGAACCTGCGCCGAATAATTCGTTCACGACTCTCGCCATCGATATACGGTTTCTGAATCAATTCGAGGTCTTGGAGCTTGTCGAGATCGGGATCGAAACGATTAACGACCCATCGGTGGCCCTCAGTCAAGTAATGGTCGCGTGTCTCGCGTTCGCCGGTCAAGTTTTTCAGATGTACTCCGCCTTGCACTTCGAGGTGCGCTAGACATTCGATGAACAGCAAGTCTGCTTCGCTCACTTCGAATTTCTCTCGGTAGTGCTTCTGCAAGTAGTTGACTTTGGCTGCGCGCCCGACTCGCCGTCGTCGTCGATCAGCACCTCGCTTGACGTCCGGATACGCTTCGTACAACTGATGGTGTCGGTCGTGCTCGCTGTGCTTTCGCTGACGGGGATCGCTTGTAGGGTGGCTAGACATACTTACACTATTTATTGGCTGTAATTAAGTGTTGTTACAGCTATATAAATAGGCGTTCGTCCAATTCATCTGATGGGTCTCGGCGAGCGCAAAAACCCCGGATTTGTTACAGCTATGTATTGCGTTACAGCTATACTCTCGATGGCTGAGCGCAGAACGTTCCGTTGTTACAGCTTCCGCAAATAGAGTAGAAAAACAATGAAAACAGACACCATGTAAAAAGAAATATAAAAATCTGACTCAGATCCGACGCGCTCAAAAACCGGTGGTGCCAGCAAAAGCGACCCCGACTCCTGACGGCATGGAAGAACTCGCCAGGACACTTAGAAATACGCACCACTACCCTATAAAAGGAACAACGCCCGACCGACCGGCTAGTACTCACGAATGCCCCAGTTCATCAAGACGCTCATACAACCGCTCATCGACTCTCCACCCATCCTCAGTCTGAAGGATCAGGTTCCGATGATTCAGTGCACACAGTAGCGCGTGCGAGACATCGATATCGACCCACTGCCACGTCCGCTTCGGCGCTGGAATCGCAGTAAGCTCGCTCCCATGACTGTGAATCCACACCGCATCCGACCGCGACAAACTCGGAGTTGACGACATTACCGACTACCCCCATTCACACGCAACTCGTCCTTCTCTGGATTGTACAGATCCCCCTGCTTCAGCATGTTGTGAATCACATGCCCAATCGTCGCTTCATCGTAATCGTGCTCTTCGACGATCTCCTCAATGACTTCCTCTTCCGGAGCCCCGGAATCCCGAGCTCCGAGTTCCTTCGTCTTCTCAACAATCAATTCACGTTGATACTCTCGATCCGAACTCCCCGACCGGCCAGCATACCGATCAGCATCGAACTTACCGGAATCAGGGTCAATCCCGAGCTCTTTGTAGCTCTCCATAAACATCTCAATCACCGCAGCGGCATCCTCAACAGACACGACATCCGACAAACGCATCCGAGCACGTGCCTCAGAGAACCGACGAAGTGCACCAAGCGCACGAGCACTCACTGCAACCGTATCATCATCTGAGAGATCGCGAATCGTGAGGTAGAAGTCCTTAATTCTCTCATACGCGTCTTCTGACAGATCTGGTCGATACTCCCGACGAGCATACGCGATGTACTTCTGCATCGTCTCAACCGCAAGCATCCCATCATCTCCTACAATCGACCCATCAGCAACCACCGCACCTTCACTCTGAGAGTCCACACAACACCCCTCCAGCATACTGTCGGCAATCGCTGCATCAGCCTCAGCATCAGGAATATCCTGGAACGTGATCACCATATCAGCACGATCCAACAAGGAATCTTCCAGACCGAACTGATCAATGAGCGCCTCATAAGGATCAAACCTACTGTACACTGGATTCGCAATCATCAGCGCCGACGGTCTCGTTCTCAACGTCGTGCTAATACCAGCCTTGTCGATAGACACTTCACGGTCGGCCAGTGCCTCGTTCAACGACGCTTGCACCTCTTCACCCATTTTGTCCAACTCGTCGATAGTAATGAACCCCTTATCCGCGAGTACCAACGCACCTGCTTCCAGCGTCCATTCAGTAGACCCAGCAATCTCTTTTCTCACAGCCGCAACAGTCATACCCGCCTCACTCGCACCCTTTCCAACAGACTTCACAGACCGTGGTGCGACGCGACGGCCCTGCGCAGCGAGCTTCGACTTCCCAGACCCGGGATCACCAACCCACGCCTGATGAATCTCCCCGGACTTGATCTCCCGATTCGGTTCATCCTTGAAGCGCGTGACACCACCAAACAACTGGTACAGTAATGCCTTCTTCGGCAACTCATATCCATAAATATCGGGCGCGAGCGTCTTCGTGAGAACCTCCAGCAAGTCATCACGCTCCGACAACTCCTCGAACTCCTGAATCTCCTCGTCCGTCAACTCCATCGACTCGAAATCATGGTCTTCGGATTCAATCGACTGTGCTTCCATTGACGAATCAATCAGCACTGCATTGTCGTCTTCCAGTTCCTTTTTCAAATTGCCCGTCACTTCGACACGATCACCAGGCACCGCTGAATCAGTCAGATCAGTACCTTCGATTTTCACCGTCATTTCCCGAGGATTACTCGTATCTGTTGCCTCACCGGGCTCTTCCTGAACGTGTAATTCCTGGTAGTCAACGTATTTCTCGGTGTCCGTCATCCGCCTCCAAGGGCCTTTCTTTTCACATTTTTCGCACTCATACGGTGATTGGACTTTGTCACCGCGTACGGGCACACGGTGTGTAGTTCCGCACCGTTGACATTCGAATATGGCTTGCTTTGTTTTGGTTTTCGGAGAAGACAGTTGACGAACGACACCGCGAATCTTCACGATCTCACCGAGACGGTCAGTACGCGGTTCACCGATATCCATCAGAACACTGTCTGGAACGTTCACCAGCGTAACGTCAATATCATCGCTGTTGTCTGGGGTACCTTCCCAGTCATCTGGCCAATCAACTTCATCGATGTCCCAGTCATCGTCGCTCTCAAATTCTTCGCAATTCTCGACGTAGCATCTCACTGCTTCCTTCCACCACATCTCCCATCCGCCGCTGCCGGGATTGTGCTTCATGAAGTGCCAAAGCGCCGCGTCGTAATGCTCAACATCACCACAATCAACACTGAACTTGTTCGTGTCTCCACGCGCAATCGCTTCCATATCGGACTCTTGGCAGTTCTGAATGTACTCGATGATTCGTTCCGTCTTGTCCATCACTTTATCGAACGGAGTCGCCATCAGATGTTACCCTCTTCGACAACAACACTCTGTGCTTTGACTTCACGGAACCGGCTCTCACTCATCTTGAGGTTGCGCTCGCTGGCACGGTCTTGCAATGCGTCGAGAACCGACTCTGGTGTCTCATCGTGAGAGCGTGCAATCTCGTCGACAAGTGGATGGCTAGAGAACACGTTCATGTCTCCGTCCTGCATGTCGTCGAGAAGTTCATTCAGGTCTTCTTCCCAGGAGTTCGATTCTTCTTTCAGCTTTTCAAGGTTCTCTGCGACAACGTCGCGCTGTGCTTCCAGCTCAGCAATCTTCTCTTCGATGGTCAGTTTCTGTTCGTTCCGGGCTTCGATACGCTGGTCAAGGTCGTCGAGGCGCCGACGAAGGCCGGTTTCATTGTCCATCGATGCGAGGTCTACATATTGACGTCCAGCTGTGTTCAGCGCGTCAACGATGGGTTCATCGAGGTTTCGGAGGGCCTCGTGGAGATCGTCGTCAAGGTTTACGTTATAGTTACCCATCGATGACACCTCCAGTGAGGGTTTCGGCGAGGGGTTGTGGTTGCGATACGGTCGTGTGCGTTGTGTAGGCTTGGGCGTTCATTGTTGGAGGGTTAAAGAGATTAGTCCTGGACGGGAACGAATTTCAGGACGCGTTCGCCGTCTTCGTTGGTTGTCTGTTCGATCATGTATCCGTCTTCTCCGCAGCGGTAGTCGGCAGGGACTGTGATCTGGCCCTGTGTGGAGAGGGGTCGGAAGATTCGTTTGTTAGCCATGTTGTCTTTCGCAGTTGGTTGTACAACGCCCAGATAAATAAATCTTTAGCCCCTTTAATGGTCTGGGTGTACTCAATCATATCGACGTACAACAACAACAACAATACACACAACCCTAACTCTGATGCGACCTCCCCTGAGGCCTGATCACCAAGGACTCGACGAACTCCGAAGGATTCGACAGGGCGATGGGCGGTGTCCGTCATCGTTCCTCTCTCTATTCTTCTCTTTCTCTTAGAGCGTATACTGTATCGAACAGTTTGTACATTGTACAAAATTTTGTACAAATTGCCCCGATTTCCGCTCTACTCCGAGAAAGCCGCCGATAGAAGTCCTATACCGTTTGTACAACACGATATTTCACGCATATAGCTTGTACCTTGTACAGAATTTTGTACAAGGTACGAAGTTCCATTCACTCCCGCAGACACATCGATCCCTCCATCGCCTCCCGGGTTTGTACAAACAGTAGAGGCCCTCCTCTGTCCGATAGTAGCTGGGAGATGGAAAACCGGTCTATTTTGTACAAATCGTTATATATTGTACAAGCAGAAAATGATCACACTCGCACCCTGAAATTCGACCCATCGAGAGGATTGGTGTTGGTACAAACGAGTTAGAGTCTATCGCGGTTACTGAGCGTAGGGAGAGGCGATATGGGTTCCTTTTGTACAGAATTTTGTACAATGTACAAATGGTAAGGTGGTTGGGCGTGTACTCATCAGGGTTTTTAAGAAGGTAGAACGCGAAGAAATACATGTGCGAACAGATAGGCTTGGGCGCACACCCTCATAGGGGCTTTCTCCCACTTTTCAACTTCTTTGAGCGCTGCCTGCTGCTGTGTCGACACTGGATCGGCACTCCCCTTGTTGTGAGTGGGGTCTTCCCGGAGTTTTATAAGTGACTGGTGGGGAATACAACTGTATGCCGTGGAAACAACAAACATTGGATGGCGAAATACTGAACTATAACCCAACACCGTCTTGTGCGTCGAGTCTGTCGAGGGTTGACCCGCCCGTGTGTCTGTTCCGGGTGATTTTCAACGCAGTGAGTGGTGGGATCACGTCGGAGAAGATTTGGCTTCAGGACTGTGAACGGGATGGTTTGTCGTTGCAGGAGCGTGCGCATATCGCAGCGAATCACCAGTCACCGTACGATGTCGCACAGGTTCGGAAAGTCGAGATGATCGAGGAGACGGAGCGGTCGATTGACGGCTCGGACGAATGGCGCGTTTCTGAATAGTTTTCCTGTCTGTTTTCGGCTTCTTTTTGATTCGAAACACCCGTAGTTGTGCAAGTGTTGTTATATTTTGGGTGCTCGTCCAACCATTTAAGTGGGTGTGAATTGTATGAATATGTACAAACAGTCGGGCGGTTCCGGTTTGTTCGACACCTGATAAATTATGTCTAAACAAGCAACACTAAGCAGCGATCAGTTCGATTCCAAGGTTACTCCACTCGATAGTATCGAGCACAGCTTCAAAACGGTTGACGGAGACGCTTACCGTTACAAGACGGTGATCGAGCTTGATGAGGAAGCTAACAGCAAGGTGGCGGCGTGGTATTTGAAAATACAGGGGACATACGGTGGGGATCCCGATGTTGATCGGACGACAGAGCTTCTCGATCATTTGAATGCTGATGGTGACGAGGTTTTGTCGGTGGTATTGGATCATACTGATTTGCGGACGACGAAAGTTGGTTCGGGTCTTGGGTGGGTGTTGGTCGATACGGATGGAGATATTATTGGGTTTGATCTCGTGGAGGCCTATCCAAATGCGCCGTCGGTGAAGATCGCGCATGAGGAGCTTGTTGAAGATCTCCGTGCTTTGAATCCTGAATAGTTTTTGCGAGCTTGATGAGCCTCATCTATACATATGAGATCTCGATACGCCATCCGTACTTCATTGCTATCGCACTGGATTTTCGAGGGGCGTTTCTCATCGAGATATTCGAGGCCCTGATTGTCGCTCCATCTCAAGCATTCTACGGCCACCTCAATTCCCCAATCCCATCCATATCAACTAAGTGGTGTGGATGGTTTGGGATTTAGTATGACTATCCGCACCGACGGGAGGGGGATTTCTCTACCGTCGCTCGACTCTACATTCGCTCACGAAGAGGTGTCGATGGCGCTCACTAGATGCGGACTTCTTGTAGAACGGGCAGAGACGCTCGCCCGGCTATACGCCCAACACCGGGACTGGACAGTTGTCGAAGAGCAATGGCTCGAAGAACGGTTTGACGAGCGTAGTACGCGCGGTAGTTCGAAGGGCATCTATCGCGCTCTCAGCTCGCGATTCAAGACTGCTGGAAGCGAACTCCCGTCGATCGTCCAACTTCCTACCGTATTCGATCGGTGCGAGACGAAACGCGACAAGGCGCAGGTACTGTACTTCTACTTAGTGGAGGACGATGCTCTCGTGAAGTATACTGTCCACCGATACGTCAATCGACTTCAGGAGTCCGGCGTCGACGGGCTGGACTTCGAGCAGGACGCAGTTGAACGCCTTCTGGACGAATTCCATTACGACGATGGAAGCGAGTTTGACTACGCGGAATCGACGACGCGTCGGTGGGGCGAAGGACTCCGCTCCGTGATGCGAGAAATCGAGGTTCTTGATACACAGCAGACACTCCAAGGGCAAATACCCAATATCGGAACAGTGCCGCTGCTCGTTGCATCAGGATATTCGTGGGAGACCTATGGCGATGAATGGCTCTCACAGCCGACCGGCTGGCTCTATCTCTTCCAGCCAGAACAATACTGGGATTCCCTAGCCGAACGTGTGAGCGACAAACCAACCTGGGAAGCGAGCGGAATTCACGGTGAACTGAGACTCCAGCCTATCAATGATACGTACGACTGGGCTGAGCCATGGGAGGGAAGCCTATGACTGACGGGAGTTGGTTCACTGCCGACGTGGAGAGCGACTTCGAAGAGTCAGTGCGAATTGACCGCGAAGACGATGGCCGCGACCATCGGCTGGAGTCCATCGACACCTACCACGTGACAGATGAGGCTGAGGAGTTTATGACCGACTTCTTTTCGCGACTCCTCGGTCGCTCGGAAGATATGCGGTCTGGCGCGAACTATTGGCTCTATGGTTACTACGGCAGCGGGAAGAGTCACCTTCTTAGCGTGCTTCGGGGTCTGCTGGATAGCGAGTGGCTCCGCCGTCAGGACGCCATTTGGGGGCAACTGATAGATGGAAGCGAACTTTCGACACTGGAGCAGACCACGTGGGAATCAATCCATAATGACTACGAGGTTATCCCGATCTCGGTGAATCTGCTGAAGCATCAGGGCCAGAAAGAACTCAGCTTCAGTGAAATCGTCCTAAAAGCAGCACACACCTCGGAGCAACTCACGGGAGTCAAGGGAGGTCTGTCAACACAACTTGACGTCGCATACTTTGAGGACTGGTACCGAACGACCGACGCGTGGCCTGATCGGACGGAACATATCCAGTCAGCACTCCGGGGAACAGTTGCCAACCCAACCAAGTACGACTGGCAGGATGTTCAGGAGTACAAGGCACTCGCTGAGGTAGCGTTGCCAGCACTCTTCGAGGAACAGACCGGAACGGCAGATGGGTTAGACGACCTGACGCCGTCCGACCTCGATCCGGAGGCGATGGTTGAACGACTTGAAGAACTACGAAGCGAGCGCGAGGCAGAGATTAATCGGCCTGTCAAGCTCGTCTTGTTGCTTGACGAGGTTAGTCTCTTTATCGGAACTGACTTCGACCGTCTGACTGAACTCCAGACACTCGCCGAAAGCATTGATGAGATTGGCGACGGAAACATCCAGTTGGTTGCGACGGCCCAAGCCAAAATCGAAGACGTCCAACCACAGTTTGCAGCACGCGGTGCTGATTTCAGCATCGTAAAGGATCGCTTCCCTCACAGATTTGGGCTCCCGAGCAGACACGTCGGCGAAATATCGACGCAACGACTGTTGAAAAAGAAAGAGACAGGAAGGCGAGAAACGGAACGCGTCCTTGAACACACACGAAACGAACCCGAAACTCTGCTCGTGTACTCGGGTATCGAGCAGAACACGGAGCCCCCGCTGGACAATATCGACCGCGAGCAATTCCTCGACTTTTACCCATTTCTTCCGTACCAGCCGTCGTTATTCCTTGAGATTCTCTCGAACCTGCGTCAGAAGGCTTCGGATCCTGCTAAATCTATTTTCTCGGGGACTGCCCGAGCGATTCTGGCCCTCGTTCACGGACTCCTGCAAAAGTGGTTCGACGATGGCGAGGAGACACACGTCGTTTCCCTGGTCGACTTCTATGACCTCATTGAGCCCGAACTCAAGGACATCACACCACAGGACGTGGAGGTCATCAAGGATATCCAAGCGAAACACGAGGACGGCGAGTTGGAGGATACCGATGTGGATGTCGCAAAGGCAGTACTGCTACTACAGCATGTACCGGAGACAATCCCAATGTCGGAACGGAATCTTGCAGTTGCCATACTGAGCGATCTTGATGGCCCGACCCAGTTCCAAATGGAGAATCGCGTCGAAGAGTCACTCAAACGGCTCCGAAAGTTCATTCGCCCGATTCACGAAGAAACTGGGCCAAAGTACGGGTTCGCTCCACAAGAAGTTCGGGAGATTATGGAAGAGGCGGAAGAGAATCTCAACGACCCAGACTGGGATGAGATCATTGACTCTGTGGACACATTCCTCTGGGCCGATGTTATCCGAGACCTTTCGTTGCCAACATCAGCCGAGTACGGTGACACCGGAGAAGAATATCCGGTTCGCTATGAGTTCAGCATCGACGGTGTCAAACTTGATACAGCAGTCGACGCGGAAGATGCGCTCGACGTGGACATAGCGATAAAGGGGATCTCTCCGACGAAAGGGGATGTCGACCACGATAACCACCCGCTTGAGTGGACAATCGGTGGAGACGGTCTCGATGACATCCGAGACACTCTCATCGAGTGGTGGGCACTCAGGGCCGCCGTGGGTGACACTATTCCAGAGTCTGTTGATCGCGACCTCTCGGAGAGAGCTGCCCGCGTTCGTAGCAAACTCGTCGAAACGCTCAAGAGCGGAACTTTCGAAATCAAGGATCGGACGGACATCCGTGGACAGACCGCAGCTGTAGAGGAATTTGTTGATGTTCGATATCCCGACGACTTCCACCCGGTAATGCTCCAGATCAACGAGGAACATTTGCGTGAACTCCAGCGCCTGACAGCCCAAGAACCGCTGCCTGAGTGGGCGGCTCAAATCGAGGTTGCGACAGAGGATCCCGAGACTCACGGTGGCTCTATACAAAACAACGTGCGTGCTTTCACAGGCCGACAACTGAAGCAGCGGGGTGGAAACCTCGCGATGGTTAGTATTCTCGACGGAATCATCGAACGAAAGCCGATCTACGAGGAGGCACGACCCGCATTGTGTGCGATTATCTGGGGACTCTGTCGCAAGGGCGATTTCCTTCCCGTCGACGAGACCGGTGATTCGATTCCACTTGACGCTGTCATCGATCTCGATGAGCTAACGACAACGAGACTCAAGATCGCTGAGGGATCCGGTGTCCGGGAAGCACTTGAGGCTGGGGGGTACCTTGAGACGACAGAGACTGTCCCGGACGGCATCGTGAAGTTACAACAAGCGAACGAAACCCTCGCGGGTCGCCTCGGAAGCCTCGCCGAAGACGTCGAGTTAGTCGCAGATAGTGATATTGAGACACACACTGTTCGCGGCCTGCTCGAATCGTTCGTAGATGCTCTCGAAGAACAGAATCGCAGAGCGACCGAGCGACGGAAAGCGGTGAAATCCGGCGATACAGACTGGTATGAGATAGTCGAGAACACGAATGATGCACGCGAATGGTATGAGGATGCGAAAGAGGTCTGGAACCTTCGTCTGGCCGCACTGGCCCAACTCGATGCTCAACTCTCACTCGCCCAGCAGTCATATCACTGGCTCACTGACGAGTGCGAAACCGCCGATCGAAAGCTCCGGGACAGTGTCAACGAATACGATGGTGAATGGTGGACGCACGACGGATGGGATCAGTTCAACGACGCCCGAACTGTTTCGCCGTCGTTAGCCGACGCCATCGAAGGCGCGTGGGACACGTTCCAGGAGTCCACCGGCATAGACACGCTGATAAACGACCTCCGAGAGCATTCGTGGATCCGTCCGTTGAGCGACTTCGAGTCGAACGTGCGACCTGCCTTCGAGGGCGAATATATCAAGCCGCTCTACAGTGCCGCCTCATGGTACGACGATGTCTCCGAGTCAGTCAATACCGTCACCGGCGGGACGACAAATGCAGATGAAGATGAGTTCATTCGAGCCACGGACAGACTGATCGATACTGAGCCGCTCCGCACTGTCGCCGGCGACGGAGTAAGCGAGTTACAGACAACGTTCGATGAACTCCAAGATATTGTCGGTGACCGGTCACCGTCAGAAGTCACAGCAATCGGCCTTCTTCCCTCGGATCGAGACTCCTTGGATGCAGAACTCGAACGGCTGTCAAAACGCCATGACCTCGGTATCGAGCGCACGGAGTCAGGGGTGATTGTCCGATGACGAGTAAGAATCCACTCGACGACTTCACGGAACGACTAGGCCACTTTGCAGACGGTCGTCGTGGTATCCGGAATCCGTTTGTGATTGTCCCCGTGCAGCCGAAATACGAACGACGCGTTGCAGACCGTCTCGGTGAATGGGCGACAAGGCCACATGAAACGGAGGGGTTCCCAGAAGATGGAGCAGTCCAAGTCCTTCGACTGGACGAACTGCTCGTCGAAACCCGTGTGTTCGATCTCGCGGTCGACCTTGGCGAGCAACCCGACCCAGCGACAATCACAGACACGATGCAAGACCGACTCGCTGAGGAACTCGTCGAAGTGATGATCGAGGAGATTGCTGCTCCCGACAAGCAGCGTCACGTGGTGGTATTGACACACCTCGGGAGTCTCTATCCGTTCACGCGTGCCTCGGAACTGTTAGACGAACTCGACCGCCGTAACGTCCAATCCACGATTGGCATTCCATTCCCAGGAGACATCGTCGGCGGGAAGTTGAGTTTCTTCGGCGAAGAATCGCGCAACTACTATCCAGCCCATCAGATCGACGGGCGAATTGAAGGGGTGCATCTCCAATGAGCGAAGACCGTATTCACGATATCTTTCAACAGACACCGACTCGCGAACTCGAGGAAGTCCAGAAGGTCAACGCTCGTGAGCGGGCCAAGAATGACGTGCGGGAGTTTTACGAGACCGACAGCGCACGAGACGTCCTCACCACGCTGGGGAACCTTGTCAACAAGTACCCACAAGAGGAATCCCGCTTCCTCTACATCTCAGCAACGTTCGGCTCAGGTAAGACACACCTCCTGAAGCTCATCGGGTTTGCTGCCGACACGGAGTCAGACTTCGATGACCTTGGCGAAGAGTTGGCGAGCCGATGGCCGGGCTTCCAGTCCTTCCGCCAGAGTATCGCCGACTCTCACGTCGACCGTCTGAAACCGGTGTTCCTCAACCTACTCAACCGAGATGCATCACAGGAGCCGCCGCTCCCGTATCTCATCTACGAGGCAATCGGACGGGAACTCGGCTATCCGACTGATCCCAACTGGCTGCTGGAGTGGGCGTGGCAACTCGACATGAATCACGGTGACTGCTGGGAGCAGCTACAGCAAATCGAACACGACAGTCAAACGTTTGACGAGGTGTACGACGAGAGAGCCATGCTCCGGAGTTGGCTCTACGATGCCTTGCCGACGCTTGACGCCTCGCCGTTCGAATCGAGCGACGAGGTGAAAGCTTCTATTGACGAAGCCATCGAAGAGGTTGACCCCGACGAGTTCGAGGCCGAGGAACTCGTCAATCGGATCGAAGCGGCGCAAGACGCACTGAGTACTGACAGTACTGAGACAGAGCTGTTGATAGGTCTGGACGAGGTGGCACTGTTCATCGGCGATGGCCGCAACCGGTACCGGGAGTTCCAACAAACGATGGAGGCACTGACCGACGTGGTAACCGGGCCGAATCCGCCGATCATCGGGACAGGCCAGTATCCGATCGAAAAGATTCACGGCGAATTCGACGATTCGGATGTCACAGACGAGCCGTGGTACGGGGAACAGGAACCGCTGGAAGGGGCCGACACTGAGATTATCGTCCGCAAACGCTGGCTTCAGAAAGATTCGGATGGCGAGCAGGCAGTCACCTCCGCTATCAACCAGATGCCTGATCTGACGCTCGAAGCCTACGGTGATGTCGCCGGAGCGGATCCAAATCCGGTCGAATCCTATCCGTTCCGCGAATACGACCTCGGATTATTACGCAAAGTAATCCAGCAGTTGATGCCACGGGGACGCGTAACCGAAGAAGAATACGTGCAAGGCCGGGCACTGCTCATCCTCGTCAGGTCGCTGTTCACTCGTTTCGAGTGGGGTGAGAAACCCGTCGGTGCCATCGTGACGTGGGACGAACTGTTCGACCTTCTAATTGAGGAAACAACGTATGTCCCACTGTGGGTGCAGGAAATGGTCGACAAAATCGACAAGTTACCTGATGGAGACGAAAGCGTCACTCCCGTCAGCGTCGCAAAGGCACTCTATCTGTTGAATCAGGTACGGTCAGATGTGCCGTCGACACCGGAGAATCTCGCTCGGCTCATGATTGACTCGACGGACGCGTCACTCGACTCTGTCCGTGATGATGTCGAGACAGCACTCAGAGACCCCGATCGGGGACTCGTCGAGAACAGGTATGTGCTGACAGAAACCAACGATCGAGGGGACGAAGAATACTTGCTGGTCTCTGAAGAGCAGGAGGACATCCTAACCCGAGCGAGCACACGGGCACAGCAGATTTCCTCGCACAGACTCTCGGCCAAATTGGAGACTTATCTACAGGACGGCAGTGATCACCTACTCTCGGAAGGAAGTCGTCACGAGGTCGACTTCGAGGATGAGCGGAACGTTCCGCTTCGGTTCGGATACTCCATCCTCGACCCAATCGAGCGTGCCCCCACGAAAGAGTTCGATGCCATCCGAGTTCGGTTGATTGCTGACCGCCCTGAGCAGGTAAACGAGCAGGTGGATGCGTGGCAATCAACCAATGATGATCGCGATGGCGGAGAACACGTCCTCGTCGCGGTCGACATTCCCGGATCGATGGTCGAACGACTACGGGATGTCATGGGGATGCAAGAAGTCCTGTCGGAGGAGACAGAAACCTACACCGATTTGCAGTCTGATCACCGTGACGAACAGCGTGCCCTCGAATCGGGAGTACGTGAGCAACTCGACGAGGCAGCCGTTCACGTGCGGACAGGGGGTACGATGGGAGACTACAGTGATGTGTTCGAACAGGTCGTAACGCAACAGGTACAATCGGTGTTTGGCCAGACGCGTTATGTCCTGACGGATGGGATCACGGAAGTCAACGATGCGAAGCAGATGGCGGGGTTCTTCCGAGGTGCCGCCGACTGGGCCCTGTCGAACGAGGATGCCGTCACGCTCGGCGTGGACACTGATAGTGGAGAACTCACTGATGGCTGGTGTCAGGACTTCCTCGACGAATACGAGAACAAGCAGTCCCTCCGGGGTGAGGATCTGCTCGCACAAACTGTCCAGCGTGGGGGTACGTATCGTGGAACTCCGCGGGAATCCATCTCTGCGTTACTCATCACGCTCGCGACGGCCAACGAGATTGCGCTCCGTCGCGACGGCGAGTACATCACTGAGCCCGGAGAGATTGGCCGTGCGGTCAGGAATAAGACGAACCTGACCGATGTCCAGATTCGGTTTGAATCCTTGGACGGGATCGATCCCGACCAAATTCGAGCGGTAGTGGAGGTACTCACGGGTGAATCTCCATCCGGGAGCGATCCGGACGCATGGCTCGCCGAGCTGGCCGACTGGGTAGACGAGAACAGTGTTCTCGTGAAGCGAGTCCTCCGCGGAGTCAGTAGGGAATTCGGCGCGGAAACGTCGCTAAACGAATTGGAGCAAGCACTCGAGCCGGCACTCAGTGGTGAGTCTCTCGAGACGGAAGACTTCGCAACCGACGAGATTGAGGCGCAGGCAGATCAATTCGCCCGCGCCAAAGTTCTGTTCCGGCCGGTCGAAGATGGTGAGACCTTGTGGGATCAGTTCAGCGAGTGGACGGCTGAGATGCAGCGTCTCTACCCCGGCGCAGATGTCACTGGTGACATGCAGGGCATCGCCCGTGGTAACGAGGTGGTCGGTGCCGAGCAACTACGGGCGACGATTGACGAGGCTGATGCCCACAGACAGCGCGTCGTTCGGAGGCAGTACGAGCGCATCACCGGCAAGATGCCATCCGATGGGGAGCCAGATAGCGTTGTCTCAACCCTCGTAACATGGCTCTACGCCCACGACGAGAGCAGCAAAGAAACCGCCGATCGAGTGTCCGTCGAATTCGAAGGCGTGACGATTAATGACCTGTATGAACTCTTCGAGACGGCATGGGACGGCGGCTCGTTTTCGGAGGAAGATCTCGTTGATCCGACGATCGTTCAGCAGGCCAAGCGATATGTGAGAGCGAGGCAGCTTCTTGAAGCGTCCAGCAACGATGCCAGTCTCTGGTCGCAGCTCCGCGACGCGTCGAGGCGGCTCGAAGAGGAGTATCCGAATCACCCGGTTACGAGCGACGTAGAGGAGACACTCTCTCGATCACAGCCTCCGAGCGTGGACGAGGTGGAGCAACTCCTTGAAGAGGCCGAGGATCCATTCAAAGTCGACGAACGGCTGGCGGAACTCACCGACGAACTGCGGGCCGATTATCCCAATCACGAAGTTACCGCAGCAGTCGTTGATGCCGTTGAGGGAACAAGTCCACCGAGTGACGAGCGGGTTGGCGACCTAATCGAGGAGGCCGAACAGCTGCTTGCGGGCGTGGACGAGCAATTAAAGCGGATTCGAGAGACGATGGACGAACTTGAAGATGGCTCCATAGTGTTGGTAGAACCACTCGAATAAACAGATACTGCACCGACTTAGAAAGACTCAGCTTAGGAGACTTTTTAACCGGTTCTCTAATTGGTCAAACGCTTGTTGCGCCGTGTCTTTATTCTGAACACCAGTGATGACTACTTTCCCTGTTGCGAATAGAAGAATAGTACAACTGTGGTTATCTGGTCTATAGATAACTCCGGGGAATTGCTCAGGTTCGTATTCTGTATTTTCGAGCCCTAGCCCGATAGCTATTGCATTAAGATTGATTTCTTTTCTAAGGTCGGCAGTACAAACCACATTTTGGGTTTCGAAGACATCTATAATTTCGTCAGATGTGGGATTAGAGCTAGATATAATTCCAAGGGTTGACAAGGACTCTGATAACTTTGAACGAGCATCATCGATCTTTTCGTGATTCTTAGCCCCTGTAAAGACATATACTCCGGAAGGTGAAAGGATCCCCCGAGCTTCATTATTAGTGAAATCTATCAGAAGCCGATTTCCATTATTTCGGCTGTGTTCTACCTCATCAATCCACCTATCTAATTCCCTCAAGTCCTCAGCTACTGCGGCAAGATCTAATTCTATGTTAAACCTGCCAGAAGCAACGATATTCACCGTTTCTACTTTTTGAGATTCAAGCATGAGTACCCATCATAGCCCTCTGGGATGATTTTATTTTGCCATGGCATACTTAGAAGGGTATCGTTGTTCCGCAGGCCAAAATGGAGGGGTTGATTACTCCCACCAACACGCTTAATTAGGTGTGGAAAGAATGTGTCGATGACGCTTCGTCTTGGAGGGCCGAAGCGTCAGCGGGGACTAATTCAGGGCGGCAACACGGTTGGTTTTCCCAGCCGTGCTCTACGTTTCCATGTTCGATGTTATGAACAGCCAGAGATGCCAATTGATACGCTTGTTTGCAATTGACGCAAATGACTATATTTTGGAGAATCTACATTCTCCCTTCCTAGGCACTCTCTGATTCGAGCGGATGGGCAATCTTCAAGACATCCCCGTGAGATTGAGTAATATATCGACGAGTTTCGCATGTTTCAGGATTCTAATCAGTTTCAGAATGTTCAGCTCGATAATGAAGAACGAACGCTGCTTGAGGAAACGGTCACTCGAATGCGAGACCGAGTCGAGGCAAACGTTCGATATCAGCTCGAAGAGTATAATCTCGAAGAGAGGCCCGATGAAAATACATCTCTAAACGAGGAGGAGGAAGACCTAGTTGAGGCGATCGAGCTTGAAGCAATCGACGGCAACGAATGGACAGAAGGATACGAGCAGTATATTACGAGCGTCGGTTATACCATTGTCAATCGTCTTGCTGCCCTTCGTTGTATGGAAGTCAGAGATTTTATCGATAACGAAGTGACTGTGTTTCGAGATGATGGCCTTACTCCCGCGGCCGCTCGCTTGGTGGATGAACAATACATGCTGGAAGAGGAAGCTGTTCTTGAGGCTTATCGGGACGCATGTGACTATCTTGGTGAGGAAATCGAGATCCTCTTCGACCGGACGACTGCCTACAGTCTGATTGATCCAGATGATGATACTTTTGAAGATTTGTGTAAATTGCTTGATGAAATTTCCAACGAAATCTGGAGAGCTGATGATGTTCTTGGTTGGGTTTATGAATATTATAATTCTGAAGAAATGGAAGATCTTCGACGGAAAGGTGACTATGAAGGGCTTCGCCCGATGGACGTCCCTCCTGCGAATCAATTTTATACACCCCATTGGGTCGTGAGGATGTTGACCGATAACAGTCTGGGTCGACTTTATCTCGAAGAGACGGGAGAATTGGAAGAGGTAGTCTCCAAACAGGAATCTATGTCAGCCGATGATAGGAAGAATCGGGAAGCCACAAGTACCGATACCGGGCTGGCAGGACTATGCACATATTTAGTTCCCTCTGCGGACGAGGGTAACCCGCCAGATTTTGACAAACCAGAAGAAATCAGTGTCATCGATCCGGCCTGTGGAAGTGGTCATTTTCTTCTCTATGCCTTTGATATTTTAGAGAAGATTTGGATGAAAGAGTATCCCGATATGGAGCCAGCGGATATTCCAAGAAAGATTCTCAAACACAACCTATACGGAATTGATCTTGATATGCGGGCTTGTCAATTAGCAGCTTTTAATCTTTACCTGAAATCTCGTCATCGGGCGGAACAAGCAGGAGCAAGTGACTTCGAATTGCCAGAAATTAGCATTGTTTGTGCTGATGCAAAGATTGCTGATGTGAGCGGCGCAGAAGATGTTTTTGATGAAATTGCTGATGGCCGAGATGATGTCCGCGATGCACTGAGTTCCATTCTCGACGCCTTTGAAGAGGTTCATGGACTTGGAAGTCTTTTAGATGTTCGAGGGACTCTTCGGGAACTATTCGATGAAGAAGGGGGGCAACAACTGACTCTTACCGATGACTTCTCGATGGATCACACGCTAAGTAGTTTCTTAAGATCCCTCCGTGAAGCAACCGCTGAACACCGCGACGAAGATTCATTTCTCGCTCAAGATCTACGAAGCTTCGTTCGATTACTAGATGTTCTTTCGCAAGATTATGATGTTGCTCTTATGAATCCACCCTACGGTTCTGGGAATCGGATGCCAGATGAAGTACAAGCATACGTTGACGACCATTACGAGTATAAATCCGAATTTTATATCAATTTCTTTGAAGTATGCGAAAGACTGGTTAAAGACAAGGGGAGAATCGGTATGATTGTCCCCCGAACGTTCATGTTCAAACGAACCTTCCAAGATTTCCGGGAAGATTTCATCGGAGACCGAGGTTCATTTGATTTCCTTGCTGAATTTGGAATCGGTGTTTTGGATAAGGCAACGGTTCGTACAGCAGGAACTGTAGTTCGAGTAAATCAAGAGCAGAAATCATCAGGAGATTTCTATAGATTACATGACTTAGATAAAGGGAAAAAAGAAGACGCTTTCCTATCTGCTGCATTCGAGACTACAGAAGGGCCGATCCGGCGTCATTATACAAGGGATGTAGCTGTATTTTCTGAAATACCGGGCACCCCACTATCCTATTGGGTTCCAGATAACATCCGAGCCATCTACAACACAGATACCTATTTTGATGCCGATAATGCAGATATTGATGCCAATAGCTTAGGAAACGTCAAGCAGGGGTTAGCAACTGGGAACAACGCACGCTATCTCCGTCGGTTCTGGGAATCTCCCAACTATTCTGACTGGGTACCTTTCGCCAAGGGTGGAAGTGATGCTTGGATTCTACCTCGGATTACGCGCACTGTCTTCTGGGGTGATAATGGAAGTGACGTAAAGAGATACGACGGGTCGTACCCCCGAAGTGAGCAACACTATTTCACCGAGGGTCTTACCTATACCAATATAAAGGAAGGAGGGCGTCGATTCGGCTATCTTCACGAAGATTCCATATTTGGTACGGCTGGTCAAGCCCTCCTTCCTCAGAAATCGATTTGGCAGACCCTCTCATACGCTAATAGCCATCTTGTGACATATCTTGTTCTTGCACTCACTACCGGTCGCCATTGGCAAGTAGGGGAAGTATCGAGAATACCGTGGGATGAAGCACTTGATAATAATGAGGAGTTGGCCAAATCGTCAAGGGAAATACTAGGCTCCCTCATTAGTTTGCGGCGTCATGATTTTATTTCACCGTATTATATTGGGCCACTCTTATTGAGTATTATTGACTCAAATGAGGTTCCTTTAACTTCCAACAATCATCCTCATCGTGACCTGTTAGAGCTTGTTGATCTTCCTGATTTGCCATCTGTCGATCCGGCGGAGTCCATTACACAGATGGGAATAATTGCAGCAAAGCATCGGGAGCGTATTCAAGCAGATATTCAAACATGTTCAAATGATATAGAAACGAAATTATTCAGCCACTTCGATTTAAAAGAGAATAAAGAAGACATCTACCGGGAAATATCGATACGGACGAATCAGAATCCTCTAAAAGAACCGGAATATGACCCATCTGCAATTAACGAGCCACCTGAAGATTTCAAGAGGATGATGAAAGATACTCTTCTTCATTTAGCGATAAAGGCAGTCCAGACCAGTTATCATGGCATCATCCCACAAAACTTCGAAGCAGAAAGTCCCAACATCCGGTACTTCCCAACCAGCGTAATCAGTGGAATTGAATCGCTGAATTAACCATCAGAAAGTGTCTGGATCTGGATGTGTTCAAGATCCCCGATCCAGACAGGTACCTTTCGGCGTCGGACGTGACTGTACTTCTGCGGTTTAATCACCAGTCAGTCAACCCCTTCACCATGGCCTCTCCAACTTCTTGAGCTTGCAGCAGTTCTAACCCTTCAGATTCCGCGATCTGGGTTGCCATTTCATACACCAGAG
>SAYS01000025.1 GCA_004015825.1 Halovenus amylolytica | reverse complement strand
CGGGATGGTCTCCGAGCTGAGACCATCCCTGGAGATGTTCAACTAGCCCTTGCTGAAGGTGCATATCTCCCCGATTGGTCGCCTGCTACGAGACAGTGGCGAAATTCATTGGGGCTAAACACGTACTTTATTTTTAAGCAATTCCTCTAACCACTTAGAGATAGTTATTTTGGACAATGGGAGGCTATAGCTTTGGTCGACCAATTCTTTCTCTCTGCGAGCCTCCTTATTTGGGGGAGTTATCTCTTTCATCTCGATAGGATACTGGTCTGGCTCTGAGGCCAATCTACCAACTCTCTCCCATGAACGCTCATCATTCCAAGTTTTCCAGATTTCATAATGCTGTACAAAATATACTTTTTTACCTTTTGATTCACCAAGTGACGCCACTAAATACGATGTCTCCCAAGAGGTAGCTATGGTAATATCAGCGTCAGGAATAAAAAACTCTACAAGAGAAATAGCGTTAGGAGCTATTGTTGGAATTGGAACTAATTCGACTTCAACATCAAACCAATCAACGGAATTACTTCGAACAACACGCTTAATTGTACCGAGGAATTGTGTTATTCTTGATCTGTAATCGGTCCATTCTCTATCCATTCTGGGCGGAACCACAGGATATATTATTTTTACGTCGTGGCCCCTTTGAGAAAGCCGATTCGCATACTTAAAAACGACTCTTATACCGCCAGCAATTCCGGTTCCTGGGAGAACAAAATTTATTTTCATTTTAATATATTGGGACAATCTTATTCAACGTACCCCAGTGCTTTTAATCTCTTTTTTTGAACTTCACTACTAGACTGAACAGTCCCTTCGGGAGGTGAACTTTCTATCTCTCGCCTGTTATCTGATTCTATTTCAACCCATGGTACCTCAATTAACTCAGGTAAATACAGACTGTGAAAGTGGTCATACCCTCTCACTGGTATAGGGTACATCCTCTCTCCCAACATTTCTCCATGATCGGATGTGATTATAATTTTCCCGTCAATATTCACCAACAAATCCTTCACATGTTCTAATACTACTTGTAGATTTTCAGTATATGCCTTCTTTACTTCCTTTACGTCAACATCTTTTGGATAATACATTCCTCGATGCCAACCCAATTTGTCCCACACATGTTCCCCTATTACTCCAAAGAATGGTAGATGTGGCTGCATATAATGAACGATAATTCTTTTTTTGGGATACTCTTTGTGTGCTTTTTTTGCTTCTTGAGTCACCACACCTGGTGGTGCTTGTTGAGCCGTGTCTTCCCAAGTCTCATCTAACTTAATTGTATGAAACGTATCTTCAGGCAGATCCGTAATATATGGGTTGGAAGTTATGTAAACTGTATCGTGGTACTCTCCATCATAAAATGTTTTTTGAAAATACTCGCGAGATTGACTCCCTGGTGCAGTTCTCTTTTCAACTACTCCCCACTCTTCCGGACAGTTTTGATTAAAAATGTCGTATCGGCATGCATCCAATATGATCGCTGTATCCCAATCTTCATCCACCAAATTGTGTCCATTCATACTTGGCCCAATTAAAGAAAAGTAATGTTGGTTAATCCGTCGCCCATAGTAATTCAGTTCAAGTGGTATCTGAGAAAGGGCACTCTTTGGGTCTGTGACAGCCCTGTTCAAAACGGTCAGTAAATATTCGCTCAGAGCCATATCTGTTAATTGTATTAAAATGATCCTATAATAATGTTCTCGTATATTTTGTAGAATTGGTATGAATTAACAGGTTGTTTGACAGGTTTCTTCAAGTTGACAGACGATCTGATCCCAATCGTACTCCTGTGCCGTGGCGACACAGTCATCTTCCGACATGCTCACTCGCGCAGTCTGGATCCCCTCTGCAATCTCTTTTTTGCTCGGAACACAGATTTTGCCGGTCACACCATCCTCCACCAGTTCTGTCGAGGCGTTCTGTGGATTTCTGATTGTGACGACCGGGGTCCCACAGGCCAGTGCTTCCAGTACAGTTATGCCGAACCCTTCGCGTCGCGATGGGTGCGCAAGCACATCGGCGGCTTTTATTAGACCGAGGACCGGTTCGTGCTCATCTATGAATCCGGGACAGGACACGTTGTCTTCGAGACCGAGACGTTCGATCAGTGCGGTCATCGCATTGTGCTCTGGACCGCCGCCAACGAGCCCGCAGTTGATCTCCGGGTCGGTCTCAGCGAGTTCTGCGACGGCTTCTACGACCAGATCGGGGTTCTTCTGTTCGATGAACCGCCCGGCGAACAGGACATCGCCATCACGATCAGCTGGTTCGACGCTCCGGACTGCATCGAGATCGATCCCGTTCGGGACCAGGCGTGCATCGGAGACGCCGAGGTCTTCCGCGTCGTCTCTCGTTCTGTTCGAAACGGCGATATGACCGTCCGGGACCTGTGCAGCCATCCGTTCGATTGCCTTCCCGAACACCCCTTTCCGGCCAAGGTACTCGTACCAGTAGTCGCCCCAGATCTCGTGCCAGGTCATTACCAAAGTCGATCCCCTGAGGAGCGAATGGAGTTTGCTCGGAAAACACGGGAAGTACGGAAACTCCTGACAGTCGATGATGTCGAACTGTTCGTCGAACAGCGGTCGAACAAGCTGTCGGCTATAAGAGAGCACTTCGGGAATCGAGCGACGGCCATCGACGTAGAGATCCTGCGCCGGCCCAACCCCATGCAGGACGACGCCGTCACTCTCGATGACCGATGGCCCGTCCCAGTACTTCAGACCAAACCAGTGGACATCGTGGTCGTCGGCGAGCCGCCGGGCAACCTCCCATACGCGCTTCTGGACACCGCCGGTTTCCCAGGGATATACAGCGTCATAAATGTAGGCGATGCGCATCACTCTCCCCACCCCGTCCCATCGCTTCGTTTTTGATGATCAGTGCACGGCGTACTCAGGGGTAGAAACATCGTTCACTCCCGGTTTTTGTACCACGACAGAAACCGGTCGATCCCCTCGTCGAAGGAAACCATCGGGGCCCAGTCGAGCGTTTCACGAGCGCGTGAAACATCCGAGACGTAGACTTTCTGATCGCCCTCTCGCCACTCGTCGAAACTCACATCGGGCCTCTGCCCGGTCTTCTCCTCAAGCAGGTCGAGAAATTCAAGCAGTGATGTGGTACAGTCTAGTCCTCCACCGATGTTATAAACGGCAGGTTTGCCTGCTGGATCCGATAGGAACGCATCGTACGCCCGCACAAGATCGTCGACATAGAGCACGTCCCGGACCTGTTTCCCGTCGCCGAATATCGTGAGTGGTTCCCCGCGGAGCGTGCTGAGTGCGAAGTGAGCGACCCAACCCTGATCTTCGTTGCCGAACTGCCGTGGGCCGTAGATACAGCTCATCCTGAACGCAGCAGCCTCTACCTCGTGTCGTTTCGCGTAGTCCTGTACGTATAGGTCGGCTGCGAGTTTCGAGACACCGTATGGTGTATGCTCACAGTCGTCGATCGGGAAGGATTCCGGGATCCCCCGGTCGAACTCCTTGTCATTGTACCAGTACCGGCGGTCCTCCTCGCGGACCGGGATGGAGTTAATATTGTTACCGTACACTTTGTTCGTCGACGCAATAACTACTGCGGGATTGCTGTCGGCTTTGCGGGCCGCTTCGAGGATATTGAACGTTCCCTCCGCGTTCACTTCGAAGTCAGTTCGCGGGTCCTGGATGCTCGCCGTGACAGCGACTTGGCCTGCTGTGTGGACGACGGCGTCGTGTCCCTCGACAATGTCATCGACGAATTCCTCGTTACGGACATCCCCCTTGACTAGCTCCACGCTGGGGTAGTTTTCTTCGAGATACTGCCAGTTGTACGCACCGGTGTCTCTGCTCTCGTCGGCAGTTTCGAGTGTCTCTGTCCGCGAGAGATTGTCCAGTGCTGTTACCTCGTTGCCGTTCTCTGCATAGTATTCGACGACGTGGCTGCCGACAAATCCTGCTCCGCCCGTAACGAGCACGTCCATCATAGCTACAGTAATCAATGGCTGTGGTAAATGTTCTTTGTTCAGCATGTTTTCGGATCGAGACAGTCACAGCCAAGGGCGCGGTCACCAGTGTCTGATCGCATGCACGCGGAAGTTTCGCCCGTTCTTTGCCTGTGCAGTCCTTACAGTTCCGTCCAACATTCCGAGGCTCGACGCACTGTTTGATAGCAACATTTTGCACCTGTTGGACCAGTACACAGATTCGTTAGCAATGGGACGAAATTGTCAATCTTCCGTCCACGCCGCATCGATCTCTTTTGACTGGGTCGCGTACAAAGCCGAATACTCTCCCTGTTTATTGAGTAGTTCACGATGGGTCCCGCTCTCGACTATCTCTCCATCCTCCATCATGTAGATGCAGTCGGCGTCCGTTACAGTCGAAAGGCGGTGCGCTATCGCGATCATCGCGTAGTCCCGCTCCATCGCTTCGATCCCGCTGTGCACTCGCTCTTCCAGGTGGCTGTCGAGATCACTCGTCGCTTCGTCGAGAATCAATAGATCTGCGTCTTTCAGCAGCGCTCTGGCGATTGCGACTCGCTGGCGCTGGCCGCCCGAGAGCCGGACGCCTTCCTCCCCGAGCATCGTATCGAACCCCTCGGGCAGTTCGTCGAGAAACTCTGTCACCTCTGCGATCTCACAGACCTGTCTAACCTTGCGGTCTGTCGCATCACGGTTCCCGATTGTTACGTTGTATCGTAATGTTTCGTTGAAAATAAACGGGTCTTGCCGAACCACCGAAATCCGCGACCGCCAGTCGCCGATATCGTATTGGCTGATTTCTGTCCCGTCAGCGGTGATCTGCCCGCCGTCAGGTTCGTACATCCGGGCAAGCAAGGAGACAATCGTGGATTTCCCTGCTCCGGATGGACCCACGAACGCCGCAAAATTACCGCGCTGGATATCGAACGAGACACCCTGTAGGACCTGTTCATCACCGGCGTCGTACGAGAACTCGACATCTTCGAAGCGTGTTTCCCTGATCGGTGACGGGACGGATTCACTCCCCGTCGGTTCCTGAACCTGTTTGAGCTCCGTGACGAACTCCTGAGTCCGAACGAGATGGGGGAGCGTGCTCTGGGCCTGGTAAAATACGTCGTTCAGCTGACTCAGTTTCGGCCCGAGACGAAACACGGCAAACAGGAACAGGCCGAGTCCACCGAGTGTTAGCGAAGCCAGTTGCGTCCCAATATAAATCAACCCAAAAAGTGCAACCGCTGTCGCGAACTGACTCGTACTGTTGATCAGTGCCTTGTTTCGTTCCTGTGAGATTGTCCCAGTCACATACTGGTCCATCGCCGTCTGGAACTTTTCAAATACTTCGCTGTTTAACCCAAAGAGTTTAATATCACGAATTCCCTCCGTCCCAGCCTGTACCGACTCCTGAACCAATTCGTTAGCCTCTGCGACCCGTTCCCCGATCGAGAACCCTGACTCAAGAATATACCGTACACCGAACATGAAAACGACGAGTACAATCCCCGTGGTGAGCATCAAGAATGGAGCTACTAACAGGGCGATAAGCAGATAGACGGTACACATTAATGTGAGATTGAGCGTCCGGATGAGATGGGTGATCGTTCGTCCGGCGTATTTGGTCTGTGTGATAATCGCGTTGAGCATTTCCTCTGACCCTTTTGTATCGAAGTAGCTGACCTCTGCATTCAGGGTGCTTTCGAAAGCTCTTGTCCGCATGTCCTTTACGTAACTCGTGCGTAAAATCACAGCCGCCCACATTGCAACGAAACTCGTCGCGTAGCGCACGGTGATAATAAGAAGGACGCCTACGATGAGATATTCCATCGTGAACGGCACACCGAGGAATTCGTACAGCTGTTGAAATACTCCGAGCAATCTGGAGTCTCCTGATGGGCCGTCACTCCCCTCTGCGGCCTCGATAATAGGTAGAATGAACCCCAATCCAATACCTTCTAATGAGGCCAAAACAAGGTTGAGGACGACGACAATAGCCGTCATCAAGGGACGGTACCGTGCGACGTCAAGTAGCGTTCGTATCTGCTTGGTCCAGGAAAGATTCTCGTCCATTCAATATCACCGTTTTTATAGCTAACAAATAAGTCTTCTCCGCCAACAATTAACGATTCCACTTAGTCAGATATCATGGCTAAATATTCTAGTGTTATCGTTAGTATCTAATCAACTATTGATAAATATACTAATTTACATGGGTTTACTCTCGAAATCAATGGTATACTTCCGCCCATACTGAGCTGTGGGTTTCACTGCTGGTGGTAATTTATATTCCCTCCATAACAAAATGTCACTACTCATATCTGTACCCAGAGCATGGAAAGTATCGCACTTTTCGGAGGAGGTGGGTTTATCGGATCCCATCTTGTCAGAGAGCTGCTGAACGAGGAGTACAAACTGATCGTCGTCGATCTCTCCAGTGAAAAGATCAGAGATGTATTACCACACCCTAAGATAGAGTACCTGGAGCTGGATATACGAAACGATGAGAACGATGCCAAGTTTAAACAGATTGTAGACGACAGTGACCTCGTGGTTGATCTGGTTGCCTACGCAAACCCGGTACAGTACGTCGACAAGCCGGTCGATGTTGTCGAGTTAAACTATCACGACAACATGAAAATTGTCGAAGACTGTGCGGAGTTAGATACCAGACTGATACAGTTTTCCACCTGCGAGGTGTACGGCAAGATGGGTGGGCGGAGTGACGGGAACCCCGTATTTGAGGAAGACGAGTCCGATCTCATCATGGGTCCTATCCATAACCAGCGCTGGATTTACGCGACAGCGAAGCAACTTCTGGAGCGGATGGTGCATGCGTATGGCATAGAAAAAGGCCTCGACTGGTCGATCATTCGACCGTTCAATTTCGTCGGTCCCGAGATGGACTACATCATAACCTCACCGGATGAGGGAACCCCGAGAGTATTCGCGAGTTTCATGTCCGCGCTGATGTACGATCATACGATGTATCTCGTCAACGGTGGAACGAACAGACGTTCGTTCACGTACATTGATGATGCGGTGAGAGCTATCAAGCATGTTGTCGAAAACGAGGGCAAGCAGTTCTCGGGTGAAATCATCAATGTCGGCTCACCGGAGAATGAGGTAACCGTCGAACAGTTCGCCCATCTGATGCGGGACATCTACCAAGATATAAGTACAGATGGATCGCTTCCCGAGGTGGAAGAGATATCCGGTGAAGCGTTTTATGGGGACGGATATGCGGACTGTGAACGGCGAGTACCCGATATAAGCAAGCTAGAACGTGCAGGATGGGAGCCAGAGTACGATCTACGTGAGTCTCTGGAAGAGGCTATGCGATACTATATCGAGAAACACGAAGAGAAGCAAATCGCAAAATAACAGTGAAGTAGTTGGGCGTCTAGTTCTGGTTATTTATCCTTCGTTGCACTCTTCACAAGGCCAGGTTGCTTCCCCTCAACAGACTTTTCAACAATCACATCGCCGAGGACAAGGGTATCGAGTCCCATTCCGTAGAAGTCTTTGATCGCTTCGGTTGGCGTATTAACGATCGGTTCACCGCTATCGTTGAACGACGTGTTTAGCAGTACCGGGACACCTGTGATATTTTCAAACTCGGACAGCAGTTTATGATAGCGGGGGTTCTGCTCCTTGGAGACGGTTTGCGGGCGAGTCGTGTCGTCTGCAGGGTGCAGGACGGCCGAAATCTGGTCTTTCTTGTCGTCGTAGACGTCGAACGTTTTGATCATGTACGGCGCAGGCATGGCATTGATTAGATACTCGTCTGCTGCTGACTCGAGGAGTGATGGCGCGAATGGTCGCCACTCTTCGCGGTGTTTGACAAACCTGTTGACTCTGTCCAGTGAGTCTCTCGTCCGCGGGTCTGCCAGAATACTCCGATTGCCCAACGCTCTCGGCCCCATCTCTAATCGACCCTGGAACCACCCGACCAACTCACCGTCTGCGAGTCGCTTTGCAACCTCTTTGGCGAGTTGATCGGGCTCGGTGTAGTTGATCTTGTACTCGTCCAATTTTTCTTCGATCGCTGTGGTCGAGTACGATGGGCCCCAGTATACGGTGGACATCGCGTCGAAACTGTTCACGCCCGCCTCGAGTATCCCAGCGCCAACTGCAGAGCCAGCGTCTTGGGCGACAGGTTGTATGAATATATCGTCGACGGCATCGAGTTCCATCACCCGCTTGTTCATCTTGCAGTTCAATGCGACGCCGCCAGCGAGTGCAACGTTGCCGATACCGAGCTCGCGGCTGTACGTTTCGACAATATCGGCGACTGTTTTCTCGATGAACCACTGTGCAATGTGTGCCAGGTCTTTCTCCCAGTCCGAGAAATCACCCCCTCTGGATTTTTTCGGTCTACCGAACGCAGCCTCCAGTTTTGGAATTGATTCGCCAGTGTGATAGTTGAGAGCACTTACATCATACTCAACGCCTGGTTTGACCAGATCCAGGAGTTTGTCCGCGATCTCTTCATTGTATTCCCCGTATGGAGCAAGACCCATGATCTTTCCTTCGCCGTTGTTCAATCGATACCCTAGATACGCCGTTATCGTGCCGAAGAACCCGCCTAGACTATTCGGAAATTCGTATGTCTTCACTCGCTCCAATCCGTCTTGATCCCCTTTCCAGACGACTGTGGCGTCCTTTTCTCCCCGACCATCGACACTCACGACGAGCGCTTCGTCAAACGATGAGAGCGAAAATGCACTCGCTGCGTGACAATAGTGATGATTATAGGTTTCGACGGGTGGCACTGGCGATCCAATCTCCGACAGGTTCTGCTGGATCTTGTTCGATGCTACCTTGTAATTCCGCAGGTTGTGGAGAAACCGATATCCCTTCTTTGGGAGTTCAGAGTGACTCAACGCAAGACGCGCGTCGTATTTTGCCTTCGATTTCGGTTCCCAGGAGATAGCGACTGTGTCGAGTTCAGAGAGCTCAACGTCACAAAAATCTAAACACGCTTCAACAGCCTGTTTCGGGAACGTTTCACGTGAATGTTTCCGTCGGTTGAATCGCTCTTCTTCTGCACCAAATACGATCTGACTGTCCTCAATTATCACTGCTGCCGGATCATGTGAACCAGTTCCTTCAGTGGTTGGATTTATACCCAGTATTCGCTGGACCATAGACGACAATCAGTTGACTTGTACTCGTATTAACTGTTTGCGATAGTAGTGGTGGGTATGAAGAAGATACATGCGAAAGTACAATCACAGTTGGACGAATCCGATGTCGTGACTATTTTTATCAGAATAGCCATCGAATCCCGGTCCAACAGTTTGGTGATGTTTATCTTGGCACAAGATTAATTCTCGTTCCGGGGTAACAAACAGCTATGGATATCGGGTTAGTAGATCTCTATACAAATGGCCATCATCTTCCCTATGCAGCAAGAACGAGGCAGGCGCTCGATGATTTGTCGGACCACGATGTGCAGTTCATAACTGTATCCGAGACACCCCGCAGCAAGGAACTGTTCGACCCCAACAAGATTCGGTTTCTGGAAGACCCCGATTCGCCACCCGTCGAGGACCGCGAACGGTCGTTTGATGCCCTGGCAGAGGATATGATCGCGGACTTCTACTCGAACGACCTACATGCGGAGTTTGATGCCCTCCATTTTTTGTTTGCAGACGATATCCTGGGTCCGCTTTTCCGACACTCCCCGAGTACCGACGGGCCGCGAATCGTGGGAGAACTAAATGGTGTCTTTTTCGAACGGAAATTACCACTGCGACAGCGATGCATCCACCCCGCGTTCCTGACTCTCCTCAAATCCCCATTTGGGGCGGTAATCGATACTGCCGTCCCGAACCATACCGATCACGAACAGTTATGGCGGGATTTATACATCTATCGTTGTCTCAAAAACGAGATATTTGACAACGTGATAGTCCACTCGAAGGAGGCTAACGCGTATGTTTCAAATCTGGATACGGCGGGGAGAACACCGATCAAGCGGATTCCCTATCCCGCTCCGGTTGATTTTGGCGCCAATATAAGCAAGAGTGAGGCGCGCGAAGAACTGGGTCTCCCTCCTGACGATTCGTTGCTTCTATTTTTCGGCACCCTGCGGGAGGAGAAGGGTATCCACCGTCTCCTGCGCGTGCTTCGAAATTACAGTGGGCCGGAGTTTACGATGTGCATCGCCGGACCGCCAGTCAACGTGACAGAACAACAGGTTCTATCGATCCAGGACGAGTCGTCGGTTACGATCATCACTGAACTCCAGTATGTTGATGGGCCAGAGGTGTATTTCCGGGCAGCTGATGGCTTGATTTTGCCGTATACCCGCGAGTTCGGGAAAGAGTGCACGAGTCAGACACTCGAAGAGGCAAGCAGCTCGTTGCTGCCTGTTATTGTCCCAAACTTCGGTGCTGTCGGTCGCGTCACGAGAGAATGGGAGCTTGGCAGTACCTATACAAAGGGCTCTGATGAAGCCCTCGAAAACGCAATGAGGCAATTTGCACGCAGTGGTGTCTCTCACTCCCAAGCACAGATGAAACAGTACAACCGTCGTCACAGTTACACGCAAGCAGTGAGTGCACTACGTACTGCTTACAACTGAACCGAAGACTGATTACTTGAGTTCGAACATAGTTGAATCCCTGTTGAATACAATAAAACATTTTGTTACATTGTCTGTCGTTCTCTGTTGACTCTCTGGCAATAGCTGACAGAATCGAGACGGTCTACACCTTCACCGGCCTAACTTTCGATATGTTTCCGACACACGCGACACTGTCTTTTCTTTACTGTGCTGATTGGCGTAGCGCTCCATCTGGTCTTCAGAAAACGGTGTGTCGCTCGTCACAAATTCAGCTATGACCGCTGCGAGCGATTCGGCGGAGTCATGCTCGAATGTCATTCCCAAATTCTGTTCGGTAGTCAAACGACCAAGCACACCAAAATCCGGCGTGATGATCGGTCGGAGCGAGCCACAGGCCTCCTGGAATATCATACTCATATTCTCTTTTCCGAACTCCCACTGATACGGCATCAAAACGCCATTGACTGCTCTGTAGTAAGGCCCCGGATTCTTGATAAACTCGAGTCTCGAAATGATGTTGACGCTGGATTCCCTGTCGGTTTCCTCTATCTCTTCAGCAGTCGTCGCAACGGGTGGACCGGCAATGAGTAACGTAAACTCCGGCCCACTGTACTTTCGCATCGCATCCAGCAACAACTGGATTCCCTTGTCAGATCTCAGTGTGCCGAAAAACAGAAGTATCGTTCCCGATTCTGGCAGACCGAGTTTTTGTCTCGACGCAGCCTGTGTGAACTCAGCTCTGTACTCCGTCGGGACCGGGAACGGGATGTGTGTCGACTGTTGCTCGAATCCGAACTGATCGACGTACTGCTGCGCCTCAACGGAGTGGAGTAACATTTCGTCGAATACCTCATCTTTCATGGATCTGTAAAGAAGGAGATCACGCCACATCGCCTGGTGGGATGTATCCTCCGGGACGAGAAAGTCCAGTGCCGGTGCTACTGGCGACTGCAATATTTTCAGGACCAGCGGATGCGTGTACCTATTCCTGAGCACTGTTCCGCGTGTAAAGAATGGACCGATAAGATCACCAATGGCGCTCGTACTCCCTGTCCAGTGACGTTGCACTGGACCTAGGATATCGTCGATGTATAGAAAATGAACGACATCGTACTTTTCCGAGCCAGCAAGCGACGACAACTGTGACACTTTTTCTTCCGCAATTTGGGTGAAGTCCTCCTCTCTCTCCTCAATTTTTGGCGATCCAGGTGGGTCAAGATAGACGATATTCTCGGGAGCGAAGTAGTCAGACTGTCGTTCCGTCGCGGTGAGGGTGATGAAATCAACCTCATGCTCGGTAAACTGATCTACTGCCTGTTGCACTGTATTGGCGTAGGGGAGGTGGTGTCCGGTCGCATACAAATCGAAAAGTCCGATTTTCATTGTGTTTGGTTAGTAATGGTTTCCAACTCTGACATATTTATCAGCGTTGATTAGTCGCGTCACGTCAAATATCCTTGATTACTCATTGGACGGCGAATTAAAAAATACTCTTGATCGCCAGTATGGTGCTACTGAGACAACTTCTGTGAACGATCAGCAGTTAGCCGGTACCCGTATTAGTGAACAAAGTACCTCGGTCAAAAGCTAAACGTAACAAACCTGATAGATACGTTGGTAGTTCCTGATGTACACTTTTTAATGAATCGGTAATGAAGCGACGCATATCTCGCTGCCGATAGAGATGCTTCAGGCAACCACTCCGCGAAGTGCTCCACGATCTCGACATCAGACCGCTGATTCAATTACCGTATTTCGCTCTGTACGACTACCCCCACGATGCGAGGATCGACGGACAGCACTCTAATCACCTTCTGCAACGAAGACCGTGAACTCGGCTGACAAGCGCTTGATTGACTTCATCGTGCAGCGCGCTTCTGTTTCCGTGAGTTCCGAGAAGTTGCCCTGTGTATGTCGTCCATGACATCAAGCATGGTGCGAAACAGTGTATTCCGCCCGCCTGTGACGAATCAACACAGCCATTAAGAATATTTATTAAGCCATTTGGAGTGTAGATATAGTGTTATGTGTCGGCGTGTCAAAATTGGGTCTAATTAATGATTGGAAAACTCTCACGCGTGGATACTTCCTTTATAAAGTATATTAAAAAACGTTTGTCAGATTTCATCCCAAGTGTTTTTATAATACACCACCTCTGGCGATATCGAAACATCGTACGCCGGTATATACGATTGATACAGTATCCTAAATCGTTGGCTGAGCCATACGACCTGATACACGTCCCGCCTTGTAGTGTTGATTATATGATGACTCGGCAGTTTTCATACCAGAAAGAAGCGAATCTAGATTTGACACACATCATTGGCGGAGACTGGGACCGAGTCGTGCCGAATGCAGAGGTGCTTTTTTTGAACTCTGTCGAACAAAAATTTGACCGTCGCAGGATAATGCCGTTGAGTAACTGTTGTTTTTATCGCTCCGTTGTTAACCATATCAGAAACGGAAAACCGTGGGAAGAAACGGAATTTAACGAGTTGTTGACAGACGCGGACAGATTTCAATTAGACCGGGAGTGGGAGTATAACAACGAGAATGGCCGCGAGTGGCGGTTTGATCAGCTTGATAGACTTGCTTGCTCAATGAGAGAGGACGGATATAAAACACAGAGGGAGTGTAGAGAGGCTGATATCTCCGGACACGACAAGTTTAATCCTTCACTCCGCTCCAGTGAATTCCCACCGGAGTCTCACGAGGTGGCGATCAACATTGGACGCGACGGAAAATTAATACTTGACGAGGGCCGGCACCGGTTCATGATCGCTCGGGCACTCGAGCTTGATTCAATTCCTGTACGGGTCTTTGTTCGACACGAGCAGTGGCAGCAGAAACGCTCTGAGGCCGCCCGCGCGGCGCACCCATCTGAAGTTAGCAAGGATGTACGTTGTTATCTCTCACACCCAGATATGTCTGATGTGGCAAACTTTGATATGCGGATAGACTGATCTCGCCACTCATTCTATTCATCTGACTCAATTATATCAAGATTATCCTGTTGATGGTATCACCGTATTCCGAGTAACGGACCAAGCCTCTCTTCTGGCTTGGATGCTGGAAGAAAGTTCAGCCAGCTACGGTCGGACCAAGACAGCCCAGTGGCCCGACTGCGGCGTCGTGAGGGTAACAACCTCACCAGAGAGTGTCTTTGAGCTGGCCCAAGAGCGATTTTCGATGTCGCGCCATTCGACAGTCACGTTGCCGTTCACGTCACTAACATCCAAACCGACGCTGCCGGCACCTTTGAAGTATACCGCATACACTCGTCCGGGGTCGGCCATCATGTATACCTCTTTTCCGTCACGGTTTTCGATCAGGTGATTAATTTCTTGATGGGGTTGGACGGCGTATGCTCCACCGACAGCGTTGAGCACGAGCTGCTGCGTTTCGAGGTGAACTTTTGCTTTGTCCTGCAGGCCAATCCCCCAGTCACAGTCGCCGAGTGGTCCGCGGTGGTACCGTGCGGCTGCTGCTCCAGCCATGAGACACCGCCAGACCATTGCTGCGCCGTCGTCACTGCAGTCGTAGTTTTTGACGGCGTTCATCGGCATGGGCTGGCTGGCGAGTTCGTCGTACGACGCGGCGAGGTCGGTGAAGTGGTCCTCTCCGTTCAGTTCGGAGTGCTGTGAGACCTCCGCGAACTCGAAGACGTCGCGGGACAGTGACGGCTGAACGCTGCCGTGGTTGTCTTTGTCGTTCATCTCTCCGATATAAATCTCTCGGCCAGCGTCGGCGGCGGCATCCTTGAGGAAGTTTGCCCAGTAGAGTGACCACTCTAACGCTCCCCGACGCTCGTTGTGTGGGAGGTAGATGACGTTGTCGTAGTGGAGTGTTATGTCGAGGATGCGCTGGACGAACGCCTCCTGATACTGGCGCACCGTCGAATCGTCGTTCAGTGATGGTACTGTCTTGAAGAACGGATTGGTCGTCTGTATCGGATCGTCGGTCCACGCGGTTTCGAGCGTGGTCGTCGATTCGTCGTAGGTGACGTTGTTGGCGGGGTTCCAGGGGTGGGCGTCCCAGCGGTCACCGTAGAGATCCCAGCCGTCCCAGAGTTCGATGGAGACGATAATCTCCCGTGACTGGGCTTCGGCGAGGTAGGTGTCCAGACGATCGAAGTACTCGGTGTTGAACTGCGTCAGGTCGTAGCCCGAGTCCGTCCGGTCGAACGCGTAGATGTTGTCGGTGCCGAATTTTACGCTGTCTCGGTCAGACATGACGTTTCGGACGAAGTTGCCACCGAGACTGGCGAGGGTGTCCAGCCAGGTGATCGCGTCGTAATCATCGTCGGAGTTGATATACTGGAATGGGTTGTCCTGCTGATCGCCGCCAATGAGTGTGATCGGCTGGCCGTTGTACTCCCAGTATCGGGGACTGTCTGCGGACGGCTGGATCGGGCCGTCGGCAGCAGGCTGCTCGGACTCTGTTTCCGTTGCCGTCTCGATTTCTGTTCGGCCGTCACTGTAACTCGCCAGACACTCTACCTCGTACTGGTGTCCCTCTCCATTTTCGCCGCTGGCGACAAGCCGTGTGGTGTCACTGGCGGAGTCGCCCGACACGCTCGGGCTAACAGTATCCATCTGCTCGCCTGTATCGAGATTTGTCAGCGTCAGTTGGACCGACGACAACTCACTGCCAGTATCGCTGACACTCCAAGCGGCGTCGAATGCCGCGTCGCGGTTGTCCGTTTCCACTTCGGTCAACCGTAAACTGGTGATTGGCCCCTCTATTTGATCGTTGTCGCCAAATATAGCACAACCGGCAAGTCCGACAGCACCTGCAACTCCTAGCTGCTGAAGAAATGACCGACGCCCAGGTATACGTCTATCGTTATTTCCAGATGTCATTTTCGCCTCTTTATACATGTTGCAACCTACTGCAAAAAATATTGCGTGTGAAACATATTCTGTGGAGTCTCGGAGGTTGTCTCGTATAAAACCCTCTTGTAGACTCTGGTCGAAACCTTGCCAGCCTGACGCAGTCGTCTACTTCGACGTTCAGCTGCAATGCCGAAACTGTGCGTATCTCCCAGCCGGATTACGGCTTGACGATCGCAGCCCAGTGGCCCGACTGCGGCGTCGTGAGATCGATTACATCACCGGACAGTGTCTCGGAGTCGGTCCACGAGCGTCCTTCGATGTCGCGCCATTCGACAGTCACGTCGCCGCTCACGTCAGTTATATCCAGGCCGATGCTTCCGTTTTTATTCCCACGTTTGGGGAAGTAGACGGCGTAGACGCGGCCGGGGTCAGCGAGCATGTATGCCTCGTCTGTTCCCCGATATGAGATGAGCGAATCGACTTCTTGATGGGGCTTGACAGTATGTGCCCCACCGACAGCCTTGTCAACAAGGCGTTGGGCTTCGATGTGTGCTTGGGCCTTTGACTGCAGGCCAATCCCCCAGTCACAGTCGCCGAGTGGTCCGCGGTGGTACCGTGCGGCTGCTGCTCCAGCCATGAGACACCGCCAGACCATTGCTGCGCCGTCGTCACTGCAGTCGTAGTTTTTGACGGCGTTCATCGGCATCGGTTGACTGGCGAGTTCGTCCCATGAGGACGCGAGGCTGTTGAAGTGGTCTTCGCCGCTGCGTTCGGAGTGCTGGGAGACATCCGCGAACTCAAAGACATCGTGAGTCAGTGACGGTTGGACGCTACCGTGGTTATCTTTGTCGTTCATTTCACCAATATAAATCTCTCGGCCGGCGTCAGCGGCGGCATCTTTGAGGAAGTTTGCCCAGTAGAGTGACCATTCGACTTCGTGGCGGCGTTCGTTGTGTGGGAGGTAGATGACGTTATCGTAGTGGAGTGTTACGTCGAGGACGCACCTAACGAACGCTTCCTGATACCGGCGCACCGTCGAATCGTCGTTTAGTGACGGGACCGTCTCGAAGAACGGATTGGTTTTTTGCATCGGGTTGTCAGTCCAGGAGGTTTTGAGCGTGGTCGCCGATTCAGAGTAATTGATGTTGTTGGCTGGGTTCCATGGGTGGGCGTCCCAGCGGTCACCGTAGAGATCCCAGCCGTCCCAGAGTTCGATCGAGACGATGATCTCTCGTGACTGCGCCTCGGCGAGGTAGGTGTCTAGACGGTCGAAGTATTCGGTGTTGAACTGCGTGAGGTCGTAGCCCGACTCGGTGTTCTCGAACGCATAGATATTATCGGTCCCGAACTTCACGGCATCCCGATCGGCCATGACGTTTCGGACGAAGTTGCCGTCGAGACTGGCGAGCGTATCCAGCCAGGCGATCGCGTCGTGATTATCATCGGAGTTGACATATTGGAATGGGTTGTCCTGCTGGTCGCCGCCAATAAGTGCCACGGGCTGGCCGTTGTACTCCCAGTATCTCGGATGGTCCGCAGATGGCTGAATGGGACCGTCGCCGATGCTTGGTTCGGACTCTGTTTCCGTCGCGGTCGCAGAATCAGTGTTCTGTTCACTGTCTCCAACGATACACTCTACCTCGTACTGAAACTTCTGTTCGTCTTCGCCGCTGGCAAGGAGACGAGTTTTATCACTATCTGCAGAACCTGATACGCTAATGCTTACATTGTCCATCTGCTCCGCCGTATCGAGGTTTGTAAGAGTCAGTTCAACAGTCGAAAGATTGCCATCATCGTCACTGAGTACCCATTCGGCATCGAACTCCGCATCATTATTGTCGGTTTCGACCTCGAACAACTCCAGTGAGTCGACAGTCGGGCCGACGTCGTCTGTCGCACCGGAATCCACGAAATCGACCCAGTTGAGGTTGAAACCACCGCCATTGAAATCAAGATGAAGGATCTGTTCGCCACCGGACAGACTCAGATTTGGAATATCCATGGTGATCCACTCCTGCCAGCCGCCGGTGTCCGGCACGTCGACAGTTCCGATAGTTTGCCCATCTAGCAGGACATCTATCGATCCGGCTGACCCCTTAGAGGCAACCCGGAGGAGGAGGTCGTATGTGATTGATGTATCGGTCACATCCACAGTGTATTCGAGCCACTCGCTATCTTCGATCCAACCGACATTGTACTCACCGCTGTTGTCGTTCACAACTTCAATGTCGACATCCGTCTCACGGTATGCACCACCATTGTTGCCATCAGAAGTGTCGTGGTAGGCGACACCCTCGCCGCCAGTGTCGAAGTCCTCGGCCTCGATGAGGCCAGGAAGCGGCCACGCCGACCCCCCGAAGGGTTCCTGACCACTTGGTTCGGTTTCGGTCGCCGTTTCGGTCGCCGATATCGAGTTCCCGCCAGAATCGGTCACGGTACAGGCCGTTTCGTATGCGTCTCCCGATCCATCCTCGCTGCCTGCGACAAGTCGTGTTGTGTCTTTGGCCGACTCACCAGAAATTGAGACGTTCGTAGAGTCGACAACTTCATTGGCTGTCGTATTCGTCAGCGTGAAACTGATGCTTTCAAGATCACTGTCGGTATCGCTAACTGCCCAGGACGCATCGAACTCGGCGTCGCTGTTGTCTGTCTCAACCTCGGAGAGGTCCAGCGAGTCGACAGATGGAGTTGCGTTTGCTGGTGTATCCGACGCGACGAAATCGACCCAGTTGAGGTTGAAATCACCGCTGTTGAAAACCACCCTGAGGGTTTGCTTGCCGCCGCTTGACGGCGAGATATCTGCTAGTTCAACGGTAGTCCATTCTTGCCAGCCGCCGGTGTCCGGCACGTCGACGGTTCCGAGCGACTCGCCATCAAGCGAGACGTCAATCGATGCCGAACTGTTTTTGCCCGCCACACGGAACTGAACATCGTATACCGTGTCTGCGTCAGTTACATCGATAGTATATTCGAGCCACTCGCTGTCCTCAATCCAACCGACGTTGTACTCGCCGGTATCGTCATCCACTTGCTGAATATCGACGGCTGTGTCACGATAGGCACCACCTTTGTTACTTTTTGTCGTGTCGTGATAGGCGACGCCTTCACCGCCGGTATCGAAGTCTTCAGCTTCAATCCGTCCAGGAACAGGCCAGGCTGTTCCGCCGAACGGTTGCTGGCCGGTCCCAGTCGTGCTGAAATCGATCCAGTTGAGATTGAAATGTTTACCGTTGAAATCCAGCCGGAGAATCTGTTCGCCGCTGTTTGGTAATGTGACGTCGGTCAGCTCGACGGTGGTCCACTCCTGCCAGTCGCCGGTGTCGGGGACGTCGACGGTTCCGACCGACTCGCCACCAAGTGAGACGTCAATTGATGCCGAACTGTTCTTGCCTGCTACGCGAAACTGGATAGTGTAGGTTGAATCCGGCTCAGTAACATCAATCGTGTACGCGAGCCACTCGCCGTCATCAATCCAACCGACATTATAGTCGCCGGTTTCGTCGTCGACAACTTCGATATCGACATCTGTTTCCCGATACGCTCCACCTTTATTTCCACCACTTTCGTCGTGGTATGAAACACCTTCACCGCCGGTATCGAAGTCTTCGGCCTCGATCCGCCCGGGGACCGTCCATGCAGATTCACCAAACGGTTCACTGGTTGCTGCTGCCTCACCTATGGCAGCCCTGGTCCCACCAGCACCCAGTGCAGCAACACTCCCGATTTTTAGGTAAGCACGTCTTGATAAATTTTGCCCGGAAATAGTATTATCTTTCTCATCTCCACAGTTTTTATCGTTTTCGTCCATGACCGTTAGTAAACTTCTAACTATAAGTGTATTGTTCGAAATTTTGTTGAATTTAAATAAGATTAATAAATATTAAATACTTTTTATTACGTTTATTATTATAATACATACATATATATATACCAGTTCCGACACGTACGACGGAGCGCGACAAAATATCACGTTAGGTGGTATATACTTGAGTTCACATTATAATCCCGCCCGCTAGTCAGAAGGATGCAAGCAGATATTTGATCGCGGTGCTGAAATTATTTTTTTTCTCGGAGATAATCAGGTTCTAACACAACAGCGAGTGTTCGAAAGTGGCAGAGTATTGATGGGTGAGCGATTATACTAATCGAGGTAGAACTCGACCGTTTCGGCGAGTCCCTCGTCGAACTCCCACTTAGGTTCCCACCCGAGATCGGTAATCTTCGTCGTTTCCAGGGCATACCGCTGGTCGTGTCCGGGTCGATCTTCGACGAATTCGATGAGCGATTCCGAGCTACCGGTCGCCGCCAGAATCTGTTCTGTTACCTCGAGGTTAGACAGCTCCACACCGCTCCCGATGTTGTACACTTCACCTGGCACCCCTTTCTCCAGCACGAAATCTATTCCGCGACAGTTATCTTCGACGTATGTCCACTCACGGATATTCGAGCCGTCACCGTACACAGGAAGGGCCTCATCCTTTGCGGCATTTGTGATGAACTTCGGGATGAGTTTTTCTGGGTGCTGTCGCGGACCGTAGTTGTTCGACGAACGGGTTATCAGTACAGGGAGGTCGTATGTTGTGTAGTAGCTCCGAGCGATCAGGTCGGCACCTGCTTTCGTCGCAGCGTATGGATTCCGGGGATTGAGCCGATCCGTTTCGGAGAAAACCCCATCAAGCACCTCCCCGTACACCTCGTCTGTCGATATCTGGACAAACCGCTCGATGTCGTGTGATCGGGCCGAATCCAGGAGTGTTTGCGTCCCCTGTATGTTCGTCGAGACAAACGGCTCTGCAGTATCAATCGACCGATCAACGTGTGATTCGGCAGCGAAATTAACAATGGCGTCAACATCTTCCACGAGATCGTCAACGAGGTCCCTGTTCCTGATGTCTCCTTCCACGAACCTGTGGCTGTCACTGTCAAGCGTCCCTTCCAGATTCGATCTGGATCCGGCGTAAGTAAGCGCATCCAGTGTGATGATGTCGTGAGTTGTGTTCTCAAGCGCGTAATGAACGAAATTAGAACCGATAAACCCAGCGCCGCCAGTTACGAGTAATTTCATCGTGGCTGAATTTGTTCCTATATGATTTAAGTTTTCCTCGGCCCCGATTTCAACCATGGATCTGCTTGTGCTTGGGGGAAACGGGTTGCTAGGCAGCAATGTTGTCCAGACTGCCACGGGCCGGGAGTGGGAAGTCGCAACTACATATCACTCGGAAGAACCTACCTTTGATTTTCCGACGCGCGAACTCGACATCCGCGACAGATCACGGTTCGAGCAGCTTCTCGACGAGTACGATCCGGAAATTGTCGTCAACTGTGCTGCAATGACAGATGTCGATGGATGCCAGCGAAAGCCCGATTTGGCACAGGCTGTGAACGCAAGAGCACCCAAGAAACTCGCACGCGCGTGCGAGGCCCGGGGGATCGACTTCTGTCACATCTCGACTGACTACGTGTTCGACGGGACAGAGACCGGACTGTACGATGAGTCTGCGACGCCAGCACCGATCCAGATGTACGGCACCTCGAAACTCGCCGGCGATATCGCTGTCCGAGATGCGCATTCAGCGCCGCTGATTGTCCGCCCGTCGTTTATTTATGGAGTTCACAAGCCTGACGACTCGCTGACTGGTTTTCCCGCGTGGGTCCGCAGTCAACTCCGTTCCAGTGAACAGGTTCCGCTGTTCCGCGATCAGCACATCACCCCAAGTCGCGCGGGCCAGGTCGGAGCCACACTACTCCAGTTGGTGACAGAAGGCTACAGTGGGACATTCAATATCGCCTGCCGGAGCTGTACGACACCCTACGAGTTCGGTATGGCTCTCCGGGAGCGATTGGGGTTGGAGAGTGTCCCGGTTGAACCAGCGTCGCTGTCTGCTGTCGAGCGTCCCGCAGCCCGACCGCAACACACCTGTCTTGACGTGCGCAAAGTGGAAGGCTGTCTAGACACTGTCCAGCCAACGCTCGATGAGGACCTTGATCGGATCGAACCTGTACTTGAAGAATAGTATCTGTGTGAAATCACAATAGTGTGTCTTCTCAAGAGCTGGGTATCTGGAAATGGCTCGCTCGAATGCGGTACACTCGTCAGATCTGGTACTCGCCTTTATTTTCAAGAAAGTACTCCCGTGGCTCATCGGGAATGTTTGCGAAGCGGAGCACTCTTTCACATGAGAGGCCAGGACATTTCATGACTCGCTCTGCTTCGAGTTCGTTTGCAGCGACCACAGTTCCACAGGCCGGACAGGTGTAGGTGATTATTCGCATTGTTAGAGGTTCAGATCCGAGTTCTCTCCGACGACGAGGCGTCTTCCCTCTGGAAGTAATCCTTCGGAGTTTGCAATCGTCGTGTTCCTTCCTATCAGGCTATCGATAATTTTTCCGGTTGTACTGATTTCCGAGTCACCGATAATGACGCTGCTTTCGATGTGTGCGTTCCTGATTTCCGTGTTCGGCCCGATTGAACTGTACGGTCCAAGGTATGTGCTGTCGCCGATCACAGTTCCTTCTGCCACAGCGACAGGTCCACGGATAACCGCTCCGTCTTCGATGACTGCATCGGAATCGAGGTGGACAGTTCCCTCAACCTCAGCTCCAGCTTCGATCTTTCCCTCAGCAGAGCCGTCGATTCCTTCGAGTACCAGCCGATTCGCTTCGAGGATGTCTTCCGGTTTCCCGGTATCTTTCCACCAACCCTCGACGACATGTGAATCGATTGTTCGTTCTTCGTCGAGTAGCAGCTGGATCGCATCCGTGATTTCGAGTTCACCACGCCAGGATGGTTTGATCTGTTCGATAGCGTCGAATATCACCGGTGAGAAGACGTATACACCGATCAGCGCCAGATTGCTCGGCGGGTCGTCAGGCTTTTCGACCAACCTGGTAACTGTCCCGGTATCGTCGACGGCAGCAACACCAAACTGTCGCGGATCGGCAACCTCCTGGAGGGCAATTCCGGCACTGTAATCACCCTCCTTGTAGCTATCGACCAACTCTTCGATTCCCTGATGGAGGATGTTGTCTCCAAGATACATGACGAAATCATCGTCTCCGACGAAATCCTTCGCACACCCGGCAGCGTGTGCCAGTCCGAGTGGGTTTCCCTGGACGATGTAGGTTATATCGAGACCAAACGCCGAGCCGTCACCGAGATACTCTTGAATCTCCTCTCGTCCCTTGTTCCCGAGAATGATACCGATTTCAGTGATACCAGCTTCCCGGAAATCCTCTAACGCATATTGGAGAACTGGCTTGTTCGCAACTGGAACCAACTGCTTCGGCCCTGTATGCGTTATTGGCCGTAATCGCGTCCCAGATCCTCCGGACAGTAGGATTCCTTTCATGTATTATCCATGCGGTGGTTCTTCCCAATCGAGCGGTATTTCATCAGTATCGTACGGAAGTCGTTCTTCATCTGGATTGTCATAATCGTACAAAGCTGTTGGGAAGTTTATTAATATGGCGGGCTTATCACCGATGACTTTGAATCCGTGCCAGCAAGCTCCCGGAATGCGGATAGCACGTTGGTTGTGTTCTCCGATAACAAATGTGTTAATCTTCCCTCTAGTCGCCGAACCTTCTCGGTCATCGTAGATGGCGACTTTTATTCTACCTTGGGGACAAACAAAGTGATCGATCTGTCCTTCGGTATGCCGATGCCATGCCCGGATTATACCGGGATAGCTCATAGAATAGTAGGACATTGCCGGCGCAGGTTCGTAGAATTTCCAATCGTCGCGGAAAATTTCTACTAGATGTCCACGTTCGTCAGCATTTGTCTCCAATTTGCGATTTTTCACTCCATCTATCATATTCCCGAATACACAGAGACACTATTTCAATACTGTTCATTTTCGGATTTGGTTACAAGTGATATCTATTTTGAATAGAGGATCAGTGATACTGCTAAATCTTAGATGGGAGATACAATTATGTGATTAGTTTAATACAGAAAGAGATAATACGATGTTTTTATTGACATATTTTTAATACTTTTAACAAACTATATACATAGATTATTCTTAAATACTCTTTAGTTTGTTACATTGGTTCGACGCATCTGAATATTATTTCGATTACTAACTTTTTAACAAACTATTTACACTATACAGTATGAATAATATCTTCAATGTCATCCGCTGACGGTACTGGACAACTCAGAGACCAAAGAGTCTCTTTAGAGACGAAAATAAAAATAAGGACAAAACCCGCTTGGACGCCATTGTCGCTCGCATGTAGATATATAATTCAGAAATTGATTACAGATGCAGTGAAAATATGAACGAAAATAAGAAGAGTAATTTGTCCAAGCAATGGGTGAGTAATACAGTGTCTCAATCATCCGATGAAGAAGAATCTGTACCGTTCCTTACCAGACGGAATCTGCTATTCGGGACCATTGTCGGTTTAGGAGGATTATCAGTGGCTTGGTCATTAGCAGACAATTCGGATAATAAATTTACTGCTGTAGCTAATGGAAAATGGAGTGACCCATCTACTTGGAAGAACGGAACGGTTCCAACAGATAAATCACGCGTGTTCATCCAAGGAGATGTCACAGTTACAGTCGCCAACCAGATTTCCACCCGAGTCAAATATCTTCACCTGGCAGGGACGCTCAGACACGCACCGGATTCAGACACCAGACTCCGAGCGGAAACAATTTATACTGAACAGGGGAGTCGCTACGAAGTCGGCACCAGCGTCACCCCGATCCAACAAGGAGTTACGGCAGAAATCGAAATCATCGATGATGGGCCAATTAACGAAGACAAATGGCCGGATCGGAAAAACAAAGGCTTGCTTTTGCACGGAGATGTCGAAATAATTGGTGCCGAAAAAACACCATGGCTAACGCTCGAAAAAGAACCGATGGCAGGAGACAACTCAATTGAGTTATCGAGGGAGTCGACCAACTGGAGCGTAGGCGATACACTGCTTATCCCCGACACGGATCCCTACGAATCCACTTCCCTCGATCATACTGACGAAAAGCGAACCATCTCTTCGATCGATGGCACGACGGTGACACTCGACAACCCCCTCGATCACGATCATACGGTGCCAAAAACCGACTTAGACACCTACGTCCTGAATTTTTCACGGAACGTCGTCGTCAGTTCCGAGAATACGGACGAACTTCGGCGCGGCCACATCATGGTGATGAGCACCGAGTCCGATGTCCGCTACGCCCGCCTGACTAACCTCGGGCGCACCAACAAAGCCGAATATCTCACCAACCCAGTCCGCGGCCAAGACACCCTCCCAGAACACGACGATCCGAATCCCTCTGCATTATATCCATTCCACTACCACCGTACAGGAATCGAAGCTGACCCGCACACTGCCAAAGGCCTGGTGGTCGATGGGAGCCCGGGTTGGGGGATCGTCAATCATCACGCACACGCCCACATTTCTGACTCGATTACGTATGACGTACGCGGGGCTGGATTTGTCGTCGAGGGTGGCAACGAGCGCGGATCCTTCGACAACTGCATCGCCATCCGCTCGGAGGGCAGCGGAGACGCTGTTGACTCACGCTCCGCCGGCGCCCACGGCGGCGATCCAGCCATCGACGACTTCGGCCACGCTGGCCACGGCTTCTGGTTGCAAAGCCCCCTCGTGTCGGTCACCAACTGTGTCGCTGGTGGCCACCGCCACCAGGCGTTCGTCTGGTGGCTACGCCCACTCCTCGACGGCGACCTCGCCGAAGGCACCTCAATCGAAGATAGCCGAGTCACCTTCCATCCCAACCTTCCATGGGAATATTGCAACACAGAGAGGCCCCTCTTCGAGGCAATCGAACAAGGCAGGTTTGCAAATGGAAGAAACAACGACTTGATGCGAGACACGCAGAAAATCCCCTCGACATTCGCCGATATCAAAGAGATACGTGGGAATGTTGCGTTCGGTTCGGCTGGCGGCGTGGATTTCTCCCGTCACAACTTCAAGTGGAAGCACGAACGGTTCAGCGACTTCAATGTCATTGACAACATGACGGTACACAGTGTTGGACCGTTCATCGACAGCGATGGCGTTGCGCACGAACCTGATCTGCCGAAACAACGTGCTGCAGGTCACCAAGGACGGGGTGGTGGAACGGGCGTTGCATTCCGCTACACCTCCAATGTCTCACTCACGAATTCCCACGTTGTCGGGAGTGGGCGAGACAATTCGGTTGGTGTGCCATTCCACGATTATCTGTGGACCATTACAGTCGAGAACTCCACGGTCGAACACTGGGACTGGGGGATCGACACTGGCGAACACCGGTTGAATTGGATCCGCAACTGCACGCTCCAACAGAATAGCTACGATGTAACCTGGTTGTACGATAATGCTGGAGCCGCCATCCTCGACAACAACGACCTCGACAGCATCTATCACAAGTTCGATCTGCTCAATCAGAAAGCCCCGGAAGTCCTGACTTTCTATCGAGAAAGAGGTCTTAGGGTTGACGGCCGAAGTTCCCACGTCGAAGAATCCCGGCCGGACTACGTTCCCTTCCCCGACGAAAATAGTCTCAGAAGTGTCAACAATATTGAAAGTGAAATCGAGACTGTCTCGGACGAAACGAAGTTGGTCGGGCTGACCAACCAGGAAATGTTAGAGCAGTACGGGATCTGTATCAGCGGGGCGCTACTGCCTCAGGACGCGACCGACCAACCGTTCGTCGATAATGGCAACCTCGTCGCAGGACAGGAGCGTACACCGCCTACCTCTGTCTACCTAGGTACTCGGGATGCTGGTGCTCTTGGTGAATGGGGAATTGTTTCAGAGCCGGATGCATCTGGAAATGAGTGTCTGAGTCAGACGGCAACCGAGTCTGCCAAAGGTGACCCAGTGGAGTTTACATTCGAGTGTGCTGCCGGCACGTATACCGTGTACGCGAGAATGTGGCCTAATACTTGGAATGGTGAGGATGTCTATTTCAAAATCGACGATGGAGACTGGCGCACGGCAGAGAAAGTAAAATCACCTATTGGTTTCGAGTGGCACGACGTTTCTCCAAATGATGGAACTTCGTATGAGTGGGAGCTGTCAGAGGGTACTCATACTATGGAGATTGCGAGTCCTCACCGAGGCTTGAAGATAGATGAGATCTTTATTAGTTCGGATCAAGATGTGCTTGGGGCATATGGAGTATCACAAAAAAGTATCAACGGTACAAACTCACAGTAGGTGTTTTAATTCGTCCCATCATGTTTCAATGACGTATATGATCTTTTGATTGTTCTCAACCAACACTGTTTAGATAAGATTTGAAGAGAGGGGCGAGTCGGTTTGAAGCCCTCCATTGCCTAAACCAAGCGCATCGTGGGTTTAGCAGCTGCTTCAAATGAGATTACGTAAAAAGGCGGCGACGCATCTTACAGCCCGCCAGCTTGAAAAATCCAAGTTAAATTGCGGTGAACGAGACCGTGATTCACCCCAACGACCAGCGATTCTGGCTGTACACCGCCGTGGCTCCCGAGACATGTGGATTCCCGACATCCTTTCCTGATACACGCGATCGTCCTCACAAAACAGTCCTAGTGAGAACTGGCCGAGAAGTATAAACTCATTGATAGCTTGTTTTTTGTCGACAGCACATCATGGGGGCGGGCCGCGTTGTGTGAGTAAAGCTTCGAATGTCAAACAGTCACCCGTAGTATTCTGAACGCTGCCGAAAGTCATGATTGAAAGAGATCAAACAATGTATGACTGCTTCGTAACCCTTGTGGGCATACAATGATTGAATCACCAGAAATATGCCCCAAACCCTCGTCTATGGATAGCGTTCACTTTGAAACAGGCTAAGTTGGTTTGTTGTGTCCACTCCTAACAACTGATAGTAATCTTTGAAATCGGAAATGTAGATAGCACTTCGTGTTTGTAAGATTGCTCCAGGCACATATTTTCGTTCACTTTTTTATAAATTTCCAATAAATATAACTGATATATATTTCCAACCATAATACGAAGAATATTTGTTAGAGTGGTTCGGGGTTGTATTCCGGCTAAAACAGAGAAAAGTTATTTGAGGGAATTATATTAGAAAACAAATAGATAAATTTTCTGTACTTACACAGATCAAAGAATTTAAATTCGCAAGACATAGACCGAATTTGATCCGTGACCCTGCGTAATTTTTAATTTTGATAATCAATGCTAGCCTCTTATAAACACCCGGATTTACTATTAGCCCAATGCCATCAGACACTGATGCATCAAACTTACGGGGACGGGTGGTGGCGGCACTCAATAGTGCGAAAACAGTAACGTCTGTGAACTGGTCACGGTTCATGTCGGAGTTAGACTCCACATCGGAGAATTCTGTCTCTGATGAGGATCGTATATCTGTAGATAGCACAGAAGTAATAAAGTCTCAATCAGTTCAATCTGAACCTGGGTCCTGTATCGATCAACAGTCTCTACCCCGAGCGAGTCGGCGAACAGTGTTGGGTGGGACGTTGATGGGGATTCTGGGAACAATACCGACCGTTTCCGCAGCAGATACCGCGGGAGAAGATTTTACTGCTGTCGCCGATGGTGACTGGAGTGACCCTGCCACGTGGGAGAATGGTGACGTTCCCACAGACGGCGCCCAGGTGTCAATCCAAGATGGAGTAACAGTTACTGTTGCTCAACAGATTACGACCCGGGTGAAGTATCTCCACGTCGCGGGAACGCTGCGGCACGCCCAAGATACAGACACCAAACTCCGGGCCGAAACGATTCACACCGAATCCGACAGTCGCTACGAGATCGGTACCAGTTCCAAACCAATTCAGCAGGGAGTCAGAGCGGAAGTGGAAATCATCGATGAAGGTCCCATCGATGAAAACAAATGGCCTGATCGGAAAAACAAAGGCTTGCTTTTGCACGGTGATGTCGAGATAGTTGGGGCTAAAAAGACACCCTGGTTGACCCTTAGCGAAGCACCGATAGCGGGTGACAGTTCGATCGAACTCTCGTCGAAGCCGACTAATTGGAACGTCGGCGACACGGTGCTTATCCCTGGGACAGATCCCTACGAATCGACGTCCCTCGATCATACCGACGAAAAGCGCACCATCTCTGCGATCGACGGGAGTACAGTTACGCTTGACAGTTCACTTGACTACAATCATACGGTGCCAAAAGCTGACCTGGACACCTACGTTCTGAATTTCTCACGGAATATCGTCTTCAGTTCAGAGAATACAGACGAGCATCGCCGTGGCCACATCATGATCATGAGCACTGGTTCTGATGTGCGGTACGCCCACCTGCAGGAACTCGGCCGGACAAACAAAGCCGAGTATCTCACGAATCCGGTCAGAGGCGCAGACACACTCCCAGATCAAGACGATCCGAATCCGTCCGCCCGCTATCCGTTCCACTATCACCACACCGGGATCGAAACTGAACCTCACAATGCTGAAGGCTTGGTGGTGGATGGGAGCCCGGGCTGGGGGATCGTCAATCACCACGCTCACGCCGACATTTCCGATTCGATTACCTACGACGTACTTGGCGCGGGTTTTGTCGCCGAGGGTGGCAACGAGCGCGGGTCGTTCGACAATTGTATTGCAATCCGGTCGGAGGGCAGCGGAGACGCTGTTGATACACGGTCCGCTGGTGCACACGGTGGCGATCCAGCCATCGACGACTTCGGCCACGCTGGCCACGGCTTCTGGTTGCAGAGTCCGCTGGTGAAAGTGACGAACTGTGTGGCCGGCGGGCACCGCCATCAAGCGTTCGTCTGGTGGCTGCGACCGCTCTTGGATGGCGACCTCGCTGAAGGGGTCTCAATCGATGATAGCCGCGTGACCTTCCATCCGAACCTGCCATGGGAATACTGCAATACGGACAGGCCACTGTTCGAGGCGATCGAACAGGGCAGGTTTAAAAACGAACAGGTCATGCGAGATACGCAGAAAATTCCGTCTACATTCGCAGAGGTCAAGGAGATACGCGGAAATGTTGCGTTTGGTTCGGCTGGCGGCGTAGATTTCTCCCGTCACAACTTCAAGTGGAAGCACGAACGGTTCAGCGACTTCAATGTTATTGACAACATGACGGTACACAGTGTTGGACCGTTCATCGACAGCGATGGCGTTGCGCACGAACCCGATCTCCCAATCCACCGTGCCTCGTCGCCGACACAAGGCCGTGGTGGCGGAACTGGTGTTGCTTTCCGGTATACGTCAAATGTCTCGCTAAAGAATTCTCGCGTTGTCGGGAGTGGGCGAGACAATTCGGTTGGTGTGCCCTTCCACGATTATCTGTGGACCCTTACAGTCGAAAACTCCACGGTCGAACACTGGGACTGGGGAATCGACACTGGCGAACACCGGTTGAATTGGATTCGTAACTGCACGCTCCAGCAGAATGGCTACGATGTAGCCTGGCTGTTCGATAATGCTGGGCCCGCCGTCCTCGACAACACCGACCTCGACAGCATCTATCACAAGTTCGAACCGCTCAATCAGAAGGCTTCGGAAGTGCTGACATTTTCCCAGGGAAGAGGTGTTAGGGTCGATGGCCGAACTTCCCACGTCGAAGAATCAGATCCGGAATACGTGCCCTTTCCCGACGAAGACAGTCTAAACGGCGTCAACAATATTGAAAGCAAGATAGAGACTGTCTCGGATGAGACGAATCTGGTTGGGCTAACCAACCAGGAAATGTTGGACGAATACGACATCTGTATCAGTGGCTCACTGTTGCCTGGTGACGCCACCGACGAACCGTTCATGGATAATGGCAACCTCGTTGCAGGAACTGATCGGACCCCGCCCACATCTGTTTACCTTGATGGTGTAAATGTAGACAATATAGGTGCGTTCGAAACAATTGATGACCCAGATGCAGCCGGCGGCAGTTGTCTCCGTTGTACAGGCAGCGACTCACCCAAAGAGAATCCAGCGTCGATCACGTTCGATTGTGCGTCCGGAACATACATTATATACGGCCGTATCCGGCCTGACGCTTGGAATGGAGATAGTGTCTACTACAGAATTGATGGTGGAACGTGGCAGGAAGCAGAAAAACTAAAAAGTCCAATTGGGTTCGAGTGGCACGATGCTTCCCCGAATGGTGGTGAGCCATATGAATGGGAACTTACTGAAGGAACACATACGCTGGAGTTTGCCTGCGGGAACGATGGCGTTCTTGTGGATGAGATCTTTGTCGGATCTGATCAAGAGGTTCTCGGTGCCTATGGGATGTCCCAGGATGGCGATACAGGCAGTGCACCTGCGGTTGATAGCCTCTCGCTGTCTGAAGTGGAAACGAAAAACTTTGACGCGGAATTTGACGCGTCGTGGGATGTCAGCGATGTCGATGGTGATCTAGAGTCAGTTGACATAGTGCTCACACAAGACTCGAACAACACGACCGAAGATTCGGCGAAATTGTCAGTTTCAGGTGCGAGTGCAAGTGGTACTACCCGTCTCGTCGCATCAGGTGACGACGGTACCGGTAACGGTTTCACGGTAGAAGCGACCGTCAAGGATGGAGGTGGTAGTGCCGCATCTGCGACAGCGTCTGCGACTGAAAGCGAAGAGCTCCCAGTCCTCGACGAACTTTCGCTGGCAGAGGTCAAAACAGATAGCTCCGATGCTGCATTCGATGCCTCTTGGGCCGTCAGTGACGTCGATGGAGATCTCGATACTGTCGACCTCGTATTAATTGATGAGAGCGATGGTGAAACGGAAAGTTCCACTTCGCTGGATATAAGCGGTCAGACAGCTAGCGACACAACTCGACTAGTCGCTGCCGGAGACGGCGGCAGTGGTAACAGCTATACTGTCGAGGTAGTAGTCACTGACTCCTTCGAAAACACTGATACGGGTACTGCCTCTGCGACTGCAGAGATCGTTAACGAGTATCCACCTGCAGTAGACGGGATCTCACTTTCTGAGGTCGAGACGGATAATTCCGATGCGGAGTTTGACGCCTCGTGGGCTGTCAGTGATGCTGATGGAAATCTCTCGTCGGTTGAGGTAGTGTTGACTGATACCACTTATCGAGAGATGGAAGATTCCATCACTAGAGATGTCAGCGGTGACACCGCCAGCGACACGACACGCTTGATCGCTGCCGGCGACGAGGGGAGTGGTCACAGTTATTCGATTGAGATGACTGTTACAGACGCATACGGCGAGACGGACTCGGCAACTGCCTCCGCAGGAGAATCAGAAAATACTCCTGCTATCGATAACCTTGCAGCGAGTGAGGTTGAAACGGATAACGCTGACGCCGAATTCGATGTCTCGTGGGATATCAGTGATGGGGATGGAGACCTCACCAACCTCGAACTGCTTCTGACACAGGACTCTGACGATACCACCGAGGACTCGGTTACAGTAACTGTTTCGGGGAGCAGTGCGAGCGATTCTTCACGACTTGTTGCAGCAAATGACGACGGTAGTGGCAATGGCTACACTGTAAAGGCGATAGTTACCGACTCCTTCGATAATACCGACGCTGCGATACAGTCAGTCGAAGAAGGTGAGCCTGATACGCAATCTCCGTACGTGGATCACGAGCTCTCTCAGATCAATGCCGAGGACTTCGACACCGGCGGTGAGGGAGTCGCCTATCACGATACCTCGGATGGAAACAAGGGTGGGGCGTATCGGGATACTGACGTTGATATTCAGGAAGCCGATGACAGCAGTGGGGCCTACAATATCGGCTGGATTGAAACTGGCGAATGGTGGGAATACACCGTCGAGGTACCCGAAAGCGGTGAGTACAATCTCACTGCACGCCTTGCTGGAAAGAATGACACTTCAGTTGACATCGCTGTCGATGGCACTCAAATAGCCACTGTTGACGTCCCCGATACACAGGGATGGCAAGAATGGACAACTGTCGACGGTGGGAGAATAAATCTCTCTGCTGGTACACAGACAATTCGAGTGACTACGAATGGCAGCAGCTTCAATATCAACTGGTTTGGTTTTGAGAAAGTCGGCAGTCAATCGGCATACGTGGATCACGAGATCTCTCAGATCAATGCTGAGGACTTCGACACCGGCGGTGAGGGAGTCGCCTATCACGATACCTCGGATGGAAACAAGGGTGGGGCGTATCGGGATACTGACGTTGATATTCAGGAAGCAGATGACGTCAGCGGCGACTATAACCTTGCCTGGATTCGCGCAGGCGAATGGTGGGAGTACACCGTCGACGTTCCATCAGAAGGTGACTACGATCTCGCCGCGCGCATAGCCGGAAAGAACGCCACTTCGCTCGATGTCATCGTTGACGGTTCGGAAGTGGCGACAATGGAGGTTCCCGACACGGGCGACTGGCAAGAATGGACCACTGTCGACGGAGGAACTGTCACGCTCCAGGCCGGAAGACAAACAATCCGACTTGAGGCAAACGGGGACGACTTTAATCTCAACTGGTTTAGTCTAAAATAGCGGGCAACACTGTTCCACGTCATGGGATAAGATATCCCAATATTCTTTTGATTATTTTTGTGGTTCTAACACCACAATATCGAATACGATGAGCCGATAATTAGAATGTCCACCAGAGTAGTCTATTTCAAGGTATTCACCGTCTGTAAGGTAGCATTTGGTTTAGAGATTTGTGCCAGTGAGCGAGGCTTTGGGACAGCTTTTTAGCTGTCTCCGGTTCGTCGTTAGTACTGCTGATAGTTAATGCGAAACGCTCTCGTCGATGCCAATCTGATTCGGAGCTTCACAGCCGTCTGGCTGTAAATTTGCTTTCTGCATCAAATCGTGGACGGGGCTTCCGAAAACGTTGGACACCCAACTTGTGAGAATCGTAGTGGTATTCAAAAGTGATACTGACAGCTGAATCTTTCTCAAATAGAAAGACGTTGTTCCGATACGGCTTCCCTCGACAACGTGTCCACCGACAACCTCCGCCAGGTCTTGGCGGAGGTCGAGGGAAAGAAGCCGACACAGCGGGTTATGGCGGCGATCAACTGCCTCGAAGAGGACGAAGTGACGTTCTACGGATACACTGCTGGCTGGCTCTCACGCTGGCTTGACCGACTAGAACGGCTCGCCGACGAGCCGTTCGAGGAGGTTGTCTACGACGAACACCGTTCCGGGAGACCATCCGAAATTTCTGACGAACAGTACAACCGGTTCGTTGAGACACTCCACGCGTCACCCGAAGAAGTTAGGCTAGACGCGCCCGCGTGGTCTGTGGCACTGGGCTCGTCGCTACACCGCCGAAGAATTCGATGTTGAGTACTGTGAACGCCACGTCCGACGACTGTTGTCCGGTCGGAGTACTACAAATCTGACGAGAGAGCACTGGAAGCCTGGCAGGAAGGCTTAAAAAAGCGCGACAACTTGGACGGTGAATACACGATCTTGACCATCGATCAGACGCGACAGGTGCTCTCAACACTGATTTATGCGCGGTTTCCGGAAGGGGAGTGCTCGTCACCGGCAGTGATGAGCGCGTGGGACAGCATCAAACTGCTCGATGCAGTAAGTGATTCCGGCGAGACGTTCTTCCTGCCGTGTGCCGAGAACTTCAACAGTGACACCACGATCAGATTGCTCGACGCACTCCAGACCGAGTTCGGCGAGAAAATCTGTGTCGTCTTGGACAACGACTCATATTTCACGGCAAACAAAGTGCAGGAATTCGCTGCAAACACACCGATCGAACTGTGTTACCTCCCGCGGGGTTCACCGGAGCTGAACCCCACGGAGGAGTGCTGGAAGAAACTCAATCAAAAACTTGCAACTGTCTCTTCGATACATACGACGAACTTCGTGATGCTGCGCTCTCTGGTCTCGACTCTCTCAAACCACTAGATTTAATTACGTACTTATGTCCGTAAGTATCAATCACTAATGGTTCGACTATACGTGAAAAATGTATTTATTCCGATAAGATGGGGCAATCTCTTCAGCGATCCATTGATATTCTCCCCCACGCCTATGTGGCGGATTTCTAGACAATGAGTGCTTCAGAGTTTCGGCCAAACATCGTTACTAAAAAACCTTCGTCGGTTAGTTTTTTTAATCGTGGTCTGTGAGGCTATGTAGAGATAGACGAAGCTAAGATTCTCGTCACTGGTGGCGCCGGATTCGTCGGCTCGAATCTCGCGAATTACCTCGCAACGGACAATAACGTCGTCGTTATTGACGATGGATACCTGGGTACGCCGGAGAACCTCGACGACGCGGTTGAGTTCCACAACCGGAGCGTCCTCGACGACGATATCCCGACAGATGTCGATGTCGTCTTTCATCTTGCGGCACTGTCGTCGTACGCGATGCACGAGGACAATCCCTGTCGAGGAGCACGCGTCAACGTCGAGGGGTTCGTCAACGTCGTCGAACAGGCCCGTACGGATGGCTGTGACACGGTGGTATACGCCTCGACGTTGTCGATCTACGGCAGTCGAACCGAGCCCTCGCCCGAAGAGATGGACGTGACTGTGAATACGGGCTACGAGGCGTCAAAGTTGGCACGGGAGCGGTACGGCGAGTATTTTTCGAATCACTACGATATGTCGATGGCAGGAATGCGTTTTTTCTCGGTCTATCAAGGCTACGGCGGTGCCGAGGGACACAAGGGCGAGTACGCAAACGTGATCGCTCAGTTCGCCGACGACATTGCAAACGGTGAGTCACCAGTACTGTACGGCGATGGCACGCAGACGCGGGACTTCACGCACGTGTCTGATATCGTTCGTGGACTTGAACTGGCAGCGGAGCATCAACTGGACGGCGTCTACAACCTCGGCACCGGCGAAAGCTACGACTTCAACACCGTCGTAGAGATGATCAACGAGGAGCTGGGGACCGATGTCGAGGCAGAATATATCGAGAACCCGATCCCAGAGTCAGTGTACGTCCACGATACTTGTGCCGACTACTCGAAGATTGGAGACGCGACAGGCTGGGAACCGGAGATCAGCTTCGATGAAGGGATTCGACGCGTTTGTGCGGAGTATCATGATGAATTACCAGCAGAGACGCAACTTGCAGACGGTCAAAGTTAGGGCTGCTCGGCGAACAGATTCACTCAAAACACTGCGTTCAAGATAATATGGGTAGATGATTTAATCACTCAACGATGGATATCGCTTTCGTCAGCAATGTCGTGTACCCTTTCGTAACCGGTGGCGCAGAGAAGCGAATCCACGAAATTGGCACCCGTCTCGCCGACAAGGATCACGAGGTCACGGTCTATGGCCGCCACTATTGGGATGGCCCAGAGGAGAGAACTCACGATAAGATGACACTGCGCGCGGTCGCATCGGAACGAGAACTCTACGAGGATGACCGACGGTCGATCACAGAAGCAATCGACTTTGCGGCCCGCGCGCTGCCGCCGCTACGCAGGCGACTCCGCAACGACGAACACGATGTCGTCGTCGCCAGCGTCTTCCCGTACTTTCCGGTACTCTCGGCAAAAGTTGCTAGTCTCAAGACTGACACGCCGCTCGTGACGACCTGGCATGAGGTCTGGGGCGACTACTGGGACGAATATCTCGGGAACCTCGCCCCCTTCGGCAAACTCACAGAGAGATTCACTGCTCGCACGCCGCAACACCCGATCGCTATCTCCGGAATTACGGCTGACCGACTCGCTGCCATCGGCCCGACCCGCGAGTCCATCGAGATTGTCCCGAACGGAATCGATACCGAGCAAGTCCAACGAGGCCCGCTTCCCGACACTGGCTTTGACATCCTCTTTGCAGGCCGCCTCATCGAACACAAGAACGTTGATATGCTTATGAATGCCTTCGACGAGGTGGCTAACGAATACGATGTCACTCTCGGTATCATTGGGGATGGTCCGGAGCGCGATGAACTGGACGCCCAACGGCGGTCGCTGACTAACAGAAACCGTGTGCAATTTCTCGGCTTTCTCGACGACTACGAGGACGTGTTAGGTCACATGCGCACCGCCGATATCTTCTGCTCGCCAAGTACGAGGGAGGGATTCGGCATGACGTTCGTTGAGGCGATGGCAACTGATTGCACCGTTATCGCGGCGGACCATCCTGATTCAGCCGCAGACGAGGTGATTGACGATGCTGGCTTTCTCGTCGATCCGACAGTCGAGTCTCTGACGGCGGCGCTCCGTGCAACATTAGGTGGTGAACAACCAGCTTTTGATCCCGTCAAACAAGCGGAACAATACGATTGGGACGCTATCACAGACACAGCCGAAACTGCCTATCAGTGTGCCATTGACGGGTCCTGGTGATCAGCACTATCAGTAGACAACACTCCGGAAGGCTTGAGAGAAGTCCTTGATAACCGCAGAGATGCTCACAGACACCGACTCATAGTATTTCGCGCAATAGTTCTAGTTCCTCTTCTTGCGAAACATATTCGGCGTTAATACACGCATGTACCATTTTGTGTTTTATCTCATCATCCAGCGCGGCACTATTGTCAGAAGTAGATTGTTTCTCCAGTTTCGCCTCAACAGCAGAAATCCGAGTTTCAAGAACTTCAAATGTTTCACAATCTACTCGGAAAGATCGGCATAGAGTCGAGTCAGTCCACACTCCGGACAGAGAAATGCATGGAGAGGGGTTTGGTGACCGACTCGGAGGCGATCCAGTACACCACCGTCTCGCTCAGTTTCAACATAGAGGTCTCCGACTCCTTCGGCGGTTACGTTCGTCTTCTCCATATGGACATCACAATCCGGACAATGGCATTCGCTCATTGGTCTCGCATCTGGTTTTACGTCTGATTCGTAAAGAGGGCAGTTCATGATTTCATGCTCGGATACACCGATTCGGCCTCATTCTCTGCTGAATTCCCATCAGCATCTGTTCAAGCTGTACAGCAAACCGACGGCTCAAAGACCATCGGTATCTCTCAGCAAGCGAAATAGCAAACTGAGGGTTAGCGTCATCACAACAGCAACTGTCAGTCCAATAATTAGCGTCCCTATCCCAACCATACACAATTTCGGGGAGTCATTCCTAAGAAAGTCACGACCTGAGATATTTCAGTCCTAGACCGGTCTGACGACTTGGTTCGCACGTGCTCCGAAACGGCTATTCAGCACATCTCACAAAAGAAGGTCACTCCCATTCTGACGGTATACTCTCTATTCAGCAGCCGTCGAATGAATTAACCGACAGTCGTCACAACTGCAGAGCTGATACTGCCGGCTGTAAATTCGGAAAGATATGCGCTACCCCGGGGTGACGCAATTCTTCAGTTTCTTACAGCCGGCAGTATGAATAGAAGGCGCGTATCTCGCAAAGAAAGAATCACAATTAGTAGACGTTGTAATTGGTCGATACAGTCCCTTCACGCAACGAAAGAGGTCTATTCATAAGTCGAGTGAAAATTGCTGTGTGACGGATAGTTCCCTTGTGTTTCGCAACCAGAAATCCGGCTAGGGGGTTATAGTAATTGGGCAGGTCATTGGAACATATGGACTGGGCATTCCGAATCCGGAAAGATGTTCCATCTTGGGTCATGAAACTCGTACTGGTAGTTGCAATCCTGCTAATTGCTGGCCTCCAACATTTTAATTTTATATAAGCCGATGCCAACCTGTCTTGATCTCTTTGTGATCCTCGTGCGCTACGAATTGGAAGGAGTCAGCAGCTTTGAACTCGTATCCGACGACGACATCACGTTCTTCGAAATCGCCTGCGTTGAATTCGATTCGCTCGTCAGGCCACTGATCGACTTCGACGGTAAGAGTGAACTCATCACCGTAGGAGAGGTTTTCGAAGGAGGGTGAGCTAACCAGTGTCAGCGACTTCCGCTCGACGACCCCGCCACTCTCATTGCGAAGCGTTAGCGTCGAATATCGGGCTTCCTCACCGATTTCTTGCACCACACGTTGAGATCAATATCGACAGTCTCGGGCGTGTCATCTTCGGGAGGCATGTCGTCAGATTCGTTGTTGTCCGTGTCGTTGTTGCTGATACTGCCGGCTGTAAGAAACTGAAGAATTGCGCCACCCCGGGGTGAGCCGAGCAGCGCGAGGCGATCCTCGGTAGCCGAACGGCTACCGGTGGTGGCGCATATCTTTCCGAATTTACAGCCGGCAGTATGAGTTGTTCTGTTTCGGGGCCATCATCTGCCTCTGTCTCTGGCGCAGGATCGCTCGTACTGCTATCAAGAATCACCCCACGAAACATCATAAAGACGGCAAAACCGACCAACGCGACTCCAAGCAGGCCGACAACGATCGACCGACCGTTACCCCGTGTATCTTCAGAAAGGATGTTCGTAGACTGCTGCTGTGTCATCAATCGTAATAAATCGGTGAGTATATAAAAATCGGATCGTCTGAACTATCAGAAGGTTCATAATTTTCGTGCTCGCCCCTGCTACTCTCGTGTATGCCGTTTACGACAACGTGGCACAACCTCCTCGAAAACATCGAAGAACTCGAAAACCGCATTGCAGAGCTCACCAAGTTCCGCTCTGGGCGCTCATTTCGCGATTCAGAAGCTAGTGAATAAGACAACGATGACGGCCCTCAGACAATTCGTCAGCCAATCAATACAGAGAGCATACATACCGCGACGGGTGTCAGCCTATCTGGTATCCGTCAGAAATCCGGTGAAACATGCAGAGGCTGCAGTAAGAGAGCGTCAGTGGGAGACACTCATTCAAAGGGTGCCGCAGACTGGTCAAACATCGTTCCATTGAGTGCGGTACGGTCGGTGTCGACTGTCCCCTCTAACCAGCGGACCGGTCCCTCTTCGTCGACAGTCACTGCCGAGAGTGCCTCTATCTTGTGACCAACCTCTTGCAGATCTTCGACAGACAGGTCCCCGTTCAGATGGACATACCGTACGTCAGTGGTTTGGCCGTCAACTGTGTACCCGGTACCGGTCCCGGTGAACTCGGTTCCGTCCGTGGGTTCAAACTGCACCGAGGCAGTGGTTTCGAACCCAACACGGTCGATGAACTGTTGGATGCTGTCGGCCAGTTTCGACGGCGACTTTGAGCGTTCGGTAACGAGATCACGAACCACGTCTTCGGAGGCGGCGGACTCGACGAAGACTGCCTCACCGTCTCTATAGAGACCGTACTGGTCGTCGTCGTATGCAACCAGTTCATACTCGTCGACGGTCTCGGGCGAGTTGTCGTCGTCGACGGAGGGGCCCATCGCCGTCACCATTTCTCTGGCAGTGTTCGAGTCGAATGACCCACCAAAGGCCCGAACTCCCGGTGTCACTCCCAGTTCGTTGTGGTACCATATCGCCCAGTCGATGGAAGCCAAGTCGGACCGTGGTCGTAACGGAGTCGCTAAGGACTGGTTTATTACCGGATTGGGAATGTGGTCCTCGGCGGCCATCAGTTCGGTTGGGGAGTCGAACCACAGGCTGGCCTGGTTCTTCTCGTCGGTATAGTGGCTCTGGTCGTACAGCCAATTGCGGTAGGCCGACTCGTCCTCGTTGCTACCGCCCAGCAGCGAACTGCAACCAGCGAGCGCGCCGAGGGCTATCGTCGAGAGGCCAGCGAGAACTGTCCGGCGGGAGGGATCAGGGGCGGACACGTCCTGTCATAATCCTCGACTGGAACAAAAGCATTCCCCTCAGTTTCACGGTTCGCAACTGTGACCACCGACGAGGACAGACGCACCTCCTGTTTTCGTATTCTTTGATCTGAGGTCACTTACTTGAGGAGGGGTGCTATCAGTCATAAATCACTGGACTCGTTTGGTTTGGAAGGCAACGAGCATGCGCCCAACTTCTTTTACTAATCTTTCAGCCAATTTACTTTCCTCACTAACCAAAGGCTGCACATCATGTTCCAGAAAGATATTATACCGATTTTCCCCAGTTTGGGTAATTTCTCCATCAAGTCCAGCTTGGTTTGCACGAATGCTACACTCTCCCTGATCCAAGTAAGTCCATTTCTTCCCAGAGTTGCGTGGGACTCCGCGATTTTTCACGTAGAGGTTTGGACCATCTGAGGCCGCCATGTAGATGTTCTTAGTCTTGACTCCCGTTTCAAGATCCGCTCGGACAACGTAGGCAACCTGTTCATGACCATCTGGCTCGTGGTTAGGAGTGTCCCAGATCTGAAAACGGTCTTTTTCACCGCATATTTGCTGATCCTCTGCTGGAACTCCCTCCTCCATCCCGTAGAGGTCACCGCCAACACCACTGATTGTAACCCTGAGATATTGCTCAAACGGGATTTCTTGCTCGCTTCCAGTATATGGTTTTGCTCCATCATTTCGTAGCTCCCAATCAACGATGTCTCCCTCGCTATAGGGAACAATAGTTGATCGAGCTGGTTCGGTGTTACTCAACTCGTTTGGATATACAACGTCGAATTCTTTGTCGCAGGTGGGGCAATTGACAGTCAGGTATCTGTGTGCACAGCGGTTACCTCCTCATTCCTCAAAAATAGACGACTCGATAAGCCGCTGCTGTCACGTGGTTTTTCTCTTAGCTAAAGACCAATGCTCGGACGAACACTATCCCATCTTCACCGGCCTCGAGGTGATCGAGCACAGCAGTGTGGCCTCTGGAGTCGAACCCGAACCTGGACCAATTGGCCCGACTGGCTACGCGGGCTTGTGACCGACGATAGCCTGGAACCCGGTGCCTGGGATATCGGTGACTGCTGGGTCCACGAACCCAGCGCCCTCGAGGGCGGACTTGTACTCCGCGGCGGTATGTGTGTGGCCGTCCGGCGAGATGGTTAGCATGTGGGCCGCGAATCGTTCGACGTCGTTCGAGTGGTCCCGTGTACGTTCCGTGCACATGAACGTCCCACCGGGGTCGAGGGCGGTGAACGCGTTGTCGAAGTAGTCCCGGAGTTCGGTCGGTGAGAAGGTCAGTATCACCCTGGAGCTAAACACGAGATCGAACCCGTCTGGGAGCGACTCCGTCGCGTCGCCGGCAACCGTCTCGAGGCCCGCCTCGGCGTGGTGATCCGCGAGGAGATCTATCACTGGCGGGATGTCGAACAGTGTCACATCGGCGCCACGGCGGACGAACTCCGTTGACAGCCGACCGGGGCCACCCCCGACGTCGAGCACGCGATCGGGCTGTGGATGGGCGTGCTCGGCGGCCGTGACGACAGCACGCACGGTCGTCTCTTCGATTGTAGCCATCGCACCCATATACCGCCGGAGTTCGTCCATCTCATGCTGGGGTGTCGCACCTGTCCGCATCAGTTTGGGTAGATCCATATACCCCTCCAGCACGTCCAGCCGATGGGGCAAGATGCCCTTGTCTAACACGTCCGTCTCCGGGCGAAACCCGTCGAGTTCGGCCGTTGGGCCATACTTGCCGTCAGACTCCTCGAGGTAGCCCATGTCGGCGAGCGCCTCGAGCGTGACAGTCGCGGCCCGGTCCGTGATCCCAGTTCTCTCCGCGACGGTGTCAGGGCTTTTCGGCCCGTCGATCAGTTCTGCGATGACGCCCGTCTCCCGGCACGCCCAGAGCAGAAACACGTCCAGATGCGAGTGATATATTTCGTCACCCATACGCACACATGACAGTCAATCATAAAAGCTACTGTGGTATCCATTGGTCTTTAGAGCGTGACTCCATGAGAATCCCGCTGCATACCCTGGAGTATGGAGTATGAAATGGAGTCCCGAAGGTCGATCTACTATTACATCCGACGGAGTTATCAGAGGAACACGAACACCGGGTAGGAGGCGGCAACCGCCAGCGATGGGGTCAAAATCCACATCGTAGCGATGCGTTTTGCCGCCGCTGGATTAAACAGACTGTTTTCGTCGAGGTCAGCTGGTCCCTCTGCGCCGATATCCGGTACGTTTGGAATCTCCTCCGGTCTCTCTGGCGGTTCTTCGTATCTTGCAATATCCCCGATAGTCGGACTAACGGGTGCCTCTTCGCTGCGTGAGGTAATTAACGCCCCCGTCGCCACCTCGAAGTCCGAACGCTCGGGCGCTGGTGTGACTAACTCTGAAAGTGTCGCTGCCCGACTTGCCCGCCCCCACCCGAGCCCAATGATCGTCGATGTCGTACTGACAGCGAGGCTTGCAGGAATCCCAAAATACGAGAGTATTGTGATGACTGTCCCACCGACTACGGAGACAATCAGCGACGCGAGAATCGGGAGCTCTGTGATTTCATCGCCAACCGTCGCCAGCGTCCGACGAGCGATAGTGAAACTGCCCAAACCGAAGGCAAACACCGCGAGCAAAACCCCCTGATTGACCGTCAGTGATCCCCCTTCGCCGACGAGGGGAGCCACAGCGTTCGCGGCGTTCGACGCCCCTGCCGAGAACGCCATATAGCAGGCGATGACGACCACCAGGAGCGATCCGACGATGTCTCGCGAAGACGCGTTCGGATTCACAGACGGGCGGGGCACCGTCCCCGAGCGGTCTATCTGCACAAACTGGAGGGTGAACGTCGTGAACGCGACGTAGCGATCAAGATACGGGTAGATGTAGCGCCCAACGCCGACCCCGATACCTAAGCAGAAAAGCGGGGCAACGATCCACGCGGAAAGAATAACGAACATAAGCGCCTGGTTGAGGGTACCCGACGCGAGTCCCAGTCCGACGATGGCTCCAACAGCCGTCATCGAGGTCGACGCTGGCACGCCGTAGAGATTCGAAATAAGCAGTGACAGACCAGTAAAAAACAGGACGACCACGCTTGCAAGAGGCGTGAACTGGGTTGCTGGCACGATACTACTGCTCATCGTGGCAATGACGTTTCGACCTACGGTCCACGCACCGAGGAAGCCGAACACGAGAAACAGCGTCGCCGCGGTCGTCTTCCGAACGAGGCGTGACCCGACCGCCGGACCAAACGCCACACCCGTTGATGACCCACCGATATTGAACCCGACAAATACGGCGACAACCACACCGACGATAGTCAGTAGTGCCACCATCTTTCTGTGTGTGAGAATGTCACGTAGTCCCCCGAATATAATTTCCGGACTGAGTATTACAGAAAAGCCCTGCAGATATTGGTTGATATCTCTCAACAATGTTCGTCGATCTTCTTCGTTCAGTCTCCGTTCACGTGGAATGCAGATCGGGTCTGTCTCGACCACTCCCCTGAAATCCTCAAAGCAAGTCATCACGTGTCGAGTGCTGAATAGAACGCGCAAGTCCTGCAGGATGGCTTGCTCTGTTCAGGGCAGTTCAGCCAGGTCAATAAAGCCGAACGATAGAGCGAATCAGGCCGTAACATCTCTGATTTTCGTCAAAAGCGATGTGAACGATACAGAGGGTGAACGCAACATATCGGTAACGTTCGGACAAATAGTTAACAGCCTACTATGTTGTCAATACTAATAATCGTCACCCTGGTTACTTTGTTCATGGTCAAATGTGCCCGATGCGACCATGATGTGGATGATGTTCGAAACATCTCGCCAGATATGGTCTCGAGAGAACTGATCGACTCGGTCGATCACGGCGAAGAAGACATGGGCAGAGAGGATAGTACCGAGGTTCGTGCCGAGTGTATCAATGGACTAACGGGAGAATGAAACCAACGCTGTCTGGCTTATTGACGATTTTACCACGAGATGGAGTCCAAGATTTGCGCCCTGTCTCCCGCAGACAGCAAACCAATAGATTGCGCGTCTGTCAGAGACTGTGTGCAGAATACAGAGCTTTCGGTAGGGAAACGGAAATGTTTCACTTTTCCATTCCGCTGAACGAGTCGTATAACCACCGACGATTGCGATGCTCGCACAAGGTGCGTGAACTATGAATATCCAGTCTGTCGTCTCGCGAGTGAAACCGGTTCTCCGCGTCTTCAGTGAAAAGAACGTGACGTTTCTCGCCGGCAGTATCGCGTACAGTGCGTTCGTCTCGATCGTTCCACTGCTCATGTTCTTCCTCATCGGCGTCTCCGTACTCGGCGCGCCCGAACTACAACAGCAGATAGTCGAGGGGGCGACTGAAAACGTCTCTCCGTCAGTCGGTGGTGTCATCGAGGTGATGATCGAAGAGCAACGCGGCTCCGGCCTCGGCTCGACAATCAGTTCTTCTCTCATCGGGGTTCTCATCCTTGTGTGGGGGGCGATCAAGGTATTCCGTGCGCTCGATACGGCGTTCTCGGAGATATACGAGACAACCGTCCAGGGATCGTTCCTCGGCCAGATCAAAAAGAGTCTGGTGATGCTCTTTACCCTCGCGCTGGGCGCCATCGCGATGGTCGGCACAACTACCGTCGTCGCATTCTTTTCGTCAGTCCCGTTCATTGGGGTTGTGGCCCCCGTGCTACTGATCGTCTGCCTCTGTGGCGCGTTCTTCCCGATGTACTATCTGTTCCCGGACATCGACGTGACGCCACGAGAAGTGCTGCCGGGGACGGTTGTCGGGGCCGTCGGTTGGGCGATCCTGCAAGTGCTGTTCCAAGTGTACGTCTCCCTGACCGGCGGCGGCGGGAGTCTCATCGCAAGCATCCTCCTGTTGGTTACCTGGCTGTACTTCATCGGTGTTATCCTGTTGCTCGGTGCTGTGGTCAACGCCGTCGGCCTTGGCCATACCGACGTAACCGCCGCCGAGCGGGAGGCGTCTTCGGTGCTGGATACCGAGATGACCCGCGGGGAGGCAGCGACGTATCTCCGGGGCCTTCGTGAGAGTCTCACTGGCGGTTCCGGGGGAATGGAGCCGACAAGTACGGAAACTGTCAGCGGGCGCAACCCTCCGAGGGGGACGATCTCCATCACTGAATGGGCTCGCGAAACTGAGGAGGGACTGATTCATGAGGTCCAGGTGGAGTGGGATGCAGACAGCGATAGCGACGACTGAGGCACGCGGAGAGTTACCCCAAGAATGGGTGGAAGTACGTGCTTGCCTGCATACTCAATTCCCGTCTCTATTATTCACATCGATAGATGACAACTCGCCAGTGACCAATTCGCGCTCTGTATCTGGCACGGCTTTCCTGACAGGTAGTAAGTAATTCCCACTAAAATAAATGATTCGTCTGAATTTTTGCCGGACGACGGTGGTGAGTAACACTCTACACCCATGCTGACAGAACCCCCAAGCGGTGCTGATCGAGACACAACTGGTCAGGTTGACGCGTTGAGATCACTCATTACGAGCGCTTGAGCAAGGAGTTCGAGTTCCTCCGGCTTGTTGATCGTGTCGAGCCATCGCTCGGGGAGAGAGTCGCTCCCGAATCGTGCGCCAGCAAGTGCACCTGTCACGGCTCCGATCGTATCTGTATCTCCGCCACGGTTGACAGCAGTGACGATCGCATCTTCGGCAGTTTCAGCTGTCATTGCATCGTACAAGGCTATCTAGAGCGTATGCACAACGTATCCAGAGGTTTTCAGCTGGGGTTCATCGATCATATCTGGAACGAACCGGAGGCTCTCGACGAGTTCGTCTGGAGCGTCTCTCTGAACTTGGTCCAACGCCATCTCAAGCGGATCCTCAACATCCCGGAGATACCCCGCGATGGTGCAGTTCAACACTGCGCAACCGTAGGTGCATCGCGGATCGTAGTGTGTGATCGCCGACGATTCTTTGCTCACCTGGATGAGTGTATCGAGGTCTTCAGCAAAGGCAATCGCGTGTGGCGCACACCGCATCACGCTCCCGTTCCCAGCGTTTGATCCCTCGGCGCGGCGGTGCCAGACTTCTCTTCCGGCGTCGCGCCACGCGGTCCCATCGCCGTACTCCCGGATGGCATCGGCCGTCATGAGGCCGATATCGAACGGGCCGCTGTCGTACCATACAACTGGACGCTTCGATCGCCCCGTATCCTCGAGTTCGATGATCCGGCGGTCGCCACTCTCGGTTTCGCCGACGACGAACGCCTCTCCGCAGTTGCACCTGAAGAAGAAAATCGATCCGACGTCGCCAGGCGGCTTGTACGGCACTTGCTCAGCCGGGTACTTCCAGATTGGCGGCACGTCTTCTCCGCATTCGGGACAACGACGGGCGTCTTTCAGTTTCTTGCGAGTGGCGTGGTCGTACTATCACGGGATGGACTGATCTATCCAGCACATATCAGACATCAGTTGATACGCTCATCTGTAGAAGTCGGTACTCAGGATTTTCTCGAACCAGCGTTCGGTGTTGAGTGTGAGGCTGAGGAAGTTCAGATAGCCCTGTAAGTGGTGTTTTGAGACGCCCCGGAACCTTCGCAACCA
>SAYS01000024.1 GCA_004015825.1 Halovenus amylolytica | reverse complement strand
TGCTGTCTCCGTAGCCGCGACATTCAAGAAGTCGTCGACCGAAGCTACGTCTTGCAGGGTTTTGGTGCTGCTGGACACAGTTTCCAAATCCTGCGGCCTCCCTTGGGAGGCTTTCTATGACACGCTCCTAGACAGTAACTGATCTCCACCACGTTTCTTATTCTACCTGAAGAAATATTTCACAATTGTGTGCAGTAGAGATTAAAAAGGTAACACAAGGAAAATTATTTAATTATCTCACATTAATCAAAGATCGGGGTGAGGGATACTTGATTCTGCCCAAACCCAAGCCGGCCCTCATCCCTCAGTACTAACCTATTTACCCCCACCGTGTGCCGTCTAACCACTGTTTTTATTGCTCTATTCTCCAAATCCGTTGCAACCGGGGAATATGTTATGATAATGCATTAGAATTATTCACTCGGACATGTTTATTACACTCGAGGATATCATAGAACTCTTGTCACACCGTAATGATCGTGCTTCCCGGATCATCTCCGCGTTCGTAGTTGGTGATAGCAACGACGAGGCGAAGGCACAACGCAAGAAACTCCTGCGCTCGTGCGTGGACGCGGCCTCGGGCGGACGCATGCCCGAGGCCGCAGTCCTTCACTGATTTGTTGGTTCGTTCGACTCTTGTGCGGCGATTATATGTCTTGTCCAGCGTCGATTGCTTCAGCTGCACGTCCTCACTATGTTCGGTGATACGGTCTTCGACCCCGTACTCGATGCCTTTCGGATCGTTGGTGTTTCGCGGGTTGTACGGAGCGACTGGCACGACCCCTGCGGCCAGCAGGTGGTCGTGCCAGTCGAGCGTATCGTAGGCGCTATCACCGATCATCCACATCGGTTTGGCGACGGCGAGCGCGTCACGCGTGACGCGCATCGCCGTCTCTTCTGGCGCTTGCTTGCTCTCGGTGAACTCAGCCGCAATCGGATTTTTGACCCGGTCGAAACGATCGCACAGCCGTACCCGTAGTAGCACTCTTCAGCTGTTGGATCGTAGCATTTCGACGCGTCTGGATCGGCGGGCATCGCTCTCACGTCTGTTAAATCAATCGAGTAGGCCAAGTCGAGCAGGCCCCGCAAGGCGGCCTGCTCGACGAGGTGGTTGAAAATATCGTCAACGACGTGTTCGAGATCGGTGAGAAAGCGATCGACCGCGTCTCTCGACGGCGGTCGATCGAAGCCACAGCTGAGCCAGACGACTGTGTTGTTCAGTTCTCGCGCAACCGGACGAATACCGTAGATGTTCTTGTAGTAGCAGTGCAGAAACCCACGCATCATCTCGGGTGGTTCGTGATCTCGTGATCGCCCCGTCTCCGCCGGGGCGAACACGTCGAACTCTTCGAGAAACTCGAAGAAGAGATGCTCAAACAGCGCTAGTGTCTCGGTTTCCACGACATTGAAGAACGTCTCTACCGTAGAATTCTCTTGCAGGGTCGCTGGGCTCATACCACCTCAGCGTTCACCCTGCTCTCTGGTATGAGAACTGTTCTATGACACCCTCCTGGGACTTGGTTTGTCGGGTGTGTCTTGCTCAACGTTGAGGCAGGCATAACAGGCACCTGTCTTGTCTTTTCTGATCGTGACGTGTTTCACGTCAGTGTCGTCTGGGAGGGCGCAGTGTAGCCGGATTGGTACGTCGATGGTTTCGCCGTGGACATTTTTGAGTGTAAGCATTCCACGCCCAGTGGGGCCACTCTTCCCATCGAGTTCGAAGCCCCGCTGTCGATACATGAAACTGTGGTACTCGTCTGGCGCTTTCCAGTTTAACGATCCAACGTTGTATCCGGCGTTGCGGAGTTTACCAAGATTATCGATGTTGGTTTCGATTTGTCCGACCGCCTGTTGTAGCACGGTCGAATAAACGTCTGTGAGATCGGTCCACCAGTCTTTGAGTGCTGGTAGTTCATCTCGGACCTGTACCACCCGTTGTCTGACCGTTCCGTCCGATTTAGGAATACGGTTGAATCGGTGCAATCCGTGGTTGTAGACTTGCCTCACGGTATCACGTACCCAGTCCAGTTGCTCCCATTGATGACCAGTGGGAAGGAGTCTGTATTTGAGTACGTAATCCATGCGCCGTACTTGGATTATGCAGTGGGAGAAAATCAAGTGTATGTTTCCCTCGCAGGGCGATTCATCCCCACCCTACTCGCTCACTGTGTTTGCTCATTGAGGATGGGGGCTTCTCGCCCAATCCGCTCAATGTATACGGTCTTCTGACACAGTTCATAAATCTATCGGGATAGTAGCAACATCAATGGATGACCGGTGAACTTTATTTTCTTCTCGTTACGGTGCTGTTGCTTGCCGGGTTAGCCGTCACTATCCCGGTTCTCGTTGATATTTTCCGAGAGGGACGTGAACGCCGGCAGCAGTTGCAATCCGGTGAGTTAGAACACTATCCCGAAAGTAACGAGAAAGAAGACGGATTACAGGCGACACTCGAGGATGAGAACGACCGCAACGGAACTCGGAACTGCTCGAACTGCGGCGCCGAGAACAGCACCGACTTCATCTACTGTCAGGACTGCGCGCAGCGACTGTGACGGGAGCCTCTCGCCTCATCGCAGGCCATGAAGTCAACATAGCTGACATCATGCAACTAATGATTGGAAGTCTATGGACGTTCAGATATAACTCGAGAAAGGGGCCAAGCGCGACCTGGTAGTTCCGATCCATCACGTCTTCGAAGCCGATGAATTCGCTGCATTTGGAATTGCTCTGGAGGAGTTAAAGACGCTCGACTGACTCGACTATAGTAGTAATTAGAAATAGTTACTCATCTCTGGAAGAGGTAGCTGGTCAAGTGCTGAATCGATCGCTGTTTGTAACTCGTCGAGTGAGTCAAAGAATCGGTTGCTGAGGGCGGTTTAGCTAATTACAGGCGCGAAGCCCCCTTGCTCAGTGAGCGCCGAAGGCGCGATCAGGGAAGGGATACAGCGCTGTCATCGTCTCACATTCACGTTTACAAACAGATTTACTACTCATGTGGTTGAATGGGGTAGAACGATGCTCGCCACGTTCCCACCAGTGTTCAAGCGCGACAAGAAGCGCGCACTGTCTGCTGTGGCCGAGTGTCTATCTGGTAGTAGTTGGTCACTCCAAACCACCTGTAAAGGGAAGCCGCCTGCGGAGTCTGGAACCGCTGTGGGGGCCTGTTCCTGCAAGTTCCGACACAGAAACAGGAAGCCCTGTCCGCTACAAGCGAGGGGCGGGTAGCCCCGAGCACGGTAGGGCAGGGTAGTTCACAGTTGTCGCCAACATTTCTCAACAGGGTTCGATTCCGATGAATACGACAGGAGTGTCACGAAGACGAGGTTGTCACGGGCCGCCAGGTCCGTGACAGCCGACGCCTGGAAGGATGGCGCTCCGTCAAGCACTACGACCAAATCATATTTAAATTCTTTATATAATACTAAAATGATATATTTGTGTGTTCGGCAGTAACGTATTCTTCGAATCGGGAGGAAAAGCGGTCACCGCTCTCGGTGATCGCACCCAACAAACACGTCCAGTCACGCTGGCCAGGGAGTCCACGGAAGGCCGCGTGCCGCGCGGCACGCAGCTCGACCTCCGAAGATTTCTTTGTTTGATCGAGACACACTAAGGGGGGCCATTTCTCGCCGCTTTTTTTGAGGTCGTCACAGAACTGCTGTTGCTCGTTTTCGTTAGCTTCGGCGGCTGTTCGGCGCGGTTTTTGAAAGTTCAATTCCGCTTCTTTTAGCAACCGCCGACAGCTCGGGGTGGGGTACTCCACATCGTACGTTTCTTCAATATATAGCTGAACGAGCACCGGCGTCCACGCTGGCGCGTCAATGCCAGCTTTTCGATGAAGTTCGTGGATAGTTTCTTCAAATTTATTTTGCCGTTTTTCTGATATTCTTTCTTTCCTTCCAGATAGATGAAAATCCGTCACAGCCTGCGCAAGCGACTCGAAACTGACGAGTCGCTTGAGTCAACTGTAAATTGTGCGTCGCTGGATGTCGTACTACTTGGCTAGCCGGTTTGCGTGACACCGTTCTTGACGCGATCACCGCTAGATGCCGTTGTGTCGGCTTGTTTCCCTCTATATTGTCGAGAGTATCTTGCAACTCTTCGACAGAGATTTCGTGAAGATGAGTCAGTAGCTAACAATCTATTATGAGTAAAAAGTTCTAACGGTTACTATACCTCCGTCTTGATACTGGTGGCTATAAATTTGTAACGCTCTTGTGACGTAGATTGTTGGTAAATCATTGCGCAGCTTCGAGGATCGTTTTCAGTGCCTCTTTCCCTGGTTTTCGGAAGACGCGGCGGTGGAGCTGAAACGCTCTGAGATATGGTGTGAGTTTGTCTTTGGAGACACCTCGATGTGGTGAGAGCCAGGATCGCGCCAGCGAGCCGTGGCTCTCGCAGGTGTTCACGTGGACACCTTCATCTACATATTCGCCCTCGCCGTGGACGACGTATTCGCGGTCGAATGCGTTGTCTTCGTCTAGCGGGTCGTACGCTCGAAAGCCATCGGTATAGACGGTGATCGACTCCTGTTTGCGGTCAGCAAGCAGGAGTCGAATCGTCGATTCGTTGGCGGCTTTCGCTGGCAGCACATAGCGGTCGCCAGTGCCACGGTCAGCCAAAATGGACACAGGGGCTTGTCCTGCTCATATGAACCTCTTCCGCGTGTGGACAGGCCACGCGAGCGCGACGGCTGGTCGCGCTCGCGGGCTTTACGGCCTGCTTTCACGTACAGTTCGTCAATTTCGACGGCCCTTCGAGTTGTAACTGAGGCACGTCCAGCGCCCGCAGGAAGCGCTGTACTCGCCGGTAGACTGTCTTGTAGGAGACATCGATTTCAACGTCTAACTGCCGAAGACTGGTGTTGAAACGGATATAGGTGTAGACGGTGAGAAACTATTTCCTGAGTTCAACCGAAGATTGTTCGAAGACGGTGCCGGTTTGATCATTGAACGTGCGGTCGTAATTCTTACAGCGGTATCGCTGGAACACTCGATAGCTGCCGTACCAAATCACGGATTCGGAACGGCAGTGCGGGCAACAGACGCCGTCACGCCAGCGAACCTGTTGCAACAGGGTCGCGGCACGACGCTCCGAGACGAACGTCTTGATTGGGAACATTGTTCGTCGGGTGGCGCTGACGCACCACCCTTGCCTGCTCTGACTTCCAGCGAGTGCGACGGCTCACCAACAATCCTCTACAGAAGAGCGAATGTAAAAATCCCGTCGTTATTTCCGGTGGGGCAGGCGATCTCTGGCATAATTTAACTAAAAGCAACTAGTTTTTGTACAGAGAGGTGTTCGGTCGAAGGTACAAGTCCGCGGTTCAAAACGACTATGCCTGATCGGCAACATCTCTGGCGTCCGTGACAGATATCTCATCCCGGAGAAGGGATTTAACGAAGAATTCACCTGCTTTGAACGATGAACGTACCAGTGGTCCTGACGCGGAGTAGAGGAAGTCGAATTCCTCTTCGGCAACCTGTTTCCAGACATCAAACTTGTCTGGGTGGACATACTCGGATACCTCGAGATGCCGGGTGGATGGCTGGAGATACTGTCCGAACGTGACGATATCGACGCCGACAGATCGAAGATTTGCTACCGTTTGGTAGACCTCGTGATCGTACTCACCGACACCCAGCATGAGCGATGTTTTCGTGTAGATATCGGACTCCTGGTGTACCTGCCCTAAGACCGATAACGATTGCTCGTACGACGCGCGTCGATCACGTACGGGCCACTGGAGGCGGTCCACCGTTTCGACGTTATGTGCGATGACATCTGGCTCGGCACCGATGATCTCACGGACGAGTTCCGGTTCGCCCTGAAAATCCGGGATGAGAACCTCGACGAGGGTATCAGGATCGCGCTGTTTTATTTCTCGAATCGTGCGGGCGAAGTGGCCTGCACCCTGATCGGGTAAATCGTCCCGGTCGACACTCGTCAAAACGACGTACTCAAGCCCAATTTCAGTGACGGCATCAGCCACGTTCTCCGGTTCGTCCGGGTCCAAAGCCTCCATCCCACCAGTTTTCACGTCACAAAAATTACAGCCTCGCGAACAGCGGTCGCCCATCAACATGAACGTCGCAGTGCCGGGGCCATCGCGACCACTCCAGCAGTCGCCCAGATTGGGACAGTTTGCCTCTTCACAGACTGTATGAAGATCGTACTCACGGAGTGTCGACTTGATATCGGTAAATCGCTCGCCGGATGGTGGTCGCATCTTTAACCAGTCCGGCTTCCGAGAACGACTCATAGCTATATCGATACGAGCGGAGGACAAAAAAGTATGGACGATACTGTGGGCTTCTCTCGGTCGTTCACCTGTTGAGCGTGTGGATGGCTTCACCGCGAGCGTTCGCAACCGCCTCCATAACTGCCTCCGTAAGAGTTGGATGTGTGTGGATCGTCGATGCGACCTCTTCGAGGCTAGCTTCCAGCTCAATTGCCAGCGCCAGTTCGGCGACCAGTTCCGAAGCGTCGGGACAGACCAGCTGCGCACCGAGGATGGTCTCCGTGCTGCCGTGTGCAACGACGCGCACGAACCCATCGGTCTCATCAAGTGTGAGTGCACGCCCCGAAGCTCGCATCGGCATCCGGCCGACGACGGGTTCCTGTCCCGCTTCTTTCATTTCAGCTTCGGTCATTCCAACCGTTGCGATCTCGGGATCAGTGAACACAGCAGCAGGGATCGCCCGAGACGACAGCGTGGCATCGTCGCCGGCAATGACATCGGCTGCAACCTCGCCCTCTTTACTCGCTTTGTGCGCGAGCATCGGTTCACCAGCAACGTCACCGATAGCGAATATACGCTCTGCGTCAGTCTGTGTCTGGTCGTCAGTCGGAACGAATCCACGATCGTCAGGTTCGATACTCGTGTTCCCCAGGCCGAGCGTGTCAGTGACAGGTTCTCGACCGACGGCAACGACGATACGGTCAGCGGGATATTCAGACCGATCACCGTCTTCGGTCACGGTAAACAGACGGACCCCCCGGGCAGTTTCCTCCCAGCTATCGGCACCCTCGCCGAAGCGGAAGTCGATACCGAGGTCCCCGGCTCGCTGTCTGACGACGCGAGCGATATCCCGTTCGTAGCCCGGCAACACCTGGTCGAGCATCTCGACCACCGTCACATCGACACCGAGCTTGGCGAATACCGTCGAGAGTTCCATGCCGATGTAGCCGGCGCCGATGAGAAGCAACTGATCGGGGAGCGATTTGAGTTCGAGTGCGTGTGTCGACGAGAGAATGTGTTCGCCGTCGAATGCAAAGCCAGGGAGTTCTGCGGGCCGTGACCCGGTGGCAACGATCGCGTGATCGAACGAGATCGACCCGAGTTCTGTCCCGTCCTGGGTAACTCGAACCGCACGGTCGCTCGTAAACGCTGCGGTACCGTCGACCAGTGTCACACCGTTCCCCTTGCAGAGTTTCTCGACGCCGCCAGTGAGCTGATTCACGACGCCGTCTTTCCAGTCGATCATCCCGGCAAGGTCCACGTCGAGCTCGGCGTTGATACCCATGTGCCCGGCGTGGTCGGCGTCGTGTGCGATATCGATCGCGGTGATGAGCGCTTTCGACGGGATACAACCGACGTTGAGACAGGCACCACCGTAGGCATCTTTTTCGACGAGTGTGACGTCGAGACCGGACTGGGCCGCCCGGATCGCAGCCACGTAGCCGCCGGGGCCAGCACCAATAACTAATACATCTGTTTCTGACGGGAGAGATTGCACAGCCATCTTGGAGGTGTATTATACGAACGAATAAATAATGAACCCCTCTTCGAAATCACAATACATATTTATACTGACAAATACAATTATACGGTTCCATACAAAACTGGTAACTGACGCAATGTCATCGACGCTTAATTCCCAGGTCGAGGAGTATCTCCACGGCCTCTCCGAGCAGGGGCTACCGCCACTTTACCGGCTATCGTTGGAGGATGCCCGCAAAACGTATCGCGATCTATCCGTGCCCGACGAGCTACCGAGTTCAGTCGCAACTGTGACTGAACGCACCGTGCCCGGTCCAAAGAGAGACATCCCGGTTCGTATCTATACGCCGAGTGGCGACGGCCCGTTTCCGCCGCTCGTGTTTTTCCACGGTGGTGGCTGGCTGCTCGGAGATCTCGAAACGCACGATGCGCTGTGCCGGGAACTCGCGAACGCATCCGACTGTGTCGTAATTGCAGTCGATTACCGGCTCGCTCCCGAGCACCGGTTCCCAGCTGGACTCGAAGACTGTTACGCTGCGACTCGTTGGGTTGCGAACAACGCCGAGACGATCGATGCCGAACCCGGTACGCTAGCAATCGCTGGAGACAGTGCCGGGGGCGCTCTGGCCGTGGGTGTCGGACTTCTCGCACGCGATCGAGGAGGGCCGGCGATCGATTATCAGGTACTCGCCTATCCGGTCGCGGAATACGCGTTCGATACGGAGTCCTACGAAGAGAACGCTCAGGGCTATTTCCTCACGCGAAAGGACATGGAACGGTTCTGGAACGGGTACCTTCGGAGTGAACTGGATGGTCGTCATCCGTACGCGTCGCCACTTCGCTCACAGAACCTGGAGGGGCTCCCACCATCGTTTGTCCTGACGAGTGGATTCGACCCACTTCGCGACGAAGGCCGACAACTTGCAGACCGCCTGTCCAAAGCTGGCGTTTCGACTCGGGATGTGCAGTACGACGATATGATCCACGGGTTCCTGACGATGCTCGCCGATCCGGAGCTCGACCGGGCGCACGAAGCCATCGAAGAGATTGGGACCGCAGTCCGAAGCGAACTGCAGTGAACTGGCCGATCAGGTGTAGGATCGTATTTTGTACCAAACGACCATCGTCGAGAGCGGAGCCTTCCAGCCGGTGGGCGCTCCAATACATGATGAAGGATCCACTCTTTCCGGGAACACCAACCACGACCCGTTATTTTCTGTAACCCTCATGTTTTATGATGTTGTATATCACATATACAGTCGCCGATGGTAAAAAAAACATCACTAGAGGGTGCAGTATCGATCGTAACTGGCGGCGGTGGGGATATCGGAGGTGGGATAGCCGAGGAGTTTGCGGCTGCTGGCAGCGATGTTGTCATCGCGGACGTGGACGTGCTGGACACGGAGTACAACCAGCAATCATCCGAAGAGATTGGCGGGACGACACGAGCACAGAAGGTGGTCGATCGCGTCGAGGCCGAGGGCCAGCGCGCACACGTCGTCGATTGCGACGTCACGAAAGCCGACCAGGTCGAAGCAATGGTCGACGAGGTCGTCGAAGAGTTCGGCAAAATTGATGTCCTCGCGAACAACGCAGGTGTCATTACCGTTACGACGGTCGAGGAGATGGCCGAGGAGGAGTGGGACACAGTGATGGACGTGAACGTCAAGGGAATGTTTCTCGTGTCCCGAGCTGTGATCCCGCATTTGCGAGATTCCGGGGGCACGATCGTCAACACCGCATCTATTGCGGGGAGTATTGGGGCCGCTGGTCTCGCCCACTACTGTTCGTCGAAACACGCGGTTCTCGGCCTTACGAAATCGCTCAGCCTCGAACTTGCCCCAGATGTGACAGTCAATGCCCTCTGTCCGGGTATCGTCGAAACGCCGATGTGGTCGGACGTGCTGACACCAGAGACCGGCGAAGCCTACGAAGACACTATCGACCGCACCATTCCGATGGGTCGTGACCAGACACCGGAGGACATGGGGCGCCTCGCTGTGTTCCTTGCGGAGAACCGAAACATCACGGGACAGTCCGTCGTCGTCGATGGCGGTATCCTCCAGAACGTCATATAGGGAATGTGAACTACCCCTGCCTACTCGCCGCCTTCGGCGGCTCCTTAAGACTGGGGGCTTAGCGCCTAAAATTAGCTAAACTCCGTGTGACGTGGCGGATTACACTACACCACTGGCAGAAACGAATCTCTGTCGGCCTGAATTTGCCACTGCATCGGGATTCCGTGACCACCGGAGTCTGCACAGAGTTTTAGATCTGTTTGTAAATGAAAATTAGTGATGGTCAAGAGATACGCTTTAGTAGCCCGCCTCACATTGGTGTGATACATGGCAATCATTATCAGGATGCCTAAGCTTGGGCTGGAGATGGAGCAGGGAACCGTTCTGGAATGGTTCTTCGAACCGGGGGACGAAGTGTCGGAAGGAGATAAAATGGCAGAAGTCGAGTCTGAAAAGAGCATCGGTGAGGTTGATGCACGGGAAGACGGTACGCTTCGTCAAATTTATATCGAGGAGGGCGAGGCCGTTCCGCCCGGCAAACCGATCGGGATACTCGCAGCAGCCGATGCAGATATCTCCGATCTCGAAGCCGAGGTCGAGGGCGAACTCGAAGGGGAGGCCCAAGAAGAGCCCGCAGCAGTCGAAGCGTCGACTTCGGGCGCTGACGCTGGATCGGCCGACACCCAGGAAGCCGCATCGACAGTCTCGTCGGGTGGCGGGAGCACTGATATCAAAGCGTCCCCGCGGGCGAAGAAACAGGCTGAGGAACTCGGCGTGGATCTCACGACGGTGGACGGAACCGGGCCGATGGATTCGATCACGGCCGAGGACGTGGAGGCAGCCGCCAGCAGTTCCAGCGAAAGCACAGAATCAGTCAAAGCCTCGCCAAGAGCCAAAAAGCAGTCGAAAGAACTCGGCGTGGATCTCACGACGGTGGACGGAACCGGGCCGATGGATTCGATCACGGCCGAGGACGTGGAGGCAGCAGCCGAAGCTTCGTCGGCAGAGGAGACAGCGGAAGTGGCTCAGACAGGTTCGCTCCGGTATCAGCGGGCCACAGCCGTCGCCGACCCTGCGGTCGGTTCGGCCTTGCTCGATACGACGGAAGCTGTTCGATCGGCGTTCGAACAGCGTGTCACCATTATCGACGTGGCACTCGTCGTTGTTTCCGCAGCCCTCGCAGATCGGCCACTCGTGAACGCAACATATACAGAATCGACGCACCAGCTCCAGGAGCCACAGAATATCGCACTCGTGGCTGAATCTGATGAGGGGCAGGATCGAACTGTCATTCCAGATGTCGACGAAAAGTCACTGACAGAAGTCGTCGAGGCCCGCGAAGAACGCAACGGCGACGGCGAGAAGACCCCCTCGTTCACACTCGCAAATGCGGCCGATATCGAGTCCGAGAGCCTTCTCGTCAACCAGCCAGCTGTTGCAGGGCTGGAGATCGATCCGTCCGGCCAGCGGGCAGTACCGACCGACGACGGGGTCGATTTGCAGCCACTTGTTACCGCAAACCTGACTTACGATACGCGTGCAATCGACAGCTCCGAGGCTGAAGCCTTCCTGAACCAACTGTTCGAGCGTGCCGGACAGGCGTCAGAACTGATTCTCGGCTCGTACCGTGGTAAAGAGTAACCGACTGAGTTGCTTTTTTAGTAGCTTGTTGCTTTCGGAGATCCTGCTCCTGAGCGTGTCCACGGGGACGACCGCTCGACACAGAAACACGAACTTGTGAATGCCACGAATCGCTCTCTTTTAAAAAAGTGGACGGCGGGATTATTCGGCGTCGGCCAGCGGCCTGTCGCTGATGAGGGCACCTTTCTCCGAGGCTGCCTGTAGCGCGCCATCGACATCGACGAGACGCGGGCCGTTCGCAGTGGGTGTCATAGTGACAGTCGCGTCGGCGAGTTCGACCTCGCGCTCACCGTCAGCGCCGATAACACAGTCCTGTAACTCGAAGACTGCCGGCTCGTCCCAGTCGAGCGACTCGTGTGATTCGAGCCCGATGGTTGTCGTCATCCCCGGCGCGAGGATCGCACGGACGGACCGGGGTGTCTCGTCGGGGTCGCCAAAGCGGAGTGCAGCGCCGCCAGGTGCGTCGGGAGCGATGGGTTCGATACAGCCTGCGACGCTGGTGAGACCAATCGCTGCGGGATGGGCCCGCGAGACGACACCACCGAGCAGTTCTGTCGGGTCGACGAGTGCCCGTGTACCGACGAACGGGCGATCGGTGATCCCTATCGTGGCCAGCCCCGTGAGGTGTTTCTCGCCGTTGACATCGTCGGCCCTGACCTCGATTTTCCCGTGACGAGTAGTCACCGTCTCGGCGTCGACCACAGCGGTCGCAATTACAGCGGCAGCCGCGCCGGCGACAGTTCCGTCGACGGGTGTCGGCACGACGTTGTTCGTCCCCGTTGAGACGGACACGAGCGGGACGTCACCGAGTTCGAGCGCCGCGTCGCGGCTCGTTCCGTCGCCGCCGAGAACGACCACGGCATCAGCAGTCTCACGGAAGTGGGCTGCTGCACGCCGCGTATCTGCGGCTGTTTCCTTGATAGGCATCTCTACCTTCGAGATGTCCAGCTCACTTGGTGCTTCGCCGATCGCGTGTTCGGCGATGCCAGTCTTGTCCGGCATGATCTCGACGCTCACCGTCTCGTCGACGAGGGTGAGCCCGTCGAGGACGCAGACGGTCGTACTGCGTTTCGCGTAGTTATCGACGACGCTCGCGCCGCCGGTGAGCCGGCGAATGTCACGGCCAGCTGACGGATTGACAATAAGTCCAATGTGGGCCACGAGTAGTTAGACGATCTTCTCGATGGCGTTCTGGACTCCCTCCCCGTCGGGCAGGACCTCCTGTTCGAGTGGCGTACTGAACGGCATGTGCGTGTCAGGTGTACCCACACGCTGGATTGGGGCGTCGAGGCTGAAGAATGCCTCTTCCTGTGCCCGGGCGATGATCTCGGCATGGGTGCCGTAGGAAACCGGACTCTCGTCGGCGACGACCATTCGTCCCGTCTTCCGAAGACTCTCGACGATCGTTTCGGTGTCGAGCGGGTAGAGTGACTGAGCGTCGATGACCTCGACACTCACGTCACCGGACAGGCCATCAGCGACAGTGAGCGACTCGCCGACGAGTCGCTGTGTCGCAACGACGGTGACATCCTCACCCTCGCGTTCGACCGAGGCCTCACCGATCGGGGTGATGTAGTCCTCGTCGGTCGGGACCTCGCCTTTTTGTTCGTAGATCATCTTGTTCTCGAAGACGAACACGGGGTCGTCCGACCGGATGGCGGCCTTTGTTAGTCCTTTCGCAGCTGCGGCAGTGCCCGGTGCGACAGCTTTCAATCCCGGGAAATGCGAGATCCAGGTGTGGACCGTCCCGGAGTGCTGACTGGCAGCACCCATCCCGCCACCCTCGGTCGCCCGGATGGTGACCGGCATCTCGGTTTTTCCACCGAACATGTACCGCATCTTCGCCATCTGGTTCATTATCTGTTCCATCGAGACGCCCATGAAATCCGAGAACATGAGTTCTGCGACAGGCCGGGTGCCCGTTGCGGCTGCTCCGACTGCCGCTCCGACGTACCCCGCCTCGGCGATGGGTGTATCCCGGACCTGTTCCTCGCCGAACTCTTCGTAGAGATTCCCGGTCACTTCGAGGACACCGCCGAACGCACCGACGTCTTCTCCCATGATCAAGACGTCCTCGTCGCGCTCTAGCTCCTCACGGAGTCCCTGTCGGATTGCCTCACGGACCGTCATCGTCTCGGTTTCCTGTCCGTCGAGCTCTGCCTGGGCTGTCATCGTGAATCACCTCCGTCGGTGCGCGCCCTGTTTGCGAACTTTTCGATTTCTGGGACTGTATCGCTGAACATGTCGTCGTAAGCTTCTTGCGGGTGGGGAAGTTCGGCATCGTGTGCGAACTCGATCGCGTCGGCGATGGTCTCCTCAACCTCGGCCTGCATCTCCTCGAACTCCGCTTCAGAGAGTTCGTCACGGTCGATGAGACGCGCTTTGAACGCATCGATCGCGTCCCGGTCCTTCCACTGCTGGAGTTCTTCGTCGGTCCGGTAGTTCTGCTCGTCACCTTCGTAGTGGCCGTGGTACCGGTAGGTCTCTGCTTCGATCAGCGTCGGTCCGTCACCGTTTGCTGCACGCTTTCGACCCTCCTGGACGGCCTCGTAGACGGCCGTGATATCCATTCCGTCGACTGTGACACCAGGGATATCGTACGCTTGCGCAGTGTCACTGAGCTGGTCCACGTTGTGCTGTTTCTCGACGGGTGTTGCCTCCCCATATTGGTTGTTCTCGATGAGGAAGATAGCCGGGAGGTCCCACGTCGACGCCTGGTTTATGGCTTCGTGGACCTGGCCCTGCGCAGTTGCGCCGTCACCGAGGAACGCCAGTGCGACCTGGTCGCGGTCCTGGTGGCTGATAGAGAGCGCAGCACCGGTCGCCAGCGGCGGGCCTGCTCCGACGATACCGTTCGCACCGAGCATACCGGAGTCGATGTCGGCAATGTGCATCGAGCCGCCCTTGCCGTTGCAGTAGCCGTCGGCTTTGCCGAACAGCTCGGCCATCATCAGATCCGGGTCCAGTCCTTTCGCAATGCAGTGGCCGTGCCCCCTGTGCGTGCTTGCGATATAGTCGTCGGGGTCGAGCGCAGCGCACGTCCCCACACCAACGGCCTCCTCGCCGATGTACAGGTGAACGAATCCCGGTATCTCGCCGTCGGCGAAGTAGTGGCCGGCCTTCGTGTCGAACTCCCGTATCGTTAGCATTCGACGTAGGGCTTCGAGCCGATCATCTTCGGTTTCCAGTGTATAGTCTGTCATGCTCCGTGAAGGACTACCAAGCATTGTAGTATAATATTAACGATTTATTATGTAGTACAACTCGGTGGTGTCGTATTTTACATGTATATTTATTATGGTTCCCGCCAATCGTCGAATGCTATGCGAGCAGCAACCTACCACGACAGAAAAGACATTCGTGTCGAAGACGTCGAACGAAACGCTGTTGAAGACGGACAGGTCCGGATCGATATCGATTCCTGCGGGATCTGTGGCTCGGATCTCCACGAGTACACCGCGGGGCCGATTTTCGTCCCTGGAGACGAGCCACATCCGGTGTCACAGGAGACCGCACCGATCAGGATGGGTCACGAGTTCAGCGGAACGATCTCCGAAGTCGGCGGATCGGTGACGGGGCTAGAAGTCGGTGACGCTGTCGCGATCAATCCGATTCTCTACTGCGGTGAGTGTCGCCAGTGCAAGGAAGGGAACTACCATATCTGTGATTCGATCGGTTTCGTTGGACTGTCGGGCGGCGGCGGTGGATTCGCCGAAAGCGTCGTCCTAGATGCAGAACACGCAGTACCACTCGGCGACGACGTGCCGATCGAGTACGGGGCGCTGGTCGAACCGCTAAGCGTTGCATTACACGCTGTGCGACGCTCCGGACTCCGTGCTGGCGATGCGGTCGCGGTCTTCGGTGCTGGACCCATCGGGCTAGCTGTGATTCAATGTGCCCGGGCGGCCGGTGCGGGTTCGATATTCGTCTCGGAGCCCCGGGACGCCAGACGCGAACGCGCGGCGGACTGTGGTGCGACCGAGCTCATCGATCCCACGAGTACGGATGCTATTGAACACATCACTTCGAACACTGATGGCGGTGTTGACGTATCCTTCGAGGTCGCAGGCGTCGAAGCCTCGTTCAACGCGGCGGTCGAAAGTACGGCCCCGAGTGGTCGCACGACCATCGTCAGCATCTGGGAGGAAGAAGTGAGCACGCACCCCAACAACCTCGTTTTGGGTGAACGGACGGTTACCGGGACGCTGGCGTATCTCGGCGGTCCGCGGTCCGACGAGGAGTACGGTATGGTAATAGATATGCTCGCCGACGGCCGACTCGATCCCGAACCGTTCATCACAGACCGTATCGGTCTGGAGGAAATCGTCGACGACGGATTCGAACGGCTCATCGACCCCGAAAGCGACCACGTCAAAATCCTCGTCAAACCAAACGAGTAGGAATTACACGACAACCCGGAGTCGGCCGACGAAAGAGGGAGAGATACCACCTCGTGTAGCCGAACGAATCGCGATACTGCAGTACTTTCTTTCGAAGGAAAGATCATGATCAGAGACGAACCATGGCATAAAGCTGTAATGTTTATTCAGTGGGCGCTCTTGACATGAGGTATGCGAGTGATTCGTGGTCGTGCGTCGTCTATCGAGAAAGACCGGGCAGTAACGGACTCGTTGTTATCCGAACCGACAGAGCCGGCTATCAGGGTGTGGCACCCACATCGACACGTTGCCTTTGGGCCTCGTGATGTCCGAGCTGATGGCTATTCGCAGGCAGCTGAAACCGCCAGAGAGCTGGAATATGGAATTATCGAGCGCAGTGTTGGTGGAAGAGCGGTTGCATACACTGGCACGACCGTTTGTTTTGCACACGTCGATACAGTGAGTGATAAGCGGAAAGGACTGACAGACCGCTACGATCGGGTTGTCGACCAACTCTGGCAGGCACTCGATGCAGTTGGTATCGATGCCGACCGGGGTGAGCCCAATGCCGCCTTCTGTCCCGGCTCACACTCACTATCAGCGACGGGAAAAATCGTCGGCGTCGCACAGCGCATTCGACGGAATGCTGCACTGACAGCTGGCATCGTCGTTCCATGTGATCACGAGGAACTCGTCGACGTTCTCGAACCGGTCTATACGCACTTACAGATCCCCTTCGACCCAGACGCGGTAGGTAGTGTCCGTCAAGCGGGTAGTTCGGCGAGTCCCGAAGAAGTCCGCCAGGCTGTCGAAGCGGCTCTCATTCCGGGAAACAGTACCGATCCGTCAGCGGTCCAGCTGGAAGACGTTTCAGCGGTTCAATTAGACAATCCCAGCTAGAGGCAATGACGACCAGCTCCTCCAGTCAGTATTCGAGATTTCCCTGAATGATATCTCCATACTCTTGTACTACGGGAGGGTATTCCCCGAAGAAGGAATCGTCATCAAGTCTGTTTGGCGGTCCATACAGCGCAATCCCACCTATGAGATTATCTGTCTCACTCACAATCGGAACACCGATACCACGCATTCCCTCGAAGCACTCCTCGTCGTCGAGTGCATATCCCCGCTGGCGAATGAGTTCCATCTCTTCCAGCAGCGGCCCAAGTTCTGTAACTGTCTTTTCTGTTCGTGGATGGAGACCGTACTGATCAGTCACACTCCGGATTTCTTCGTCGTCTAGTTGTGCGAGAATCGCTTTCCCATAGGCAGTCGTATTGAGCCGTGATTTGACCCCCGGATACGTCCGATTTACCTGCAGGCGTTTGACCTTATCCCCCTTCTTCATCGAGAGAAGTACCCCAAGATTGTTTTCTTTGATCATCAAACCAGCAAATTCGCCCGTTTCATCGGCTAATCGACGGATCTCCGGCTCAGCAACTGTATACATATCGTAGTTGCGTCGAACCTGATTACCGACTTTGAGAAAAAACGAACTCACACGATAGTGGCCATCTGGTCCTTTTGTTATATAATTGATTGTTTCAAGTGTATTGACATACTCATACATCGTGCTCAGTGGCATGTCAAAATCATCGGCCAGTTCTCGTACAGTTGCTGACTGCATTTCGACCAGTCTCTCCACGATCCGGTTCGCACGGGAGAGAGATTTGAGTGGGCCTGAAGACATGCCACAGGGTAGCAGAGCAATTATAATTATTGTTCCGGTTATTTCGAAAAGTCAAATTATTCCGAGATGATTTGTACCGAGCCTATTTTGATTAGATAGGTGTCAATCGTTATGATAAAATTCGAAATTCTCGGAATTGGTGTTGTATACAACACAATATCGTGGTATGCTATTACATTACGAGCATGAGTATTACGAATATTTCGAAACAACACCGATCAGGTCGTAATAAGTTCCTCGTCTCCATCATCGGTAACAACCTGAGCAATCGGAACAATCCAGTGAAGCGGGAGATTTGTGTCATGGACAACCGAATCTTCCGATTCAATTCCTTTGAATTAGCTATCTATCCCGTCGCTGTCTGGTGACTCAACAGAGCCACTGTTCGAGAGCGTAACTCAGTTCGTTCTGTCCAGTTCCGACATTCCTGTCACAATCGTTCTCACGTGAATCCGAATCGTTTCAGCGGCGTTCGGTCCCACGTCCAACTCACTGGAGTTCGACGTCCACGTTCGGCGGCAATGGCGGCCCGTGTTTCTTTCGTGCAGCCATCGTCCGCTCGAATTCTTCGCGGACCCACGGATGTTCTGAGATATCCAGATCGTCGACTTTGAACTCGCCCTCTCGTCCACCGCCAACCACTGAAATCTGAACGAGAGGTCACTCGCGGCCCGAATACTGCGGAAACGCGTCTCGGGTCCGGTCTTCCGTGCGATCGATCTGGCGATGGCCAAGGTCGAAGAGAGTGACTCGATTGACGAGTTCACCGTATCATTCTATGACAGCATGCTCAACTGGCGGTCTATTATCGTGTGGGACCGAGAGGAGTACCTGGCAGGGAGAAACCACAGCTTTAGTCCGCTCAAGATCGGCCCGGTTGTGACGGCGATCTTGGATCTCACCGACGGCGATCCGAACCGATCTATCGTCGAAGGTACCAGCTTCGGACGGTAGGACGATACTATCGCGGGCCTGATCGGTGGAATCACGGGTGCTGTCCACGGAGCGTCGGAGCTCCGAGACGACTGGATCGAACGGTGCGAGTCGACGAGTGTGGAACTGCTGTCGGAGATAGACGGCGACGAGATGACGTTTGACGAGACGGCCCACCGGCTGGTCGACGCGCTTGAACGAGAACGCGAGGTTGCAATAAAGCGCGAGGCACAACTCGCGATGATTCTGGATATGTGAATGGCGAAAGGATGTGGTGCCTAGCTGTCCCGAGCGTCTCGGGTGAAGGAGATGTTTATAGACCAGTGAGCGTCTCTGGCCCAAAGTACTGTAAACGAGCGGAAAAGTTAGCCGAGGAACTTCCAAACCCGGTCCTTCGGACGGCTACCGTGATCAGAGTCAACCTCACCTAATCATTGTTCGCTCCACTCGACAACTCGCCACTTGACCATCCCGAACAACTAGCATTTTTCTATTTCCCGACGGGTCGTCGCCGGCAGCCACGACTCACGGGGTAGTATAAACTCTCTTGTATGCCTCATACAGAGTACATACCATGACCGATTCCGCCGACAAACCAAATCAGACGGCTGGGCGTCGATCGAAAGTGGAACGACTTATCGAGGAGTATGGACTGGAGGGAGTCGGTGCTGAACTCGAACAATCGTGGACGGCTCCACCCGAGGAACGCCAGAGCCTTCGCGACCTGGCGGAGTTTTTCAATCATCAACTTCTCGCGCAGGCGATGGCAGAAGCCGGCGTTCAACAGTTCGACGACGATCACGTGAACGTCTATCGATTGTTGACCGACGAGGAGGTAAGTCACGCTGACCGGACGCGTACGCGTCGCCGCCTCGAGCGTGAGGGAGTCGATGTCGATGAGCTTCTCGGTGACTTTGTGACGTACCAGGCCATTAGAACGTATCTCACGGAGTATCGCGACGCCGAGTACTCTCCGGCCGACGCCGACCGTCTCCAAACCGAGATAAAAAATCTTGAACGACTCCGCGGACGGACCAGTGCCGTCACCCAAAGCAAACTCGAAGAACTCGCGTCCGCTGACCACATCGTCCTCGGAGACTTCCGGACCTTTGTCGAGATAACCGTCCTCTGTGAAGACTGCGGCACCAAGTATTCCGTCGATGAACTCCTCGAACGAGACGGATGTGACTGTGCTGACGTTAACATTTGATAACAACAGTACGGTTGTTATGGAACTGTACAGTGTATACTGAATCCGTGAATAAAAAAACCCTTGCGGCAACAAAAAATTTTTACGCCCTCAGCAACTTTCCTAATCCGTGAATTTGGAAGAACGTCCCCGTAAAAAAGGTAGAATTCAGGTTGAGAATATCGGTGGGATCACCGAGACATCTGTCGACTTCTCACCAGGCGTGACGATTTTGGTCGGACGGAACGCGACCAATCGCACCTCACTGCTGGAAGCCGTCATGGCTTCGCTCGGTAGCGATAACGTCCGAATGAAAGGTGACGCTGAAGAAGCGAACGTCGAATTGGCTCTCGGTGATGAAATGTATACGCGCCGACTCTCACGTCGGTCGGATCATATTGTCACCGAGGGTGAGCCATATCTCGATGACCCCGAACTTGCGGACCTGTTCGCGTTTCTACTCGACTCGAACGAAGCCCGCCGGGCTGTCGCGCGCGGTGACGACCTGCGAGATATTATTATGCGGCCAGTCGATACCGACGACATCCAAGCACGGATCGATCACCTCATGGACGAACGCGCGGAACTCAAAACAGAACTCGACGAGATTGACGAATTGAAAGGCGAGATCCCCACGCTCGAAGAACAGCGCACCCAGCTTGAAGCGGACATCGAAGAAAAGAAAGCCGACCTCGAAACGATAGAAGCGGATCTTGAAGCCGCCGATGCGGACATCGAAGAAACCCGCGAAGAAAAAGCCGAACTCGAAGAGGCCCTCGACCAACTCCAAGAGAAGCGCTCCGAACTCGACGACATCCGATACGAACTGGAAACCGAACGGGAAAGTCTCGACGCGCTCAAAACCGAGCAGCGCGAGGTCGAGGCTGATCTGGACGAACTTCCGGAGACTCCTGTCGGAGACCTCGACGAAATCGACTCCCAAATCGAGCGGCTCCGCACCCGCAAACAGACGCTCGAAACCGAGATCGCCGAACTCCAAAGCGTCATTCAGTTCAACGAGGAGATGCTGGCTGACACCGACGGTGATCTCCTCGCTCGGATTACCGATGTTGACGAGGGGGCTGTCACCGATGAACTGCTTGCAAATAGTGAAGTCACGTGCTGGACCTGTGGAAGCGAAGTCGATCAAGCACAGATCGAAACAACGATCGAGCGTCTCCAGCAGGTCAGTGCCGAGACAGTCAGTGAGGTGAGTGATATCGATGCAAAACTCGAAGACCTTACCGACCAACGGAATCAACTCCAGCAGTCCCAACAGGAACGGGACCGACTTGAGCGCCGGCGCACTACACTCAAGACAGATATCGAAGACACCGAAGCCAGGATCGACGAACTCCAGGAAAACCGTGACAACCTGACAGAGGAAATTTCCGATATCGAGGATACCGTCGACGAGCTCGAAGAAGAGGACTACAGCAGTATCTTGGAGTTACACCGGGAGGCCAACCAGATCGAATACGAGATCGGTCGGATGGAGAGGGATCTCGAGCGCGTCACCGAGGAGATTACCGAGATCGAAGACCAGATCAACCAGGAAGACGAGATCTGCGCCCAATTAGAAGCAGTCACTGACGAGATCACGGATCTCCGGACGAAGATCGACCGGATCGAAGAGACGGCCGTCGAGGAGTTCAACGAACACATGGAGACGGTTCTGGAACTACTCGATTACGATAACCTCGATCGCATCTGGCTCGAACGCGTCGAGCGAACAGTGAAAGAGGGCCGTCGAAACGTGGACAAACGCGCCTTCGAACTCCACGTCGTTCGTCCAACGGCTTCAGGAGCTGCCTACGAGGACACGATCGATCATTTGAGCGAATCCGAACGGGAGGTGACGGGGCTCGTGTTCGCGCTCGCGGGCTATCTCGCGCACGAACTTTACGAAGAAATGCCGTTCATCCTGCTAGATTCGCTGGAAGCGATCGATTCCGACCGGATCGCAACCCTCATCGACCACTTGAAGGAGTCCGCAGGCTATCTTCTCGTCGCGCTCCTCCCGGAAGACGCCGCCGCACTCTCGGAGGAGTATCACCGTATCTCCGAAATCTAACACGGTTTAGCGATCTCGATATTGAAATAATAGCAGTATTGTTATTAGTAATTATTTGATAGTATTAATCTTCTGACGTAGATATTTCCCAACTCAGAGCTAAACACCAACATCAAAGTCCTGAAGAGGATTGTGCAGTGGTGTTGATGCCAGACCTAACGCTCAGTGGATCGATAGCCCTCGCCTATTACTCTAATCTGTTTGAGGGTGAATTCGAACTGTGTCCCCATCATGTCTGTAGATGCCACGATATTACCGGTTCGGTCGTTTCGATGTTGGCCGCCCGGAACATCCGGACAACTACGAATGTAAGAACCGCATGATACGATAGGAGACGTTTAAAATTCTGTATAATTTCTATACTAAATCTAAGACCTGTATAACCATTATGAATACCGAGTTATAGATATTGGTTATGATTAATTAGTGTACTTAATAGAATTGGTACGACTCAAGCCTGGAAGGCGGGAAATTTTGGATTTTTCCTAATATGAAAATTACAACATCTCGAGTAAACAGGTCCTTCAGTAGTTTGTATTATCTAATTTCAGGCGCCAAGCCTTCCTGAAGGAGAATCACAGGGAGTGGATCAGAGCCGTCTTCATCTTACAGACTCCCGCTTGTTGCTTGCTCACAGGCCCACCGAATCGACTAAGTTATGCCGAATACCGGCCTGCTTCAATCATTTCGACGATGATTTCTTGTTCCTGTTGTTCCGTCACGGTGTCTGAGTCGAGACAGGCTCTGACAACTGTAGCGGCGAGTTCGGGATCATCAAATGCGGTGGAACGGGATTCAGATAACTCTCCGATGGTTTCTTCCAACTGTTCTATCCGATCGGTGAGGGAATTGATCCGGGCCGCGAGTTCTTCTTGGGACACTCCCATCCCGTCGGAAATCGGTCCGTTTCCGTCGAATATGGCATCGATGTATTCCTGGCGGTCCGCCCACTCGAAGCCCTCGATTGCGTTGACCCGCTGGCTGATTGTCGCGCGGCTAACCTCTAGCTGGTCCGCCAATTCGGCCTGTGTTGCGTGCGGTCGATTGTGAATCGCACGCAACACTTCGAGTCGCTTTTCGGTGAGATTCTCCGGGTCCTGGTGCAGGGTTTCGGTTTGGTCACTGTGAATGGTGGATGATCCCTGCGGTTGTGATTGCCCGGTACCGCCCTCGGTTTGGTCGCCTGTCGACTCTCTGACGGCTGTTTCCGTCGTTGTGTCGGCTGCTTCCGTTGCCCTCTGTATACTCTGGCTGGCGTCTCCTGTCGGTGTCGTACTGTTTGTCGCCGGCTCTGTGCTCGGTTCTGTTCCGTTTGTCTGTTCGTTACTCATTGTTTCATCCATAGCGTCTGCTGATTTTTCCCCGAGTTGGTGATCCGAGACGATCTGTTCCGTTATCTCGGAACTCTCAGACTCCGCGGGATCGCCGTACTCGTCAAGGACGCGCTCGACGAGCTGGATGGTTGCACCGCCGATCCGATCTGCGAGGCCCTCAATAGACGAGTCAGGGTGGTTTTTCGCTGCGTCAAGAATCTTCTTGTGTACCATCGCTCTCGGCGTTGCGCTCTCTTGCATCCGGTTTCCGTGCCCAGTCGGTTCACTCATAATCTCAACTTTGATTCGATGGTCGTACAACTGGAGTAGATAGTAGTTGTGAATTTAAATATTATCTTCCTACACCTACAGTATGAAATGTTTACTCACGTTTTGTCAATAGTAGATACTAGTCTACAACTGTCAAGTGGGAGTCAATCCAGTAACACAGTGGGTACGTCCTGTGATTTTTCTTGCCTGTTGCAAGATTTTCGTTCTGATTTCCGATATCACTATATAAATTAAAGAGTTAATAAAAGATCTCTGTCGGAGTCATTCGGACAGTACTAACAATATTACTATACATAGTTAGTTTCCGTGCAAACGTAATCCCGCTTCGTTAGCCGTTGACACACACATGTTACGAAACGCTACGAATACAACGCACTCTACAGTTTAAAACTCGCTTCGTTAGTGAGAACACACTTTGCTACGCCTGTTCTGTCTGGAACGGGGGGTAACCAAAACTATAACTTGTAGTTAAGAATAAGTTGGAGTGACAACAGTTTGCGCCAAGACAGACGACCGTGCAAACTGACAGAGACCAGCCACGAGCAGAGTAGTGGTCGTCAGAAACGAAGTCGTCCGGCTACCACTATGTGCAAGGCCGGACAACTCCCGATACAATCAACACGCGAAACGCATGATAAGAGTACGAAGCGGTTCGGCTGACTGCCAGCGAAGAACTGTCTACGACCATCGGACGGCGACGTCTGACATCGGAGGGTCCTGATGAGTACCCCCGAACAACGAGACACGTCGCGCCCACGAGAGAAGGGTCCGGATGTCGAGGAGTTAGTCCCCAATTCGGACGGGGAGGTTGACGACGCGGACAAATTGCTTGTCGAGCGTGACAGCGAGACAATTCCCACGCTCAGTATCGTCATGCCGACACTGAACGAGGAAGAGGGCATCGCGGAGTGTATCCAGCGGGCAAAAACCGCCATTGCCGAGCTGGGCGTTCCGGCTGAAATTATCCTCAGTGACAGCTCGACGGACTGGACACCGGAGATCGGCCGCCGGATGGGTGCGATTGTCTACACCCCGGACGAATCGGGCTACGGGTACGCGTACCGGTACGCGTTCAGGCACGCCCGTGGCGAATACATAGTCATGGGTGATGCAGACACTACCTATGATTTCGAGTCGATTCCACGGTTGTTTAGCCATCTCCTCGAATCGGATGCCGATATGGTGCTTGGAAGCCGTCTCAACGGTGAGATCAGACCGGGTTCGATGCCGGCATTACACAAGTACGTCGGCAACCCACTGCTGACGAAATTCCTCAACGTCTTCTACGACGCGGGCGTCAGTGACGCTCACAGTGGGTTCCGTATCTTCACCAGGGGGGCTCTGGAGACGATCGATCCCGAAACGAACGGGATGGAGTTTGCCTCGGAGATGATCATGGAGGCAAGCGTCAACGGACTCAATATCGTCGAAGTCCCGATCGTCTACCACGAGCGGGAAGGCGAGGAGACACTTGACAGTTTCCGGGACGGCTGGCGACACGTCCGATTCATGCTCCAGAATGCGCCAGGGTACCTGTTCTCGATCCCCGGGCTCTTGCTGGTTCTAGGTGGACTGCTCGTGATGGGGGTTACCTACACCGGGGTCCGCATCGACGGCACGAACCCAGGTGTCCTCACGTTCATTACCGGCGCGCTCCTGGTGGTCGTCGGGTTCCAGGTGTTCCAGTTGGGCGTCTTCTCGACTGTCATAACTGATCCGATCCGTCAGCCTGAAGACGTGTTTACGAAGGTCTTTACCGAACATGTTACACTCGAACGTGGGGCTGCAGTTGGCTGTCTCCTGTTCGGTCTGGGCGGACTATACGCTGGATTCCTCGTATATTTCCGACTGACGGGCGGAGTCCTGCCTGCAGCGTACACGATGGATGCCCTGATTGCGCTCACAGCTATCATTGTCGGAATTCAGACTGTCTTCTCTTCGTTTTTCATGAACACCGCGGTGCAAAGTTCACGTGAGTGAAAACATTTATTATAGTTCTATTTTCAGTTGAACACTGATGACCTCAAAAGAAGCTACCAAGTCGACCGAACTCCCAGCTCGTATCGTTGACCGGGTTGAAGACCGGCTGCCACGAACAGAGTTCGACTCACCTGCGGAGTATATCACCTACGTGATGGAGGAAGTGCTGTACCGTGTCGAGCAGGAGACCGAAGACGACGACTTCGAACCAGTCGACGAGGCGGAAGTCAAGGATCGGCTGAAATCGCTCGGCTACCTCGACGAGTAACAGCCCGATCTGTCCACCGGTAACACGGTGTGCGATACGGTCGTTGACGCGGTATCATGTTTGCTAGTACTAGTCACCGATACGGTACCGAGAATCCCGAAAAACCGCCTGAACTGTAATTTAGGAATACATTTTAATGAGTTGACTCAGTTTTATGATTTATGAAAGCGATTATACCGACAGCAGGGCAGGGTACTCGATTGTATCCACATACCCACACGAAACCGAAGCCGATGGTTCGGCTCGCTGGCCGTCCGATTCTCGGTCATATTCTCGAAAGCTTCACTCGAACGCCAGTCGAAGAGGTCGTTTTGGTCATCGGTGGCCCGATGAAAAGTCAGGTAGTTGAGTATGCGAATTCAGAGTACGGAACAGAGTTCGATTTCAGTTTCGTTGAGCAAGCCTCCCCAGAAGGATTGGGTCACAGCATCTATCAAGCCGACCCAGAAATCAGTGACGAACCAGTCGTTATCGCACTCGGTGATATGATCTTCGAAAACGGGTACAGTACTTTTCTCGAAAAAGACCAGTCAGATCGACTGGACGGATTGATCGGAGTCAAGCCAGTCACTGAACCGCAACACTACGGCGTCGTCGACATCGACTCTGACGGTATCATCAGCTCGTTGGTCGAGAAGCCCGACGATCCACCCTCCGACCTAGCTATTAGTGGCGTCTACATCGTTCACGACTCTGTCGCACTGTTCGACGCGCTCGATCACCTCGTCTCGAATGGCATACGTGGCGCTGGCAACGAGTACCAGTTGACTGATGCACTCCAGATCATGATCGACGAAGGCTGTCAACTCGGCACCTTCGAGGTAGAGGAATGGTACGACTGTGGCCGTCCCGACACACTACTGGAGGCAAACCGCGTCTGTCTCGACAAAGTACCGATCAGTAGCGACTGTGACTGTCAACAGAGTGCGATTGTGGAGCCTGTCGACATTGGCGAGAATGTTGACCTCTCGAACTGCGTTATTGGCCCGCACGTGAGTATCGACGACGGGGCGAGGATAAACAACTCCATCGTCCAAGATAGCATCGTCGGGCGCAACTCACAGCTCACGAATATAAATATCAAATCGAGCATCGTGGGTGACAACACGGAAGTCGTGGGCAACTCCCAGCAACTGAACGTCGGCGACAACAGCGTCGTTGAAAACCTCTAATAATGACAAGAGGCGAGCATGCTGTCGTGACGGGCGGAGCTGGGTTCGTTGGAAGCCACCTCGTTGATCGACTTCTGGAGGACGGGTTCCGGGTGACGTCGATCGACAACTATGGCAGCGGGCGACGAGAGAATCTCGAACATCTCTCTGATGAGGCTGGATTCACAGAATTGGAACACGATATTCGTGAGCCGCTCCCGGAGTTCAAGAATGTAGACCAGATATACCACTTCGCCTCCCGCGCCAGCCCGGCAGACTTCAAATCCCACGCTATCGAAATCGCACAGACGAACAGTCAGGGAACACGAAACGTCTACGACCTGGCAATCGAGCACTATGCACAACTGGTGATCGCTTCGACGAGCGAAATCTACGGTGATCCCGAGGTCCATCCACAGAGTGAGGAGTACTCGGGCAACGTCAACGTTAGGGGACCGCGCGCGCCGTACGACGAGAGCAAGCGGTTCGCAGAGGCACTCGCGGTCGCATACGCCCAGCGGTACGAATTCGACGCACGTATCCTGCGAATTTTCAACACCTACGGACCACGAATGCGTAACGACGACGGGAGAGTAATCCCAAATTTCCTCTCACAGGCGATCCAGGGCAAGGATCTCACAGTATACGGCGACGGGACCCAGACCCGCTCTTTTTGTTACGTCGACGATCTGGTCGAAGGCATCCGGCGGATCGGTGGTGCAGAGTCCGAGAGGGTCGCGAACACTGTTTTCAATATCGGTCACACACACGAAATTACGATCAACACCCTCGCAGAAACAGTTCTAGACACTGTGGACACATCCTCCGAAATCGTCCATATTGACCGGCCGACGGAGGATCCCGACTACCGTCAACCCAACATCGACCGGATCCAGTCTACGCTCGATTGGGAACCAACTGTTGATCTTCATACGGGCCTTGACAGGACAATTAGCTACTTCGAGCGTGAGTTAGGGGCAATGACTCCTGATAGCTGATTACTAATCCGTACCGCATACCGATTGCAATCGGGTTCAGTGTGAAACTGTTTATTCCATTCGGGTGTAAAAATAAATATCACTCTCGCCGTTAGTGTAGATCCGATTCCGCTCGTTCACAGAGATTTCTCTGAGTGGTGCAGGCTCTCTGAACTTCCCTTGCCATACTGCATCGAGTTCCAAATTGTGGCCCATTATTAGCAGATAGCCTGGCTGTGTCCCATCCCGTTGCTGTGCAATGTCAAATACTTCTGGTTTCGTAGCCTGGGTGTATCCACCGCCAATTTGTGGCGTGCGAGCGGCCACATCTGGACGGTACCAGTCGAACTGTCTCGCACCGAATGTATCGCCATAGACAGCATGTCTCTCATCAAGATTATTTATCATCCAGATATGCGTTATTATGTCAGTGTCTCTATGAACTGTGACCTGACTTTCTGGCGATTGATCAGCGACAAGGGTGGATTGTGCCGGTACATTACTCGGAGCGAACCCTCCAAACACTACCGTCGCTGCAATACCCGAGTTGAGAATGAAAAACACCAGGAGTAAACTCGCAAACGCCTGGGTTCCGGTCGGTTTGTTTTCGGGGATCATATGTCCGGGGATAGACGGTCGCCACGAAATTCGTCGCCCCAGAGAGCCCGAGATTCGGCCGAGACCGTCTGCAAGCCACAGTGCCCCGATCACAGCAAACACAGTCGTAAACGAGAATGTGATCATCATCGGTCGTCCGCCGCCCCAGTTTCGCAGTATCAGTGTCGTCCCGAATATTCCAAACAGTGCAGTGGCGATCGTCAGATAGCCGTCGTCGAAGCCCTGCTCCCTGGTGAAGACTCGTTTGTAATAGACGACTGCAAATCCAACCGCCATCAGAATAGTCAATACGATGTAAATATACGAGGATAGCTCGACTGATATCTGTTGATTTCCTTCAACACGGGCAGCCGTTCTGCCGGTCTCTGTCGAACTGGTCATGAGCGTCTTGAGATTATCGTAAAAGTGGTGCGGGAGAAGGTCGAACTTCCATCCTCCCCGGGTGTAGAGATACCACCCGAAGGCGGCGGTCATGAAGAAAAATACCGTCGCTACCGAGAAAATTGTCAGTTGGCGTGGAACGTCACTCCCCTTCTCAACGGCCGTCCCGCCATCCTGCACCACCTCGCCGTGGCGGAACCTCGTTACCACCTCGTCTACAGCCCACAGCGAATAGAGAAGAACAATTGCGACAAGAAAGGCCGCAACGACGTAGTATGACGTCCCATAGTGTGTGACGACGATACCCGCGAGAAAAAGCACAGCGAGGACTCCCCGTGAGCCGGATGGGAGATCGTGATTCGAAATGGTAACTCCGAACAATGACAGAAAGATGACAGGCGTTGCGGCCCGTCCAGCTGTGGGATACTGTAAGTAGAATGGGTGACAGAACGCAAACAGTGCTGCCCCGAGCAAAGCCTTCTCGGTACTAACGTATTGACGAAAAGCTACGTACAGTGCAAGCGGAATAAACGAGACGAAAAATGGGTTCACGACCTCGTACTGAGTCAATATAAAAATGTCAGACAGGCGTGCATACATCGGGAACAGCACCCCGTTCTGAAGGAGTTCTGATGAGTACGGTTCGATTGATGCAATACCCGGCGACCAGCGACCAGCCTCCCAAGCTGTAATCCCGTGTGGACGACCGCCGAATCCTGCATACTGCCAGAGGCTCTTGTGGTAGAGAATTGCCAGTGAAACCATCCAGATGGTGAGCGGATACCAGCGGTCCTGCAACCGACGAATCGCAATGATCGGTGTTGCAGCAACGACGAGAAGCAGGAGTAGTATGAGTACGTTGATCCCAGTGGTGTTGATCAAAATCACTCCGACGATGGTGAGAAGTGGAAGCAAAAGCAAGGAAAGCGGTTCCGGGGACCAGAACGCTGGGATCCTGACAGTGACTGTTTTGCCCTGACCCTGCAACTGAGCGATCACCCCAAGTACTGCGACGGCCACTGTGACGCCGGCCGCAAGCGGAATGGCCATCAGTGGATTCATAACTCCAACGTATGGAAGGAGAATGTTTACTACTGCGCCGGTGAACATCAGAATGACGAGACTACTCCCGAACGCATACAGGACGTGCTCGGCACTGACAGTGAGTCGCTCCTGTTGCAGGGCCAGGAGCAACAGAATCCCGGGAACGAACGACAGGGACAGCACGATGAGTGGCACCGTAAATATAGCCGGGAGTACCGGTGTGAGTACCATCGCGACTACCGAGCATCCGTAGAGAGCGAGCGCACCAAGTGCCAGTTCCGTTGCCTCACAGGTGACTGTCTGCTCTGTCTCGAAAGCCGAAAGGTCGGGCAGTAGACCGAGATATCTATCGACAGTCATCGCTCTCCGGTCGCACTTTCTCGAGACTCTGTTAGCATTCTGTGAACCTCGTTAAATGCATCAAGCCTCTTCGCCCATATATATTGTTCTGCTACCTGCCGTGCGTTCTTGCCCACCCGTCTTGCGAGCGGCGCGTCCTCAAGTAGTGCCTGAACGCGGTCGACGAAATGACGCCGCGAGCGGGCTGTAATCGCCGCTTCGTGTCGGACGAGTTCCTCGACCACCGATGGTCCCGGTGTCACTACCATCGGTTTGCCCAGTGCTGCGTAGTAGTAGAGTTTAACCGGTGACGACGACCGTTGAATGGTCGAGATGGTCTGTGGATTTATCACAGCCTCGGCACTGGCGACCAGTTCGAAGGCCTCCGCGTCCGGCAGCCGCCCGGTTGTCCGGAGACTGTCACACCGGTTCGCGGCGCTTTCGACCCGGTCACGCTGTGCGCCGTCGCCGATGACGACCATCTCTCTGACCGATGGCGAGTTGGCGACCGAAACGATGGTCTCGATGTCAACCTTCGGGTGGAGTGTTCCAAGAAAGACAACGCGGCCGGTCTCCGTGGAGACCTGCCCGAAGGGCTCGATGGTTTCCGGAAAGTACCCGTTCGGGACTACGGAAATTTTCCGTTCCGGGACCTCCCACAGCTGTTGGATCAGGTTCGCCATCACGTCGGAGACGACGACGATGTGATCGGCTCGGCTCAGTCCCCGTTTTTCGAGGCGCTTTACTGCGGTTTTCAGCAGCGGTGCGACGGCTGTATCGACGTGATCGAACCGTGAGTACCCCAGGTCGTGCATGTCGAGGACGTATCTGTTGATACCCGAGAGTGTGCCAACCCCGGCAAGTGTCGAGTGCTCTAACTGAAGGACAGCACCGTCTCTCCGGGCAGTCTGTGCAGCCCTCCGAGCGACTGCTGCTGCTCTGAGCGCCGACGACGGCGGCGTATCGACGTAGCTGCAGTCCACGGGAGCGAGCCGGTCCGGTACCCCAGCAGTGGGTGTGGGTGCAACGAGTGTTACCTCGGCGCCGCGCTCGGCCAGACCAGCTGCGAGCGCCGAGACGCGGTCTGTGCCGCCGCTCGGTTCTCCCAGATCACCACCGTGGCCGATACAGAGGCGCATTCACAGACACCCCGCGTTAGTACTTCCAGACTGCGTCTCTGGCTCGATGCGTGATATCTGGGTGCTACTACGAGAGACTCCGGTTGATGATTGCTTCATAGCTGTTTTCCCTCCGTGCTGACTGCTTCGGAGATCCGAATCTGTTCGGCCCGGTGGCTCCGGTGGGGGCGGAGGATCTGTTCGAGCCGCGCTCTCTGTGGCCCCTTTTGTGACAGGACGTTCCTGCGTTCTTCGGGATCACGACCCAGATTGTAGAGTTCGTCGCCGGACTCGGTTCTGATCAGCTTCCAGTTGCACGTGGTAACTGCGTCCGTCGAGCCATCGTCCGTCCCGCAGACGACAGCATCGGTCGTGAACGCTGTCGGATCGAACGTCGCGGGTGTCGTCACTGCTTCGACGAGTTCTGGTAACCGTTTGAGTGGCAGTGGCTCCGAGAGAGTGTCTGCTGTGGGGACGTTGTGAACGACGAGTGGTACGCGAACGTTTTCCTGATACAACTGTTGTTTGTGCCCATAGGTCCCGTGTTCGCCGAACGCTTCGCCATGATCCGAGTGAACGATGGTGACTGGCTCGTCAGCTGCCGTGTCATCGAGTAGCTTTGTTAAAAACCGGTCGACAGACCGAACACTATCGTTGTAAGCGCGCCGCAATCTGGAGTCCACCCAGTCTGGAATATCACCGTTGTTCGCCAGTTCTCGGAAAGAAGCGTAGTACATCCCTGCGGCAGAACTCTCCTCGCGGTCCCGCTCCGAGACGATATACGGCTGATGTGTGTCGAGCAAAAACACCCACAGAAAGTACGGCTCGGGCGCTCCAGCAATCCTGTCACTGATCGTCTCGTAGAAGTCCGTCCAGCGGATGAACCACTCGCGTTTGTTGAACCAGGACAGCCGTTCGCCGAGTGCTGTGTTCTTTAACAGAAAGTCAGCGGCCCGAAACGTCGGTGGGCCATACTCCTCCAATGTCTCGCCGTTGATCTCGATGAATTCGTCGAAGCCCCTGTCGAACGCAGTGTCCTGCGTCCAGGGGTTTACTGTCACACCGATGGTGTGGTAGCCACGGTCCTGGAGTTGTTCCGGCAGTGTCTCGTGGCGCTGCATGTGTTTGCGGATGACCGACCTGCGGCGTTCCCAGAAGTCACCCGGTTCAGTACAGACCGGTGCAAGGTGCTCACCTGTGAAGATGGCCGGCATCGACGACGGTGTCCGTGGCCCAGGCGCAACGGCGTACTCGTACTCGACGCCCTCCTCGGCGATCCGCCGTAGTGTGGGTGCGCGATCACGGCCCGCGCTATCCGGACCGCAGTGATCGGCCCGGAGACTGTCGAGCGTCACGAGTACGATGTTTTCACTCACGACCTGTCGACCTCCTTTGCAGCCGTGGTCAGACGGCCCTGTTCGGCACTGTGTTCCAGCGCCTGGTCGAGGACCGTCCGACACACCCGCTCGAGCGGTTCGTTCTGGAGAGCTGTTTGCTCGTCGTACTGTAGATCGTACAGTTCCGTGCTGTTGTCGCGCTGAATGTATTTCGCCCGACGGCCGCGAGCAGCGTGGGAGTCGCCGCTTTTCGTCCGCGAGATGGCAAACGGCTTCCCTAGGTCGGGAACAGTCCCGTCGACCGCCAGCCCAGTGATCAGTTCCGGGATCGACCGCAAGGAAACAGGCTCGGTGATCCGTCCGGAGGGACCACCGCTGACCACGAGCGGGACCCGAATATTCTCCTCGTAGAGGCAGTCCTGGTGTGTGTAGGTCCCGTGCTCACCGAAGGCCTCCCCGTGATCACCAGTGACGACGATCAGTGGATCGTTGAGATCAGCCTGCAGTCTGGCGAAGAACTGATCTGTGTACCGGACTGCATCGTCGTAGGCCGCAGAGAGCTGTTCGTGGATCCGGTCACTGTAATTCTCCTGTGTCTCTGTGTAGAGTCGGAGGTTCGCCTCGTACTCTCGCAACCGGGACTGTGAACGGAACTGATCTGTTGGCAGGTAGGGGAAGTGAACGTCGAGTAGGAACACCCACAGGAAGTACGGCTCGGGGGCCTGGGTTGCCCACGCGACGATATCGTCGTAGAACGCTTCCCAGGGTTTGAACACGTTCTCCCGCTGCAGCCAGCTCAAGACGAGACGAACAGCCGAAGAGAGTGTCGATCCATCGCCGGAGAGCATCTGCTTGAACAGTTTGCTCGACACGTCTTCAGACATGTAGTCACGGTAGTGATCGAACCCGGTGTCGAATCCGAAGTACCGCGATGTCCAGGGATTCGGCGTGAAGCCTGCGGTAGTATAGCCCTGTCGTGAAAGCAGTGCCGGCAGCGAGTCACGCGTCTGCATGTGCTGGCGGATCTGACTCCGCGCCGAGCCAAGTTCCGGCGTTCCGCCCGGACTGTCATCGTCGACAGCAAGCGGGTACGTCCCCGTGAACATAGCGGGCAACGATGCGGGGGTGACCGGCCCCGGTGCGATTGCGTTCTCGATTACGAACCCGTCGGTAGCCATCGAGTCGAGCGTTGGGGTCGTCGGCTCGTCGTATCCCATAAAGCCACACCGGTCGGCACGGAGACTGTCGACGGTAACGAACACGATGTTTTCGCCGCCTGCTCGCGGATCAGACATCGGCGATCACCGTTTCGTAAAAGCCCTCCAGTGATTGAGCGATCCGGTTCCAGTCGTGGTCTCGTTCGATCAGTTCGCGCGCATTCTGCCGGTAGTTTGCCTGCTGGTCGGGGCTGTCGAGGAGATCAACAACGGCTGTGGCAAACGCGTTCGGGCTATCGTTGGCAATAGAGAAGTGCGTTCCATCTTTGCCGTCGATCCCCTGAACGCCGAGCGACGTCGAGACGAGCGGTTTGCCCATCGCCATCGCGTGGAGTGCCTTCATGCGAATGCCTGTTCCGACACGGATCGGTAACACGACGACGGCTGCCCTGGCGACGTGTACACCGAGATCCTCCACGAAGCCAGTGACGTTTACGCTCTCCTGGCTATCGAGGTCCCGGATCTCTTTCGATGGATCCTTGCCGACCACGTCGAAGGTTACTCCCGGCCGTTGCTCACGGATTAGGGGCAGAACCTCCCGAGCGAACCAGCGTACACCATCCTCGTTTGGGTGGTAATCCATACTCCCGAAGAAGGTGATGACTGGCGACTCTGGATCGTGGTCGAGCAGATCGAACTCGGAGGGGTCGACGCCCGCTGGAAGCACATCGATGTTCGGTGTCGCCCCATCCGAGAGCAACCGTTCGCGGTCCTCCGGTGTAATCGTCAGTGAGAGATTACTCGCGGTCGGGATCGACCGTTCGTACGATTTCGTCTTGTAGTACTGGAGGTAGGCGTAGGCCGCCTTCGCGGGGTTATCGGTGAATCTGGCAAACTGTCTGTAGATGTCGTATTTGACGTTGTTGAACCGGATCACGGTCGGTGCTTCAACCGAATTTCCTCTTGCGAGAAACGACGTCTGGAGGGCGTGGAGGTGGACGACGTCGGCGTCTTTGGACTGTTCGCTGACAGTCGTACGGAACTTGTCTCTGTCTGCTTTCATTACGGGTAATGGATCTCGTGAGACTAGATTCCGGGCTAGATTTGTCGGCGTACGGTTTGGCAGCCCGGAAACGGTGTGGATCGTACAGTCGACGGACTCGGCCATCTCGGCGGCGAGAGATGGATCATCGCTGTAGCTCACCAGATCGACAGTATGGCCCGCCGCGTCGAGCCCCTCGATCAGTTTGTACGTTTCCCGTTTCCCGCCGGCCAGAGGTGGGTACGGCAGCCGGTGGGTACAGAAACAGACGTTCATGAACGACCCTCTGTTATATTGTTTGCGGCGGTCCGCACTGCCCGGCCTTCGGCCATATTGGCGTCGACCTGTTGCAGACGTCCCTCGCAGATCGCACGCAGGTCCTCGTTTTCGCACTGTTCGTGTTCCCCGTGGCGCAGATCGTACATCTCGGGGCCACTCTCCGAGTGGATGTACTTGAGGCGACGACCGCGGAGCGCGACACGCTCACGCTTTGCTGTGCGGCTCACTGCGAACTCGGTTCCAAGGGCTGCGGGATCGAACTGCTCTTCGGCCAACTGTACCGCAAGCGTGGGGACAGACCGTAGCGAGACTGGCCGTTCGATCACTCTCGATGGGACGCCGCTGACCACCAGAGGGACGTGGATATTTTCCTCGTACAGGTACGGCTCGTGCCCGTAACTACCGTGCTCGCCGAAGGCCTCTCCGTGGTCTGCGTGTACTACGATGGCGGTGTCGTCATCGGTGACGGACTCAATGTGCTCAAAGAAAGCGTCCGTGTACCGGATAGTATCTACATACGCCTGCCGCAACCGTTCGAGTACTGATTGGTCAAGCGCCGATTCGTTGTCACCCCGCCAGAATGCCACGTTCGCGCGCAGTGTCCGCCACCAGCTCTGGTGACGGTAACTCCGTGGTGCCATGTACGGCACATGTGGGTCCATCATGTGTATCCAAGCGAAATATGGCTGCTCCGTGCTCTCGATCCACCTGGAAACGCTCTCCGCGTACGCCTCCCAAGGTTTGAACACTTCCTCCTGCCGGATGAGATTCACGAACATCCGGGTCGCCTGTACGGCATCGCTGTTCGGGGAGAACCGCTGGAGAAGCCCATCTCCCGCGGTCCGTATGCCCGAATTGGTAAAGTCCTCGAAGTTGTCGAAGCCAGCGTCGAACCCGAAGTACTGCGAGGTATACGGGTTCGGTGTGAACCCAGCTGTCGCATATCCCCGACGTGATAGTCGCTCGGGGATCGTTTCCCGAGTTGTCATGTGCCGCCGGATGCGGGTGCGCGCCTCGTCGACATCGGATGGATCGATGGTTTCGACTGGGTATCTGCCGGTGAAAACCGCTGGCATCGACTCGGGCGTCGAGGGGCCCGGTGCGATTGCACTCTCGAAGCGTGCGCCATCTGCAGCCATCCTGTCGAGTGTCGGTGTGGTTGTCTCTCCAGCGGTCATGAACGAACAGTGATCTGCTCGAAGACTGTCGACTGTTACGAGTACGATGTTCCGTCTCATATCAACTCTAGCAACTCCTCCGGGTGGTCACTGATCGTCCGTCGTTCGGCTTCCGCCTGAACATGGTTGGTTACGATATCATCGAAGACCGCCGCTTGATCAGGGTGTTCGTCGTGTACGTTCACCTGTTCGTCCGGATCAATCTGGAGGTTGTACAGCTCGGTACGCTCCGGGTCTCCAATATACTTCCCTTGCTCGGTGCGTACCGATATCCGCCGTTTCCCCTCAGCGAATACTTTCGAAATGGCCCACGGGTCGTCGTCGATTTCCTCGGTGAGCAGATTCGATCCGGCGAACTCGTTCGGTGCATTCGCGAGGTCGGCAATTGTCGTCGCGAGCGACCTGAGAGAGACCGGCTGACTGACCGTTCGAGACTCGCCAGCGTTAGCGATTACAAGCGGGACGTGTATCAGCGACTCGTAGAGATATGGCTGGTGGCCATACCGGCCGTGTTCCCCAAACTCCTCGCCGTGGTCTGCGTGGATGATAAAGACTGGATCATCATCGCTTAAATCGCGCCGGAGCTGTTCGACGAACCGGTCTCCGTGTCGGATTGCATCGTCGTACAGATCAATGAGCCGCTGGTGCTCGCGCTCCGAGTACTCCGGCTCCCACCCGCTCGATAGCATCTCCCAGTAATGACTGAACGAGCGATAGACATCTGTTCGCGAACTCCACTGCTGACCTTCTTTCGGTGGCATCCACGGATGATGCGGTTCGAGTAACAGGATCCACAAAAAATAGGGCTCTTCAACCTGTTCACGCCACTCCAAAATATTCTGGTAGTAGTCGTTCCAGGGACGGAGGACCTCTTCCCGTTGCACCAGGTTCCGAAGCAGTCGGAGATACGTCGCCGGGCCGCCGTCTTTTATCGACCGGTCGAGCACTCTGTGCCAGAGCCGTTCGAGTATCCCCCGATCCTGATGGAGGAAATCTTCGAACCAGTCGAACCCGTCGTCGAATCCAAAATAGGACGAGGCAGGAGGGTTTGGTGAGCAGGCACCTGTACTGTAGCCCGCTTCAGAGAGGGCCTCGGCGATCGTTCTCCGTAATGTGACCTGCTCACGCTGCTGAGTGTCGAACCCGATCTCTGGACTGGCAAGTGAGTATTCACCGGTCATCACACTGGTCATCGAGGCAATTGTCGGGACGCCTGCTGCAATCGCGTTTTCGAACACGATACCGTCCCTGGCCAGATCGTCGAATCCGGGCGTTGTCTTGCGGTCGTATCCCATAAACGAACAGTGATCTGCCCGGAGACTATCCTGCGTAACCAGCACAATATTTCGTGCCACTGTTGACTACTGGACTCGTGGGATGTGTTCGTGTAAAGTTATTATCTTTTTACTGATTCTCAGCAACCAACAGACATAATGGATAGCTGACCGAACACGCTCCCGATGGGAAACCGTTCGGTAGAACTGCTCGATTCCGACACCGACACAGAGTCGGTAGTGATGAAACTCCTCGCTGGTGCAATCGTGTTGTCAGTTCTGTTCATCGTTGTGTTCACGCTCCTGCCGACAGGAGCGCCCAACACGACGGAGTTCTACCTTCTCGGGGAGGATGGAATCGCCTCCGGGTACCCTGAAAATGTCACTGTCGGCGAACAGTCGACAGTGCAGGTCGGTATCGGCAATCTGGATAATAATCACCATACCTACACTCTCGTCGTTCGGACGAACGAAACGTCGTTCGTTTCCGACACTGTCAGTGTCCCGCCAGATGGGCGCTGGGAGGAACCTGTCTCGGTCACCTTCGACTCGGCCGGGCAGAAGCGCCTGCTGTTCGAACTGTACGAGGGTGAGTCAACCGATGGGGAGCCCCACCGCGATCTCCAACTGTACGTAGATGTCCAGCATCAGTAAATGTCCGATATGAGATGTATGATACAACTAACAGATTCGAGGAACGAACGACTATCGGTGTGTATTTTGGGGGCTAGCATCACACGGGCAGGAACTGATTAGCGTAATTCAGACCGGTGAATCGGTTCATGCATACGCTTTCGCATATGGCCTGGGGTGTTTCGAAACATCTGGCATTCGGATATCTGCTGTATTCGATCATTCACCACTGGCGAGGCAGTTCACCGGACTGGAATACAGTCAGCGTGTTGCTGTTTGCGACAATCTGTCCGGACCTGATCGATAAACCACTCGTGTTTAGCGGTTTTCTCAACTATGGACGGGGATTCGCCCACTCACTTCTCGTCGCGCTCCCGATAATTCTGTTCGCTCTGTTTCTCACGCGCCGACTGAACCGTGGTGAACTGGGTACTGCGTTCGCCATCGGCTACCTGTCACATGTGCCGGTCGATCTGTACGGGCCACTACTGACAGGGAGGACAACTATGGATACGGCGTTTCTCTTCTGGCCGGTGCTCGTAGAGCACTCACTCGGTATCCAGACACCGGAATTCTGGCTTTCTAGATCCGTTCTCTTTCTCATAATCCTCTTCTCAGCGTTCGTGCTGTGGCTCTACGACGGCATGCCTATTGTGGCCGACATCCTTCGATTTCTAACGGACACTCGCACAGGATAATGAAGATTTAGCACCGGTCCCGCGCAAGCCTACCAAGATATCTGACAATATTTATATTCTTGTCACTACCATGTGCAAACTGATGACACTCGCGACAATCGCCTACTCCGAGACGTTTCCAGGGGATTCGATCTCGTATCTGGGTGGTGACACAGCCGGGATATACGTCACTACAATCCTTGCGTTCCTTCTGGCTTATCTGACAGTTGTCAAAGCAAGCAAACGCGATTTCCGAGAGATCCAACTGCTGCTGGCCATAACGAGCATCCCGCTGCTGTTTACCTTCGGGAGCATCATTATCACCGAATCGCTCAAGACGCTCCAATTTATATAGCCCGTAACTCAGAAGGAAACAAACTCGAGGACAGGCTGTAAATCAGTGATCCACACGAAGACGTACTGCTGGATCTGGTCAGTGATAGTCTGTAGCAGCTCACTCGTGGAGGTTCCGCGCAGTGGGATAATGCCATAGAGGTAGACGTTTCCCAGCCCGTGTACGACAGAGACGAGCAGGAAACTATCAGTCAGGTCGTACAGAATACCCAAAAAGAGCCCGACGCCACAACCGAACAGAATCATCGTCGTGTCTCCGTGAACCAAATGCACACCCCCATATATCGCGCTCGCAAGCAGGAGTCCCAAAACGATTCCGAGTCGTCTCTCCAGTACTTTCTGGAGGATCACCCTGAACAGGAGTTCCTCGACGAATCCGACAAAGACGATCATGACAACTGCAAGCTGCACTGTCTGTGAGAAGCCAAGCCTGGGAACGAGCGGGGACGGAGTCAGGAGATTGTACTCGACTTCTGCTAGGTACACCGTTGCAAGAAACAGAGCAGTGAGTAACGCCACGAGGACAACTGGGACTATCACGATTACACACGCGCGCGAACCCCAGTGTGCAACTGATTCACGCGTCGACATCCCCTCCGGAGGCGTGAAGAACTGGCGGCCTTTCCGGACCACCCACCTGAGTTTCCCACCTCTGTTACCGCCTATCCACCATGGCAACTCCTGACCGACTCGCCAGAGACGGGTCGTCCCCCCATCGTTGCTGACGGCTTCGGATTGCGGGATTAGGTGTGCGGGCGCTGGACCGCTACTGAACGACTCCCACCCGAAGTAAAAAAATACTGGAATGAAGGGGCCGTAGATTAGCGTGAACCACTCCAGCGTTGGCTCTCCGAAAATCGGCATCGCAAAATTGACGAGACGGAACACCGGAATCAACGCGAAGGCCTGAAACAGCGGTGTCTCACTTTCCAGTTGCAGTGGCGCCAGAGAAAGAACCGCCAGCAGGACGGCATATGCTGCTATCGAATACTGTATGTCTCCATAAAATAATGGAATCTCGCAGAGAACAATCCCGATAGACAGAAGAAAAGCCAGCACGATGTTCCAGAAGGGCACTTGCGGGCGGTAGAATTCCATACCGCGAATCGCTTCTCAAGATATTTAATTATTAGTCATTTATCAGATCCTCGTCCGGGCCCATTGAGGTCGGTCCGGAGGTGTACAGTCCCCTGTCATCCTCGGATGGGGTTGTTGCGATGTCGTCAACGGTAGGAGCGCATGCTGGGACCAGACGCGATTGTCATAACAGCGTTGTTGATACTATACACAGATTATTCATATTTTCCACATTCCTGTTAATGCCCTAAACATGCCTAATGTTACTGTGTCAATTCAAGTTGGGCAATATGGTATATGTGACAGTATCGGCTCATCAGACTCGGATACGCGGAGGCTACAGATATCCCAGTCCTCGCAACCGTTCCTCTACGTTCGCTTCGTGCTTGTTCTGGATTAGTTGGGGCTCATACTCATTTTCGTCAGTCGCAGTTGTAACCGACCACGGGACGTTTTTTACTACAGGATGCAGGCAGCCGGCAGGATGATCGTAAATTCCCCACTCTCCCAGCGCATCGCCGTGGTCAGCAGTTATGATAACTTTCTCAGCGTCGTGATTTTCGAGCAGTACGGCGACATCGTTCAATACGAGCCGAAGATTCTCCCGGTAGGCATCCCAGAACGCGTCGCGGGAGATCTCTCCTCTGCGAAGTGCATCGACGACCGTTGTTTCGTTCTCCCGTCCGAACGGATCTGCTGCGAAATGTTCGGAGACATCATCTGATATGAATGGGTGGTGGGGCTGCATATAGTGGACGATCATCCGGTCAGGCTGCTGGTCCCGTGCGACAGTTATCGCCCGATCTGTCACGGGTCGAGGCGGGACAATTCCGAGCGTATTGTCCCAGGCGTACCGCCAGACTTCGTCGAGTTCTAAGAACTGATCTGTCGACAGGACTCGTTCGGAGAATATATTCGACGTTACATAGGCTGTCTGCCGCGTCTCTTCTGCATATTCTTCGGTAAACGTCTTTTCCATCCACTCTTCGGACATACTCCCGACGGACTCGAAGGAACCGACGGGTCCTAAAAACGAGTATTCGTCCGCAACCTCACGCAGCAGATCGACCCGGCAGGCGTCGAGGATTACGAGTGTGTCCCACTCTCGCTCGTAGATGTTTGTTCCCCGGGGAACGTGCCAGCCCAGATACCGCCACATCCCACTGTAAAGATCATCCAGACTATCGGTGGCCCCTGCGCGTCCATCTTCGTCTATGCGTGCGTAGGATCGCTGTATCCAGTCGGTAAGGCCCATTGTCAGCTTTTTTGTCAGAATGTTACTTACGGTTTTGCCCTAGTTTCGAAGAGTGGTTATCGGAGAGAAGGGGGACGCATCATAAAAGAATGGGCTTACAACTGTTTGATAGGAACCTGTTCACGTGCCGCTCGTTCAAGATCGGTAATTTCGCATAGATGGTTTCTATACTGGCTTTCCAAGCTTTCGATACCGATTTCAATCCCATCCTGCTCACCTGGATCTGTTCGCAGGTTATAGAGTCGGCTTCTCTCATCCTTCCCGAGATAGTACTTCCATCCCGAACCGCGGACACAGATATCCCCACGTTCAGAAATCGCATACGTCTGGTCTGTCGTAAATGCCGATAGATCGATTTCACCATTGCACAGAGACGTGATCAGACGGGGAATCACTTGAAGTGATACCGGATTTTCGACACGCGTCCTGTTTCCGATGTTTCCTACGAGAAGCGGAACACGAATATTCTCTTCGTAAAGTGCACCGCCGTGTCCATACTGTCCGTGTTCACCGAAGGCTTCACCGTGGTCAGAGTGGAGAACATACGCTGGATCAAAAGGCCTCAGTTCGTTTCGGATCCTCTCCAGACAGTCGTCGAAACCCTTGACCGTCCCATTATAAAGTGTCCGCAATGTTTCGTCATCACGCTCCGACGGCGTGCTATCAGAAAGATTGCTGGCACGCCAGTTCGCTCGGTATCGTCCGATTATTCCCGTCCCATCATGGTATCGAGTCGGTGGACGGTACGGCCAGTGGGGGTCCAGAAACATCATCCAGAGAAAGAAAGGTTCGGAAGCATCTTCGAGTTCCTCTATTGCTCGCGACACGACAGTAGAACAGCTCACTGAAACATCACCCAGTCCGAGCATATTGCTTGCGAACCGGAGGCCACCGACAAACTCACCGTCGGCCCACCGCGAGACAATCCGACTGCGCAAGCCGCCGCCAAATCCCGAAGAGTCGAAGAAGTCGACAAACTTGTCGAACCCAGTGTCGAAACCGAACTGTCGTGAAGTGAATGGGTTCGGTGTCACCCCGATCGTCGTATAGCCTCGCTCACGTAACCGCTCGGCCAGTGGTCGGTGGGCTCGCACATGCCTCTTGATCCGTTCGCGTTTGTTGATTCCACCTTTGGGACCGGATGGTCCCGGTTGGATTCCAGTAAAGATTGCAGGCATCGATTCGTATGTTGCCGGACCTGGAGCGATTGCGTTTTCGAACCGGCAGCCGGAGTCAGCCAGGGCGTCAATCGCTGGTGTTGCCAGACTCTCATCATAACAGTAGTCCGCACGCAAACTGTCGACACTGAGCATAACGATATTTCTGCCAGTAGGAGTTTCTGTCATATGTACTGCTCTCGCAACGGTAACGTTCAATACGAGTTAATTTATACCTTTGTTCTGATTACCAGATCTCAAACAGAACCTCGAATATACTTCTGATCTTTACTGGTTTCAGCGAAAGAACACTGTTGATTGTCGGATTTCACAACAGAGGCCGAACCTTAGATTCCGAAGGCGACACTTCTGGGAAAAAACAGGAGGGATGTATTCAAATATAACCAAGTTCTTCGAGTCGTGATCTGGTTGCCTCGTCAACGTCTTCACAGACAGAGGAGGAGTCCTGTCGCTGGAACTGTTCGATGTCTTCGCTGAAAAACTCGCCAGTCCACGCAGGTTTTGAAACCTCCTCTGCTGTCGTCCGATGTTGCCAATTTGGTCGTTCGTGATCTAAATCGTATTCGTCAACCGTCCCAAGGGAGTCCCAGATCCATTTCCGAGTATCGTCGTAAACACACCTGAGCGCGCGCTCCCAGTAACGCCGTTCATCATCCGCCACGTCGGGGGAGTTTGTAGTCGTGATACGCTCTGCGGCTATCCGATCGCTGAATACGTCTGGCGTCCGACCGGCGGCCACCCCGGCGATAAGCGAACCGAGTTCCGTCTGAGACATGTACTCCGTCTCCGTCTTATCGTATCCTTCCGGCGGATTCACCAGGGTCAAGGGAACGTGCAAGAGTCCTTCTGAGAGACTACTCGTGTGTCCAATCATCCCACCGTCCGCCGGATAGCCGAGGTTTTCACCGTGATCCGCAGTAATAATAAACGTGGTCTCTCGGTCTGTCGCGGCTTGGACTCGTTCAATGAACTCGGCTACCTGTCGATCCAGATAATCGATGGCTGCTGCATACAGGTCACGGAAGTGTTCGACAGTTTCCTCCTGTCCATCGATTCCGTTTCTATTGATGTCCCACTGATTTAGCCCGTTGTTGGAACTCCAGTCGTTGGGTGCGTCGTACAACGATCCATTGTATTTGCGGACTGGCTGGTGTGGTGTATGTGCTTCCATGAGATTCATGAACAAGAAAAACGGTTCCGTTCCAGCCGAGACGCGTTTCCGAGCTGTCTTGAGTGCAGACTCACCGCCATCGTCGAGCAATTTTGGAACGGGCAGTTTCGAGAACATCATGTCGAGCTGGGCCATTGCCCCGTTCGAGATAGTTGCGAGTGTGTGTTCGTGTGATATCGCGGTTTTCAGGAACGTGGTGTAGAAGGATAACCCATCTGCGTCGGTCATCGTTACGAATTCGCGCGCGTCCAGTCCCTCGGGAAACCGTCGTGTCCAAGAGATATCGACGAACTCGTCGAACAGTTTGTCGAACCCGAATGGCTCTCCTGCAAATGTATTTGTACTCACACCGATGGTTCTGTAGCCTGGAATGTCCCCGAAAAACGTTTTCGTCTCATCGAGCTGGGAATAATCGACGGCTGTGCTGTGGATGCCGTGTTCGTGCGGGAGTTCTCCCGTCAGGATACTAGCGTGACTCGGCACGCTGCAAGAACTGGCTGCGCGACACTGTGCGAACGAGACTTCACTCATCGATTTAAGACGTGTTGCGTGCTTCGAAAAATAGTCCTGACGTACCGTGTCGAGGATTATGAGCGCAACGTTACGGGTCATTGCACTGATTTATTCTTGCAGTGTTAAGAAGATACCGAGCGAATGGTCAACTATCACCGTGTTTGCCCCTCTATTCCCCGGTAGCCATCGACCAGGCCACGCAGTATCGCTGTCGCTACGTCCCGCTGGCCCCACCATAGAAATCTCGCCGCGAGCAGGACTCTCGTCACTGGGTACAGAGACTCGAATAGCAGCCTGCCAGCGCCGCGCAGGTGTTCATCTCCGACCAGTACGCGGTTTCGAGTTAGGTAATACAGCTGGAATGCACGGCTGGAACTAGCATCTGTGTCGTGTTTGACATGGGCATCCGAGGCGATGACAGCCGTCTCGTCACGTTCCCGACACCACATCGCCAGTTCGATCTCCTCACAGTACATGAACAGCGAATCGTCAATGTAGTGTCCGGCGGTTTCCTTCCGTTCCCGCAGCAGGTCACTCGCGAGAAGGACACCACCGCCTTCAACCCTGTCCGTTTGCCACCATCGGTGATCGGGACTTTTTTTTGGAAAATAGCTGACTGGGAGGTTCTCTCTGTATCCCGAATAGAAGAACATATCCGGGTACTTGCTCGGTGAGGAGTTGACAACATCTGAACAGCCGTGGGTAATTGACGCGCCGACAACCCGGGCGTTAGCCTCGGTTGACACAGTAACAAGTTCGTCGAGCGTATCAGGGGCGACAACAGCATCGTTGTTCAATAGTAGTACAAACTCAACATCGTTTGCTAGTGCATACCCGATACCGGTGTTACAGCCACCGCCGAAACCCTCGTTCGTATCGTTGAACACGACGTCACACCACTCGAATTCTTTCTTGAGTCGTTCCCCAGACTCGTCAGTGGACCCGTTGTCGACGACAACCACCTGATAGGAGGGGTAGGAGAGCTCCGAGAGCGACTCCAGACATCTAGCGGTGTCATCGTAGTTGTTCCAATTGACGATAACGATACCGACCTCCGGGAGCTCATCTGCTTGTCTACACATGTGTTCCTTTGTACTGATTGTATGCTGCCTGGTACAGCCGCGGTCCGAAAAACGAGAGACCTAGGGCGCCGAGATATTGCAACTGTGAATCTGCTTCGAAGGCCTCACGTAGATATCTGCGGCCTTTCACCATGTCCCCCGTTTTGATTGCACCGTGCCCAATAAAAAACAACTGCCGTGCGAGGGTTTCGCCGTTGAATCGGTCCCGGTGTTTCTCGATAATCCGTTCCCTGGCAAGAACGTTCGCGTCGTTGTTTGTACTGATACTGTCCTCCTGCAAATACGCCGTGACAAGCTGTTCGTCTACGAATTTGAACTCGTAGAACTCGGACATCCTGATCCACATCTCCCAGTCCGACAGCGGTGGCAACTCCTCGTCGAAGGTTCCAACTGTTTCAAAACACCTCTTTTTGACTGCCGCTGCCTGGGGGGTTACGAAATTATACCGCAGAATAGAGTCTTCAATGTTCCCTTCCTTGGGTTGGACACCCCGGCCAGGAATGTACTCCTCTGAGTCGGGGGACTCTTTGCGTGTGCCAGTGTATACTACGCCAACGTTCTCTGCACTGTTTTCGAAGGCATCGATCTGCTTTTCTAGCTTTCGTTCCTCCCACCTGTCGTCACTGTCCTGAAATGCAATAATATCGCCTTCTGCCGCTTTGATACCTGTGTTGCGGGCGGCAGCAGCACCGCTGTTCACGGCGTGTCTAATGTACTGGATCCGGTCGTCGTTCAACTGTTTGATGGTCTCGGCAGTATCGTCTGTTGACGCATCATCGACGACGATGAGCTCGTAATCCTCGTATGTCTGTTCGAGAACACTCCCAATCGATCGACCGAGCAAGTCTGCCCTGTTGTAGGTGGGAAGTACGACGCTCACCCTTACTAATCGACTATCCATCACTGAACATTACGAATTAAATGAAATTAAAACCCATACCCTGTCTGGACAGATTTGTTTGTTCGTCAGCCGAAAACCGGCCGCGGTTGCAGCGTAGATAAAATAGGGAACTAATAAACAAATACTCAGAGAGTGCTACAATGACTCTGTGAAGATTCTACACGTCTACGATGGACACGAAAAGGTCCACCACGGGCAGGGATCGTTACCGCGTATCATCTGGAACATCGCTCGACGAACCGCCGACCGGGGCCACGATGTCACAGTGATAGAACGACAGTGGGAGGGACTCCCGCCTGTCAGCGAACACGAGGGCGTAATTTTCCGACGGTTGTCACTAGGGACCGGCTCGGATGAACCCTGGGAGGAGGTGCCCTACGAGATGGTGTCGGGACTCGCCGGAGTCGGGAAACTCGTCGTCGACCGGACTAATTTCGCACTCAAAACGCTTCACATGTTACGCAATACAGAGTACGACGCTATCCACGTCTATCTCCCATTCTCGGCAAACGTGCTCGTCACGCTCTCACCCGGACTTCGCGAAAAGATGATCTACACAGCACAACTCGGTGAACTCCGACTGAACGCGTTGACGACCGACGAGGAGTCTGACCTTGAGGCGCCGTCGTTTCTCGAGTTTTTTTCACCGGATATCTATCTCGCGCGACGAACCGCGTACACGACTGTACTGAATCCTACTGTCAAGCGGATCTTCAGCGAGAATGGTGTTCAAAAAGAACAGATGATCCATATTCCGAATGGTGTCGATGTCCAGAAATTCGAGGCGATTTCAGAGGGAGATTGTGAGCGCGTCAGAGACACCTACGACCTCGGGGATCGCCCAGTCGTCTTTTTTGCAGGGACTGTCATGCCGCGAAAGGGGGTCGCGGAATTTGCCGAGGCAGCGGCCGAAGTGGTGGCTGCAGGCCATGACAGCGTCGAGTTTCTCATCGCCGGTGAAACCGATCTCGACGAAGAGTATATGAACCACGTTCGCACCATCATCAACGAGGCTGGTATCGAGGCCAACGTCACGTTCACGGGTTATCTGAACGACACTGATCTTCTCCCGCTCTACCGGACTGCGAGTGTTTTCGTCCTCCCGTCATTCGAGGAGGGATTCGGCATGGTCGTCTCTGAGGCGATGGCAGCCGGAACGCCACCGGTCGCTTCCCGTATCAGCGGTGTCAAACAGCAGATCAACGACAAGCAGACGGGCATACTGGTAGAGCCGGGGAACTCGAATGCTCTCGCGGATGCCCTTCTGGATCTGTTGGAGGATCCAGAGAAACGAGAGACGATGGGCGAGCGAAGCCAGCAACGCGCAGAACAGTTTAGCTGGGAACGGATCACAGACCAGTACATCGACCTTTATAAACGAGTGGCTGAATCAGCAGGCTAATTTTTATCAGCGTGTCATAGAAAGTCTACCAAGGGAGGTCGCAGGGGTTGGAAACTGTGTCCAGCAATACCAACGCCCTGCAAGACGTAGTCGGTAGACGACTTCTTGAATGTCGCGGCTACTGAAACGTACCGCTGTTTGAGCATCTCTCCTTTGAGTTTTTACTGGAGTACGACGTGTTCGTCCCCGCTCGTCGGGGGCGAACACGAGTTCACCAGCCACCAGACCCCTTTCAGGGCTTTCCGCACTGCTACCACGAGGATGTCTACGACACACGTCCGTTTGCACGGGAACTCCACACAACCTCGTCTGGTACTACTGCGGACTCGACAAACCGCCATCCACAGACATGACTGACTGGTTTCTCACCGACCTCGAACACTTCGTCGACGATATCTTTGAGAGACTCTTCGAGCAAGCCGCCACTCGCGGCCTGTCGACTCCACATATTCTATCGATTCGACGCACATGGAAGCGATTCAGTACAACGACGCAGCGTTGTGGAACTACGATCCAACAACTGAAGAACACTACTACGGCTTTGGCTGCACGGTCGTCTCAGCGGGCGCAAAGATCCCGATAGCAGCAGAGTTCACACAGGCCAAACAAGCAGAAGACGGCGATGCGCGTCACGTGTGACGCGCTCGCCGTCGATACACCAATCTGGATGCTTGGAGACAGCCCCTACGACATCCTTGATTGGGACGACCACTTACTGGAAGCAGGGGTCGTGCCAATCGCTCCATACAATCCGCAAAATACTGATGACCCAAAAGACATCGGGTACAGGGTCGAAGACTGAATCGAGGAAAACAGCGAGGACATTCAGCTGAAACAGTCCATCCTGGACGAGACGTATAACAACCGGACAGGAGTCGAACGAACCAAGGACTGCGGCCTCGGGCGCGGACGTGCTCGAGGCCGCGTCCACGCACCAACAGAAGTGTTCGTTGCACTGGGTTCCGGCTCGTCGTTGGATTCACTAACTACGAGCGAGGAAAGGAACCGGGCTGTGAGAAGCTATGAGATGGATTCTATGACCGCTATATTATATTTATTCTAAACTTCCATTAGTATCTTTTCTAATTTACGTGTCGCCTCTTTGTAAGAATATTTTCGGACATACTCATATCCTGAGCGTTGCAGTTCTTTTTTCTTTTTACGGTTATCAATCAGTTCACAAGTTGAGTCAATTAACGCTGACGTATCACGAGGCGGTACTATAGAGGCAATTGTGTCTGTAGGAAAATCTCTGATTCTACCAGTATTTGTCGCTACCACTGCGCATTTTGTTGCCATCGCTTCCAGAGGCGGTAGACCGAATCCCTCTACCCAACTTGGATAAACAAAGATATCTGCATTCGAATACAGTCTCCGTAATTCGTTGTCCGTCGGTCTTTCATAATATTTCACATACCCCGGAAGACAGGCGTCTGAAGGACCATACAGATGGATATTTACATTATATTTTCTATATATATATTCAATTATATATTTTACTTCATTTTTTCCTTTCCATGTCGCGTTTCGAAACGGGAGTAAAACGGTTTGAGTATTTGGAGTTGTCGAGTGATCCGGATCATAATAAAAAGTGTCATGGCCGATACTGTTGGGTATCACTCCAATAACTTCCTCGTCAAATTTATTTTGTACGTGTTTACCCCGAGGATTCTAGGGTCGGGACAGCAAACTCTCGTGAAACCATCTCGTTGTCTCGGACAACTCGCTTGAGTTCGTCGTAGGGATTGCGTCCCTGCTGGCTCCACGTCGCCAGC
>SAYS01000023.1 GCA_004015825.1 Halovenus amylolytica | reverse complement strand
CTGGCGACGTGGAGCCAGCAGGGACGCAATCCCTACGACGAACTCAAGCGAGTTGTCCGAGACAACGAGATGGTTTCACGAGAGTTTGCTGTCCCGACCCTAGAATCCTCGGGGTAAACACGTACGATATGGGCAGTAATAATGTTGAAAAGAATAACGATAATATCCAAACGGAAATTAGAACTTGCCACATAACTAACAATAAATTTATTGAAGAATTTCTCACATACCGATTCATTGGAGTCAAGTAATAATCATGTCTGATGAAACCTCAGACTTTGAGTTAGCCGAACTTGATTATGTCCGCGCCGCGATTCCAGATGGATTACGACTCGAGAGTCCAATTCTTGTCAGAGCAAATGAGGTGCAGCAAACGCCCCTCAGCGACAACGCACCAGTGGTGAAAGTCAGTGACAGAAATCAGAATCCGTTCGACATCAACATCTGGGACATGCACGAAGTCGCTGTTAACTGGAAGGTTGGCCACTGGTATGTCGTAACCGAAGCGCGTGGACATGTATGGAAGACTGAATCAGGAGATGTAAAACACCGCCTGACCTCAACAGCAGATTTTACCGTTGATTGGTTTGGTCAGGACATCGATCCAGCGCCAGTGGATAATCAATTTGAGAGATTATCTGATGGAAGTATCGAACACAATAGTGGGAAAAAATCGGGAGAGATAGAGTGCGATAGCGAAGGCCAGTCAATAGATACAAACTCTAGAGATGCCGAGGAAATCCTTGAGGAAACCGAGGAAGGATCAGTTACCGATGAAATCATCAATGATTTTGAACTCTGACAAGTTTGTTCGTGGTCAGACAAATAGTGGTGATATTCGTGGAAAGTAAACAGGCTAATGTCATTGGACTTATCTCAGACATACACGGTAATTTAGCCGCGCTTGAAGCTGTTCTCGCCGATATGCCAGATGTAGACGCCGTCGTAAACGCCGGCGATGTTGTTGGGTACGGACCGTGGCCTGCAGAGTGTGTCAAGCGTATCAGGCATCCACGTAGTTACTCGATCATGGGAAATCACGATGCAAGATTATTCTGGGACGAAATCACCGATGCAGGTGATGCGTACGCTGCTGAAGTACTTGCGGATGAGCAGAAAGCGTGGATCAAATCTCTTCCCGATCAGCGTCTTTTATTCGATGACCGACTAAAAGTGGTTCACGGACATCCCGTTGACCGATTCCAATATACGTACCAGCCGGAATTTGATGAAACGCTCCTTGACGCTGAAGATATGCTTGTACTTGGCCATACGCACAGACAGGGTTCAGCACGTGTTGACGGCGATCGGCTTGTCGTGAATCCAGGCAGTGTGGGTCAGCCTCGTGACAAGGATCCTCGAGCGTCATATGCGGTTATTAATCTCGAAGAGATGACTATTTCACTTGAACGTACATCATACGATATTGATCGAGTTGCGGAACAGATCGCCGAGACACCAATCAAAGAAAGGAACGCTACTCGCCTGTATCAGGGTCGATAAGTGAGATTATTGGACATTTCAAGTAACACATTTGAGGAAGCGACTAATACAAAATCACAATGGGTTCAGAGACGTATCCAGTATCTATCTTAAACGAAGGTCCGGCCTTCTCTGATGAAATCGAAGGCACCACACAAACAATCCAGGCAGAATTTGGCGGCCAGCCTGTCGAGAGTATCTATCTGGTACCGACAAAGTCAGCGGCGAAAGGAGTTTACAAAATATACTTTTTGCCGAAGGACAGGCAATGGGCGTTGGTTCGGCTAGCACGGCGCTATCGGTGGCTTCTCGAGATTCAATTGCTCCGCGGGATGTCGGGTGAACAGCAACTGCTTGGACAGGACCTGACAGGTGAAGACTTGGAATTCTTGCTTGATATTATTCCGAGCCCGCGGGAAGATTACAGTCCAGTTGTTTACGACATGCTATGGGTTGCAGCCGCCTTCGATGAATATCTTGAGTTGGCCAAAGTAATGCACGGCCGATCGGAGTTTACCCCAAAGGAAGTTGTGGCAGATGCGGATGGAGTTACAGTTGAAGAGATAGGTTTGTTTACGAAATTCCTCCGCAGACATCTTATCGAGCCAGTGGACAACGAACCCAAGAAACGGCACGGACCTTCGAGTAGTCAGACTGTCGAATTATCGATCAACCCCGAAGAGAGCTATAAACTAACCTCAGAAGGTGAAAATGCTATCGAAGGAATTGTGACGGAGTATGAGCGAATCTTAGTCGACCAGCAGTTCGAACCGCTGTTCATCAATCCGGAGCTCAACCCGCTACAGCACTTCGAAGAATATGAACCGGCTGCGGATGAAATGGAGCCTTCGGTTCCAGATGTCGACGCAGAATCCGCGGAAGGGATTCTGGGTGAGATCGCAGGTGAGTTTTCCGATGCAGTTCCCGAATCCGAGGTGCCGACAGACAGTAATTCCTCGAAGGAGTCAGAGACCATCTCAGAGCAGCCTAGTGAAGCCGATAACTTGAGTCCAAAAGCCTCCGAAGAAAATAGGAGTGACTCCCATAGAATGGGGGTGCGAGGGGAAGACAAAACTGAAACGAAGAAACCTGACGCAACTTCATTCACAGACGACCAGATTCTCGGCGGTGTTGAGGCCGCCATAGATTATATTGAGTCCGAAAATGTAGCAAAAGCTGACGATATCAAGAGCGTAGTGTGGAACCAGGGTGAACTGAATGGCCGAAATAGAATGGAATATTGGGAATTAGTCCGAGATGTATTATTACAGCTAGATGATGTCTGCGGGCGTCCGGGTGGACGTGTCTGGACAAGCGCAACCTTTACTGAGTAGTTCGTGACATCGATTTATATATCTGGAAAAATCTTGTCTACCAGAGAAAGTCGTGAAAACAATTATTCCCACCGACCATCTACGACTTCAAGAGAGTTCGTGCGACCAATCCACACGATACTACTACGAATTTGTTGGGGAGAGCGATGACAGCTGGTAACCCCTGGGACAAAGTTGTCGATGAGGACCCTGTTTTCAAATCATCAGTACTGTCTGATCATGACCAACGCGAGTGGCCACGTCGTATCGACTACGTGGCCCGGCGAGTAGCAGATGGTGAATACGTCGTAGGCGACATAAACAATCAGACATTACTCAGCAGCGGCTGGGATCTCGAACACAAAGCTCGGGACTACTATCTTGAAGGCATTGCTGCACTTACAGGCGACCGGTCACGCCAAACAGCGTTGCCTGACGACTTTGATTTGGGGTCTTTGCTAGTCGAATTCCAGGCTCTGCGCGAGGGACTTGCGGACATCGAAAAGGACGACATACCACCTGGTGAAATTCTCTCACGACTACTGACTCGGACAGTCCAGCGGCAGGCGAGCGGGCAGCGAGCTGACTTGGCCAGCCAGCTACGTCCCGACACAGAGACCCCAAGAGAACTAGTCTCGGAACTGACGACGGCTCCTGAACTGGCAGACATTGTCACCAAGGCGCTGCCTGACACGGATGACCCAGAGACACTAACAACCGAGCTTGCGTCGTTGGACCTATCGACGGAGCTGTGGGAACACCAATTAGAAAGTCTTGCACTGTGGCTGCATCACGGCTCGAATGGCTATGTCGATATGGCGACGGCCACTGGGAAAACGGTGCTTGGACTGGCAGCTGTCGCACACACCGTCGATGCGGGATCACTACACCCAGCGGACCAACAACGGCTCGAAGACATCTTCGATAGTGAGATTCCCGAACCTGACCGGCGGCGCTCTAACGACATACTCATCGTCACTACTGACGACTTGCTCGGCATACAGTGGGCACGCCTGTTCCAAGAACACTGCCATACACCTGAGGAATTTACTCGGATCACTGAAAATGGAATCCAGCTCCCTCGAATGCAAATCGAAATCAAGTCAGCAAGGAGTTTAGACGATATTCGTCCTGATGACTACGGCCTTGCCATTTTCGACGAAGTTCACAACTATCGATCTCGGTCGGGATGGGGTGACAATCTAGTCTCGTTCATTGACTCATCATGTCCGGTGTTGGCGTTGACAGGAAGCGTGACCGACGATTTCCGTGCAATTGTTCGGCAAGCTGACCGAAGCTTCCCGGTTGTCTACAGATATACACACGATCGCGCGCTCACTGATGGTGTGATTCCAGACTTCGAGTGGACTCTGAGATTTACTGATGTCACTGAAGGCAGCGCACTTGATCGGCTTCGGGATACGGCCGAGCGGTTCCAAGATATCATTACGTATGACAGTGGAACGCTACACGTTGAGCGGTCAGAAATTGAGTCAGTAGGGCCAGAACTGGATACCGCAGTATCTGAAGAAATCGTCGGTTCGTATACGTCAGGCACTGCGCTGGCGAACAAGTTGCGTGATGTCGGTGATGGTGAATCTGCACCGACAGAGTGGCTTGAATCGCTTGCAAAGGGGCTGTCAGATCGGACCCTGGACCGATTAAATCTCTCGGCGGATCTGACAGCGGTCCTTACAGAAACTGAACGGGCGTTAGCGAGCGGTCGACCCACACTCGTACTGACACGCACATACGGGGAGGCAAAAACCCTCTGGCAAGAATTGAATAAAAAGGACGAGGACCGTTTGATCAAGCGCTTGGAGGCGGGGGCGTCAGCCGAGACACACGCGTCCACTATTAGGAAGTTTGACGAATCTGATGCTGACAAAAAAGTCCTCATCGGTCCCGGGAAACGCATCGGTCAGGGTAACGACATTCACTCGGTTGAGGTTGGTATCAACATCGCCAAACCTGGGAGCGGCGTCAACTCGACGCTGGTTCAACGGCTTGGACGACTCCTCAGAGATGCTGGGAGCAAAGACACTGTCCAATTCCACCACGTGATGGGAGTACAGCCGGGCGACTCCGCCGTCGAACCTGACGGTGAATCATTCGTAAAGACGGTTTCGGAATTCTTTGGGCAGGTCCTCGAGCCCGATAAAGACGGAATTCTCAAGCCACCATCAGTCAATGTCGAAGACACTGTGTCCACCGATGTTGCACAGTTAGAACAGTTAGGCGTCGAAATCTTGGCCCGTGAGAACGGAGCGACGATTCTTGAATTGGCCTACGCTGCTGCGATCGATGAGACACCGGTTGATGTGCCAGCTGTCGGCACGGAGTGGTTTTCAGCAGTATACGGTGTTACCGCTGAAGCTCAGTCGATGGTTACGACTAGCGAACGGGAGACTGAACGGAGTAAAGAGGCAGGTACTGAACGGCAGACCTCGCCCTCGCCTTTAGCCGAACACTATGATGCATTCCGGAGTCTCGGAATTATCCATCGTGGACTGTTGAATAGCGGGCTGGACAATCTGGATGAGACAGATCCGTTCAAGCAATGGATAGAGATGACTAACGCCATTGTTAGCGAACAAGGGTTCGGTGAGCAATCGGCAGGTTACGGTGCCCAGCTGGCGGAAACAGATGCCATCGATATTGACGAGTATCGCGATGTCCATGGCGATGGAAAAAGAGTTACTGATTTCGAAACCCTGTCAATCAGGGAGCCACCGGCTGCAGTACTGGCACTAATTGGCGACCGATTCGCCGACCTATCCACATGGCATGTCCCGCTAACTCCAGACTCTGAGACTCCACTGCCAGTCATTGTCGAATCGGATGCGGAATTAGAGCGTGCAAGCAAACTATTGGAAGAGTTCGACCCAGAGCCTGTGGACGTTGTGGCCGATGAAAATACCGAGCCCCCGAAGATTGAGACTCCGGCGGAGACAAGACCCGTGAATTCAGAAACTGACGAGTCAACGGAAGAGACACCTGTCGCGGAGGTTCGGGGTATTTCGTCATCAACCGCCGACACTTTGTCTCAAGCCGGATATGAAACGCTTGGCCATCTCCAATCTGCGGACGACGCGCAACTATCGGCTGTAGATGGAATTTCGGAGCCACGTGTCAGACTAATCAGAATGTCGGTCGGGCCAGTCTAATAGGATACCAAAGATCAGTTGAGTAATACGCATGGATCATGAATCAATATAACAGACTTCAATGGGAAAGCTGAAACCACCGCAGTGGGTCGAGGCTCGAGACTATCAACAGGAGGCAATCAGCCGGTGGTCAGGGGAAAGTGGTAGAGGAATCCTTCGCATGGCTACGGGAACAGGAAAAACAGTGACGGCCCTGCTAGCAGCCAGCCAAGTCGCAGACTCCGTGGATAACCCTCTACTTGTTGTAATTGCGGTCCCTTATCAACATCTTGTCGACCAATGGGCTGAGGAAGTCAGATCATTCAATTCGAGACCCGTATTGGCATACGAGTCGAGACGAAATTGGCAACCAAAACTAGAGCGGCAGCTACTCGAATTGAATTCAGGCAGTCGAGATATCTGTGTTGTCGTTACAACTCACCGTACCCTCTCTGGAGAGAGCCCACGGCAGACTATTAGGCGGGCGCAAAGCTCGGTAATGTTGATTGCTGATGAGGTACATCATATGGGTGCCCCACACACGCAAAACGCACTGATGGACGATTTCAGTCTTCGTCTTGGGTTGTCGGCGACTCCCGAAAGATGGTACGATGACGAGGGAACCACTGCATTAAACAATTACTTTGGTGGGACAGTTTTCGATTACGGACTTGAACGTGCCATTGATGCCGGTATTCTTTGTGAGTACTATTATGTACCTCATATCGTTGAGCTTGAGGATGACGAAATGGAACTGTATATGCAACTAACCAGACAAATTGGGAGCCTCATGGCTAAGGCCAACAGTGACGATCCGTCTACTGCTCTTGAAGAAAGCGAGGCCCTTCAGCAGGCGCTATTTAAACGTGCTCGTCTAATTGGAACTGCCCGGCAGAAACTCAACGTTTTGATAGACTTGTTTGAACACCAGACAGACCATAGCCACTCGTTGGTCTACTGTAGCGACGGTTCGACCGGTGTAGATACAAAAGGAACTCGTCACGTGGACGCGACGACACAGCGCTTGCGAGAGGAGACAAATTTAGATATTGAGCGGTTCACCGCTAGGGAGGATCAGGCTGAACGAGAAAGACTGCTGTCTGAGTTTGAATCTGGGGAGATCGATGTTCTGACCTCAATTAGGTGCCTTGATGAGGGCGTAGACGTCCCGGCGACTAAAACTGCCTATCTGCTCGCAAGTACAACGAACCCTCGGCAATACGTCCAGCGGCGTGGCCGCATCCTCCGACGCCACGCCGACAAAGAATTCGCGGTGATACACGATTTTGTCACGGTGCCAGATACATCCAGACATCCAAAAATTCTGTCCGATGAGCAGTATGATGTCGAACAGACACTAATTCGAAAAGAGCTCGAGCGTGTGTCCACTTTCACGGATGCTGCACGGAATCACCCTGACGCTGAAGTCACCGGTGTCCCGACGACCGAGGGTACACTCCGAGAGACAAAACGTCGTTACGACCTTCTCGGTGCCTGACCAATTACGGCAAATATGAGATTATAAAATACTTCATAAGTAAGCGGCAGTGCTACTTTGATGCGATATCAATTAATTTCAACGTCATGTTCTGATTAACATATAAATACGTGGAGGGGCCCATTTACATTGATGACAGACATCGCAGACGAAAATGTAAACATAACTAAGACCAAACGGGAGCGGATTCGAGAGCGCGTATTGCAGGCCGAAAAAGACAAACTCCACCTGGATAATCCTCGGGGCATCATCAACGACGTTGAAGACATTATTCGAGAAGAGATTAACTAATGGAACTGAAACGACTCGAACTCGAAAACTTCCGTCAGTTTCGGGATGACGCTATCACCTTTGCAAATGGGTCAGAGAAGAACGTGACGGTAGTCCACGGCCAGAATGGCTCAGGCAAGACAACGCTGCTGAATGCGTTCACCTGGCTGTTCTATGATGACGTTGACTTCGATACTCGTCCTGAGCGCCTGGCAAGCGAGGGGGCTATGGCTGAAGCTGCTGTTGGCGATAAGGTAGATGTCTCGGTTCGTCTCTCATTCGACCACGAGGGGGTCGAATACGTTGCGGAACGGAACGCAGTGTATGAAAAGCAATCGAGTGACGACTTCGATGGTGAGGTTACCGAAATGGACCTTCAGTTGAAGTACCGTGAGAATGGGTCCTGGGCAACACGAAACAACGCATCAAATAAGCTTGACCAGATATTGCCTGAACGACTTAGTGGATTGTTTTTCTTCGACGGTGAGGACATTGATGAGTTGGCGGGCATCGATAATCAAGATCGCATCCAAGAGGCCATCCAGAATATCATGGGCCTTACGATACTGGAGCGGGCGACCAAACACCTCGGCGACGCGGCAGGAAGATTTGAAAATGAAATACAGGAAAGTGCCAGTGAGGAACTCGCCGAACTCATTGACCAGAAACAGGCTATTGAAGAAGAGATAGATGCTCTAAAGCGTGAACAGGATGATGTCCAGCGGAATATTGAACATATTGAGCAGGAAATTAGCGATATAGACCAGAAGCTAGAGCGACTGGATGAAAGCGCAGCACTCCAGGAGCGAAGGTCTGAATACGAAGAGGAGGTCCAGGAACTCGAAACAGATATCGAGAGAATAAACGATCAAATAAAAGAGCAACTCTCCGAAGAAGGGGTAGTTCCTCTCGCGATGCCGCTGATCAGGGAAACAGCTGAGGAGCTAGACGCGATGCGAGAACGTGGTGAGATTCCTTCCGAACTGAGTGACTCATTTATTGAATCCTTGCTGCAAGCCGAACAGTGTATTTGTGGACGGGAGCTAGAACAGGGGACGCAACCGTACGAACACGTCGTTGGACGACGCGGAGACACGATCGAGGACGGTGTCGAACAAGCTGCCCTTCGTATTGTCGGTCAATTAAACAGAATTGCTGAGATCGAATCGGACTTTCTGGAAGAGATTGACGAGTTGACCGCCCAGCGAAGGGAACTTCACGACGAGGTTGAAGACTGGGAGGAGAAGATCGACGATGTGAGCACAGAACTACAAAAGATGGACAGCACGACTGATGAAGGGCTGTCTCCTTCGCAACTGGAGAACAATCGTGAACAAAAACTTGCCGAACGCGATGATCTTATCGGTGAGGAAGCTGCCATTGAGCAGAAAATAGATGACAAAAACGAAGCTATTTCAGAAATTGAAACTGAAATAGACGACCAGCAAGACGAGCACGCTGAAACACTCTTAGCAAAAAAGCGTCGGAAAGCTGCTAAAGAGGTAGAACACGAGTTGCAAACGGTGTTCGACAACTTGAAGAATAAAGTCCGACGGTGGTCAAACGAGCGGATTCAGTCTGAGTTTAGTGAGATCGCGACTAAAGACCTCCAGGCTGAGATATCAGAGGACTTCGCCCTGAAAATCTGGCAGCAAGTTGGCGACGAACAAATAGAGGTAGATAAATCGAGAGGTGAACGACAGATTGCCAGCTTGGCGTTTATCGGCAGCTTGGTTGATATTGCACAAGAGCGGTACGAGAGTGAAGCAGAGTCTGAGTATTTCGATACAGGAGGCATCTATCCAATCGTGATGGATTCTCCCTTTGGTGCACTCGACAAAACTCATAGAAGAGAAGTTAGCGAAGCAATCCCAAGGTTAGCGAACCAGGTGGTAGTTTTCGCAACTGATGCGCAGTGGGAAGGCCCTGTCGAAGATGAAATGGAGGATATTGTCGGCGAGGTGTACTGGCTCAACTTCACCGACGGTGAGGGTGTAGACAACCATCCTCAGACCCGGATTGAGACAGAACAGATGGCCGCACGAGGTGATTAAAATGAGGACACAGAAGTACAAAAAATCAGAATTGTACGACCGAGTCGTTGAGACGCACGAAATCTTCGAGAACTCGTATGACTTTATGGTCTTTCTTGCAGTGGTTGGCTACCGGGAAAATCAAAAAATCACCTCAAATTATCTTGGTAGCAACGGAATGAGTGGTGAAATAGGTGTAGACAATCTCAAAGGTAACGAACTATATCGAACAGTGATGGCTTGTCTAGCGTTTCAGGATACTGGAGACCCGAGTGCTTTAGTAGATGAAGGTCAGCAGTCAAAAACACTTGCACAGTATGCAGCTGGTGGCCTTGACTTCGCTGAAAAAGAGTTCGGAAAGGTTGCCGGTGACCCGACCGATGCCATTGTAAATTACATCAGAACAGCACAAGATGACGAACCTGGTTCGGGGGGTGAACTTGAGAAAATCGTCGAAAGTTTCGATGAGGAAATAATGAAGGGGACCTGAGATGTCCAATCAGGATAACGACCCACCAGTACACGAGTCTTTAACCGTCATTGAGTTTACAGATATCTACCGAACCGAAGAATGGTGGAAAGCGGTGGTACGATACCGTCTTGAAAGTAATTCAGAAGAAACAGCAATCTACCTCTGGCATAATGATGATGATGATGGCTGGACCCGCAAAAATAAGTACGTAATCAAAACCGAAGAGGCGTGGGAGACAGATCGTCAGGTGATCAAGTCTCTGCTTGATGGACAGGGAAACGACGGTGATTTTCCTGTTAGTGATTACTACAATATCGATGCGGGTACGACCGTTTCGAAGTCTGACGACTGGTGGAAAGCCATCGTGCGGATTGATCAGAAAGGGTCGTACGAGACTGAGGAAGTTATTGTCTACCTCTGGCAGTATCAGGATGATAAGTGGCGACGGCGACAAAAGTATGCTATCAAGGATAACGACAGCTGGGCTGAGGAAAGAGACATAATTTCCTCCATGCTAAGCGACTCCGCGGGTCAGGTTAGTCCAGGGGCCGGTGAAACTCCGGCTACTGCAACTGATCGCTCAGATACGTCCACTTCCGAACCTATCGACTCCAGTATCATGAAGGAACTCGAAGAAATCGGTGACGATATCGAGAAACACCTTAGTGAAACGTTGGATAATTAGTCACGGTTGATCCAACAGTGATCAGCTAAACTTTCAAAAGCACCTGAACTCTGACGGGAACGTGCAAAACTTCTGCGCCTTATTCTGATAACTAACTTACATTTTCTGGATACGGATATTCCGACTGTAAGTACTCAAGAATCTTCTTGGGGTATGGGGTAAAGGATGGTTCCGTGGAAATTCCATTAGGCCAGCACTCCTCAAAAACAGATTTAATATCAAACACATTGGAAACGTTAACAACTACACTCCCTGTGTTTTTTCCAATAGTTGGGCGCTTAGCTCCGAAGGACCCAAACCAGTTTTGCAGTCGCTCGGCGCTTTCTTCATCATCTACGCGTACCACCCACCCACCAGTGCTAAAGTATCCGCTTGACTCAAGATATCCACGAACGAATGGCGCACGAAGACCCGTATCCAGGGTAGGGATCTCAGATTCTGGCTTGTCTGGGTCAGGATATCCAGCCGAGAGGAGATTCTCTATAAATCTCTGATTAAAAACACATGTCTGTATAATATTCTGCTCTTGCTTGGACGTGGCGGAGTTTTCCGTAACTGAGTACTCACTGTCAATGGCTTCAGCAAACCCCCTAACAAAATGTTCCTTACTGGCTGCTCGTCCAATTTGTAAGTACGACTCATAATCTTGACGTTTTATTGAAGAGCGTGCTACAACAGTTCCCAGCCAGTATGCTTTCTCAGGAGAATCTAAATCATTGAAATACTCCTCATTAACTTCGGTTGTTGCATACCTGCCCTCACCCGCTTCATAGGTCTCTAATCCAGCTTCACGCTTGGCATCGTTCCATGTGCCAAAGGCGTTCTGTATAGCATAACCAGACACTTCGAAATCCAACGAGTTGAATTGGCGTAGCGATGGCGACCTGCCAAATTCCTCTTTTGCACTTTCGAGCAAAGAGATCATTTTCTGCTTCTGCTCAACAGGTACCCCCTCAGAAACCTCTTCAGGGTCGTCAGGAAGCTCTTCTGATAATATTTCATCTATCTCTTCGATATAATCATTAGACATATTCGCACCTTGGGAGTTCAACTGATACAAAAGTTAGGATCATTCTAAAAAAATCGCACCCAGTGTCGGAATGACGATATCCCCGGATGTTGAGTCTAATTTTAACTCGTTTGAGTTTAGTAGCGGTCGAAGGCAAACTCACCTCGTTCACCCTGGCTGCGTAACCGGTTCGTGTGTAAATTTGGGTTCTGTGACGCCTCCAGCAACAACTCGTCGAGATTCGGCAGTTCGTAGCCTAACTTCAGCATCGGGTACAATTGAATCAGGTGTGCATTCCGTTCGACTGCCAGTGAACCACAGCGAGGAGGAAGCCGCGAAGCCGACTCGTCGGTGTCCGTGGCATCACATTGCTTCGCGTCCATCCTTTTCAGTTCGTCCACGATGTCACGGCTGATCATCAGGCAGACGGCAGCCATGTTGATCAACGCCTCGATGATGTACGGTTTGGTCGTGTTGAGTTCGTTGTGTCGGACTGCGATTTCAGCTCTTTTAACAACAGCTCCAATTCCCACCGCGCCCGTTAGAGCTGTGGGATATCGGACGCGGGATACTTCCTACGCAACAAATTTGTGAAATAGAGATGGTGCACGTCCTCGTCTCAACCGAATCGAATTTCGACATGTTTGCGCGTACTCATGTCTGTGAGTATCAGAAGCTGAAAAGACGAGGGTAACGATTTATATTCGGCGGTTTTCCTATCTTATTGAGACGAGGGTGGTCAACTGTGACACAAAATATCGATGAACTTGCCAATAATATTCGGGGATCAGAGTCCCCGTCAGAACAACTGAAACAATCTTTTCTTCGCTCTCGACCACGCTCCCAATGGTCACCATATCTTGATGAGACGGCAAAGGATATCGTGTCGGGTATTGGTATCGGAGACACAGGCCTAGACAAGTACAATTTCCCAAGAGAAGTTGGCCCAATCTATCGTGACGGGCTCCTAGCAGCGACAGAAGGGTATTCCGACCTCCCCTCAGTACTGAACGAAATCAACGAAACAGACATAGGGCAGGCAATGTTCCTTTTGAATCGCCTGGAACACGAGATCAATCGGTCTGACACTGGGCTTGAGGACACACAACGCGCCGTTAGTGCAGTTCTGGAGAAGATTCTCTCCGACACTGCCGAGTCGAAGGTGACACCACACCTCGCCGAGACGAGCAACTCCACGGCGGATATTCTGATTCAAATGTTGTCCGACCCCGTCGTCGCTGAACGAGTCAACGAGGTACTCGATGCCTTCGAAGACGCCTATCACACCGGGCTCCTGGCAGAACTCGACCGGCCACAGATGATGACCCCGCTGTGGAACCATCAGCGCGATGCGATTGAAGAGTGGCTCGCTGCTGGGAGTAGCGGCTACGTCGACATGGCAACGGCGACTGGAAAAACCGTCTTGGGACTGGCCGCGATCGCAGTCCACTACGGTTCTCTCCATACAGTAGACGCGGACATCGATAGAAGCAAAGAATCAGACGCAAGCAAAAGTGACATCTTAGTCGTAGCGCACAACGACCTCATTCTCGAACAGTGGCGACGAGAGTTCGACCGTCATCTCAATATCCCTCCGGACAGGACGCACGGAAGCGACCCCGTCGACCTCACCTGGGGACGAGTCCATTTTAAAACGGCACAGACCCTCGTCAATGCGGATCGCATCGAGTACGACCTTGTGATCCTCGACGAGGCTCACCACTACGCCAGTGGAACCGGGTGGGGACAACTCTTAGAAGAATTCGATAATAACGTGTTGGCGCTGTCGGGATCTGTCGATACAGATAGTCAAGAAAGCTCTACAGTCAGGGAACGACTCGAAGCAAAGCTCGGGCCCGAGTGTAAACGATACACGCTGGCGCAGGCCCAGCGCGACGGTGTGATCCCAACTTTTGACTGGTCGGTCGAATACACAGAAGCCGCGGGAGACGACACCCAATTCCGCGAGATTACAGAGCGGGCAAAGTCGTCATTCCGTACCTTCCAGAACCGGCTCGAAGATGGAACACTTGACGTCGATTCCGACCGCCGGCTACGGACCTTCGACGATATCAGAAAATTCTCACATACGACCGAGGGGAAATCATTGAAACAGTCGGATGACCAGTTCCGAGACTTTGTTACAACGCTGTTTTCACGGCGGACGCAGCGCTGGAACCAGTCACCTGATCCCGATGCAGTTGCAGATATCGTAGCTAGAGAAGTCAACCGGAAGATTGTGGTGCTTACGAACAACAACGCGCAGATTGACGCTATCGTGGACACGCTACGTGACCGTAGCCGAATCAGTGATTCGACCAACGTGTACAGTGTGACGAGCGGCCAGTCAAGCCAGGAGCAGCGTAACACTGTGGACAGGTTCGACACCCCCGGGGAACCAGCCGTCCTCATCGGTACCGGCGACTTGCTCGGTGAAGGCGTAGACATGCAACACGCCGAAGTCGGGATTAACATGGCGACTGGAAGCGTCAACAAGCAACTAATCCAGCGGATTGGTCGCGTCCTCCGGAACCCAGGCACCGACAAGCAAGTTCGATTCGTCAACATGGTCGGTGTTCCTACCGAGCGCGACGTCCAGATACCGGTTGAGGATGGACAATCCCTAGTCGAGGATGCCCAGCAGTTCAAACAGTTCGGTGATAGTTTCGACAACGACCCTGTATTTACGGTGGGTGAAAGAGCTGACTTGGCCGGTATCAAGCGGCTCTTTGAGGGAGGTTACAAACGGATAACCACTCTCGATGAAGAAGGATTGTACGAGTGGCCTGAAAGTGAGGCTCAGCGCGAGACGCTGAAGCAACTCCTGGCGGCTATTTCTGACGAACAAGACCCTGAAGCAGTCCTGCTGTCGTGGAGTCCAGACGACCGAGACACCGATCGCGGGACAGGCTCCAGTCGTCCCGGTGAGTTAGTCCTTAAAGTACTCGACAGCGGTGACAGGCCAGTTGAGGATGCGTTCGTTTCACTCTCCGGCGACACCACCGCAACATTCGATCGTACTGACGACGGTGGCGAAGTTCGATTCTTCGATGTTAATCAAGAGTGTATTGCGAGTATCCACACACCCGATGGCGGCATCCGTACCGTCCAGGTCAGTATAGAGAACAGTCAAGCAACGAATTTCACAGTCAATGTCAAATCAGCACTCCAGTCATGAATCAGCGCAAACGCGGACAATTAAAATCCGGTGGGATATGTTACCTGAGACAGAACAAGGCCGAGCAGATAGATATAAACAGTCGAGACAATGGCGCAAATAACACAGAATTACCATGCTTTCCATACTGACCTTCGCACTCCTCGCGTCTGCAGTTATTCTCGGAGTAGTTCTTTCCTCGGATAACTTGCTGGGAGTCTTCGCTGCTGGAATCGGTTTTTTTATTCTGTTTCCACTCGCCGTAATTTCGGCTCTCCTCAGCGTCGGGCTCTCTGCTTTGGGGGGCGTGCTTCCGGTGGCAGGTGAATACGGGGCTATACTTGGAACCTATGTCGATGGTGGCTACGGGTTTCCCGGTTTATATTACCTCATTGGAAGTGCAATTTTATGCTTTATTGTCATTTTCCAATACGGCGACGAAGACGCCGAGACAGATGAAACATCTGCGAAAACCGATGACACGACAGATACGAGTGGCACCGATTCGGCCGGTAGCGAGATTAGAGATTTGACTGATCTCAGTGGGATCGGCGAAGAGACCGCAGAGAAACTCTCTGGGGCAGGATTCGAAACAGTCGAACACATCAGCGCGGCAGATCAAGACCAGATCCAGTCCGTTGAGGGTGTTAGCACTGCACTGGCGGCCCGTATCAAGGCCGAAACCGACGATATTGAAGTCAGCGACGAAGTCGACGCAGACGTTGAAGAAAAAAGAAAGAAAACTCAGCAACAGATACGACAGAACGAATATCAGAGGAAAATAGACTCTGTACGCTCGACTTTTGTCGACGTTGACACTCGTATTTCTGATACTAGGCTACAGCATGATTTAAATAAACTGGATGGTATCGAATCTCGGCTCGATTCCTTGGCACAGGAGTATTCTGACAGACACCAGACTGATGAAATCGACAAACTCCGAGAATCAATAAATAAAAAGAGGAAAGAAATTGAACAAGCACGAAAAATACAAGAGAAAATTCAGCCGATTCGTTCTGATTTGGATGATATTGAACATCTTGCTACCTATGAGAAGTTCGAAAAAGCTCACCAAAGGCTTGAACAACTCGATTCTGAAATTGAATCAGCAAAAGAAACCGCTTCCAAATATGACTTTGAAGATCTTCAGGATGAACTTGCGCAACTCAACCAACAACGGCAGGAGCAACTCGAAGAAATTAATAAGCGGCGAAAAATCAGACAGGAAGCGGAAAATACCAGTGACGAGTTAGAATCTGACGATCAGGAGAAATCTGAATCGGAGAGTCATGCAGGAGAAGATACCTCCAAAACGACCGGTACCGAAGGGGTCGACAAGCAGTTAGAAGCAGAGAAAGAAGCAGTCGGATCGCATATAGAAGACGCCCTGTCTGCGCCGTTTCGTGACCCCGAATCGACGCGAAAACAATTAATCCAGGGTCACAAGATGATGGCTGAGCTAGCCGAGAGTGCAGCGGAGAACGAACGCGAGGACATATTAGAATCCGCTGAGAGATCGCTTGGTGAAATTGAAGACCAACTTGAAGCGTTATCGGAAGCAACTGACTCGCTCACATCTGCACGGTCACGCGTTCCGCCTGACAAAGAACCATCTGATTCGATGTCAATCTCCACACTGGAAGCAGCTCGTGTATCATACACTTCTGCGATCGATATCGCGGATGAAGCAGGGTTTGATACCGAAGGTCTGGAAAACGAGCGTAGCGATGTTGTCGCAGCAATTGAGCGTCGTGACGAAAAAGCAGCCGACCAGTCGGCTGATGACGATGATCAGGAGAACACACAGTCGTCCCCAACACAAGAAGAAGCCTCACCGCAAGAGGATGGAAGCACTACCAGTCTCACTGACTTGACCGACGAGTTGCGTAGGGTCGATTCCGCAACTAATGGATATCCGAAGCCAGCTGCTCTTCGGATACATGGTAGATTAGAACCAGATCAATATTACGAAGTATTCGGTTCGTGGGACGAAGCGCTGGAAGCAGCAGGGATCGATAAAGAACAGCGGCTCCTTGACGTCCTCCGTCGCGTCGCAGAGAAAGTCGATGGGGTTCCGGATAAGGCCGATGTTGACAAATATGTTAACAGCGGACACTCTTCGGACGTTTATTCCAAGATTTTCGGAAGCTGGGATAACGCACTCACAGAGGCTGGTGTAGACGACTCTGGAGCAGCCGGTACCAGTGAAACAGAGACTGATACTTCGGCTAAACCAGACGCTAATGCAGACGAACTGGAACGCGAGCAAGAAAGCGATTCTACGGACGATGCTCATCGGGAGGAACTCATCGCTGAGTTACAGAAGCTCGATGATAAATGGAACAGTATCGACAGGAAGCTACTGTATTCGGTTAGTGACTATCACCCCGACGATTTTCTTGATGTGTTCGGCAGTCTGGATACAGCGATGGATGAAGCTGGCATCGGCGAATCCCGTAGCGAGGAGTCTGAGTCGGTGCAGGATGAGGCTGGTACTTTATACAGGTTGGAGAGTGATTCGGGGATGGACACTGATGAACTGACTAAAGCTGATTATATCGAGGCTATCAAAGAGTATGCTGATTCGACAGACCAAGTAGTGAAATCTACCGATGTCAGTGAACAGAGTCCGTATTCGGTACAAGAGATGGTTCAAGCTTTCGGAACATGGCAGGAAGCCCTTGACGAAGCCGATGTCGACAACGATCGGCGTCTCCTGCAAGAGCTTCGCCGTGTTACCGACAAGCTTGGACACAAACCGAGCACGACGGAGATGAACAAGCACGGCCATGTGAGTGCTACAATGTATGCGGACTACTTTGGGACATATACAGATGCGGTATCGGAGGCGTTTTCTACCGAGGGTGGTTCCGTAAACCGAGGTGCAGACGGAACAGGAGAAGACGACTCGGGGGCAGCAGATACCAGGGTAACGGTGACTGAGTCCTCAGATGATTCAGACAATGAGGCGGACGAACGACATGGCGGAAAGGAATCGGACTCCTCTGATCAAATGCGTCGGGAGGAACTCATCGCTGAGTTGCAGAAGCTCGATGGTAACTGGAGTCATATTGATACGAAACTATTGAATTCCGTCAGTGACTATGCCCCGGCCGATTTTCGTGATGTGTTCGGCAGTCTGGATACTGCGATTGACGAGGCTGGTGTCGGTGCAACCCGCAGCACAGAGTCGATGCTAGATGTGATCGAACGGATCGCAAAAAAGCTCGGACGCGCTCCGAAGGCAAACGAGCTTCCTGAAGACTGCAAGTACTCACAGTATGACTACCGCACTGAATTCGGGAGTTGGGACGAGGCACTGGAGGCTGCTGGAATTGACAGAGAGAAGTCGATGCTAAAGGAAATAGAACAGGTGGCAGAGAAACTCGGCCGCGTTCCCAGTACCGGTGATATAGAGAAACATGGAGCGTACTCAAGTGGGGACTATTCGAAGTATTTTGATTCCTGGAGTGTTGCACTGAAACGGGCTGGGCTAAACCAAGACCCCGACTCCGGTTCCTGCAGCCATGAAAGAGAGGCGATGCTCAAAGTCGTTCGACACTTGAATAACCGGCTGGGGCGCGCTCCAAAGACAACTGAACTCCCTGAAAATTGCGGGTATTCTACCAACGATTTTTATGAAGAGTTTGGGAGTTGGGACGAGACACTGCAAGCCGCCGGTATCAACAAAGAGCAAGACATGCTGAACGAAATCCAACGAGTGGCAGAGAAACTTGGACGCATTCCAAATACAGATGACATGAATGAACATGGGGCTTATTCATCGTATTCGTCATACTTCGACTCGTGGAGCACAGCACTCGAAAAATCTGGAATTAAAAAGGAATTTGCGCAGAACACCGAAAAAGAGCGTGAGGAAAAAATTGAGATACTCCAATCTCTTCATCGTCGTCTTGACCGACCTCCGAAGGCGAGCGAGCTTCCTGAAGAGTGCGAGTATTCGCGGTACGACTACCGCACTGAATTCGGGAGTTGGGATGAGGCGCTTGAAGCCGCTGGGATTGATAAAAAACAGGCGCTACTGGATGATATAAAACGGATAGCAGAGAACCTCGGACATGTTCCTAATTCCACCGATATGGATGAGCATGGAATCTACTCTTACTCGTACTATTCGTCATACTTCGGCTCTTGGGGCGAGGCACTCGAAGCTGCAGACCTCTCATCTGTGGATACGAACACTGCCTCGGAGCAAACCTCTAAACCTCATTCGGGCACTAGTTGGTCCTCTTCCTCGACGCCGGCAGCAAGTTCGAATCAACTCCAGTCTACCGCATTGGATACGTCGTGGGAAACGATTCCCGCCAATGAGCGGATTGATTCACAGTTCTTGATTCAGGTCGCTGACGTTGACAAACGAGTCGGGAATCAAAAGACAGCACAGCTGGATGTCCGGGATCAGAACGGGCGAGAGATCAAGATGAATATCTGGTCGAAGCACAACATCGACCGGGATTGGACAGAAGGGGAATGGTACGCTCTTGAGAATGCACGTGGGAAAGTATGGGAGTCAAATGACGGAACAACGCGGAAACAACTCAGCAGTACCAAAGACCTCAACGTCATCGAACTCGGCCCGGACTTCACTCCGAACACTGCGTCTACTGAAGACACGTCGGAAACTGCATCTGAGACCGAAAAGTCGGGAGCGACCACTGATGAAGTCGTATCCAAGAGCAATACTGGACGTTCAACGGTCAACGAAAGAAACGCAGTAACAAACAATAAAAGTCCCAGCCTGTCGGAACTCTGGATGGAATTCCAGCGCGTCGCTGAACGTCTTGGTCATTTGCCTAATTACAACGAATTCGATAAAATGGCTAATTATAGTGGCGGGCACCTCACCAGTCGCGTCGGCACATGGGAAGAGGTCAAAGAATCTTACCGAGACTGGGCCACAGAGACTGGACAGGACCCGGTTACAACTGCGACAGAATCCAAAGAAGAGAGTGAGATGGGGGGCATGGATGCATGCAAAACTGAGACGTCACCAGAGGAGGGGGACACTGAATCTGGTGGGATACTGGGCGAGATCTCCGAAGAGTTTGACGACCTCTGAAGGGATATTACTCACACCACCTAATTGTCTCAGAGCATAGGATTACCAACAGTCGGCTGTGAAGTCCTTTTGGCCAACGGTGGATAAGATGTGCAAGACAGTAACATGCTGTCGGTCGATAGTGAGGGCGAGCATACGCGGTTGTTCTCTGGCGGACGTGATCTTCATATAACCTGATCTTGCGTGCCATAGAAATGCTCACCGCCGATTTGTTGCGATGCAAAACGGGTGGAAGAAACATGCTGGACTGAGTATGAATATAGAAGACAGTGCAAGACATAGATTATAGAGGTTAGCACAGCACTTTCGTTCGTATTTGTTTACACTAATGTATATTAATATACCGTTGGATTCCATTTACAACCGTATGAGCAATGGAACCGGCGATGATGAACTGGAGGAAATAATGAGCTCTTTCGATTCTGAAATGGCCCAAAAAGATGAAAATTTGGAGGAAGCTGAAACGTCCGATAATCAAGACAAGTTATCGAAAGAAGACTTGGAAGAACAGTTCGACGGAGAGTATGTTGCGTCACCAACTGGAAGTACACAACATCTCGTTGGAGTTGATGATTCCCAGACCTTATGCAAAAAAGATCTGCGTGAGAAAGAATGGCCACAAAGTAGTGAACCGGGGCCATTCAATCCAATCTGTAGGGACTGTAAATCGGTATTCGCTGGGCCAGCAACACCCACGAATGAGGCGGGGCTGGGATCACTAAACGAGCTTCGAAACTGGTTTGCTGAAAGAGTCGATGTAGAATCTGCTAAGGAAACCAGCGATAGTAAGGCTCTGACAAAAGCCGAACTTCAGGTTGTAGTTAAATATATTCAGTCACTTGAATCGGACAATAACCACGAATTGTGACCGTTGATATTTCTCAAAATTTTATTTTTAAAAGCGAATTGAACCGTCCACCAGTAACCATGTCTAGCACGGGAATTTGGTGTCAGCACCCCAACAGTTGTGACAGTCAGGGGTGTTGTATACGCGCGTTCTATCTTGCACGAGAGTCATGAATAGACTTGGATCGACAGAGGGTACGAAGCTTTCTATGACACACTGTGACCTGCTCGCAGGTGGGGTACGGGTCAAGAACGATTTGGGGCGTAATGGACATCGCCACATCATGCTCGCGGTCAAGACACTTGAGGCGGTTTCTTAATCGGATATCGATGCTCTCCTCTATCGTGGTTTTTGATGGTCAGGAGCCTTGTTTTGCCGCTGAATGATTTGTACTGGAGTCGTCGAAAGTGATTATTGAGCGGTGTACAGTTCACTGCAGTTTATCGATTTAAATACCGTGGACCTTCTGGAGAGAATGAGAGTTGGTACGGGGCAGGGACACTGCCCTGGTCAGACTGAGATAAAATACATAGTTTAGGGCACTTCCGCCGGCATGGCCGGTACGGCTTGATGGCATCATCCAATCAATACTCCACCCGAGTCACCCGTAAGAAATCAACCTTCAGTAATCACCAGGCAGATAGCCAAAAGACCGCAGCCCGGACTGAAAAGCTCCCGTCAGCAGAAACGTTCGATACTTCAGAGGGCTGTATCGAGTGTGGGGAATCGGCGTTCGCAAAGAGTGCCGTCGGCGAATGGTACTGTCGAAAATGCGGCACAATACACTCAGATTCTGAGATTGAATTTACTGAGCCTGGCTGGAGGCCACGAAATGAGCGTCGGACCGGTGCAGCGGGTCCTGTATCACAGGTGACTGTCGGGACGAAGATCGGGTATAGTAATAATCATGCCGGCGGGCGATGGGCACGGCACAATAATCGATTACGGCATGACAAGGAGACGCTCCGCCATGGTCTCAAAGAAATTCGTGCAGTTGCAGCCGGGCTTGAGGCCACTTCAACAACGACGAAACAGGCTGCGCATTTATATCGACGAGCAGCGGACAATGGCCACCTCATTGGTCAGTCCATTGAGGCCATGGCTGCAGCATGTGTCCACGCAGTCGCACGCAAGAACAACATCCCTTTCCCATTAGACCAAGTGGTCGAGGTTTCACCTGTCACGTCGAGTGATATCCGGTCCGCATATGGGAAACTTGCCCACGAGCTCAAAATAAGCTTGGCACCTCCGACCCCAATAGACTTCATTGAACGGGTCGGAACGGAGGCTGATCTATCTCAGCCAGTCCGTCGCCGTGCACGGGAGATCGCAGTCAAACTTGTTGATAACCAAGCTCATGTGGGCCAGAGTCCGACAGGAGTCGCGGCTGCGATGCTCTACGGAGCAGCACAGGAGTATAACGTGGAAATTACGCAGGAAGAACTCGCCAAGGCAGCTTGGGTAAGTCCAGTTACACTCTCCCGACAGTGGCAAACTGTTCGAGAGTGTCTGAACGATATTTGATATTATTTCGTTTCGGTGAAAGGCTGGCGCCCAACCCGCCAGCCAGTCTATCAGAAAGAGCCTTGTTTATATATTGAAAAACTGAATGAGTTTTAGAGTATTGTCATTTTGAAGAGTTCGTGTTGCAAGAGCTATTTTTATGTCATCTGATCCCTGAATATGTCGTGATTTGATAAAGATGTCGTGATCATATCTTTGTCGGCTCTTCCTTAATCTGGTGAAACAACTATCCAATATATGATATGGAAGATGTCGGAGTGCTGAATATAGAGTGTATAGTCAGCAGCGATTTTGATCCCAAGAATCTACAAGAACGAGCCAGTTTGTTGCGTGGAGCTCTCGAAGATTGGGAAGCAAATAAAACCGTATATTCGTAAGAAGGGTAAATTGTTGTGACGGTAATCAATATAGATGAACTCAACAGAGGGGAGATAACATACCTGGTTAGTGAAAGTATTGCTGACCAGACTGACGCCGATATCTGTGAGTTACCCCCTCTGCACGAAACCATCGACCCAGACGCCCTCGATACCTTCCTTCGGTGTTCAAACAGCACAGACGCACATCCCGAGCGGTCGGTTGAGTTGTCGTTATGGTGAATTCCGTGAACTCGTCCTGATGTGTGCGGTTCAAAACATCAAGCAATCTCTGAAACAGTGAAATCAAACTATGTTTGGCGATTCACCACTGCCAAAAAAGAGTTCTTGGGAGTAATTGCGGTGCGTCACGACTGACCCCGACTCAAATAGGATACCCCGGTGTCCATTCTGCTGATAGCATTTCTACCAACAGGTCACTGTCTGACCTGTTGAATTGAACGCTGACTGCACGTACTATATTCAGTCGATTAGTCCGAAGGAACGCGAACGGTCAACTGCCCGATCGCCGGGAGGGAGCGCAGCGACCGTGGGACAATCCTGTTTGCAGTGGCGGTACTAGCGTCCCCGAGCACCGGCGAGCACCCGTCTCGGAGCGCAGCATGGTATGGCGTTTCGTGGCCGGCGCGAGCGGTTCCGCATCGGGACTCTCTTGCCCACACCACAGCGAGCGGTGAGTCAGAAATTCCGACGATTTATTCGGCGCTCTCGATCGGACCTGACTGCTTCCTCAACCCGGTCTTCCAGCCCTTCAAACTCATTCGTATCAATCTCAGTCGACTCGCCTTCGTCACCCTCGTCATCGTCTGCTGGCTTTAGATTGAACGTCAACCGCTGCAGAATTTCATAGACCATGCTCGCCTTTCGTTCAAACATACCCTCATACGTCCAGGACCGATCAACCCGTTCAGCGGCGTCATTGTCCCAGTCAGAGGAATCGTCTTCAAGCGTTTCAAAATCCTCCGGCCTCATTTCGATGTGTGAGGAAGCAGCGAACGCAGAATCTTCGCCACCGTTGAAGAAGTCGTTCACAACCACAGCCAAATAATCGTCTTTTGTATATATCGGCAACTTCTTCGAGAGGAGGTCATTGCTGGCATCTAGATTATCGGCGTCAAGCAAAAACAAGAGATTCCCAATGTCATCGATGAAGCGCTTATCGATTTCATCCTGAATCGTTTCAATCTCGTCAATATCTACATCATCACTGAGGGCATCCGAATCAAGGTCTCCGTTCTTGAGCGAAGGGACATCTTCGTCGATTAGCGTCTGGACGGATGCTGTGATATCCGAATCCTCGTCTGTTGCATCTGTTCGGAAGAAGTATTCCAGCCACGCATACGCACCCGGGTCGTCAGCAGCTGCGGTTCTATTTGCAGTGTCTGAAATTGGCGTCTGCGGAAGAATATGCTCGATTTGAACCTCAGAATAATCACGAATATCGCGACCAGGATCAACCTCTTCTTGCAAGTATCGGCTTGTCGCGCGCTGGAAAATGCATTGAGCTAACTCACCGGATGTCCACGCCCGGTTTTTGACCATATGATAAATCAACCCATCTTCAAACAGGTCTTCAGCTTTATTGCTCGTCGCATCAACCAAATCGGACACGAGTTTCGAGCTATCGAATTTGGAGTCTCCATTACGGTCCGCAAACTCCTGTACTGTCGTCACATATACTCCCTCAATTGCTTCCCCGCTGCGGTCACTCACCGATTGACGCAACGTGAGAACTTCGATGGCATCAACGACATTATACAGGAAATCACCGATATCATCTTCTTCGTAGGAATCGGGTGCTTCCTCGTCTAACTGCATATAGACATAGGGCGCTAGTGCGTACCACTGAGTTGCACCTATTCGATTGCCGACTCGGTCAAGCATCCGCTTGACTTCTTTGCGGTTGTCATCGTCAATCGCCCTGTCGAAATGGCTCAGCTCTGCGTCCCGAATGTCAGTATAGTACTTTGAATACTCGGCCACTCTCGAAACGAGACCAGTAGCGCCGTCTTTGGTGAGTCGGGGGGTGATGTCAGAGTCATCAGACGTCGATCGGTCAAATACCTGCATGACGGCCTTTCCAGCGTCTGTTACATCGTTGACCGAATCTTCGATGGCTGCAACGAAATATTTCAACATCTGCTCGATATCATCCTTGTCACCATCGAACCGGGCAAGTGTGTCGCGCCACTCATCCATAGTCCCTGCATCATCTTCCCCAACAAGTCGGTGTTTGATCCGCGCCCGGATCTTGTCAACATTATGTAATTCTTTGCCTTTATCGTTGATTGACTGGAAGATATCGAGTCGTAGGTCGGGATTCGGCTCTGTGATCAAACAGCGATCGACAGTAATTGCATGCAAAATGTATGCCGCAAAATTCATTGTGACATTCGCACGCTGGGTAAGGTCACCGTTTGTCAAATCGTCGTGGAGCTCTTCGATGAATCCGTACGATTCTTTATACGCCTTAAAGAGACGTTCGTGTGAGGTTTCATATCGTATCCATTCGTCCAGTTTGTTATCCGCATCGTCGTCTTCATGGCTCCCGGCGAACGCATCTATTTCCTTAAGATTAATCCTCCTCACTCCTGGGATTGGGTCCTGTATTTTGTCGATAATCTCGCTCACCTTACGAGCCCGGGGGTACATATTGTGAGTTACCCCGTCGTTGTTCGCTATCTTCTCTAACAAGATATCACGGACTGACGTATGCCAGTTTTCAGGGTATGCAGCTAACGCGGTGAAATAATCTCTATCCTCTGAATTCAACGTCACAGACGGGTCTGTCCCGCTGAATGCTTTACCGAGCTGGACCTTGACATTGGTCAAGCTGCTTTCGAGGTCGATTTCTCCCTCGTCACCAGCTTCAGTTTCAAGACTCTTACAGTAGTCATAAAGCGCCTTCAACAGCAGTTGGAAGGTCGCGAATCGTTGCTGGCCATCAACAATATCCAATTTATCATACTCGGACTCCTCACCAGGCTCCGCAATGTAGACTGCGCCCATATAGAGTCCTGCAAGCTCGTCACGGTCTTCCAGATCGTCGGGAAGTGGGGCCAGTTCCGTGAAACTGTCATTCAGCGTATTCCAGAAGTCACTTCGATTCGATGCTTCCCATGAATAGTTCCGCTGGTATTCAGGAACGCGAAATTCACGTGAGTCAATAACCTGATACCATGATTCTTCCTGAATATCTAATGCTTCTCTTATAGTTACCGGAGATGTTTCAAATTCACCCAGTCGATAATCCTCATATAGTTGAGTCATGGCGAAGTAGTTCAGACCCGATGATAAAAATACCACCGTCTCCTGCGAGCACAGCACCGACAAACAGAAATGATTCTTTCCTTTGATAGATATCCGCGCTCCATCTTGCACTGGCCCACCCACCAATCTCCCGACAGATACCGCTGTTTCACTGTCTTCGGCAAGAGCCTCTTTGTCATTATTTTTTAGAATTTCGCCACACTTCGGTTGGTCTTTTGTTAAGATAGAAAGATTATTGTTTTAATTACGCAATCATATCGTATTTGAGGGAGTAGACAGCAGAAACCCTGTCTCTATTGTCGGTTAGCGTAGTATACAATAGAAACTCATGAGTGGGCCACAGCAGCATCCCGGAATCCTAAAAACTCCCTGTCTGGCCACTAAAATTCTCTTTCATCATACTCTTCGTGTATAGCTTCGAGAAGGGTCACAGCTCGGTCAAACCGATCGCCAACCGTGAGAGTCGCATTTTGCTTATTCCACTTGATTAGGCCAGCTGATTCGAGTTTTGGTACGTGATGATGATACAGGCGAATATGCCAGTCGACTTGTTGTTGTTCCTTTGGAGGCTTGAATTCAAATTTGATCGTATCTTTGTCAGCTTCTTCCAATCGCAAAATGATTTGTCGACGATGGTGATGGGATAATGCTTCAAGAAGGACGTCGAGTTCCTCAGGAGAGTAGGGTTTCACCGTAACTCACCCAATTCTATTCCGAGCTCAATCTTAACCCGCAGCAGTAAGCCAATCGGAGAATTTTGGACCAATTGTAGTATGTCCAGATTGTTTTGGCCTCCACCATAAGTAGGTATCACATGGTAACTTGGGGAAGAATCTTTACGGTTCATCTCACTCATCAAGAGAGATACGCTGATATAAATATGAAAAATATCATATTTTTAATATATTGCGTTAAATCAGAAAATGTAATCTATTTTAGTTCAATCGAATTAATAACTCTCGTCCGAATAATATCGGGGCGACACACAAGTTATAAGTTAACTTGATCGCAATTACAACTATGTCGTCCTTGTTAGTGCAGAGCTGTTCCCAATCGAAAATAAAGCCAGGTGAACCGGTTTCTGCACTAGAGTTGTACTCCGGGTTCTTTTATAAAATAATAAAGAAAGCACGTAGAGACAATGAGTTTGATTATAACATTGATTTGCGTATTCTCTCTGCGGAACATGGAATAATTCACCCAGATACTGAAATTGAGTGGTATGATCGGCGGATGGATAGAGCACGTGCGCAGGAGTTGGCACCTGCTGTTCAAAGACAATTGAAACAAATATCACCAGAGTATGATCATATCATTATCAATGCTGGAAAAACATATCGAGAGTCAGTAAAAGGCATAGGAGAAGAAATTGAACATGAAGTATATTATATAACGGGGAGTGGAATCGGAGACAAGGGGAATGTTCTCAAACGGTTGGTGCGAGGAATGACAGACGCGCAAACAGACCCAGCAATTATCAAGAATCCGTCTCAATAATGCCAAATCAACAATCGGTACCCGGTATGCAATTCGAGGTCGAGACAACCGCAGGTGATGCTCGGCTGGGTATACTCACAATTAACGGCGAGTCGTTATCAACGCCGAACCTATTCCCAGTCATGAACTTCTATGGCGGGGGAGCGAAGACGAGCGTCTATGGTGGGGGGATCCACAGAACGCTGAAAGAGTTCATGATCGAGGCAGATGCGGTCGGTGATGGCTCTTTTTCTGAATATTTCGACGCCACAATGACTTCTGTGTCGTCACTCACAGACTACAATATCAACAAAGACAGATATGATGATTACCTCGATAAGCCCATCAAAGAACGAGAAGCGTTCGAGGGGTTAGAATCTATCATATTCGCAGATTCGGGCGGATTTAAATTCTTAAATGACGGTGCCATTGATGGAAGTGACTTTGAAGTTGAGATGGATCAAGAAACCATCTATGAAATTCAAGAGGCATTTGGGGCTGACATTATTGTAAACTTAGACCACCCGATCGCACCTGATGATACTCATGATGACCGAATAAGGAAAGCAGAAAAGACAGCACAGAATATTCATAAATTCTTGACCGTCTCTCGTGAGTTCGAGGGCGCGAAATATCTGACTCTACACGGGTACAACTACTCGATGATGGATGAGTTTCTGGACGTGATTACAGACTCGGTGCCAGAAGGCGTCCTTCGAGAAGGATTCGATGGCATCGCACTGGGGAGCCTGGTTCCAAAAAAGGATAACCGAAGTGCGTTGATTCAAGCTGTGACTGACTGTCGGGAACTGATGGCAGACTGGGGGATGGGTGACTGGCCGTTACATGTGCTTGGAATCTCCAGTCGGGCAGCACCAATCCTCGCAGCCCTCGGAGCAGATACATTCGATTCGAGTACGCACATTCACAACGCTATCAATGGCAAATATTATCAATCGCTCATGGAGAGTACAATGATAGACGATGCCGACTTCTCTGAGTGTGATTGCCCGGTCTGCCGGTCAGATTTGTTGGTCGAACGAATGAATGGAAATGCTGAATACCAGAAGGATATCTCAGGGGCAGTAGCTATGCACAATCTCATCATCACAAAAAATGAATTACAGACAATCAGACAGTGTATTCGCGCAGATGGAACAGAGGCATTGGTCGATTACTTTGAGGACACATTCGGTGGGGACAAGACAATGCGACGATACGCACATCAAGTCGTAAATAAGTCGTTAGGAGGGTATTTTGCATGAAAAAATCACCGAAGGTCAACGAGGTCAATGAGTTTCTCGAGATTGCCAGTGACTTTGAAGATCCGCTCGAAGTACTCCGAGAGTCCCTCTCGAACTCGTACGATGCGGAGGCGACAGAGGTACAGATATCAATCTACACACGGCCATCCGGATCGGATATTATCATCGAGGATGATGGCCACGGGATGGATGAGCGGGACTTGGAATCATTCTTTGACCTTGGTAACTCTCAGAAAACTGATTCAATTGGATACAAAGGCCACGGAACGAAAATTTTCTACAAAAGTGATCGAATAGAGGTAACGTCGAGACACGATGGGACCTCGTATCGTGCTGTGATGGATGAGCCGTGGGAAAAGCTCAACCGAAAAGAGTTGCCTGAATACGAACTAACAAAGAATACTGTCAGAAGTGGGAACTCAGGAACCAAGATCAAGATTACAAATTTCAGATCAGGTAAAGGGTTCGAAGCAGAGTCCTTCACCTATAATAAGATCCATCACTATCTGAAATGGAAGACGATCGCCGGCTCGACAGCTCATTTCTTTGGCGATGACGAGCGTGAGATGGAAATCACTGTCACGCTTGATGATGATATCGATGATACGAGGGACAAACTCGTCACGAATAATCGATTAGAGTTCCCTTCCGAACAGCTTGAACCAAGCGACGGGATGTATCCCGCTGAGCGGATGTGTAAGCATTACCCTGCGAAAGAGATCGATGTGGAGTACGAAAACGGGGAGACAACCCTACAAATTGTCGGATTGGTTGGTGGAAAGAAGACAAGAAACGAATTCCCAACGTACGGTCGCCACTCGGCGCAGTTTGGGATTTGGCTCGCTAAAGATCATATCAAGGTTGAGCGACTCAACGAAGCCATCTCACATGACAACGAGTACATTCACTTTTTCTTCGTCGCCAATTGCCAAGATATAGAACTCTCGGCGAATCGGGAGACGATCCGTAACAAATCGAGTTCTGTGTACCAGGCAATTAATAAAGAAATTGAGTATTACCTTTCTAAAGTAACCCAGGACCCATGGTTTAAATCCTACCTCGAAAAGCGGAAAGAAGGAAAACACCAACGAAAGACTGCAAAGCAACAGTCTTCGCTCAAGAAACGACGAGAAAAGGTCGAAAGCGATGGATTCACTCCAGAGAATACCGCCGAAGTGCTGATCGGGCTCGAACGAGCTGACCGCAATAACCACTCGCTCTCACTTTCGGTTGAAGATCACGACCCAACGGCAGACGTGGACACAATTATTAGACAGAATGGGCGGCTCCGAAATGCAACCGTGAACACTAGACTCACGGATCTCTTTGAGAATGATGCTCCCTTAGAGAATATTGATGTCGCCATTTGCTGGGATCTCGGAGACCCTGCAGAACTCAAAGAATACGAGCGAACGGGATATTTCGGTGGCGAAGTCGAATTACACTTATCGAATGGCGGGTTCGAGTATCGGAACGGTGATAGCCAATATATCGACATACTGCAGGTAGACGAATTGCTAACGGAACCGACCGCTACAAAACTGGACGATTAACAGCCAGAGTCGGGTGGCTACTCACCCGAGTAGGTGTCCAAGTAGTCAAGTAATTCGGCAATATTACTGTTCCTGAAAAACTCTGTGAGCTGTAGTGCCTGTGGATCTCGTGGGAACAACTCACCACGGCCGTAGGTCTCGAAGGCATCTTCGATGACCTGCCGGTACGTTTTGCTCGTCACATATCCAAGAATAACATCGAACTGATCACCATATGTTTCGAGATACTCGACTACTCTATCAGTGACTAATGCAATCTGATCCTCATCTTCCTTGGCAAGCACGTAGTCGTATTCAAGAACCGGTTGTTCACTCTCACAACCTTCCGGCACAGGCCCGTACATGCCTGAAATCGTAACTTTGTGTATATCATCGGTTCGGTTTCCTAACTTATTGTATAGAACGGAGTGGGTACGCGATTCCGAGTAGGGTTTGCGCTGGCTGCATGGAATGAAAAGAAGTACATTCTTGTCTGCAGGAAGTTCGTACTCGCGGGAGAAGATGTTGAAATCATTTGGGCTATGTTCGAGGGAGATTTGCTGTGTATCGTGCGAAGAATCGACACCAGCATTCCACTCTGACAACTTCACTTGATCGCTTGTGAGCGTTGAACCAGGAAGGAGGTCATACGCACCGATAGCCTCGATATCTTGCCGTAACGCCTTGTCACGTACTTGCGCCTGTTTGAGCCCCTTCATAATGTCATCGTGTTCACGGGCAAATTCGATGACGTACTCCAGTAATTGACCGTCTGAGATTGCATCACGAACATACTGCATTTCTTCGTTATATACTTCGAAGTTATGCCGTGCTAACAGTGCGTAGTAGTCACTTTTGATGGGTTCTCCATTGGCTTTGCGTTCCTGGACTTCGTCGTAGGTGAAGTCCCGACTCAGTTCCTCCATCAGTTTGTCGTACCCGACACTATCATCGGTACACAGTCGGCAGTTTGGCAAATCACACGGAAAGCTACCGTCTGATCGGAGATACTCCTCGAGATCTGCTAGTTCGTGGTGCGTCCATGTTTCTGGATGGAGATACTTTTTGTACCGCGCAGTTTGCATATGCGTTGAACAGTCAAATGAATCGACGCCCAATAACGAGAGAAGGCCAACCTGTTTTCCGCCAACACCGAAGACATGCAGTCCAATTTCATCAGCCCGGGCTTCTGGAAGCGCATCTTTGGCACCTTGGACGATATCAACAAGCACGTCTACACTATCACGTAATGGGACGAGGGAACCGATTGCGAAGCCTTCGAAGGTACTGTCTAGATCGAGTTTATCTACTCTGTCGATGAAGTTTCCGACATACCAGTTGACTGTTTCGTAGTCGTGTCCATGCAGAGCCACGTAGACAGCTGGCTCCTCACCATTGGCCTTCTGTTTCCGCAATTTGTCTGCTGCCTGGCTGTTAATCTCAAACCGCTCCTCGAGTAAATCCGGATTGTCCAGTATTTCTAAACACTCCACCGCGCTGTCGATACTTCGATTCATCCGCTCGATCTGCTCTTCTTCTTTTAATTTCGGAGGAATCGGATAATCTAGCGTTGCCACAATATCCGCGCCAAAATCAATCTGCAGTCCAAGAATACTTTTTGGGTCAGTATAGAGTCCCCACTCGTTCGGAACACCTCCTTTTTCAGGTGCTTCCCCGAAGGTGTTTGAGTTCATCAATTTGAAGCCGCCTGAATCTATGAACACCGGTGCGTCTAGGTCGTCAAACCGCTCGTGAAATGTCTGGTTTCGCCAAAAATCGTTGAGGTTGTCTGGAGAGACACCGTAGTCTGTGAAGCTCATTGCCTGGAACATTATCCCTTGGAGATGCTCCTTATCGATGAGTTTCTCACGCATCCGACGCCAGACTCCACCGGATTTCACGGTTGTCCCACCGATCATATTGACTACGGGAAACAGGGCAGGTGTTTCGACTGGACCGTGAGGGACATCCAGTTCCCCCAGTCGGCCATATCCGTCATCTCCAACTGTTTTCACGCGAAACGAGGCCATCGAATTAACCCTGAATACTGCAAGAGAGCAAATAGGCCCTTCGCTCTGGGATATACTATTTGTTACTAATCGTCGTTCGAAGCGTCCAATAATCTTCAGTTGGTATTAATTTATCTGTGGAATTTCCAGTGACATCGGGATGTAAAATCCCACTATGTCGAAGCATCATTTTATACTGGTAGACAGTTGTACTCTGGTATACACGAGTCGTCTCAAGTGCATCTGATGACAGCGAACCATCCTCTGTTAATACCTTGCTTCGAGCTTCAGAATTCCCCCTACAGAACAACTCTACTGTATACGCCGGACGCTTCTTGTGAAGACCCTGAACGAGTTCAGGGAGAGTTGGTCCTGCCTTTGGTCCATCGTTTGTTACTGAAGTCAGTTCTTCGATCGTCTCAACAATAAATGGCGTGGCAGGATGCCGGAAAAGGATATTTCTAGTGAGCTCTCCCCATCCCTCATGACGGTCGATTAAGTCCGTACGACTCCCCCTTCCCCCCCAATTCGACATCTCATCAAGTGACGCATGAATATCTCCATGTGTTCTTATTCCATACCTTACGACTTCTCTCCCCAATGGTGTGAGTTCAGGTTCACCCATTGGCCCTGTTTGTATCAGGCCGAGAGTCCGGGCCCCCTTTTTTCCTGCACTGAAACCAGATTTTGCGATTGTAGATTGGAAACTATTACGCATTTCACTATCAGCTGCGATAGCCAGCGGGATACCAAGGTAAGTTTTCGGGTGATTATAGTGAAATGACTGGTCGGCTACGCGTTGTGCACTTGCTCGCCAGCGAACAGCGTCTGCCGTCTCATCGCTGTCCACGCCTTTCGGAACTGGCGGTACTGAAATTGAAACTCCATCTGTATCAACACCTATCAATCCTATGTTCAAATCGCGTGCAAGCTGCTTTGCCTGTCCGGAAAGAGCCGTAGTCGGTATAGCAGCAATCGCGGCATTGCTTTCTGACAGTCGATCATGTGCTTTGAAAAGCGCATCTGTAACTGGGATATTAGTACCTCTGACATCTTTTGTCTCTCCTTTTGCCTCAACTGCAATTACCGGTACTGTATCCGGGTTGATATTAAATCCTTCAAGAAAATCTGGGGGTGGACCAGCTACTACCATGTCTGGATATCCAGAACCAATTCGGACATGATTAAATGGAGTGAGTATTTCCTTTGTTTCTTCATTAATTGGACCTGCATTTGGCCAACAATCTTGTTGGAATTGCGTATCAACGGTCGCATACTGAATGATATCTGAATTATCAGATGATCGTTTCGAAAAGATGGACTCCTTGGTTTTTGCCAAGACGGTAGGTTCACTCAGCATAGGGTTTCGTTCATCAAAGGTATATATTCATATATGTTTTTGCATATATTCTGAGATATACATAAATAAAATTATAATAACGGATATGAGAATTTCATCCAACAAGTTCCCAGAGAAGGGCATTCCCAACTTTTTGACTTCTGACTTCATTGTCTTTTTCAAGTGATTTCAATTTTAGATATGCGGTCCGGCGGTCACATCCAACATGATCCGAAATATCTGTGGTTCCAGCAGGGCCAATTTCATCTAAAGCTTCAAGAAAATCCGTTTCTGGATACTCTTCGGTAAATTTCCCACTATTTTCGTCACGGTCCCGATCGTCCATATTGGTGATGTGAGTACCGTTTCACAAAGGACTACTGGGTGCAATTCCATTAGTCAAACGTCCAAAGGTTTATGCCAATAGACACATGACTAATGGATGTGAACTCAGCCAAGGGGCGCTGATTGGTAGAAGTGCCCGGGTGTTGCAGCACCCAGGCTGGGTTCCAAACAACTGCCTAAGAACCCATGAAAGACTCAAAACTACAAAACAAAGAAGTTATCGACGATCGACTAATTGAAGATATATCACAAATCGAACAACTAGTGCTCGGGGAAGGGGCGGCGGTGTGTGAAGCCTGCGGTGAAGAACTGCGGGAATGCGATGCTGTTGTCGCGTTCGCCTTCCGGCCGGCCGACCAGCCGGCTTTCGAGGTCGGGCATGTCAAATGTACGGACTGTCGGCACGAGCCAACGGAATACGTTACGTTGGGCGTGCGCGAAATCGTACTGGATGGCCGTATCGGTACCTGCACAGACCAGGCAACACAATCGGCGTGGCCGGTCCTACTTAACCCACAACCACGTGCGGTGAGTCCGGCGGATACGACGACGATACAGCCACTGCCGGGAGCGACGTGGTATCGCCGTCCGATCGCGGCCAGTGACGTGTTCGCGGCTGTGGGTCGTGTGTCGGCACGCAAGCCCTGGCAGCGACCGGTGGTGCGGGCGCGTGAGACCGACCGTGATAGCACGCGCAAACCTGAACCAGAGTCGAAGAGTGACGACGCGACCGAAACACCCGATCATCGTACGCCTGCTGGCCGGTCGGGAGGTGCGCGCTGACGATGCATGGGGAGCGAGACAGGGACGGCTTCGATGATGCGCACCTCGATATTGAGTTTGGTCTGCCGCGCCCGGTCGGTGAGATGCTGTTTCCGGACATTTACATCGGCCTCGACATTGACCTGCTGGCGCCTGGCGATGGGATCGTCACGGATCGCCATCACGCGTCGGCGGATCGGTACGAGGCTGATGATCCGCAGAACCAAATCGCTGGACAGATTTCACCGTTTACCTTGTCGGGGTGGCTGCGTCATGGCTGTGAACGGGTGGTGCAGGCGGCGGGCGCGACGGCGTGCCATCCCGGCGAGGCGAACGCGGACTACATGTTGCAGGGTGTGTACGACCGCGATCTCGATGCGGGGTATCACGAGAAAGGGACCTGTATTGGTGAGAACGCCGATGACAATGCGGGCTGTGTTATCCACGACCTCTTCGGTGGGTTCGGCGACCGCGCGGGCCGCGTGATCCGCCGGCCGATCAGGTTCTCGCCGATTCGCCGCCAGGTGGACGTGACACAAGGCGAAGCGGAAGCGCACTACCGCCAACTGAACACGCAGGTTCGATCGCGCAACGCTGAGGACGAAGGCCAACCGTTGCGCCAAGCGACCAGGGACGTGGTCGGCAACCTGGTCGGGACGTGGCGACTGACGCTCCGCGAATTGAAGCCCGAATATGTGGGCCTGCTCGTCGAGGCCGTCGATTACCTGGATGCCCACAGTGACGACTACGAAATGCAACTCGGCGGGGCGCGGAATTTCGGCGGTGGCATCGCCGATGTTGAGGTGGTCAACCCGCTGTACACGGAGGCTGAACTTCGGCGGGTCTACAACCGCGCCCAAGATCCGACGAGCGCGATGGACACCAAGGACGACATCTGGCGTGACCAGTGCCGCGAGGAGTTCGTCCGCGCACTGCAGGCGCGGATAGCCGCCGGGGACGGCGACCTGCCGATGCCGACGGAGGAGGAGTCAGCGTGACCCGAGACGCTGACCGGTGTCCGGACTTGGATCCAGACCGAGACCCGAACCTCGAAGTGGACCCCGACCGCGCGTGTGCTCGGGACTGGCAGCCAGTCGACGCGCCCGAGCGCCGCCCGGAGCCGAAATGCGAGGACGAACCGGTGCAGCGGTCGCCAGACGCAGCGGACGATGCTTCTGGCCCCGGCCCTGACCCGGCGGCGCGAGTACACGACACCCACGAGTGCGACCACGCCGCGCGTCGGGCCGGTGGAGACGGTGAACCGGATGTCGGGGCTCGACATGGTTGATGGGCCGGCTTTCGAGGGCGAGAGGCGCCGCGAGGACGCGCCGACACGTGCCGACCCGATGGTGGCTGTCTATCGCCACGATGTCCACAAGCTGCGGCACAGGCGGCACGCCGCGGCGGCGGAGTCGTATGCGGGCGTCGCGGTGAACGAGACGGTGCCGTGCGGCGCGGATCGGGATGCGGCGTTGTTGAGTCGGCCGCGTGGGGAGCCCAAGCAGACGGTCGCCAATCACCGGTCGCCGTACCGGCTGTCGCTGCTGACGGGCGAGCCGGCTGTCGAGACGGACCGGATTCAGGCGGCTGCTGGTGGCGGGTTCCGCGATCTCGTGACATCCGACAACCCTGAACGCCTGCACGCGCGGTGGTTGACGAGCCGGGTTGCGGGGGCCTACAGTGAAGCCGTCCACTATCCGTACACGTCGGTGCAGTATCACACGCTGCTGACGGCGGCGGTGCTCGATACGTATCGGGCCGGGCACGCGTTCGCGGATCTGTGGCTGGTGGCGACGGCGTCGGACCGGGCCGTGGACACGTGCTCGGATCAGGGGGCACCTGTGTCCCGTGACCCGGGAGCGGCGCTGGCTGCTGACGAGGTCGAGCCCCATCGGACGGTCCTGTGGACGCCCGCGCTCGCGCTGCACGTAACGGCCGACCCGGGTAATCGACCGGCGGCGCGTCTTGGTGAGAAGCCGGCTCGCTCCTTCGCGGACACGTGGGCTCGCCTGTCCGCGCATCCGCTCGACACGGATGGCCGGCGGTGCTGGCGCCTTCTGGATGCGCAACTACGGCGCATTCGGGCGTGGTCGACGGCGCTCGCCTATAGTGCCGAGTACGTCACGGGCCACGGCGCAGCGTGTGACAGGGGTGCGTGACCGTGAGTCCCATCAACATCTCCAGACGAAACAATGCGGTGTGTGACCGATGACCACGATTCAGCAAGTGCTGTTCGAGTTGGAAACGGACTACATGGGCCACCCGTACTTTGTGTCGGGTCACGCGCTGTTCACCGCGTTGGCTCGCCGGGTGGATGCCCGGGCGCGGCAGGCGTTGCACGTGAGTACTGGCGTGTTCGTGCCCGGGGAGTACGGCTCGTACCCCGCCGAATACTCACAGGGGGGCGGCGTGCCGTACATGGGGACGGGACTGCGACCGGTCGAGACGTACGAGGATTTGTTCTTGTTCCGGGACGCGGCGCAGCGGTGGTTGCTGGACTCGCGGCCACGGGATGCACACAACACGCACGATCTTACCTCCCATGGTGGCCGGCAGGCGTTTGCGCCGGCGACGCGGTTCGGGCGGCCGCCTGAGAGTCGAAATACGAAGCGCACGATGCGCTGGTACGTGCACTGCTACCTGCACGTCGACGGGAGTGACGGGGATGTCCTTCCGCTTGCCGAGGAGGTACTGGATGGGCTGCGTGTCGGTGGCGGGCGCAACTACGGATTCGGGGAACTGTCGCTACAAGACACGCAGGTGATTGACTTGGATTCGCTCGATTACTCGCGGGTGCGGGAGGCGTCGTCGCTGCAGCTTGAACTGTTGTCGCCGTACGTGGTGGAGAGTGCGTGGCCGGGTGCTGACGGGCAGTCGGTGCCGTGGTGGTGGGCGACGGACGGTGGGCTGCGGCGGCGGACGACACGACTCGTCGACGGCGACGATGTGTACGATGTCGAGACGATCGATCACGGGCAAGTCGTCGGGTACGCCGGGGATGCCCCGGGTGAGACGGCACGTAACGGCGTGGTGCGCGTCGGGACGCATTCGCGGTTCGGGTTCGGCGAGTTTCGAGTGCGACCGGCTGGCGATGATCGGGTCGCAGCGCGTGGAGCTGCAGGAGGAGAGTAACGCGTGGTAGTCGGTGTCGAGAACGGCAGTCGGTGGCCAGTGCGATGCGTACTGCCCGGTGGGCGGACGGTGCGGAACGAGGGTGCGGAGTGTAGCGCTATCCCGTGGAGTGGCGGTGATACGACGCGAGGCGGTGCGAGGCGATGCGGCGGGCGATTGGAGGACTGAGTACTAATGACACGAATGCAGACGCGACCGAGTGACGAGGATGAATCGACAACCACTGAGACAGAGCACGGGGCGGCGGCGGAGACGGGCTCCGAGTGCTGTCACGAGACAGTGGATGCAGCGACCAGAGCGTCGATGCTCGCCGAGTATAAATATCGCTGTCAGACGTGTGGCCGGACGAGCCCGGCGAACGGGGGACTGGCAACCTTGCACGTCCACCATTTGACGCGTGAACCGGACGAGATAGACGAACACGACCCGGCGAATCTCACGGTGCTGTGCCGGATGTGTCATCACTGGCATCACCAGCAGGTGACCGAGGCTGACCTGCCTGTCACCATTACCGAGGCTGATCTGTGTGAGTTACTGCCGCGGGATCTCGAAATCCTGCGTATCCTTGCCGAGACGGGACCAGCAACGACTGGCGAGGTAACGGCTGAGCTGACGACTGACCCGACCGTGATGACCGTGCGAGAGCGGTTGTGGGTGCTGATGGGGCTCGATAACCGTGTGGCTGATCGGGAGCGACAACTCGTCGATCAAGACGTCGAGACCGGGCGGTGGGGGTTGGTCGGGCAGATCCACAACTCAGCACGTGGCCACATCGCTGATGACCCGCAGACACTGCTGCAGCGCATGGAAGATGAGCGAGTGCGGCAAGCCTTGGAGCGTGGCTGTGACCGGGCGACGATTGCCGATGTCCTCGATGTCACCGGTCGCACCACGTTCCACATGCAGAAACGAGCCTATGCGTACGATTTTCCGTTGGAGGCGCTCGATAGTCGGGGTGGGCGGCCGCCGACAGGGCCCGACGAAAGACAGCCGACAGCGGGTGCCGGTGGCAACGCGGGTCCGACGGGGAGCAACGGGGCGAGACAGTGACAACTGGTGTGGGTGTGCCACCTCATGGGTGCGGTGTGGGGTTGTGGTTCGTTCGCTGGATGCGTAAAAAGATGGAAAACTACTCGCTGGAAAGACGAATGAAGGAGGACTCGTCAGGATTCAGTTGCCACGGGCGGCAACTGGTGGACAGAGTTGAGTTGGCCATTGGAACAGCATCGCAATATAACAATCTGTTGTATACTTTATAACCATAATAAGAATATTTATATACGGGAGTTCCATCGGGTACGGTATTAATGAGCCGACTTCTCTCGGCTATTCGTCAACTGTTCTCTGCTGGTTCTGAATCCGAGCCGGTTGACCCGGATGCAATTTTACATGGAACTGAAGAGGACGATGGAGTTATCAAAGTAGCTACTGAACTGTCAGCGTGGCAGGAATCGTATCTTGAGAACTATGTCGACTATCTCACAGTCTACGAAGCACTGGATACGTATGAAACGGCCTCTGCTGCCATGGATCAGTTGGAGCCGTTGTTGAGTGATTTGGACAATCAGAATGAAGACGTCGTAGACGCTGCAGAAACTTTAGAAGGGGATCTTCAGCAAGTACTGGATTTCATCGAAAGCCGGGAAGAGTACAACGAGGCATGGATTGATGAGATGACACAACAGTATGGTGCCGAACTGAATGACTTCTTTGAGGATCCCGAAGCCGAGCACACGAATCAGCAGTTTCGTGCGATTTTTTCGAACGACAATTTTAATCGAGTGAATGCTGCTGCCGGGACTGGAAAAACAACGACGTTCGGTCGTCGTGTCCATTTTATCTTGTCGGAATTTGACAACCTTGCAGCGACCGATCTCTTAGCGATTACCTTCACTCGACCCGGTCGTGAGGAGATGAAGAAAGAACTTGATGAGACATTTGATATTACTGGCGTAGATGTCCGCACGGTTAACTCGTACAGTAAATCGGTTGCTGAGGAGCACTACCCGGATTTGGATTTTATTGTTGATGAGGCAAAAGATACTGAAATTGCGCGGATCTGGCGGTCGATCAATCAGACCGAGCAGTTTGCAGATACCTACGAGACGTTTCTTGAGGCGTGGAAAGACTCACGGTATGATCCGAATGATGTGGATGCAGTGAACGGTGTGTACGAATCTCACGATAGTAAAGCCACTCTCACGGTCCAAGCAGAGGAAGTTGAGATCGATGATATTCCAGAGGAAGCCATCGCCCACAAGGCCATTGCTCGAGTACTCACATCGCTTGAACTGGAGTACGATTATCAGACTCATCTCAAGTGGGCTTCATCGCCGACAGGTGGTTATGTCATAGACTTCGAGCTTGTTGAACCAATCAACGGTGAACGGGTCTATATCGAATACTGTCCATCAGAGGAGACGAAAGATACCCGGCCTGGCTATCGAAACTCCAACAGCGAGAAGCCAGAGACGATTCAGCGTATTTTTACGCAAAACGAGCAACTGGACGGGGACCCATCTGGGAAGATTGTTATTACGCTTGATGGGGGCGATATTCTTCGAGATCCGGCCGATGAGTTGAATTGGGGCGACGATCGAGTCACGGACAGGTTCGCTACGAACGTCCAATCCAGTCTCGAAACAGAACTACAGCAACGAGGTATCGACGTTGCTGACCGCACCACAGGACAGGATCTGCGTGATTACGTATACGACCGGAAAATTCTTTATCACGATATCGTTGAGTCTGTTAAAAGTTTCATCAACCAAGCCCGGGTCCGCGAGTGGGATCCCGAAGAAGCTGAGCGAAAAGTTACAGAGTATTTAGATGATCAGGGTGATGATGTAGACCCAGGTGTCCGCGAGTTCACTACCCTCGCGTTGGCGGCATATCGGAAGTTCACTGGAGTGTTCGATAATCGTACTAAGACCGATTTTCACGGCTCACTCGTGCTTGCGAGAGAACTGCTGAAAGATGGCAAGGTAAGCGAGGAGTTTCTGTACAAGCACGTCTTTGTTGATGAGATGCAGGACTTGAATCGCCTCCAGTTTGGTATCGTGAAGCAGCTCGCCAAACAGCAGGAAAACGTTAGAACATTTGGTGTTGGTGATGACTGGCAGAGCATCTTCGGGTTTCAGGGTGCCAGACCGGATCTGTTTATCAATTTCGGGGAAGAGCTCGACGCTGGGACGTATGCGGACTTCGATGCCGAGCCAGTAGAGATGTTTAGCGATGAAAACCCGATATTAGCTGAATTTGACGCGTATGTGGATACTCGAATGGAGGACAATTATCGGTGCCCAGATTCGGTTGTCAACGCCAGCAACACCGTAATCAAAAACAACGAAGTTCGAACAGAGAAAGACCCGAGTGGGCGCTCAGGCGGAGAGATGATAGACGTTCATCATCTAGGGTGTGACTTGTTTCCAAACAAACTGAATCAATCGATGGAACAGAAGATTTCGTCTCTGATACGGCACTCACCGTACGATCCTGGGGAGACACAGGTTTTGTTACGACAAAAAGACGGCGACCCTTCGTTCTATTACCCCCTCAAAGACACTCTTCCGGACGCTGTTGATATCCGAACGGCACACAACTCGAAGGGGTCCGAAGCAGAGCACGTCATTATCCCGAAAGTCATTGAGACCGGTGGGTATCCGAGTATCCAGTCGGACAAGTGGGTTCGTCCAGTTAAGCACCCACCCAAAATATACGAAGAGCATGGTGTCAGTTACCAGTTAGAAGAAGAGCGACGGTTGTTTTATGTCGCGCTCACCAGGGCCAAATCACAACTGGATGTCCTCACTGTTCAGGGTGGGGAATCTGTCTTTATTGATGAACTTCCGAATGCACTGTGTGATCATCTACGACCCCTCTCAGAGGACGAACTGGAAGAAGTTGCGGATAGTGAACTCCGAAAAAGAGTCGAGGGGAAACTCGTCGCGCAGTATAATCAAGGGTACGCGACGTTCGAGTGGGACGGTCGAGGGCTGATTGATTTGAACCTATATGATGCGACAGATGCTCAGTATGCCCAGGTACAAGAGCTTATAGATGGTGATGAAACAGTCACGCTTGACAACTGCGGTATCCAGTACCGATCGACTGCGAACGACGATTCAGACGCAGTCAGACTGCAACTCCAACTAGATAAGAATGTCTCAATCGCTACCAATTGAGTTGATCGATAAATAGAGGTGGCTTGTCTGTGTGTGAGTTACGTGATTGGGTAATGATACGTACCGGGTCTTGAAGTTTTTAATTTAATCATCGAACCGCCGAACCGACTTATTGTGCCTATTTATATTGTCATTAGTGAAAAAGTATGTTTGCCTCTTTTCAGACTTCGAGTTCCTTTTTAAATGGCAGTATCCTGAACCGTTCACCGCCACGAGAGGGGACGAACGATTCCGTTACTTTTTCGCCCGGGTCAAGCGCCATAGTGATACCATCTGGGAGGAATACCCAATTAGATGCTGTTGGCCTGGAGGCATAGAATTGCCCAGCTCCGTAGAAAGTACCAGCACCTTCACCTATGTTCTTCACTGTCAGATTTATGACTGCAGTACCGTCATCTTGTTCTGATACGGTAGCACTCTCCAGTTCAAATTCAGGTACTGCAGGTGACTCTTGAATTGTATCAAAGAGAATATCTTCACTATTACCCCACAGAGATAGTGTCATTGTTGCCTCTGTTATCTTGGTTTCTTCAATTTCCTGAATGACAACTAATTCCTTTGTTTGGTCAGTATCAATGTAGTTATCACCAAACAGTTCTTTATTTTCACCGACGTCGAGGGGATCTCGAATCCTGTCAGAGGTTATCGTCTGGCCCGACCTCACAATTATATTTGCATTTCCGAAGCCATTATTCGCCTGGGTTCGACCAAAGCCGACTGTTTTCTCGCCGCTCGTATTTTCGATATGAAATCGATGGACAACGAAAATATTGCCGTCTTCAGCTTGGATAAGACCAGTAGCCTCTTCAGAGAACATACCGATTCCACCTTCCTCGGTTTGATAGTGAATGGCCCGCCGATACTCTGGTTTGAGTGCTCTGATTTCAAAATGACCGATTTCCGAGGAGACCACGTCGCCGACGTTGAGTTGCTTGGGTTTAACATCAATCTGTGGATTGAACGATGGATGTGCAACCGCGTTTGATTTGATCGTCCAATTACCCCCTGCGTTTACTCGCATGGATACCCGTATTGATTTCCATTCGCCTGATTCAATCTCTGGGAGGTCAGTAGAGACAGGTTCTGGTACATTAACTGTCGGCGAAAATGGATCGTCTGAATTGTTTCCGAACTTCATCCCCAATTCGATAGTCTGATCAGAAATAGGAGAGCCACCTGCGTTGCCAATTGCTAACTTGAGTTCGAACTCGTCGAGGAACTCAATGGAAGACGATTCTGGGATGGTGTATGCTAGAAGGATTGGAGTCGGCTGTGCTGACTCGTCTACACTGAATTCTGGTACGTCTTTTGCTGAAAATCCGGTGTCATTCCCGCTACCGAAACAGCCTGCGATTAGACCAGTACCGGCCGCAATGCCGGTTAGACATGATCGCCGGGTGATTGAAATCTCAGTACTACTCGTATTTTCAGCTGGATTATGATTACACATTGTTTGGTTTAATATTATTTACGAATGATTCGGATTGTAGCACTCATCTCCGAGAAGGGAAAGTGCAGATTGGACGAGTTCGGTATAGTACTCGCGGTACTGAATGAGTTCATCAGTGCACAGTGCGGATTGCTTGAATAGCCGTCGCACTTGAGCTATGTCGTGACGCGTCCACCACACAAGATGGTTGACAAGAGCGAGTCGGGCACGCCGGGGCGTGTCATATACCCGCTTTATTACCGTTGACTCCCATCCCTCCTCAAACAACAATTTGAATTTTCGACCGTTTGCCGCGTTCCCGGCCTTCTCTACTAGTTCTGTATCCCCAAGGACTGAGGTGCCTATTTCAGGTGTTTCACTTGGCATGCATAGTAACCAAGGAGCGGGTGTATAATAAAAAATATCAATTTTCAAATATGTCACAAAATACAATACCGAAAACCACTGCGAGAGCAGAGGGATTTACACATCTGTAATCAATCAAGCGTGTCAGGTGATCTGTAGAAAAGTCAAGCATTTCAATGACACCTCTTTGTGATAGAATGCGTCTGTGTTGTCTCCCTTGTCAGAGAGCGGTTTGACGTTGGAGATAAAGCCGTATCAAACAGCGAGCGCACGCGAACTCTAGGGATGGCGTGCAGTTTCGCTTCACGCGATGAGATTGCAGTAACGTAAACCCGATACAATCTTATACTGGTCAGTGTCGATAAGTTGATCGAGAGTCAGGTTCTTTCGGAGGCAAGGATATATTGAACTCGTTCATCAACAGAGGAGTGTGCGTTTGCCAATATAAGATTCCCAAATAATGTGTTGTACAGATCCCAGGCCAATCCAATAACACCAAGGTAGTGGTCTGAACCCATCAACTCGGGACTATTATCTGAGAATACCTTCTCTGCGGCATAGCGTGTTTCTTGTGCTTCTATACGCCGAAGGGTCCTGATAACTGTTTGAGTCCCCACCTGGTCTGCAGCGTACAGATCTGCTTGGCGTTCAATCCGTGGAAAATCAAAAATAATCATACCTGTACTCTTTCCGCCGACAAGGAGGCCTAAGAGAGAAGCTAGAAAGCTTCGTAACGGATCACGGTTTTTCAAATGGTACGACTCATGAGCAATCACTGCTTGTAATTCATCATCGTCAAGCAATTCAAGTAATCCTTTTGTGATCAAAATGGACTGTTTCCCTTGTAGGCTTGTGCGTGCCGAGGCATGCAATGACGATGAATCTATAATCCGAATTGGTGTCTCAGTGTCAATATTAAGATGGGTCGTATCGTTGGATAACGCTATTTGAGACCTGATAGTTGTATAAATGTGCCAGGTCCAGAGAATGAAAAGCATCAAGAGCGGTATTGAGACTACAAGAATAAGACTCCAAGCAAGTATGCTTGGAAGAGGCAGGCCCGCCTGGGCGATTTGATTTCTTACCGGCTTAACCGAAGTCGGCCAAGCATCAAACACCCAGCGATCGCTTAGAAAAAATAGGGTAAAGGCTAGAAGACAAATATTTTGAAGTACGAGTAGTCCGCCCCATGCTATTCTGGCTAATAGAGATTCGATCGGTTCATTTGGAGCAGTCTGCGATTGGGCCACCAAGACGAATTGACGCGTCAATTTGAGATATGAGATTGATAGGAAAATCATACCGCCTACCAGAGCACTGGTAGCAAAAAGGAAGGTATTTAATGGAAGTCTTGTAGCAAACTCATACAATAACGCAAGACCGCCAGCTACCAAAAACAAGGGAAGAGACGCTAAAACGGAAACAGCTCCAATTGGCCATTGGCGTCGTAACTCCATCATTTGCGGGACAGTGTGATAGGCAAAAATAGCGAACATGAATACAGCCATTACGAGAATAGGTATCCGAAATGGCCCCGTCCCTGCAGCGTAAACAAGTCCTGTGAGCCATCCAACAAGCGGGATAAGTACCACAGGTGTGACCTGAATTTCATTCGTGTCCATGAGTCCCTGGACTGGAAAATAGCCTTGAAAAGAATTTAATAAGCTAGGAACTAGTGGGAATACGACAATGCCAAGACAAAGTACCATCATAAATAGCAAAAAATATTGGGATAAATGCAATATACGGGCAACGAGGATTAAAAGAGTTGCACTAATTCCAATTAGAGTATAGGGGACACTAGTCCGTATGTTGAGAGTCACATCACTGGTTGACTTATCAATTACAATCACAAGTGTGTACAGCCGGATTATTGTTGTAGTCCATGTATAAATAGAATCAGAGTCAGAGGTCGACGGTGAGCCTAACAACTGATTTAATTCACTCCGTACCAATTTCCACGGCCTGTTGAGTGTCCCTGCTACCGATACGAGTTTCATGGAGATGGGAGAAATGCGGGAAGCTCAAATACGGATTGATCAAGATCGTCACTGCCATCTGATTCAGTAATTACCTCACTGGCCTCGCGGGGAAGCAACTGCTGGAGTTGCGGATTCGAAAGAACGAAGACTGCTGGATTGTCTTGTTCGAGCATCTCAGTATACGCCATATAGTTTACTCGCGTACCTTCAAAGAAATGGGATTTGACCTTGTCATCCATGCTACCCGGAATCCGGATCCGTCCCGGCCCGTTGTCTATAGTGTCAATATCATAGATTTTGGTTCGTTCAATATCAACATAATTCGACTCTCTGAGGGGATAATTCGAGAGAATTATATAGTCACCATTACGCTCGTAATTCCAGTGGATAGATGGACCGTGAACTTCGTGATCGTATCCAACGGAATTGAGAACCTCTCTTGGCATCGGTATGTTCCCTCCTGCTTGTACTTTTTCTTGAATAAATAATTCCCATCCTTGTATCATAAGAACATATTATGGTATCTATTTTACAGGGATGTAAAAACTCCTATATCTGTTTTTAATTTGACTAATAATCTAATTTTAGTCCTGTGTATAAATTATAATATTAATATTTATTTCATTAGTAACATAATATGTCTACGATTAGTACCCTCGTACTCACTAATTGAAAGACACTGGACAAAGCCAGAATACAAACGGTCGATATCACCAAATAAAAACAGACGCAGGTGGCATGTCTATTACCGACAGCTAATGGTTTGTCTATTTGATTATCTGGGTCCGGTTCAACAGGACTGTTCAGGCGTGCAATCACAGAATGTGAGTGATAACAGGTAGTCGAAAGGTGGTGACTCAATTGTAGGTGAGGTCAGTCATGGATTCCGACAACAGTGCGACGATTGGTTCCCTTTTGAGTCAAATGCGATGTTTGAGTCATCCGGTAACAGAAGTGTATGATCTGTGAATTAACTATACGTGTCTACTATTTCGGTGAATTGAATTACATGTATCGAAACAGTATTACACTGTAAATATTAATTATTCCCAACTACATCACTATGGGTAATAAGCCAATTATTGGTATTGACTTGGGAACGACAAATAGCGCGGTAGCTGTCCATGAAGATGACCGCGTTAATGTGCTCGCGAACAGTATTGGGGAGCGAACGACACCGTCAGTTGTTTCTTTCACCGATTCAGGTGACGTACTTGTCGGACGGGAAGCAGTCAACCGAGCCGTTCAATACCCTGATCGGACCATCTACTCTATCAAACGTCGAATGGGTGAGGACGGAACACGTTTCGAAGTTGACGGCCAGTCATATCGCCCGGAGGAGATCTCGGCACTTATTCTTTCAAAATTAGTTCAGGATGCGTCTGCCAACCTTGGTACGCAGGTTGATGAAGCAGTAATAACAGTTCCAGCATACTTTACAAATCGCCAACGTGCGGCTACCAAACGTGCAGGCAAATTAGCTGGCCTCACTGTTCGACGGTTACTGAACGAACCCACAGCAGCCTGTCTCGCGCACGGGCTTCGTCAAGAGCACGATAAGACCGTTTTAGTGTATGATCTCGGAGGGGGTACGTTTGACGTCTCTGTTGTTGATATAAATGACGGCGTCTTTGAGGTCATTGCAACAGATGGTCTCTCGGACCACGGTGGAGAAGACTGGGAGAATCAGATCGTAGGCCAGATTCTCGGACTGATTGAAGACGATACCGGGCGCTGTCTTGAAGACGATACAGTGGCAATGCAGCGGATCTGGGACGCAGCCCAGCAGGCCAAACACGACCTGACGTCACGGTCAAAGACGACAATTAGCATTCCGTATCTCATCACAGAGCCGACGGAGTATTCTTTTGAGGAGACTCTAACAAGAGATGTATTCAAGCAGATAACCGAAAATCTGCTCGAAGAGACCATTGAAACCTGCAAGGAGGTAATGGAGGCATCGGGACTATCGCACAGCGATCTTGACGAAGTACTTCTCGTCGGTGGGGCAACGCGGATGCCTCAGGTTGCAGACCGGCTCACTCACTTCTTCGGCCAGGAGCCCGCACAGACTGTCCATCCCAACGAGGTGGTTGCTGAGGGTGCGGCCGTTCAGGCCTCAATTGTTTCACGTTCGCTCCCGACTGGAGCAAAAGCTGAAACTCTCTCAACAGATAGCACGGACAACGTTTCAGCGTCTGTTGCCGGTGGGAACCAAGGCCGCTCGTTACCGACTGCCCCTGAAGATGTCGTTTTAATCGATGTGGTCGGTCAGACACTTGGAGTGGACGCGCGAATTGATGGCGTAGATGATCGGTTCTCACGCCACATCCCGCGTAATAGTTCGACACCCGCAAAGGCAACTGAAGAGTACGTCACGATCTCCGATAATCAGACATCGATGAATTTTAAGGTATACCAAGGGGAGTCAGAAGTTGCCTCAGAAAATACGTTCCTCGATAAATTCACCGTCGGCAATATCCCACCCGCACCAAAAGGTCAGATGACGGTTCGCGTTGAGTTCCACCTCGATCAAGACGGTATTCTTCACGTTGAGGCAGAGAACATGGCTAGGGGCAATACAGAGACAATCACTGTGACCTCGGAAATCGAGTTTACCCAGCAGGAACTTGAGCAGATGGAAAACGGGTTACCTGAGGTGCGGTAACAACCGATGTCTGAGGAAGACACCGTAACAAAATCACACCTTCGCGAGATTCTTAATCTCGACGAGGATCATTCTGACGCCGATGTCAAAGCCGCATGGCGTTCATGGATGAAAAAAGAAAGCCCCGACGTTGTCCGTGGCAATGGGGCCACCGAAGCTGTCGTCCGTGAAGCCTCAAAAAGAGCCAGTGACATTAATCTTGCTCGCGAGGTTCTCCTCGGTGAACGACAGCTGAAACCCATTGATTCACTCAACGGAGATTGGGATATAACTGTCGGGACCGATACCGGACGGTCGTCTCACACAGACTCCGAAACCACGAACGACACCGATGGAGATTCGTCGTCAACAGCCCAGGATTCAGATACCTGGTCGTCAGAGGACGGTGATGAACGCTTTTCAACTAACCAATCAGCCGAGAGTCGTGATCGGACCGAGAATGTCGTTGAGGAGGAAGTAACGTCAAATAAGTCCGATACTCAAAAAAGTACATCGTGGACGTCATGGTCGCTGTTTGGTGACGACGGCATTATCGCCATGCTGGGTGGACTTCTTGTTATTTGTTGGATTTTGGGCGCTATTAGTTCATTCTATCTTATGGCGGTACTGTCATTATTTGCCCCGTTTGAAGATTCGATAGTTTCAACAGAGGTTTCAATTCTTATACTCGCTGGATTCGCGATCCCGTCAGTTCTTTTCAGAGAAGCTATGCGATGGGTATTCACGGGTATGGCTGTAATATGGTCCGTAGTCGTCGTCTATGCGATATTCGGGACGGACACCGTCCCAGTATCAGAATCGCTGTTCGTCGGTATTGCCTTCTGGGCACCCGTAATCATACTCACTGTGTACCAAAAAGCTACACTCTTGATCGATAGAGAATAATCAGCAGTGATGGGGAAAGGTCAGTTCCAGTGAGACAGCTCGGATGACCGCTTTTTTTGAGTGTTGTTTCGTCGAAGGAGCGAATCGTCTTTTCACAGCTAGAATATCGATGGATATTGAAGATCGATTATCCTCTATGTATTGTAGTCACCTATCTATGACACTGACTGTTCATTTGTGCTACCAGCGTACGACTGTAAAAATAGCAGGTATATCATATTTTAAGTCTCAATGTCAGAACTGCGCTCAACGAGTGAGGCGATACTTGCACGGCTTGACGACAACGATCCAACCGTCAGGGGTAATATCCTCTTGACGATTACGGCCCTCTCGCAGTGGTATCCACAAGATTTCGGTGATGGGAGCAATCTCATGGTTGCATCCCTTTCATCGGAAACTCATAGTGATTGTTGCGAGTCTTTACCGCCACAGTGGAAGAAAATGTCGGACAGGCGCCGTGAAACATCGATATCTGTGACGTGGTCGCGAAAATAACCGCAACAATCACTATCAAATGGAGCGGATCGCCGCAGCAAGTGCCTTGACCCAACTCGCGTACTATCGTCCTGATCTAGTAACACCCCGAGAACAAGCCTTGAATGGATTGCAGCAGGTCCGTGAGCGGGATTCACTCGACGATCACGAGGATTATTTCCTCGAATCGAACCAACTCGAAAGTGCAATCCAATCGCTTGAAGGTGGAGACATGGCGAGTCGGTCACTCGAAGACGACCTTGTCCCGATGGGCAAGTGGGCGCCGCTCAGCAAACCAGCGCGAGTCGGAGTGAATGCAGTACTCTGGGTTCCGCTTGCCGTCGCCTCGGTGTTCTTCTGGTTCTGGCGCTTTTTTAAGATGCTCATCCATTTGAAACCCAGAGCAAGAACTCCTGAGGGCAGACTCAGAGTGTTGATTGGAGCCTCGCTCAACTATCTCACACACCTCCCATTGTTGTATCCGCTTGCCCGTGGACGGTTGTACATTCGGCAATCACCAATCGCAACAGCGACACGGCTTCTGCCAGGCGGCACAACGCCAAAGAAGGCAGATATATCAGCGGATGTACCTCCGTATCCGGAGGACTGGGGAACCATCGCCACACTTGTTCGTCAGCGTGACGGGCATCAGTGTCGCAACTGTGGCGCGGTTGGTGGCCCACGCGATGGGAACGCCGAATTACACGTTGATCATCAAGTCCCACGGAGTCAGGGCGGTCCAGATGACCCGATCAATCTACGAACGCTCTGTCGTGGCTGTCACGAAGCACGCCATGGTAGAAGATTTGAGGTACGTGTTTACTCCGAGGACTCAACGGCCGGCACAGCCTGATCTCGTGAAAGCATCTCGTTGTTTTGGGCGACTCGCTTGAGTTCGTCGTAGGGATTGCGTCCCTGCTGGCGCCACGTCGCCAGCA
>SAYS01000022.1 GCA_004015825.1 Halovenus amylolytica | reverse complement strand
CACCGCTGTTGGATCGGCTAATCGAAGATGCCCAAAAAATCCATCAGCAGCGTCTCGTGCTTCAGGAACGACTGGCTACCGGTATCCAGCCAAGAACCGCAGAGGTGGCTTAGCTAAAGACGGATGCAACGCGGTTATAGCGTTTATACAGCAGTGTGACGGAGTGCGGTTTCATAGTGATTATTGCGGTAATTTTCGGCACTGCCACGAAAACGAGGCTGCTCCGACCCTGAAAGCGTGAGTCTCTCTTCACTCGGCGTCGACGGCCAGTGACCGTCTGCTCGGGAGACAGAGTCTCCCTCTGGAACAGACTCGTAATAATCACTATCAGTCGTGAATTGTTAGATTCGTGTGCTACAGCGCTTTTCATCCTGGTGACTGTAAGAAATGAACGAATTTCGACCCGACGTGGGGTGAGTCGAACAGCGTGCGGCGATCCTCGTGAGAACTCGTTCTCACGGTAGTCGAATATTTGTCCGAATTGACAGCCACCAGTATCAGTTGACTCGATCAGTTCAAAACTGAAGTGGCACCAGGATACACCCGACGACGTCACCCGAATACGGATTGCTTCGTGCCAGACAGGCGAGTTCAGGGACGAGTCCCGGAGAACGTCTCATGGTGGTCAGCGATATCCAGTTCGACGCTGATGCGGTCTGGGACCGGATGGGAAACCCGGAGCAGTAGGGTAGAGATGACCTGGTCGTCCGAGTGCGGTGTCTCGTCTCGAACGACCACGTTAACAGTCAGGTTGACATCGCTTTCGTGAATGTCCACGATCTCGAATCGCATGGACGAATTCAGGGGACAAACCTGGACCAACCCGAGGTAGGACGCGCTGAAATCTGTCCCCCTGACGAACGCCGCCTCCACGTCTGATAGCCGCTCAAAATCGAGTAGCTCCGCTTCATCATCGGTGACGACTAATGCGGCGTAGTAGCCCTGCTCGGTCACGTCCTGAAGACCGGGCCCGAAGGTCGGACCGTCGTCGATCTCGATGTGCTCGTAGGACGGACCGCTGGAGGACGGCGCGGACAGACAACCGGAGAAAGTCGTGATTCCAGCGGTTCCCGTTAGTACAAGGAGCGTCCGTCTATCGATTCCTGACAGGGAGTGAGCGTCGGGAGTAGTCACTGGCACTCTCTCATCCTCAATTTGATACTACTCCGATTGCGGCTATATACCTTCGCACGGGGGCAGAAAGCAGGGAATTGGCTGGAAGCGTACCGAGAACAAGCGAGTCGCTAGTGCCACTCGATTTTGAACTGCTAGAGTTTACTAATGGTGCCAAACACAGCCGGCGTGCTGACTACACACTCTATATGCAGCGGGCACTCTGTTGACTTGTCACCGATATGTCGCCTTTGAATTCGGGTGAGCAGCGTTCTTGTGGTGGATGACGGACAACGATCAGCAGTCGAATGAATGGGCACGGTTCCTGTGTCTGGCCGCTGGCCGACTCGGACTCCGAGCTGGCGAGATCGCGCACTTCCGAGCAGAGTGACTCGATTGGGATCGGATGCTGCTTCGCATTCCACAACATGAACTCTCCGAGTGCGGCTATTGTCGCCGGCAAGCGGTACAAGAGACGGCTCACAATGAGGAACACACACATGAAGAAGTGATGGAAGCTCGCTGGCACCCGAAGACCGTTGCTTCCGCGCGGTCGATCCCGATTGATTTGTCGCTCCGGCTGGAGTTGTGTCTGGAGCGGTTCACTGACCAGTACGAATCGTTCCCTCGATCGCGTACTACTGTCAATAGACGGGTGACAGTTGCCGCCGAGCCAGCAAACATTGATGCCCGAGTCTATCTGCATTGTCTCCGTGCGACCGCTGCCAGCTACCGCGCCTATCAAGGAGTTGCACCCGTTCCGCTCCAAGCACTGATCGGCTGGAGCGACTTGGCAACAGCGCAGAAGTACATTCGCATCTCCGAAAGAGCCACGACTGACGCTCTTCGGCAAGTCCAGCACCGATGAAAGCGGTCTAATATCCGTCAACTCTCATTATCCGTGCTGAGTTGAGGGCGCATATCTCGCACGGAGGGCTGGCCTGAATGACGCAGTCGTAATCGGGAGACTGAGAACGAACCTAACGATAGTTCGAGTGTTCGCATACTTCTAATAGATCACGGATCATACGAAAGGACAATGTCAAGTCACGAATGTCCAACTTGTGGCTGGGACGATTTTGCTCGTGCGGTTGATATGAAGGCTCACCACACTATTGCGCACAACGTGAGTCTCGTCAGTCGGGAGGATCCGAGCAAGTGTCCACTCTCCGGGAGAGTTTTTGCGAGTGAGGCAGGGATGAAAGCCCACCATATGCACATTCACGCCGAAAGTATTGCTGAGTCACGAACCCTCACAGCATCCACTCGACAAGTGGTTCTTGACCGCGACGAGTACGAATGCCAGCGGTGCAACATCGACGTCACTCCAACGAAAGAAGAGGGAGCTGATTTCCAACTTCATCATATTATTTTGCTGCAGGCGGACCGAACCATCAAAATAACCTCGTTACATTGTGTAATGGCTGCCATGTGCAGGCACATGATAAAATGAAGACGATTGTTGAGGAGAATCCAGAACTTCTTGACGAGCTGCGAGCCATCGTATGCTCCACTGAATAGATACTGCTTTGACACACAGCTCCAGCGAGTTGGGTTTTCGATCACCATTTCCGTTCAACGCTGGTCGGGTGTTTCATAGATACTCTAATCGGTCGCTCCCCCCGAAATTATCTACGCAAACCATCAAGAGGGGAGTGATGAATACAATGCGTATATCGATGACCACCCATCCGGACCAGAAGATGAGCATTGTAGACAGCGGTGTCTCAGTTACGAATACGACCTGATTTGGTTTGGAGGCCAGGTATCAAGGACATCTCTATTCTCGTCGGTGGAGAATCGTAGTTGGTGTAAAGACCGTTCGAGATCCTATTTCTATTCGGAGGATATCATGGGTGACCGTGAAACACACAAGTGGTACAATTGGAGATCTCAGCAAGGATGGGGGCTCTTAATCGGTTTCTCTATCGGAGCAACTATTGGGATCGCAGTAGATGATTTTGCGCTCTGGATCGCTATCGGGATGGCACTTGGTGTCGCTTTTGAAGCGTCGATACATAGGAAGTGACAACCGTGTTGGAACCCTCGGGCATTGAGAGGTTCAGTTCAACGTACTGCATCCACCCTCTATATTCGCAGTCGCTCAAATCCGATGTCTGAAATCCGTCATAGTGGCAAGTGCTGAATAGAGGGCACGTATTTTGTGTGCCAACTTGAAAGCGTAGGCGTTGGAGTCTTTCAGCGCAGGTTTCTAATCGCAAGACTGCGACGGTGTGGTTCGTTCGTAGTTTTTCCATTGCCTTCGAACATCGTGCTCGCTCCATGGTGTCACGAGCGAAAAACCACCAGACAGCGACGGGAAAAGGATGCTCCGACAGGGATTCGAACCCTGGTCATTGCCGTGAGAGGCCGGGTTCCCCTGCAGGAACAGTATGTTGGCCTCTCGGATCTGACTCCCTCTATATTGGAATCCAGCTTGCTACTGTCTCGCCATTGACCCCCCACATATAAAAAATCCCGGACGATTGCCGCCCCGGCAAGTGCGACTCGCATGACCGTCGGGTGTCTCATTTCTCATCCATTCCCGGTGAATGATGACTGATCGTTGCTATAGTAGTTCATCATCTTGATCTGATAATTCTGATTGACCGAATGATACTATTGATGTGAGTTCCAACTATCAGTAGGAGGAAAATATGAAGACCGCCGAAAGAAGAATCGCCGAAATAGTAACTGAAACTGTCGACGAAGTTGATCTCGATCATGCTGAAAAATTAGTAGACGAGGCAATTAAGAATAGGTATGAGTTGCCAGAAACTGATTTTACAAAGGTATATACCTCCGAAACAGAATCGTATTCCAGCAAAATATCAAATATAAAAGTGTTTGATATCGAAACCGCTTTTGCAGCATTTGGGCAAACAGGATCATTACTATCAGGTGATCCAACGATAATCGGGAGTGCAGTCGCCGTTTTATGTGCCACCTTGATTAATAATTCGAAAGTACAAATATCGGCGCCTGCTGGCCTGATATATGCTTTGGCATACGAACACCGTCATAAAAAATGGGAGATACCCAAGGAAAATTTGTTTCACATCTCAAAGGAGAAAAGCCAAGAGTTGGATAGTGTCCAAACAATAAATAAGGAAGAGTTTTCGAGACATATTAGAGAATTAGATAGAGTTGAGTGTATAGATATCGAAAAAAAAGATGAAGAGGAAATTATAGTTTTAAGAGAAAGGTGCACTTCAGCATGGGAGAAATAATTGTGATCTTATGTTATATATGATTTGAAGTATTCTTCTATCTTTGAATTAAAAAGTTGAATCCAAGGCTCGTAATTTTCATTCGGAAAATCTTTGTCCATGACGTACGACGAAGTAAGGATTAATTTGATCAGTACAACTAATCGGGTCTCACTGTCTGAGTAGAGATCTCCAAGTACAAGTTCGGTGATATTTATGATAGATGGATCCGGTTCTGATAGATTTTCTTTTGCTATATCAGTCATTGCTCTAATTAATGATGCCTCAACTAGCGTAGGGAACTCAGATTGAGAATCTACTAAACAAAGATACTCAATTAATAGTCGAATTCCGGTTAAATTTTCTATATCGGAATTTACTTCTTTGATACATTTCACCATCGAAGACTGAATAACAGCTGGTTGTTTTCCAGAAAGTTCGGATGATTCAAAAGTGTAGTCAGTGATTTTTTTTGCTGCTATTCTAACACCTGACCGATCTTCTTTCTGGATTTCTTTACTACAACTCTTGAACATTTCTTTATTTAATATAATTATTGAGTCTATCCCCATATTTTTTTTAATATATGTCATCTCAAAGGCTCTAAAAATGCGAGAAAGCCATTGACTGTAGCTATTAAAAGGAATATAGCTAATTATATCACCTAGTGCTCTTCCATATACTTTCCCAATAAATTCATCTCCATCATCAAATGACTCAACCATTCTTTCAACTATTCGACTTAATCTTCTGATTCTAGATGTTTCAGGTTTGACACCGCTAAATTGAGTTATTGAAGAAATATTTCCGGAAATGAAATCTTCTATCGATATTTCTCGCCAATTCGTCATCTGATTATAAAATATCGGCATAAACGAAGTTGTATGTCGCAATTGCCTGGTCGGCGGCAGACTCGCATAGAATGCGAGTTTTTGAGGCAATCTTCCTGGATTATAATTGTTAAATGAGCCAATTTTGAAATCTTCAGAGAGTATCCCCTTTATTTCACCCCACCCTGACTTTTCAAATTCAGTCTGATATTCAGCGACTGCTTCTTCAAAAATTTCATCATATTTTTCTTTTTCGTAACACCAATTGGCGATTAATTCCCAATTTTGTAAATAGTGTTCATTTAGATCTGAGGCTCCGATATCACGTGAAATTGCTTCAAATATCATATTATAATTCTCAGTAAAAAAATCAAATTTTGTTCTTTTGCTATTCATTCGTGAAATTATCTCTAATAGCCGTAGTCGGAGGAGTGTGAAAAGTATAAATCTCAATGGAATTCCTCCTTCATTATAATAGATATTGAGATTATTTGATTCAGAATTTTCAATAAATACTATAGTTGGACCAGATATTCTTTCGACCCTTTCATGCAGATATTGTATCTCTTGTTTGTACGACGGTAGACCTTCACCCGGACTGATATCCGGTGTATTTTGAATTATCTTTCTTCTTACTTTCTCAAGCCCAATTGAGCCAAAGCTAAGCCATTCTTGATAGATGCGTTCAATTAATTCATCTTCCACACCATTTTTTCGTAACTGTCTCAGGGCAAATCTCTGTTGATAAAAAGATTCGATAGCATCAGCGAACAATACTATTGGGACACCTCGTGATGGAATATCCGAGACATCCTTCTCAGAAAGTAAATGCATATAAACGGCGGAACGCGCTGCTTGGCTGAGTAATTCGTGTGCAAATTCCTCATCAAGTGTATTAAAAATAAACCACGACGCCATGAGACAAGAGCGCTGATATGAGTATACAAAATTTTCCCATTGCTCTACCTGTTCTTCCTGAGAATAGGCGAGTGGATCATATCCCGGATGAGACATACTCCAAGTAGATTCTTCCGCCTCTTTTATAAAAGGGTCAAAATGTGATTGATCCAAATTGTCTCTGCCCAACTTTTGATCAATTCTCGTTATTTGTTCTAAAATTGCTTCAGACGTTTCTTTTTCGCAATAACATAATTCAGTAATTAATGCAAATGTTTCATGAACTGGTTTGAGGATCTTTTTTTGAAGAGATACAAATAAGTAATTGTGTACTGTTTGTTTCAATCTATTTGTTATATGTTCAGAGACCTCTTCATCATATATATTTTCTTCTAGATCCTTAACAGCTGTTAAGCGCATCAATTCTTTGGTGTAAAGAAATTGTGATGAAAATATGTTACTCTGCGTGATAGCATCATTAGTAAGGATGGCATGACCCATCTCATGCTGAAACACACTTTCCTTGTTCGCTATATTTTTAGTTTTTTCGATTATTTTATCACCTTCTTGGAATTTGATTGGCCCCTCGACAAACGAATCTCCATCTGAAAAATCTTCATCAGAAATATACACGCCATCAATCGCTGGAATATATTTTCCTTCTAAATGCTCACTCTGAAGTGGTAATTGATATGTGAATTCATGGCCTCTCTCACCGAATTCTGGAGTCGGTAAGAAATGCATCTCGTCTTTATACTACTCATAGGTCTATTAAAATTCTTGTTCAACGATTGTTATCCATTCTATTGATCTATACACACGATTGATTAGCTGACGGAATAGGTAAACTCGTAAAGTCCTAATAACGCCCCGGTTGTAGAAAGTGTACTCCTTGCCCATATGGGCGTAAGCTCGATCTTTTAAATATCCGCGTACCGTGGGCGAATCTATGCCTACAGCCGCCTACGTTCGGGTTTCGACTGCGGACCAAAACCTTGACCGACAGCTCGAAGCGACTCACGAATACGCTGTCGAAGAACTCGGCGTAGACCCCTCCTCTATCGAAGTGTATCGAGACAAATCTACTGGCACCGACGTTGAGCGGTCTGGATATCAGCGTCTCCTTGACGACGCAGACGCCGGCCGAGTAGACGCCGTCGTCGTCCACGAGGTCTCTCGTGTGGCGCGAAGTATTTCGGATCTGGAGCGTACCGTTGAACGGCTTCGGGACGCCGGCGTTGCGGTACATATCGTGTCGGAACGAATGGTTCTACGTCCCGAAGTGGAAGACGAAGACCCGTATCAGCGGGCACTCTTCCAAATGCTCGGTGTGTTTGCGGAACTCGATGCGAAGATCAAACGCCAAAACATACGCCAAGGAATTGCCGCGCGACAAGAGAGCGAGGACTATCACCATGGTCCAGCCCCGCTCGGATTCGAAAAAGACAGCGGGAAACTTATCGAGAGTGGTAACTACCACCGCGTCTGTGAGACGCTGGACACGTAGCCAAAGACGAGATGAGTCAACGCCAGGCAGCCAGCGAGCTCGACTGTGGCCGCAAGACAATCAGAAGAGCAGTCAATGAGCGGGCTGATCTGTATGGGCTATAGCCCTCGTTCTAGAGGGCTCTCGTCGTTGCCTCCCCTTGGCAGTCAGGACTCATCGATCCACTCTGAGAGCGTCGCAGCAATAGTGGTGTATGCGGCGTGTTTCCCTGCCCGGTAATCATTGATCTGCGATGGATCTTCCGAGACGACCGGGTATGCTTCGACAACGCGTTTGATTTGCTTGAGCGTGTGAGTGTCGAGTTCCGAGGCATCGATGGGTTCGTCGTCAGTCATGCCTTGAGATTCGTGTCAGTCGTATTTGAGTCGGTGGGGTCGATCTGTCAGTATTTCGGTCTGAAAGACGATCGATGACTGTCTGCAGACGATCCCTGAAGCGAGGCTTTTCTACAGCGCCCTCGTAGGAGTAGCCGGACACAGATGGGGCAGGCACCCGATCTGACCGAAGCAGCGGTCCGCCGCTTGGCACGACCACAATCGTTCGAGCGCGGCGAAAACTACTACGAACAGAACGCCGTGATCGATATTCGTCGCCGCGGGGAGACACTCCAGGCGGATGTCGAAGGGAGTCAGTACGAGCCCTATCGGGTGCGCATCGAACTCGACGACACCGGCATCGTTGAGACAAACTGTTCCTGTCCCTACGACCACGGCGGAATCTGTAAACATCGCGTCGCAGTTCTATTGACCTACATCCGCGATCCGGATACAGTGACACAGCGACCACCGGTCACGGAGTTGCTGACAGACCTCGATCGGGAGAGGCTTGTTTCCCTTCTCGGAGACCTGGTGGAGGAACACCCTGACCTTGCCGAGTGGATCGAACGGGAAATCGAGGCTCGCTCCACGGAAGCAAGCGATGACGAGGACGCCGGTCAAACAGTGCCGACGCGACAGACCGCACCTGATCAGGAGACGATACGCCGCCGCGTCGATAGCATTCTTTACCCGTCAGGGCCGCCGACCCGCGGCGCACAGGATCCGCACGCGGCGATGGAGTCCCGCGTCGATGACCTGCGTGACCTGCTTGCAGAGGCGCACGTGTTCATCGACGCTGGTGACGGGGAGACGGCACTGACCGTCCTTGAGGCAATAACTGACGAGTTGCTGGATGGGGAGTGGCTACGGCTCTCGCATGATGATTCGACTGCGATTTTCGAATTCTTCAACGAGTTGAGCGGGGCCTTCTCCGAAGCCCTCCTCACGGCGAACCTCTCGGATACGGATCGCGAGGAGTGGGCTGATCGGCTGGCCGAGTGGGCGGACGAACTCGCCAGCTACACGCGACACCCACCCTTCCAGACAGCTGTCGCGGCGGCCAAGCGCGGGTGGGATGACGATTGCCTCCAGCAGGCGCTGGCGGGCGCGGACGACGTGGATCTATGGGCGGATGAGCGTCCGTGGTATGCCGATGATCTGCTGGAAGCGCGACTGGCCGTCCTCGAACGGGAGGGACGCACCGACGAGTATCTGAACCTGGCACAGGCAACCGGCCAGTCCGTCCAGTACGCGACGAAACTCGTTGATCTGAACCGTGCTGATGAGGCAGCCGAATACGCCCGCGACCACCTCTCGACGCCTGACGACGCCCTCACCGTGGCGAAGACACTCCGCGACGCAGACCAGCCGACTGCTGCTATCGAGGTCGGCCGCTACGGTCTCACACTGAACAGGACGCGAAACGTGGCGTTGGCCGAGTGGCTCCGCGGTGTAGCGAGTGCCCACGGCGACGATGAGACGGCCCGAGAGGCTGCAATCGCCGCGTTCAAAGCCGAGCCGTCGATGGCGACGTATCGGGCCGCCCGGGAGGTTGCCGACGATGACTGGCCGACGGTTCGTGACGAACTTCTGGAACATCTCCAGCGACGGAGTCCCGGCCGAGAGACCGCCCGCGAGTTCGCCGAGATTTTCCTAGCCGAAGAGATGATCGACGAGGCAATTGCTATCGCGGAAGAGTCGGGTCACTACACCGTCGTCGAACCGGTCGTTGAGGCCGTGTGGGACGACCGTCCGGAGTGGACAATCGCAGCCTGCAAGGACCAAGCCGAACCGATCATCGAAGACGGGCAGTCCGACCGGTATCGACACGCAGTCCAGTGGCTTCGCTACGCCGGGAAGGCTGCACGGGCCGCCGGTGGCCTCAACGCGTGGCGCGAGTACGTCGAAACGATTCGGGACGACCACTACCGGAAATACAAGCTTCGACCGATGTTAGAGGAACTTCTCGACGAATTCTGAATCATAGTGATTACTGCGAGTCTTTACCGCCGTGACGAACCCTATCGGTGAAAAGAGCCGCTGAGCCACCGTCTTTCGACACCGTCTATGAAACTATTCGCAGTCGTCACTATGACTTCGATGCTCACCGATTGTTGGCACCCCGGTGGAGACAGGGGTGTCTGCAATTAGCGGGCGTCTCAGGTGGCCCAACGCGTCTTCTGAAGGGATTGTGGTAAAGACATACAACCCACCAGTATTCACCACTTGTCCTCGGGATACGTAATGTGCAACCGCTCCACGATTTTACGATGATCGTCAAGCCACCAGATCGCACGTTCTATCCCGTCAAATGCCGCCTGTATTTCAGTTGTATCGACATCATCTGAGTCGTCAGCGATCCACCGGTCATCCTGCCGGACGAACGACGCGCAAACCTCGGTAATAATCTCATCCGCTCGTCGGTGAATTTCCTCATTCAAGACTTCACCCCACTCTGCCATGACCACTCGCATCGGGTCATCGCACCCAACCAGTGATCGTCGAACCTCTACCACTTGGCGGGTTTGGTCTGCAATCAGGAGGAGGTCATGGAGCTGTTCATCGGCTTCTAATTCTTCGACAATACCCTCGCGCAAGGAGCGATAGTGGAAGGACCGCTTTTTCATGTCTACAATCTGTTTCAAGCGGTTGCGGATACGCTCCTCTGCCTCAGAACTCATTGAGGAACCACCCCATACCCAAACAATCTCTGTCCTGTCGAATCGGTTTCTAAATGGGTCTTCTTATGCATGCGGATGGTTTCCTGTATTCGGTATGAGTGTCATATCAATAGCCAATGTGAGTCTCTGATCTAATCGGCGTCTACGAATTCCGGACCGAGTATCTGCGCCCAGACCTCCTGTTTGGCTCGTTTACCAGTCCCGTCCTTGGCGTCTTTACAGCCACGTCCGGCAGCCAATTGCAGCGACTTGAACAACTCAGTTAGTGCTTCTTGCCCCAACTCGGCCATGTGCTGGTCCATGTCGACATGTTGTACGGATCGTGGATCGTCATAAAACGCCTCGTACACGTCATTGATCATCTCCTTGAGGTTCTGCATCAACTCCGGGGCGCCACCAAGAATTTGGAGGCCGGAAATTCTGGCTGAACAACGCGAGCACTCCTCCTCAATGACAGCGATTTTGCAGCAGGAGCGGTCAGAGATCACCTCCCGAGTTACCTCCTGGAGGTCATGATACGCCTCCGGGGCCAAGCCCTGTTCGAAGAGTTCTGCAGGGTCAATATCTCTACACGGTACCGGTTCGGAATCGCGTGTATCTTTCATCGTCGTGGACGGTTGTAACCTACACACTCCTTAAAAGGTAAGCCCTCAACCGGTGGCGCGAGCCGACCGAACCGCCGCAATACGGCTGAAAATCGACTGTCAGAACGGGATCTAGAAGAATACCACACCAAATCACCGCTATGCAACGATGAGTCACTCCAGATTGCCGCCACTACTGCACTTCCACAAACGGCAACGGCCAGCAAATAGCTGGTGAGGGCCACGACCGAGCACTCACAACAGTACATGACAGTAGAGCCATCCCCGCATTTTACAGATTTCATTGAGACTTTGCGGCGACCGAATCGCTACGGAAACCCGTGTCTGACATGAGAAAACGCGCCAGCACATCAATCGAAGGTCGAAACAATGGAATCTGTGAAATTACCAGCAACAACGAGGTTCATCAACTCGCAGTTCTCTATGTCCGAGAAACGAGGGCACGGCCCTGTTCAACGAGCACGCTCCCGAGGGCCCTCATCCGAGCGTGACCCACTATAGCCAAGCCCAATCGGTCTGGCACTGTTCACGCGTGGCTCTCGGTCGTGACCAGATTGGACAACTCAAAGCAGCTCACGGAAATCGTTTCATGAACGCTCCGAATGAGATTCCTCGCCGCCACGACAATGGACGGCCCTCCGCTGATCCGGCATATCCATGCTGCGACAGGCCGGATCGGCGGGACCACTTTACCAGCCATTAAGTGGGGCCGAGGGAAAACGCCCGTATGCAACACGATAGCTCGACAACAGGCGATCACGTGAGCCTGCTCATCGACCAACCTGCCCTTCCAGACGACGAACCACGGCGCGAAACCCTCCTCGCTGATTTAGAAGCGGCCGTCGAGGCGGTACTCGCCGACCATGGACTCCACGCTGACGCCCTGCGAACGTTCGGTGGCCACACCTACACCTCGATCGATGCTGATTGCCCGCAGTGTGGCGACCGGTTACCGCTGATCGAACCAACACTTGATGCCAGCAATGGCGCAGTCGCAACGGCCGCGTGCGAGTGTGGCTGGCGTGGCGACGCAATCTATCGGTTGATCGACTTCCACGAGACACCCTCACAGGCCACAGCGGACGGTTCCCTACCCGACGAGGAAACTCCCGTGGACATACTCGAAGAATCCAGCAGCGTCAGACTGGACGATATCAAGCCGACGTACACCCCTTACTGATCGCCGATGATCACGCTCAGCAATCGTCAATTGGCCACCGAGCATGCGAACTGGTGCTCCCTGCCATGACAGCGAACGGCCCCGCGGAGAACCCGGATGAGGAAACGCACCGAGCAGTCACGCTTGCGGATGTGTTGGCTGTGCAGGAGGGCGAGGCGATTGCTGTTCGAGCAGTCCAGGAGTCAACAGAGTGGATTCTTGCGGGACGGGTCACCTCGTTCACTGACGGTACGGAGACAAGACACGGCGTCGAAGAGCGACTCCAAGAATCCACGAATACGATTGTGCTCTCTATCGATGCCGATACGTGGTGGGTTCTCTCCGAGGGTGACACTATCGATCGCAGTCAGGAATTAAACGACCGACCGCAAATGCAGGAATACCCGGATCTGCCACCAAAAGATCCGCCGGCGTGTTCGTTGTCCTACTGGGAGACTGGGCGCATCGGAGTGCGGATTCCGAGACCGGTCCGCAACGGGTCACGCGTCATTCACTACGCAGCGGATGATTACGGTTCCGTCGTAGCGTTGACCCATGGGGCCGTGGTGCAACCCGAGTTGCTCCTTCCGGATCCCTACACGCCTCCGTAGTGCGGGGTGCTTGTTCTGCCACTCCGGCAGGAACCCATGTTCACAGACACCGCAGTACGCAAGATTTCTGTCATGACCAGCTACAGCGCGTCAGTGAGTTCCAGTCGAGACAGGTAGCTAGTGCGTCTGCCCGTAAGCGATTTGCTCGCGCTGGGAGTCGGTTACTCGGACTCTCTGTCAGTGCCGTTCTCGGTCCACTCTGCATCGCATTGGTCACGATGTGTCGATGGCGTCACCCACAAACCTTCGATTGTCTGAGCTGTCGATAGTGTTCTGAACACATACTGAAGATACCGACATCGACCGCGCGCCGTCAGAGCACAAAACAATGGAACCTATGAAATCACCACCAAGCAGTCGTTTCACTTGTAGCGATCCAATATCATGAAGCACAGTCCGATTCTTTGTGATGGACGGCTGTTCGCTGCTTGTTGGGGTTGGTAACGAAACGTGGACGTCAGGAATTAACCGTCGTTTCAGATCCTGTAGCAGGCTCTTATCGAGGATAAAGTCAACTGGACACACCCACCATGTCGCAGGCAGCCAGTTTCAGAACAGAACCGCACGAGACGACTGCAGCTACAGTCCGACAACAAAATCGGTGTCACTGATATGCTCCGCGCCCCGCCCGATGGCCTCTTTCACAGCGAGGTCATCTTTCATCAGGAAGAATCGTTTTCGCTGTCGTTCCCACGTCGCAACCGACTGCTTGAGAATCTCGGCATGTTCGTCGTACTTGTCGATGACGACACAGTACGGTTCGAGGTCGGTCACGATCACGGGGTCGTAGTACGCGTTTTCAAGACGCTCGCGGACAGCATCGAACTCGTCTGCCGGTATCTCGAACCGGTACTCTGTGTCATTATAGTACCCGCTGAGATCCTCGAATAGGTCCGTTTGTTCGAAATACTGCGAAAAGAGGTACTCGTTGTCCACCTCGAACACGACGAGTTCCTCAGGTTCAACATCGAAGGCAGGCATCGCCTGGTTACCCTGTACTCGACGTTTTAGTTCACTCACACTTAGAACTGCGCCACGCGCGGTGAAAGTAGAAGTCCATGGAAACGTTTCATCATCGCGGTTCTGGACCGAACTGATGGCCGATATGCCGGACGACTATCGGATCATCGCCCCGGACCTGCGGGGATACGGCGATTCGGAAACAAAACCGGTCGACGCTACCCGCGGCGTTCGCGATTTCACCGACGATCTGGCGGCTCCGTTCGATGAACTCGGACTGGAGGCGGTCGCGCTGGTCGGCTGGTCGATTGGCGGCGGCATCGCCATGCAGTACGCCGTCGACCACTCTGAGACCCTGACAGACCTCGTCCTCGTAAGCACGATGTCACCATACGGATTCGGCGGCACGACCCGCGATGGCACGCCCTGCCAGCCCGACTATGCTGGAACCGGCGGTGGCCTGGCCAACGACGAATTCGTCGAGCGCCTTGCCGAAGGAGACACGAGTGCGGAGGCTGACGCCTCGCCACGCTCGGTGCTGCAGGCCTTCTACGTTGGCCCAGACAACGAGTTCGACCCCGAAGTCGCCGACGCCTACGTCGACGCAATGTGTACCACGGCCGTTAGCGACGAAAACTACCCCGGCGATGCGGACTCCTCCGAGAACTGGCCGGGTGTCGCGTCCGGCGAACACGGAGTCCTCAACGCCATCTCGCCGAAGTACTTCGACACATCGGAACTGAGCCACATTGACCCGAAGCCACCGGTATTGTGGGTCCGCGGCGATGCCGACCAGATCGTCTCGGGCTCATCCTTTTTCGACGCGGGGTTTCTTGGGCAGGCCGGCGAACTGCCCGGCTGGCCAGGTGAGGACGTCTACCCACCCCAACCGATGAACGACCAGACCCGAGACGTCCTCGAGATGTATGCCGACAACGGCGGCAGTTACACTGCGGAGACGTTTACCGATGTGGACCACTCGCCTCACATCGAGCGCCCAGAGCAGTTCCAGTCAGTATTGCTCGACTTCTCGAACAGCTGAAACAATATCTCTATTACTGAGTGTTCTTTGGAACGAGTGAGAAAGTCACGGGGCCTTCAGAAGACGTGACGCTACCAAAACGGCTTCCAAATCCGACGGTTAGTATTCAAGAGTACTTCAGCGCCAGCGATAATCATAAATGTTACTGCAAGGACTGCAACCGTGAACGCAATCGACTCTGAAAGAACTCCTCCTTGGAGGCCAAAGGGGTTACCTGCGACAGGTCCGGGTTCGCTCGAACTACCGATCCAAACTGGCAAGATGTACAGTGAGAGAAATCCAGGTATTAGCACCAAGCCACCGTAGGCAAGAAGCCGGCGAAGGAATCCAGCGTCAGCCGTGTCTGTCGGTGGGGCTGTGTTTGCGGTTGGTCCGGAGCCGTCCTTCCACACGTGTTCAGCCGCCTCATGGCCGCGTGTATGCGCGTCCCAGTTAACATTGCCAGCGGTTCCATCCTCGGCCCGAGCCTGCTCAGCATTCTGCCCCTGGTTAGTCTCTTGTCGCGCAGATCGGTCACGCTCGTATGCATCTCCGGTGTCCGTCGATCCATGCCGTCGGTCACCGAGATACTGCTCGTGGCCGAGTTGGTCGTAGCGTTTGCGCTCTTCGGGGTCAGAAAGGACATCGTGTGCTTCCTTGAGTTGAATGAACTGCTGCTGCGCGTCAGGGTCGTCGTTCTGGTCGGGATGTGTTTCTTTGACCGCCTGTTGCCACGCTTGCTGGATTGCTGACTGGTCGGCATTCTGTGATACACCCAACCGCTCGTAATAGGTTTCAGTCATCTTAGAATGTCCTCCCGTGTCGGGCTTCATGACACGACCGACACAACGTGCGTAGATTCATTGGGTGGTCTTCCCCATCACGACTTCGCGGATGTTGATGATCAACATGTAACTCTGTATTGCCGTTGCGAGGGCCGCCAAGTGCACCGCAATTACGACACTGGTGACCGTCGCGTTGACGTATCAGCGTTGCGACTGTTGCCCAATCCTCGGGATAGGGCGGTGTCTCCGATAGTTTGTCTTTTATTGGTGTCGTCCCTGCGAACCAGGGAACTAACCGCGTCGGCGTCACCACAAACGATTGGCGCACATACAATCGTGCCCTTGACAGCGGCCAGATAAATTTCAGTTTGGTGAGCGCATCAACGCACATCCGTACCGTAATTTTGATAGCATCCGCAATCGAGGTTTGTCCCGAGATTTTATACTTGGGAGTAGTCTTGATCAGCCGCCAAATTAAAGTAAAAAATGATAGCACAAACAGCGGCCCCCACAATAACGCCGTAATCCCGACACGAGCAGGCTTGCTCAGGGGCGCTCGCTTACCACTTGGGACGAGATCGTCCTCCAATGGTCGACTGGCCATATCCCCACCTTTGAGTGCCTGTATCGCACCATCCAGCATTTCCGTCTGGATAATAAACTCCGCATTGTTGTCGAGATTGTCTTGTTCACGAACTTGCTGGAGTAACCGTAGCGCCTCCTCACGAGGAGTCACAAGATCCGGGCGGTAATACCCTATTTTTGTTAGTACTGCTGCCGCCCTCACTCGTTCGTCGTGATTGCCGGAACGCAAGGACTCTACCATGAGGTTCGTTCCGTCGGCAAAATCCTGCGGATACCATGTTGACAGGTTCGCGATTGTTGTTAGGACGTTGTATCGGACATTCGGATGAATATCGTCGAGACGTGCAAGGATAGCCTCGCTCGTTGACCGCAATTCCAGTGGATAGTGGACAGATAGTTGCACCAGTACGGCTGTCGCATTCGCTCGAGCGTCGGAATCCGGCGATGTCAACAACGGCGGCAAATCAGACAGATGGTTGAGTGCCTCCCCCGGATCTGTTTCGGCGAGGTGAAGTAACCGAGCTGTATGTTCTCTCTGATTACCGCTTTGTTGTTCATTTCCCATTTCTACTTAAAGGTAGCTAAGGTCCATATATAAATTAGGCGTGTCTATTTCAAGTTATGATAAGCCAACCGAAGGTGTGGTCACAGACCGACATCCACGACCTGTAATATCGTTACACGGACAGTTGCGAAACTGATGTACAGCTTACACTAGGAACACATCTATTTACCAACGATTTGAGCACATCGATTAAATAGAGACTGAAACTACTACATTGATCGTTACACTAAACCTCATCGATATTGGTATGCTCAGTGATTAGAACCAGAACTTCATTCTCTGGCTGGTAGAAATAGTCTTTGACACCAACTCATTTGCACCGATACGGAATGGTCATTCCTTTTTCACACCAACACTCATCATTAGGGTTCCATTTTGAGAGTTTGTTTAGGGAAGCTTGGATCAGAAACTGACAGATTCACACCCCGAATATTCGAATGGCAGTGTATAGTCGGTGAGTTTGAACGTAAGCATAGCGTGCTTTTGATATATTCGCCCCTGAGCTGTTGATTTTAAACTCCCTGTTCATACGGGGAGAAAGTCTGGATCGACAGTCCGTATTCGATACTTGGTCTCAAAGTGCTGGTAGAGCTCACGATACAGTGAATTGGATTTCTCGTCGGTCTCGTATCGAAGGGTATGCCAGTCAGCAACGATTGCGCAGTAACGTTTCGCTCGCGTGAGCGCCACGTTGAGGCGCCGGGGCCCATCTACTGCTCGGCCGAGGAACCCGAGGTCGCCATCGGCATTGCTTCGGACAAGTGAAAGAACGATTGCTGTTCGTTCGCTGCCTTGGAAGGAGTCGATAGTGTCGACAGTCACACCGTCAGCGTCCTCAAGATTGGTCGCGAGCATCTCACGTATCTGTGATACCTGCGCTGTATACGGCGTTATCACCCCGATTTCCTCTGGCGGAAGTTCCTCACATAATTCCGTGACAAGGTGCGTGACCAAGCGAGCTTCAGTCGGATTGGCTTTCGAGTGATCGATTGTTTCGACAGCACCGCCGATATTATAGCCTTCGACAGGCGCTCGATCAGAGAGTGGGGCTACCGTCCGGCCATTACGGAGGCTTCGGTCATAGAACGCTTTATTCGAAAACGAGGCGATATCTCTGTGCATCCGGTATTGGGTCTGGAGTTGGAGGCCAACACCCTCGTAAACACCCCCTGTTGCATAGAGGTGTTCGAACAGGGAGTGGCCGAAAGCAGATTCCGGGGGTCCGTCTCTTGCGCTGAACGGTGGCAGCTGACGATGGTCACCGGCAAGGACCGCTCGGTCAGCCCGCGCGAGTGGGATACACGAAGCCGTCGCCGTTGATTGTGTGGCTTCATCAAGGACAACGAGATCGAATTCCCGAGTTGTCGTGGCTGCAGTGCTGTTCGTTGCGGCGACGACGTTGGGATGGCCAGGGACATCACTGTACCAGCGACGGACATTGGAATTGTCGGAGTGACTAGCATTGAGGCGTGTCAGTGTAAACTCACCGTCGCCGTGTTGACCATGTGCATGTAAGGACCGTGGGTCAGGGTCATCTGTTGTTGAGGTGCCGATAAGGAGATTGTCGATCGCTTGATTTGAGTCAGCACAGACGAGGACGCTCTCACCAGCAGCCGCTGCCCGTCGCACGATTTCGATGAGGGTGCGAGTCTTCCCCGTTCCGGGTGGGCCGTGAATACAAAACAAATCATCAGCCAAGAGTGCGTGTTCGACGGCCAATTGCTGTTCTTGATTGAGTGCGGCGTCAAGTTGCTCACTCTGGGCGGCAGCACCGTTGGAAAACGTGATAGGGCGCGTTCCTGCTAAAACCGCTCGAAATGGGTGCTCTCTAAGCTCTTCGATTGCTTCTCGTTCACGGTCAAAGGGAACCGGGTTTAGCAGTGCACTCACCCCGTATGTTGTAGCCCCGTCTGTCAGTGCGTTCCCAACCTGGGTCGCATTGTCGACTGACGCCCAATCGAGGGTAAGCCAGATATTCAACCCACGAATTCGTGTCACCTCTGCTTGGACTTGAATCCGATCAGCAGCGTCAGTCCCATCACACTCGTGTAGCAGGACTTCATTACCTTCGTGGATACCGAACTCAGATTCGATGAAGAACGCCCAATCACCGTCTCGGCGCGATTCAAGGTGCGATGGAAGATCAACACGGAACTGGAACGTTCCGTTATCGGTTTTCCCCCGGGGGTTGATGGACGGAATGGCGTCGCCACCTGAGTCATATATGATCGACGGCGACTGCTGGGTCGCGCTGTCTCGATTCGTGGCCCGCGTCGCATCGCGTTCATTTTCGACGTAGGCGAGCAACGCGTCAATCAGATGATCGGGGTCGATTGGATTACGAGCCGGTTCGTTATCGTCGATCGGGGAATCGTATGTCGGCGGATAGGTTTCGGGTATCCAATCTGAGTGCCAGAATCGGATTCTGTCGGCGAGTTTTGTGACTCCGAAGGCGTCAACCTCGATGAATTCACGCTCCCCGTTCTGTTCGAAGACACAGATCGGTCCGTGTAGTGCATGCTCAGTAAAGGCTACGAACGAACCAGTAAGTGTCGCGGTCTCCTCTTCGTGGAGGGGTATACAGGTCCAGTCTTCCTTCGGATGGGTCAGTTCGTCGTGGTTCCCAGCGAACTCTGCAACGGGTCGGACTGGCACCTCTGAACCACCATCCTCGAGTTCGTCGGTAGTCGCAGTATGGAGTGTCGCGTCAGCAACCGAAAAGTGCCCGACCATATGGTCGAAAAGTAACGACATCTGGTCTAACGTTTCTCTCCAGCATCAAAACAGTATCTACCTGTAGCACATGTTTTAGGAACACAGCCCATTGTGGCTTGTAGATGTGACCTGACAAGTGAAACAGGAACCGTAATGGCTTACGATTCCCGCTTTCGAGGGACACTGCCGATGCGATGACGGGCGAGTACCGCGATAGCGTCTCCACACACACACGTCTCCGGGTGGTACTAGGCCAGTTATCGTGAGTATTAGCGATATTCATGGCTTGCTTGAGACTGCCCGGGATGCACTCCTGACGCTGAGTGATTACCATGACCACGACCCGATTGTCGAACAAAAAGAAACTGGGCCGCTCTACTGGGCGAACAAGACTATGTCCTCGTGTTCAATGGCGACCTCATAGACCGCGGTCCGGCCAGCGTCGACACCGTACGGATGGTCGCCCGCCTCATATCTCAAGCAGGTCGTAAAGCGACGCCCATAATCGCCTTCTCAACATCGTTTCCTCAAGCACATTACGGGGTACTCCCGTCATAGCCACTTGTTTTCAATAGGGCACTGATTACAACCCTGTAATCCACTTTAGCCCTGGAATGGAATTGGAATAAGTACTACAGAACATTTGTGTAAATTGACATTATTTAGTATGCTTCCACTCTTCTGTGTTTATGTATGCCCGATGAAACACCCGGAATAGGGACTTCAGTCCTTAACCACGTGGAGTTAGTTCAGAAAGCGACCAACGCTGAAAACAGTAGGAAATTCGAACTCTTGTTCGATCTGGTGTGGGAATCACTCGTAATCAAACGTACGTACGACAGCTACCGAGTGGCACGGCTGGCACTTACAGAAAAAGTTGGTGTATAAATAATGACTGATAATATCTTATGCCCGGCAACGGAATGCTCATTCGAGGGCGGTTTGAGTCGTGTGATCCACCACTTTACCGACCAAGACGATAGAGAGCATACGTGGACTGCACACGGTTTTCAGCATTCCGGACAGTTTCGGAGAATGCATGAGGAAGAGTCATCACCAAACACTACACAGGAAATTAAAGAAGCTGCTCAATCTGAATCTACAGATCAACCTGTAGCCAGGAAGATCCCACTTGACGGTGTCACCGGAATCGGAGAGACACGTGCCGAGAATCTCAAAAGAGCGGGTTATGAAGATGCAGAGGATGTCGCACAAGCATCTGAAGCGGAATTGGCTCAGGTGTATTCGATAGGTGCCGATAGTGCCCGATGTATTTGGGTGATGGCCCGAGAAGAGTGTGGACAACAAACAACCGTCATTTCGGAGTTCGCAAACTCGCTAGAAGCAGCTCGTGAAGAAGTTTTGGATGCATATGTGCAATTGGCTGGCGCTGGAGTTACACCTGAAGAGTCCAAAGAAACACTTAATCGGCTATTTAACGCTGAATCTGTTGAATCCATCGTAAACTTCACAGAGTATTCGATATCGTATCGACATTTCCTGATGCAGGCGGGATTCGAAACCATTGCTGATGTAGCAACGGCATCAATTGATGCACTAATTGAGGCCCGATATGTGGGAGAGACTCTCGCGAAAAGCATGAGAGAAAAGGCCCGTAGAAGCTATAACATTGATCCAAGTACATTTCAGGGAAACGCCGCATCGGTGGAGACTACAACCGAAAATATGCATCAGTCTTCAGTCCCGGACAACGATACCGCTCACTCGATCGAACCTGATGAATCGGGCCAAGACGAAGACGGTGAGTTGATTGCTTCTGCTCCAGAGGCTACGATGGCTGCTGCATCAAAGACGGATATCGGAGATGAAGATTGTCTAACGACCAATGCCGGGGATCGATTAAGCGATAAAAGGTACCCGGAAGCACTGAAAGATCGAGATCAATGGCTCCTGTGGACGGAAACCGATGATGGTCAGAAAATCCCACGAGCACCATGGGAAACCGCTGACCCTCTGCAATATGTTAATGCTATGGACCCAGACAATTGGGTTTCATTCTCCGAAGCCAGACAGTGGCAATCGAAGCTTCCCCACGACCTAGAGCTTGCGTTTACTCTCACACGGGATGATGATATTGTATTCCTTGACCTCGATGATGTAATCGTCAATGGATGCCCGAGCTCTGCGGCGAAATCACTGATCGAACAGGCTGATTCACATGCAGCCATATCTATATCTGGAGGAGGAATCCACATCTTCCTACGCGGCAGCCTATCTGAAGACATCAAATCACTTACCGGGCCGATTGACGGCACCGGTGATCAGACCTTGGAGGTCTATGATCGGAATCACTTCATTGCAATGACTGGCGACCATCTCGAAGGGACACCATCCAGGGTCGCAACTGGAGACTCCATGCTTGCTGAGCTCGAAGAAGAGTTTGCGTCCATTAGTAGCAACACGCCAGACCGTGGAAATACAGAGCCACAGCGGAGTCGTGCCGAACTCAATGAGTTAGAGACGACAAGTGATATTCAAGATATTTTCGATGCTATCGATCAGATTTGCCCCTCTGATATTGAAATGCGGAGCACACAAACCAAAGAGCATCCCGATGGGACATACTCATACGATCCCTCGTGGGTCCACAGCGAATCTGGAACTCGGTTGGGTGTTCTGGACGATATCTGGATTTATCGCAAGGGGATGATTGCGCTCGATGCCCTCCAATTAGTAGCTCTTGAAGAGGGAATTATCACCGACGAACAGGATTATCCTGCTAAGGATGATTTCTGGGAGGCTGTCGAAGCCCTTCGTCGTCGAGGAGTACATATCCCTCAATTTCAACCCGAATCTACCCAAATTAACGAAACGACGGATCTACAATCTGACACTGATATCGATAGAGAGGAAGTCACAGCCCATCTCAACTACGGTGATCCAGTGCGATGGTATCTCGATCCATCTGATAGAGATTATCAAGAAGCACTGGCAATTGAACTGGCCCCGACACTGATCGAAGTTTCTCAATCACTGGATCTCTCCCCGGTAGTCACGTACCGGGCCGCAGACCTGTATGCCAAAGGGCACGCAGCGGGCATTGTTCCAGGCGCCGCTCATGAGAGTTCGTTGGGTGCGGCAGTTCGTATCGCCACCATTGAGGCAGATGCCCATCGACCACTGTCAGATATTGCAAGAGCAGTTGATGAAACGAAAAAATCGATTCGGAAGAAGATCAGCCGTCTATTAAAAGAGACAGATCTCTCGGAGAGTATCAGTGCCACTGATCTCATTGTCGAGCCAAGGGATTACATCACATATATGGCTCGCAAGCTAGAGGTGGAAGACGATGGAGAACTCTGCGAGTTAGTGGAAGACCTTCTGGAAAAAGTGGATCATGATGGAAGTACGAATCCATTATCGGAGGTTGCTGCCGCATTCTATGTAGAGATGACGCGTTTGCGCCAGCATTCGATAACCCAACAAGAAATATCCGATGCGTCGGGATTATCGGAAGTCACGATCCGGAATAATTACCGCAAATACAGGGGTGTGGACGAATCGTAGACTGCATTTGATGTATGTGAAACGTTAGTTCTGTGATTCAGTGGCTGAACCAAACGCTTTTGTCAATTTACACCTGCAGCCTCGCCGGAGTTTTTGATCGCGTCTTGGTCGTTCGGATTCTGGATCTGCATCGATATCTGCGTCCCACACTGGGACAGCACGTCCTGATCGATTTTCGACGGCCATTGACTGATAATCCAGAGTCCAAACCCGAACTTGCGACCCTCTGACGTAATCGTCCGCATGATGCCTAACGACGGAGCGTCACCAGAGGCTGGTGCGAATCGATGGCCTTCCCCGAATAGGGCGAAAATCGGATGCTCGATTTCAGACTCGCGGTCCTGCACGGCATTGAGTCGTTCTCGGTACATTCGTCTGTTTCAGGCCCGATCTCGGCCAGAATTTGTGACATCTCGCTCAGCCAGTTAATTGCTTCACGGTAGGATTGTTCAAGATAAACCCGCAGACAGTGTAGGGAAACGATGGCGTAGTCGGCGAAGCCGCCACCCCCTTCAGGGGCGGCAGTTTCGCCTCGGCCACCAACAGCATTTTTTGCTAACATCACCACTTTCTGCGTGAAGCGGTAGATTTCGGAAATGAATCATCCGCGGTTTCCCGCTTCATTCTCCTCGTTCTGACGGTTCGTTCCAGCACCGTCTAGTGATTCACCAGAGCCTATCTTTTATAGATTAGATTTTGAACCCTACAGATCCGTTAATACTGCCTGTCGTCAGTGAAGACTCCGCCACCACACAAAGGACATCCTTGTTCGCTGCGGTCGTAGTGGAACCCGCACTGACTGCATCGCTTCTGTCCTGATGGTGTGTCCTCTTTGATGTCATGAAGACTCAGTTCGGATTGATACCGTTCTGAGTCCTGTTTTTCTGGGTCGTCACTTTTCATTTCCTGCCACTGGTTTCGTAGTTGCCGATAGTTTGAGGTCCTTGACTTAGTGTCTCTAAATGCTCTGTGTACTCTTTCAAATATCTCAGCCCACTCATTGTCGGTGTCTCGATTGTTTGATATTTCGACTGGTTTATTCGGTATCCCGAGTTTGTTGACTTTGGTGGGTATATCGAGGTCTCGTTGTCCGGGCGGTACGTCAAACCACTCACCTTGTAGATGGTATTTCTGGAATTTCCTGTGAAGGAATTTTTCGACTTCAAGGGCGTTGTCTGGTGTCTGTGTTTTCCTAAGTTTGAGTTGGAAGGGACAGGCGACTTGGAGATCCTTGAGTCGTTGTCGTGGGTCTTTGGCTCTCCCTATTTTAATGGGGCCGAGCTGGTGCTGTATGACGTAGACTTTTTGTGTTTGTTCGTTGTTCGGCATACTTAGTTAGTATATTAGAATCAGTTCACAAATATATTCAAGGTAACATGCGAAAGTACTGTATAGCGGAATCAAGAAATATGCGAATTTATTAACTGATAAAGGTGGTATCAAGTGAACCCACTCAAGTACTGCGTTATGCTGAATGACATAGTCGGTCCAGAGTTTCAACGGGCAACTGCGCCCAATGACTTGCAAATCGATAATAGTTCGCTGCAGTATGCTATTCCGCGTCTCAAATGACGGATTTACCCACAGCCGATAGTCTTGATCGATCGTGGATTAGGAACGAAATAATCAAACGCAAATTGGTCACAGGAATTTTTCCCCTTGTTCTGTTAACGATGCGGCCTGGGCCGGATCTGCGACGTTAGGGTCAACTTCAATAATTTCTGTTTCTGCAATGAGTGTCTTTTCAATATACTGCGTAAGGTCATTAGCGAGGACAGCATGGGCGTGATCGACCAGTTCTTCGAGTGGATTTTTGACAGGACGGCCCTCGATGAGACCTAGTACAGTTTTGCCGGTTGGGTCGACTGAAGCGTGCTCAATAACACTAACCGGATAGTCTTCGTAAAATCCCATGAGAATATTTTCATATACCTCCCAAACGTCGGTATAATCCATCTCCTCACTCACCCTCATAGCAAGTGTATGCCGTGCGAGTTCGTCACGACGTTCTGCGTACTCGTCGGCGTTGAGTTCAGGTTCGAGTTCTGTCACAACCTTTTTTACACACATCGTTCTGAAATAGTTGATGGCTTATGTTATTTTATTTTAAATACGTAAATTGTGTAAATATGAACAGCAATGGTGTATTGATGAACCACGGGCAGTGACTGTACGGGTTTCTGACTCAATGCCAAACAAGACCGCGACCGCTGACCTGATCTTAAAGCGTTACTTCCCAAATTACTCTCTCGACTTGGACAGTATTCGATCGACACAGTCGCAGCAATTAGTCTTGCCAATGCTGCTACAACTACCTATTGTCAATAAATTTACCTAATTTTTACTTATTCGAATCAATATTATTTTTCACTGTGTGCAGAAAGTGCGTAGATTTCAATTGAAGTATCCTCCTTTCCATCTGGTATATCAATTGCTCCATTACAGAAGTCCCCGAGGCGCCCGTCCCACACAGCAGTTGCAGGACTCTCTGCAGTCACACCAAGCGCATCGTACAACCGTTTCCAAATTAGTGTTTGGTCAAATTCATCGGCATCCGGTGGCGTAACCTCGAAGACAGATTCACTGGCGACAATCACGAGTTTCTTTTTCATCCGTGACATGGCGACGTTCAGCCGGTTCGGATTGAGGAGGAACTCGGCTTCACTCCGCACGTAGTCAGGGTCGCTTGCCGTCGCCGAGATGACCATCACGTCACGCTCGCCACCTTGGAATCGTTCGACGGTATCAATCGTCGCGCTTTCGCTGAACCGTTGATTGAGTCGTCCCTTCTGGGCATTGTGCGGAGTCACAATACCTGTGTCATCAGGGTGCGGAGTATCCAACGCACTCAACAATGCTTCGATAAGCGCAACCTCAGTCCGGTTTGCATCCTGACTCTCGTCTTCGTCGTGGATAATGAGTGTAACGGGTGCGGAAGGCTCCATCGCGGCTTGGACACCATTCGTACTGGGTACCAAGCGGTCGATCGTGTCTGTCTGTGTCGATTTGAGTGTGATCCCATCATCCGTGTATACGAGATTCGTCAACAGGTCAGCGACACGCGTATGGAGTCGATACGTCCGATCCAACCGTGTGATTGGGATCGCGTCACCGACCTCCGGTGAGTTCGCAAACGCAAATTCCGACTCCTCCAAATCCCCTCGTAGGAATCGAACGAAATTCAGTGCAGACATGAACGGTACATTCTCTTCGATAGTACGCCGGTCCTCACCCTCCCACTCGTGCTGCTGAACCGGTTCCATCTGCCGATGATCACCGATGAGCAACGTTTGACTGTCATCACCGAGAAAGGCACTCGCCAAGAGCGTGGCAGGCAAATCAAGCATACTCGCTTCGTCGATTGCCAGACAATCAACGAACGAAATACCGGCGTCCATCACTGCTTCGGCACTGTCGAGCTCGAACAGATCCCCGGCACATTTGTCGATCACGCCCCGAAGCGAGGTTGGTGTACTGAAGATGACGAGGTGGTCAGTTGCATCGCTGCCGTCATCAAAAACGTGTGGCCGAAGGGCGTCAGTCATCTGCACGATATCGGTGCTGTTGTAGTAGTTTACGAAGTCGACGTGCTCATCGACTGCTGGATGCCGACCACTATCGTCGGTATCATCACCGGATCCAGACCGCACTCGGACAAACTGTGACGCTGCAGTGACCGCTGTACTGTCCGTGAGTCCTCCCCAGCTTTTAACGATGTCGTCCATCGCTTCGTCAACGGCTGTGTGTGATGGCGCCGTCACGACGGTTAACAATCGCTCACCGTCCGACTCAACAGCAGCCATGCGTGCGAGCACTGCTGGCGCTAGCGTATAACTCGTTTTGCCGGTCCCCGGCGGGCCCTGGAGAACCGCAATTCGGTTGTCGACATGCTTGACGAACTCCGCTTGTTTACCACGTGGTCGACCGCCAGTTGCGTTTTCAAATGTCTCAATAAACTGCTCAACCGCATCTGGCGGACAGAACCGTTCTTCAAAGTGATCAGCCTCGCCATCGCGGAATGCCCGGTTCAATTGATGATACAATGCGTTCGAGTCGGTTCGTTCGAGGGCATCATAGGCTCTGACAGCAGGGTATGAGTCTGCTTTTGGATCAAGAATGAACAAATCACCTTCCGAGATGAGGGTCGTGTAGTCATCGTCGGCCGCTTCCGCCGGATCCATCGTGGCACTCCGGTGCCATTCTAAGTATCGGTCCTGTCCATACCCGCCATGTGTCGAGGCATTCACAGTGATCGTTTTTGATGTTCGATCGAACTCTTCGACGGTCGCGTTCATCGAGTTCGCAATATACCGCGGATACGTCGCGTTCACATGCCTGACCTCATCCCCATCACGGTCGAGTTTCGACATGACGCGCCAACTTCCCGACCCGCCGTCGTCAGCTCCACTGATTCGACAGCTATCGATCACCTGGTCCGGGTTCCGGAACAACTCATCATAGAGAAGGTTTCCCTCGACTCTAATGTCCCACTGCCCTGCTGGTTCAACGTTTGTTACGCGGAACATCGTCGAATCACCCGTCTGCATGCGCTTCCGTGGCGGTTGGATGTAGTGCTCAAGACACTCCTGGCGGTCCGTTGCATACTCAAGATCGAGATACTCTTGACAGGCACGGTTCAATTCTACATCTGCCAGTGAGAAGTCGGGGAGTCGGCCAAGGTCGACACGTTGTTTATCGATTTGCCAGTTCTTGTATTCAATCGCACGCTCGACGTGTTCGAGAGCCTCCGTCAGTTGCAGAGCAAGCGCTTTGACCTCATCCGGACCAATCGGCGGTGACTCCGGCCCGTCGTAGTATTGGTATGCTGTGAAACTCGACCCGTCCGCAGCGTCGCCAACGTCATCGAGTTTCCCACGAGCGGCCCAGAGGTATTCCAGCGGAATCTGGTTGCCAAACCGATTGTAGAGCGGATAGAACCCATCGGGCTCCCGATCAGGGTCAGCCTCGTCTCCGAGCAGTAATCTAATCGAGTCACCTTGCTCAACGTATGGGCGCTGGCCTTCGAAGAGTCCGGTTCTGAAGACATCACGGAGATTGATCGTCTCGCCATCGATGGTCACCTTCCAATCCTCGGCCGAAAACCAGCGCCGGTCATACGAATCATCCGGGAACGTCTGCAGTTGGTCAACTGTCTGAATCAGACCTGTGCCGGGATACCGCAAGGCCAGTCGATCCGTGATATCGCCGTGGACGACTGATACCATCGGCTGGTCAAGCCCTTCACGCAAGCCCAACAGGTCGCGGACCGCACTGCTTCCAAACACAGATGGTTGCCGCTGCACCGCTTCCATTAGCGCATCGCGTTCCTGGCCAGAATAGGTATAAACATGGATGTATCCTGGATCCGGTTCTCCGCTCACTTCTGCCTGAGTCTCTTGTATTTTCTCGAATAACGCGTCGAAAAACGCCTCAAGCAAGTCGCCCTCGGTCTCAAGGCTGGCATCTTTGTCCGTCGGAAGACGATTGCTGAACTCGATAACACTCCGGGCGTCCGTCTTGTCACAATCGACCCGTGCGGCCAGTAGCGCGAGTCGGTCTCGGATATGATCGTGTTGGACATACAGGTAGACTCGAATCAACTCATTTTGCTCGCACGCACTCCCTGGTAACCGCGGGTGCGGATTATCGTCTGGCAAAATACCGTTGCCACTGCCACGGAGGTATTCGACATCATCGAATGACTCATACGAAGGATCCAGCTCACCACGGAGTACCTGCGCCCGCTGGACAATCTCATCCAACCGATTTGCGAGCGTCCCCTCGCTTTCGAGCGCATTCACAGTCTCTGCCTCTCGAACCTCTAAGGCATCATACTCGTAGGGTTTCGTCCCCTCTTCGCGTTCGAACAGTTCCGTGAGTCCGGCCATTGACTCAATCCCATTGGTCTGTAATCGTTCTTGGTTGCCCTGTGTAAGGTTCAGCAACGCAGGGTCACGAGACTCGATTGCCTTCGTGAAACACACACCATTGTACGGGCAGCCATCACACTTCCGTTCTAGCCGGTACCCGGCCTCGTCGAATGACTGGTTCGCCAATTGATGCAGTTCTCCATCCCGCTTGAGAAGGCGTTTGATTTCTGCTGTCCGTGAGGGTAAATCGATCGCTTGAAGCGATGCTGGCGGTTCTTCGCGTAAATCAACTTCGCGGTTGACAACCGTCGCGATCGGGTCATGGTCAATTTCAAGTTCGGCGACGACGTTATCTAAGAGGATACTGTAAATCGTCGATTGGATCTGGTGTGATGTTTTTTCCTTCCAAGAGGTTTTCACTTCCAGAATTCGTGACCGAACACCCCGGCTATCGGGGAGTGGTTCTAACATGATGAGATCAGCAATGCCTGCGATATCCCAGACGCCAATTTCGCCAAACATAGGCGTCTGAAAAAGGACAACAGGACCATCGAGTCCCTCTGTATCTTGATCTGCCAGCGTTTCTAGCAGTTCAGTTAATTGCTTGTGAACACCAGTGTGCCACTGCGTCTCGATAGTAGTGTTTCCAGGGTCTGCGTCTACCGTCACCCAGGTTTCGTCATATGTGATGTGGTCACCATTACTCTCTGCATCGCCGATGACACGGTCGGCATCGGCTGCGAGTGTTCCTAACTGCTGTTCTTCATACGCTAATCCGAGTTCTGCAAAGAGATCGCTCCGTGAGTTCGGATCGTACCAATTTCGCTCACTGACAATATCCTGGTCAAAGTATTTTAAACGAAAAAAGCGAGGACAGCCAGAGTAGCTGATATATTGGCCCAAGCCGCTGGGCGTCAGGGTGACGTCTGTCGGGTCACCCGTCGCTTGTTCACTTTGTGCCATGCAATTCCCAATCGTCGACCGAGTAATAAACTTGGTGCGTGTAATTGAAATAAAATATACAGAATTGTAATTTCGGATGGATGTGTTTACGCTCGCTCAATTAGGGAAAGATACGGCGTATAATTACTAAACAAATTGCTTCTTTTTTATTTGCCGCGAAAAATTTCGTAGGACTGGTTACTCCGACATATCTGTGGAACTGTCGGCGTACCGGTCTGAGCAGGATGTGGAGGTAATTGGCGGCGACTGATCATTGTCAACTCCGTCCCCTATTCAGTCAGCGTTTGTAGAGCATTGTCTACGGATGTATACCTGTCGTCAGTGACCCGATGACTACTCTGTGGATACGATTTGTACCCAAGAACCGCCTTGACATCTTGAATTGATTTGTTGATCTCGGTAAAACCAGTCACAGTATAGGCCAGCGTTGCGACTGGTGTTTGAAACAGGGCCTTTGCTTGCTCTTCATTCAGTCGATGTTTATTTTCTACCCTGGCTGTTCCGACGTACATTCCTTCATCACTCGCAATACCTCGTTTGACTTTGTAGAAAAGTAATCCGTCGCCAGACTCCATTGTTTCGTAAACCTGTTGCCCATTCTCACTGTTACGTTGCGCCCACAGTCTTGAACCTTCTAATGAGACGAGATTAGCAGTTCGCAGTTTTTCAGTCGTTGGTGGCGTCCCAAGAACGTTGCCGTAGTTTGGTTCATCTACTGTAACGCGGAAGAGATTGTCTGACATGATAAAAATAAACGAATACTACCTAATTAATTTAAGTAAACTGAGCAGTCCAGGGCTTATGCTGAACAATACGAACGGCATGATAATCGGTAATCAGGCCGATTCAGCGTAGGACGGCCGCTCAGCATACTCGATCGGATCTGTCTCACCGATATTCTGGAAGGATTCGAGTCTGAACGCACAAGAATCACAGGTCCCGCACGCAGGTTCCTCACTCCGATAGCAACTCCACGTTAGTTCGTATGGCACACCCAGTTCGTCTCCACGTTCGGCGATATCTGTCTTCGACCACTCGACAAAGGGTGCGATCAGTTCAATCTCCGTTTCGGGTTTCGTGCCGGCGTCGATTACGCCCTGAAACGCTTCGAAGAACGCCGGCCGACAATCCGGATACCCAGCGAAATCTTCCGAGTGTGCACCAATAAATACCGCATCACAGTCGTTGCCTTCGGCGTATGAGACAGCCATCGAGAGCAAGTTTGAATTCCTGAATGGCACGTACGAGGATGGGATATCCTCATTGTCTGGATCTGCCTCTTCGACATCGATTTCATCGTCGGTCAAACTCGAGGCACCGATTGCTGCCAGATGTTCTGTGGCAACGTGCAGGAAGTCTTCAGCGTCGATTTCCTCTGCAAGCGCTTTTGCACACTCGTACTCTTTGTCTTCGGTCTCCTGCCCGTACGACGTGTGCAAAAGATATGGCTCGTACCCACGGTCCATCGCTTCATACACGGCCGTCGCACTATCCATACCGCCCGATACGAGGATTACAGCTCGGTTGTTCTCAGTCATGTCTTTGGATTGCAGTTCGGAACTGCTGTCGGTCTTGTTCGCTCGGTTCGCCCGCAGTCGATCGCGTGGTCGTTTCGGTTGGCGTTTCGATTCCGCGCATCGCCTCGCAGAGGTGTGTCGCTGAAAGTTCGACTAACACCGATGATGCACCTAACTCTTCCTGCAGGCCGGTCGCAATCTCATGTGTCAACTCCTCCTGCATCGTTAACTGGCGCGCCTTCCATCGGACATATCTTGACAGTTTCGACAGGCCAACCACTTCTCCGTCCGGCTTATAGGCGATGTGGGCCACGCCATGGAACGGAAGGAGATGGTGCTCACAGAGGCTGTAGATTGGAATCCCGGTTTTGATCACCAACTCCTCGTTATCTGCCTCGAACGTCCGAAGGACTGGTTTTTCTTCGGTACGTTGTCCCTCACTCAGAGTCTTCAACACGTCTGGAACTCGACGTTGCCACGTCTCAGCAAGGGCTCCTCTCTCTGGATCTTCACCGATCGCTTCCAGGAGTAGTTTTGTCCCTCTTTGTGCTTTTTCCATATCGACGGGTGTCGTTGTCGGAGAGGTTTGGCCTGTACTACTTTCCAGTTGGGAGTGATCTCTATTCATTGGTATCTTGCTTTCTTCAGCTACGTCCCGGGTGCATCGTTCCAAAGGTCCACGTGAAGTCGAGGAGTATATCGATACCCGTACTCCTGTGCTAACTCGGCGACTGCCCCACGGCGTTCGTCCAATTGCTCTCTGGTCACGCCCTCAGGCATTAGCAGTATATCCGAGTCTCGAATCGTCGCTTCCGTATTACTGCGGACGCGCTTGACGAGGTTCTCTATCTCCTCCATATCCTCCCGCGCGGTAACCACGAATTTGAGTTGAGTGTCATAGCTATCGACGAGTTGCGAGAGTTCCACCATGTCGATACGTTGATTCTCGTGTCTCTCTGCCCACTCGCCATCGCCTTTCGGGTCCACGTCTGCGGTTGGAGTCGAGCTAGCCAGTTTCGGACTGATACTGGCGAGGTCAATTGAGGTGTCGTGATAGATCGTCCCGTTCGTCTCGACTGTAGTATGGTACCCACGTTCCGATAATTCATCGAGGAGCGTAGCGCACTCGTCGTGAATCATCGGTTCACCACCCGTGAGAACCACATGGTCCGCTGCGTCGAACGACTCCACCTCCTCAACGATCTCGTCGAGGGTCATCCAAGCCCCGGTTGGTTCCCACGAGGTATGATAGGAATCACAGAACCAGCAACGGAGATTACATCCAGAGGTCCGAATGAACACCGACGGTGTCCCGGTCAATTTCCCTTCTCCCTGCAAGGAATAGAATAGTTCGTTAATCGGGAGTGCATCTGCTTCCGGCGGTGTTTCTGAGCCGATGTCTGAGACCTCACTGGCAACCGGCATTAGTACGTTGCACAGAGCTCGCCCGTTTCCCGGACTGTCGCTTTGACCTCCGAGACATTGTCCGATAGCCTCTCTTCAAGCTGTTTTTCGAGGAGCACCGAGAGCACTTCAGATGTCGGAGGTTCCTCAATGACAACGAGGCCGTCTTCGTCTCCTGCTTCTTTGAACGCTGGAATCAGTGGGTCGCCTTTTTGAACGATGAATCTGTGATCCCACTCGTCGATAATATCGGTGACGACCCCTTTGTCCACAACCCACCCCTCCTCTGTCAGGGTCCCAGTCACCTCGACAGTAATCTCGAAATTGTGCCCGTGTGGCCGCGAACATGCGCCGTCGTGGTGGAGTATTCGGTGTCCCGTACTGATCCGAATTGGTTTGTCTTCACCAATTCGAAGTGTTCTTTCACCTGCTTCTGAGAGAAGTGTATTCTCTTTTTCGACATCCGATATTCCCTGAGCCATGTCTGAAGAATATTGCCGTTGCACTTAAATCTAACTCATAGACGCCGCTCACTGAGAATAGTCCGACTATGTCTCTCGAAAAAACTTTGGTATTCCCTGGAGAATATCCAGATATGCCAAAGGTGACTGTTGAGATCCCGGATGAACTTATGAACGACTTGGACGAACACGTCGGGGATGATAAGAAATTCGTCAACCGGAGCGATGCCATTCGTGCCTCGGTACGGAAAACACTCGACATGCTAGACGATATCGACCAGCGACATGGTCGGTTGGAGACAGAAGAATAAATACTCAGTTGGCGACATATATTGCACGTCAAAAAATATTATTTATATTAATAACTTGTCATAGAGAGCCCACAGCCGATTTGTTGCGATGCAAAAAGTGTGAGGAAAATGCTGGGCTGAGTATGAGTACAGAAGACAGTGCAAAATATAGAGCGTGTAGTCAGCACAACGGTTCGTCTATTTTGGGGCGAGTACGTCCGAATTGGCTGGAAGTGATATTGCTATCACAACGACCCGTATGGCCGGTTGAAGATGAATGAGACATCATCATAGATCAATATCGGATCGATTCCTCGGTTCTGAATCGATTCGAACATCTCTGTCGTTTTCCCCCAAGTATTCCCGAATACTGTGGGAGGATCCTCAATTCTATAGAACGACTTTTTGTAGAGTCTAATCGGCTTATCCCACTGCTCATTGCCTTTCCCATTTTTATGGTCGGTATCGGTGACCGAAAATAGTTGATCGTATTCAACCTCCTGAGTAACCTCTATAACAGTCGGGCCGTCAGGAGGATCTCCGACTCTGTCAGGAGATGGGTCCTCGGGCCGATCTAAAACCATCGTATATCCACAGGTCTCGATCGTTTCGTCAACATCCTTCTCAGATTCAATGATTTGGTCCAATACATCTGATGGGGTGTTACATCCTACGAAGAATCCACTCGGGTTTTCTATCTCGTGAATCCAGAACAGCTCTCCATCGTTTCGCGTCGGGGCGACTTCAAATATAGTGGTGGTTTCTAAACTCTCAAACATATATGGCAATTATTTCTGGTAGAGTACTAATTGTTCTGGTTGCCTATTAATACTCCATAGGGGTTATTGGTCTTGAAACAGTGCTGCGATATTTTCTGCAGCCATAGTTTATTACGAAGATATTGATTTCAATCATCGTTCCGTCGCGGAATACCCAAACAGAGTGTCCGATACGCGCCCGGCATCTTGCACGCGATTCCTGTCAATACTTGAACAGACAGAGTGTGTGAAACTATCTATGACACGCCTGTGTGGTACCAAATCTTGGTGTGGGAAGTTTGTCCTCAGTCTTCGTCTATATTGATAGAAAACATTGACTAAACCCCGTTTGTTCGAAATATATTGTCAAGGCCCGAAACGGCTAGATTTCGTCGAAGTCAGACATAATATCGCCGAGTACTCCATCGTTGTCGGCCCCGTCATCCTCGCTGGACTCTTCGTCATCAACTTTTGGCACGGTGTCTCGACTGGACGTCGTGGAGTTGGGTGTAGTCTCGGAGATATCCTCGTCAGGTGTCGCCCCCGGTTGCTGCGATGTAGACGCTGGCTTTGACGTTTCTTCGGCAGACGACTCGTTCGGATCGAAGTCCTCACCGAGTTCGTCGATGTTAAGATCTTTCGTACTGCTGAGCTGTTTCCGTGTCATTCCATCACTTGAATCCCACACCTTTCCACGTGCGTTCTCAAGTGCGTACCACTCATTCTCTCTCCACTCTCGGTCGATGTCGTGCTTCGACCAGACGTTCATCTTGAACTCCTGCCCATTCTGATCCCGGACATCCAACTGGGCAGTCTTCCGATCGCCGACTCCTTGATCGACGTTGGTTACCTGAAGTAAGAACTGTCCATCAATCCGCTCGTTTGCGGGAATCGTCTCCCATGAACTGTTCAGTGCGCTAGAATGTACTCGATTCGAATTCGCCCCTCGGTTCGATGAAGAGGACTGATCAGCACTCGGGCGGTAGTTAGAGGACTGTCCCGAAGAGGCACTGTTACCAGATACACACTCAGTAGCGAAACGAACCAACTTGAACGCCTTCGTCCGACCGACCCCATTATATTTCGTAATTTCTCCCGGTTGGACACCGTGCAATTCACCCGCTGTGTTGTATCCTGCCTTTTTGACCGCTCGAATGGTACTGCGGCCGACACCGTCAACCTGAGACGTGATGTTCTCGATTGGTGTAGATGGAGCTATCGTCGCAGTGCCACTGGGCTCCTCTTCCGTCTCTTCACTCGCTCTTGTCGCTGTGTCCATAGATGAGAGGTCAGCAGCTTCCAGTGCTGCGTCCCACGACTCAAAATATTTCTGGTGCATTCCAGATGAGTATTCCCCAAAATGATCGGCATCTGTCGTTCTAGGTTTGCCGCCGACCTCCACTGCGACTTGCTTGAGATCGTCAATGAGGTGCTGCTCTTTATCGATTCCGGCGGCTTCGAGCGCCTCGTCCCAGCTTCCGAAGTTTTTGATGTAGTCGTGCTGACTGATGCCCGACACGTCACGGAGGTCGGTACCCTTTGGAAGTCGGTCCAGGCTTTTGTGAAGGGACCGAATCGTCTTAAGCAACCTCCCGTCGCGGTCTACCTCAAGTCTGGACCGGTCCAGTGCGGTGCTCCAAGATTCGAAGTACGACGAGTAGGTCGATCCCGAATAGGTCCCATATTCGTCCATCTCCGTGGAACTCGGAACGCGTCCGAGTTTCTCTGCCACCCGTTCTAGATCCTCCAACAGCGCCTGTTCTTTATCAATTCCTGCGGCTTCCAGCGTCTCGTCCCAACTCCCGAATTCACTATAGAAATCGGATGGCGAGTACTCGCAGTCATCAGAAAGTTCGGTCGTTTTCGGGACACGCCCGAGCTGGTCGTGCAGGTTCCTTACGACTTCAAGCATCGCCTCTCTGTCGCCGGTACCGGAACCTGGGGCCTCTGATTCGGGAGACGTTCTTGAATCTGCATCCGATTGCTCGTCGTTGAGGAGCGTCTCGACTCTATTCGCCGAGTCCCCCACTGCTTCTTCGGCTTCATCGATAGAGATTCGTGTAGTTTCGATACGCTGGTTAAGTTTCTTAGAAGCGTAGTTTACGCTCTCGAACCGAGATTGAATTTCCTCAAATATCGTGATACTCCTCTTGAAATGCTCAAGAGCGTCGTAAAATAAGTCCTGGTCGATCGATGACTGACCGGCATCGAATTGGCCCTGGCCAGATTTGATATATGGCTTCGAAGCTCGAATAACCGGATTCCGAGCTGAATCCATGAGACGAACAAAGCAAGTTGAGTCGAGATCGACTTCACTCTGTAACTCCTCGTTGAAGTACTCTCGTAGCGCGGCGATGGACTGCTTCGTGTCTTGGGCCAGTTCCTGAAGTGGAACTGGAACCCTGCCAGCCAGGTAGAACAGGAGTTGTTCGTGATCCGTCTCCGACACATCGACTGGCTCCAAGGATTTGTCACTCTCTACCGGCGTTGTAGGGGAGTCAGACACAGATGTATTCATTCTATCATTCAGTCACCGTCTTTTGAACTCGGTCTGTTTTTGTTGACACCTGACACGGGTTCTGACACTCTTTCCCTGTCCAGGATTAGGATACAAACTTGCCCTCCCATTGGCGACGGAGTAACCGGACGCCACTATGTTAGAAACCGAAATCTCTGATGAGAACATATGGGTGCTACTCTTGGACATACTTTTATTCGTTGTATTAGTTTATATGCTTTCCCAGTACTTACTATGAGATGGTCACGAAGCAGATATGTTGACAGGAATCACAGACTGACGATATGGTGTATATACACTTGCGACATGCTACAGAAGGATTGTCGCTGATGTCGTACTTTTGCGATGATGCGCTCGGGTCGCAATTCTGAGCGTGCTTCCATCTAACTCAAACATGCTACCAAATCAGAAAATATTAATTAGTGATATTGAACGTCCCCTCGATACTATCGTCGTTTGACTCAATGGAATATTCGTATTCATTTTCACTCAGAGCCGCTACCGAGGTCGAAAGGTCCACGGACTGGTTCTCACCAGGGCCCAAATTGACAGTAGTTTCATCTGTCGTATTCTCTGTTACCGATAGCACTATCGGTTGACTATCTGACACAGTTCCGGTATTGCTAATCTCGATAGAGGCATTGAACGACTGACCTCTTTCGAGTTGTTCAGTTGCTTCTGTAAGTTCAATTGTAAACTCGCTGGATGCTGCATCTGTTGATCCATTGTTGTCTATTAACGGAATGCCAATCGATGTGAACATAAGTATCATACCGATACAAATGATTACGATTATTGGTATCAGTAGTAGTGCCCCTTTTTTTACAGAAAAGAGTCCTCTCAATGGAGACGGACCAGTATGACCGGCTTTCAAAGATTTACTCGGTTCCAGCCTTGAAGTTGACCTTGCCTGCTTCCTGAGTTCATTCAGCTTCCCCGCTGTAAGCAGTTTCAGATCCGGGTACGTAGAACCAAGTGCACCTGACAGGGAATCTTTTAGTTGACTCTGATTGGCACCTAGTTCATTCAATTCACCGATCGTGGCCTGAAGAGACTGGAGTTTCTCTTTCCGCTTTTCTTCTCGGTGTTGGCTCTTTCTCTGTTCAATAAATCCAGTAGTGTCAGAGTGCAATTCGAAGTTGGACACTTGGTTCTGTGATAGTGAGAAATGAATCTGTGCGTGCTCTGGTGGTATTCTCCGGGCCCGTGAGACGGAAACTGTATATTCCGACCCCTGAAACAGCACGAGTGCATTTGCTATATTCTCGTAGTCTGATGCAAGAATCCGTGCTGGCGGCGAATTATCTTCGAGTGGAAACTGTTGGAGAATGTCGACGGAAAGTGGGTCCAGTCCGAGGCCATGTCGTTCATTACGGAAGAACTTGGGTAGGGACTGGTCGGTAGCAGTTGTCTGGTTTGACTGCCAAATTGCATGCCAGAATACTTCTTCAGGTCCAGTTCCATACGGTTCCATGATTTCCCACCCGCGCTGATCCACCAATAGTCTCTGAACAGCGTTTCGACAGTCGGCTAAAATTGTGTCAGCATTCGTCCCCTGGAAACGAAGTGAGACTTGCTCTCGCTGGTTCTCCGTTTTGACCCGGAGATACATTTCGATTACAGCACCCTCATCTGTCGTTGCCATCGCAAACACATGATCATCGAAATAATCTCGCATTGCAGCATCGTCGCTTCCGTCGTCGGGGTACAGTGCGCGCCCACGCGAGTCAAAGACTTCTAAGACACTCATATTCACTCACCAAATTTTGTCAGCAGTGGTTCGATTCCGAAGGTACGAACGGGCACCTCAGGCCGATCAGATTCATTATGAATATAGATTGGAACTGGTTTGATCTGAAGCGATTGTATCGCACCACGATAGGGCGAATTGAGAAGATGCTCGTTGACATAGTTCTGGAACTCATCGTAATTGTCCGCCGGTTCGATTCGACGATCTTCGACGAATTCCCCCTTGAGTGTATCACTTTTGGTTGCAATACCTATGCTCTGATTTGCGTTCGCCTCATCGATGATCCGCTGATAGTATTCAACCTCGAGATAACGACCACCACCGTCTGTCTCCCAGTTTTTGTACTGGCTCATATCGAACATAAACCCAAGCGTGTCGGCATCGCGGACTCGTGGGAGTACCGAGCAGACAAGATGGAGATAGGCAGCATTCCGGTCACCGCCGCCACCTCTCCGACTGTCCCGCTGCCGTTCAATCTCGTCAATCAGATCTTTATATTGTCTCTCAAATCCATTTTCTGCGTTTGCGACTAGGAAATTCCACTGTGGGTCGGCACTGTCGATACTTGCAAACTGCTCTCCCACGTCAGCGAGGTCCATTCCAGGCGGAAGTTTCTCGATCGGATTGTCGATGGGAGTGTCTGGTAGTGCCATTCCATCTTTCATCAGGGCCAGGCCATCCGGGATATAATACGAGTATTCCCCCGGATAATCGAGGCCATCAATATGGATATTTTTGCTGAAAATATCCTGGCTGGTGTAACTGAAACCCATTTTATGGGTCTGCTCTTCTGTTGCTTCAGCCCACTCGCGGTTGTTTATGATATACTCTTTCTGATCGGTGATGAATTTGGACACACCTCGAGGATTATAGTTCGCGTTCTGTGCAGCGGTGTAGAGACCGAGGATGAGATGCGTCTTACCGCTTCTTGGGGGGCCGATAAACACGATCCGTTTCCCAGCTTCGTAGTCCAGGAACTGCCAGAATGCGCCAACGAAGAGTGTGCTGAACAGGATATCACGAGCCACTGCACTCTCTGACCCACCGGCTTCAAAACTTTCCATTGCACTAGTCTGGATTTTTAGGAACTCTTCACTCGGGACAATAAACGTATTATACTGCGTATACGCTTCGAACACCGATATAAAGACAAAGACAGCAAGGATCAGTTTCAGATACCGAGCTGCCTGCGGGAATTCTACAGGTTCGTCTCCGTCAGTAGTGAACCAGGACCGAACTCTGAACGTATTGTCCGGATTGACAGTAAGTCGTCGGAGCGTCGCACCACCAACGGTGAACGTCACAAAGAGGCCGACGAGGAGGATGATCACATAATCAACTGGACCCATCACAGTGAACATGATCCCCTCACTCCAGATGATTAGGAAACTGAAGAGCGTTCCAAACCCTAGCAACAGAGTTTGAATCCGCTTTTTGAAATCGAGGAACAAGAGTGTCAATAGCCCCAGATACACCCCGATAATAACCGATACGAACGCGACAAAGTCGAAAAGTGGAATGAATTCAATGACGTTTCGAAGGCTCTCTTGCAGTCCACTGTAACTGCCAAATGCCCGACTGATAACGCCCCCGATTACATATCCTGAGAAGAGAATCAGGAGAGTATAAACGGATAGCCAAATTTCATCACGGTACTGCTGGTAGCGGCCGGCGATAGTTTGTGTTGTCGACATAAATATCACACCTCCTCCTCTGGACCGGTCTCAAGAGTTGGCTCTTCCGGTTGCTCATCGAAAGCATCTATTCGAATCCGGTCATACCGATCTTGCAGGCCAGATCTGATGATGTCAGATGACTCCTCGAGGAAGAACTCGGTATTACCGTTAATATCCACCAGCTCTGTTCTGATGGGATAGAATCCGCGTTCGAGTCCGTACGCATGGCGCTCAATTGTTTGTGCTTCATTTCGCTGTTTCGTGAGCGCTTGATATTTTGACCAGTAGCCGTCCATCGCAATGACATCACGGAGATTGTCGAGGAAAGAGATTCCCTGTATGTAGACACACATCGACACCTCCCAGGGGTCGCCATTCTGAATGAACCACTCGTCGTACTGGTTGGCAGGCTCGTCGATGTGGAAGTTCTCTTCGAGTGACTCCTGGATTTCCTCGAAATCGTTCGGATTTAGTTTCCCACTCGTTCTGGAACTTTCATCAAGCGCTTCACTGGCATATGCGACATAGACTCCTGTGTCCTGATAGGTCGGCACGTCGGCAGTTCGAAGCCGTTCACGCTCGAGGCCGTTGTACTGGTTGTCAAGGACGCGGTTGCTGACGATCCGCTTGAACGATTTCCGGATGTCCTGGCGCTCCTGTGAAACCTCCCCATCAGACCGGGTTTCGAGGAGGTCGGTCTCCGCCAGTGACGGCCGTTTGACTGCACTCGAGAGATCTGCAGGAGTTACCTGATGTTTGTAGAGATTCTCGATTGCGTGTCGAGTTGACCGCTGGTGTGGGATATCGAAGATTTCGTCGCTGAAGTCATCTTGGTAGCGCTGGTACAACTCACGGAGTGGAGTCTCAGCCCGCCCAGTGAGTTCTTCATATACGTCGTGAGCCTGGTCCAAACGATCGTATTTTTGTGATAGCGAGTCGCGTTTTTCTTTTAGCTCCTCGATCTCACGCTCGTACTGGTCAATATCTGTCGTAATTTCGGATTCGACAGTTCTGTGGACCAGCTCCCTGATTTCTGACTCTAGTTTCTGTGGTGATGTGTTTGTGACCAGAGTATCAAACTCATCGGTAAGTTCCTGTGAACTGGTTCCATTACTACCCGCGATTCCAGACGAAGTGGTCTGTGAGTCTGATTCGGGGAGTCGTGAGAGCAAATCTTCGTACTGGTCTCGAAGTTCACGCCACAGTTCGGATCGCAACTGATCGATTTGCTGAGTGACTTCAGTCTCGAGGTCGCGTTCGACGGTCACAGTGAACTCCGTCCGTTCCAGTGTGGTCTGCTGATTCGGCGGGCGCGGGGCTTCAAAAAGCGCATACTGATTCAATTGCTGGTAGGGCGTTCGGTATCGGTCGGACTCGACCGTCCCATCCCCATTCGAGCCGAGGACCCGATTTAACAATCCACTGCTACTCGATTCCGATTCGAGTTCGTCCCACCTTCGACGGAGTGTCTTAACGATATCGAGACTTTCCGACACCTCCTCTTCGAGGTTCGAAATATCGATGCCTTCAGACTGACCTACGTCACTGTCCAGGCTCTCGTCCAGCTCTTTTTTAAATTGCTCCAATGCCGTTGTAACATCCGAGTCTCGGATTGCTGTGAGGTCTTCCTCATTTGACACTGACTCAGCGTACTGTTCCAGTTCAGAGACGAATTCTCGGACTACTTTGTCAACGTTCATCTCCTGAAGCGTAATCAGGTCAGCAATGATTGGTTCGGCATTCGACCAGAATTCTGCAGAGTACTCTTCGGTAGCCTGCTCAAATTCCTCACGTTCTGCTTCAAGGTCTTTTATTGTGGATTCGAGATCCTCGATCGTCTGATCACGTTCCTGTTGCGTGTTCTCTTTGGCTGTATCGAGTGACCGCCAGCGTTTCTTTTCAGCTCCCCGTTCGAAGGAGGGGACGAGCATCGTCTCAAGCAGTTTCGTGTCAGCATCCGTAGCAACTTCAGCACCTGATGAATCGATTGCCTCCTTCTCGGCGCCACGCAAGCGACAGAGGGTATCAAAGGACTCCTTCAGTCGATAGATTTCCGTGTGAACAATATCACGTACATACTCATCACCAAACTCGGCGTAATTATCAACTCGACCGCCTGAGATATCCCGTCGCTCGATGGTGAATTCGATATCACCGATAATGTCGTCGATCCCACGACGTTGGATGACTTCGGTAAGTGTGTCTACCTCTGGATCTAGTTCATCGCCGTAGATATCTTCCAAGAGTTGGGTACTGTAATCCGTTATTTCAATCTCCAGTTTTTCCAGGAGGTCACTAGTGATGAGCCGCTCGAACTCTCTGAGTCGATCAATAATATACTGTCGAGCGTCATCGCTGAGGTCGCTACCCGAAACTGACCTGGCGTTCGGATAGAACTCAGAGATGTACTCCGTGACAGCCTCGAAATGATAGTATTCGAGGTTGAGTATCTCCCGTTTCGTATCCAAGAGGGCGTGAATCTCCTCTTTTTTCCGTTTAATCTCGTCTCGGTTGTACCGCAATACCTGCGGCACCACGACGGTGAACGGTGAATAACTTGAGGTATTCGCAAATGCAAAGTCTCGGTCAGCGTTGTTGTACGCGCCAACAATTGCGTAGGACATTGCCTGATCGAACTCACGCAGTTCTGGACTCTCGGTTGTTTCACTCCGTAGTTCCGTAGGCTCTAACGGGAACAGATACATATCGTTGAAAATGGTCTCCCCGTTGAGACTCTGATACTCCAATTCAGAGAGGGCAGCAAACGCGTTTGCTTGTGCTTGGTCGCGTTGGCCGGAAGTAGGCAGCGTGGTAAACAGTTCAATATTGGCGCTTTGATTCCTGTCACGGATCATTCGCGCTACATCGATGAAGGTACCACTACCGGTCCCACCGCCAAGGCCAGTGAAGACAGCGATATTGGATTCCTCGGCCGCCGTGTACATCGAATCGCGGTATTCACGTCCACCATTGGCCAGTGCTTTGTAGTGGAGGGCCTTGCCGAGTGCACGTCGCTTGACTGCACCCTGGCTCACATCGTAGAAGTCGCCAGAGTTGTCAGTGGCATCTAAGTGTTCTTCAGAAACCCACCAGTGCTCGGCCTCTGTGTGCTCAATGACCTCGTCGACGGTTTCACTGCCCGTAAGCGACGCCCTCGTTGTGATATTCACCTGGTCAGTGATGAGTCGATCATTGATTTCAATACCTCCGACATCAACTCCAGATGGTGTCTCCTCTTGCAGTGTTTGCTCCAGATAATCGAGTTTCTGGACAAGGTCAGCGACATCGTCCGCATGATTCTCTTCGTTTTCCGATGCCGAGTCCATGAAGATGATAGTAATGTCTTGGGTTCGGCCTCGCATGGCTTCGATGGCGACCCAGTCTTGCTCGAACATCTCGAGCACCATCTTCCGGCCGCCACCGCCCAGCGCATAAATTCGGTCCGGAAAGGAAATATGCTGGACATCGCGCTTGATCAAGTGTGACAATTCTTCCGGAATCTCGGTCGTATCCGCGTATCTATGGCTACTCATAGGTTGATTAGTTGTGCTGATGAAGAAGTGGCAGTGTGACTGTTGTCGTTACGTGTAGTGGTTGAGCCGGTGGGGTTTCTCAACAGTAGCCCTTTCATCACTCAGTAGAGTCAGATGAGGTTATATAAATTGAAAGAGAAAATCACAACCAGTTGTAATATTAAATTGACATATGTGGGGATACACTCAACTCGTACACACAAAGAGAGTACATTAGCATTAGGCAGTAGTGTGAACTGGTATTGTCAGTTAGGATCGATTCCCAAACCAGAGGTAAATATAAAGCTTCTGGCCGTGCATATATACACTTCTAAAAAATATGTAAAAAGATATGGCTTCGGATCGAATGGATGAGATCGACGAAATCTTAAATGATGTCCTCCCACAGAGTTCAAAGTCGGAGATTGAATCTTCCTCAGAACGCGATTTCACCGTCGTTCAGTCAGTATCAAAATCAGACAGAACAAATGTATTGGGCGACAGAATCGATTGGTTAGCAAAAGAACTAGATATTCCGTCCTCTACGGTTGAGATGGCAAAATCTCTCATAGAACAATACAAAAACGAAAGAGAGGATCTTATCGGGACGGCACTCGAATTGGTGGCCGCCTCATCACTCTATTGTGCTTGCAAAGTTACAGATGTCCCACTTGACCCAACAGATATTGCTGATGCTGATGATACAATTGTAACTCGGACTGGACTTCTTCGGCGATCAAAGGACATCGCAACTACCGTCGGACTTAACGCGTCGGCGTTCTTTGGGAGCGATCACTACATTGACCGGTATTGTCGTGAACTGGATTTAGATGCCAAGATTGGAGAACGAGCACACGAGATCGTTGAGATCACTGAAAACAGAGGACTTTCAAGCGGGAAAAGTCCGTCAGGGTGGGCAGCAGCAGCCGTGTACAATGCTTGTCGTGATGTCGGATCAAAAGTAACACAGAGTCAAATCGGCGATGTTGCTAACGTCTCCGAGGTTACGATACGGAACAGATATCAAGAACAGCGTCAGGCACTCAGAGGGATTGAAACACTTCCATCCAATCCAATTGCGGTAGTCGAGTACGTGAATAGCGTCAGTGATCTCCCCCCATCACTGGTGGAGACATCTAAAGAATTGATTGACCACGCACGAGATGAGGAGTTTTGTATTGACGATGAGGGGGCACTTTGGGCACTCGCTGCGATTCGACGAGCAAGTAACTTACACGACGAACCTGTCGGATTGAAATTACTCTCTCAGTTCACCGAGAAATCATCTGATAAAATTGCGAGGCGTGAAAAGAAATTAAGGGCCGTGGACGTACCGAAACAAACAGAAACTGCTCAGACAAAAATAGAGAGTAAGAAAACTAATCTTTCGGACTATACTGATATTGAAAATGACACAGGTGAGACAAATCTTAGTAGGAATATTGAGGATATATTTAGTAGGAAATATGAGGAACTTGATGACACTATAGAAGTATTAATAACCGAAGATAACACTAGCACAATCCCTAAAGCTATCAGTGCAACACACGAGCTCATCCTTGCAAATATCGAATCTAATGTCGAAGAGACATCATTCGTCCATATCAAAGAAGCCATGCAACAGTCCAACCAACGAGCTAGTGAACTTGTTGCTGTCTATGAAAAAGGCCATCTAAATACATTGCCAGAGCACACTATCGAAGAAACACTTCGACAGAAAATAATTGAAACACTGCAACAAACCCGTGAAGCAGCTCTCGATATACTAGATGCAAACTGATCCAATGAGGCCTGATCGAGGCCATACTCATATACAAAGGGCACGATGAAATCTACGGATACAGTTTAACAATTTAAGTACCCCCGGTTCTCTATGTTAATTGAAGGCAGCGCGGGGCACTAATCTCAGCCCGCTACGCCGGATTCAATCTACGAGTCATAGCCGGAATCCCCGGCACGGCTTGATGGCATCGTCAAACCAGCGTTGTTCGCAATACAATCGCACAGCAACCGCTGCGTCCAAATCTCGGTCTCCATCGGAAGATTCCACAGCGCGAGTTGAACGGGACGCAAAATCGTTCGACACAACAAAGGGTTGCGAAGAGTGCAGCAGCACGTCGTTTGCACGCAGCTCTGCAGGCGAATGGTACTGTATGGCCTGTGGCGCTGTCCAGACGGCTGTCGAAGTCGAATTTACCGAGCCAAGCTGGCGACCTCGGAACCAGCGACGCACTGCGCCTTCAGGCACTACCTCGCGGATAGCGGTGGGGACAACCATCGGAACAGGTGGCGATGCAGACGCTGGTCGATGGGCGCGTTTGAATAAACGCCTTCGACATGACCGTGAAGCACTCCGCCACGGACTCAAAGAACTCCGAGCCGTAGCAGCGGCCATAGAGTGTTCTGATGACCTTACTGAACAGGCGGCACATCTCTATCGTCAGTCTGCGGATGAGGGGCTGCTCGTTGGGCAGTCGATCGAGGCAATGGCCGCCGCGTGCATGCACGCTACGGCCCGGAATAGCGGTCGGCCGTTCCCAATTAAAGAAGTTGCCGCGGCTTCCCCTGTTGGAGCTGACGAGATACGTGCGTCCTTCAGCAAGCTTGTTCGGGAGTTCGATGTGGAACTGGCCCCGCCGCTCCCGACAGATTATCTACCACGGTTTGCCTCCGAAGCTGGTCTCCCACATGCTGTACGTCGTCATGCACATGAAATCGGTCAGCGGGTTATCGAGTCCGAAGACCACGTGGGGCAGAGCCCGACGGGCATGGCTGCGGCACTACTGTATGGCGCAGCACATTGTAACGAAGAGTCAATAACTCAAGAGGAACTGGCATCGATCGCATTTGTCAGTCCTGTCACCCTCTCGCGACAGTGGCAAACCGTTCAAAACCACATTCCAGAAAATAACTAAATTTTTATTTTTGCTACACGCGGTAATAACCACACCAGACAGTTTCAATTTTTAAAATCAATTTCACTCCCCGCTTCTACAAAGATATATTAGTGTTGACTCTCCTGTTTGAAACGAGAAGCCTGGGATGGTCGAACTAACGAACACTGAGCACGAGCAAATAAACACATTAGTCACGTGTATCGCCGAGGCGATGGCAGAGACTGGTATTGACCCGGCGTACGCGAACAAGACGAAGTTACAAAAGTTGCTCTATCTTGCGGTCGATGAGTTTGACCTCTCAATCACGTACAGTTGGTATCTAGCGGGAGCCGTACTACCGGGAGACCAGGCTACACCGAACACACTTGAAACTGCTTTCTCCGAGCTGGCCGGGTCGGATAGTCATAGTACACTCGACGATATCACTGAAGAGAGTCTTGATTCGTTCACAGCTGCAGATGATAAATCCACGAGTGCAGACACATTGTCGGAAGAATTCTCTACTGAAGCCCGCCCAGACGACGGTGCGACAATCGATCCAGTCCTGTTCTCGGATAGTCCTGAGTCAGAATCGGAGTCAAATTCTCTTGGGGGGTCGGGAGAGGACCTGAGAACGAATGACATTATCGACTTTTATATCTCGGAACTCCCGAATGTGTGGCACCAAAATACGATGCGATTTCTTCAAAATTTCTATCTCGCTCACGCACCCGATGCGTATCGTGATCTCTACGTCCAGAGTACACATCTCAGAATCCACCTGCGGGACATAGAAGAAGCGATTGAAGCCCACCTTACCGGTGAAACTCCTGAAGAATCAATCGACGACCTGGTACGCTCTGTTGGGCTCGAGATCTCTGATCTCCATTGCACGATTCAAACAGCGGAGTCTCTATCACCGACTTTTGACGGTGTGGTCGCCGGTACTGATGTCATAGAGGATGGGCTCATGATGCTCTCGAAAAGGGACCCTGATCAGTTGGACGAAGCACATCTTGAGGCAATCCAGTCAATGCAGGAGTTCTATTACTACTATGTCTGGCGCTACCCATGTCTTGTAATCTCTCAGGAAACAGCGACTGGTCCCTCTGCAGGGATACTACGAGAAGAGCGTCAACAGCAACTCAGCGATTTTAACAAACAGCTGCAAGCGAGGATTGAGACTTTCGAAGCCGAACTGGACGACGCTGGACTACTTCCGGAATACTCGGATTATCCCGCTGGTGATGACAAGATGGAGACTGCCTTCCGCAATCTTGCCGCTGACTACTTTGGAAATTAGCATGATGGAGGGCAAACCACCAGAGGAGGTATTCGTCGATACGTGTGTCCTGCTAAACTTCATCCAGCAGGAGTGGGAGACAACTCGTTCGAAGTCACTTGTGGAGTCTGAGCTGGTCGAACTCGTTGTTAGCGAGTCCGTCAAGAACGAACTGGATAACGTTTCCAATCGCAGAACAGATATATATAAAGACTTGGTAGAATTCCTGATGGAGGAGGAAGGAGATATTGAAAACTATGGGCTTGATGACCGGCGTGTTTATATCGGCAAGAATGACGCCAAACACGTTCGAGATATACAGATGACGCTTGCATCCCTCGATGACAGCCGTGAGGTACTTCGTCGGTTCCGTCGGTATCTCAAAGCCATCGATCGACGGCTCAAGTTTCTGGAACAACAACTGGAAGACAACATCGTCTTTCCAAGTGGCTCACTTGAGCTAGAGTTTGCTGTCCATGGGCTCATCGGGAACGATAATGATGCGACAATTGTGACGGATGCAGCGGGATGGACTGCAGACGGTGGTTCGGGGATTCTGGTGACATTAGATTCAGGGGACCTGCTGGATTACGAAGAAGATATCGCAGATTTGCTCGAAGAAGAAGTTGGTTCAGAATGGATACTGGACATTCGGACGCCAGAGGGTGTGCCGACTGAGGCTCGTACGGAAGTAGAATAGCGCTGTTTAGTTACTCCACATTCACATCAATCTCTTCTCCGATATACTTCTCTGCATCCCCATACTCATTTTCGACGATTTTACAGATTTCCCGATTGATTGTGAGTCCACCATGTGTTACGTTAGCGGATCCGACGTAGGCGTACTCATCACAGACAACAACTTTTGCGTGTAAATCATCAACAGCAATCATTTCGACATCCTTTGGAAGTCTATCACGGACGAAGTCATTGTGATCCTCGCCCTTCCGGACAACAAACGTGACCTCGGTGTCCGGCAATTGTGGTATTGCCTCTAGAAGAGTCATATGACGACTTTCAAGATTATTGTTGACTGGGAACCGAAGGTCAACGTCACTCAGCCACGGCGAGACTATCACGGTTCGGGATGAGTGGATAAGAGTATAGCCAATAAAATAACTCAGGCTATCAGAAGTCAACGAAAATGCTCGTACCATCTATCTCACCTCCTGGTGGCAGTTCACGGTCAAACATTTCATCAACCACTTCAGTTGAGGACACCGATTCAGTCAAATGTTCACGTAACGCCTCTAATATAACGTAACTTAATGTATCACTCTGATCACCGGCGGCAATACATTCCATAATGTGCAAGTTCTCTACACAGCCGTCGATGTCGGGCGAATAGAAGGCTGTTTTCACCCTCTCAGAATCGTCTATATCAGATTCGTGTTCAGATACCATTTTTTCGGGGAACTCTTCTCCGCTGATCTGAGCTGTCGCGACGAGATGTTTCAGTTCGTAGCTGTCTCTACTATCGATATGTTCGTCAGCAGCAAACTGGTGAGCACGGTCGACCGTCGATATAATTTCTTCAGTAACTCTGTCGAGGACATCTTTGAAGCGGATTCCGGTATACTCCTGGACAATCGGTCGAATGTTCTCTTCGCCGGTGTTATCTTCTGGAAGCTCTGCGACGAAAGCCGAGTTCGCCCAAAGCCGCTCACTGATGACTTGTTCGTTATACAGCAGGCGGTTCATGGACTCAAGCACACTGCCCGGGTCTGACTCCAGTTCATCATACACTAGATCAACGATTCCCTGTCCGCCTTCAGTTCGTTCAAAAACGTACACTTCTCCGATTTCTTGGTCGAAGCCATAGAAGACTCGTTGATTATTGACGCTGCTTACATCAGTCACGAATTGCATGAAGAAGTGGGCTGCAGTGTGATATGCGAGAAATGAGATATCGTACTCACTGGTATCTTTGTAGCGGTTAACGTACTCACCGACTTTCTCTTCGAGACCATCCAGGAACGATTCCATGTCGTACGCAAGCCCGCGAGTCCTGGTTCGAAACCCAAGTGGCACATCCGGGCTCTGGAGTTCCTGAGTAAACCGATCGGCATCACTGTCGAATGCGACACCGATCTCTTCTCCATAGTACTTTCCAGGTGTAATTTCGAGAGTTACGCTCTGGAGAGAGACTTGTGCCTGAAGATTAGCCAGGGTCAAATTACCCGTCGAGTCGATCGGTGTGCGTTCTGTAACCGTGGTGTCGACATGCGGTTCGGAGTGAATCTTACCGTACTCACGCTCTTCGTGGCGAAGGCACTCGTCGAGTCCGCCCTGAATTACTTGGAAACATTCAGGACAGTACTGGACAATCTCCATCGCACTCTCACCTGAAAGATCTTCCATTTGGGATAGTTGGACGGTATCTGGAACGAGGATGCCACCCTGTTCTTCCCCCGTCACATCACCTGTGTAGTCCATCACGACACCGACGTCTGTTACTTTGGTTTCCGGAAGGAACGCTTCCATAATACCAGACTCCGCCTGATACTCGGATCGATACGGGGCATAGGTATTGACGATTTGATCGATAGATTCTTCTGGACGTTTGTCATCACTCGAACCTCGGAATATCTTAACAAATTGACCGGCACTCCCGTAGTAATCGGGCGGAACAAACCAGATCTCGTCGTCAAGTTGGTCACCAACGGTCTGGAGGTAGATATCGAAATAATACGCACTTCGAAGCAAGTCTTTGATACTGTATAGTGAATTGTACGGGGTTTTCATGTCCAGGTACGAAGCGTACTCGTCGAGAGCGGCATCCAGATAGTGTATCTGCTCCTCAAGTTTGTAATACTCTTCCAGTCGTTCGTCTTCGCATAAGATTTCGAGTTGATTGACGATGTCACTCAGGTCTGAAATTTTTCCCTGATCAACTTGTGGTAAGGCATCGTCAGAAGCATTATTGGCCATGTTACGTAGATTCATCAGCTTTCCTATCAGTCCAAAGAGTGTAGCCAGTAGGGATGAAAATTGGTTAACAGCAACCGAAGGGTCTTCGGGGAGCGTTTTGGCCCGCTCTTTAGCAGACATGAGCTCGGTATCAAGTTCTGCGACAAGTGTCTGATATCCACTGGCATCGTACTCTTCAAGTTCGTTCTCGAACCCGGATACTTGGCCATCGAAGGTGTGGATTACCTCCAAGGTTTGATTTTGGACTTTCAGCAAGAACGTATCGACGGCATCGGTTCCGTGAACCACATCACCGTCCTCCATATCGAAGTACTCCTCAATATCTGCTACTTCTGACCGCTGTTCCGACTGAAACTCATCAATCTGGCCACAGATGTCTTCGAGGACATTCGACGATAGTAGTCGGTCAGCCTCTACATCCATCCCAAATTGCTCTTTGAAAAACGCCTGTGGCTCCATCAACATCCGATAGAACGGTTCATATCCCAGGTCGTCGCACAGATACGTTTCTAAGAACGTCTCATGCTCTTCAAGTGCTGACCGAAACCGTTGCTCGTTAATTTCTGTTATCGTGTTGTAGTACTGATTAAACCGTTCGTGCATCCACTTGACGACACGATTGTCTGTGTTGAGGGGGGTCCGAATATCTGATCCAAGGAACCGGTCTGCCCGGTAAAACATATTTGCATCACCTGTGAGATTAGAAAGGTACACAGCAATATGGGAATCCATTCCAGGTTTTCTAGCAGCTCGACCAGCTCGTTGTAGGAAGGACGATAAATCCCACGGTGTTCGATGCTGTGTGATAATCTTAATTTCTCCAACGTCGATACCAACTTCGAGAAAGTTAGTAGACAAGAGTATGTCACTCTCAGCTGCTCGCTCTCGGTCAAAGCCTGCGTCTGAATAGACTGGCATTAATTCCAGCGACTCGTCTATAAACTGCTGACCCATATCTGCCGCAACTGTGTCCCAGTCTTCGTCAAATTGGTTATTACGGTGATATTGCCATAACTCATTGCTCCCATCTGCATCCGACAGTTGTACGCGTTGCTGGTTTATTTGAGAAATACTGTCGATGAACGACAGTTGCTTGCTCCGGTTACCCCCAGTATCTTCAAGCATAGTATGACCCAAGAGCATAGATTGCTGGATGGCCATAGATGTCACTCCTGGTCCATCTTCTGGAGAAAGCATGAAGTAGTAGTGCTCGTGATCGTCGTGACTGTCATCGTAGTCAGTTTGTGGCGGCTCAGTCGTTTCGATATTCGACGAGTTGAGGCCGAAAATCTGCCGTCCGAACCGTTCTGGATTGTCAATGGTCGCACTGGAACCGAGCCACAGCAAGGGGTCATCGGAAATATCGTTGACATTCTGGATGATGTGTGATGCGTGGGCACCACGGAGGCCTGTGTACAGGTGTACCTCGTCCAGAACGATCGTGCCAAATTTGTCCACCAATGAATAGTGGGGTTTGTGTGCGAAGTTTTCCAGCGATTCAAGTGTCGTCAGCACGATGTCCGGTGTCGAATTAAATACCAGATCCTTCCGGGAGAGCACTAGCTCTTTGTCGTTGAAACTGTGCTTGGAGTTATTCTCACACTGCAACATATACGATTTGCTCGTCCCGTGGAGCTCAAATGAGTGAGAATCGGCTTCACCACACCAGCAGTTACAGAGTGTAAAGCGTGGTCGGCCTCCACTATTTTCGAAGAAATTCTTCTGGCCAACTTCAGAGCGTTCCCACGGCATACCACCGACGTAACAGCCGACAGAGAGCTGGTCGCCATGGTCACTTCTGATACTGTGTATATGTTCAAGAATACGACCGAGTTGATCCTGTAGTAGCGCTCGGCTTGGATAGACAATTGCCACTGACTCCTGACGCTCTTCTCGTAATAACTGATACAGCGGTCCGAGAAAAGCCTCCGTCTTTCCGAACCCGGTTGGTGCAGAAAATATGGCCGCTTTGCTCTCGCTCCCAGTATGACACTCTTCGGCCAACGCATCTACTGTTTCCCAACTCTCTACCTGAAAATCTAGTGGGTCGAACCCAAAGACATCAATAATCGATTCGACAAACTCGCTATTTCCAGTATATGGGGACGTTTGACGTCTATCCTGTCGCTCCCGTTCGTATTTTATTGCATCAGTAACACGTGCTAGATCATCTTGTCCCTCGTACCTGATCTGCTGATTCGAGAGCATCGCTTGCAACAGAGGTTCGACATCCTCAGGAACCCGAGCGGGGTCAGTATTAGTATCGATATATTGCATTATGAACCGTTGATACTCTTCTGATTAAACCGCCGTTGCTTTAAGCTATTCCCCGTTGTCTACGACAGTTTCAATTCAATATCATCCGCTAGGTCCGACTTTGCCAATTGCTCCCGCTCTGTTTCAGAGAGTTCTCCGAGTCGGAGACGATCTTCGTCTAATAAGCGGTCGACCAGTGGTCTGAGCTCAGTCCCATCGTACCGCTTGAAGAGGTCGTGTTTCAATTGGTGATACACAGACGACATGTCCTCCCCATATTGAGTTGCTTCTTGTCGACGCTCTTCAAGCGTCGCGTTGTCTTCGGTATACACCATTGGTCTCCAGTTCCAATCGTCGAGAAGAGTCTTTAGAGCCTTGACCTGCGCGCTATCGACACGGTCGACGCGCTCGTTCAATCGTTGCATTGCAGTCACTGTTTCCTCTCGGTTGATCCGGAGTTCTTGAACCTGATTAGTTACCCTGGTTTCGGCCTGTTCTACCTCGTCCTCAATCTCAGATAGGTTGTTTTCAATTGTATCGTAGTCTCCTGACTCAAGTGTCTCGATAGCTCCCTCGACAGTTTTCTTGACCGACGTATCAATCTGGACCGACGCCTCGAAGAATGCGTCAGCGACAGCCTTGTGTAACAATGTTTCCTCCATCGTTTCCGCAAGCTCTGTCAGTCGGTCATCGAGATGTTCGCGTCGGTATCGTCCGTAGAGCGTTTCGAGTTGCTGATCGAATGATTCATTACTGGACATAATGATCACCCACCTCTTGGAATCGCTTGCCAATCGTGCTTGTTCTACTGGCAGACTTCATTGGTATCTCGCTATACCGCTGATAGACTTGTCCTTCCCGTAACGCGACACTAGCCAGCGTCGCCTGTATCGGATCGAGTCCCGAACCATTGTGTAGTTGCTTAGCCATCGATGCTGCATCCACAGTCTCATCGACTGTTTCCTGAGACAGATGGTTGAATCGTTTGAGCGGTTCCATTAGATCTGGGTCAACATCGTATGTCTCGAGGTTGGCCACGATGTTCGCACAATCACTCATTGAGAAGCCATCAAGATTCGATGCAATCTCATCCACGATTGACTTCTGATACCGGTTTGGTATCTCTGAGAAGCTTTTGCGGACATCATAGGCTGTATCTGCTATATCTCGTAGTTTGAACCCATTACTGAACCGAACCTTCGAATCAATATTCCTAATATGACTACGGCCGAGTTTCGAGAGGATATCCTCCGGCGAATTGTCTTCGAACCAACTACGCACCCGGTGTGCGTCAAGCGTCGTGCTACTGACACCGAACAGGTGGCCGACCATTCTTTCAATATCTTCAGCAGCATCCACCATCTGATGGATGGCCTGGTAGGATTCATGCTCAAGTTCATCCCGAAGCCATTCGTCTAGTCGGTTGTCGATGTCGATATCGGCACTACCAAAATGTTTCTGAACGGTATCGGCTGTTACCTCATCCCACGGTGAATCAATCATGACGACGTAGCTATAGTACGCCATCACGAAATCAGCGAAGTCATAGTTCGGGTGCTGCTTGTATAGCCTGTTTCTCTTCTCCAAGTTTTGATGACGGACTTCGTTACGCCAAGCAAGGGCATACGCCGTCAACTGTGTTCCCATCGATTGCAAAAGCGCCTCGTAACCAGCACCACGCGGTGTTTTCTCTCGTTCGATTCCAAACCGGAGAAGACCCCGCAAATCGGAAAGCCGGAATTCGTCAAGATTGATAACTATCTGGTCACTATCCGGTAACTTTTCCTGAGAAGAAAATACGAACGGACGCTTCTGTGAACTGATGTTATACTCAAGTTTCGTTCCCGGATACAACGTGTACTCGTCGGTCAGGCGAGCAATCGCATCCTGTAAGCCACGTTCGATATATTTGCCCGTTTCTTTGAAATTCGATGGCTCTTCAAGCCAGGAGTTTATGAGTGGTGCCTTGTCTTCGAACTCAATTTCCACGGGGTCGGTGTCTGGGACATCATTCTCGTCATCATCGTCTTCATCTTCCTGCTCGGGATCTGTGTCCTTCGACTTGCCTTCTAATCCACCAACTGCAGGAACGACAATATTCCCATTATCGAATTGAACTGGATTTGGAAGGTTGCTCTCGTCGTCATCACGTTCGAAGAGTTCAAAAGCTATTCCGAAGCGTTTGTCGATTTCTATAGTGTCGTTGATATCGTTCGGCCGGCCGTACCACCGGGCCAGATGCGCGAATGTTTCAGCATTCTCGAATACTTCGTCAGCCACAGAGACACGATTGATGAGCGGTCGCAACGTATCCGCGTTAGAAGGTACGTCCACTTTTCCCTCGTAATAGTCACTCAAAACATCGAAAACCGTCATGATGTATTCACGAGGAGACTGTCTATCAGCTTCCTCCATACCAGAATAAATGCGCTCTAGGAATGGCCCATTGAATGGGAAGAGATCACGAAACTGTTCCTCACAGAGTCCACAGTCTGCACAGCGTGAACCAGGCGGTGCTTTTCGGAGGGAGAAACCTCCGTCTTCTTTACCATTGTACCGGACACTCTCGTCGAATGACTTGAAATACCCCAAATACGGGCGGACAAAGTCAACCGCAGTATCCCGGTCAAGAAACAGGACACTCTGGGAATTACGTTCATTTGTTTGGTAGAAATCGTATCTCGATTCCGCTGTCTGGGTGTGTAATGGGCCAGTTGAGTCTCTCGTCCCAGCAATAATGAAGTCCCAGGCGCTCTCCGTCTGGTCACTCTCGATAAACTTGGCAAGCTTGTTCGCCTCCATGGCTGTGATGGAAAAGTCCTCGAAAACGATGACAGGTCGCGTATCCTCGAGCTGTTTCCCAATACGCTTGAGCACCTCGCTAAGTGACGCTGTATCGTACCGTTCGCGAACAACACGCCATAGCTCATCGTTGAAGACCTCGACAGCTTCGGCAACGTCGACTGCCGACCCGAATATTTGCAAGAAGTCTTCTTGTTTATATTCTTGTTCGGTAACAAATTGGATTTTCGTGGCGAACTCCCCCTTTTCGACCAGCAACTGAAGCTTAGACTGGACAAACTCCTTTATCGTCCCAACGTCGGCGTCACCCTCTGTGACATCGTATCCACGCCGTTTAATATTCAGTATTGCCGTCGAAGTAGCGCTGTTTGCCACTGCATTGGGCATCGTCTCGATATCTTCACGCAACTGTTTGAACTGTGCTGCACCTTCCATCTCCATCCCGAACTGCTCATAATAGAATTCTGGCAGGCGGTCGCTCAACAAAGTCATCAGATCATCTTCTTTGTCAACGTGCAGGAGAGGGCGTCCCTCATCTTTGAGTCGGTGGGCTAGATAGGCACACAGTTCCGATTTCCCGGTGCCAACCTCCCCCTCGATGACAACCGCGAAGTTTTTCGGCCTGTCAGGATCGAACTGGTCATATACTTCTCTCTCTGAGACTACTGATCGATCCTTACCGGTTGTTCGGAACACCGATATTTCCCGATGGGTGAAATCGAACAGTTCTCGATTTTGCGATCGAACGGCGGCAACTTTGCTAAACAGTTGCTGGAGTGTTTCGTTATCGACTTCTTTTAGATGGGGGCAATACACCGATGAATTACGGCTCTCACTACTCATTGTTCATCACCTTGATCGTGTTCGCATCAGGGTCAATCCCGTCCGCTCGTGGAGTTCGTGCCAGTTGTATCGCCCCTGCGTCTCCGTACTCAACCAATTCGATCTCCTCTTGTTTGACGAGATTAAAGAGTACCCTGGCGAACGGGGCTGGTATATCACCGTCAGCGGTCAACTCGATTGGGAGAAGATTGCTTTCGAGCCAGTTGAGATAGGCCTCAATTCCGACGCGGTTATCGCTGCCCCTGTCAGCAAGCGCTAGCGAGATGGAAGTCTGCAGAAGCTCCGGGTCTGGATACACCGTGTATTCAGCGCCACGAGCTTGGTGTATTAGTCCCAAGTACTCTGCGATCCGACTCCAGTTGACCATTTTGTGCTTATTGAGGTCAATTTCCCCGTTTTTCGATGTCGGGACGTAATCTTTCTCCGACCGGTGCCACTCATTGATTGTATCGTAAACCACCGAATCTGTCCGGTTGAAGTACTGAATATCTTTAACCATGAAATACTGATAATTTAGTAACACTACTGCCTGTTTTCCCCAGTCACTAGGTTGGCACTCTTTGGCCAGGCCGTGAAGAATTCCGATTCGAAACTCGAGTTCTGTATCTGTAATCTCCCACGGTACCTCTGCCGTGTAGTACTCACCGTCTTCCTTACCAAGTAATCGTGCGAGGCGTAATCCCCCTGTTGCTTCTTGAATATCATTAGAGTCTAACCCAGTATTCTCTGAGATTTCTTCTCGGGTTACGTTCCCGTTCTGGACAGATTCGTACACTGGTTTGAGGAGTGCTGGCGACTGTAGTGTGTTTAGGATATATCCTTCGCTCATAGATTGTATCGCTGTAGCCACGTTGTGTATCGGTTGTTTATTGGTGAGTCGTTGCTATCGAGTTTCTTCGCTTCGAGGTAAGCGTCCCGAACGGCCGGAGTTCGTCTTGCAGCAGCCTTATCGAACCGACTCCCATCGTCGATAACGGCCTGGTTGAGGTTCGTGACAACCCCCCGGGCTGTATCGCGGTCCCACTCGATTCGTCGTCTGAGCCAACGGACCAACTCTGGCTTTCCGTTGTCACCATCAAGTGGCACGGTGCCAAGTTCATCAGGCCGACTGAAAACGCTCGACATTGCATCGTATAGCGGCAGGTACGGATTTTCGGGCAGTTTACTGAACAGTTCTGTTGTGGTAGTCACAGTTCTGCCCTCGACGAACTCGAAGAGATTCGCATTGTCTTGCAAAAAGAGATTCTTCGTATCAGTTAGCGGCAGTTGCCATCCTGCCTCGTTGTATGCCCTCTCGAAGGCATCGTAGACGGTGTTGTACGAGCCGATCAGTTCGGCACAGGGGTCCTGATAGAGTGGGCGTTTGGCGTCCTGCGGTTCAAATCGCTTGCTATCCGTGAGTACGAATAGCGTAGCGTCAGCAACTGTATACCGATTGATCAGGTATTTAATCGTGTATGGTGTTTCGTGTTCGTAGTGATCGTTTGTTACCACGCCGAACTCCGGATTCGAGTCTGGGATGTCCAGTCCATTGCTGACAACGTGGTACTCGTAATCTAACTCGAAATGGCGATCGCCCCGATTGAATTGACACCAAGACGTCGGGTATGTAAAGTCATTAACACCGAGATAATACAGAGCGGGGATTCCGCGCAAGAGACCCCATCTGGAGTTCTCTCGGGGGTCGTACATGTAGGCGATGTCGGCATCCTTGACTTCGCTCAGGAGTCGGTCACGTATCATTCTGTATCACCGATGATCGCTGCCAATGTCCGTCGGTCCAGCAAGTCGTTATCCAGGTAGTATCCCGGAGTCCGAGCTAGCAGCAGACACTCATCACAGTAGTCACTACAGCGCTGGCAGCCGGCCACCTCCCGGACACGCTGTACGACACTGTCCAGTTGCTGGAGGACCTGCCAGGTAATTCCGTTTCCACCCTGGCGGGAGTCTACGAGATACACAATCACCTCGTCCGCTGTCGTGGTGGTCTTGACACGGAAATCCGACCGATCACACTCGGCGACAATAGCGACCGATTTCTCTAGGGCCTGTTCCAAGCTCACCACTGCCTGTGGCCACGAGACTGTTTCGTGGGTGAGCGTCTCGTAGCGAGACTGGAGTGGTGCCTTATCGAATCGCAACACAAGTCCCTGTGTGAAGTACTGCTGGCCAACCGGACGATAGATCTCTTCTTCGGCATCATCCATCCGATCTCGCCAGGAGCCACTCCCTGTGCTAGTTGCCTCATCCTGTTCAATGACGGCCTCCGAGCGGAGTATCTCCTTGGAACTCCCTCTAGAGTGCCAGCGTTCGAAGGCAGAAACGAAATCGGTCACTTCCAACTGGCCGAAGGTAAGCTGGCAGTCCAGTCCGAACAGCGTCTGTTCATCCCGTGATCGGACCGCAGATTCGGTAGTTGGCTCCTCAATGTAGGTGGACTGCAAGCCTCGAGTGGAATAGCCTTTCTGACCACCCTTGGCAGCGGTACACTCAACCGATCCCACGCCGTGAACCTCTGTTTCGGAAAGTTCTGTCTCGCAGTGTGGACAATGATCAACCGACGGTTCGTAGCTCTGGAACGGACGCCCGCATTCTTCGTTCTCACAAACCGCAACTGTTGTGAGGGGTGTCGCCGTTCCGTGGACATCGTCAACGATGTAGTCCGTCCCGTGGAGTGTCAGGACGGCACCAAGATCGTTTTCTTCTCCTGGGAACATGTCGTATAGGCGGCCCTCAGATTCGAATTCAATACCGTCATTCGCTCCTGTGAAATTGACTGGGAAACTCTGGCCAAAGGAACGATAATTAGCCAAATAGCCAAGATGCTGAAGCCACTGATCTAAACGGTTGTTCTGGTCGGTGAACGCCTTATTTTGCTCACCATCGGCGGCGACATCGGTGAGATTTGAGAAGGTTCGATCCATCCGGTTGTCAAGCGAGAGAGGGCCGTGTTGTTCGAAGACCAACTCAAGTGTCTCGACACCGCGCTCACCGAAGATGGAACGAATATGATTTTCAACAGCTGGCCGCCGCTCCTCCAGCATGAACTCCCGGAGGATGTCGAGTTGCTCTGTCACCTTGTTCACAAAATTGACGAGGTTCTCTTTCCGTTCATCGACGGTATACATCCGTTCGAAGACATTGCTTTCGTGGGGATTACGAGCTAAGTACGCGAAGACTTCCGTGACTACATGGCCCGCGAGCAATTCGTCAAAGTCAAACGGATCTGGGACTCGGACCGGTTCGAAGTCCCCAAGGAACGTCTCCAGATTCCCATAGTAGTGGCTATCGACGGGGTGGTTCCCACGCACTGCTGTAACGACCAGCGAGGAACTGCCACGTGTTCGGCCAGTCCGACCGCTTCGCTGGACATAATTAGTCAATGTTGGCGGAATTCCAACTTGGGCGACGGTATCGAGAGTCCCGATATCAACGCCCAGTTCCATTGTTGGGGTTGCACTTACGATATTAACATCTGGGTCGTCCTTGCGGAATCCCTCCTCAATAGCCCCACGGAGGGTGTGTGGAATATTTCCTTTGTGGATGCCTACTGAGATAAACTCTGGATCGGCACCGTCACGGATTGGCATCGTAATATCGTGTGCCCAGTGATCGAGTGCGTACTCCCACTCTCCAACCTCTGTGGCATACCCGGGAGAAGCTACGAGGCGCCCCTCATTGTTCTTTGTAAATCTTGTATGCGTGGTAACCGAGTGCCCACAATGGAGACAGTGGTCGAGACTTTCACCATTGCTCGTAACAGGATATGACCGATAACACTCTTCACAGAACGCTACCTGTGGAAGAAGGGCGATTTCAGTGTCGTCCTGTCGCGGGGTTCGGCGGAATACCCCACTTTCGCCCTCATCCGTCAGTCCATGTTTGAGTGCTGTTTCGCGCGCGTTCTCGATGAAATCGAACACTTCATCTTTGACCGCTTCCCCTTGTGTCGATGACTGTATCGTATCCCGAATTTCCTCCCACGGAATTTCGCCAATGACGCCGCTGTCGAGCAAATCCTTTAATACGGCGTCAAGATGTTCCTCGACAGTCTGTTGAGTGAATCCGGTTCGTGATCTGAGTCGGTCGATTATTTTTGATCGCGTCAGCCCGTCGAATTGCATTCGCTGTTTAGAGAACGACGCGCTCGATTTCCCGACGAACAGTTTATACAGCGCATGACCGACAAGCAACCTATCGAGATCGTCGGTATCGTAAATTATTGCAGCAGTGATGAGTGTGCTGTCAAGCAAGTTACTACAGTTTGAGAGCATCGCCTTGCCTTCGATCTCATCCAATAACGTGCGCAAGAAATTGTAGGCAGTTCCGTCCTCATTCATATTGTTCTGGATGAGCGGGTCCCAGTATGCTTCCCGTAGTTGATTTGACACTGATCGGAAGAGGTCGTAGTTATCCATCCGGCCTCCGTTATCGAGAAGTTCCTTGACATAGAGTGTTTCAGCCATCAGACCATACTCTGTGTCGATGATTCGGTCTCCAACTGATTCGGCCGTACTCCGAGAGTCAGAAAATACGAGTGTCTTCTTCGATGGCGAAACACGACACAGTTCAGTCAACATGTACGAAAGAAGTGATGAGGTTGGAACGCCGATGTCTGTCAACTGCGGGGACCGGTGACAGCCAGGACATTCCCCTTCTTGACTGGCATTCTGGGAAGCGTAGCCACCTACTGGCATGAATGATGTCTCGTCTTCTGCTGGGATTTCCACGTGTGGTTGGTGGCAGCGGCGGCAGAATTGTATCTCCGGAAGGCTATGACCACACTCTGGACAGCGGCTATCGCGGGACAGCCGCTCACACTCTCGACACCAGAAGACCTTGTGCGGAGGTTTGAGGAAAGTGTGATACTTTTCCGTCACGACACCTGCGAGTCGACCGAATGACATTACCGTCTGCAGCGTTCCTTCTGGATCATCGACACCCGTCTCAGCCATCCGCTCGACGAGGTCGTCATAGTGTTTGAATTCTACGACCCCAGTTGTATCTTCACTGAACCAGTCAGCAAGTTGCTCTACCTCAGGAACGTGTTTTACAGCGAAGTCGAACCACTCTGACTGAGTTCCGCCCATCTCGAGGACAGATTCGATAATTTTCTTCTGACCACGGTCTTCCATCACTATTTCTGACCGTTCTACAGACATCACAGAGTCATCGTCCGATAGATGTTCTACTGCCCGGTCGATCGCCTCATCAACCGTACTCGTCAGCCATTGATGTTCGGGGGAGACTTCGGCTGACTCAGTCACGAGGCCGACTGATTGCAACGTTGCAAGGGCACTTTCAAGTCCCAAATTGTTGAGTTCCATCTCATCGGCCGCCCGAATCACTGCGAGTGTTGTCACGATATCTTGTAACGTGCAGGGTTCGAATCGGTCGAACAAGGGCGACCCACTCGTCTCGAAGGTTCGCGGCGTAAACTCCACAGTGTTAATTTGATTTTCGGATGTTCCGGTGAGGTCAGCGGCGAGTTCAGTTGGATTATCTACTGTCGCAGACACCATCGTAATCTGTGGGTCTCTATCAGCGTAGTGCGCTTTGAGCCGTCTGGACAAGAGAGAAATCGCAGCGCCCTGGATACCAGACCAGACGTGAGCCTCATCAAAAACGATATGTCTTAGTGGGGCCTCACCAGGCTGCTCACCAAGGATTGACCTTGTCTGCTCATTATCGCTAACGAACATGAAATCCAGAGCTTCTGGACCGGTGAGCAAAATATCGACACCGCGGCGGATACTTTCCCGTGTTACGCGTAACCAGGGATATTGATTATCGTCTGTGCCCACGCTGATATCCCCGAGCACTTTTAATTTCTCACCACTCCGCGGACATTCGAGCCCGCGGACGAACGAACCGGCCTCAACCTCATGGTCGCGTGTTCCAACACGACTTGGAGTATCAGAATCCCAGATCCCGATCGTGATTCGGTCTTCGGGATCACGCCGTCGATTGATCTGGTCGAGATATGTGACAAATCGATTGAGCTGATCAACGCCGAGTGTTTTCATCGGATATAGCACGATAGACTTCAGACCGGGTTCGTTTGTTGATAGACAGTGATCAAGGATTGGAAGGAAGAACGCCTCGGTCTTTCCAGCTGCTGTCGGTACTGCCAGAATATTGTCCTTGTTATCGTTTTCAATCGCGGATATCGTCTCTGCCTGATGCTGATAGAGTGATCCGGATTCGTCGCCACCAAATAATTCTGCAGTCATCGCGTCGATGATGTGGTCGTGGTATCCGAGGTTATGAAGGAATTTGGCCGCAGACGCCTCGTGAAAAGCTGGGGCGTCAACGAATTCGACGTAAGGACCTTTCCGCTCAACGATCTCGTTGGCAACGAACGACTCTGGATCACCGACACCGTCTATGTCTGTTAATTTGGTCATCTGCCGATTCCACCAGGTGACTTCTGCCGCGCGGTCAACCGCGTTGTCGAGACGAGTTTGAGGTGTTTTCATGATTATTTGTGATTGGCGTTGATGTCTGTTGTACAGTATTAATTGTTTCCGCGGTCACGGAACCCGGAGTAGACGGCCAGTGTCACGCTCTGGCCGTCTATACCAGGGAAATCGGCATCTGTGAATGTTATTTTAGCGTCTGACGCTTCGTTACGGACAAGACGATTGTACAGTAGCTTCCAAGACTTCTGATCGGCGTACTCACTGGCATCTGTCGAACCCGCCCGGAACAGCGCCTTCGAGGCAACGATGACCAGTTTTTGTCGCATTCGGCTTGCTCCGACATTGAACCGGTTTGGGTCAAGCAAGAACTCTGCGAGTGTGTTGACGTACCCTTGGTTACCGGCTGTCATTGAGAGGATGATAAGGTCGCGTTCGCCCCCCTGGAACTTCTCTACAGTATCGACCTGTACGTGTTGTGCCAGTTCTTGCCGTAACCGCCTGCGCTGCCTGCGGAAAGGCACGACGACCCCAGAACTGATGGACTGGCCGACCTGTCGGTCTGCCGGGGATGCTGTAGGCAGGGCGTCCACAACACGTCGTGTTAATTCTGCTTCGAAGGGACTCTCCTGTCGGGCTCTGTTTTCATCGTGGATCAAGAGCGTCACTCTTGGATCAGGATCAAGTGCTGCTCGGAGCCACTCGGTATCGACATTTGAACGCACATCTGGTATAGTTGGGGGATTATCGATACCACTCTCAAGACCGATGTTGTCACGACTGTAGAAGAGGTCCGTTTCAAGCTCGGCTACGGATTGAGGAAGTCGATACGTGACTGTCAGTTGCACCATTGGTAGAACCGCATCTGAATTCGGCCACTCCGGTGGGTCACGCTCGAGATAATCCAGTTCAGCACCAACATCACCGCGTGCGAACCGGATGAAATCGAGGACCGATAGTGCAGGTGTATGTTCTTCGATCGGCTGGCGATCTTCAGTTTCCCAGTCGTGGGCCTGGATCGGTTGCATCTGCCGATGGTCGCCGACCAGCATTAGCTGCCCGTCATCACGAATGAAAGCCCCCGCGAGAAACAGCACCGGAAGGTCCATCATACTGGCCTCGTCGACCAGTGCTGCATCGAACAGCTTAGATTTTCCTTCGGCCATCATTTCCTCTACCGTATCGTGGTTTTCGCTCTCAGACTGCACAACTTTGTTGAGAGCATTCCGCAAAGTGACTGGCGTAGCGAAAATGATAACGCTCGATTCGCTGCTCATTGTCTCGTTGAACAGTTCCAGTAATTTCTCTTCTTCCTCCCGGTAATGAATATCACTCACGTTCGGCGGTGTCTTGTGATAAGTTGCTGCAGACCGAACCCTGATAAGTTCGATATCGCTCAGGTGTCCCTCGTTCTGAAGTCGGCGCAGTCCTTCCGCAGCATCGCTGACAAGTTCGTCCACAGCGGTGTTTGAGTGTGCTGTACAAAGGCCATTAAATCCTGATCCCTGGGCGAAGGCCCGAGAAAGCATAGCCGGGGTCGATGCCATGCTGGTCTTCCCCGTTCCAGGCGGACCCTGGAGTGCAGTAATCGTGTGATCGACCTGTCGAACAAACGACCTCTGTTCCTCATTTATATCGTCTGGCATCACCTCATCGAAGAGTTCTAAGAACTCCTCGACGGGTTCTTCAGGACACACTGTCTGTTGAAGCGCATCAGTCTCTTCTTTTTCATACACTGCCTCTAACCGATTGTGGATGACATTCTCTGTTGCATGTTCGAGGGCTTTTCGAGATCGGTAGGCAGTGTACTCGTCGATGGCAGTATCGACGACAAATTTTGTCCCGCGACGGATCAGTGTCTTATCATATCTACGTCCTGCCTGGCTCCGGAAATGCTCGGCCTCTTTCGCTTCCTGCTCGGATGATGTCCACCCGTAATGCCAGGTCATACTGGGGTCCGTCGAGTGTGGCCAGTCACCCTCGTCCCAGATTGAAAATAGCGATACTGTGTCGTGATTGATTCGCTCGACGACGGCCAGAGTCGAGTTTCCATAGTACGACGGTTTGTCAGGAGTCTCCGTGAGTTGCCCGTCGTTTTCTTCCAGAGGTGTTATCACAACCCAGTCTCCCGGACTGATAGAGAGCGGCCCGGTCCCGAAAGAGCCACGCCCGATATTAGTGATAATATCACCTCGAATAGTAGCCTCACCCTCGGCTGGTGTGCGCGAGCACTCAAACGCTACGGCGTCACCATCTGCGATACGTTGTTGGAGTGGACGGCGGTATGTTTCTACAATCGCGTCCTTCTTTGCACCGTGATCTAGTTGTTGATACTCGATACAGGCCCGTTGCAGTGCAGTCTCAGCGAATTCTTCTGATTCGAGTGCTCCGACTGCCAACGGTTCCTTTGGAACACTTTCGTCTTTGAAATGGATTGCCCGTTCAACGTACATCGTCGCATTGCATAATGCTTCGACAAGTCGGTCGATATCGGATAACGTGATTCTGGGCGTCTCCGGGCCGTCGTAGTGGCGGTATCGCTGAATCCGTTCTCTCGTTTCCCTGTCATCGGCATTCTCTGGTCGGAGTGCATCAAACTCTTGAGAGGCCCAAATATACTCGAGTGGTACGGTATCACGGTGGCGCCATAGGACAGGATACACATCGTCCTCAAGGCGATCGTCGGGGATCACATATCCATCATCGAACTGTGGTAAAATTCGGTTCCCACCTAAAGATTCCACTGGCACTGCCATCCGAAAGAGACCTTCATCGAATACCTCTTTAATATCATAGTCATCACGGTTCCAGTTATCATTCCAGTCGAGCGGTTCGCCCGTATAGAATTGTGCAACCGTCTGTACAATCCCAAGCCCTGGGTACCGCAATGCGTGGCGATTCCGGAACTCGGCTGTGAGGACACTGACTGTCTCCTGATCGATCTCGGGACGAAGGCCGAGGAGTTTTCGTAGTGGTGTGCTAGCTGTCGCGTCGGGGTGACGTTTCGTTGCATCCGTGAGCGCATCCCGATGACGCTCGCTCCAAAAATAGAGATGGATATATCCATCGCCATTCGAACAGTTTGAATCCTCGTCGGAGAGATCCGGTGCCACTGTGGAGACTGCATCTGAAAGGTCCTTGAAAAACGTTTCAAGAAGCCTACGTTCCTCTGCATCTTTGTCTTTCTCTCTTTGCGGGAGTTCCTTCGGCCTTGCCACGACTTTCACAGGGTCGTTACCAGCATCTTCATATCGTGATGACGTGACCGCAGCGCCAAGATAGACAATTCTGTTCCGAACCTCGTCATGGACGACAGTCGGGTATACGCGGACGAGCGATCGTTTCGGATACCGATCCCACTCACCGTCCCAGTTCTCATCATTTGGGTCGTCATCAGGAAAATTTGTGCCGCTCCCAACCAGCGAGAGCGGCCAGGGTCCCTCATCAGCATTCTGTCGTCTGTCACGGTCAAACGCTGGTTCCAGTTCACGACGAAAACGATGGGCTATTTGCGCAAGTTCAGCCAGATCGGAACGATCCGTCTCGTTTTGAATTCTCTCTACGAGTTCCGGTTTAGCAGGCTGCAGGGTATTATAATTCACCGGCGTTCGTTTAGAAGAATCGGTGGGAATTTTGTACAGTGATGCCACCTCTGAAACAGTTGTCACTCCATGTTCTTCGAGTGTTCGCTGCGTGCTTTCTGGTAATTGTAGAAGAGCTAGGTCTTGATTGACGATGTCGTGTCCCAAGCACTTCGATTGGTGTGGACATCCTTCACAGCTCGTATTGAGCTGATGCGGTGGTAAGTCATCACCTGCGGGTAATGTGTTGTCGACTGGACCCCCTTTCTCCAGTAGTAATTTGATGTCGTTTTCGTGAGGGCGTAAATCAACTCTCGGTAACACCTCGATATCGATTCCGGCTTTCGCAGTTACCACTGATGCGAGCGTTTGTTCACTGTTGGTCACGCTTGCGCTGACGAAAACATCGTGCCTGTCTTCGAACTGCTGTTTGAATCCCAATGCATAGGCCGCTACCTGTAGCTTGTGATGAGTATACGTCTCAGAAGCTGATTTGATTTCGACGATGTGAATCCTCGCTCCGCGGTCGGTAGGGATTAGGAAAACCACATCAGCACGGCCTTCGACGGGCCAGGCTCCAATCGTTTCACTGATCGGTGCTTCATGTAACACAATAGGTCCGCGATCTGAGTCGTCTGCAACGTCTTCGACAAGGGCGGAGACCGTGTCAACGTCGGAATTAACAGTTCCGCTCCATGTTCGATCAAATCGTTCAGCGAGTCGGTGATCCCGTGGTCCAACTGCTTCCACATTAGCGTCTAACACCGCCTTCAATTGGCTTCGCTCGTGGGAGGCTCCGGCGGTTTCGAGCAACGGGCTCACGGGAACATCGTCGATTTCACCCTCATCCATCACACCGCCATACTCGTGGGCAAGATACGCTGGGCATTGATTCAGGCTATAAAACTGTGCTATACGACTCGGATGGACGGTCTGCCGCCGATTCTTTTGTGATTGAGACATCGGGGTCAATTCCACTGGACTCGTTCTCACCAGCCTACCGTAGCTACTTAAATATGAACTACGGGTTATACTAAATGATAATAAATAGATACTAAAAAATTATACTTTTTAATCCAATATAGTTGCTAATTTAGTTTTGATGTAACTTATATTTAAAAGAATCACTGCTAATCTGTTATGATGCAAAATAGGTATACTGGACTGAGAATAGTAATAAAAGAAAGTACAAAAAATAAAAAGTGTAGATAGCACGAACGACTCATCAATCCTGGGACTTGCACACAGGGCCTATTAGTACTTGGATAGACTGAACATGTGAATACTTGTAGCACACGCTCTAGTAACAAATTATACCAAACATGCTATTTTAAGAAAAAATGGCACATAGAGTCGTAAATATCTCTGTCACTTTCTTTAAACTGGGTTGATAGCATCAACAATAAAACCGATAGTTGTGAGTGCTTTGCCTACTGAGTTGTAAATAATGGCGGATCAGGACTCTGAATCCACCTCTACTGACGGAGACTCAGTTCCCGCTACATCGCCGCTTGTCGAACATTATGATGCATTCCGTAGCCTTTGTCTCATTCACAAAGCACTATTGAAAAGCGGTCTCGATGAACTTGAGGAATCCGACCCGTTCAGGCAGTGGGTTCGAGACACACGTTCAATGATCGACGAGGAAGGATTTGGTGAACAGACGACAGGGTATGGTGGACAACTGAAGAACACGGACCGTGTAAGTATCAGTGAATACCGTGACGAGCGAGGAAACAAAAAACGCCTCACCGAGTTTAATTTTCTTGATGTTACTCATCCTTCTCCGGCAGTCTTCGGGCTATTGAATGAACGAATGTCTGACCTCAACGCTTGGTATGTGCCAGTCTCTCCTGATTCGAAAACACCACTCCCTGTCCTTGTCGAAACAAAAATTGAACTGCAGCGTGCCAGAGCACTATTAGCTGAGTTCCGGCCGTCACCGCCGGTTCTTGCTTCTTCTGAGGGTAAACCAATTAATAAAGAGACTCCTCCAGAGTCACTTAATAGGCTACCTAATAATGAGAAATCAGGTTCGGCTCCGACGGAAACACAACTGAATATATCTGAGGGATCTTCATCTCCACCGCAGGACGACGCGAGTAGCGAGAGCAGCGATCTCCCAGTAGAAGATGTCCGGGGTGTTTCATCGATGGTTGCTGATGCCCTTTCTGAAGCCGGATACAAAACACGTGCTGACCTCAAGGCAGCGAGCGATCAAGAACTCGCTGCCATCGATGGCCTTTCAGAACAACAGGTCACCGTTATTAGGGCAGTTGTTGGAAGTCAATAAATGTATCTTCGATTATATTTTTATTATTTGTAATAAACTGGTATACTCAAGACTGTTGTTTGAATTCAATGATGTTGCCGTTCTAGTATCGTCAACGAGGTTGATTTAACTCCGCTAAGAGTCGATATTTTTTCACTAACGACTTTGCTGAGGGATATAAAATCAGTTGCTCTGATTTCAGCAACTATACCAGATGTGTTCTGCATTGTAAATAAAGAGAAGACTTCATCGATCTCCGCCACCTTTTCGCTGGTCTCATCTAAATCTTCATCTTCGATTTCTATCCTTACAACCGAAATTGTGGTATCTGTGAGGTTTTGAGGACTTACGTCGACAGAATATCCAGTTATTATTCCTTTCTCTTCCAATTGGTTGATGTATTTTCTCACAGTTGGTTTTGATACACCTACCCGGTCAGCAATATCTTTATACGATGCTCTAGCATCCTTTTGGAGAACCTCTAACACCTGTTCTGCGGTCGACTGTGACGCAAAGTGACCGCGATTCCGCGGTGATGAATCTTCGGTTGATGCCGCGTCTGTATCTTCGTCTCCTGTGATATCATTGAGAATGTCGTCGATCTCTTTCGTGATATCGTCAATATCAGGTTGATTTTCAGTCATATCTCAATTCTATATTTCTTTTAGTATAGTTGTTTCTGATATGTAAAGGATACTATACTGATTTTTATCATACAATACTCACCGTAGTTCATATAGATTTGAATTATAAAGTTAAAATTCGTCGAACAAATTTTGGGTCCAGTAAATATTAGGTAATGACAAGAACGATGTCCAACCCACAGTTGAAGCTCATCTCCTGGAATATCGAACGGAGCAGTATCGACCGACTTGGTGATCAACTTAGAGCACTGAATCAACGGATCCCAGATATTATTGCTCTACAGGAGTTCGGTATCAAAGCCGGTCGTCAAGCACGTGAATTGCTTCGTAAACATGGTTTCGAGTATGCGGCACATAGCCATGAGTTCAATCCCGGTGCTGGAGACAACAGTTCCGGAATCGCCTTTGCCAGCCGTTGGCCATTCCGGGTATTATCCCCCGATACATTCGATATGCCGTATCAACATCATGCACTATCAGCCGAATTCTATACCCCATTTGGACGTATTGAAGGCCACTCAGTGCACGTTCTCCCCGGCAGTATGTTCGGTATCGAAAAAATAGAGATGTTTGAGGGGATATATCAGCGCTTGGTGGCCGACGATAACCATCCAGAGTACCGCTTCCTCTGTGGTGATTTCAATTCACCGAAAGAAGAGAGTGCAAGCGGTGAGGTTACTGTCTGGGGAAGCGAAAACCGCTGGATTGAGGGTGAACGGAGCGTTATTGTCGGCCTGGCAGAACACGACCTTGCAGACGCTTATAGAACAGTGAACGGGTACGGGGACAATGCCTACAGCTTCGTCACAAAAAACGGGGATAACGAGTGGCGTCGCCGATTCGATCACATGTTTGCAAGCGAAGCCCTCGATCCCACCACTGCAGAGTATCTTCATCAGTATGATGAACTCTCTGATCATACCCCGCTTGAGGTGATTTTTACCCCGGAGGGTGGGATCAAGCCACATACTGATGAGATTATTAGAGAGCAATTCAACCCAGAAAATATAACCAGCACCTCTGGACAATTAGCGTCTATTGATGGGTTACATTATCAAGAGGATATTCGAACTACTAATCCAAATAGTTCTCACCAAGGCGCGTTCAAATCCGGCTGGACGAAAGCAGTGAATGGAGAATCTATGGGTGACGCGTTGGACTCTCTCACCTGGTACAATCTTGGATGGCGACTTGGTATGCTGTTCGGAGAGGTTACCAATGAACAAAAACAAGCACTATACGAGTGGTGTGTCCGAACGCAGAGCGAAAATTGAGATGAAGTGCTATTAATTTCCGTCTGTGTCTTCCTGACGCTGCCGATCCTGTTCGTCGTACCCACTCGTCTCACCTGTACGACGAACTTCACTGATCCGTTCAGATGTCGATTCGTAGGCCGCCTGTGCCCCTTCACCGCTGTGTGCCATGTCCAGGGACTTATTCTGATTCATACCCATCTTGCTCGCTGTGAGCGCCGCATCCTGATTCGCGCCAATGAACAGGAACTCCCAGTCGAACTCTTCACGCCGTTTCTCAACCTGCTCACGAACTCGTTCCTGGGGCGTCTCGGAGGCGTTCTCTTTCCCATCGGTCAGAACGACTACGATTACATTGTCAGGCCGTTCATCTGCATGAATCTCTGATAACAAATCGACTGTATCTGTAATCGCTACTGAGATAGCGTCGTGGAGCGCTGTTCTCCCACCAGGAGTGAAAGTGTCATGTGTTAGTTCCGGTGCTGTTTCCAAAGCTCGACCACGGTAGACGCACTCAACTGAGGTATTGAAATCAAACAGGGTTACTGTCGCCGTTCCCTCCTCGTCTTTCTGGTCAGAGAGAAATGTGTTGAACCCGCCCCTGGTGTCGTCTTCGATCGACGACATTGATCCTGATGAATCCAGTACGAAGGTAACATGTGTATCCATGATTCACTCCAATAGGAAATCTTCAGTATATAAATTGAAACCGGATTCCACGGTTATGTGTTTCCTTGATTCGACTCAGAACCCTACACCGCCGTCAGAGACTGCCCCGCGTGAGGCGCTTGCGTTTTTCTTTTTCTTCTTCGGTGCTGTCGTGGTGGGAGTCAGCCACGAGCCGCTCGCCGCCGCCGTCGTACGTGATATCAGTCATGGGTGAGCACTGCCCTCCCCGGGAGGGCACTCTATCCAGATAGAGGATGGTACTTAAATTGATAACGGCTATTTCAGTACGACAGTGACCGAATGTGTTAATGATTAGCGACAGTTCAAACATTACAGAAATGGATTTAGAGTCTGTACCACCAATCAATGCCGAGTACTGGAGTACATTTTATCAGACCAATGAAGATGATGATGAGGTATACGAGGAGGCGCTCACCGAGTCTAACACACTTGTTGACCGTGCGGCGCAATTGTGGGACTGGAAAGATCTCAGTAGAGGTGTTCCTTTCGATGCGGTGCAGCCAACGCTTGAATCAATCGACGTCAACCGGTATTTAGAGATGGATTCCGATGCTGCTGTCGAAGCACTTGGACAGCGATTCGTCTCAGACGGAGCCCTCGCCAATGCGACTGTAGTCGCCCCTGCGTTTGTACTTCACGTTGCCGACAGTGATTGGGGGGCATATTCCCAGCGGTTTCCCATCTTTGACGCACGCGTATGGACTGCATTCGTCTATCTTACTGATCGTCGGGATGGTTCGGATCGGCTTCCAGCAGGAGCAACAACATCGACATCAAAATACGGCGAGTTTGTAGATTTCTTCCGGCGTACAATTCCAGATCATATCGACGGACGAACCTACGAACGTGGGTTGTTTAGTTTTGGATCGTACATTGATGGATTAGCCGTAGAGAACATCTCGGAGATACGTGAGCACATCGAAAATATGGAAGCAGTCATCAGTGATTACGCGGATGCTACAGACAGTTACCTCACTAGAGTATGATTGACGAGGCCAAGGTTTATACTTGAAAATTAGTTTTAGAAAGATATGGGGTACGTGTTTAGCCCCAATGAATTTCGCCACTGTCTCGTAGCAGGCGACCAATCGGGGAGATATGCACCTTCAGCAAGGGCTAGTTGAACATCTCCAGGGATGGTCTCAGCTCGGAGACCATCCCGG
>SAYS01000021.1 GCA_004015825.1 Halovenus amylolytica | reverse complement strand
AACCGCTCACTTCGTTCGCGGACGTTTACTGCTTTTCTGGCTGGACTACCGCTCTTCGGAATCGAGGACTCGAATCTGGTCGCCACGCACCGTGACCGGAATCGGGACTGTCGCCTCGTACAGCTCCACTGTTACCTGATCTTTCCCCTCGTCGATCCGCTGGACCTGCGCTTTCTCGCCTTTGAATGGGCCGGCGATGAGTTCCACGATGTCACCCTCGGCGATCCCTTCGACGTCGGGGGTCGGCGAGAGGAAGTGCTCGACCTCGGCCATCGAGGTCTGGCCCTGGACGATCCCGTTGGCGTGGGGAATCTCGTCGAGAATCCGGTCGAAGACGGAGCTGTCGTCGGCCTCGACCATCACGTAGGAGGTGACCGAATCCGGCGCGAGCGCGGCGTGAATCGACGGCTCCTCGCGGTTGATGATCATATCCGCGACCGTCTGTTCCTGGCTCGCTGTGGTCTTGACCGCGTAGATTCCCATTACGGACCACCTGGGACGAAGTTCATGAACATGAAAATCAGGAAGCCGATGAGGCCAACGAGCAAGATTCCCCCGCCCGCAATCTTCGCGACCTGCCAGAACTCCTGCCAGGAGGGTGTACTCGCGAGTTTGAGCACTCGCGTGTACGAACTGATATCACGTGGTACTTTCATACGGGTACGTAATCCACCCGACGCATTTTACTCCTTCGACACGACGTTTTTCGAGTCGGGTTCATACTGGTGGCCGTGAGAAGCAGACGAATATCCGTCCGAATTCATAGCTATCGGTATCGCTGTGTTCACGACCCTCGACACACCGTCGGCTCGTGACCGAAGCGATTGAAAGCCTGACAGTACCGCGATATCCGTCTTTGGCACAGTCCATTCGTGTAGGGACTCGCTCTCAAAACCGCCACCTCTCGGTTTCGATGTAACTCGGTTAACTACACGTCAATAAAACGTGAAAAAGTCGATAGTACATATGTATGTGGGCGGTTTGATCTGTATGGATAATATGAAACGAGAGCGAGAGATCTCTTTTGACGATATGCTCGAAGTAATGAGTCATATCCAGCGTCGGAAGCTGCTCCTGGCACTGACCGAGCACAATCCGCAGGATGACGCGCCATTCGATCCCGTCAACTCGAAGGACGAGGCATCGATCGAACAGATCGTCCAGATGAAACACGTCCACCTCCCGAAACTGGTCGATCACGGTTTCATCGAGTGGGACCGAGACACACACGAAGTATCCAAGGGCCGAAACTTCGAGGAGATCCGACCGCTTCTCGAACTACTCGACGAGCACGCGGATGAACTACCCGAGGGCTGGCTTTGAGGCTGCGAATCAACACGACCGGTCCCCGCTAACGCTGCTGGCGGCCGACGCACCGCTTTCTGCCGTATTCGAGTCGTCCCGATCTTTCTGCGATAGTCGCTACTGTCCGGTTCGATTCGGAAGCACATCGAGAACGTTCGTTACTAATCGCTAACTCGCGTCTGACTCGGGATTGTTCGCCCGCCGGTAGTTCCCGACCATTTTCCACAGCGTCTCGTCGAAGTCATTGTCTGATGACTCGGCTTCGAGCTGGCTGTACAGTTCTTGCGAGACTGTTATTTCGGGCATCACTATCTCCTTCATGATAGACGATTATAAATCCTGTAGGAGTACAAAGTGAGTAAAAATCCACAGCAGCATCGACGAGGCGCTACGATTCTGTCCGGCTCTCTGTCCACTCTTTCTTGCTGATGCTGTACCGGATCGAGTCCCGTGGTTCGCCGTCGACGACCATATCGTTTCGAATCCGCCCCTCCTTGCGGCCACCGAACCGTTCGACGTAGCTCTCGATCGCCCGGCGGGAGTTCTCGTTTTCTGGATCGTGTGTCACCGCGACGACCGCCAGATCGAGTTGCTCGAAGGCGAGTTCGAGCAGCCGGCCAGCACGCTCGCCGGAGTACCCCTTCCCCCAGAACGGCTTCCGGAGCCACGTCCCCAGTGTTGCTCGCTGGCGGTGCCACTCCGGGTCCAGTCCCGCAACGCCGGCGAACTCTCCGGCCCGGTCCCCCGCTTTCGGCCGGAGCACGTAGGTCGCCTTCGCATCGTCCTCGAAATTCTTGCCACAGCGGTCGACCCACTCGAAGGCCTCCTGTGGCTGCTCGTAGGGGTCCCAGGTGACGTATTCGGTAATCTCGTCGATCGCTGGGGCGTCAGTGCGGACGTGCTCGTACAGTTCGTAGGGGTCGAACGACTCGGGCCGAAGCGCCTCGTACCGGAGTCGCTCGCTCTCCAGTTCCACTGGAAACACTCCCATGGGACAAGGCCGAACCGGTCCGCAAAAAACCTGATTGTGGTGTGTCCGCACTTCGCGTGTGAACCGCGACGGTGCGATTACTCGACGTAGTCGATGTCGTCGCCCATCTGCTTGGCTGCTCGCTCGCGTTCTGCCTCGCTTTTGCCGTAGATCTGTGGGCTCTCGACGCCCGTGACGACGATCATCGTCTCCATCTTGCCCTCGAAGTCGGAGTTGACCGAGGCACCCCAGATGATGCGTGCATCGGGGTCGATCCGGTCGTAGATCTCCTCGACGACACCCTCTGCCTCTTCGATGCTCATGTCAGGCCCACCGACGACGTTGACGAGCGCACTGTTCGCACCGTCGAACTCGACGTCGAGCAGCGGCGAGCGAAGCGCAGAGCGGATCGAATCCTGTGCCTTGTTCTCGCTGTCGGATTCACCGAGTCCGATCATGGCGACACCGCCGTTTTCCATGATCGTCCGAACGTCGGCGAAGTCGACGTTGACGAGGCCGGGTTTCGTGATCAGTTCGGTCATCCCCTTCACCGAACGCATCAGGACGCGGTCACAGATCTTGAAGGCGTCCTGCAGCGGCATCGATGGGGCGTAATCGAGCAGTCGGTCGTTCGGCACGACGATCACGGTATCGGAGACAGACCGGAGTCGTTCGAGTCCGGCGTCGGCGTTCGCACGCCGTCGCTCACCCTCCGCCGTGAACGGAATTGTCACGATAGAGATCGTCAGCGCACCGGAATCCTGGGCGGCCTGTGCGACGACCGGGGCCGCACCTGTCCCCGTTCCGCCGCCGAGACCGGCCGTAACGAAGACCATATCGGAGCCGTCGATCGACTGCTGGATATCCTCGATGTTCTCCTGTGCGGCCTCCTCGCCGATCTTCGGGACCGAACCCGCACCGCGCCCGCCCGTCCGCTTTTTGCCGATCAGGATCTTCGTATCCGCCGCCACCTCGTCGGCGAGGTGCTGGGCATCCGTGTTCGCGGCGACGAGTTTCGCGCCGTGGATCCCCTCTTCCATCATCCGTGTGACCGTGTTCCCTCCAGCGCCGCCACAGCCGACGACCGTGATTTTCGTTTCGAGATCTTTGACGACCGACGCCAGCTCTTCGTCGGTCATCTGACCCGATGTCGATGGCTCTCCTCCCGTACTCGTCCCGCTCGTCTCGTCTGTCTGCTCGACGTCGTCGGCCTCCTCCTCCTCGGCCTCGTCGATAGCATCGTCGATGATGGAATCCATGATTTAAACCGGCATAGCAGGGGGATTCTTATATGTTTTCCCCATCGTCTGACGCCTGACTGACTGAAACCGGCAATAAAATCGGTCTGTCTCTTACAGGTTCGGTGAATCCCCGACTCCATCGGTCGCTCGCGCCGGTGAACCGTCAACCCCTATTACCTTCGGTCTCCGAGTTGGTCCCAATGCGAGTGACCTTCCTCGGGACGAGCGGCGCAGTGCCCACGACCGAGCGCAATCCCAGCGCACTGCTCGTCGAACGCGAGGGTGATCGACTGCTCTTTGACTGCGGTGAGGGGACCCAGCGCCAGATGATGCGCTTCGAGACCGGCTTCGACGTCGAACACATCTTCGTCACACATCTCCACGGCGACCACGTTCTCGGACTGCCGGGACTGCTCCAGACGTGGGATTTCAACGAACGCGAGAAACCGCTCACGATCCACGCACCGGCAGGCACCCGCTCGACGATCGAGGGACTCGTCTCCGCGACCGGCGACACCCCATCGTATCCGATCCGTATCACGCAGGACAATCCTGGTGACGTCGTTCTCGACGCCGGCGAGTACGAGGTCCGGACCTTCGATGTTACGCACAGAACCAATGCAGTCGGTTACGTCCTCGTCGAGGACGACCGCAAGGGACGGTTCGACCGCCAGAAGGCCGAGGAGGAACTCGGACTCTCTCCGGGTCCGGAGTACTCGAAACTCCACCGCGGCCAGCCGGTCGAACACGAGGGGCGGACCATCCAGCCCGAGGAGGTCGTCGGCCCGCCACGGCCCGGCCGGACGTTCGTCTACACGGGTGACACTCGACCGGTCGAGCAGACGATCGAGGTCGCCGAGGATGCAGATCTGCTCGTCCACGACGCGACTTTCGGTGACGACCACCACGACCGCGCGAAACAGACTGCCCACTCGACGGCCAGGGAGGCTGCGACGGTCGCCCGCGATGCCGGGGCCAAACGACTCGCCTTGACCCACCTCTCGACGCGGTACACCGGCCGCGGCTGGGAACTCGAAAACCAGGCCGAGGAGGTCTTCGACGGCCGCGTCTTCATGGCCGACGACGGGATGCGCGTCGAGATCCCATACCCGGATGCCGACCGGGAGTTCACCGTCGAACTGATCGAGTGATGGATCTCCCGACCTAGTGACTCTCCGCGTCGACCCACTCCTCGGACCACTCCTCCAGGCGGTCCATCACCGGACAGAGCGCCATCCCTTTCTCGGTCAGACTGTAGTAACTCGCGATCGGCCGTTCCTCGACGCGGCGTTTCACCAGCTCCGCGTCTTCGAGATCGTCGAGCACCCGCGAGAGCGTCCGCGAACTCGCGCCAGTCGACCGCTTCAGTTCGTTGAACCGCTTTTCACCCTCCTGGAGATCGTACAGCACCACGAGTCGCCACTGCGAGCCGATCTCTTCGACCGCCTCGACGACCGGACACGCTGCCTCGTTTTGCTGTTCCACACTCTGTTCGGGTGGCTGGCTCTGCTGTGACATTACCCCGGATAGCCTCCCCAGGATCATATAGGTTCTGAAACAAACCAGGTAACAAAGTGATACTACACATTCTCTAGAACCGCTGTAACGGTCGTGGTATCACGACTCTCGGAACCCTTATCCCCCGAACCGGCATACGTTTGGTTGCAATGGCAAACGGTAAGGTTGATTTCTTCAACGACACAGGCGGTTACGGTTTCATTTCGACAGAGGACGCGGACGATGACGTTTTCTTCCACATGGAGGACGTTGGTGGCCCGGACCTCGAAGAAGGCACAGAGATCGAATTCGATATCGAACAGGCCCCCAAAGGCCCCCGCGCGACGAACGTCGTCCGCAACTAATCTGTTTCATCTGTCGCTTCGGCGACACTGAGACGGCACATCATTTTTTGGACTAACTCACATCCCAGCAGCGCCGCTCGTGGCATCTGGCAGGTCGTACTCTCTCACTTCGATCCCCAGTTTTTCGAGTGCCGCCCGCATGTGTTCGGTCTCGGCGTACTCCGCGCCTGCTTCCTCACGGATGCGCTGGGTCGCCGCGAGCACCTCGCCTTTCCGTTCGTCCGGGACGTCGAATTTGTCGGCGGTGAGTTCGATGATGAGCCCGTCGTGGTCGCGGGTGTACAGCGAGAAGAAGATCCCCCGGTCGAAGACGTTGTAGGAGTAGCCGTGGTCGTCGAGTGACTCAGCGACTTCCTCGAATCGCTCGGGATCGATGTTGAAACAGAGGTGGTGTACCCCGCCGACGCCGGTTCGCTGTGGTTGGCGACTCGATGGCCGGTCGTCGCTGACGAAGAAGGTCAGAATTGTCCCGTCACCCGTGTCGAAAAACAGGTGTGTCTGGGAGGGATCGTCGAGATTCGGCTGCCGAAGCACCAGCGACATTCCGAGCACGTCGCGGTAGTACTCGATCGTCTCCTCAGCATTCGACCCCCAGATTGTGATGTGATCGGTTCCCAGCGTGTGAAAGTCGCTCTCGGGCTTTGCTGCCGTGACCGGGATCTCCTCACGTCTCATACGCTACCATACAGACGGACGACAAAAAAGCCGGTCGCAAGCGGCCCGACTCCCGGCAGTAGTGGTCGTACTAATTCGGCCTGCACTTTCCAATGGAAGGATAGCCAGATTTAAATTAACACACTGTAATGTTGTCTGCATGGTAGAACAAACGCCAGTAGTCGTTTCGGCCGTTCGGACACCCCAGGGAAAGGAGGATGGCGTCTACGCGGACGTTCGGAGTGAGGATCTCTCTATTCCGCTCGTCGACGAGATGCTCGCCCAGACCGGATTGAGCGGTGAGGACGTCGAGGATCTGCTCTGGGGCTGTGCCCAGCAACGGGAGGAGCAGGGCAACAACGTCGCCCGCGTGATCGCCTTGCTCTCCGAACTCGGCGAGTCAGTCCCCGCGACGACGATCAACCGGTGGTGTGCCTCCTCGGCAGAGTCGGTCATGCGTGGTGCCGACGCGATCGCCGCGGGTCAGCGGGAGTGTGTCATCGCCGGCGGGATGGAGTCGATGAGTCGGGTGAAGATGGGCGCGAACACCGCCAACGTCCATCCCGGGCTCAACGACCACTACAACGTCGCCGAACTCCAGATGGGGATGACCGCGGAGAAGGTCGCCGAGGAGTACGACATCTCCCGGGAAGCACAGGACGAGTACGCCGCCCGGAGTCAGCAACGCGCCGCCGAGGCGACCGAGTCGGGTCGGTTCGACGACGAGATCGTTCCGATCGAGACCGAGGACGGCACTGTCGAGGAAGACGAGGGGATCCGGCCAGACACGACGGCCGAGAAACTCGCTGGACTCCCAACTGTATTCAAATCCGAGGGGACGATCACCCCGGGCAACGCCTCGCAGGTCTCCGACGGTGCGTCTGGACTCATGCTGACCAGCGAACGCTTCGCCGAGGAACACGATCTGGATATTCTCGCAGAAGTCGGTAATCACAACGTCGCCGGTGTCGACCCGACAGTGATGGGGATCGGTCCGGTCCCTGCTGTCGAAGGCCTGCTCGAAAAGTACGACCGCGAGACTGACGACTACGATCTGGTCGAACTCAACGAGGCGTTCGCGAGCCAGTGTCTGTACTGCCAGCAGGAACTCGGCTTCGACGACGAGATTTACAACGTAAACGGCGGTGCGATCGCGATCGGCCACCCGCTCGGTGCGACCGGCGCGCGACTCCCCGTGACGCTCATCCACGAGATGCACAAACGCGACGCCGATCTGGGACTGGCGACGGAGTGTGTCGGCTTCGGACAGGGGGCTGCGATCGAGTTCCACCGACGGTAACTTCCTCTCCCGGTCCGGAGCGGAGCGACGGACCGGCCTTTTTCGCCCACGTTTTTGCCGTGAGTGGTGGCGAGCACAGCGAGCCACCCGAACGGGAAAAAGGTGGGGGTGCGGCGATAGAGTTCCACCGGCGGTAATCATCGGTTCTGGTCGATCCACTCGCAGAACGCATCGAAATTCTCTGCTCCGGCCTGGTCGGCGATGCTCCGGAGTGTTCCCAAATCAATGCGATCGTGGAGCGGAATCGTGACGCGCCGCGGTTCAGTATTGTGGTCCTCGGGAGGTATCCATTCGACAATTAGGTGGCTACCGCTCGTTCTGACGTGGCGGAAGTTTCCAGTGTTCACCAGTACCCTGTAGATTTCCTCGCCGGAGAAGTCCCTCGTAACCATTTACTCCAAAACGTCTGGTAGCTCCCCGCCTTGTGAACGAGCGATTTCGGGATCGACTCCGAGTTCACGTAGTTCCTCGTCTGTCGGCTCATGTCCGGTTTCGCCCCGGTAGAGTGCGAGTGCCTCGTCCAGATTTTCGAGAGCTTTCGTTCTCGTCTCCCCCTGGCTGGCGACGCCGGTCCGCTGATCTGTCGCCGTCCAACTGCCACTCGGATTTTCGAGGAGTTCGATTTGTTGGCAATCATCTGGTGTATCGCTTTTTGCCATCCGTACGCGACAGTTGGTCGTCTTTACATAAGAACACTCGGACGAACTCGTTGCGTGTTTCCGGAAACTAGCTGCTCTCCCCTGGGTATTCTCAATTCCGCTCGTCCAGATAGTGCAGGACACCGCGGACGTTCATCTCCTCTTCGCCGCGTGCGTGGTCTTCTGACCAGACAGATGTCGTCTCCATTCGTTCGACGAAGTACTCGATGACGGCCTCGTCGTCCGCTAGCTCTGCTCGCTTCTCCTCGACCTGATCGACCCAGACCTCGATGACCGTCGCGTACTCGTCGAGCAGGTCGCCGGTCTCTCTATCGCCGAAGTGCCCGTAGTAGAGTGCTGCCGGGTCGAGATCCTGTATCATCTCTACGTCTTCCAGACAGCCCTCCAGGTCGAATCCCGGCGGTGGTGAGGTCTGGCGGACCCCGTCCAGCCCGGGAATGTTGATCCCGGCCGCATCCGCGGTGAAGACGCCGTCGTTGGCCCGGTCGTAGAACACCGCCTGGTGGAAGGCGTGGCCCGGCGCGTGGTGGACGTCCAGGCTGTGATCCCCCAGATCGATCGTTTCGCCGTCAGCGAACGTCTCGATCCTGTCTTCGGGGACTGGTTCCGGCTCCGCGTAGTACTCGATCCGGTCGCCGACGACCTGTTTGGTCCCCTCCCAGATCTTCGTCGGATCGACGAGAAACTGTGCGCCGGCCTCGTAGACACAGACGTCCGCGTTCGGGCAGGCCTCGGCGAGATAGCCCACACCGCCGGCGTGGTCGAGGTGGACGTGCGTCGGCGCGATCACCGCTAGATCTTTCTGGTCGATGCCGAGTTCGTCGAGGGCGTCGAGAATCCACTCGTAGTTGCGGCCGGTGCCGGTGTCGACGACTGCCGGACGGTCCGAATCGAGGATGTACACCGAGCCGTAGCCAGTAGAGTCGTACAGCTCCATATCGATGTAATAGAGATCCTCCGCCCCAGCGCTTTTTGCTTCGATCAGATCCATACTGTCCGTTCGATGGCTTGCACGTTAACGATTGGCCTCCCTGGACCACAGTGTTGCGTAAGCGTTTAATTCACCGGCAGAGTAGCCGATGGCATGGCCGACTGTCCACTCGCCGACGACTGCCCCAGTTTCAGCGAGCACATCGAGGGTATGGGCTGTCAACACTACGGCGACCGTGGTGGGAAGGAGTGGTGTAACCACTACAATCAGCCGATCGAGGATCTGAAATCACAGCCCGTCAAACCCGGCGAGGAGATCGTGATCGAAGTCGAGGATATCCACGAGAGTGGGGCCGGCGTCGGTCGAACTGAAGACGGCTTTATCGTCATGGTCGATGGCCTCCTGCCACCGGCCCGTGCTCGCGTCAGAGTGACCAACGTCATGTCCAACCACGCACGCGGCGAGGAAGTCGAACGACTTCCCGACGAACCGGAAGACACCGACGAGGTCGATGCCGACGCAGGGGCAGAGAACGACGATGACGAGGAAGAAGAGACGACGACCGACAAACAGGACCCACGGCTCGGCAGTCGCGACAACTTCTGGGGCAGCTAGGCGGGGGTAGTCCGTATTTCTGGGGACCGAGTGACTCCCTCGGTGTCGGACGGCGTTTGCAGATTGGTCTCAAATCTCGAACAATATTTATTACGAACCGCGAACAACTATCTCGTGTATCGAGGTGAACACCGATGGCACTGCCACGGACAGCACCGAACTCCTGGATACAGGGTCTCGACTTCCCGAGCAGACTGTTCGAAACAGGGAGTACAGACTACGAACTGTACGAGGAAGACGACGAGTTCGTGCTCAGTGTCGAGATGCCGGGCTTCGATCCCGAGGAGATCACTGTCTCGTGGGAAGACGGTGTGTTGAACATCGCCGCCGAACACGACGACGAAACACGCGGCGAGCGCAGAACCTACCACCGTCGGTTCCGGTTCCCGAAAGACGTCGACGACGAGGCGATCACCGCCGAGTACAACAACGGGCTCCTCGACATCCGGCTCCCGGTACTGACCGGCGCCACGGTCTCCGGCCGGGAGATCGAAGTGCAGGGCTGACACCGTTGGGCTCCTGATCCCAACGGTTGTGGTCGTTTTTTTATTCGCGAGTTTCAAGGTCGGCCCCGTCGAAACCACCCTGTGGAGCGACCAGCACGCGACGAGAGTCGATCAGGCGATAGCGACGACAGCCCCCAGCGCCACGACCGCATCACCAGCCACCAGCGCACGGGTGTCGGCAACTCGATGCACCAGTGGCACAAACTCCGGAGTCCACTCCGTGTGACGATCAACTACATCGTAATACTTCTATGCCGGATCTCCCCGAGTCTGGCACTGAAGCGGTTTCTGCTCCGGAAACTCGGGATGTCGATCGGGAGCGGGGTGGCCTTCGGGCTGGAGTCGACGCCGGACGTCTTCTGGCCGGAACTGATCACGATCGAGGACGACGCCGTGATCGGCTACGATGCCACGATCCTCTGTCACGAGTTCCTCCGGGACGAGTACCGCACCGGTGAGGTGGTCATCGGTGAGGGGGCGATGATCGGCGCGAGCGCGATCATCCTCCCCGGCGTCGAGATCGGTGCCGGCGCTCAGGTCGCTGCGAACTCGCTCGTCACCGAGGATGTTCCGCCAGAGACGACCGTTGCGGGCGTTCCGGCGACCGAATTCAGCAGCGACGATTCTTGATACTGCCGGCTGTACATTCGGAAAGATATGTGCCACCCGAGGTGGCCCAACTCTTCAGTTTCTTACAGCCGGCAGTATATCACTCCAGCCGGTAGCTGTCGATCCGCCGGCTCGCAAACAGATAGGCGAGTGGCACGGCCACGACGACGAGGCCGGTGACGATCTGTGAGGCCGTTTCGAGCCTACCGGGGCTGACCGTGATTCCGTAGGGTAGCCAGGTCGTGAGCAGATCGCTCGTCACGATCCGGTAGATGTCGTCGATCAGAACGCCGATTGCAGTGATCGAGAACGTTGCGGTCATCGAAAACAGCGTGAAGGCTGTTTTGCTCGGGAGCAACGCTTTCGTCGAACCGGTCAGATCGATACTCTGAAATCGCGGGAACGCTGCTCCGAATCCCGCAGCCAGGACTGCGCCAGCGATCACAGCGAGGGGACTGGCCAGACCGACTGAGAGCAGTGTTTCTGTCGACCGGCCGGCGACCTGCGCCGTGGCGATGGCCGCGACAGCAGTCGGTAGCACGAAGATCAGCACTGCCGCGAGGACGTAGCCGTGGACGACCTGCCGACCGCGGATGCGTGCGGTCAGCACTGTCGGGAGTGTTGCACCCTGGTCGCCGAGCAGGTTGAGTGGGAAGGCGGCGCCCGCGACCCAGCCACCGTACAGCAACACGCCCCAGGGGAGCCACTCCGGAACGAATCCACTGCTGACTGCCGTCTCGATCGTCGGCAACAGCAAAAACAGCGGGACGACGACGTAGACCAGCTGGAGCGGTGACCGGTAGGCACGCACGAGCACGGTCGTCGTGACGCCGCGAGCCCCGGCACTGACCCCCACCACTCCGAGGGCTGCATCGAAGCGCTCCCCGAGTGAGGTGCTGTCTCGACCGCTTGATTCGACCGGTTCGTCGTCACTGTCCCTCTGGCGCTGCTCTGCATACCAGGCGTACTCGGCGGCCCGGACGACGGCGAACACACCGACAGGAACCACGGCGGCGCTGACTGCCAGTGCTCCGATGGCGTTCAGCACCGATGCGCCGGCGTTCGGGGTGGTCAGGAAGGTCAGATCGGCGAGCCAGCCAAGCGGCGAAGAACGCAGCAGTTCGCCGGCATCGATCACGATCGTGAACAGCCGTCCTGTCGCACTCAGCCAGATGTAGCCGACGAAGATCGCCACGCCGATGGCCGGCTTGAGTTGCGTGAGTCTGGCCGATCGGCGGACGATGCCTTTGATCGTCAGTCCGCACGCGTAGCCGATCGTGACGCCGGTGACGAGCAGGAGGATCGACCCGGCGAGGATACCCGCGATCGGTGCGGGCGTCCCGACCCCGACAGCGATGCCGATCCCGCCGGCCAGCGCCGGCAGACAGAGCAGCGGCGCGTAGCCGACGACCGTTCCCAGAAGGAGGCCACCAGCCACGTCTTTCGGCGGCCGGACCGTCAGAATGGCTGCCTGGTTGTCCACCTCTCCCTCCGAACCAGTACCGGCCATGATCCCGAAGGCCACCATTGTGATCCACGTCCCGATGACGATGGTGAACGCGATGTCGATGGGGGCCGAGTCCGCGTTCAGTTCCTCCCCGAACGAGGCCCCGAAGCTGTACATGATCGGCAGCGAGACGAGCACGAACAGGATGCCGATCCCGGCCAGAGCAAGCCAGAGATCCTGATTGCGGACCTTCCGCCAGGAGCGTCTGGATTCGATCCGTGCGACGAGATAGCTGATCGATGGTGACGGGACCCATCCCTGTCGGGATCTGCTAACCGGACGGTCGCTGTGGTGATTTTCGGAGCCGTGTGTCTCGCTAGACATGGCTACTCTCTGCGACTGCTTCGATTTCCTCCCCGGCGGTCTCTTCTTGCCGGGTCACGTTCAGGAACACCGTTTCGAGATCGGCGTCGCCGTCCTCGGCTGCGGCGCGGGTTTTCAGTTCCTCGGGAGTCCCTTCGGCGACGAGCCGGCCGTCGTGGATCACGCCAATCCTGTCGGCGAGTTCGTCGGCGACCGGGAGGATGTGTGTCGAGAGGAAGACGGTCATCTCCTGGTCGGCGAGGTCGGCGATCGTCTCCCGCATTGTCCGGGCAGCCCGTGGATCGAGTCCGCTCGTCGGCTCGTCCAGAAAGAGGACGTCGGGATCGTGCAGTATCGTTCCGATGACGCCGAGTTTCTTTTTCATCCCCGTGGAGTAGCCGTCGATCCGCCGGTCCGCGTCGGCGAGATCGAAGCGATCGAGATACGCTTCGACCCGTCGCTCGACGTCGTCGCCGTCGAGTTCCCGGAGGCGGGCGACGTAGCGGAGATACTCCCGGCCGGTCAGCTCGTCGAACACTGGTGGTTCGGCGGGGAGATAGCCGATCCGCTCGGTGAGCGCCGCTCGATCCGTGACCGACAGCCCGGCGACCGTCGCCGTTCCTGCCGTGGGTTTCGTTAGCGTCGTCAGCATCCGCATCGTCGTCGTCTTCCCCGCCCCGTTCGGACCGAGAAAGCCGTAGACCTCACCCCGCTCGACCGCCAGATCGAGACCGTCGACGGCGAGTACGTCTCCACCGTACCGTTTGGTCAGCCCGTCGGCCGCGATCGCCAGCTCTGTCATTGGCCTGCGTTTCGAGCAACCCACCCATAGTGGTACTGTTCTGTTTCACTGGGAGAAACGACGTCTGCTTGTCGAATGTAGACACCTGACAGCAGAACGAACACTCGTACATATTAGCATCGAGATCCTACGTGGTGACTCTGATGGTCGTCGACATTCCCGACCTGCTCGTTCAGCTCCTCGTTGCGGTGGCGACGGGTGCGCTGATCGGTCTCGAACGCGAGCGCAGGGAGAGACGGAAGTTCGCCGGGTTGCGGACGATGGCACTGCTCTGTGGGGCGGGACCGATCACCGTCGAAATTGCACGGACTGAAGGCCAGCCACTCGTGCTCGGCTTTTATTTCGTGCTCGCGCTCGGCCTCGCTTTCGGGACTGCGGCGGTTCGTGCGCTCCACAGCGGGAACGATGTCGGCTTTACGACGTCGGTGACAGTGTTCGTCGTCGCGTTGCTCGGCATCCTCATCGGCTACGGCCGGTTTTTCGAGTCGACGTCTATCGCGATCGTGACCGTGTTGCTGCTGGCAGAACGCGAGCGACTCCACGGCTACGTCGACAGCCTGACCGACGAGGAACTCCGGGATTCGCTCACACTCGGCGCCCTGGTGTTCATTCTCTTCCCGATCCTGCCCGACGAAGCGATCGATCCCTACGGGATCGTCGTCCTGCGAGACGTGCTCCTCTTTGTGATCTTTGTCCTGCTCATCGAGTTCAGCTCCTACGTCCTGATGCGCCAACTCGGCGGGTCGAAAGGACTCGCGGTGACGGGACTGCTCGCCGGTGGAGCGAACTCGCTTGCGGCCGCTGGCGTGCTCGCCCGACTCACGAACGAGTCAGAGGATGCCGTCACCGCTGCCTCGTTCGCGCTGTTGCTCGCGACGCTGTCGATGATCGTCCGGAACGTCGGGATCGCCGTGGTTCTGGCCGTCGAACTGGCCTGGCTCATCTGGCAGCCAGCGCTGGCGATGGGCGGGCTGACAGTCGCCTCCGCGGCGGTTCTCTGGCGGACCGGCGAGACGACGGAGGATCTGGGGATCGACCTCGAATCGCCGTTTTCGTTGCGCTCTGCGGCCAAATTCGCGCTCGCGTACGTGCTCATCCTGCTGGTCTCCGTCGGCGCGGGGGAGCTGTTCGGCGGGGTGGGGCTGCTCGCGACGGCCTTCGCCGGCGGACTCGTCTCCTCGGCTGCGGTCTCCGTGACGGCGGTGACGGTCTTTACCGACGGCACTGTCGGCGGTGAGACTGCTGTGGCGATGGTCGTCCTGGGGATCGTCGCGAGTCTCTGCTCGAAGATCGTCCTCGTTGAGTTCGTCAACAGCGAGATGCGCAAGGAGGCGGTCGTGCCGATGGCGCTCGTCGGTGTGGCTGGACTCGCGACTGTGCTGCTCGGGCTGGTCGTAGTCTGATCACGATGGCGTCAGATCGAACTGCTCGGCGGCCGAACGCATGTCCTTGTCGCCGCGGCCACAGAGGTTGATGAGGAGACTGTCGTGGTCACCCTCCTCGGCGAGTTTGAACGCCAGCGCGAGTGCGTGGCTCGGCTCGAATGCGGGGATGATCCCCTCGTTTTCACTGAGTTCCCGGAACGCGGCGAGCGCTTCCTCGTCGGTGATCGCCCGGTACTCGGCCCGGCCGGACTCCTGCAGGGCGACGTGTTCCGGCCCGACAGCTGGGTAATCCAGTCCCGCGCTGATCGAGTGGTTCTCCGTCTCGTCGTCGATGACTTTCGTCTTCATCCCCTGGAAAATTTCCCCGTCGCTGTCTTCGTTCGAGGTCAGTGGCGCGGAGTGATGGCCCGAACCGAGCCCCTTCCCGCCGGGTTCGGCTCCGTAGAGATCTACCTCCTCGTCGTCTTTGAACGCGTGGAACAGGCCGATCGAGTTCGAGCCACCGCCGACAGCAGCGACACAGGCGTCCGGCAACTCGCCGTGCATCTCCTGGATCTGTTCGCGCGCCTCCGTGCCGATCACCGACTGGAACTCCCGGACCATCCGCGGGAACGGATCGGGGCCGACGGCGCTACCCACGAGATAGTGGGTGTCGTCGACGTTCTCGATCAGATCCTCCATCGCGGCGTCGACAGCCTCGGCCAGTCCCTCGTTGCCGCGGGTGACCGACCGGACCTCCGCACCCATCAGCCGCATCCGGAAGACGTTCATCTCCTGGCGCTGGATGTCGTTGCGACCCATATACACGGTCGTGTCCAGATCGAGCAGGGCACCGACCATCGCCGTCGCGGTGCCATGCTGGCCGGCCCCCGTCTCGGCGATGAGCCGGTCTTTGCCCGCCTGCTTCGCGAGCAGCCCCTGCCCGAGCGTATTGTTGAGTTTGTGCGCGCCGCCGTGGAGCAGATCCTCGTGTTTCAGGTAAATCTCCGTGTCGTAGCGTTCGCTCAAGCTCCTGGCGTGGAAGACCGGTGTCGGTCGACCTGCGTAGTGTTCCAGGAGATACTCGAACTCCGCCCAGAACTCGTCGGAATCGATCGCCTTCTCGAACCCAGCAGCCAGTTCGGCGAGTGGTCCCTCCAGCGGTTCTGGGACGTGTCGTCCCCCGAAGCCGTCGAACGTTCCCTCTGATGCCATACCCGCCACTGACGGGAGCGAGCTATTAAATGTTCTCGGGGTATCCACCGCTGCATCGCGGTTCGTGTTGCAAATCTGAAGATTAGCACAAAATAGCCGTTAAATACCATGGGTTACGACGTAACAGACAGCATGGTTGACCCGACATCGGATCTCAACGAGAACACCTCGGAGGAGGACGCACCCAGCTGTGCGACCTGCGAGGCCAAGATCGTTGACAGTCCGAACCACCGAGTCATTACGTGGATCGACGATGGAACTGTCCAGTCCGCTCACTTCTGTGACGACAACTGCCGGATCGACTGGGATGGTGAATAGCAGTCAGACTCCGGCCTCGATTATTAATCTACCACCCTATTCTTACCAGTAGTTTCTATTAAAACAGCGATATATAATAGCTGAATTAATAACTCTTCGTCTCCTACCCCGGGATATGAGCGAGGAGTCACACGAGCGGGTCCGGTTTACCGTCCCGGGGATGGACTGTTCGTCCTGTGCCGGCACTGTCTCCACGGCGCTGTCGGGCATCGACGGCGTCAGTACCGTCGATCCCGCCGCAGCGACCGGTCGTGTTGCTGTCGAGTACGACCCCGAGCGCGTCGAGGAGTCCACACTGATCGACGCGATCGAGGCGGCAGGGTACGAGGTTACCGACTCCGGACGGAACGGGGCCGCAGAGTCGCGAACGATCTGGACAAGTACGCGGGCGCTCAAAACGTGGGCGAGCGGACTCTTCCTATTCGCGGGGCTGGCACTCGTCGTCACCGGGGTCGACGCTGCTGTCGTGACGGTTCTCGGCGTGGAGCACACGCTGGCGGATACTGCCTTCCTGCTTGGCACCATCGTGGGCGGCGAGATCATCCTCCGGAACGGACTCGTCTCTGCTCGCCAGGTCTCGCTGGATATCGACTTCCTGATGAGCGTCGCGATCTTGGGTGCCGTCACCGCGAGTTTGGGGTTCGGTGAGGGGCTGTACTTCGAGGCTGCGACGCTCGCCTTCCTGTTCAACGTCGCCGAACTGCTCGAAGAGTACTCGATGGACAGAGCCCGAAACTCCCTCCGAGAACTGATGGATCTCTCACCCGACGAGGCCCGCGTCCGCCGCGGTGGCGAGGAACGCACGGTCCCCGCAGAGACTGTCGAGATCGGCGAGACGGTCCTCGTCCAGCCCGGTGAGAAGATCCCAGTCGACGGCACCGTTCTCGACGGAGAGAGCGCAATCGATCAGTCACCGGTGACCGGCGAGAGTGTTCCAGTCGACAAGACTGCCGGTGACGAGGTGTATGCCGGGACGGTAAACGAGGTCGGCTACCTCGAAATCGAGACGACGGCGGGGGCCGACGAACACACCCTCGCCCGGATCATCGATCTCGTCGAGGACGCCCAGTCGGCGAAGACCGACCGCGAGCAGTTCGTGGATCGGTTTTCGGACTACTACACGCCCGTCGTGGTCGGCCTGGCCGTCCTCGCGGTGCTCGTCCCGCCACTGCTGTTCGGCGGGGCCTGGAACAGCTGGTTCGTCCGGGGGCTCACGCTGCTGGTACTCGCCTGTCCCTGTGCCTTCGTCATCAGCACACCAGTGTCGGTCGTCTCGGGGATCACCAGCGCCGCACGCAACGGCGTCCTCATCAAGGGCGGTAACCACCTCGAAGCGATGGGCGAGGTCGACGCCGTCGCGCTGGACAAGACGGGAACGCTGACGAAAGGCGAACTCACCGTCACGGATGTCGTCCCACTGAACGGCAACACCGAAGACGACGTGTTGCGCTGTGCCCGCGGGCTGGAGAAACGCAGTGAGCACCCGATCGGCGACGCCATCGTCGACCGCGCCGAGCAGGCGGCGGTCGCCGACCACGACGTGACGGAGTTCGAGGCGATCACCGGCAAAGGTGTCTCTGCAACGCTTGGCGGTATCTCGCACTACGCCGGGAAACCCGCGCTGTTCGAACAGCTGGGGTTCGATCTCTCGCACGTCCACGCGACGACCGACGGCGGTGTCGTGACCGCACGCTCCCAGCAACTCTGTGAGCGAAACAACTGTCTGGATCTCCTCTCGGAGACGATTCCAGCACTCCAGCGGGAGGGGAAGACGGTCGTCCTCGTCGGGACGGAAGACAAACTGGAGGGCGTCGTCGCCGTCTCAGACGAGATCCGGCCTGGGGCGGCGGAGATGGTCGACCGACTCCACGAGCTGGGTGTCGAAGCGGTCGTTATGCTGACCGGCGACAACGAGCGAACGGCCCACGCGATCGCCAGGGAGGTCGGGGTCGACGACTTCCGTGCCGAACTGCTGCCCGAAGAGAAGGTGACGGCGATTCGGGACCTCGAAGCAGAGCACGGCTCGGTCGCGATGGTCGGCGACGGCATCAACGACGCCCCGGCACTTGCAACGGCAACGGTCGGCGTGGCGATGGGTGCTGCCGGGACCGACACCGCACTCGAAACGGCCGACATCGCGTTGATGGGCGACGATATCTCGAAGCTCCCCTACCTGCGTGATCTCTCTGGACGGGCAAACGGTGTCATCAGGCAGAATATCTGGGCCAGTCTCGGTGTGAAAGCGCTGCTCGTGGTGCTCGTCCCCTTTGGTCTCGTTCCGATTTGGGTCGCCGTCCTGATCGGTGACGCGGGAATGACTGTCGGTGTGACCGGGAACGCGATGCGTCTCTCCCAAATAAAAGCCGAGTAGACCGGTTACAGTTTACTCGATCAGACTGATCTGGAAGACGCCCGTGGTCCCGCTGGCTTCGTTCGCTGTCAACAGTAGTGGCGTGTCGACTGGACTCTCGGAATGCGGAATAAACTCGACGTCTTCGGTTCCGACATCGCCCGCGGCATCGGCCGGGAGATTTCCCTCGATAATCTCCGATTCGATATCGACGCTGAAATCACGCGGATTGATATACTGGACGAAGGTGGCGCTTTCCGGAACCGTGATGTCGTAGACGATGACACCGCTCATCCGCTCGAATGAGATGAACGCGTAGGCTCTGTCCCCGATTCTGCCGATCGAGACACCTTCGGGTTCTGGTCCTTTGGCGTCACTTCGCCCGTCCGGATCGCTCTCGTCGTTGTCGTTGTTGAAATTGTCCGGGTACCGCTCTGCGGTAATTCGTTCGAACTCGTCGCCGCTGTCGAATACTAGATTCCCCTGATCGTCCCAGATCGAGAACGACCGGGCACCGTAGGAGTAGATCTCCTCGTGCTGACCGTCGCCGTCGATGTCACCGTTGGCAGTCGTCGTCTCTAGTTCACCGAGGGTATTCTCGGCCTGGAGTTGTTCGACAGTTTCGATCCCGGCGATCTGATCGAAATCGAACGCTTCCTCGTCGAGGTCGAGTTCGCTGACCTCTGTTTCCTCGCTGTAGCCGTCGAAATCCCGGGCGTCCCCCTCGTTTGCAGAGACGACGAACGTCTCTTCGCCGACCTCGTAGGTGTCGATACCATCGGGGTGATACATCCCTTTTGTCGGCCAGTTTCGGATGTTCGGGCCGCCGTCGCTGTCGCTCGCGTCGAAGCCATTGCCCGGCAGCATGTGATCCTTGTAGCCCAGCGCCTGGATCTCGGTGACAGATGCAGATTCGATATCGACCACTGCGAAGGCGTTTGCCTCCTGGAGTGTGACCCAGGCTGTCGAGCCATCAGGTCCCACAGTAACCGTTTCCGGTTCGACGTTGCTGGCTACGTCGAGTGCGTCCTCGGGTCCGAAGATGCGAACACCCTGCTCACGCAGCTCGTCTTCCTGACCGTTGAACTCGGTAAAGCCGGCCGTTCTGCTCTCCGCCGGGCTCCCGTCGTCGTTGAGGCTGACGACACTCACCGATCCCTCGGGAACGGTTTCGAAGGCTTCGTCTGGTTCGCCCTCGTTTGCGACGAGGACTGCCGAACTGTCAGGTGTGAACGCCACAGAGTCCGGAAGCGGTCCGGCCGTCTCCGAGCCGACCACTTCCAGCGTCTCCGTGCTCGCGACGACGACTCTTCCGTCGTCTGTTTTGGTTTGATTGGCGACACCTGCGGCGATGAGTCCGTCCTGTACGTCGACGCTCGTCACCTCTGCGGCCTCCGCCCAGTTGGTTGCCGCGGCGATGTCGATATTGTCTACTTTTGTCGGCGCCGCTGGGTCGCTGATGTCGAGTATGTCGACAGCGCCCGCTGCCGAGTTGGCAACAAACGCCTGTTCGGTCGCGCTGTCGTAGCTGACTATCTCGGCACCACCATCGTCGTAGACCCCGGCACTGTAGCCGCCGACCCGTTCCAGGCGAATCGTCGAATGCTCCCCGACTTCGGGGTTTTCCGGTGGCCCCTGGCCCTGGTTTCCGTCTCCGTCAGATTGTCCGGCGCCGTCGTTACTCTGAGCATCCGCTCCCATACAGCCGGCGATCCCTGCGATAGCAGCCGCAGAAAGTCCTGATAGCACGGTTCGCCGACCGAACACATCTTTTTTTACCATCTCGTAAACGCTCACCGCAGTCTTTAAAATCAGTTTATAATATTAGTATAGTAACATATGTTGTACTCCGGGTGATTATATACGTATATAAATCCTTATAACTAAGTCTTAAATATACGAAACGAATCAGACATTGGCCATCCAATACGATCGTTTGGATCGTCTAGTGTGAACAAACACCACCTATTTTGTTGTTGGCTACCTATCACGCGCTATGGTGTCAGAACAGTTCGGGAACCCCGCCGCCCGCGAACTCGGCTACTGCCCATGCTGTGGCTATCTCACACTCTCGGAGGCCCAGCCGGGCTCGTACGAGGTGTGTCCCGTCTGTCACTGGATGGACGATCCGATCCAGTTTTCGGACATCGAGTACGTCAGCGACACGAACCACGTGTCACTCCAGGCTGCGCGGGAAAATTTCGAGACGGTCGGTGCGGCGAGCGAGGCGGTCGTAGAGGACACGCGCGAACCTGACGAGCCCCGTGACCCCAACTGGCCGTACTAGTCGGATTTGATCTCGTCGAGTTTGTCTAGCAGTTCGTCCTGCGAGGCGTCGGACTCGAAGGACACCTCTCCCTCGTGCGTGTGCTCGTGTACTGACACGCCGTCGTTCTCGTCGATGTCACCTGTGTCCGCGTCTTCTTGTTCGGTCTCATCGTAGCTTCCAAATCCCATACACCCGTTCTTTGGGAAGACAAGGGAAAGGTTCTCCGGTTTTTTGGAGTTTCAGGGCGTGCTACCGTGTCTCACGGCGTGCGATTCAGTCGCCGACCTGCATCCGCTCGCCGAGGTCCGGTGCGCTCGCCTCGTAGCCGGCTGCTGCGAGGCGGTCGGCGAACTGTTCGCAGGCGTCGCCGTGGTTGACGAGAATCGGTGTCTCGCGGTACTCCGAGAGAAACTCGCGAAGTCCGTCACGGTCGGCGTGTGCCGAGAAATCGTACTGTTCGACCTGTGCGCTGACCGGCATCACCCGGCCGTCGAACTCCGCGCTGCCCGTCTCGACGAGTTCTCTCCCTGGGGTCCCCTCGACCTGGTAGCCCGTAAGCGCGATCTTGTTCGTCGGATTGCTCCTGATCCGTGGGATGTAGGAGACGACCGGCCCACCGCCGAGCATTCCTGCCGTCGTGAGAATTACCGTGTTTTTCTCTGTGAGACGGGCTCGCTGACCATCTTTCTCTGTCACGAACCGGGCGTTCGAGGTCGCCCGGCGCAGGGCATCCGGATCTCGGACGTAGTCCGGATACTGCTTGAGAGTGCGGGTAATCTCCGTCGCCATCCCGTCGAGATAGCAGTCGATATCGTTCGCCTCGCAGATGAGAAGCAGCTCCTGTGCACGGCCGATCGCGAAGACGGGAACGACGACGGTGCCGCCCTGCCAGATCGTCGTTCTGACGCTCTCGACGAACCCCGCTTCGAGTTGTGCTCTGTCGGAGTGTTCGACATCGCTGTAGGTACTCTCGGTGATGACCATGTCCGCCTCGGGCCGAGCGGTCGTCTCGGGAACGAGTCGCTGGCCGCCGGTGTGGAAATCTCCTGTATAGAGTAGCCGTGTCTCCCCGTCGTCGACGAGTACGTGTGCACTGCCGGGGATGTGGCCCGCGTTGAAAAATGTCACCTCGTGGCCGGCCGCCTCGAAGGACTCCTCGTAACCGTGGGTCTCCGAAACCTGCGTCAGGCGGCGAACGTCCGTCTCGGTGAAGGGACACTGTGGCGTCTGGCCGTGGAGTTTCAGCGTGTCCTCGGCGAGTCGAAGCGCGAGCGCCCGTGTGGGCGGTGTCCAGTGGACCGGCGGACGGGCACTGCCGGAGAGCAGCGCCGGCACCGCCCCGGCGTGGTCGAGGTGACCGTGGCTGACGACCACTGCATCGGGATCGATATCACCGATCGGATACTGTGGCGGGTTCTCCGTCTTGATGCCGTAATCCAGCAACAGCGAGTCGTTTATCAGAATTGCACTCCGGCCCACCTCGCCAGCGCCGCCGAGAAATTCGATCTGCATTCGATTACTGCCTCGGGTAGTTACGTCCCGTCGTCACACCCCGGAGAATGGCGAGTCCGTCCCCGCGTTCACTGTCGCGTGTGTCGGCGGCCGCGAAAAGAACTGACGTGTCGACGAGTGCCCGCGGCATTTATGAATCGATGCCCCACCCATCGTGTTTCATCGTTGCGTCTGTCTCCTCGTCACCGTCGTAGCCGTCGAAATCAGCAAATGTGCCGCGACGATGCTGGACGACCTCGATCTGACCAGTGCTCTCATCGTCGACCTGGTCACGGCTCATACCGTGAGATTGGCTGTTCGCAGGCAAAAAGGTAGTGTTCGAGCACACTACGCAGAAACAACGGGGGTCACGGTCACTTCTCTCCGATCGCTCTGTTCTTGCCCCCAGTATTATGATCGACAACCCCCTAGCAGTGTCCGTGTCAGAATCTACGTTCATGCCGGGCTTTCGCTCGCTCGACACCGAGGTGAGCGATCACGAACTTCCTGTCGACGGGACGGTTCCCGAGTGGCTCTCCGGATCACTCATCCGCAATGGACCGGGCAAATTCGAGGGGAACGGTGTCCGCCTGCGACACTGGTTCGACGGGCTGGCAATGTTGCGAAAATACGAGTTCGCGGATGGGAAGATTCGTTACACCAACCGATTTCTCCGGACCGAGAGCTACGCCGACGCGATGGCCGGCCGACCGACCGGCCAGTTCGCCACGGACGAACACGGGCCCGGAAAACTGCTCGGCTTTCTTCGCCGGCTTGGACCGCCGGAGCCGACCGACAACGCGAACGTCCACGTCGCACGCATCGACGGCGAACTAGTCGCCCAGACTGAAGTTCCAAAGCTTGTTTCCTTCGAAGGTACTACACTCGAAACCCGGGATGAGTTCGTCTTCGACGATATGCTCGACGTCGATATGATCACGGCCCACCTGGTTGCAGATCCACACCGCGGGGAGCAGGTCGGCCACGGACTCTCTTTCGGTCGGAGTCACGAGTACAAGCTGTTCCGGATTCCGGACGGCACCCGCCGGCGAGAACTTATCACGTCGATTCCGACCGATTCGCCGGCGTATATCCACAGCATCGCCGTCAGCCAAGACCACATCGTCCTCGTCGAGACACCACTGCGGATCAATATCCGCAAATCACTGTCCCCGTTCACCGAGGGCTTTTTCGAACTGCTGGAGTGGAACGAGGGGATCGACACGAAACTGTACGTCGTCGACCGCGATACCGGGCAGATCCGAACACAGCCGACGGTCGACCCATTCTTCACGTTTCACACGATCAACGCCTACGACGACGAGGGGACTGTCGTCGTCGATCTGGTCGCTTTCGAGGACAACACCATCGTCGACGCGCTCTCGCTGGAACGGCTGGAAAGCGAGGGCTTCGCAGCCGTGCCGCCGGGGCGATTGGTTCGGTTGCGAATCGGTTCCGATGGGACAGTCTCCAGTGAACAGTTGTACGACGGCGGGATCGAACTGCCGACAGTCCCCCGCAACCGGCAGACCACCGACTACCGGTACGCCTACGGTCAGGCGACAGACCGCGAGGGTGCAAACGGACTCGTCAAGGTCGACACAGAGCGTGGACAGGCGACGGAGTGGTGGCAGACGGATCTCTACGTCGAAGAGCCGTGGCTGATTCAGCGCCCGGCCGGGGAGCGTGAAGACGACGGGGTTGTGCTCGCACCGGCACTCGACGTTTCGACCGAGCGCTCTCTGCTGCTCGTCTTCGACGGGGAAACACTCGACGAACTCGCCCGTGCGCCAGTGCCCCACCACAACCCCTTTGGCTTCCACGGCCGGTTTTTCGATCACTGATGGTCGATCCGGAGAAACTCCTCGTCGCCGGGCTTATTTTCTTCTTTCTCGGTGGCTCCTTTCTCGCCGCGATCTGGGCAGTCGAGTCCACGCTGTTGCCGATTGCCGGCCTGGTCTACCTGTTCGTCGGGCTGTTGTTCGCCAGCCGCCTGCACCGCGCGAAAAAATAGGGGTAGACTCAGATTCTGGTACTCGCCGCTGGGCGTTTATATCACTCTCCCGTAGACGCGAGTATGGCGCTGCTTGGGAACCTCACGTTCGTCTTCATTGCGGGGTTCATTACCGCGCTGGCGACCGGTATCGGTGCACTCCCATTTTACTTTTTCGACTCGATCAGTGACCGCCGAAACGTCGTTCTCTGGGGACTCTCCTCTGGAATCATGGTTTCGGCGTCGCTGTTCGGGCTGATCCAGGAGGGGCTGGCCGAGGGGTCGATGCTGGAGATCGGAATCGGGATGGTTGCCGGCGTCATCCTCGTCGTCGTGGCCCACGATCTGCTGCTGGATGCCGATCTCGACCCCAAACAGTACGAGGAGGCGGATTTCACGAAACTCGTCCTCATTCTCGGTATCTTGACGGTCCACAGCTTCCCGGAGGGGATCGCCGTCGGTGTCTCGTTTGCCGACCTTGGCCTCGAAGGCGGCACGCAGATCCTCGGATTCACCGTCCCGATCCTGGCGATTTTCATGACCATCGCAATCTCGATCCACAACATTCCGGAGGGAACGGCGATCTCGATCCCGCTGAAATCGATGGGTGTTCCCGAGTGGAAGATGGTCTGGTGGGCGGTCTTTTCGAGTCTGCCACAGCCGATCGGTGCCGTCATCGCCTTCGCCTTTGTCCGAGTCGCCCGGCAATTCCTTCCCTACGGTTTCGGCTTCGCTGCCGGTGCGATGATCTATCTGGTCCTCTCGGAGTTCATCCCCGAAGCGCTCGATATCGGCCAGAACCTTCCCAGCGGGGGAAAGCCAGAACTCGCGGGTGGGATCGCAGTCGGTGTCGCGGTAATGTTGCCACTGGCCTTTATCTGATCCCGGACAGGCTGCTGACTTACTCGGTTGAGGCGAAAAAATATGCTGTATTCTCGATCAGAGACGGCTATCAGTGGCCAGATCAGTTCGAGGCGATGACGTCGTCGATCCGGACGATCATCGTCGATGCCTCGGTCGCGCTGTCGATCGCCTCGCGTTTGACAGCGGCGGGGTCGAGCACACCGTGCTCGATCGGATCGGCGACGGTGCCGGTCTGACCCTCGCTGATGAGGCCAGCCGCAGTGCCACCGTCGTGTGCGGCGCGGAGATCGACGAGCGCGTCGATCGGGTCCATGCCGGTGTTCTCCGCGAGCGTTCGCGGGAGCACGTCGACGGCGTCGGCGAAAGCCTCGACTGCGAGCTGTTTGCGGCCCTCGATACTGGCTGCTTCGTCACGGACCTGGTTGGCGATGATGATCTCGATCGCACCCGCACCGCCGACGACACCGCCGGCGTCGAGTGCTGCGGTGACGACGTCGAGTGCGTCGTTGAGGCTGCGCTCGATCTCGTCGACGACGTGTTCGGTCGAGCCGCGGGCGAAGATGGTCACTGCTTCCGAAGCTGCGCCACCCTCGATGAAGACGAGTTCGTCGTCGGCGAACTTCTCGACGCTGACGGAGTCGGCCGAGCCGAGATCGTCGTTTTCGAGCGTCTCGACGGAGCCGACGCGGCTGGCACCCGTCGCGGCACCGACTGCGTCGATGTCGTCGCCGTCGACGCCGTCGAAGACGAGCAGACCTTCCTTGACGAGATCCGAGGCGACGCGGTCGTCGACGTCACCGTCGATGAAGACGACGTCGGCGTCGGTCTCGGCGATCGCTTTCGCGTACTCGGCGAGCTGTTCGGTCTCGGCCTCGATCGCTGCGTTGAGCTGATCGACGTTCGAAACCTGGTACTCGGCGTCGATGTTGCTCTCCTTGACTTCGAGGTCCTCTTCGATGATGGCGATCGCTGCGTCTTCGGCCGACCGTGGCATCTCCTCGCTGAGTCGGTCTTCGTCGACGATGACACCCTCGACGAGTTCGGTCGCGCTCGTAGCTGCGCCGACCTGCGTGTGGACCGTAATGGCGTCGCGGTCGACACCGTCCGTGGTGCTGACCTGCTGGACTGCGTCGACGACCGTCTGTGCGAGATCGCCGGCGGCGAGTTCGCCGGTTCCCTTGCCGGTCATGCTCGACTCGGCGACCTGCAGGAGCTGTTCGTCGTCGGGTTCGGTCGCGATGACGTTGTCCTCGATAGCTGCCTGTGCGATCTGGGCGGCCTCGTGGTATCCCTCGACGATCGTCGTCGGGTGGACGTCGTCTTCGAGGAGATTCTCGGCCTTGGAGAGCAACTCGCCCGCGAGAATAGATGCCGTTGTCGTCCCGTCGCCGACCTCCTCTTCCTGTGTCTCTGCGACCTCGACGAGCATCTGTGCGGCTGGATGCTCGATATCCATCTCGTCGAGAATCGTCGCCCCGTCGTTGGTGATGACAACGTCCCCGTCGTCGGAGACGAGCATCTTGTCCATCCCGCGCGGGCCGAGTGTTGTCCGTACCGACTCACTTACAGCCTTCCCCGCGGAGATGTTCGACGACTGTGCGTCGTCACCCCGCGTTCGCTCGCTGTCCTCACTAAGAATAAACATAGGCTGTCCGCCCATGCGTCGCTGGCCAGATTGTGACATTGATGATTACCTCGCTTAAAATGTCGTTTGCGGTTCTATATAAATGTTACTACTCGTGGAGTTCAGTCCCCGGGTTACGGCCTGGAACATCGCGGAGTGTTAAGTATCCCCAGTACAATTACCCGGTCGATGTTGGAGCTGGAGCACGGGTTTCGGGTGGTAGACACGCACGTGGAACTCGAACCGGACGAGAGCCGCCGGCCACGGGGGGTGGGAGATGCCGAACAGATCGAGCGGGAGATGCAACAGGCTGGCATCGTCCAGTCGCTCGTGTTTCCTGCCGAACGCGACGGCTCGTATCTCAAAGCGAACAACGCCGTCGCGCGGATGGCCGTCGACCGGTCGTTCGTGGCGGCTGCCCGGGTCAACGGCGCACGCGATCCCGGGGAGAGTGTCACGTCACGCCTGCGAAACGTCACGCGGTCGCGTTCTGACGAGCACACCTCGCCGGACGATATCGAACAGTACGCCTACGAGGACCGGTTTATCGGGTTCGTACTCGATCCCGTCGCGGATGGGCTGCCGGACGCGGAGGTTCTCTCCCAGCTCGAGGCGGTCGATCTCCCAGTTATTACGTACGGTGGTCGCGGGTTCGGCCCCGAGACGATCGAGGAGACGCTGCTCGACTACGAGTTCCCCCTCATCATCGCCCACTTCGGGGGGTATCCTCTCGACGAATCGCTGATGAGCGAGACGATCGATCTCCTCGGCTGTCACGAGAACTGCTTCGTCGACACGAGCTTCGTCCAGTTGCGCGACCCGCTCGAACGCGCGCTGATGGAACACCCCTCCCAGGTGCTGTTCGGCAGCGGCGCACCGAACCTCCATCCGAACGTGGCGATCATGGAGATACTCACACTCGACGTGCCCGAAGATGCGATGCGGAAAGCGTTCTCGAAAAACGCAGTGCGTGTGATCGACGAACTCGGACCCTGATCGACTCCGGCTGACCGGGAACGCGACCCTGTCGGGATGTTCGTTCATGCGCTCCAGGATTCGTTCATACAGTGTGTACGCCCCGTGCACTGCGAGGACGACGGCGGTGACCAGCAGTGTCTGGGCGATTACCGTCTCGATTTCGAGCGACAGTACATCGCCAGATTGGCGTCGACACGGTCGATGACTCCTGCCACAAATCCACAGAGAGCAGCGAACAGCAAGGAGAGAGACGCGAGCCGTCTGTTCACGACAGAGATCATTACTGACTCGCATAAAAATGGACGTACACCACGAGTCGCCGAGTTTTATATCCGTCCCGGCACCAGAGGACGTATGAAACAGATAATCAGCACTGACGAGGCGCCGGCAGCGGTCGGGGCCTACAGCCAGGCGACTGCGACGGACGACCTCGTCTTCACTGCCGGGCAGATCCCACTGACGCCGGACGGAGACCTCCTCGACGGCGCGGCGATCGACGTCCAGACCGAGCAGGCACTGGAGAACCTCGAAGCCGTCCTCGCCGAAGCGGGCGCGGAGATGACCGACGTCCTGAAAGTGACCGTCTTCCTCGACGATATCGACGACTTCGAGGCGATGAACACCACCTACGAGTCGTTTTTCGACGACGAACCGCCAGCTCGCAGTGCCGTCGGTGTCGACGAGCTTCCGAAAGGCGTCGGCGTCGAGATCGAGGCCATCGCCACGAAATAGATGGAGCCGACGGTCAAGGCAAGTCTGCTCTGGGGCGTGGTCAGCGTCCTCTCCTTTCTGGTCGGCGTGCAGACGTACGTCCTGCTGGGCGGTGCGTTCTTCGGGGTCGGAACTGTGATCGGTGTCGCGGCCGGTGTCGGTATCGTCTCGGCAGGCCTCACTCATCTGATCCGTCCGAAACTCCGCCAACGTAGCCGTCAGTGAGTGCGTTTCGTGGCTGCTGATACTGGCGGCTGTCCAGTCGGACAGATAGTCGACCACCGTGAGAACGAGTGCTCACGAGGAGCGCCGCACGTTGTTCGCCTCATCCTAGGTGGGTCGAAATTCGTCAGTTTCGTGCAGCCACCTCGGTTATCAGCACTGAAAATATCTCAAGAACCTACTTAAGTCGGCTTTTCAAACAGCCAGTATCTATGTCGAACAGCAGAGCGTCCGGTCGGGAAGCGTTCGGGAAGGGTGGGTTGAACGACCAGCTTGATCTCGATTCATTGATCGACGAGATCGGCCTCGACCGCTCGGAAATCGAGTGGCGGAAAGACTTTGTGAACTTCTCGGAGGACGACGTCCGCCGACTCACGGGGTACCAGGATCTCTTTGCAGAACACGCCGATCAGGTCGCCGACGATTTCTACGAGAATCTCACCGACTACGAGGAGACAGTCGAGGTTATCGGTCGCTCACCAAAAAACGTCGACCAGCTCAAACAGACCCAGTCGGCGTATTTTACCACGCTCGTCGACGGTGAGTACGGCCAGCAGTACTTCCGCGACCGGGCTCGGATCGGCAAGCTCCACGATATGCTTGATATGCCGATGAAACAGTATATCGGCCAGTACGGCGTCTACTACGATCTTATCCTTCCTCTCGTCGGTGATCAGCTCGTCGACTCGGTTACCGACCGGGTGACAGCGGCCGTAACATCGGAGCTGGAGACCGACAGTGGAGCGGACGACCCCCCTTCGGTCCCGGACAGTGCGATCGAATCGGCCGTCGAAGCAGAAGTCGACGATGCGATCGAAGATATGCTCTCTATTCTCCGAATCATCAATCTCGATATGCAGGTCGTCACGGACACCTACATCCACTCCTACAGTCAGCGACTCGAAGACGAAATCGAGCGAAACGAGCAGTTGATGGCCAGTGTCGACGAGGAACTCGAACAGCCCGTGAGTGATCTGCGATCGACCGCCGAAGACGTCGCAGACAGTGCGACCACGATCAGTGACGCGGCAGAACAGCAGTCCCGGAAGATCGACGAAGTCGCAGACGAGGTGTCGAATCTCTCGGCGACAGTCGAGGAGGTCGCAGCGACGGCCGACCAGGTCGAAGATTCGAGCGAGCGGGCGGAAACACTCACCGAAGACGGGAAAGACGCAGCCGACGACGCCGCCGACGTGATGGACGAGATCGGTAACGCCGTCGACGGTGTCGTGACCGATGTCGACGGGTTACAGGACCGCATCGCGGAGATCGACGAGTTCGTCGACGCGATCAACGCGATCGCCGAACAGACAAACATGCTCGCTCTGAACGCCTCGATCGAGGCCGCCCGGGCCGGCGAGGCGGGCGAGGGGTTCGCGGTCGTCGCCGACGAGATCAAATCACTCGCCGAGGAGTCACAGACACGGGCCGGTGACATCGAGACGATGGTCGACGAGATCCAGGCCGACACCGAGGAGACAGTCGGGAGTCTCACCGACACGGCCGAACAGGTCGATCGGGGGATCGACCGTGTTCAGGATGCGATGGACAACCTGACCGACATCGTCGAGGCGATCACCGAGACGACCAACGGGATCAGCGAGGTCGCGGCAGCGACCGACGATCAGGCTGCTGCCGCCGAGGAGATCGCGTCGATGGTCGACGACGTAGTCACGCAGGCCAACCGGGTCGCCGAGGAGGTCGACGAGCTGGCAGCTGCAAACGAGCAACAGGCCGCGATGGTCACCGAAGTCGAGGAGACGGTGACCCAGCTGTCGGGTTCCCAGTCTGCGACTGATGGTGGAACGGTCGTGACTGACGAGGTGGATGGCACTGACGTGTCGATTCCGGAGGACCTCCCCGAGGGGATGCCTGATTTCGTCATCGAGATGCTCTCCGAGAAGCAACTCCGCGAGATTGCCCGCGGTGAACTCGATCCCTCCGACGTGATATAACGCTGCTGTCGCCAGCTCACTCGTCTCTGTAGAGGAACAGAAGCAGTCCGAACAGCGTCGTCTCGGCGAGCTTGCTCACGAGTGCGGTGGTATCACCGGAGAGATGCGTCCAGACAGTTTCGATCGCGCCCGCGTCGCTGTGACCGTGCAGTTCGATATGCGGCCAGAATGCACCGTGATGGAGCACCGTATGCCAGGCGGCGTAGCCGAGAACGAACGTCGCCATCAGTCCCATCCCGAGGAGATACAGCTGCTTGCGTGCGATCCCGGCGTAGCCGAGCAGAATGCCGGCGAACATCGCGAATCCGGCGAGGGTAAACGCCAGCGGCCGTGGATCGTACAGCGTCCCGTACTGGAGGTACTGAATCAGCTGGAAGACGCCGTGACCCGGGTGGAACAGATGGATCCAGGCGACGAATCCAGCGACCCCCGCGGTGATCGCGTGGACGTTCCCGAACGCGTTCCGCCGGAACTGTTCGAGTGAGGGTTCCCAGTACATCAGCGCCACGGCGGCGACAAAAAACACTGTCGAGAGCTCGTAGGTGTACCGGACGAGGAGCGCGAATGCAGAGGAGATGCCCGCAGCGCTGGCAAAGACCGACGGGAAAAGCGAGACCGTACAGCCCGGACAGAGCACGAGCCCGAGCAGTCCCGCCTTCGCGGAGCTTGCCACGTCGAGCAGTGCGACGTAGATTAGATAGGAGAGAGCGAGGTAGCCGACGAACTGGTAGGGGATGACCCGCATCGCAACCCAGTCATTCGCGTAAAAGATGATCGGGCCCCAGCCGAGTGAGCTGTCGAGTGAGGTCCCGAATCCCGCAGCGCCCGTCACCGGCTCGAACAGTTCGGTGGCGGTGCCGGCACTGCCGGAGAGATAGAGGAAGACGGCGAAAAACAGCCCGCTCACTGTCCCTGCGATCAGCTTCCGTCTCGGGCTGGCGTCGACGGGATCGGTGTACCACACAGCCAGGACACTGATCGTGATCCAGACGAATGGAATCAGAAAGATATGGAGTGTCGTCGGCTGGACCTCGAAGACGACGCCGTAGACGAGGGCAGCAAGTAGTTGAGCCGCAAAGAGCACGTTGAATGCGAGAATGGCCTGCAGGTCGACGCTGTTGTCCCTGCTCCATCGCTCGATCGTTGATGTTGCCATATTTGAGTGGCCGCGAGCGAACGGATCTCTCGCTCCCTTGCTGTATCTTTGGTTTCGCGACATTATGGGTTACGGTAGCCAGTACTCACCGGCTGGAAAAACGGGACTCGGAGAAGAAAATCTCCCTGCGCTTCACTTAGTCGTCGGCCTGTTCCACGGCTCGCGAAAAGCGCTCGCCGTTCCACTTCGAGGTTTCGCTCCGCTCAATCTCGCTATTCGCCTTTCTCGATCGGCGCACCCACGAGGTTACCCCACTCGGTCCAGGAGCCATCGTAGTTGATGGTGTCCTCGTAGCCGAGCAGTTCGTGGAGTGCGAACCAGGCGACAGAGGAGCGCTCACCGATCCGGCAGTAGGCGACGGTCGTTCCCTCGCCGTCGATGCCGTAGTCGGCGTACAGCTCTTTCAGCTCGTCAGCATTCTTGAAGGTGCCGTCGTCGTTGGTGACGGCTGCCCAGGAGATGTTCTGTGCGCCGGGGATGTGACCGCCACGCTGTGCGGTCTCGTCGAGTCCTGGCGGTGCGAGCACTTCGCCACTGAACTCTTCGGGCGAGCGAACGTCCACGAGTGGGAGGCCGCGCTCGATCGCGTTCTCGACGTCGTCACGGTAGGCTCGGATGCTCTCGCGTGGGTTGGAGGCGTTGTACTCGACTTCCGGGAACGCCGGAACCTCGTCCGTCGTCGGATAGTCGTGTTCTTCCCAGTACTCACGGCCGCCATCGAGGAGTTTCACGTCGTCGTGGCCGTAGTATTTGAACTGCCAGTAGGTGTAGGCAGCGAACCAGTTGGAGTTGTCACCGTAGAGAACGACTGTCGAGTCCTCACTGATCCCGTGGGCTCCGAGCAGCTCCTCGAAATCCTCTTTGTCGAGGATGTCGCGTGTCACCTGATCCTGCAGGTCGGTCTCCCAGTTGAAACCGATCGCTCCCGGAGCGTGACTCTCGTCGTACAGCTCGGTGTCGACGTCGACTTCCACCAGTCGGTGGGCCGGATCGTCACTCTGGAATTCGTCGAGTCGGTCTTCTACCCAGTCCGCCGATACGAGAACGTCCTTCGCGTAGTTACTCTCACTCATGATTGCATCCGATAGTACGAGTTCCATGCATATATCGGTGCTACTTGCGGCATACCCATCCACTCGTTTGGTGTATCGGCAAAATGCGCTTGTTTTTTCGGCGCACTGCCACAGCGTCGCTCGTCCTGTCACTTCGAGTACGCCGCAAACAGTTGGGGAGCACCCACAGCATCGACATACGAGGGCAACAATTACCGCTATCTTCGAATGACGGTCGTGAGGGGGAGAGACGGACACGTTCAAGCGACTTGCAGCCAAAGACGTGCCAATGAGTGATACTGTCGTTTCGCCCGTGTGGCTCGAGGAGAACAGTGATCGAGTACACGTGGTCGACGTCCGAGACGAATGGGAGTACGACGGCATCGGGCACATCCCCGGCGCTGTCAACCTCCCGTTCGAGGAGTTCCGTGCCGACGAGCACGCCGCGGAAAATGGCGGTGGCGAGGGAATGCTGCCCGGCGAGGATGTCTTTGCGGAGCTGTTCGGGAGTGCAGGAATCGGTCGCGAGGACCACGTCGTCGCCTACGACGACCACCACGGTGTCTTCGCAGCACGCGTGCTCGTCACCGCGATGTTGTACGGCCATCCACAGGAGAAACTCCACCTCCTCGACGGCGATTTCAGCGCCTGGCAACTCGAACGCCCGACGACCGCAGAGGAGCCAGAGACCGAGCCGGTGACTTACGAGATCCAGCGGCCGGACGACACTCCGCTGGTGGATGCCGACACGGTCGCCGCGGCGACAGACGACGAGAACACGGTGATCGTGGATACACGGGAGGACTGGGAGTACGAAGAGGGACACATCCCCGGTGCAGTTCGCTTGGACTGGCGCGAACTCGTCGACGACGAGACGCGTGGACTCAAATCACGCGCGGAGATGGAGTCGATCCTCACAGCGCAGGGGATCACGCGTGAGAAACGCGTACTGCTGTACTGTAACACCGCCCGGCGGATCAGCCACACGTATTTCGTACTCACCAAACTCGACTATCCGGAGATCGCCTTCTACGAGGGGAGCCTCACCGAGTGGGAAGCAGCGGGCCGACCGATCGAACGCTGACGTCATCTCTTCGCCTGTGCATGCGGACACCACGCACACGCGCTCGGCAACGAAACCCTTACATCCGTGTCCCTGCCAGTTTCAGATGCGGGACCATGGGGTAGTTTGGTATCCTTACGGCCTTGGGTGCCGTCAACCCCGGTTCAAATCCGGGTGGTCCCACTCTCTACTGCCTGTTTTCGGCACTTTCGATATTTGGGTATTGTCCTCTTCCCCGCTGTATTGGTTTGCCCGCTAACCCGGCTTTTATCACCGATCGCGTCACCAGAGCCGCTACAATGGTCGAAATCCCGCTTTGGAGGTGGATTTGATGGAGTCGCATCGAAAGGGGGGTCGCAACCGAAGCCGCAGTCATTGCATACCTGACACGAAGAGGAATCCCTGTTTCAATCCCGTTCGGCGACAACGAACGATATGACGCTATCATCGAGACGCCAGATGGTCGCCCTCTCCGAGTACAGATCAAGACTGCGAACTACTCTGACGGTGTCGTAAAAATCAGTGGAAAGTCACAGCATACGAACTCGCAAGGCCACGAGTACAAGCAGTATCGTGGTGATATCGACTATTTTCTTGGATACAGTAGCGATCTCGAAGAGATGTACTTGCTCCCCGAGGGCGTAATCAAATCACGAATTTCGCTCCGCGTCGACGAACCAGAGCAATCACACGGAACGATCAACTGGGCGGAAACCTACGAGTTCGACGCACAGTGGCCACCGGAGCCAGCCGAGGACGACCGACTTGCTCGGCAGACGACCACACGAAAGGTCCTCACTGATCTCGAAGCACTCGATATTCCGGCGTGGTTCAGTACGGACAGCGTTCCATATACTGTTATTGTCGAACGGAACGACGGTGAGTTACTCAGACTTCGGATCAGGAGTGTCTCACTGAACGACGCTGGAAAACTCCAGCTTAACGCCACCGGTAGTATCGATCGCGAACAATTGGACTTCTTTTTAATTTACTGTCACGACCTGAGCCAGAGTTATCTCATCGGTGCAGACGAATTCGAGAAGACGATAAAACTCCGTGTTCAGGACACAGACCATCACCGCGGACTTGTCAACTGGGCAATAGAGTACGAACTCGAACGGAGACGAGCAGATCTTTGCGATCCCTGATCCACGACCGACACTCAGAGTCGAAAGACCTCGGACGATGCTGTCGTCCGAACGCCGTGTTCGGCGTCCTCGACCGTCGTCGGATATTCGCCCTCTGGATACCACGATTGGAGACTCCCCAGCACGGCATCCCGTGTGCAGGCCTGTGTCGCGACACCGACTGTCGTTGCGCTACCGGTGTACTCGGCGGGGTCCCCATTCGGATCGCAGCCCACGACGACGGCGTCGGTCGTCGACTCTCTTATTCATCGCCACGATATCCCCCGCTTGCGAACACAACCTCGCACATGGGCAGCTGAATTTGCAGTAAGTGAATACATATTGCTTCCCGGGGATCTGCCGCCTGTTTTTAATCCCCCTGTATAGGCTGGCTGTTTTCCTTTGGAAGTCGCTCTCATATATTCGTGTATGAGTCAGTCAGAAACGCAGTCATTTGCCTGCCCAGAGTGTGGTGGGACAGTCGGTGTCTCGTCACGGACGCGGGACGCATTGCTCGAGCACGGCTGCCCGCTCTGTACGACCCCGTTCGAACCGACCGATTTCGACCCGTGAACTCCGCCGACGTGGACGACGGCAGCGTTAGCTAATTTTCTCGTACTGCTCGGAGAGTTTGTCCGCCGCTTCCTGCATCTGTTCCTGTTCGAACTCCTCTAGGTCCCACTCGACGATCTCTTCGATCCCGTTCGAGCCGAGTTTGGCGGGGACGCCGAAACCGACGTCGCTGTGGCCGAACTCGCCGTCGAGTGGGACCGAACACGGCAGCACTTCGCCGGTGTCGTTGAGGATCGCGTCGACGATGTGGGTCACACCGCGGGCCGGCCCCCATTCTGTCGCGCCCTTGCGCTCGATGACGTTCATCGCGCTCTCCTGGAGGTCGGCGAGAATCTCCTCTTTGTCATCGGCGGAGAATTCGAGATCCTGGCCGTCGACGCGGACTTTCGAGAACACTGGCACCTGCGCGTCGCCGTGTTCGCCGAGAATCGTCGCCTCGACGTTTTGAACTGGGACGTCGAAGCGCTCGGAGAGGACGTAGCGGAAGCGTGCGGAGTCGAGCCGGCCACCGAAGCCGATGACCTGCTTGCGCGCGCGGTTGCCGGCTTTGTAGAGGTGGTAGTTGAGCAGATCGACCGGGTTGGAAGTCGTCACCGTGATGAAATCGTCGCTGTGTTCGGCCAGCGAGTCCTGAATATCCTCCATGATCGGCGCGTTGTCGTCCGCCAGATCGAGTCGTGTGTCGCCCGGGCTGCGTGGGAGCCCAGCCGTGATCACGACGACATCCGAGTCCGCCGTGTCAGCGTACTCGCCCTGTCGAACCTCGGTGTTCGAGTCGTAGGCGATCCCGTGGTTCGTATCCGCCGCCTGCCCCACCGTTACGTCTTCCTGTTCGGGGATATCGACGAAGACGACCTCGTCCGCGATATCCTCCAGTGCGATCGTATAGCCTGCTGCTGCGCCAACGGTACCTGCAGCACCCACAATGCTGACTTTTGCCATGGTTTGAGTTCGCTCACGCCAGCCCCTAAATATGTCGAATCGATGCTGGTGGTTCTTGTCAATCGAGACCGGGTAGTTGTCCCCTCGGTGGGACGTCTCCGCAACCACTAAGCGACTCTCTCACCTTACTCCAGTAATGACCGACTGGACGGAGAAGTATCGCCCGTCGTCGCTGTCGGAGCTGCGGGGCAACGACAAGGCCCGCGACAAACTCCGGGAGTGGGCCGACTCCTGGGGGGACCACCACGAAGCAGTGATCATCCACGGCCCGCCGGGCGTGGGCAAGACATCGGCCGCACACGCGCTGGCTGCCGACCGGGGCTGGCCGACCATCGAGTTCAACGCCTCCGACTCCCGAACCAAAGACGTGATCGAACGCGTCGCGGGCGAGGCCGCCAAGAGTGGCACGCTCACTGCCGGGGGTGGCGGTCGCCGGCTCGTCGTCATGGACGAGGCGGACAACGTCCACGGCAACGCCGACCGCGGCGGGACGAAAGCGATCACGAGTCTCGTCAAGGAGGCCGGCCAGCCGATGATTCTCATCGCCAATGACTTCTACGAGATGTCCAACGGGCTCCGCAACGCCTGCCAGGAGATCGAGTTCCGCCCCGTCTCGAAGCGCTCGATTCTCCCCGTGCTGCGCGATCTCTGTCGCAAGGAGGGTATCGAGTTCGAGTCCGAGGCGCTCGAACAGATCGCCGAGACGAACAGCGGTGATCTCCGCGGCGCGATCAAGGACCTGCAGGCGCTCACGGAGGGTGACAAACGCCTCGAAGCCGAGGATGTCGTCACCGGTGAGCGCGACACCACAGAAGGGGTCTTCGACTATCTCGATACCGTCATCAAGAAGGCGACGCCACAGGAGGCGCTGGAGACCAGCTACGACGTCGACGAGACGCCGGACGATCTGATCAACTGGATCGAGGACAACATGCCCAAAGACTACCACGGCCAGGAACTCGCCGACGCCTACCAGTTTCTCGCCAACGCCGACCGCTGGCTCGGCCGCGTGCGTGCGACACAGAACTACTCCTTCTGGCGGTATGCGGGGGACAACATGACCGCCGGCGTCGCCGCCGCACGCCAGGGTGAGAAAGGTGGCTGGACGCGCTACGGCCCGCCGAGTTACTGGTCGAAACTCGGCCGCTCGCGGGGGACACGCGACAAGCGCGATTACATCGCCCGCAAGATCGCCGAGACCAACGGCGTCAGCATGAGCACCGCACGCCGGGAGATCATGCCACATCTCTCGGTTATGACTCACCACTGCAAGAATCGTGAGCTAACTGTGGCGATGGCCGCCCGCTACGAACTCGACGAGGAACACGTCTCCTTCGTGACCGGCAGCGGCAAGAACACGAACAAGGTGGCGGGTATCGTCGAGGATGCCGAGCGACTCCGCGAGGAGCAGTCCGTCGAAGGCTCACAGGGTGCATTCGAGGGCGAAGTGAGCGAAGAGATGGATGTGGCGGCGGACTCGGATGCGGACGAAGACGAGTCTGAGTCCACAACTGAAAACGAGACGCTCGACGATCTCACAGAGAGCGACTTGGCGGCGGAAGACGACGAGGACGAGTCGAAATCAAAGTCGGCGGCTGACGACGACGAGCAGGCCGGGCTGTCGGATTTTATGTGACCGGTGTTTTTGAGAGTCGTTTCGGAGTCAGTCGTCAGCACTCACAGCCCCGGTTCGCTCGCGTTCCTCCGAGCCGGCGTCCCAGAACGAAAGCGAGGTGGCGAAGACGAGTGCCCCGAAGATGACCTGTGCGGCGGTCTGGTGGGCCATCGACGCCCAGACCCCGAAGTTGAGGACGGTGTTCGCGCCGAAGAGGATCTGGACCGGGAGCATCACGATCGCGACGGCCAGGGCGAACTGGAGCCGTCTGTCGTGGTCGTTTCGCCACGCGATGAGCCCTGCCCCGAGGATCATGAAGCCGACGAGCATGGCGACGAGACGGTGGAACCACTCGACGAAGCTGGGCCAGGTCGCCGGGAACAGCCCGAGCCAGCCGTCACAGAACGGCCAGCGTCCCTCGCAGGCCAGTCCGGCACCGATCTTGCCGGTGTAGACACCCAGGAGGATCAACGCGAAGGTGCTAACGGTCGTCACTGCCAGGTAGTGGCGAAACCGGATGCGCATATTCGATACTCAGGAATGCGTCTATTTGAATTGTGGCTTTTCTGCCGAGCACTGGCCTCCGCCACTTCTATAGGTGTATTGATATTTATCTGCTCGCCGGTGCTCTTTTTATCTCCGCCTCGGTCAGTTCTTAGTATGGGACTAGACGAAGACGCACTCGACTATCACCGGGAGGATCCGCCGGGAAAAATCGAGATCTCGACGACGAAACCGACGAACACGCAACGTGATCTCAGCCTGGCGTACTCGCCGGGGGTGGCTGCACCCTGTCGCGAGATCCGGGACGACGCCGAGAAAGCCTACAGCTACACGACAAAGGGGAATATGGTGGCGGTCGTCTCCGACGGCAGCGCAGTGTTAGGCCTGGGCGATATCGGCCCCGAGGCATCGAAGCCGGTGATGGAGGGGAAGGGGGTGTTGTTCAAACGGTTCGCCGACATCGACGTCTTCGATATCGAACTCGACCACGACTCGGCCGAGCAGATGGTGAACACGATCAGCGCGATGGAGCCGACCTTCGGGGGGATCAATCTGGAGGATATCAAGGCACCGGAGTGTTTCGAGGTCGAGGAACGACTCCGCGAGGAGATGTCGGTCCCGGTCTTCCACGACGACCAGCACGGGACTGCGATCATCTCGGGGGCAGCCCTCCTGAACGCGGTCGACATCAGCGGGAAGACGCTCGACGAACTGGATATCGTCTTCTCGGGTGCCGGTGCGAGTGCGATCGCCTCGGCGCGGTTTTACGTCTCGCTGGGGGCGGACAAAGAGAAGATTACGATGTGTGACTCCGGGGGGATCATCACGCAGTCTCGCGCCGAAGCCGGCGACGTCAACGAGTTCAAACGGGAGTTCGCGACCGACGTGCCCGAGGGGGATCTCGCCGACGCGATGGCGGGTGCGGACGTCTTCGTCGGGCTCTCGGTCGGCGGCATCGTCGACCAGGAGATGGTCCGGTCGATGGCCGACAACCCGATCATCTTCGCGATGGCCAACCCTGATCCGGAGATCGACTACGACGAGGCCAAACAGGCCCGCGACGATACAGTGATCGTCGCCACGGGACGGTCCGACTACCCGAATCAAGTGAACAACGTCCTCGGGTTCCCGTTCATCTTCCGCGGTGCGCTCGATGCGCGTGCGACGGAGATCAACGAGGAGATGAAAGTCGCCGCCGCCGAGGCGCTGGCTACGCTGTCCCGCGAGGACGTGCCCGACGCCGTCGTCAAGGCCTACGGCGACGACCCCCTGCAGTTCGGCCCCGACTACATCATTCCGAAACCACTCGATCCGCGCGTGCTGTTCGAGGTCGCACCCGCCGTCGCGAACGCTGCGATGGAAAGCGGCGCGGCCAGGCGCGAACTCGATCTGGAGGCGTACGTCGAACAGCTCGAAGCTCGCCTGGGTAAATCCCGCGAGATGATGCGGGTCGTCCTCAACAAGGCAAAGACCGATCCGAAGCGCGTCGTGCTCGCAGACGGTGACGACGAGAAGACGATCCGCGCGGCCTACCAGCTCATCGACCAGCAGATCGCACAGCCCGTCCTGCTCGGCGACCAGCAAGAGATCTGGCAGACGATGGAACGACTCGGTCTCAGCTTCGAACCGGAGATTATCGATCCCGACGAGGCGAACCTCGATCCGTACGCCGACCGGCTGTACGAACTCCGGAAACGCGATGGCGTCACCAAGCGTGAAGCCGAGGAGATGGTCGAGGACGGCAACTACCTCGGCAGTGTGATGGTCGAGATGGGTGACGCCGACGCGATGCTCTCCGGACTGATGCATCACTACCCGTCGGCGCTGCGCCCGCCGCTTCAGGTCATCGGGACTGCGGAGGACGCCGACTACGCGGCCGGTGTCTACATGCTCACGTTCAAAAACCGGGTCATCTTCTGTGTCGACGCCACGGTCAACCAGGACCCCGGTGAGGACGTCTTCGTCGAGATTACACAGCACACTGCCGAACTCGCACGGCGGTTCAACGTCGAACCGCGGGCGGCGTTGCTCTCCTATTCGGATTTCGGCAGTGTCGATACGCCGGGCACCCGCAAGATCCGGTCGGCCGCCGAAACCCTCCGGAAGGATCCGACCGTGGATTTCCCTGTCGACGGTGAGATGCAGGCTGACACCGCCGTCGTCGAGGAGATGTTGAACGAGAACTACTCCTTCTCGGAGCTGGACGAACCGGCGAACATCCTCGTCTTCCCGAATCTGGAGGCTGGCAACATCGGCTACAAACTCCTCCAGCGACTCGGCGGTGCGGAGGCCATCGGCCCGATGCTCGTCGGGATGGACGAACCGGTCCACGTCCTCCAGCGCGGTGACGAGGTAAAAGATATTGTCAACCTGGCCGGTGTCGCGGTGGTCGACGCCCAGCAGCGAGAGTAACGCTTCGATCACCGGAATCTCGACTCTGGGACCTGTCCAGTTATCAAATAGATCATAACACCTCACTAGTCTGGTATGCTTTTTAATCAGATCTGGATAGTATACGTTTGTATGGCACAGCAAACGGATAGTACGGTACTTTCGGATACTGCGGGTGATCTACACTCGGATATCGACGACGAGATGGACGATGCGGTCGACCAGGATATCGACACCGATCAGGGGTACGAACACGAGGCGGCGAACGACGCTCAGAACTCGCTTGCAGAGCTTCAGGAGTCCGCGGAAGAGATCGCGGAACGCATCGGTGGTATTCGTGAGGGAACCCAGGAACAACACGAGGGGATCGAGCAGGTTTCCCAGGAGGTGTCGAATCTCTCGGCGGCAGTCGAGGAGATCGCATCCTCCTCGGAGGAGGTCTCTTCTGCGAGTCGAGAAGCGCGGGAACTGGCAAACGAGGGCCAGGAGACCGCGACCGACGTCAGCGAGGCGATGGAAGATATCGGCGATGCAGCGGACGAGGTCGCGACTGACGTCCGGACGATCCAGGAGCGCGTCGAGGAGATCGACGAGATCGTCGAGGTGATCAACGACATCGCCGACCAGACCAACATGCTCGCGTTGAACGCCTCGATCGAGGCAGCACGCGCCGGTGAGGCAGGCGAGGGCTTCGCCGTCGTCGCCGAGGAGGTGAAATCACTCGCCGAGGAATCCCAGGATCAGGCCGGACGGATCGAGGAGATGATCGACCAGATCCAGGAGGACACCGCAGTCGCAGTCGAGAGTCTCGACCGCAACAACGAGCGCATCGACGAGGGGATCGACTCCGTCGAGGAGGCTGTCGACATCCTCGGCGAGATTCACGGCGTCGTCGAGGAAGTGTCGAACGGGATCGCGGAGGTCGCGAGTGCGACCGACGAACAGGCCGCCTCGACCGAGGAGGTCGCGAGCATGATCGATCAGTCGGCCTCGGCTGCGGCACAGATCTCCTCGGAGACCGGCGAAATCGCACAGGAGGTCACCCAGCAATCCGAACTCATCGCCGACATCGACCGCGCGATGGACGATCTCGTCGCCGACTTCGAAGGGGACACTGCAGTGGCCGACGACTGACGGCCTGATCGGTTCTATTCTTTCTCGAACAGTCCGGCCGTTGCGTCACGGATGTCGTCGACTGACGCCAGCGTTTTGAATGTCGTGCCGCCGTAGTGTGTCCGGGAGGCGTCGTATCCTGCGGCTCGGAGTGCTCCCAGAAACTCGGCCATCGCGGGCGCGGGTTCGCCCCACTGCTCGCAGAGTTCGTGCTGATCGAAGTGTGTCGGAGCGTCGAGCTCTGCTTCGATACGGCCGAGGAGATCGGTCGCCCTGCTTGCGGTTCCCATCTCCTCGGTGATCTCCGCGCGCACTGCGTCGACAAAATCGCGGTCGTGGGGAAGCGCCAGCCAGAGCGGGCCGGCAGTCTCGATATCGCTCCCACAGTTCGGACAGCAGTCGGGTGGATCGGCGATCAGTCCCGTCGCTGATTCGCGGTGCAGACAGCTCCGGCAGTGATGGACGTATCCGAGGCTGTCGATTACGTCGTTCGCCACGCGTGCGCCGCGGTCGAGTTCGAGGTAGGTCCGGACGTAGTGGTTCGTCGCGTGGGTCAGGATGGGTTTTACGGCGATGTCGTAGCGTGCGCCGGTGCGGGCGAGTGCACCGAGGAGGATGCGAACCCCCATCTCGGCGTGGTACTCCGTGTTTCGCGGGACCGCGCTGTAGGAGCGAACGCCGCTCTCGAAGTGTGCGCCACACAGCGGGGCCGTATCTGTGGCGGTCACACAGAGTAGATTTCTGGTTCCCTGGAAGGCAGCATCGGCGAATGGGATCGGTGTCCCGAAGGGATCGAGATCGACCACGTCGAAATAGTCCTCGTGGAGCAGGGCGTTCACGTCCCGATGGATCGTCTCGCCGTCGAGGTCGTTCCGGTCGAAGTTCTCCCGACAGAGCGCGAGTGCGTCTTCGTCGACGTCACAGCAGGCCGTCTCCCAGCCATCTGCCGCGGCTCGTACCCCGCGGATGCCGCTTGCGGCCATCGCGTCGAGATACGTCTGTGCGCGTGGTTCCCGGTTCTGGTAGGCACGCAACACGGCGATCGTCAGATCCCGGTTCAGTTCCTGGACCGGGTTGAAAAAGACAGCGTCGGAGACGCCCTCCTCCTGTTCGGGCACGTCGATCTCGATATCCCCCTCCCGGACGAGCATACGCTCCCTGACAGGGCCACGGCGAAAAGTGATACGATCGGTCGTAACCTCTTTTTTGTTGCTCGACAAATCGACCCTATGAACGATGTCATCGTCTTCACCGTCCTCGGGATGATCCTGCTGTTCGTCTTCTTCGTCTTCCTGTTGCTCCGGCGGACCGCGCAGGGATTCAAGGAAGGCATGCAGGGGAAGTAGAACCCAAAACGGTTTGACGCTGCCGTCCGGCAGTGACAGTATGGATCCACGGGTTCGTGAACACGCAGAGATCATCGCAGAGCACTCGGTCGATCTGCAGTCCGGTGACAACGTCGTCATCGCCACACCACCGGCCGCGGACGACCTCGCTGTCGCCCTCCACGAGGTTGTCGGGGACTACGGTGCGAATCCGGTCGCGCTGAACGCCGATAGTCGAAGCAGTCGGGCGTATCTCAGAAGTAGCGACGACTTCGAGACGCCAGAGCACAAACTCGCACTCGTCGAGGAGACGGACGTCTATATTGCTGTCCGCGCGGACACGAACGTCACCGAGTCGAGCGACGTCGATCCGGAGACCAACGCCGAATACTCGCAGGCCAACCAGCCGATCCTCAGCGAACGGCTCTCGAAACGCTGGTGTCTCACGCAGTTCCCCGCGCCGGCCAACGCCCAATTGGCCGAGATGAGCACCGAAGGCTACGAGAACTTCGTCTGGGACGCGATCAACAAGGACTGGGATGCTGTCCGGGAACACCAGGCACAGATGGTCGAGATCCTCGATCCCGCCTCGGAGGTCCGGATCGTCTCCGGCGACACCACAGACGTGACGATGAGCGTCGATGGCAACCCGACGCTGAACGACTACGGCGAGAAGAACCTCCCCGGTGGCGAGGTCTTCACCGCACCAGTGTCGGACAGTGTCGAGGGTGAGGTCCTCTTCGACAAGCCGCTGTACCACCAGGGCCGCGAGGTGACCGACGTCTCCCTGGAGTTCGAGGATGGCGAGGTCGTCGACCACGCCGCCGAGAAGAACGAGGACGTCCTGACAGAGGTGCTCAATACCGACGACGGCGCGCGCTATCTCGGCGAACTCGGCATCGGGATGAACCGCGATATCGACCAGTTTACCTACAACATGCTGTTCGACGAGAAGATGGGCGATACCGTCCACATGGCTGTCGGCCGTGCCTACGACGACACGGTCGGCGAGGACAACGAGCGAAACGAGAGCGCAGTCCACGTCGACATGATCGTCGATATGAGCGAGGACTCGCGGATCGAGGTGGACGGCGAGGTCGTGCAGGAAGACGGGACGTTCGTTTTCGAGGAGTAGTCACACCCACCGAACGCGAGGCAGAGCCGAGCGTTCGGACTTTTTCATCGACGTTTTTCAAGGAGTGGTGCGCTCTCCGAGCGCACCCGACGCAGAAAAAGTTCGTGTGCGAGGACTCGCGGATCGAGGTGGACGGCGAGGTCGTGCAGGAAGACGGGACGTTCGTTTTCGAGGAGTAGTGTGGTGTGCTTCGCGCACCCGAACGAGAAAAAAGTGGTCCACTGAACTTTTTGCTACGTGTCCCCGAGGTGGGTGTATGGACCCCGAGACGGCAGGACGCATTTCCGAGGACATTCTCGATGGAATCGGCGAGGCCGTCATCGCAGACCGCCAGTTCCTCCGCACTACGCTCACGGGCATTCTCGCCCGTGGCCACGTCCTCCTGGAAGACGTCCCCGGCACCGGCAAGACACTGACAGCCCGGAGTTTCGCGACCGCCCTCGGACTCTCCTTCCAGCGCATCCAGTTCACCCCCGATCTGTTGCCCGCGGATATCACGGGTTCGAACATCTACAACGACAGCACCGGCGAGTTCGAGTTCTCGCGTGGCCCGGTCTTTGCGAATCTCGTCCTGGCCGACGAGATCAACCGCGCGCCACCGAAGACACAGGCTGCGCTCCTGGAGGCGATGGGCGAACGACAGGTGACCGTCGACGGCGATACATACCCACTCCCGGAGCCGTTTTTCGTCATCGCCACCCAGAACCCCGTCGAGCAGGAGGGAACCTTCGGACTGCCGGAGGCCCAGCGCGACCGATTCATGATCAAGACCTCGCTCGGCTACCCCTCTGCAGACGGCGAGCGAACGATGCTCGACCGGCGTGCCGACCGCGACGTACAGACGCCCTCCGTCGGTTCTGTTGTCGATCCAGATCGTGTGCTCGATCTCCAGGCCGTTCCCGAGGGGGTCGCCGTCGATCCACGGCTGCGGGATTACATCATCCAGCTCGGCCGCCACACCCGGCGTGACGACCGCGTCGAAGTGGGGATCTCGCCGCGGGGCATCCAGCGGCTGTTCGAGGCCTCACGAGCGCGGGCGGCCGTCGCCGGGCGCTCGTTCGTCGTCCCCGACGATATCAAGGAGATGGTCCATCCGGTGTTCGTCCACCGGATCGTGTTGCGAGCCGACGCGAGCATCCGGAACGTCGCGGCCCGCGATGTGATCACCGACGCACTCGACACGGTCGAGATCCCTGCAGTCGGTGGGTCAGAACAGAAGAGTAACCACCAGCGAACAGAGTTTTCGGACCCGGAGGAGCACATCGAACAGTCGGCCAGTCACCCACAGCGCGAGGACTGACAGGCGACGGTGGCCGCCGCCGGCGATCACGCCATCTCGCCGGTTCGTCTCCGCGCCCGCCTGTTGCTAGATCCGTCTGTAGTATGGTGCTTCATAGTGATTATTGCGAGTCTTTACCGCCAGTTTCTGATAGAACCGGTCTATTAGGGCCGAAACAGCCTTTTTGGCTGCCGTACTGAAAATTACCGTAATAATCACGATCAGTGGTCTTGACCGCGATTCCTGAACACTGTCGGGTCGCACCAGCACGTCGTCAGATCGGACGGCGTCGATGAGATCGAGTATCCGGCTGTGCCCGACCAGCAGTGCTCACTGGCCTGTGTCACCTCTCAGATGAAGACGGCAGGTCGCTCGATGGCGTCGTCGCCGTACATTGTAGAAGACCACTCCGCTGGTTCCAACAGCCTGGTAATTCCCAGATACTGAGAACAGCCAGCTTGCTATTTTCCGGATCGTTCCTAGCTCCGGGTATGACTGGCGTCCGCGCCGAGTTCGTCTTCGAACAGCCCGAGAACTGCCCGGTCGCGGCGGCATCCGAGGGGACCGACGACTCACTCAGGGATATCTCGTGGGCGAGTACGAGGGGGGAGACGGTCGCCGAACAGTTCACCGCGAGCAGTGAGTTGCCGGAGATCGACGCCGAGGAGGTGTTCGATTACGGTCCCCAGCGCGTCTACGAGTTCGAACGTGACCGTGACCGCTCCTGTATCTGTAGTTTCATCGAGGAGTCACTCGGCCCGGTGCGAGATGCCTACGCCACGGATGGCAACCTCCACATCACACTCCACGCCGGCGACATGGAGCATCTGCGGGAACTACTCGGCGACCTCGACGATCGCTTTGGCTCTGTTCGCATCGAGTATCTCGTCCGCGGGCGGGCGGAGGCCAGCGATGCAGAGATCGTCCCGGTCGATCTCCGGCGACTCACGGACCGACAGCGCGAGGTCCTCCAGATGGCCCACGAGATGGGCTATTTCGAGTATCCCAGGGATGCGAACGCGAGCGAGATCGCCGAGGCGCTGGATATCCAGCCCTCGACGTTCACCGAGCATCTGAACGCTGCACAGACGAAACTGCTGGACGAGTTGCTTGCCAGTGACTGATACTGATTATTGCGAGTCTTTCCCACTCCGGCAACGCAAGCTGTCCGTTACACGCCGTGATACAACGAGATTTTGGACTCGGTCACGAAAATAACCGCAATAATCAGTATGATACGTGGGGGAAGATACAAATCCGGGCGCAGCAACCACTGATTGTATGACAGACGACGATATCTACACAGACGCACTGCACGCCGGGCAGCAGCCCGACCCCGCGACGGGATCGCGCGCACCACCGATCTACCAGACGACCTCCTACGTCTTCGACGACGACGAACACGCGGCAGAACTGTTCGCGCTCGAAGACGAGCCGATGGCTTACGCGGCCGCCTACACGGGGAAGAACATCTACAGCCGGATCATGAATCCGACGACGATGATGCTCGAAAACCGGCTGGCGAAACTCGAAGGCGGGATCGGCTCGATCACGACCGCCAGCGGGATGTCGTCGCTGGATCTCGCGACGTTCCTGCTCGCCGAGGCCGGCGACAACATCGTCACCGCCTCCGCGCTGTACGGCGGCACCTACACCTACTTCACCCACACGGCCGACCGGCGCGGGATCGAGGCCCGCTTCGTCGATACGCTTGACTACGAGGCCTACGAGGAGGCTATCGACGAGGACACCGCCTACGTCCACGCGGAGACGATCGGCAACCCCGCGCTCGTGACGCCGGATCTCGACCGACTCGGCGAGATCGCCGACGACCACGACGTCCCACTGTTTATCGACAACACGTTCGCGACACCGTATCTCTGCAACCCATTCGAGTACGGCGCGAACCTGATCTGGCACTCCACGACGAAGTGGATCCACGGCAGCGGTTCGACGGTCGGCGGCGCACTCGTCGACGGTGGGAACTTCGACTGGGCGGACAGCGATTACCCGGAGATCGGCGAGGACAACCCAGCCTACCACGGCATCAACTTCGCAGAGCGCTTCGGCGAGGCGGCCTTTACCTTCGCCGCGCGTGCCCGGGGGCTGCGCGACCTGGGTAACCAGCAGTCGCCGTTCGACGGCTGGGTGACGATGCAGAAACTCGAATCGCTCCCGATGCGGATGCAGCGCCACTGTGACAACGCGATGGCGGTCGCGGAGTATCTCGAAGATCACCCCGAGGTCGCCTGGATCAACTACCCTGGCCTGGAGTCTCACGAGACCCACGACAACGCCACGGAGTACCTCGACAACGGCTACGGCGGGATGATCACCTTCGGGCTAGAGAACGGCTACGAGGGTGGCCGGCAGATCTGTCGCGAGGTCGAACTCGCCAGTCTGCTGGCCAACGTCGGCGACGCGAAGACGCTCATCATCCACCCCGCGAGCACGACCCACCAGCAACTCACCGAAGAAGAACAGGTTGCCTCGGGGACGACACCCGATATGGTCCGGCTCTCCGTCGGGCTGGAAGCGACCGAGGACATCGTCGCGGATCTGGACCAGGCAATCGAGAGCGCGACCTGACCGACCACACTGCACTGTTTTTATCACTACTCAGGGAGTATCGACAGACAACTGTGCCATACTGCACGAACTGCGGCGAGGAGGTGACCGACGAGCAGCGATACTGCAGTTACTGCGGTGAGCCCGTCGGTGGCGGGAATCGTCGCGACAACCGCCCTCGCGAGCAGGCAACTCCCGACCGCGATCAGTCGCCTCCCGAACGCGGACAGCCAGCAGCCGACGATCGGCAGCCAGAGCCGGCCTCAGGAGCCGGTCGTCAGCAGAGCGGACACCAGCAGGCCGGACCCCGGACAGGGCCGGCGACCGGTGGTCGAGCCCGTGATGTGGGTCCACGGACCGGGACTGTCGAACTGTACGTCGGCTCGCTCCGGCGGATCTTTAGTCATCCACTCCCGCTTCTTGCGATCTTCGTCGCCTGGTTCGTGTTCTCCGCACAGATTCTGCTGGCCCCCACTGCCGCGCTGCTGGTGTCACTGCTCAGTGGCGTCCTCGGCCTCGTCGCCGCGGGTGTGCTCTATCTTCGAACGGACGCCGAGCTTACCGGCGAGGAGGTCCCGATCAGTGCGGCCTACGCCGAGGTGTTCGGGGCCGGGCTGTCACTCCTCGTGGTCTGGCTGGTGTACGTGATTGCGCTGTCTGTCGGACTCGCGCTTTTCATCCTCCCCGGGCTGTATCTCGGTGGCCGGCTGCTGCTGGCCTTCCCGGCCTGTGTGCTCGACGGCGAGGGTGCAATCGAGAGTCTGAAGACGAGCTGGCAACTCACGAGCCCTGTCAGTCTCAAACCGATCGGATTCCTGCTACTCGCCTTCGTGACGTTGATCGGGCTGACGCTGGTGCTGGTGATCCCACAGGCAGTGACGCTCGGGATCTTCGGTGTCGAGTTACCGGCTGTCGAAACTGTCGAGACCATCGAGGACGCACTCGATATCTTCGATAACCCGCGATACATCCTGATCAATTCGTTCTATCAGGCGATCGCACTCGCGATCCCAGTCGGCGCAGTGCAGATCGCCGCGACCCGGCTGTATCGCGAACAGCGACCGGCCGGGGAGCCGAGTCGTCGAGATGGATCGAGCTAGTCGGTAGCTTCTTGTAGCTCTCATCGAAACGCCAAGACGATGGTACGGGCACGGATCAGCCGGTACGGTGCCACGATTCGGGCCGAGATCTACAGCTCGTTCACCGAGGAGTACACCACACGACAGGTCGCGGCGAGTTTCTCCATCGGGACGTTCATCACGATGTTGCCGACACTCGGCACCGGGCTATTTTTATTTGTCGTCCTCGCCTACCTCGTCAACTGGATCAACAAGATCTCACTTTTCGCCTCTGTTCTCGTCTTCAATCCGGCCGTCAAGTGGGGCGTCTACGCCGCGAGTTTTACCCTCGGGCTCGTCTTGCTCGGCCCCGTCGACGGCTTCGGGATCGGCGATGTCCCCTCGCTCTCCGAGGGGAGCCCGATCGTCGTCCGGCTGCTGGTCGGGAATACGATCCTCGCAATCGTCGCTGCGGCCCTGGCCTACGTCGTCGTCTACCGGCTGCTTGCGGCCTACGAACAGAACCAGTTCCCGGTCGTCGAGGAGACTGTCGACGAGTTCGTCGACGAACTCGAAACCCAGGTGACTGCGGACGACCAGCAAAGTGACACTGGACGACCCGGTAAGGCGGATTGACTGCCGAACCTGTCTGGGCAGTGCCAGCCATCGAGCGTTTTATTATCTTCTATGAGAACTGTATCTACGGGGATTATCTATTCCACCACACACTGAGGGGCCGGGAGATCGGCCTGAGGAGGGTGATTTGTCCGAAGAGCCCCCGCTCTCTCCGTTCGACAGTATTATTTCTGATACTGAGTCAGTGTGTGGACGAATCACCAGCCCGGGTGGGATAACTCGCATCAAGGGTGGTGATCAGCTGGCAGTCGACCGGCGGGTCGTCACCCTCGTCACCGACCGGCGGATTCTATTCACGACGCCAGACGAGAACGCAGTCGAGACGGTGGCCCTCGATTACGACCAGATTGTCTCGCTCTCCTCGCCCGGAAGTGAGCTGCTAGAGCTGACGACGGCAACCGGCATCGGGCTCGAATGGCCCCTCGCTGGCGAGACGTCCTGGACGAGCGGCACGATCAGACATCTCTGCTGGATCGGGGATGTCAGGAACCGTCTCCGGAGCTGTCAGAACGACGTCAAGCTTGCCGCTGGCGAAATCCGCACCCACGCGGAGAGACGGGAGTGGGACGAGGGAGCGGACACGTATCGGGAGATGCGTGCGGAGATCGACGATCTCTGCAATCTTGTCTTCGCGACTGGGCCGGTCGAGCCGGCGGTGCTCGCCCCAGAGCTCACGGAGATCGAACGCGAGCTAGAGGAGGCCAACACGCGGTTGCTCATCGAGCGGGCACAGTCCCAGCTGGATCTCGCCCGACAGCTGGTCGAAAACGGCGATTACATCCAGGGCCGGCGCGTGCTCGGCCAGGCCCAGCACTACTACAGCCGCGCCCAGGAGCGAAACGATGCGGTCAAGCGCGGCGATGCGTTCCAGTTCGGTGCGCAGCGGGAGCTGACCGAGGATCTCCAGCGCCTGGGCTGGCAGATCGAGACCGTCGCGGCCGAACCGGTCAAACAGGCCCACGAAGCGAAGATACGGGCCGAAACGGCGACAGAACTCTCGGAGGAACTCGACCACTGGGAGACCGCGTTCAATCGGTACGGCCACGTCCTGACACTCGAGTGGGGCAACGACGAACGGAACTTCGCTGGCGATCCGGGTGAACTCCGCGCCGAGATCGAACGGGCTGCCAGTCGACTGGTCGACCTGCACTGTCGGGCAGGCTACGAACGCTGGAACACCGGTGGGGAACTGGCGGAAACCGACGAGTACAAAGCGGCGTTGCAGTCCTGTCTCGACGCACAGGCACATCTCGAACGCGCCCACGAACTGGCCACGGAGTTCGAACCAGCCCGTGCCGAAGAGATCGCGACCCGGCTCGAAAAGATGGCTGATGCGGTGATACGAATGCGGAACGCGACTGCTGTCGGGGCCGACGAGACGGCGACGGAACAGATCGAATCCAGGGCTGAGACCGCAGCAGAAACCCCGACAGACGAGCAGTCGAAGGAGTTACCATCTGCGAGCGAACTCACCGAACTGGATACCCACCACGAACTCACGCTCGATACCGACGAGTTCTCCGAGCAGGCGGACGACTCGAACGAAGTCGACCATTTCGTCTGGCATTCCCTCGACGACAGTGACTGGACAGACGATGGGCAGACAAACAGTGCCGGGAACAGCGAACAGAAACACTAGACGTTGGCGTCCGTCCGCAAAACCGACGGTTTCAAAATAGCGATACAAAACTCGTGACACCAATCGTAGAAAACAGGAACTGGCGAAAAATATTCGGACTGTGTATTGCGATACTGTTCACCATCGGGAGTGGTATCCTCACACTCTGGGGACTTCTCACAGTGGGCAACGTTGCTGGCAGTGAGACAGACTACTCCGGTCTCTTGTTGTTGCTTTTTTTCGCCCCGATATTTTTCGGGTCACTGATCGTAACGCTAACCGAGATCGAACGGCTGTAAGCCGTCCTCATCAGTTCGAGAACGGAGAGCCGTGAAATCCGAGTTCTGAAGACGTCGGAGGGAGACGGTGCCGTATCGTGAAAGCCTTAAGACAGCCGGTACTGAAAATGTAGGTACAGCGGTTCCACAAACCGCCAATTCAGTGAATTGGGATACAGGAACCGCACGAAAGTATGGCTGTGCGAGGGTAGCCAAGCCTGGAAACGGCGGCGGACTCAAGATCCGCTCCCGTAGGGGTCCATGCGTTCAAATCGCATCCCTCGCACTGTGTGGCCTCGCGGCCCCTCGCAAACAGTGCGCGGAAGATCTGCGAGGTCGCCCACACGGGCGACCTCGTTGCGAGCGGGGAGCACGACGTGCGACCCGCGAGCGGAGCGATCTTCCCTCGCAACTTCTCCCGGCGAGATGCCGGGGATACTTCTCGCCGATCAGCAGCCGAGCGTGCACCTCAGTGGATCGAGAGCTGCCCGACCGACCGATCCGAGACGAGTACGGCGGCGATGTAGAACAGGATCGCGACGATGATAATCGAGCCACCGGCCGGAAGGCTGGCAACCAGCGCGATAAACAGCCCGGTGAGGACGGACACCTGTCCGAACAGGACTGACAGATACAGCGTTTCTCGAAAGCTCTTGCCGAGCTGTGAGGCCGCAGCGGCGGGGATGACGAGCAGGCCAGCGACCAGGATCACGCCGAGAATCTGCATCGCGCCGACGACGACGACGGCAGTCATCACGATCAGAAGCGAGTTGTACCCCCGGACGTTCAACCGGGCGACGCGGGCGGCCTGCTCGTCGAAGGTGATGAAGAGGAACTGCTTGTAGTTGAGGATGACCAGCGCGACGACGGCGACGGTCAACACCGCGACCATCCGCGTTCCTTCGACGGTGACGATCGCGATCTGTCCGAACAGGAAGCCCTCGATGTCGATCCCGATCGCCAGCCGGTCCCGGAACATCGAGATCAGGAGCGTGCCGACGGCGAAACTCCCGGTGAGCACGATCGCGATCGGTACGTCACCGTAGGAGTCGGTGTACTCGGTCAACCATTGTAGACCGAGCGCAGCGATCGCGCTCACGATGAAGGCGACGAAGATGAGCTGATCTCTCGTCCCGGCCATTCCCGTCAGTCCGGCGACGACGACACCGACCGCGACACCCGCGAAGGCAGTGTGTGCGAGTGTCTCGCCGATGAGTGCCATCTGCCGGTGGACGAGAAAGGTGCCGACCAGCGGGCCGACGATTCCGATCAGGACGCCGGTCGCGACGATGCGGATCGTCCCCGGCGACTCGAAGACGCGCGTCCCGAGGAGCGTATCGAGTACTCCGCCGACAGCGACGTACTGATCGAAGATCCCGGCTGCGATCGAGCCGGTCGGTCCGGCAACGAACCGCAGCCAGTCGACCAGACTAAAGCCGAGCATGAGTGCTGCGAGGATGCCTGTCAGGCCCAGGCCGGCCAGTTCGACCGTGCGCCGCGCCCGGCCACTTCCCTGCCCGTCGACCGTCGACTCCGCAGTATCCAGGCTCATGGATGATCGTGGCTGACGATTTTGCCCGTCGTCCCGTAGGCTTCGGCGATTGCGTCACTTTCGAGGAAGGAGACGGTGTCGCCGTGGTGGTACAGTTTGCGGTTGAGACAGGCGATACTGTCGACGTGTTCGGTCAGAATGTCGACGTCGTGTTCGATGAGAATGATCGTGATCCCCTGGTCGTTCAGTTCGTCGAGCAGGTTGTAGAAATCGGTCCGCGAGTCGGCGTCGACGCCGACGGTCGGCTCGTCGAGTGCGAGCAGGTCGGCCTCGGCGGCCAGCGCTCGGGCGATGAAGGTCCGCTGGCGTTGGCCGCCGGAGAGTTTGCCGATCGGTCGTTCCGCGAGATCGGCGATGTCGACCCGTTCGAGCGCGTCGTCGACGAGTTGCTGATCCTCCGGCCCCGGCCGGCGGTGGCCGACGTGGGGGAACCGACCCATCAGCACTGCTTCCCGGACCGACACCGGCATCGAGTTGCTGCGGTCGGTCGCACGCTGTGAGACGTAGCCGATCCGCTCACCCTCGTCGAACTCGGCTGCCGGCTCCCCGAACAGCCTGACACTGCCGCTGTCGGGCTGTTTGAGTCCGATCATCAGATGCAACAGCGTCGTCTTTCCAGAGCCGTTCGGGCCGATCAACCCCAGAAAGGAGCCTTCCTCGACAGCCAGCGAGACATCTTCGACTGCCACGGTCTCGCCGTAGGCGAACGTGACGTCCTCGACTTCGACTGCGGTACTCACTGTCTGTCTCTCTCTTCCGGGCAATAAAAAGCATTATTATCGAGTTATCTATTCTTAATAACTCAGTGAATTCGTTTTTCAGTGGCCTGTTAAGAGGGATTGAGCGCCGCGTCCAGTGAGTCCATGTTCACCTGTTCCATCTGTTCGATCCAGCCCCAGCCGTTTTCTTCCCACTGGTCGGTGGTTCCGGAGACGGGCGTCAGTGGTTCGGCGTGTTCGGCGCTGGATTCTTCGAGAATCGAGTCGACGATCTGTGGGAAATCGTCACCCGGTGAGGAGGATTCGAAGGGGTCGTAGAGGATCGTGTCGATCTCGTTTTCTTCGATTGTCTCGATCAGATTGATGATATCGTCACGGGAGGCGCGTGCATCGGGCGAGATCCCCGTCGGTGTCTTCAGGTCGAAGCCGTATCGCTGCTCGACGTAGCTGTAGGAGTCGTGTCCAGCGAGGATGGCGACGTCGAGTTCCGCAGTATCGACGACCCGACCGAACTCCTCGTGGACGCCCTGGATCTTGTCGTTGTACGCCACTGCGTTCTGTTCGTAGGTGTCGGCATTGTCGGGATCCACGGTCGCGAACTCCTCGGCAAGTCTGTCGACCATCTCCTGTACTGCGACTGGATCGATCCAGATGTGCGGGTCGTGAAACTCGTCTCGCTGCTCGTCCTCGCCATCGTGTTCCGCTTCACTCTCGTGGGTTTCCTCGCTTCCGTTGTCGTCGTGATTCTCTTCGGCGTGGTCGTCCTCTCCCTCGTGGTCGTGGCCGTCGTCGGTGGCCGAGAGCAGATACTGGTCCATCCCGTCGAGCAGATCCACAACCACCACGTCGTCGTGGTCCCGTTCGAGATTGTTCGCGACCCGGCGCGCCCACTCGAAATCCGGCGTATCGAGGTAGATGAACATCCCGGTCGACGCAACCTCGGGTGTGATGTCGGCGTTCGGACTCCAGCCGTGGCCCATCTTGCCGGTGCTGACTGGATTCGCGAAATGCATCTCGTCACCACCGACCTGTTCCGCCCAGTCGTGCAGTGCGAAAAACATCGCGTAACCGTCGGCGTCGGTCTCCTCGGCTCCGAGGCCGACCGCATCGAGACAGCCGGCGAGGCTGCCCGCTGCGGCCAGACCTGCGCCTGCCCTGAGTACGTCCCTCCGTGTCGGGTTCATATCTGAACATACGGCTGGTTATTAAAAAGTATTATTATTCTATTAGACTATCTTAATAACTCCTGACTGCTCTGCACGCTCGGAAAGTAAATGAAAGATCATTATATTTATTACCCTGTAGTCGTACCGTTGTTGTACAGCCTGGAACAGACCGAGGCTGGTGACAAACACATGTACAAGAACTACACTGACACAGAGAATACGGGAGCGCCTCTCGTTCCGATGGTCGAAGAAAACGACGATATCGCCACCGACGGCGGACAGGAAGCCGCACACGAAGAGGTAGTTCTGAGTCACCGGCTTCGAGAGTAGTCCGCGTCTGACCGCCCGTTGTTCTTTTTCGAGTGCCAGTAGACCGGAAAGCGACGGTGCTAAGACTGGCGACACACAGAGTCGGGTATGAGCGAGGCGACCCACCGAGCAGCAGTCACAGAGCGTGCCGCACGGGCGGGCGGTATCGTCGCGAAAAAGCAGTTCCGGACGGCGCTGACGGTCGATACGAAATCCTCGGCGACGGACGTCGTCACGAACGCCGACCGGGAAGCACAGGAACAGGTGCTCGCGACGATCGCAGGGGAGTTCCCCGGGGCACGTGTCGTCTGCGAGGAAGAGCAGGCGGCCGTCGCTGGTGTCGATATCGAGATTCTCGATTCGGTTCCCGAGTCGGGCACCGCGTGGGTCGTCGATCCGATCGACGGCACGGCGAACTACGCCAACGAGATCCGCTTCTGGGCGACGAGTGTGGCGGCCGTCTCGGGTGGCGAACCGGTCGCTGGGGCGACCTATCTCCCATCGATCGGCGATATCTACACCGCTGGACCGGAGAGTGTCTCGCGCAACGACGAACCGATGCGCGTCAGTGACGAGACCGACCCGGACGCGTTCACTGTCGGCCTGCTCGGTCGGTGGTCACCCGAGGAATCCGACCGACACGGTGCGTTCATCCGGGAGACGACCGAACGGTTCGGTGACGGCCGACGGTTCGGCAGTATGCAGGGCGTGCTCGGATTCGTCGCAGCGGGGAGTCTCGACGCCGCGATCATGCCCGATCCACCCGAACCCTGGGACTCCATCACGGGTGTGCATCTGCTTCGCCGTGCCGGCGGGACGGCGACGACAGCCGACGGTGACCGCTGGACACACGGCGTGGGCCCGCTCGTCGTCTCGAACGGCGAGTGTCACGCCCGCGTTTGCGAGGCCGCCCGGGCCTGTCTCGATGCAGTCGAGTCGTAATTCGGCCCCTGCTGTGTACTCGCTCTGCACAGATCCGGAATTCTAAACCGTTTTGCCCTCCCCGTGTCGCATATGGAACTGCTCGAACGGTACGATATCAGTCCCGAATCGGCCTGGATCGGGACGTTCGTCGCCCTCCTCGTCGGCATTGCCGGTGCGGCGGTGGTGTTCACCGAACGCGTCTACTACGGCTTCCTCTGGCGGTACTTCTGGGGACCCGTCCGTGCCGACGCGAACGGGGCCGACTGTGTCGCCTATCTCCGAGACGAGGGTCAGGTTGTCACGAACCCGGATGCAGGCTGTAGCGCCGTCCAGAACGCCTACGTTGCCGAACCCGGATACACAGTCGTCTCGACGCTCGGATACATCCTCATTCTCGTCTTCATGCTCGCGGGGCTGTATCTCCTGCTCGACAGACTTGATCTCTCGCCGTACGACAAATTCGTCTACGCACTCGTGCCGTTCATGCTGTTCGGCGGTGCCCTCCGGACTGTCGAGGACTCGTTCGTCGCTGCCCAGCGCGCCGGTGAGGCCCCGGCGATCGAGTTCCCGGCCAGCGCCCTTCTGATCAGCCCGTTCATCTACTTCACCGTCTTTCTCGTTGCGCTCGGGATTCTTCTCGTGAGTCTGTGGCTCGAACGAAACGAGTACACCGAGACCTACTACTACCCGCTCGGGATTGCAGGCACGGTCTTGCTCGGGGGTTCCTTTTCGTATCTCCTCTTGGTCTCCGCGACCAACGACTGGATGCGGCTGTATCCATCCGTTATCGTTGCGACCCTGGGGATTGCGACACTGCTGGCCTGGGGGACCTACGCTGCTGTCGAGCGGTATCGGCCGGCGGTCCACGCCGGCACCGGGCTCGTCGGACTCGTCGTCATCTGGGGCCACGCCGTCGACGGCCTCGCGAACGTCTTCGCCAACGACTGGACACAGCTCTGGCACGGCGGCGAGTACGGCGCGAAACACCCCTTCAATCAGTTCATCATGGACGCGACGAACGCGATCCAGGGCGGCGAGTCGATCGGTGGTGTCTTTGTCGGCGATTCCTGGCCGTTCCTGCTGGTCAAACTCGCTGTCCCCGTCCTGATACTGGCTGTCTTCGATCGGGAGTTCCTCGAAGAGAACCCACGCTATGGCTTCATGCTGCTCGGCGCGATCGTCGCTGTCGGGCTCGGCCCCGGCACCCGGGATATGATCCGGCTCGCATTCGGTATCTAAGCGCTCGTCGGGGAATTTCTGGTGGAACGATAAAATGTAACATCTTCGCACTCGACTGTTTCACATGAGCAGCTACAACTACACGATCCTCCATATCTGGGGGATTCCGATACGGATCAATATCTCGTTGATCATTTTTCTCCCGGCCCTCGCCTGGCTCATCGGCACCGGTCAGCAGATCGCTGATTACTCGATGTTAATAAACAGCATTACGCCCGCAACCGTCGATCCGGCGACACTCGACGGACCGAACGACCGCTGGATCATCGGTGCGACGGCCGCAGTTGGACTGTTCGGGAGTGTCACGTTCCACGAACTCGGCCACGCGTGGGCAGCGATGCGCTACGAGATCGAGGTCGAATCGATCACGCTCTGGCTGCTCGGCGGACTCGCAGCCCTATCTTCGATGCCAGAGGAGTGGGATCAGGAGTTCTGGATCGCGATTGCCGGCCCGATATCGAGTCTCGTCCTCGCGGCTGGCTGTATCGGCGCACTGCTCGTCATCCCTGAATCAGCCATCCTGCTCGTCTACATTATCGGCTTCATCGCCGTGATGAATATCATCCTCGCGGTGTTCAACATGCTCCCCGCCTTTCCGATGGATGGCGGCCGCGTGCTCCGCGCACTGCTCGCGCGCAATCGGCCCTACGTGAGTGCGACACAGACCGCGGCCCGAGTCGGAACCCTGTTCGCCTTTCTGTTCGCCTTCATCGGAATCGTCGTCGTCTTTAGCCCACTGTTGCTGTTGCTCGCGCTGTTCATCTACATGGCCGCGACGGGTGAATCCCGGTCGGTCGTCATCGCCGAGTTGCTCTCCGGGCTCACGGTCGCCGATCTGATCGACGACACCGAACCAGTCCACGAGGACACGCCCGTCGAGGAGGTGTTCGGTCGGCTGTTCGGTGCCCGCCGATCCGATCTGGCTGTCGTCGACGACTACGGCAACATCGTCGGTGTGCTCACCGCCTCGGCGCTCAAGGACGTGCCACAGGACGAGTACGCCACGAGAACCGTCGGTGAGCTACTCAGGGCAGATCTCCCGCGGATCGACGGCGAGACGACCGCCGCGGACGGACTGTACGAACTGATGCGCGGCCGGGCGGATGTCGCGATCGTCGAACGCGACGGGACGGCTGTCGGTCTCGTCTCGCGATCTGATTTCACCTCCGCGCTGGATCTGCGACGCGAGTCCGTCCCCTTCTGACTCGCTGTGTAAATCACTCCGCGAGATTTGCGAGCAGGTGTGAGACGTGCAGGCGATCGTTCGTTCCGGTGTGGAGGTCCATATCGATCTCGCCGGCGAGCTGGTGGAGTTGTGCGAGTTCGTCGCCAGCGTACCGCGACCGGGCGACATCTAACACGGCTTCGAGCACTTCGCTGCCGCTGTAGCCCTCGTCGACGAGCAGTTCGTCCAGTGTCGACCGGGCGTCGGTAAACTCGCCGGCCTCGGCGTCGGCGATCATCTCCTGAACGCGCTCGTCGGTCCCCACGGCAGAAAGCGTCTCGTAAGCGGCGTTCATCGTGATCTCGCCTTCCTGCTCGTAGGTCGTCTGGGCGCTCAGGATCGCCTTGCGCAGGTCGCCGCTCGCAGCGCCGGCGACGTACTCCAGCCCGTCGTCGTCGTACTCGACACCCTCCGCTTCGACGATTTCTTCGAGTACCTCGATGATCTCGTTCTGGGTCGGGGATCGAACCGGGATCGGGAAACATCGCGATCGGATCGGCGAGATCACCGCGGAGGGCTGGCGGGTGACGATGACGAACTGTGTCGCCTCGTAGTACTGTTCCATCACGCGGCGCAGTGCCTGCTGGAAGTCCTCGCGCATCGCTTCGGCGTTGTCCAGCACGACCGTCTTGTACTCGCCGGTCGCGGGGGAGTAGCTGGCCGACTCCTTGAGGACGTGGTTGATTAGATCCGCCTTGGAGGAGTTCCGGCGGCGTTTGGCGTCGATGAATCGGCTAAAGCGTGGGTCCTTCGCGATCTCTTTTTTCGAGGAATCGAAGAAGTCCGCGACGTTGATCTCGATGCGATCTGCGCCGGGTGTCTCGTGGGCTGCGCGGGTGAGCGCACGGATCGCGGCCGTCTTGCCGCTGCCTTTCGGCCCGTGGACGACCAGGTTCATCGGCTCCGCGAGCGCGCGGTCGAGGTGGTCGCGCAGCTCTGCCTGCGGGAGATCGTCGAGATCGGGGGCGTGTGTCTCTGTCCAGAGTGGCCCGTCCATCGCTGCCGTATAGATGCTCCCCCGGTACAAATCTTCCTTTCGCGTTCGGGCAGGTGCCTCATCACAATTGTGAATATTCGTTCTAGTAGTTACATTTATGATAAATAAACCACAATATCTACTACTATATGGGACCGAAGTTCGATGATTGTAGCGAATGTGGGAAAGAGTTCAAACGAATGTGGGTAAGTGATCCCCGGAAGGGGTACGATGTGCTCAACGAAGGGCCGAAGGCGTGGCGAATCCAGTGCAAAGGCTGCGGGCACAGAATCACTGTCCCGAAACAGGAGACCATTCGAGTGAGTAGCTAACTCGCTGATCGCCACCGACCACGTCTGTCGAGTCCAAGAGCGAATCTTCATCTGTCGGAGTCTCCAACCGGTTGGTATGTCAGATATCGACCTGCGGAGTGTCATGGGTGAGTTCGCAACCGGCGTCACGGCGGTCACGCTAAACAGCGAGTCACCACACGGGATCACAGTCAACGCCTTCACGAGTGTCTCCCTGGAGCCACCGCTCGTCCTGGTCTGTCTCGACCACGACACCGAGGCCCACGAACTGCTCGATTCGGGCGACGCCGACGGCTACTGTGTCAACATTCTCTCTGCCGGCCAGCAGATTCTCGGCGAGTGTTTCGCCGACATGGCCGAGGAGGAAGTCCACCCCTTCGAGGACCACCTCACGACGACTGCCACGACGGGCGCACCGGTCTTTACCGAATCGCTCGGCTACATCGACTGCTCGATCCACGATACCGTCGAGGCTGGCGATCACACGATCTACATCGGCCACGTCGAGGCCGCGGATCTGCTCGAAGACGATCAGGACGCACTCACCTTCTTCGAGGGCGAGTGGGGCACGATTAGCAACGAGTAGTCGCCACTCTGTTCTGTCTCACCACGCGGCTTCGAGGACACCTTTCAGTCCCTCGACCGTCGGCTCGAATTCCGGCGGGCAGTTGTCGAGGAAGGAATCCTCTATCGTCGTCTCGGCGATTGTATCGAGATCACTTCGTTCGAGTCCCTCGACACTCCGGAGCTGTGTCGGTAACTCCAGTGCGTCCCTGACTGCCCGCACTTCCTCGATCACGGCGTTCCCGACCTCGGCTTGCGAGAGCGATCCAGTCTCGATATCGAACGCGCGGGCGAGCAGCTCCCGCCGGCCGTCGACCTGCTCGAAGAGGGACTCGAGTGCGTGCGGTGCGACGATTCCGTGGGCGACTCCCTGCTGGATATCGACCGTTGCTTTCAGCCCGTGGCCGTAGGCGTGAATCAGCGACAGCGTCGTCCCCTCCGGCCGCGAGATACCGTACTGTACGCAGATGATCCCCTGGAGGATTTCCTCTGTTGCCCACGAGTCTGGTTCGTCGGTCAGCGTCGACAGCCCGTCCCAGAGCAGATTGAGCCCCCGCACCGCCGTCCCGTCGGTGATGGGTGTCGCGTTCGCGGCGTACAGCGTCTCGACGCCCTTGTCGAAGCCGTTCATCGCCGAGGCAGTCAGGACCTCTCGGGGTGTCGTCTCGACGAGCGCGGGATCGTAGAACAGCGCAGCCGGCATGAGTCTGGGGTCGGAGACGCCACCACTCCGCTGCTCGTCGACCAGCCCCGACTCTGGATTGGCCGTGATCCCCGCGAGCGCAGAGAGATCCGCGCCAGCCAGTGTCGTCGGCACGGCCACGAGTGGCGGTAACTCGGCTGCCGGTGCCGTTACCGTCCCCGTCTCTGCGAACTCCGTGCCGATCTCGTCACGGTCTCGACCGGACGCCGAAACGACGCTCATCACCTTCGCGACGTCGAGGCTACTCCCGCCACCGACGGCAACGAGAGCGTCGGCGTCGAGTTCACGCATCCGTTCGACGCCCGAAATCGCCGTGTCGAGTCGCTTCGCCGGGGTCGTCTCGTCGAAGATCCCGACAAGTCGATCCCCGAGTCCCTCTTTGATCGGATCTATCACCGCTGGCGTCGACCCGACCGTCTGTCCGCAGACGACGAGTGCGCGAGTACAGTCCTGCCTTGCGAGTTCGTCACCGAGCGCCACCACACAGCCCCGGCCGTGTCTGATGATGCCGGGATCGTACTCGAATCGAAACGCTGTGTTGTGCATACGTTCGAGTGGGCTGGTCGCTCAATAACACTGCTGTTGATCCAGCCATCACGCCCCGACACCGCTGCGCAAATATAAGCCAGTGCCCGGTGTAGAGGTGTAATGTGGTTGTTATCGAATGACATCTCTACTGGATTTCCCGGCGAGCAGCGGAACTGACGGCTGGAGAGGTCGGGGTATCGATTCCTGCTGTCTGCTGGCGTCAGGCTACCGGAGGGGCGTGCAGTGACGGTTACCTTCTGGATTCTCGTGGTCTTTGCGACGCTTGCCGGCCTCTTTATGGCCTGGGCACTGGGTGCGAACAGCAACTCGCCACCCTTCGCGCCTGCGATCGGTGCCAACGCCATCTCGACGATGCGCGCTGCATTCCTCATCGGTATCTTCGCCGCAGCGGGTGCACTCACCCAGGGTGGCGCGATCTCGGAAACTGTTGGCGCGGATCTCATCGGCGGTGTCACGATCACGCCGCTGGCAGCGAGTACAGGACTGCTCGTCGCGGCGTCGTTCATGATCTTCGGCGTCTACAGCGGCTATCCCGTCCCGGCGGCGTTCGCGACGACCGGCGCGCTGGTCGGCGTCGGACTCTCGCTGGGCGGCGATCCCGCGTTCGGCACCTACCAGCGGATCGGCACCTTCTGGCTGCTCGTCCCGCCGATGTCGGGCGGACTCGCCTACGTTACCGCAACTTTGCTCCGGCGTGAGGAGGTCCCGGAGACGGTCGGCGTCCCACTGCTTGCCGCGGTCGTAGGTGCCATTCTGGCGAACATCCGACTCGGTGTGATCCCCCATCCGGAGCGCGCACAGGGATCACTCGCCGAAGCCGCCTCGTTTGCGGTTGGCCGACCACTCGTCGCCGGTGTCGACGTGGTCGCAATCCTCGCCACGGTGGTGGTCGCCGCGGTCGGGTTCCGGTATATCCGCGCCAAGACGCAGGTCTCTGCAGAACAGGGGATTCGAACCTTCCTGCTGATTCTCGGGAGCGTGGTGGCCTTCTCCAGCGGTGGGAGTCAGGTCGGACTCGCGACGGGTCCACTCGAAAATCTCTACAGCGTCGAACTCGGCTTGCCGTCGATCATCCTGCTCGGAATCGGTGCACTCGGGATTCTCGCCGGTGCGTGGATGGGTGCCCCACGCCTCCTGCAGGCGACCTCCCGCGAGTACGCACAGCTCGGCGCCCGGCGGTCGATCGCTGCCCTCGTCCCTGGATTCATCATCGCACAGGTGGCGATCGCACTCGGGATTCCAATCTCTTTCAACAACATCATCATCTCCGGGGTGATCGGTGGCGGCCTCGCCGCGGGATCGGCGGGCGTCTCGCGGCGGAAAATCGGTGTTACTCTGGCCTTCTGGGTCATCACGCTGGTCATGTCGATCGCGATCGGGTTCGGACTCTACCGACTCCTGTCGACGGTACTCGGCATCCAGTGAGCTACCGGACGACGGTCACAGTCACCGGAGCGTCGCCGACGACAGCAGTCGCGACCGTCCCGAGCAGTCGGCGGACGATCCGGCCCTTGCCCCCGCCGTGGCCACCCATCACGACCTGATCGACATCGTGCTCGTCGACGAACGCGAGAATTGTCTCCGCTGGTTCGCCCGTTTCGACGACGACCTCGATCGTCTGGCCCGCTGTTTCGGTCTGCGTCTCGGCCCGGTCGATCACCTGTTCGGCGTGGACGCGTCCCGTCTCGATGCGTTCGTCACCCGCCTCTAGAACGCCGCCCTCACTCAGCGGTGCATCCAGCGGTGTCACGACGTTCAACACCGTCACGCGGCAGTCGAACACTGCGAGTGCGTGGGCGAGTGCCTTCTCGGCCAGCGGCGACCCGTCGAGTGGGACGAGCACGTGTGACGGCTGCATACTGCTACTGGGCGCGCAGGGCGTATATACCTTCCAGCCACGCCGACCGAGCAGTTTTGCGTCCCGGGCGCCAACCCCTCCCCGTGCGAGAGTTCGGGTTCGAACTGGCGCTGTGTGCACACCTCGAAGCCGAGGAGACGATTGTGAGCCGCCAGCTCGGGACGTCCTGTCACGGCAGCCGGGTAATGGATATCGTCTCGATCACGCCTGGCCCCGAGTTCGACGACCGCCGGGCGATCACCGCCGAGACGATTCCGCCGCTTGCGATCGAAAGCGATGTCGGCGCTGGCACTGCCACCTACTGGAAGCATGCCTTCGACTGCCACCCCGACCGTGCCCGGGATGTCGTCGATGCCGCTGTCGACTGCGGCTTCTTCGAGCGGGAACGGCACAAGAGTCGAACCCACGTCCGCCAGAGTGTTCGCTATCCTGACTGGTACGGCACCATCCGCGGTATCGAGAACAAACCCGATCTCGACCGCCCTGGCGATCTCGAAACACAGCTGTTGACCGATATCGAACTCGGCCTCCTCGACGAGGTCGTGCTGGCGACGAGTTCCTACGTCACGGGTGCACACCGCAACCGGATTCCCGATCCGGTCGGAATCTGGCGGTTCGATCCCGACAGTGGCGAGCGAACCGTCGTGCGCGAACCCAGCCGGCTGCCGGTCTCCGAGCCGGGAATCGAGATCACGTCGCGATCGAGTACACGGACCGAAATCGAAATCGCGACATCCGACGAGATCGAGCGCCAGCGACGCCGTGTCGCCGAACGCGCCTACGGCAAGGGCTGGCGGACCTACGATCTGCCACCGTGTGCACGGATCGATCCGGACGGGGCAGGACTACCCTACTGCCCCTGGAAGGAGCGACTGGTCCGCCCCGCCGAGGACTGTGGTGACTGTTGTGACGGCTACGAACCAGCCGACAGGCCGGCGGTCGATCCCGATACAGTCCGGGCAGAGCGGTCGGCCTGGGAGCCGGAGCCAGCCGGCCGAAGCCGAACACAGGGTAGCCTGGATAACTACGGATAAATCTCTCGTTACTCTGGGGACCATAAGGCCTATAATATCTACTCCCCGGACACCTACATATGGAGGCGTCCGGGGAACGCGGCGGGATCACGACGGTGGAATGTCCGGTCTGTCAGTCTGATCTCACGGTGTCGCTTCCTCGCGAATCGGAGATTCTGACACTGACGACGAACCCCGAAGATGTACCCGATTACAGCGAGAATGGCGCTGCACGCCCGCGAAACATCCAGATGCCCTGCAAGGACGGCCATCCGGTGACTGTCTTTTTCGACTGGTAGCACCGCACGACGACGCAGTTCGAACGTCGACGACTATATCTCGCAGCGTTCTACCGACTGGTCAACAGCTCCGGCACTCCTCTGCGCTGGCCGGAATCTGGTTGCCACAGCTCGGACAGCGTACGTACGATCGTGCGAGTTCGGTGTGCGATTCAATTACCGATTTTTTAGTTCGCTTGGGCATATACCTCACAAAGATCCACTCTGATAAATACTTTTTGGATAATCCGGTGTGTTTATCCGAAATAAGTTCGCGAATAATGTATAAATTTGCTCTGTTCTTCTTGTCTGCCGGTTTTAACCACTATTTTCCAAATGATCGTCCTATCTCAAATGACAGCTGCTCCCGTGGTGGTTCGGCACGCTTTTTCGGGTGCAGCCAGTGTCCAGAGCTAATGCGACTGCTCTGTGTCCACGCTGACGAGTTCGGGTTCGAGGCCCGCAATCCCGAGCCGGATATCGACACGACGAACGGTGAGACAGAGGGCAATCTTGAGAGTGCTGTCGTCGTCTTCGTCGCTGTCGAAGCCGGTGATTCCCGGCGCACAGAGACGACGACTCGGGAGACAGCACGCCGAATCGGCGACGTCACGGCGCAGCTGAACACGGACCGGATCGGAGTGGTTCCCTGCCGACAGCTCACTGACAGCCCTGCCGGCGGGGAACAGGTCGGCGCTGTCCTCGATCGGCTGACAGCTCATCTCGACCAGTTCACCGTTGTTCGGGTCCCGCTCGGCTGGGACATCGCCTTCGATATCCAGACGAAGGCCCATCCCCACGCAGTCCAACAGTACCGGATTGTCCCGACAGCGGACGCTGCGGACCGCGAGTGGCAGTGCTACAGCGATGGCACGTTCGGGGGTGTCGAACCCGACTCGGTCGACCCCGAGACGGCGACTGTTCTCGACTGGGAGCGTGGTGGGACGACGCCCGACGACCCCGAGTACGCGACGACAGGGACGGAGTTTGGACTGTTCGACGTCGGCGATGATGGAAGCGCATTTCTCCGTCCGCGCGGTGTTCTCGCCCGTGATCTCCTCGAAGCCCACGTTTCGGACTCGATAGCCGAGTACGGCGCAGTTCCCGTCGAGCGACTCGGGACTGGCGACCGGTCGGTGTTCCACCACTATTCCTGTTCGACAGCTGATCTCCCGGTCCGGCTGTTCGAAACTACCAGCGACCACCGCGAGCTGGTCGACGGGGACGGCTTGCTCCCGGCCAGCACGGTCCCAGCACTGTCTGCACTCGTCGCGGACCTGCCGGGGGCGTTCGCGGAGGCCTGCGAACAGGCCGCACTCGTCCATCGACTTCTGACCAGCCTTCACCTGTCCTACGAACCGGTCCTCCGTGTTCGGGGCGACTGTCTGGAGACACACGGGGAGCAGGTCACTGCGCTCGCTGCGATGTTCGGTCGACCTGTGCTGGTCGAACGCCGCCCGACGGCCGACTGGCTGGTCACACTCGATTTCCACACGCTCGCGGACGGCCAGCCGATCACGACGCCGACGGTGGTGATCGACGACAGTGGCGTCGAGGGACTCACTCTCGATGCGACAGATCCGATCGTCGTCCGCTCCCTGCCTGCCGGTGCAATCGAACGAACACTCGGAGCGGTGCTCGCCGCCAGTGATCAGCCACAGCTTCCGGTCTGGCTCGCTCCGGTCCAGTTCCGACTCGTTCCGATCGAACTCACAGACCATCTCGCGTACTGTGAGGAACTGGCCGAGCAGTTCGAAACAGCGGCTATCCGCGTCGATATCGACGACCGCGACATCCCGGTCCGCGACCGCCTCGCTGCCGCCGGTGCGGAGGGGGTTCCCTACTACACCGTGATCGGTGCCGACGAACTCGACTCTGACCGACTCGGTGTAATCGATCGAAACGCGGGCAGTGAACAGGATCGTACCCCCGCGGAACTTCAGGCGATGCTGACCGGTGAGAGTCGGGAACGCGGCATTGCGACTCGACTCCCACGGTACGTGAGCCACTACTGATTTCACCCACCGACAGGCCCAGCCCTATCGTGTAAAGTTGTCGGGGTATTGGGAAACCTACAAACCGCTGGTGGCCACACCTACGAGCATGTACGACCGAATACTGCTTCCGACCGACGGGAGTTCCGGGACGACAGACGCACTCGAACACGCGATAACGATCGCTGACGATCAGGATGCGACAGTACACGTACTCTATGTGCTGGACAAACGCCACTACATGGCAGCCAGCGACGATTCGACCGACGAGATCCGACGCTCGCTCGAAGAGGAGGCCGACCGCGCCATCGACGATGCACGTGTCCGCCTCGAAGAGGAAGGAATCGATATCGAAACGACGAAACTGGAAGGTGTCCCTCACAAGACGATCACGGACTACGCCTCCGAGGAGGGGATGGATCTGATCGTGATGGGCACCCACGGCAAGACCGGCCCCGAACGCCTCGCGAGTCTCGGCAGCACGACCGAACGGGTAGTGAAAAACGCCGACGAACCCGTTCTTGTCGTCGAGATTGGATAACTGGTTGAGGGTCGTCCGCCGATCGTCTGACGTAGTTTTAGGTAACCAACCCGCACAGAACTGGATAGAACAATGCCACGCCTGACGGTCACAATCAGTGAGGAACACGAACAGATTCTGGAAGAGAAGTCGGACGTCGGGGCGGCATACCGGTCGAAATCGGAGGTCGTCCGGGAGTGTATCGAATCCCACGACCGCGTCGAGGAACTCGCAAACCAGGTCTCCTGTCTCGAAGCCGAAGTCGAGATGCTCCGCGACCAGCGCGAGGAACTCAAAGAGAAGGCCGCCCGTGTCGAACAATTGGAGGACAAACTCTGGGATCTCCAGATGGAGTACCAGGAACTCATCCACGAACAGCAGTCCGGCGATGGCCCCCAGGTCGACGGGACACCCACAGAGCCGTCCGTCGACGACGAGATCCCGGTACAGCCCTCCGGTGTCGGAACACGCCTCAAATCCGCTATCTTCGGCGGTCCCGACAGCAACCGATAGCGTCCGATCACAACTGATCGCTGTCGACTCTCAGGCGTTGTTATTTCTCGATCGGTTCGACTAACTCCGGCCTGTCGTTTGCCGGATCGTTGACCGCCGTCGAGACCGGGTACGCTCGCATCTCGTCGTCGGGATACGGTCGCAACAGTTCCTGTGCCTCGTCTGTCGATCCGGTGAGCCACCGATCCGCATCCTCGTCGGCGAGAATGACGGCCATCCGGTGGTGTAACTCCCCGACGAGGTCGTTGGGCTCCGTCGTGATGATGGTGAACGTCTCGACGATCTCTGTCTCCGCAGTATTCTCGCCACTGGCGAAGGCGTCCAGCCCGGTCTGGGTCGTCGGGGGTCGCCACTGCGCCCACAGCCCGGCCATCAGAAAGGGCTCGTCGTCTGCGAGTCCGACTCTGTAGGGCTGTTTGCCGCCGTCCTCCTCGACCCACTCGTAGAAGCCATCCGCGGGGACGAGACAGCGTCCGGCGGCGAGATCACCACCCGTTTGCTCGAAGGCGTCCCGGAAACTCCGCTTCGATGCCAGCGTCTCCGCGCGGGCGTTGATGTGTCCTCCATCTGTTCGACTCTCGGCCCACTCGGGGATCAGTCCCCACTCCAGTCGACGCAGGCGGTCCGGCGCGTCGTCGGTGACGACCGGGAGCTCTTGTCCCGGGGCGGCGTTGTACGTCGGCTGGTACTCCTCGACAGCGACGTCGAATTTGCCGGCTAGCTTTTCGGCCGAGACGAACAGGCTGTAACGACCACACATGGCTGTATCTGGGTAGCCAGCAGAATAAATGCGGCTGATCTGGCCGAACGATTAACCATTGTCAACACCAACGTTGACGTAATGGCGACTGCCGACGAACAGATACGGGTCAGTGATCGAGTAAAGCAGGAACTCGACCGGCTACGCCGTGAGGGAGAGAGTTACAACGATGTTTTGGAGCGTGTGCTCGAAGACGAACGCGAGGGTGATTTTTACGATGGGTTCGGTCGGTGGTCAGACGAGCACGCTGATCGCATCCGTGAGCAACGACAGACAGCAAAAGAGAAGCGAAAAGAGCGAATGCGCGATCGATCGGACAGATGAGGGTGCTCGACACCTCGTTCGTGATCGACTATCTCGATGGTGACGAAGCGACAAAAACGTTTTACGAGGTACACGGTGGTGCTACCGAAAACTGGATTTTGCCGGTCCCTGCAGTTACCGAGGTACTCGTCGGGGAGGGGAACGTTCCCGGCGGTGACGTGGTCGGCACTCGGGAGGCTCTATCCTGGACAGAACCATACGCTGTCGATGAACAGTTGGCGGTTACTGCGGGACTGATCGCGGACGAAATTGTACCCAGCGGGCCGTTTCTCGACGGGCCAGACGCACTCATCGCGGCCGTCGGTCGAGAGCTCGACGCACCCGTCGTCTCGGCTGATCGCGATCTCACGCATCCGGAGACGAAAAAAGTGATCGACGTCGAAGGGTACTAACTCTCCGTCATTCAACTAGGACTGCCAGCTATCAGTCCCGTCGCGTAGCGACGACTGCCAGCGCGACGAGTGCCGCGATTGCTGCACCGGCTGTCAGTCCTGGGCCGGAGTCGTCAGCACCGCCGTCGTCTCCGCCGGTCGTCTCGTCGTCCATCGATTCGTTGCCGTCGTTATCCATCGTCCCGTCGTCAGTCTCGTTCTCGGCAGCCTGCCGTGCGTCTGCCATCGCTTCCGGGTGGAGTTCTTCCGCGATGTTTTCGAGCACGTCGACGTTTCGTGGCCCGTGCTGGCTGATGAGGTTCGCATCGACTTCGAGTACCCGGTCGTTCGCCAGAGCGGGCGTCTCGTCGTAACCCGAGAAATTCGAGAGCGTACCGCCGTGTGAGATCACCCACTCGGGCTGTTCACTGATGATGACCTCGGTGGAGATTTCGAGATAGCCTCGCGGAGCTTCGATGTCGGCGGCGATGTTCTCCGCACCGGCGGTCGTGACCACGTCGTGTTCGAGTGCGTTGCTGTTGACCGTGAACGGCCCACTCGGCTGATCGCCGAGGTCGTAGAAGACAGTCGGCTGCTCCTCGTCGGCGACTGCCTCCTCGACGAAGTTGATGCGCTCTTCGAGTTCGTCCGTTTTCTCCGTCGCAGCCTCGCACTCACCGACGAGCTGGCCAGTTCGCTCGACGGTCGTCAGCATCTTGCTGAGATTCCTCGCACGCTCGTATTTGTAGACTGTCTCACCGCTTTCGCGGAGTTCCGCGACTGCTTCGTCCGAGATGACGTTCGGTACCAGCACGAGATCAGCTTCCAGACCGACCACCTCCTCGTTAACTGGCTGGCCTAACTCGCCGACGACGTTCGTCCGCTCCTCGCTCCCGTTCAGATACGAGGTGAACTGGTTGACCGGCATCCCGACTACTTTTTCCTCGGCATCGATCTCCCAGAGATGCTGGGCCACGTTCGGTGCCAGCACGACAACCTCCTCGGGTTCATCCTCGATCGTCACCGTCTCACCGGTCGCATCCGTGAGTTCGATCGGGAACTCACAGTCGAGGTGTTCGTCGGCAACCGAGGTAGCTGTCCCATCGATCCCTGTCGGTGTCGCTCCTGCGCTGCCCACGGCGAGTGCCGGCCCTGCTGCCAGCACCACAACGAGCGCGACGAGTACTGTTTTGATTCGCATATCACCCGATGTGCGCTAATGCAACAAGTATTTGGCTAAAGAAAGTCGATTTGCGTTAACGATGCGGGTCCACTCCCGGCTGTTGCTGTGGTCGTCGGGGCTGTTCGCGGCACTGGTCTGTACGATCCTCGTCAGTGCCCGGATCGGCCCGGTCAGTATCGACACCTGGACCGTCGTCCGGGCGACGATCAACACGCTCGCCTATCCCTCCGGTGTGAGTCTCGAATCCACCCGCGCAGGCGTGCTGGGCCACGGGCTCGATCTGCCGGTTCCAGATCTCGCCTATACGCAGCCGTTCTCGCTGTCTGTCGACAGCTCCGATCAGGTTATCGTCCAGCAGCTCCGACTGCCGAGAATCCTGCTTGGCGCGATCGTCGGCTTCGCGCTGGCGACTGCGGGCGCGGTGATGCAGGGCTTTTTCCGGAATCCGATGGCCGATCCCTCGATCATCGGTGTCTCCTCCGGTGCGGCGGTCGGCGCGGTCGCGGTGATCGCGTTTCCGATCGCGATGCCCTTTGGACTCCAGACGGCCGCTTTCGTCGGGTCACTGATCGCTGCTTTCGGTGTCTATCTCATCGCGACGGAGGGAGGCCGAACACCGGTCGCGACCCTCCTTCTCGCTGGCATCGCCATCCAGACCTTCCTCGGTGCGGTCATCTCCTACATGCTCCTCTACACCGGGGATAATCTCGAAGAGGCGATTCTCTGGTTGATGGGTCACCTGCGCTGGAGCTCCTGGGGTGATGTCGAGGCGACGCTCCCACTGACTGTAATCGTGTTCGTCGTCCTGCTCGCGTACGCACGCGATCTCAACGTCATGCTCCTCGGCGAAGAGGATGCCCAGACCCTTGGAATCGACGTCGAGTGGACGAAGCGAATCCTGCTCGCAGGCGCGAGTATCATCACCGCTGCCGGCGTCGCAGTTGCCGGCATCATCGGCTTCGTCGGGCTGATCGTCCCACACATTATGCGCCTGCTCGTCGGGCCGGACCACCGGATTCTGATCCCCACCAGCGCGCTCGCCGGTGCAACCTTCCTCGTTGCTGCAGATACGCTCGCTCGCGCTGGCCCCGCCGAAGTGCCGGTCGGGATCGTTACCGCTGCGGTTGGCGCGCCGTTTTTCCTCTTCTTGCTCCGCAAACGCGAGGTGCACGCGTTATGAGTGGTGACCCCCACCCGGTCCGGGACGGGACCACGGTCACAGTCGAAAACCTCTCCCAGAGCTACGGCGACGTCTCCGTCCTCGACGGCGTCGATCTCACCGTCGAACCCGGCGAGTTCGTCGCGCTGGTCGGCCCCAACGGCGCTGGCAAGACGACGCTTCTCCGATCGATCAACGGTGTGCTCGATCCCGACGGGGGAACGGTCGCGCTCGACGGGACGCCCGTCGAGGAACTCTCCTCGAAGGCGGTCAGCCGGCAGGTCGCGACGGTCCCGCAGGACAGTCACGTCGGCTTCTCGTTTACGACGGAGCAGATCGTCGAGATGGGCCGAACCCCACACCAGTCGCGACTGGACTGGGGGACTGACAGCGAACCGATCGAACGTGCACTCGAACGGACCGAGACAGCCCAGTTCCGGGATCGAGCAGTCGACGACCTCTCCGGCGGTGAGCGCCAGCGTGTGCTGCTCGCCCGTGCACTCGCACAGGAACCGTCGGTGCTCGTCCTCGACGAACCGACCGCCAGCCTGGATATCAACCACCAGATCCGGGTGCTGGGGCTCGTTGCGGGTCTCGTCTCCGAGGGGAACACAGCGATCGCAGCCATCCACGATCTCGATCTCGCGGCGCGGTTCTGTGACAGACTGCTCCTTCTCTCGGATGGACACATCCGCGCTCGGGGTAGCCCCGAGTCGGTCCTGACCGACGACGCGCTGGCGACTGCCTTCGGAACGACGACGGCTGTTACGCGGAATCCAGCGACGGGGACTCCGACTGTCGCAGCCTTCGACGAGCGACCGAGTGTGGGGGGTCGCGTCCACGTCGTCGGTGGGGGTGTACCGGGACAGCGCGCGCTCCGGACGCTCTGGCAGGCCGGCTTCGATCTCTCGGCCGGTCCGCTCCCGGCGGGTGACAGGGCCGCGGAACTCGCCGCGGCGCTAGAGTGTCCGACCGTGACCGCGCCACCGTTCGAACCGGTCGACGAGGATCTCCGTGCTGAAGCGACAGCGTTCGCCCGCGAGGCCGACGTCATCGTCGTTACCGATGGTCCTGGCGGTGAAGCCCTGCCGGAAACAATCGATCACTCGGCGAGCATTCGGGCCGCGTTCGGCGGGCAGTCTGGTGTGGCCCGCCAGCGAGTTGCTGCGCTGGGTGACGGTGGCGGCCGACCGCCGGCTGGTGGGGCCGGCATCGACCGAACCGTGACTAGTGCCGAGACGCTGCTGGCTGCAGTCCGGAACTGTCTCGACTCGGGCTGAGATCGTCGTCCCGGAAAAGCGAGGCATCTAAGTACACTCCGTCAAAGTGATGTACATATGCGCCTCCGCAGGGCCCTCGAACGACCAACAGCCGCGCTCGCGGTCGCGACCGTCGCGGTGTATCTCCTCGTCGTCGTCGGAGCGACGGCATCGCTCGCGGACGCCGCAGAAGCCTGTTCCTCGTGGCCTGCCTGCTCGGGATCGCTGACCGAGCCCGCAGTGGCGATCGCCATCGGACACCGCGTCCTCGCAGCCCTCGCTGGACTCGCCGTACTGGCTGCGGTCGTAGTGATCTTCCGGAGTGAGACGCCACGCAGTGTGAAAGCCACCGGTGTGATTGCACTCGTTCTCTATCCGACTCAGATCGCGTTCGGTGCACTGCTCGCCACGGGAGTCGGTTCGCTGCCCGCCCCGGGACTGCATCTGGCAGTCGGGCTCACGATCTTCGCGACGCTGGTCGTCTCCCTCGCCTGGCAGCTCGAATACGAGACTGGCGGTGCCGACGAACCACTTACACAGGACGATGTCGAGCCGGTTTCGACCGACGACGACGCTGCCGAATCTCCGACACCGCTCGCCGACCGTCCGTTCGCCGAACGACTCAAACTCCGCAGCTTCGCGTACTTCCGGCTGATGAAACCACGCCTGATGTGGCTGCTCTGTCTCGTCGCCGCGGCAGCGATGGCGCTCGCCGCCGGCTCCACACTGGGTGTCCGGACGATCGTCTTCACACTCGGTGGTGGTGTGCTCGCGATCGGTGCCAGTGGCACCTTCAACCACGTCCTCGAACGCGAGAAAGACAAGAAAATGTCCCGGACGAACGACCGCCCGATCGCGACCCACCAGATCCCAGCCCGGAATGCTATGATCTTCGGGCTCGTCCTGACCGTGCTTTCGATCGGTGCCTTCCTGCAGCTGAATCCGCTGACGGCTGCGCTCGGGCTGACGGCGATCATCTTCTACAGCGTCATCTACACACTCCTGCTCAAGCCGAATACGGTTCAGAATACTGTCATCGGCGGGGCGGCTGGCTCGCTGCCGGCGCTGATCGGCTGGGCGGCGGTCACCGGCCGGATCGAGGTGGCTGGCGTCATGCTCGCGACGGTGATCTTCGTCTGGACGCCGGCGCATTTCTACAACCTCGCGCTTGCATACAAGGAGGATTACGCCCGCGGTGGCTTCCCGATGATGCCCGTCGTCCGCGGTGAGACGACCACGCGAAAGCACATTCTGCTCTGGATCGGGACGACGCTCGCGGCGACGACGGTGCTCATCTGGCTGACCCAGCTGGGCTGGGTCGCCGCCGTCTCGACGACGGCCCTGGGTACGGTGTTCCTCTGGGCTGCGATCAAACTCCACCGCGAGCAGACCGAACAGGCCGCGTTCCGCGCCTTCCACGCCTCGAACGCGTATCTCGGCGTCTTGCTCCTCGCGATCGTTGTCGATGCGCTTGCTTTCTGACTCCGTTCACAACCCGTTTCCGTCCTATCGCTGCTCTTAGAACCCGTATCGATCGTGTGCCTGGTCGATCGGAAGAATTTCCAGTACGCGGACCTCTTTCTCGTCCTCTAGTATCGTGTAAAAGGCAGTGTACGTCCGTGAAATATGTATCCGATAGCGGTCCCGACGGCCGTCGATGGGGAGTTTCTCCGTGTCACCGCGGCCACGACCAGGATACGGATCTGTGGCGAGATACCCGAGTTTCTCTTTGCAAACGCGCGTTGTCTTTTCGTCAGCTGTTTCGAGGAACGTACGTGCGTCGTCGCCCAGCAGTACCTCGTACTCAGACATCTTCGAGTGTCGTCAGATCGTCGGTGTCTGCCTCTTCAATGTCGCGAAAGCGGTTTTCGAGCTCTTTCCTGCGGCGTTGTTTCGCCAGTTCTCGGAGCAGTTCGTCGTATGTTTGTCCGGGTTCTTTTAGATCGTGGAGTTCTTTGTGAGTCTTTTCAGTGACTGGAATGCGTTTGTCTGCCGACATCTCTCTATCAGTTCTTACAGTACTATTAGTATTAACAGTATTGGTGGCTGTTTTTGATCGCTAGTACGCAACGTGACCGACTCCGAGATGCGCCCCCGTTGACCAAACTTCCTTGACGCTACTCCACAAACACCCCACTATGACAGACGTCAAAATCGAGTACTGTGTTCCCTGTGGCTTCCGCAACCGCGCCCTCGACGTCCAGAAAGCGATCCTCTCCGGGCTCGAAAACAAACTCGACACCATCTCACTCGTGATGGGCGACCACGGCGTCTTCCGCGTCCAGGTCGACGGCGACATAATCTACGACAAAGCCGAAGACGATCTCGACATCGACGAGATTGTCAGGGAGGTTCGAGCGTATACGTGACATCCTCCCCGCCTTGAAGGCGAGGCTTTCTCCTTGATAGAGATACGAGCGCATACCCCCGCCTTCCCGTGAGTGACGAGTGTTCCGACGCTCTGTCGGAACCGAGGAGCGAACAGGCGGGGGTCGAGCGGACAACATAGTGTGACAATCCACAATTCTATTGCAGGGCTGGATTTCCCACCGTTTCCCCAAGATATTTGCCATGACATGAAATAGTGTGTAGTACGGATGAAGACCACACGGCACGCAACCTACAACCTCAACTACCACATAGTGTGGCTCCCGAAGTCTCGCAGAACCGACGGTTCTGCGGATATCGCGGAACAGGGTTCCGCTCAATACCGCAAGGCG
>SAYS01000020.1 GCA_004015825.1 Halovenus amylolytica | reverse complement strand
CACGCAGGTACTCCAAACAGTCCTCTTTGTCAGGCAGAAACACCTTGCTGACGCTCTCTCTGCTGACCATGCTGTAGCAGACTACGAACTCCAGTCATGAGAAAGTATCCACCGCTACAGATGAGCGACTATTATAATTATTAGTTATGTCTGAATCATAACTACTCTCTGTCCCGTACCGTTCGAACGTATTTTCAAGAGAATTCACATCTGGAGCAGAGGCATGAGCTCCGAGTTCTGATAATACCCCGGTGGGTTGTTCGATACTCGCATCTTGATCTAGATATTCGTTATTGACACCAACGGATCCGTGTGCACTTGCAACATAGAGTATGGGGTCTATTTGATCAAAATCAAACGGATTGTCGCTGTCCATATCGAGGAATATATGGAACTTTTCTGAATCGTGCCAGTGGTAGTTGACAGAAAACTGATCAAAGACGTAATACCTCCAATACTGCACGGCTATGAGGTCCTGATCCCAAAGTGGGGTGCTGTCTTCGCCTGTGATCCCGACGACGTGGTAGAAAATCGTGGGATCTGGCGGAGGGTCCGAGTCAGGATCGTAGCCATCGTGGTATTCGTTGAGGGCAGTTGGGCCATACACCTCCACTTCCCCCTCATCTATGTAGTTCCGTGGATCTGTTGGATACCAAGGTTCGTCAGCATCGTACCCAAATTCGGGGGCGAACGCCTCCGCAACACCCTGTTCGAAGGGAACCACATCGATTATTTGTTCAGTAGAGCTTTGATTTCCATTGCTGTCGGTAACTCTGAGTGTCACGGTTTGCTCTCCGACTTCCTCAAACGCATACGTGACACTTTCACCGGTCACTTCAACATCACCGTCGTTGTCCATATCCCACTCGTAGGATTCTATCTCGGCATCTGAAGCATCAGAATCTGAGGCATCAAACGTTACGTCCTGTCCGGTGTAGGGTTCAGTTGGTGAATAATTGAACCGAGCTGTTGCCGTAGAGTCTCCAGGGGGAACTACAAGATCGCCCGAATCTGATCCAGTTCCTTCCTCTGGATCCTCGACTTCAACACTAATTAGTCGATCCTCGCCTCGTGAGATGCTTGTTTCATAGCCGAGGAGGTATGATGATATTACAGTTTCAGTGATCTCTTCGAGGATTACGCTGAAATCTGCGCTTGTGATATCTATCCACCTACCATCTACCATATCTGCCAACGTTCGCTTACTTTCTTCTGAATCCCCGAAACTTGGTGCGACCGCAAAAAATGCGATACCATTTGTCTGGAGATCCTCTGCAACCTCATCGATCGTGTATTCAGAAAACCCGCTACCGTCTCCGCGGTAGTGTGATACATTGTCTGTAATATCAACAATGACCTTCTGAGCTCCATCGCGGAAGTCGAAGTTCAGCGCCGCCTCGATTGCATCGAAGTTATCTTCTGGAGCGTCATCGCCGCCACTCGCATTGAGAGAATCAACTGCTGTTTCTAATTGATCTGCGTCGTCGGTAAATGTGAGATCAACGTCAACTGAGTCTTTGAAAGAGACGAGACCATATCGAGCATCGATATCTGCATTCTCAATTTGATTTGTAAGATCTATGACCTTCCTCTTCATTTCTCCAATTTCGTCACCCATACTACCCGTGTCATCAAATACAAAGGCGAGATCAAGAGAGGTGCTGGTGAAAGTGAATGATTTAACCGCCTTACTAATTTCTTCTTCAATAATAGTGAAGTCATCCTCGGTCAACTCTCCCTTTCTACCTGCTTCAGTGTCGACAGCGATATTCAATTGGATAAGAGGGTAGCTGCTCGGGTCAATACTCAGAATATCAACGAACCCTGATTCTGATTGTGCATCTGCAAATCCGATCGGTAGTCCCGATACACTAGCGCCTAATCCTACAGCTTGAAGAACGCGACGACGACTAAAATACCCCCACTCCGCTTCTTTTGAAGTAGTATTTTGTCTGTTTTGAATCGTGGTGTCGTCGAGAATATTATCGAGACTGGATGACTCCCTCTTATCGGATCTTTTTTTATTTATGCCATTTGTCTCATTTTGATTTTGGTTCGGTGGTTTTGATTTATTCACACATTCCTCAGTGATCTTGTCATCACACCCTGAGTCTTTTTCTGCCATGATCTACGAGTGATAGAGCGAAAGGACCCCACTTTATGTTATCTTATGAACACTTACACGCTGTGAAAATAGTATCATTAGCGGACTTTGAGAGCCTCTATCCCTATTTTAATCAGTTGTTACATGTTCACTCTATGCACAATTTTGTATGGGATGAGTATAATCTAACTATGATAATATGTCGTTAGTTGAAATAGGAATAATCTTAATACGATATTATAATACAGTGTTATTACGTATAACTCTGTCAAAAACTATAATCTGCCGTTGTATTATACTTTATATGAACAAGGGTATAAAAAAAGTAGAATTTCTCGCGTCTTCACAGGCTCGACTAGAAATTTTAGAAGTGTTGCATCAGGAGGATATGGTAGCAGAACATAATCTCAGAGATCGGGTTGACTGTTCACGAACAACTGTCATCCGAAATCTCGATCTGATGATAGAGGAGGGTTGGATAAAAAAATCAAAAAAGGGTTACTTGATAACCACATGTGGTGAGATTATTTTAGAACAGTTCATAGACCTAACACAGGCAGCTGAAACCACATCACAGCTGCAACCATTTTTAAAATGGATACCCCGTGATGAGATCACTATTGAAATCACAGAATTAAACGATGCGGAACTCACAGTGCCAGAGCCTGGAAATCCACTGGCAGTTGTGGACCGTCACGTTCAACAGCTCAAAGTGGCAGAAGATGTTCGATTCGCCCTGCCGTTTGTTGGCTTACATGCGTATGAAGTTGGGCACCAGCGGGTCTTAGAAGGCAAAATGGAGTCAGAGCTTATTGTTTCATCAAAAGTAGCCGAGATGCTACGATCCAATCAGAACTATGCTAGTCTAACAAAGGAATTACTCGATTTAGATCAGTTCGAAATGTATGTGTATGATGGTGATATCCCGTTCTGTATAGGGATTTTAGATGATACGGTCCAATTGATCTGTGATGGGGATTCTATGCCGCAAGCCATGATTGAAACCACGTCAGACACCGTTCGACATTGGGCTGAAAAAAAGTACAGTGAATTTAAGAAAGACACAACAAAATATTCTATAAAATTACTTCAATAGTACTATCTACCAATTGTGGGCTATTTGTTTTCAAGCTATTATTTATAAATTACAAATAAATTAAAAATATTAAATTATTTATTATTTATATATTGTTGAGATATTTTCGTCTTTGTTCGACTTTCACCTCTTGTGAACGTCGGTCATAGTGTTCGTCGAGAACTTTCCTGCTTACATTTGTCCGGTTGCTAACAACCTCAACTGGCACATCTTTGGTGAGGAAATGGGTAATCGATCCACGCCGAATCGCATGCGGACTAACTGATTCTGGACATTTGGCCTCTTCACCGACATTACAGTCTGGACACGGTTGGTCTCTGTAACATGGTGCTGTGACACGGTATATTGATCGACGCATGGTAGATCGGCGCATTCGTCCATATCTCGTCGTAATCAATGGTTTCCGCCCGTTGTCATCAGTGACATTGTGTCGCTGGATATCGATATAATCACTGAGAAGCTCTGATAACTCATCTGTCATTGCCACCAACCGCTCACCACTACCTCCATTCTTGAGTGTCGTCCCTTGGTCGGGTCGATGGACCAGTTCGATACACTGGTCATCAAATTTCACATCCTCTAAATCAATGGAGATGGCTGCTCCAATTCGCATACCTGTCTCCCATAACAGTGCCAACAGGACGTGATCAACTGAGGCATACTCGTAGGTGGACAAAAACTGTAGAATCTCCTTCGCGTCCTCGGCTTCAAGCATCACGTCACGCTTGCGCTTATCACGTTCTACACGTGGAACCATCACCTTCGTGTAGAGGTTTTCAGGAACAGCTTCCATTGAGCCCGCCCACTTGAGAAACACTCGAATTGTGCTCATCTGCATACGAAACGTAAGGGGGTTAATATCGCCTGTTTCGCTTCTCCAAAGACGGTACTCCTGAATATCCCTTCCTGAAAGACTGTTCAGATTGGTAATTTCCTGTTCATCACACCATTCCAAGAATGGTTTTAGACGATAACGGTGGTTTTGTACTGTCGATTCTGTGCAGTCGGTTGCCTTATGATCCAAGTATAGATCGATACCTATCTCTGGATCGAGTGGTTCGAGATTGCCTTTATCCGTGCTCATTGTTGTCACGGGCGCCCGTTAGAAGACTTCTCGCGCGCAGAACTGCGGGGGAAGGATTCACACGTACTACGTGGGCTATCCGCCCCAACCCATCCGCCTCTCACGCGTTCTTGAATGACCGTTAGCGCGTGGTTTAGGGCTTCTTACTCCGGATTCTACCTCCGCAGAGCTAAAACCGATTTTGGATTCGCACGCTGAGCGGACGCTCGTGTCTTGCACCCCAAGCACGTCCCCGTGATCTGTTGAACGAGAGATAAAAGTATCGACCGGATAGACCACGGCGCCCTAAGAATGGCTTATTCGATCTGATGCAGTTAAGCCATTGTGACCACAGTCAATGCAATTAATCATATCTATGAGGGTGCCAGACAACACTTCTCACAGTATTGATTTTAGCAAATAGAGAGTGAATCAACTACTCTGTAGGGTTGCGTCTCGAACACAGAATAATCTCTCAGATTAGTTCGGTATTCTGACTATCGTGCTGAATACACAACGCGTCTACAGCACAACCACGTCGGTTGTCCCGGTGTGAATCAAACAATACTCGTCGGTCGATCACACTGTTTTATTGAAAGCCACTGTGAGTTACAATTTCAGCCAGTAATTCGACACAGTGGACGCCCTCCCGAAGTTGCGGTTACTTCTTTTCATTCGCTTGGCAGACTCGTAATAATCGATTCGGTGAGAGCAGGCTCCAGTCCAGTGTCACGGTATCCAGCCGCGAGATTGACGTCGACAGCCCAATACTGGCCGTCGCCATCTTTGACCAAGTCAACCCCGACACCCCGAAGGCCGAACCGTTCAACAAGTTCTCGGAGTGACGCTGCAAGTGCTGGTCTGATCTCTATCTGGCCGATGAACTGTTTCTCCCCGTAGAGCTTCGAGGTGACGCGCCGCCCCGCGACGTGTATTTCTGACCCGTCGTCGACGGCATAATACTTGTAATCGACCGGCTCCGTCGGAATCAGTTCCTGATAGAAATCTCCCTCGCCGTTGAGTTCGGGTTCGTCGTTCCAGATGTAGTAGCCTTTCGCGACGTACTCGCCATCAGGTTTCTCGAAGGAGACTTCAGGTATGAGAAAACCCATCTCCGAAAGCGCTCGAAGACCGACAAGCCGTGAACTGAACAAAATCACCGCCTGCAAGTTGTTCCACAGCGCTGTCCCCGTCCGTCGAGCATGCCTGAGAGCTGGGAGTGCACTCGGGAGTGTTTTCTTGTTAACGATCAACGAGAGGTCGGCGATCTGTTCTGGTGACAGGTGTGATTGGGGATGGAAGAATCGAACCTGAAAGCCTGCACTCCGAAGACGCTCGGCGACGTCGCTGAACACCGGCTTGTGCTTTTGACACAGGATACCGATACCGCGATTACGTTCCATACGGCTCTACCGTGGTGTTCAAGCGCGAATCTGAATAGCATTCGGGTATGTGGCGATTTTACTACCAGGCATTATGGATGGGGGATGGTCTCACACACTCCAACTGATTATACACTGTATTCGAGTTCAGATCTGCAGAACGTCCCCTCCGGAACCGGGACATATCGATAGGATCTATGCTATCAAGATTGTCAGTGCTATCGGCACCCCCACACCAGCGACGGAACTGTATCGACTGGTGACGATGGGTTTGGACCGTGCTATCGGAGACGGCTGCTTGTTTTTCATTCAGATACGATTCGATCGCTTCGGACACAGTAATCTCAGTCATGCTATTACCCGTGCTTAGAGGTCCAAGAAAGTGAGATTGTGATCTCAGCAGTTTCGGATCCCTTCAGATGTCGTCGGAAAGCCCGCCCGCTACTGCAGGCAGGCAGGAACCGAGAGCGGAACGAGGAAGTCGGCGTAGAGCAAACACCCGCGGTTTGTGCGTTTGTGATGAACGGAAAACAGCCGTTGTAATCGTGAAACAGCTGTTTTCAGGCGTTTCAACTCCGCCCCAACTCCACCGGGAGAGCTTCGCTCTCCCGAGCCCTCGTTCACTGTATTCACGAGGACACCCCAACTATACGCGGCAGTACGGATTGCATTTGGCCGTATTTCCGGCCGACAGCGCTAACTAATTAACAACGTACGAGCGACCAGCCCGGTCTTTCCCGTCGCAGGTGACCACGAGCACGGAGCACGTCAGGGGCACGATCGCGGCCGCCGGCATCAAGAATGGGGAGACTGTTTTCGCGCCCTGCACGACGGGGGGTTTCCAGGTCTGCCACGATAGCGGGAACAGCCACGTTCATCAAGACCGAATCGATAACTGCGATACACGTTGACAAGCTTACCGCGATGGCCGGACTCCAGGACGACAGTGCGCTCTGATGCTGTTTCGGGTACTCCACTTCGTTCCGGAGTTCTCCGGTATCAGAACTCATCGAGACGTCATAGGAGAAACCAGTCGCTCGGGTTGTCGATCCGGCGTTCCCCCGTCGGATACCTGTGCCTCGATAAATCCGACGCGAACGGTGACATCCCGATCGAACTCTGTAGTCAACTGGTCGTCCCAGCGCTGAGCGAGGTCGGGCGGCACATCGCGATCCCGTGGAACACCGATACGGACGTTCACCTGCGGTTCGTTTCCGAGGAGCAGATCGATTGATTCGTAGTCGACGGTCACCGAAACGAGTTCGACCCCCTCGATGTCTGCGTCGTCAAACTGTTGCTGGAGTTCACTCCGGGTCTGCTGCTCGAAGGACTGCGTCTGAAACGTCGTCCAGGTGACTGCACCGAGGACGACCGAAAGCAATGCGATGGCGACACCGACGGGGGTCGACCCGGAGCCACGCATAATACTGAGCGAGCCGGCGATCCCCGATCCGAGCGCGAGAAAAAGCGACAGGAAGTTCGGGCTCGTCCGCTCGGCGATCTGAGGGATGGTCCGGATATCGAGTCCCGGCGGGATGAGTACAGTCTGCTGGAGGAGCCAGCCCATGACTGCCGCTGTCAGGATGGCAGCGAGGAGTCCGACGACCTGCACCCTCTGTTCGGAAGACCTACGGAAATTTCTTGTCTGTTGAACTGAAAACTGGATACCAATGGGTCGCTCTGGTGGCTACTGGCCGAAGATCCGCAGCCAGTTGAAACGACTGTTCGTCTGGATCGTCGTCGTCGCGATCGTGGTTCTCGTCGGTGGACTGGTCTACTTCTCGATGCCGTACGAGGGGACGGCAGCGAGTATCGACGCCGTCGAGGAAGACGACCGTGTAACCGTGGATCGGACAGATCTCGGCTACGTCCTCCAGCCAGCGGACGCGACGCCCGAGGCTGGTGTCGTCTTCTATCCCGGGGGGCGTGTTCACCCCAACGCCTACGTTGGCTCCCTCGCTGCCCTCTCCCGGGAGGGAAACGTCACTGTCGTCGTCCCGAAGATGCCGCTCGACCTCGCAATTCTCGACTATGGCTTCGGCCGGACGCCGGTGTGGGACGACGCTGCTGACCGGGCCAGGTCGGCACATCCCGATATCGATCGATGGTACGTCGGCGGCCACTCCCTCGGCGGCTCGATGGCCTGCCGGTACGCCGACGACAGTGACGTGGAGGGACTCTTGCTGTACGCGTCGTACTGCGACGTCGACCTCTCTGACAGCGACCTCGATGTTTTGAGTGTTACGGGCAGTGCAGATACGATCCTGAATCGAGGGGCCTACGATCGGAACAGTGCGAACCTTCCGGACTCGGCCCGGACCGAAACCCTCGACGGACTGAATCACAGCCAGTTCGCGAGCTACCGGGGGCAGGACACCCCCTCTGGCACAGGCTACGAGGTGGCTCACGAGCGGCTGAACGGAGTCGTTGTTCCGTGGCTTCGGAGCGCTCTCGCCGGTGACTCTGCAGCCCTCCTCGGTGGGATCCCGCGGTAGCTCCCTGACGGCAGGCGAGTTCAGCGACCGAGACCAGTGGCCAACCCCTATCACTTTGTGCCTGCCACTGTGGCTCTGTAGTATGCAAGAACAGTTGGCCACGCTCCAGCAGGAGCTGGCAACGTCTCCGGCCCCTGCAACGACGTTTTCGGATCTCTCGCAGGAACAAAAACGCGAGGTCTTTTTTGGGTTACCGGACGCTGTTCGCGAGCGCGTCGTCACTGATATGGACCGCGACCAGCTCCGCGAGTTCGTCGACGAACTCGACCCCGACGAGGCGACCGATGTCCTCGGATACGCCCGTGAGTCGACCAGAGAGAGTGTGCTCTCGAAACTCGCCAGCGATCGCCGCGAGAAGCTTAGCTTCCTGCTCTCTTTCGATCCCGAGAGCGCGGCCGGAATTATGGATATCGATTACGTCACCGTGGGCGCCCAGCGGGGGTTCCAGGCGGTCGCCGAGCGAGTCAGCCGCTTCGAGGAACGAACCGGGCGGATCCCGACGATTCTGGTGACGGAAAACGGGACACTGCTCGGAGAGCTCCCGGGCGCGACGCTCTCGATTGCCGACCGGGAGTCCGATCGGATCGCCGATTACGTTCAGGAGATCCCACACGTCCGCTACGATCGCGAGGACTCTGAAGTACTGGAAGTGTTACGGACGAACCGCGAGCGAACGGTCGCAGTACTCGACGAGACGGACGATATTCTCGGTGTGATCCACGCCGACGACCTGCTCACGCTCGTCGAGGAGACTGCTGGCGAGACGCTGTACGAGTTCACCGGCGTCGCCGAAGAGGAGAGTGTTCTGGACGGCCCGGCAGCCAAGATCCGCAGCCGGTACAAGTGGCTGATCATCAATCTCGGGACAGCGTTTCTGGCTGCAGCAGTCGTGGGCCTGTTCGAGACGACGATCGCCGCTATCGCGGTGCTCGCAGCGTATATGCCAGTCGTTGCCGGGATGGGAGGCAACGCTGGGACGCAGGCGATGGCAGTCACCGTCCGGGGCATCTCGCTGGGCCAGGTATCGCTGGCGACCGGCAAACGAGTCGTCATCAACGAGGCGATCGCCGGCGGTATCAACGGGATCATCACCGGCGCGCTGGTCGCAGTGATCGCGATCGCCTTCTCGCTCGCCGAATATGGCGTCCTGCTCGGTGCTGTCATCGGAGTTTCGATGGTCGCCAACCTCGTCATCGCCGGCTTCTTCGGTGCCATCATCCCGCTGGTACTCGACAAACTCGGACAGGATCCTGCTACGTCGGCGACGATATTTATCACGACGGCGACAGATGTGCTGGGGTTTTTTGTCTTCCTCGGATTGGCCCAGTTCGTCCTTCTGTGAGGTTTTCTCGGAAGTTTCGGCGTGATCTGTGATGAATTATCATCGCAAAAAAGGTATAAATATTGCCGAAAACTAAGGCTATCTACCAATGAGCATCAACCATGCCAACCCGTCGATCGACGAACTGTACTACGAGTGCACCCCGTGTGGCTACACCGCTCCCGCGAGTATTCCGATCGGACTCTGTCCGAACTGCGGGGAGTCACTCAACGAGAAAACCATCCTGACCCGATAACAGCGGCGACCCCACGGGTACTACCCTCTGTGGATTACTCTGTTTCTCTGTACGCGCAGTGGAAGCCAGCGACCTGCTGGTAGAAGGCTGGTACTACCGCGTTTCGAAGATCCGCATCTGGCTGATCGTTGAACTGTTCGAGGGTGACCGCTTTCGCATCTTCGATCGCCAGCGTGACGTGTTCGGGGATCCCGTTCTGGTCGACGCTGCCGAGAAAGGCCCAGATGAACGCCTCCTCCAGCCGGTCGAAAAATGTCTCCGTGGGTTCGAACGCCAGTTCACCGGCTGCGAGTCGGTTGTACGTCCGACTGACAAGCTGATCGCCGCGTTCGATCCCGTGGTCGTCGAACGAATCCGACGACGAACAGTTCGTTCCTTCGTCGTATGGTGCTCTCTCGGTTCCCATATCCAGTGTAGGCGACGTTGTCGGAAGTATGTGTGACACGTGTGCAGTTCACATGCACGGGCAGCCCACCTTTTTATCTCGTGTTGGTCTCGTGGACACACAGTGGCGATGGGCATTTGACTGTTCGTCTCCAATATTTCGTATGAGTCAACAGACCACAGAGTCAGTTCTCGTCTACTCCGATTACGTCTGTCCGTTCTGTTATCTGGGCTACGAATCCTTCGACCAGTATCGGGACCAGCGCGAGGAGCCGATCGAAATCGAGTGGCATCCGTTCGACCTCCGGGGCGGGCAACGCCGACCGGACGGCACCATCGACCACTCCGTCGACAACGGGAAAGACGATTCGTACTACGAGGAGGCGAGAAAGAACGTCGAGCGCCTCGCCGACGAGTACGACGCCGAACTGGCCCAATCGCTGCGGAAGGACGTCGACTCCTACGATGCCCAGCGAGTCGCTCTGCGCGTTCGTGAAGAACATCCCGAGGCGTTCGCAGAGTTCCATCGCAGTGTCTTCGACGCGCTCTGGGAGGACGGCCGTGATATCGGTGACGCCGACGTTCTCGGGGAACTCGCTGCCGAGGCTGGCCTCCCGGATGGATTCGTCGAGGAGGCCCTCGCCGACGAGTCCACCGCGCGAGCACTCGAAGCGGCCTTCGACGACGCCAGACAGCAACGGATTACCGGAGTGCCAACCTTCGTCTACGGCGAGCACGCTGCCCGGGGAGCAGTCCCTCCGGAACAGCTTCGACGACTCGTCGAAGGGGAGTAGTTCAGTTCTCCCGGACCGTCACGTTCCCGATCTCGACGTCGATCAACGTTCCTTCCGGTTTGCCGTCGTCGTCAGTGTACTTGTCGGATGCAGCTGACCCGGTGTACTTCTCGAACAGTCGCTCACCGATCTCGTGAATCCGCTCTGTCTCCTCGACCATCGACGCCGTCCCCTGGAGTACCGCGTGCCAGTCGTCGGTCTCGATGGAGGCCGCGACGCGGGGGTTCTTGCGGATATTCGCTAGCTTCCGACCGCTGGTGAACGCGAACAGATGCCCGTGGTCGTACAGAAACCAGACGGGCGCGACGTGTGGGCGGTCCTCGACTGTCGTTGCGAGATGTGCCGAGACGGTTGCACTGCCGAGTCGGTCCGCTGTCTTCTCGGTGATGGGCATACTGACTGTACGGCTGCCAGACCTATGAGTTTACAGCTACCGTAGCGTGACCTTTTGGCCTGTCCGGCCCAAGGTGGGTGTATGCGAATGCGGGATCCCCGACACAACAGACCCTCGACCGCCCGAACGACGGTTACACCAGCGCAGTCGTCACCACCGGAGGAGCACTGTGCCGGCTAAGAATCGTCACTACCGTGGGGCGGTCGAGGCACTCGCAAACCGCGAGTACGAGCGGGCTGGCGACTGTTACACCCGCTCCGGCTGGGCGACACTCGCCGATCCACGGGAGGGGTTGGATCCGTTCAGTATCGACGAGAACGGCTGGGTCGGGCGCGGTCTCCAGGCACTGACAGCGGCTGTCGTCGCCTATCGTGTCGCAGGTCGACCGGAGCGGGCTACAGATCGCGCGAGGGAGGGGGTCGCAGTTGCCAGTGATTTCGCGACCACCGCCGACCGGCCGGTCCAGGCCGCCTGTCTCCGCGAGTTCGTCGCCGATTTCCGCCTCACTGGTGGGCTCGACGGCCCGTCTGAGGCATATCAGGAGGTAGAGACTTCCTACGAGGCTGCCGCCAATACGGTCGAACAGCCACAGTCATCGGCCACGACACCGCTGTTCGAGGCTGCTGCAGGCACACTCAAACAGGTCGCCCGCGGAACCGCAAACGGCGAGATTGCGGTTCGCTGGGAGGACCTCCACGGCTCCGACCCTTCGCGTGCTGGGTCCTTCCTCGCACACCGGGCACAGTTCAAGCGCCAGCGATTCGCCAGCCTGCTGGAACAGACCCTCTCTGAGGGATACCTGGCCGCACCTCGCGGGACGACCGAGTACGGAAACGAGCAGTACCAGTGCCCGTCGTGTCACGCAGACGACGTCAACTGGACTGGCGAGTCTGTCCTCTGTCTCCGATGCTCCACGCCGATGCGCCGCGAATAAAAACAGTCGACTACTCGATATCGACGATATCGACCGTCTCGCCCGATCGTTTGATCTCTATCGGCGTCCTCGCAGAGAGTTCGTACATCTCGTCGTCGTTGTCGCGGGTGAGTACAGCCCCGGAAGACCGGCTGGTCTTCAGTAGTTCCAGCTCGACGACCGCGTCCATCGAACAGACTTTGTACACCGGCATCCCCTGCGGTTTGTGGATATTGTTGAAGGCGACCCCGAGCCCCCCCGAGAAGGTTCCACCGGTGATCGACCGGTAGTAGCCAGTCGCGCCAAAGGGCGTCGCGACGAGAACGCCGTCGCCGATGACACGCTCGAACTCCTGGATCTCGTCGCCGTCCCGGATCCGGATCGAGAAGACTGCACCCAGCACCGGCGAACGGTGGTGGAGACTGATCTCGTTGAGCGCCTGGTAGCCACCGCGGAGCTGTTCACCATCCTGGTATGCGCTGATCCGGTCGTAGGTCGTTCGCGTGAGCGTCCCGTCGCCACCTTCGAGCGAGTCGAGGGCGTCCAGCAGTTCGCTGCTATCGAGTCGCGACTGATTTCCCTCTGATCGACCCGCGAGCACCGGGAGAATCGTCGGATCGTCGTAGTTCCGCGCCGCGTGCAGGATGCTTCCGTCGCCGCCGAGTGTGATGATAATCGCGTCGCTGCGGTACTCCTCTGTGACCTCGAAGCCGTGGTCCGCAAGCTCCGTGGCCCAGCGGTCCCGTCTCTCCGGCTCGTTTGCGATGACGAAATAGCGCACGTGTGCTTGCAGTACCTTTTCAGAGGATGGATTTATACATGTTCCTTCGGACCACTGGATGTGTCACCCTCTCTGCTCGCCCGCTGTCTGCTCGCGGCTGGCGCGGCTGCTGGATTGTGCCAGAGCTACGCCATCCCGTTTCGCTGGAACCGCGGACCGGAGGGCCGGTGGTGGGAGTCTGTCCGCCGACGTATCTCCCGGCTGGCCGGTCGCCTCGACGCACAGGCCGGCCCCCGACCGATCGCAGCGTCGGAGTATGCAGGCTCGCTCGATCTATCACTCCACGAGACCGAGGCACTGCTGTGGGCGGACGGGTTCATCCGGAACCCCATCGCCCGGCTCAAAGTACGGAGCGGCACGCCGGTGGCTGGCTCGTGGGTCTCTCGTGAGTCGCCGCTTGCACCCCTGCAGCTCCATCTCATGCTGTTCGAGGGTGAGGATGGGACCGACGTCTACGCTCACCAAGAGCTATCGAGTGTCAACCCGCTCTGTGCGGCCGACCACTTCACCGGACAGGGCCAGTCAGTCGCTGCCGGCGTCTCCCGCGCCCGCGAGTTGCTCCCGCTGGATAGCTCGCATGCACCGGAGAACCCACCCGACGGCCCGTGGAATTCGACGAGTTGAATAGGACAGTCAATGCTCGACGAACTCGAGGAGGATGCCACCGGTCGATTTCGGATGCAGAAAGGCGACGTCGTGGCCCCAGGCACCCGCCCGCGGCCGCTCGTCGATCGGTTCGATCCCGAGTTCCCGCGCTCGGTCGAGTCGGGACTCGATATCGTCGGTCGCCACCGCGAGGTGGTGGATGCCCGGGCCGTTGGTTTCGAGATATCGTGCAATCGTTCCCTCCTCGCCCACTGGCTCCAGCAGTTCGAAGAAGCCGTTGCCCAGATCCAGAAAGACGATCTCCATTCCGTCGAACGTCTCTCGGTGGGCAATCTCGCAGTCGAAAAGCGCGGCGTACTGCTCGGCGAGCGTGTCGGCATCGTCGGTGACGATGCCTGCGTGATCGAATCTCATTCTCCGACCCTCACGCTTACATCGCCCCGCTTTGCTGGTGTTCACCGAAGACCGAACGCATCGCGTCACAGATCTCACCCGTCGTCGCGTACACCTTCACCGCGTCGACGATGTAGGGCATGAGGTTTTCGTCACCACGTGCTGCATCCTCCAGCGCGTCGAGTCGCGCCTCGACAGCAGCGTCGTCGCGCTCCTCGCGAATCTCTTCGAGGCGGCCTCTCTGCTTTTCCTGCTGGGCTTTCGAGACCTCCTCGATGTCGACGTGTTCCTCTTCCTCGACGGTGAACTCGTTGACGCCGACGATGATCCGCTCGCCGTTTTCGATCTCCTGCTGGCGTTCGAAGGCCGTATCCTGGATCTGGCGCTGGACCCAGCCCGCCTCGATGGCCCGGGTCATCCCACCGCGGTCTTCGATCTCCGCCAGGATCTCGAAGGCTTCCTCCTCCAGGTCGTCCGTGAGCGATTCGACGTAGTAACTCCCCGCGAGCGGATCGATCGTATCCGCCGCACCGGACTCGTGGGCGAGGATCTGCTGGGTCCGGAGCGCCGTCCGGACGGATTTCTCCGTCGGCAGTGAGAGCGCTTCGTCTTTGCCGTTGGTGTGGAGGCTCTGTGTCCCGCCGAACACTGCCGCGAGTGCCTGGTAAGCCACCCTGACGACGTTGTTCTCGATCTGCTGGGCGGTCAGCGTCGAGCCGGCGGTCTGTGTGTGGAACTTGAGCTGTTTCGAGGCTGGATTCCCGGCGTCGAACCGGTCTTCCATTATTCTCGCCCACATCCGGCGAGCCGCACGGAACTTCGCGACCTCCTCCAGGATGTTGTTGTGGGCTGCAAAGAAGAAAGAAAGCTGCGGTGCGAACTCGTCGACGTCGAGCCCCGTCTCTAGCGCCGCGTCGACGTATTCGATCCCATCTGCGAGCGTAAAGGCCAGTTCCTGGGCTGCTGTCGCGCCAGCCTCGCGGATGTGATAGCCCGAGATCGAGATAGTGTTGAAATTCGGGGTCTCTGCCGCGCAGAACTCGAAAATATCCGTGATGATCCGCATCGAGGGCTCCGGCGGGTAGATGTACGTATTTCTGGCGATATACTCCTTGAGCACGTCGTTCTGGATCGTGCCACGCAACTGTTCGCGGTCGACACCCTGCTGGTCGCCGACCGCGATGTACATCGCGAGCAGAACAGACGCAGGAGCGTTGATCGTCATGCTGGTCGATACTTCGTCCAGTGGAATGCCGTCGAAGACACGCTCCATATCCCGCAGCGAGTCGATCGCGACGCCGGCTTTCCCGATCTCGCCGGCCGCCATCGAATCGTCGGAGTCGTAGCCCATCTGTGTCGGCAGATCGAAGGCCATCGAGAGCCCGGTCTGGCCCTCGTCGCGGAGGTACTGGAACCGTTCGTTCGTCTCCTCGGCCGTGCCCATGCCCGCGTACTGGCGCATCGTCCAGAGGCGGCCCCGGTGACCAGTCGTGTACACACCGCGCGTGTACGGCTCCTCACCCGGAAACCCCAGATCGGCGTTGTAGTCGAGATCAGCGATATCGTTCGGGGTGTACAGACGCTCGACTGTCTGTCCCCCTGTGTCGGTCTCGAAGCTGTCCCTGCGTTCCCCGAACCGTTCGAGCGTGGGGTCGAGTGTCTCCGACTCCCACTGCGATTTCGCCGACCGGATCGCCTCCAGATCTTCCGGGTCGAACATATGCACAGCCTGGGTGCCTGCGGACTTAACAGTTCAGTACTCTGACCGCCCATCTGCGCTGTTCACTTCCCGGTGTCGTACTTGTAGGTCGCCTCGTCGGGATCGATCCCGAAATCCTCCGGCCCTTCCTGTGGCTCCTGTTCTTCCTGCTTGGCTCGTGCGCCTTTGAACGCTTCCCGGAGTCGGTCCGGCATCCGGAACCGGTCTGTGTCGATCCGGACGGGGACTGCATCCGGGTCGAGATTCTCCCGCTTTTCCGAGAGGCGGCCCACGAGTACCTCCGGTAACTGTGCCGACTCCATCGTATCGAAGCCGAACTGCGAGAGATACCCCGTCTCGCTCGTCAGCGAGTAGACCGTCTCGAAGCCCTTGTCCTTGGCCGTCCGGACCAGCCGTTCGACGACGTGTGCGCCGACACCCTGCCCGCGCCACTCCGGCAAGGTGCCGATACTCGTCAGCTCACAGATCTCCTCGTCGTCGGTCTTGTGGATCCTGATCCGGCCGAAGCCGGCACGGTCACCGGACTGTTCGTCCATCGCGATGACGTAATCCCGGGATCGAAACGCCGTCTCGTCCAACGCCAGTTGCTCAATCTGCTCGAGTAACCAGGCCTCATCTCGATTTTTTGCATCCCGGACGTACATGTGATTTCGTACTCGCTCGTGGGACTAAAACATTTACAAGGTGCATAAACTGTATCTGACAGCGATCTGGACGGACACAACAGTTAATTTGGTGTATCTCAAACTCCCGACAGTGTCACGACGACGCCGAATTTTTATCTTCGTCGGTGTCACATTCGCCCTCGTCAGCCTCGCATATCTCGGATTCGGGTTGCTCGATGCCCCACAGTCCTCGCCGCCGGACGAGTCGGTCTCCGAACCCAGGGAGAGCCGTCTGATCCAACCGACAGACGGCGGGTCGAAGCTGTGGCCGTTCACGAGCCGTGAGCGGTCGACAGCGGGTCGGACACTCGCGACCAATCTCCTCATCGAGGGACCGCCGGAGAAGGTCCGGACCTCGTTGCTCGACCGGACGAATCTCGACTATCAGGAACTCCTCGAAGACGAGGCGGAGGCCGGCGGCGAGGCGTACCGGATCGAACTCGAAGGGAACAGTATCGACTGGGATTCGACACACGGCTCGACGCGGTACGTCTACGTCAACGCCAGTGGTGGCCAGTGGCTCACCGAGAGCTACCAGCTCCACGACGGGGAGTATCTCGGATCGCGAGAGCATATCCGGGCGTACAACGACCCAGGCGGAGAGTGGACTGCGATCCAGGCCCACCAGGAGTATTTCGATCTGTTCCGGCTGCGACACACCGTTACCGGGATCGAAGGCCCCGCCGAGAACCTCGAACGGGAGTTTCTCGACCAGCCGTTCGTCGACAGTGTCACACGGGAGTATCACGGGATTCCCGGCGGCTGGAACGACGGCTGGCTGTCTGTCGTCGATCTTGCCGCGATCGTTCCAGTCCACGAACTCCTGGTGGCACTGACAGCGGGCAGTATCGTCTCCGGCACTAGCCGTCGGGCGGTAACAGATCTCGTCCACAATCTGGTGTCGTGGTCCTACGAGAACCGCCAGGGCTACATCCTCTTCGGGAGTCTGATCGGCCTCCAGCTCGCCGTCCGATCGGCGGGGATCGGACTCGAACGGATGTTTCCCAGTATCTCCCCACAGCTCTTTGCCGGCGGACTGTATCCGATCCTCGCGGTCGGGCCGGTACTGCTCGTCGTGTTCTTCGCCCGGAATCTGAATCCACTGCCGGCGTTCGGCTTTGCCGCTGTCGGCATCGGTGCCGGCTTTACGCTGGATATGCTCGGTCTCGGACTCGAAGTCGTCCCGGTCCGGCTCGTCCTCCATCGGGTCGGGCTGCTGCTCTCGATCGGCCTGCTGGCACTCGGTATCGCCCGGCGTGCAACTGACGAACCTTCCGAGACGATCGATGCCGAGCGGGTTTCACTCGCGACAGTCGGCGCAGTCGTGTGGTTTGTCGGACTCGCGCTCCCCCTGCTGGATGTTGTCTGATTGCCTGTCAGCACATTACTCCCGGTTAACCCAGTTGTTATGATCACGTACGTTGTCAGTTGTGTATATGGGTGAGACAGACACACACACTGACGAGGTCGTCCACGAGCCGCCGGCGGCGTTCGTCCAGGCGAGCAACGTCGCCGAGTTCATGGACGCCCACGGGATCGACAGCTTCGAGGAGCTCCACCGGCGGTCGACGACCGAGATCGAGGGGGTCGAGGCGTCCGGACTCGACTGGTTCTGGGATCAGGTCGTCGAGCATCTCGGCCTGGAGTTTTACGAATCCTACGATGCCGTCAGGGACGCGAGCGACGGGCCACAGTTCACAGACTGGTACGTCGGTGGGGAGCTGAACATCGCCCACAACGTCGTCGATCGCCACGCCACGCCGGACTCGCCGACACGGAACACCGTCGCGACGATCTGGGAGGGGGAAGACGGCGAGATCCGGGAGGTGACCTACCACGAACTCCACCGGCAGACGAACCAGATCGCGAACGCCCTCGAAGAACGCGGTATCGGCACCGGCGACACCGTCGGGCTCTACATGCCGATGGTTCCCGAGGTCGTCTCGATCCTCTACGCCTGTTTCAAAGTCGGCGCGATCGCCGTCCCGATCTTCTCCGGCTTCGGTGTCGATGCGACCGCGACCCGCATCGCGGACGCCGAATGCCGAGTGCTGTTCACCGGTGACGGCTTCTACCGCCGTGGCAACGAGATCACGCTGAAAGAGGGGGCCGACGAGGCAATCGAACAGGCCGGCCACGTCGAACACACGGTCGTCTTCGAGCGTCTCGGGACCGAGATCCCGTTCGATCCCGGCCGCGACGAGTGGTTCCACGAGGTCGTCCCCTCCCAGTCCGACAGCTACGAGACGAAATCGCTGCCCTCCGATCAGGAGTCGATGCTGCTGTACTCCTCGGGGACCACCGGCAAACCGAAGGGAATCGTCCACACCCACGCCGGCGGCCTCACACAGCCAGCGAAGGAGATCTACTTCTCGTTCGATCACAAACCCTCGGATCGCTTCTTCTGGGTGTCGGATATCGGCTGGATGATGGGGCCGTGGACGCTGATCGGCAACCACGCCCACGGCGGGACGGTGTTCATCTACGAGGGTGCACCCGACCACCCGAACCCGGACCGGTTCTGGGAGATGATCGACCGCCACGGAATCACCACCTTCGGCGTCTCCCCGACTGCGATCCGCGCGCTCCAGAAGCACGGCGATCAGTGGCTCTCTGGCCACGATCTCTCGACGCTTCGCATCCTCGGCTCGACCGGCGAGCCCTGGGATCCCGAGTCCTGGCGGTGGTTCTACGAGCGGGTTGGCAACGGCGAGGCCCCGATCATGAACATCTCCGGTGGGACAGAGATCTTCGGTTGTTTCCTCCAGCCGCTGCCGATCCACTCCCTGAAACCCGGGACCCTCGGTGGGCCGGCACTGGGAATGGACGTCGACATCGTGAACGCACAGGGGGAATCGATCGCCGACGACCACGAGCAGGGGTATCTGGTCGCCAGATCCTCCGCCCCGTCGATGACGAAATCACTCTGGAGCGGCGACGAGCGCTATCTGGCGGAGTACTGGAGCCGGTTCGACGATCTGTGGGATCACGGCGACTGGGCGCAGAAAGACGAGGACGGCTTCTGGTTCCTGCACGGCCGCTCCGACGACGTCCTCAACGTCGCCGGGCGGAAAGTCGGCCCCGCCGAGGTGGAGGGTGCGCTGATCGACCACGACGCCGCCAACGCTGCGGCGGTAATCGGTGCCGAAGACGAGACGACTGGCACCGCCGTCGTCGCCTACGTCATCCTCGAAACGGACTACCAGGAGAGCGACGACCTGCGCGAGGAGCTGCGCGAACACGTCGGCGAGGAACTCGGGAAGCCGTTCAGACCGCGGGATCTGTTCTTCGTCGACGAGTTCCCGAAGACACAGAGCGGGAAGATCGTCAGGCGGCTGATCCAGTCTGTCCACGAGGACGAACAAGTCGGTGATCTCTCCAGTATCGAAAACCCCGAGGCGCTCGACGAAATCGACGAGGCGCGGTAACACATCCGACGAGCCCGAGAACGCGTGGTAACGAACCGTATAAATCCCGCAAACCGGTACTGTGGGCATGCGCGTCGTTTCCTACGTCTACGATTCGAAGGTCCTCCCGACTCACGTCAGGGAGACTCTGACCGAACTTTCGAACTGCGACGACGATCCGGAACTGATCGACGTCGACGGGGCCGACAGTCGGGAGGATGGTCGTCGGAACGCGATGCTGACGGTCAAAAACGCCGTCCGGATCGGCTCGACGCCCGGGGAACTGTTCGACGACGACGGACAGCCTGATTTCTCTGTCGGCGCACTGATTACCGAAGCAGACACTGGGCGGCGAACGTTGCATATCGGGAGTGATGCCCTGGATGCGCTCCGGGATGACGCGTAACGTCTCGCTCACAGAATCGTATCCCCGAGCGCACTCGCAGCGAGTTCACAGGCGAGTTCTGCGGTCTGGTTGTGTTCGTCGAGGATCGGATTCACCTCGACGAGTTCGAGTGCGGCCAGATCAGTCTCGGCCTCTGTCGAGAGGATCTCCATCGCCGCGTGGGCCTCCCGGTAGGAGACACCGCCCCGCACCGGCGTCCCGACGCCCGGTGCCTCCCCCGGATCGAGCATGTCGAGATCGAGACTCACCGATAGCTGTTCGGTTTCGTCGGTGACCGACGCCAGCGCCTCGCGGACGATAGTGATACTCCCCCGTTCGTCGATATCCGTCATCGTGTAGACGTGGATCTCGCTTTCTCTGATCAACTCCTTTTCCTCGGCGTCGAGCGACCGAACGCCGATGAGAGCGACGTTCGACGGCTGGATTTCGGGAACTGCCGCCCAGGGCTGGTCTGCGAAGATCCCCTCTCCGAGAATCGCCGCCAGCGGCATGCCGTGGACGTTGCCGCTGGGTGACGTCTCCGGCGTATTGAGGTCACCGTGGGCGTCGAACCAGAGCACACCGGTCTCCCGATCCGCGACGCCGTTGGCCGTACCGATCCCGATGGAGTGGTCTCCCCCGAGAACGAGTGGGAACGTCCCCGCCTCGCGGATCTCCCGAACCCGGTCGCGGAGTCGTTCACAGACGATACGGGTTTCTTCGAGGTACTTCGCTGTCCCGTCGAACTCGCGGTTTGCCGCCGACTCGCCTTCCTCCGGACCCGGGACGACCAGATCTCCCCCGTCCGTGCACTGGATGCCGAGTGCTTCGAGCTGTGTGGCGAGTCCACCGTACCGGATCGCCGACGGTCCCATGTCGACCCCCCGCCTGTCGGCGCCCAGATCCATCGGTACGCCCACCAGTTCCACTGTGCGATCCATACACAACCCAGTTGGCCCAGCGAGAAAATACTACCCCAGGCGTAAAGTATACCCCGAAAAATAATGAATTTACCGTCGGGTTTAAGGAACCCAACACCGAAATTGCTCTCATGTCTTCGATCGAGCTCACACCGAGTCAGAAAACAATCTTGCAGGAACTGATCAATCTCCACAAAGAAGAGCAAAGTGCTGTCAAAGGTGAGGATATCGCCGAGGAGGTAAACCGTAACCCGGGAACGATCCGCAACCAGATGCAGAGTCTGAAAGCCCTCCAGCTCGTAGAGGGTGTACCGGGGCCGAAAGGCGGCTACAAACCGACCGGTGCCGCATTCGACGCACTCCAGATCCAGGATATGGATCAGGAAGCGGATGTCCCCCTCTATCACAACGGCGAACTCATCGAAACTGCAAACGTCGAGCAGATCGACCTGACCAGCGTCCACCATCCCGAGGAATGCCGTGCAAAAATCAGCATGCGAGGCTCACTGTCGAGTTTCCACGAGGACGATAAGGTCACCGTCGGCCCGACACCGCTATCGAAACTCCAGATTATCGGCACACTGGAAGGGAAAGACGACACGAGTAACGCTCTTATACTCCGGATCGACGATATGCAGGCACCTGTCGACGAACCCGAACACTAGTCAGGTAGATCGGGTGGCTATACCATCTCTTTTCTGTACTTCCCAGCATCCGGTAGGATTTTCATTCACACTCGTGTGAACCTGTCTCACTGCGGTCGAAATTGCAAACCTTTGTATCGGGGAATCACTGAGAACCGGGTATGTCAGAGCAGGTCGTCGTCGTCGGCTCCGGATACGCCGGCGCTGGCGCAGTCAAGAGTCTGGAATCTTCGCTTGACGGTGAGGCAGATATCACCTGGGTATCGGACACCGATCACCATCTGGTTCTCCACGAGACTCACCGCTGTATCAAAGATCCCAGCATCGAAGAGAAAGTAACGATCTCGATCGAAGATATCAAATCGCCGTCGACCGATTTCGTTCAGGCGACTGTCGAACACATCGATACGGACGACCGGCGAGTCGATTTCGCGAACGGTAGAAATATCGAGTACGACTATCTTCTCGTCGGACTCGGGACACAGACGGCGTTTTTCGGTATCGACGGGCTCAAAGAACACGCCCACACGATGAAGAGTCTCGACGACGCACTCGGCATCCACGACGAGGTCGCGACCGCAGCCAACGAAGCAACCCAGACCGATCCCGCCCAGATCGTCGTTGGCGGTGCCGGCCTCTCGGGTATTCAGGTGGCCGGGGAGATCGCCGACTACCGCGACGAACACTCCGCACCGATCGATATCCACCTCGTCGAAGGTCTCGACGAAATCTTCCCGGGCAACGATGCGGGTGTCCAGTCCGCGCTCCGTTCGTTGCTCGAAGAGCGCAACGTTAACATCATGTGTGGCGAGTTCATCGGCGAGGTCGACGAGGATACCGTCTACATCGGCGAGGACGTCGAACTCTCCTACGACGTGCTCATCTGGACCGGCGGAATCACCGGACACGATGCCGTCCGCGATGCGAGCGTGGATAAAGACGACCGGAACTACCGGCTCAAATCGGGCCGAACCTTCCAGACGTCTAAAGAGCGTGTTTTCGCTATCGGTGACGCAGCGCTGATCGACCAGCCCGGCGAAGAGCCCGCACCGCCGACCGCGCAGGCTGCCTGGCAGGCTGCCGAGGTCGTCGGTGAGAACATCGCCCGGGAGATGCGCGGCAAACCGCTCAAAAAGTGGAAATACGACAACAAAGGGACGGTCATCTCTGTCGGCGAGGACGCTGTTGCACACAACGTCTCTGTCGTTCCGTTCGTCGACACGTTCGGTGGGCTCCCGGCGCGGACGCTGAAAAAGGCGATCGCGGCCCGCTGGATCAGCGACATCACGGGCTACAAGCGCGCGCTCGACGCCTGGCCCGATATGTGACGGTCGGCGGTACCGCGTTTTCACTCCAGTCCTAATTTTGCGTGCCAGGCTGACGCCCCGCTCGTTTCTCTCCGGTCGTCCATCTCGGCGAGTAGCGACGCGGCCTTGCTTGCCGTTTTCGCGGCCCGTTGCTCTCCGGTCACTTGGAACTCGCCGGTCGTCCGGTCTGCGTACACTGTACAGACCGCACCCCCGCGGAGCCCGTATATATTCGCGAGTGTCAGGATAGCACTCGCCTCCATCTCGAAGTTGAGTACGTTCGCATTTTTGAGCTCCTCGATATCGCCCTGGCTGCCGCGGGCCCGGAATCCCTCGAATCCCTCCCTGCTCTGGCCGGCGTAGAAACTGTCAGTGCTCGCGGTCAGGCCGACGTGGTAGTCGTAGCCCAGTTCGTCGGCCGCTGCGGCGAGTGCTGCGACGACGTCGTGGTCGGCGACGGCGGGGTAGTCCTCGCGGATGTACTCGCTGCTGGTGCCTTCCTGTCTGACTGCGCCGGTCGTGATGATCAGATCTCCCACGGACGTCTCCGGCTGGATCGCACCACAGGAGCCGACGCGGATCAGTGTCTCGGCACCGACGCGGGCCAACTCCTCGACGGCGATGGCCGCACTCGGCGAGCCGATCCCCGTCGACGTGGCGGAGATCGGCGTCCCGTCGTGGGTTCCGGTCGCTGTCCGATACTCCCGGTGGTCTGCGAGGACAGTGTGGTCGTCCCAGCCTGCAGTAATTTTCTCGATGCGCTCGGGATTGCCCGGCAGCAGGACTGTTTCGGCGACGTCGCCCTCCTGGAGTTCGAGGTGGTACTGTTCGTCCGCGCTTGGGTCCTCGCTCCCACTCTTTTCGGTCATTGCTGTTCCCCACGTTTTCGTGCCGCGTCTTCGAGTTGATCGGCCGAAATCGTGTCCGGAAGCAACTCACCGAGTGTGTAGATCGGGGTGCTCTCGCCGGCGTCGGTCAGGATCTCGAAGGTATCCTCACAGAACTCCGCGAGTGTCTGGCGGCACATCCCACAGGGTGTGAGCCCGTCCTGAGCCTCGGAGGCGACGGCGAGCTTCTCGAACTCCTGGTGGCCGTCGCTGACCGCTTTGCCGATGGCGACCTCCTCGGCGTGGAGGCTGTTCGAGTAGTTCGCGTTTTCGATGTTACAGCCCGTGTAGACGGTGCCGTCGGCGACCCGGAGCGCCGCACCGACGGGATACTCGGAGTAGGGGATGTACGCGTCGTCGAGTGCGTCGTGGGCCCGCTGTAGTAACTCGTCCATGGATGGGTTGTCGGCGACTGTTCTCAAATAGCCACCGGCGATCGAACAGCCGATTGGCGTCAGAACAGGATGTACAGCATGAGGTAGACCACGATGCCGAGTGCGAAGGAAACGAGCCAGAGCGAGGCAGCGATCTTGCCGACGCGTGGGTGGGGAGTCTCCGGCAACTCCGAGACTGGGTACGCGCTCCCGAGCAACAGCGCGTAATAGACGAAAGGAATACAGACGATCGCCAGCAGGATGTGGATCGCGAGGATTGGGAGATAGACGAACTGCCGGATCAGTTCGGGTCCGGCAAAGATCGTCGTCCCCTCCAGTGAGAGCCGGTAGAGATAGAGGCCGAGAAAGCTGGCAAACAGGAGCGTACTCGCGAGCATCGCCGCTCGGTGGCGGCCGACCGCACCCTGGCGGATCGCGCGGACGCCAGCGAGAATCGTCAGGATGGCAGTCAGGCTGATCGCCGCGTTGAGGTGTGGGATCACCGCGATCAGTCCGTCGTTGCGCGGGAGCAACTCCTCGGGGACAGCACCCAGCACGGCCCCGAAAACGAGCGCGAGCGAGACGACCGTCAGGATACCCGTCAACTCCGGAACCCGATCTCGGACCTGTTGTTGCATGCCTGTACGTTCGAGAGGACTCGCCTTAGGGTTGCGATTTTGAGTAGCGAAAGCCGACTTTGAATTTGTGCAGATCTGGATTTATTACAGCAAGAAAGCCCCCGGTCGTTCGCTGGCTGCGACTCGTTGCGCGCTCCCTATGGTCGCGTGCTTACGTCGTCTCGCTCATCGAACGACCGGCCCCTTTCAGTCCCGGAAACCTCCGGTTTCCGACCCTCGCGGATGCTGCGCACCCGCTCGGTCCCGCCCGGCCTGGAAAACCACAGTGGGCGGGACTTTCTTACTGTTCTGAAAATCACTCTCAGCGACTCTACTCAACCGAGTAGCTCTGTAGAGAATCCCACAAAGTATCTTCAGTCCAGCCGTTTGCTCACGTACGGGCCGTCCTGCTTGTAGTCGAGTTTGTCGCGGTAGTACTGGCGGACGCCGATCCCACTCAGCACGGCGAGTTTGTCGTAGCCGGCATCGGCTGCTAGCTCCTCTGCTTTCGCGATCAGGCGCTGGCCGTAACCCCTGTGCTGGTGTTTTTCGACCAGTCCCTCTTTGTCGTCTGCCCCCGCACCGACGCCGACCTGGCTGCCGTAGACGTGCAGTTCTCGGACGACGGCGGCATCCTTGAGTTCTTTCCGTACGGGGTCGTTCGGGAACCGGAGTCGACAGAAGCCGACCAGGATGTCCTGGTCGAAATCCTCGAAGCTGATGAACTGTTCCGTCCCGCCGCCGGCCTCGTAGGTCTCGATATCGAGGTCGACCGTCTCCGGTTCGTTGTCGTTGTGCCCGACCTCTCGACAGCGGATACAGTCGCAGGTCCAGCCGTGTTCGTCCATCTTCTGCCAGGCGAGCTGGCGGAGATTCGACTTCCAGACGCCGCCCTCGATGAAGTCCGCCGGAATGTCGCGCTGGACGCGCTGGAGTCGGGTGTACCGCGGGATCATCGACTTGATCTCCGCGATCAGTTCGGCTGCTTCCTCGTTTTCCAGCGGCTCGAACTCCCCTCTGTGCCACGAGTCGTAGAGTGCGGTGCCCTCGACGACGAGCGTCGGATAGATTTTCAGATAATCCGGCTGCCACTCCGAGCGGCTGAAGATCCGTCGGAAATCCTCCAGACACATCTCTTTGGACATGCCGGGCTGGCCGGGCATCATGTGGAAGCCGACCTTGAATCCAGAATCGCGGAGTCGGCGGTTCGCGTCGATGGAGTCCTGGGTGCCGTGCCCGCGGTGCATCTCGCGGTTGATCCGAGAGAACGTGGTCTGTACACCCACTTCGACTTTCGTCCCGCCGAGATCCAGCATTCGGTCGATCTGCTCGGGGTCACACCAGTCCGGTTTCGTCTCGAACGTGGTCGCGACGTTGCGGATATCGCCAAATTCGTTCTCGGCGATCACGTCCTCCAGATATTCGAACTCGTACTCCTCGGGATCCTGCGCGAAGCTTTTCTCCTGGGCTGGCTCGGGCTGTTTGTCCGCATCGAAGTCGTTCATCGCCTCAAGGGCTCGTTTGACGAACCACTCCTGGTAGTCGTGACTCCGGGCGGTCATCGTCCCACCCATCAGGATTAGCTCGGCCTTGTCGATCGGGTGGCCGATCTCCCGGAGCTGTTCCAGCCGGAGCCGTACCTGGCCGTAGGGATCGTAGTCGTTTTGCTTGCCACGCGCGGCTGCCGGCTCGTGGCCGGTGTAGCTCTGGGCGCTCGAAAACTCCGAGTCCGGGCCGCCCGGACAGTAGAGACATTTGCCGTGTGGACACCGTTTCGGTGAGGTCATGATCGCGATCGGCGAGACACCGGAGGCCGTCCGGACCGGTTTGCGCTGGAGGACAGACTCCAGCTCGTCGCGGTACTGCTGGGGGGCGAAATCCAGCAGGTCGGAGTGGCGCGGGACCTTCGGCGAGGAGTACTTGCCACAGACCTCCTTTTTCGCGGCTTCGAGGTCGTCGCGTTCGATCTCGCCGTCGAGGATCCGCTCGACGAGCTCCTCACAGGCCTGTTCGAAGGCCTCGCTCTGTTCGGCGGTGTCCGTACTCATTGATTCTAATTGGCGCTTTCGCGCGAATAAGCGTATCGTTTGTGAGACTTGAGGAGATCGGATATCGCGAGGGATACCGGATGCATTCAAAACAGCGAGAAAGCCCCGAGGCTGTCGCCTCCCGCGACTCGCTACGGTCCAGTCGGTCCTTGCGTCGCCGGGAGAGCGTTGCTCTCCCGAGCCCGCGGCAGAGCCGCGGACGCCGGGGTTCGTCGACTGGAGGATGGCTGCGCCGTCCTCCGCATTCGTGGCGGCGGAGCCGCCACCGAGCCTCGCTCCTTTCAGTCCCGCCCTGCCCGGAAAGCCACATCGGGCGGGACTGAAAGGGGCCGTGAACGCCCGGGGGCTTTCTTGCTGTTCGCAGTGCTGTTATTGGTCTTATTCTTTCCTCCTAGGACTTTCTTGCTATTTAATTCACTACTCCCAAATAGCTCTGATCTTACGTAACCCTCAATCTCGACACCCGCCTAGCCCCAGACTTTAGTCTTCGCACACCAAGGAACAGGCAATGAGTCACACCCGGAAACCCGAGTGGCTGAAGATGCGCCCACCTTCGGGTGAACGGTTCACCGAGATCAAACAGACGCTGCGGGACCACGACCTGCATACCGTCTGTGAAGAAGCCTCCTGTCCGAACATGGGCGACTGCTGGGGTGGGAGAAATGGCCCCGGCACGGCCACGTTCATGCTGATGGGCGACCGCTGCTCGCGGGGCTGTAACTTCTGTGACGTCGAGACTGGCGGGATGGAGTCACTCGATCCGAACGAACCCGAAAACGTCGCCCGCGCTGTCACCGAAATCGGCTTGGAGTATGTCGTGCTTACCTCCGTCGACCGCGACGACCTGGCCGACCAGGGCGCAGGGCACTTCGCAGAGACGATCCGCGAGATCAAAAAACGCGATTCAGATATACTCGTCGAGGTACTCATCCCAGATTTCCAGGGCGAAGAGCACCTCGTTCGAAAGATTATCGACGCGGAGCCGGATGTCATCGCCCACAACGTCGAAACTGTGGATCGGTTGCAGTGGCCGGTCCGGGACCGCCGGGCAGGCTACGAGCAGTCTCTCTCTGTGCTCCGCCAGGCCGCCGAAGCGGGTGATGCCTTTACAAAAACCTCGCTGATGCTCGGGGTCGGCGAGTACCACCACGAGGTCTACCAGACGATGCGGGATCTGCGCTCCGTCGGCGTGGATATCGTCACCTTCGGCCAGTATCTCCAGCCCTCGCGGACCCATCTGGAGGTATTCGACTATGTTCACCCCGACGTTTTCGACACCTGGGAGCGTGTTGCCGAGGAGGAGCTGGACTTTCTGTACTGCGCCAGCGGGCCGATGGTCCGATCCTCCTATCGCGCCGGCGAACTGTTCGTCGAATCGATCCTGCGTGAGGATAGCATTACCCCCTCTGCGTGAGGATAGCATCACTCCCCGACCGGGAAGATCTGCGGCATTCTTTCGATAAATAGATACGTTTATTTATGATGAATTAGAAATATGTCAACATGGGTAAACTCAAAAAAGGCCTCCTGGCCACTGTCGGTCTCGTCGTTGCAATTATCACGTTGCGTAAGTTCCGAAACCGTGGATCTGACTCTGCAGACGAAGCCGAAACAGAGTAGTCCGGATCAGGTCTCGCCCTCCAAACACAGTTTTTCGCCGTCTCGACCGAGTAGACTCGCAACCAGCACTACACGCCAGTCGCTTTTTCGGCCTCTTTCTGGACGAGGTAGGAGCGATCGTCGGCGTACGCCGCAGCCGTTTCCAGTGCGTCCTCGGTCCCGATCTGGTTGAGCGCCCACGCCGCGCTCGCACGGACTTCGTCGGCCGCCTCCTCGTCGAGGACGTCACCGAGCGGTTCGATCGCGCGCGTGTCACCGATCATTCCGAGCGTTCGTGCCGCCGAGGACTGGATCTCTTTGTTGTCTGCGAGGAGTCGCTGGGCAACGGCGTCGGTCGACCCCTCGCTGCCGATCATGCCGAGCGCCCGCAGCGAGATCTTCTCCAGTTCGACGTCGCCGCCGCCGAGGAAATCCTCGATCGTATCACACGCACGCTCGTCACCGATCCGGCCGAGGATCCGGATCGGCTGTTTGTTCCGTCGCTGGGCCAGGGCGTGGACCGGTTCGTAGGCCTCTTCCGGGGCGAAATGTTCCAGCGCGCTGAGCAGGTTCTCCTCCATGAAATCCGAGTCGAACTTCTCGAGTGCGCTCAGTAGCGGTTCGGCTTCGCCCTCGGTCTCGTAGACTTTGATCGCACTCATCTCCGGCGGGAAATCTTTCGTGACTTCGGGTTCGAGCACGTCGTAAAACCCCTGCCGGCGGAGCTGTTCGCGGATTTCGAGATCGCTCCACAGCGTCGCGTCCTCCAGATCACTCGTCAGTGTCTCCGCCGCCGCCAGCAGGGTGGCAATCGTCTCGGCGTCGTCGTCGGGGTCGAGTCCCGTTTCGGCGATTGTTTCCCTGGCCGCGGCGAGTTCCTCTGCGACCGCTTCGGGCTCCGTTTCCGTGCGTTCGAACGACTCCCCGAGTGCATCGTTTGCCGTCGAAAAAAAGGATGAGACTGCCTCCGCGACCTCCGGTTTGCCTTCCTTTGCCCACTCGCTCGTGGTGATCGTCGACTCCGCACTCTCGATTTCGTCTGTGATATCGTCCAGGTAGGGGCCTCGCTGGTCTTCGATCTGGCTCCGCAGATCCGAAATCCGGTCTTCGAACTCGGCTTTCGGATCCTCCGGCTCCTCGTCTTCGTCTTCGGGTGGCTCGGGTTCCGGCAGTACTGCCTCTTCGAGATCTGCGTCGATCTCGTCGAGCAGTTCGTCGGCGTCGTCGAGGTCGCCCTCGGTCTCGGCATCTTCGACTACCGTCTCGGCCTCGTCGAGCCGGTTCTCGAAAGTGGCCGGATCTGTCACCGCCGGCTGGTCGTCGGATTCCTCGGCTTCGTCTGCCGCCTCGTCGGCAGGCTCCTCGTCGACTTTGGCTGGTTCTGTGCCGTCGGCTTCCTTCGTCCCATCCCCGGCGTCGTCGTTTGCTGGCTCGTCCCCGTCGCTCATGGTTCACACTCCGGGTGTTTGCGTCAAATGGATTTCCCTTCTGATCTCGGTCACGGCGATCCTCGATGAACCGATCGACAACTCGACTTCGAGTACATATTGAAAATCATGATGGATTACTCGGGGTTGAGTTAATTTCTTTCAATTATATGCGAAATAATTATATCCTGTGGTGCAGTGACCTAGGATATGATACGCGTCGGCGTCAATGGCTACGGGACAATCGGCAAACGCGTCGCAGATGCTGTGCGTTCCCAACCCGACATGAAACTGGTGGGCGTTGCCAAGACTAGCCCGAACTACGAAGCCGAGACTGCGGTAAGAAACGGCTACTCGCTGTACGCAGCCCAGCCCGAGCATGTAGCACAGTTCGCCGAGGCGGGGATCGATATCGCGGGGCCGGTCGACGAACTCGTCGACCGAAGTGACGTGATCGTCGACGCGACGCCGTCGGGCGTGGGCGAACAGAACTGCAAGCTCTACGAGGAGTACGACACGAAGGCGATCCTTCAGGGGGGCGAAGATGCCGGCGCTGCCGAGACGAGTTTCAACGCACGCGCGAACTACGACGAGGTCGGCGACGCCGATATCGTCCGGGTCGTCTCCTGTAACACGACAGGACTGACACGCCTGCTCAAACCCCTTGACGACGAGTACGGCCTCGAGAAAGTCCGTGTTACCCTGATCAGACGCGGTGGCGACCCCGGACAGGTCGACCGCGGGCCGATCAACGATATCGTTCCGGATCCGGCCGAGATCCCGTCACACCACGGCCCCGACGTGAATACGATCTTCCCTGAACTGGATATCGACACGGCCGGTGTGAAGGTACCGGCGACGCTGATGCACCTCCACAGTGTCAACGCGACCCTCCAGTCTGATCCGACGACCAGGGAACTCAAGGAGACACTCCGTGACGAATCACGGCTCTTCTTCGTGCCGGAGGAAGCGGGCATCGACGGGATGGGGCCGCTCAAGGAGTTCGCCAGCGACACCGGACGCCAGCGCGGTGACATCTGGGAGAACTGCGTCTGGGAGGAGTCGATCACGATGGAGGAGTCCGAACTCTACCTGTTCCAGTCGATCCACCAGGAAGCCGACGTCGTTCCGGAGAACATCGACGCGATCCGGGCCCTCGCCGGCCAGCACACCAGAAAACAGAGCATGCGGCTCACGGACAACCATCTCGGTGTGGGGCTGGAAAGTATGTTCCACAGCAACCGTCAGCCGGTCGCACCGTCCTCGGCTGACGACTGATAGTCCTATCTATCTGCCTGGTCGATCAGCACCTGTGCCGCGACGAGTTCCTGACCGGTCAGGGCGTTGAGATACGCACCGCCAGCGATGGAGATGTGGTCGTAGTCGTCCTCGTCGAGTCCGTACTTCGTGATCGATCGAGCGGTGTCACCGCCGCCGACGACGGAGAGACAGTCTGTCTCGCCGATCGCACGGAGCAGTTCTTTCGTCCCGTCGCCGAAGCGATCGTCCTCGAAGACCCCAACTGCGCCTTTCACGAAGATAGCCTCGGACTCACGGATGATCGGCGTGTATTTGTCGATGGTGTCGTGCCCGATGTCGAAATACTCCATCTCTTTCGATTCGATATCGTCGAGCGCAATCTCGGCACGCTCGCCGTCCTCGCCCTTATACGCGAAGTCGACTGGCAGCTCCAGCTGATCGCTTTTCTCGTCGAGGATGTCTTTTATCGTCTCCTCTGTCTCCTCGTACTGGTCGTCGAGGAGGTCCATATCGCCGACGTCGTAGCCGATCGGGTGGCCCTGGGCCCGCCGGAACAGCTGTCCGGGGAGCCCGCCGAGCAGGAAGTTGTCAACCACGTGGCCGAGGTTGTCGATGACGCCGATCACGTCCTTCGATTTGTTGCCGCCGACGACCATCGTCACCTGCCCATCTGCCTCCTGGGCCTTCTCTGCGACACCGGTGTTGTAGTCGTACTCGGTCTGCATGACCCGGCCGGCGTAGGCTGGCAACGCCAGTGGGAAGCCGACCGTCGAGGCGTGCGCGCGGTGGGCCACCGAGTAGGCGTCGTTGACGTAGGCGTCGAAAAGCGGCGCGAGCGTCTGGACGAACTCGCTTTCGGCGTGTTCCTCCGGTGATTTCTCGGGCAGTTCGTCGTCGGTCATCCGGGTGTTCTCCAGCATGAGGATCTCACCCGCTTCGAGGCTCTCGATGGCCTCCTGGGCGTCATCGCCGAACGTATCGGCGACGAATTCGACCGGCTTGCCGACGTGTTCGGAGAGAATCTCCGCGTGCTGTTCCAGCGAGACGAACGTGTCCCGGCCGGGCCGACCCTGGTGAGCCATCACGACGACTCTGTGGTCGTCGTCGGCGAGTTCGCGGACCGTCTCCGAGTAGCGGTCGAACCGGTTGTTGTCCTGCACCTCACCGTCTTCGACGGGTGAGTTGAGGTCGATACGCACCAGAACGCGCTGTCCCGGTGTGAGGTCGTCGAGTGTGTTGAACGCTGACATGATTGTTGCTGCGGAGGGCTAGGAGAAATGTCTTTGCTTCGGTAGCTGGCTTACTCGCTGATGAACTCGGCCATATCGAGCATCCGGTTCGAGAAGCCGTACTCGTTGTCGTACCAGGTGAGGATCTTCGCCATGTTGCCGTCGTCGACGGTGTTCGTCGATTCGAGGTCGACCATCGAAGAGAAGGGCAGGCCGACGATATCCGAGGAGACGACCTCCTCGTCGGTGTAGCCGAGGACACCGGCGAGTGGGCCGCTATCGGCAGCCGAGCGGAAGGCGTCGTTGATCTCCTCTTCGTTCGGATTCCCGTCGAGGTCGACGACCAGTTCGGTCACCGAGCCGTTCGGTACCGGAACACGGATCGCCATCCCGTCGAGTTTGCCTTCGAGCTGTGGCAGGACCTCTGTCGTGGCCTGTGCCGCACCGGTCGTCGTCGGGACGATGTTCTCTGCGGCCGCGCGTCCACGACGCCGTTTGCCCATCGGGCCGTCGATGAGTGCCTGCGAACCCGTGTAGGCGTGGACGGTCGTGAGCAGTCCCGTGTTGATGCCGAAGGATTCGTCGAGCACGTGTGCGATCGGCGAGACGCTGTTGGTCGTACAGGAGGCGTTCGAGACGACATCCTCGCCCTCGTAGTCGTCGTGGTTGACGCCGTAGACGATCTGTTTGACCGGTTTCTCACCTTTCGGTGGGGCCGAGATGAGTGATTTGTCGGCACCGGCGTCGAGGTGTGCGCTGGCCTCGTCTTTCGTCCGGAAGATCCCGGTACATTCGAGCGCCACGTCGACGTCGCGTTCGCCCCACGGCAGCTCTGATGGGCTCTTGACGTCGTAGAGGTCTGTCGATGTGCCGCCGATCGAGAGCGCACCGTCGGAGAGTTCGAGCCCGTCCAGACGGCCCTGGATCGTGTCGTGTTTCGCCAGATACCGCATGTCGTCGGGATCCATCACGTCGTTGATGCCGGCGAGTTCGATCGTCGGATTCTCCAGGACGGCACGGAAAAGGCTTCGGCCGATCCGCCCGAACCCGTTGATACCGACCCGGGTCACCTCGTCGTCAGTTACGTCCTCACCTGCATCTAGGTAGGATTTACTCATATTCGAAGCAATACTCCAGGGGAACTTAAAGATCCCTAGTTCGTTCCGAACTGCCGGTGAAACACTGTGTCGTTCTAATATGAGAACCGAAGACCAATGATGCTGGACCGACAAAACAGGGTATGGGAGAGCGCGATACCCAGATCAGCCGTGATGTGAGTGTCGACGTCGAGTCCGGGCTGGACGAGTCCGTCGGCAACCGTGAATCCGAGCAGTCGAGTCCCGGTGTCCGGTCTCGGCTGCGCGAGCGTGCGGGCAGTCTCGTTTCCGCTCGGTCGGTGGGAATCGCACTCGTTTTGATGCTCGTCAGTACGTTTGTCTTCGGTGCGATCCCCCTGCTCGGTATGTTCGGCGAACTGCTGGGGATTGTGGTGGCTGGGTTCGTCTACGGACTGGGCACCGACGCTCGACGGTACTTCGAACTCGCGCTCGCCGGCGCGCTCGCCGGTGGCGGCTCGGTACTGCTGGGCAACTTCCTGATCGCACTGCTCGGGAGTGGGCTCACGATCGTCGCATTCGGCGCAGTCGGTGGTGCGGTCGCCGGTATCGTCGGCCACTACTTCGGCCGCGATCTCCGCCACGGGCTGACCCAGGATCTCGGCGAGGGGCCGTAGCGCTACGTTTCGAGTCTGTACTCGTGGCCGTCGCGGGTCACGACACCATCCTCGACCAGATCGTCGAGAATGTCGTCGATCACCCGTGGCGGAACTTCCAGCTTGCGGCTCAACACTTCGACCTCCGTCGGCCCTTCCGCCAGTTCGAGGAGGATATTGGTGAGAAGGCGGCTGTTTTCCCCGCCGACCGCGTTTTCGAGTAACCTGCGTAGTTCCGTGATTCGTCCCTGTGCCCACCGCTGGGCCAGTGAGAGTTCGTTTTCGAGTGTCTCCACACTGTGGAGCGCCTCTGCCAGTGAGACGATATCGTCCGGATCTCTGTCCTGATCTGTCTCGTCGATATCTTTGTCCAGATCGATCCGGAGCTGTCGACAGCTCGTGATATCTAGCCGTGAACTCGCCGGATAGGCGCTTTTCGTCCCGAACTCGTAGGGCGAGACCGTCACTTCGAGCCGTATATGTCGAGCGATCGAAAAGTACTTGCGGCGTTTCTCGTCGGTTCGACTCTCGATCAGGCCAGCCTCTTCGAGCTTTCGGAGGTGATCGATCACTGCCTTCGGACTGACGCCGAGAAACTCACTGATCTCTGTCACGTAACAGGGACGTTCTGCGAGGAGGCGGAGAATCCGACGCCGGTTCGCATTCCCCAGCAAGTCGAGAAACTCGGCTGACTCCATTTACGTTACGTAATGAGTGACTACATATAAGATTGTCTCCTGCGGTGGTGGCCAGTTCGGGGGTAACCACCGGTATCTTTTCAGCTGGATAGAAACGATCTGAAAAAACGCCCTGTTTCACTCCTGGCGCCGAGAGTACGATTCCCGATCAGGAGCCGCTATTTCCGGGTTGACCGCCACCACTATTGCCACCGCCGTTGTTGGTATCTGGCCCGTTACCGGATCGGTTGTCGTCTCCCGGCTGGTTGTTCGATTGGCCGGGGTCGTCGTTTTGATTGCCGGGTCGCTCTTCGGGTGGGCCGGTGTCATCGTCTGGTGGGCCCTGGCCATCCCCGGGTGGTCCCTGATTACCATCGGGTGGTCCGTTGCCGGGCCGCTCGTCCGGTGGTCCCCGCGGTGGCTCCGTCATCCGTCGCGCGCTCTCGCTGATCTCCGGCCCGCGCACCTTCCCAGCCCTGGCCTGCAACTGACCGAGTTTACTGGTGTTGACACCGCGTCGCTGTGCGACGTCCGCCGTCTCGTTTATCTGCGCCCGGACGTTCGCCAGTTCGGCACGGACTGCAGTTGCACGGCCCGTGTAGGCGATCGAGGTTCTGTTCGCCGCCGAGAGCTGTTCGGTTCTGTTTTCGAGTGTTGCCAGCCGCTGTTCGAGAGTTGTGGTCCGCTCTTGAATCGCCACTGACGAACGGTTCGGACTGTCCGACTGGTTGATCCGTACCTCCCACATCCCGGTATCGACCGAACTACTCGCGTCGACGGCCGTGGACTGGGCGAACGATGTCATCTGCGTTCCGAGCCCTTCAGCCTCGGTCTCTTGGGCTTGCGCAGCCAGATCCAGACCGACTGCTGGAACTGCCACGCCCGCAACACCGAGTGCGAGGAGAGCGACGACGACTGCGAACTGACGGCCTCTCATCTCTTGTTCCGTAGTTCCGGAGTGTCTCATATAAATCCAGACCTCTGTTCTCTCCGTTTATTTCACAGTGTCACTAGTTTTTAACCGCGGAGAGTGTTTATACTCTGTTTTGAGGGTGCAGATTCGACGGTCGTATCTCTCCCTCTCGGACTGCTCGCCGACAGCGATCAGCCAGCGAAACGATCGGGTATGTCAAAACTACTGGTCTCACACCGTTTTGTTCTTGCGTGATTGTACTCCAGTATAAGTATTTTGGGAATTTCTTATACGTCTCGGTCGACAACCGTGTGTGTGAGTCGCATGTTTGAACAGTTCTCGAACGGATACTACCTGGGTCGTCTGTACGTCGAACCAACTACCAGGGAGCGGGTCCAGATGTGTCGGGACCAACACGAGCGGGTCAACGAGCAGCTGTATGCCGACGAGGGCATCAACCGCGTCGACCGACCCCTGGTCATGAAACTCGGTTCTCAGCATCTCGCTGTCCACGCCGGCGACGGTGTGCCCGCCGATACACTCTCGGTACCCGAATCCGTTCTCGAGGGGACAGACGTCCGCAACCCACCGACGTTTCAGGAGGTGTTACTCGCGAAAGCCGACAGGGCCGATCAGCTGCTCGCGATGGGTGGCGCTGGCAGGTAAGGCTCCGTTCGCTGACAGGGGATTTTAATAGTATCCAGACCACCCCACGAGGTGATGCTGGACGATCTGTTGGGCCGGACCGAACTCAAGGAGGAAATCGAGGAGTTGAACGAGGAACTCGAACACCTCGAACGGCGCCTCGAAGCCGAGCAGGGCCGCCGCAAGGACGCGGTTACCGAACGACAGGAGGCCGAACGGCAGGTCAACCAGCTGGAAGACCGGGTCGAAGAACTCGAAGACCGCGTCCACCGGCTGCAATCCCAGGACACCGACCTTTCCTTCCGGCGCGAGACGACGCTGGATAGCAGACGGCTCGAGGAGATTCTCGACCGGCTGGACTCCTTCGAGACCGGGCCCGAGGGTGCGCTGACGGCATTCGTCGCGGACGGCCACGATCTCCCCGCAGCGATCCACGATGCCGTCGGCGAGCGTGCCCCACTCGTCTCGCGGGCTGGGCCCTGTCTCGTGGTCAGCGACGACGCGGGGTTGATCACTGCCTGCCTCCGACCCCCGATCAGCCCCGAACCGTTCGTCGAGTGGGCCGACGAATTCCGACTCGACCGTTCGTGGCTGCAGCCACAGGGTCGGTACACGCTCGCGCTCGTGCGCTCAGATCTGTTCGCGATGGGCACCTACGAGGGGGCCGACCGCGTCGCCTTCCACGGCTTCGACAGCGATCTCAAGAGCCAGCACTCGAAGGGTGGCTTCTCACAGTCTCGCTTCGAACGGCTCCGTGACGAACAGATCGACGAACATCTCGACCGCTGTACGGAGGCGATCGAGCAACGTGAGACCGATCCACTGTATATCGTCGGTGAACGCTCCGTCCTCTCCGAGTTCACCGAGCTGGCTGCAGAGACGAGCGCAGTCGACGCCACCGGCGACCCCGAGTCGGCGCTTCGATCCGCCTACGAGGAGTTCTGGGCTGTCCAGCTCCGGATCTTCTAGGGAGCGACACGCTCTTCACCCACTGCCTCCGGTATACTGGTATGCGAGTCGCTATCCTCGCACACGAGAACTTCCCCGGCGACGCCAAGACTGCTGTGGGTATCCTCCGGTACAGCGACCACGATGTCGTCGCTGTCCTCGACCGCTCGCACGCAGGCGAGCGCGTGACCGATTATCTGCCAGCCGTTCAGGACGCACCAATCGTCGCGGGGATGGCCGACGCACCGGCCTGTGACGCGCTCCTGATCGGGATCGCACCCATCGGCGGCGGCTTCGAGGCCTCGTGGCGACCGGACGTCCGGGCCGCTATCCAGCGGGGCTGTGACGTTATCGCCGGTCTCCACGAACTGCTCACCGACGACGAGGCGTTCGTCGAACTCGCTGCGGAACACGACGTGGCACTGCACGACGTTCGCGAACCACCGGACGATCTGACCGTCGCCGACGGGACGGCTGGCGAGGTCGATGCCCATGTGGTGTTGACTGTCGGGACGGACTGTTCGTCGGGGAAGATGACCGGGGCGTTCGAACTCCGGGACGCGGCCCGCGAACGGGGACTCGACGCCGCTGTGGTGCCGACCGGACAGACAGGAATCATGATCGCAGGCTGGGGGATCGCGATCGACCGGGTCATCTCGGATTTCGCCGCGGGTGCGACCGAACGACTGGTCGAGCAAGCAGCCGATCACGACGTTCTCTTCGTCGAGGGACAGGGTGCGATCGCCCATCCAGCCTACTCCGGCGTCACGGCTGCGATCTTGCACGGTGCACAGCCGGATTCACTCGTCTTTTGCCACGTGGCTGGTCACGACCGGGTCGGTGGCTACGAGGCCTTCGAGGTCCCCGACCACGGCTGGTACGCATCGCTGTACGAATCGATGGCCGAACCGGTCTCCGGCGCGACAGTCGATGCCGGGCTGTTGAATACACACGCACTCGATCGCTCCGAGGCGACCACAGCACTCGACGCGTACGGATCGAAACTCGGCGTCCCGGTGACCGACCCGGTTCGTGACGATGTTGGCCCGGTTCTCGACGCGGTCCTTCCGGCGAATTTCCGGGCGAGAAACTAATCCGTGCTCTTATGTACAATTCGGGGAGTTAATACGGTACATAGTAGTATGGAGGCAGCGACTGCAAAGGTGACGAGACGCCAGTTGCTCGGCGCAGCGGCGGCCACATCGCTGGCTGGGACGAGTGGCTGTGTCCAGCGATTCCGGAGCATCGTCAACCGCCAGTCCGCAGAGACTGTCTCCCTCAGTGTCACCGCACCACCGGCCGACTCCGATCGGCTGGCGACGCTTATCGCACGCCATCTGGTCTCGAATCTCGAGGCTGCCGGCATCGAAGCCACACTCAACATCCTTCCCCAGTCCGAACTGCTCCGTGAAGTCCTCCTGAACCAGAACTTCGATCTGTTCGTGGCGCGACTCCCACCGGTCGTCGACCCACAGGAGTACACCGCATTACTCCATTCGTCGTTTGCCGGCGAGCAGGGCTGGCAGAACCCGTACGGGGTTACGGATATGCTCCTCGACGACCATCTCGACGCCCAGCAACGAACAGACGGTGAAAGTCGGCGCACAAACGCACGGAAACTCACCAGACATCTCACCAGAACACAGCCGTTTACCACCGTCGGCTTTCCCGACGAGATCAGGGCTGTCCGGACCGATCAGTTCACCGGCTGGGAGGAGGGGATCGCCACTCCGATCTCCTATCTCGCACTGGAACGCGCGAGCGAGATCCCACCCGAGGAGGAACTCTCGCTCGAACTGTCGATCACCGATTCGAGGCTCTCACAGAATCTCAACCCCCTGTCGGTCGAGTACAGACAGCCGGAACCGTTCACGGATCTGCTGTACGATCCACTCGTCCGCCGGTTCGGTGAGGAGTTCGTTCCGTGGATGGCCTCGGAGTGGGCGTTCGAGCGGGACGGCGACCAGAGCACGATCACTGCGTCGTTGCGGCCGGGGCTCGTCTGGCACGACGGCACCTCGATCACGGCCCAGGATGTGGCCTTCACCTTCCGCTTTCTCTCGGATACGTCGCTCGACGAACTCGAACAGCGCGTGCCAGCCCCCCTTTACCGGTCCTGGACATCGATCGTCTCGGAGGCTCGGGCCGTCGACGACGAGACGATCCGTCTCACTGTCGAGACACCGAGTGAGGCGGTCGCGAAACAGGTCCTGCTGACACCGATTTTCCCGGCACACATCTGGCGAGAATACAGTTCGGTAGCGGATATCTCCGGATTCGAACGCTCGAAGGATATCACGGAAGCGCTGGTCTTTGCTAACGAAAATGCGATCGGGAGTGGCCCGGTCGAAGTCGGCAACGTCGTCGTCGACGAAGAGGTCGTCTTCCAGCCCTTCGAGGAGCACTTTCTCACCCGCGGTGAGGGGAACCTGGCCGAGATTCCGGAGCGGTTCGCGGGTGGATTTCCGTTCGACGAACTCCGGTTTCGGGTCACGCCATCGAACGAGACGGCCGTCGAACTGGTCGCCCAGGGCGACCTCGACGGGACTGCGATGGATGTCGATCCGCGCGAGGCTATCATCGAACGTATCGCAGGTGCCTCGGAGGTATCGATGGTCGTCGAACGCTCCCCGTCGGCGTACCATATCGGCTACAACACGTCGACGCGGCCGTTCAGCAACCCTTACTTCTGTCGACTCGTCGCCCGTCTCGTCGACAAACAACACGTCGTCGATACCATCTTCCGGGGGTACGGCGCGGCAGTCTCGAACCCCTTCGACGGGACACGATGGAGTCCGAACGATCTCGGCTTCGATTCGGCCGATCCAGTGGTTCCGTTTCTCGGAGCAGACGGCGAGGTCGACACAGAGCAGGCCAGAGCAGAGTTCCGAAAGCGAGGGTTTGAGTTCGACGAAGACGGAACACTACTGTTACGATGAGTTTCCCACTACTCCCCGAAATCGTTCTCGTCGTCTCCCTGCTGACAGTGCTCGGGCTGATACTGATCGTGGGACTCGACCGCCTCTGGCGGTTCCGTGTCGATGCTATCGATCGGTTCAAGGGTGTGTTCCCGTATCTCCTCTTGCTCGGTGGCGTCCTCGCAGTCAACTCCTATCTCCGTCGGGTCGGCCCGTCGCTGTCCTGGGTGTTCGGCTGGCAGATCACGGACGACATCTTCGCGATCGAGGGTAACTTCGTCGGGATCATCCAGAGCTACTCCAACCCAATCGCAGATCTGTACTTCTCCTATATCTACATCTATGGCTACATCTTTCTCGTCGCATTTCCGGTGCTCGCGTACTTTGTCCTCTCTGATGAGCGGCCGATTCGCGAAATTACGCTCGCGTACACAATCAACTACGTCGTTGGTGTGCTCTGTTATCTGGTTTTTATCGCCTACGGGCCACGGAACGTGATGCCGGATCTCGTCGATCAGATCCTCTATCTCAACTGGCCGGAGTCGAATCTGTTGACAACTGACTTCAACGCGAACGTCAACGTCTTCCCCTCGTTGCACACGTCACTGTCGATGACTGTCGCCCTCCTCGCGTACCGGACCCGCAAGTCGTACCCGTTGTGGGTCCCGGTATCGTCGATCCTCGCGGTCTCTGTCATGATCTCGACGATGTATCTTGGCATCCACTGGGGGACCGACGTCGTCGCGGGGATCGGTCTCGCAGTGTTCAGCGTGGGCGGGGCTAGCTGGCTGGTCAGTCCCGAGCGGAGACGACTCAGAGCAATCGGGGAGCGACTCCGTGCACCGATCGACCGTATGGTGGACTGGTTCGTCGATCTGGTACGGGAGTATCGCCAGACGAACCGCTCTGACAGCCGTCTCGATTCCTGAGCTATTCTTCGAGTACCTCGTCGAATGCCTCGCAGATTACCATGTAGGCGTGCGTATCGACTGCCGTTCTGTCGAGGCTGAACAGTCCAAGAAACCCTGCCGAATCGAGTCGCGAGGAGACCACGTGACTGAACTTGAACACCTCTGCGTCGTCGCTGTGTTCGAGCAGTGTCGACAGGGAGAGGCCCCCCACACGGCAGTCCCCGACACCGGCGTCGGAGAGTCGCTGGAAGCATTCGACGATCCCGATTCCGAGTGCGGTGAGATCTGCCAGTGACGGTACTGTGTAGACGAAGGTACCGTTTTCGAGTGTTTTCTGTGTTCGGTCGTCACTGCTGTGGCAATCGATCACGGCGAGTTGATGTCCCTCGAAGGCTGCACGCGCCGAGAGCTGTTCCCGTATCGTTTCGACGGAGTCGTCGATCGTTACGACCACAGCACCGTCCCCACCGGCGAGACCGTCCGCGAGCGTATCCATCACGCGTTCGCGGTTCTCCCGGTCGTCTCCTCCAGTGATGAGCAAACTCGTTCCGGGTGGGACCGACTCGTATCCGTCGAGCGTGCCCGAGAGGTCGTACATGCTAGCTTTCGTCTTCGATCCGGTGTAGTGTCGCGATGAAGTCGTCGTCATCTTCGATGCCGCCGAGCGTCTCCGACAGTTCCTCGCGGAGGTCGCCGATCCGTTCGGTCAGCTCCTCGAACTCTGCCTGGCCTTCGAGTTCCGCCCGGTTCTTGCTGGCCTGGAGTGTCGCTTGCTTCTCGACGAGGGCGTAGTACTCCTGTAACAGGCTGTCGTACTCCGAGCGTTCGAGGAGGTTCGCGACGGTCTCTTGTAGCTGGTGGCCTTTGACCGGTTTCGAGAGGTAGGTGTCGAACCCCATCTCCAGGATATCGAAATCCGGCTCGACGGCGGTGACCATCGCGACCCGACAGCCCAGTTCCTCCGTCCGGATGTACTCCAGTACGTCGTCGCCCGACAGCCCGGGCATCATCCGATCGAGCAACACGACGTCGACGGCGTCGTCGAGCTGTTCGATCCCCTCGTCGCCGTTGTACGCGATCCGTACCTCGTACTCGTCTTCGAGCCACAGGCGGTACGTCTCTGCAACGTCCGATTCGTCCTCGACGAGCAACACGACTGGGTCCGGATCTGCCATCTAAAACTTTGTTTTCGTTCGATGCACATAGAATTATGGGGCTCTGAAAGCTTCGCTGACAGATCGGTATACCCAAACCGCGGCCCGGCCTATCACCGAGTATGATTCAGAATCTGGCCACTGGCCACTCCGGGCTGACGAGCAACGTGTTTCTGGTCGACGGTGCGCGAACGGTGCTCGTCGACGTCGGTGCAGGGTTCGACGTCGTCGAAGCGGCAACGCAGTACACCGACGACCTCGACGCGGTCGTGCTGACGCATACACACCCCGATCATATCGGCAACGTCGATCAGGTCACCGACGCTTTCGGCGTCGACGTCTGGGGGTACGATCCTGCTCAGCCAGTCGTCGACCACGAAATCGAGGACGGCGAGCACGTCCAGATCGGTGACCACTCCTACGAGGCGATCCACACGCCCGGCCACAAAAACGACCACATCTGTCTGTACGCTCCGGCAAACGGCGTGTTGTTCGCCGGTGATCTTATCTTCGCCAACGGTGGCTTCGGCCGGACCGATCTCGAAGAGGGTGACCGGGAGCTACTGATCGAAAGTATCGAGCGTCTGTTGAATGTCGTCGACGACAATCTCACAGAGATGCACACTGGCCACGGTCCGAGTGTGACGACGAATCCGAACCACGATATCGAACTTGCACTGCAGGCTGCCGGAATGCGATAATACGGTTTGTTGCTCTGTTGACGATCGCAGTTCGTGCACGAACCGCGTGTTGAATACGAGGATGCGTTCTGCAGTCGGTGGTAATACTGGTGGCTGTAAGAAATGAACGAATTTCGACCCGACGTGGGGTCGAATATTTTCACGAATTTACAGCCACCAGTATAAGACGCTGCATACAACGAGACAGGCGAACTACTATTTTATCAAGCTCCCTAAGCTAGTCCATCCGTGATCTCACAAATTCTCGTTCCGATGGACGAGTCAGAGATGGCCCAGCGAGCGCTTGTATACGCCCTCGAGAACCACCCAGACGCAGAGATTACCGTCTTGCATGTCGTGGGTAACCCGTCACCGTGGGGGGGAGAGGCCACGTCACTCGCTCTCGAGGAGGATCTGGAAGGGGCTGCCGAGGAGCGCGCGAGGGCGGTGTTCGAGAACGCCCGAGAACTCGCTGCCGAGTACGACGTCGAAATCACCACCGAGGTTCAACTTGGGCATCCAGCTCGGGCGATTCTGAACAGCGTCGACGGGTTCGATGCAGTCGTAATCGGGAGCCACGGCGGCTCGGTGGCCGATCGACTGGTCGTCGGGAACGTTGCCCAGAGGGTGTTCCGCCAGTCGCCCGTTCCGGTGATCGTCGCTCGGTGAGTGGCGGCGAGTGAAGCCGGTAGACAGACGTCCCACGGGCTCCGCCAGCTAACGAGATACCGATCAGTACTACCACTCTCTGTCCCCACTCATAGTGATTATTGCGAGTCTGTACCGCGAAGTTCAGATAGAACTGGTCTAGGAGGGCCGAAACAGCCTCGGTTTCGCTGCCGTGCTGAAAATTACCGCAATAATCAGTATCAATTCAGCCTCTGTCGCTGCTCGTCCAGTGCTATAGACGCGCCTTCTATTTCTGCAGTAGTGCTCTCGACACGCCTTCACCGTGGTTCGATCCCGAGTCGAACGAGGGTGTTCCGGAGTTTTCAGGCCGATTTCTGTGAATTCATCACCCCTTTATATCGATCACCGGGAGACAAATCATCGGTGTGTATTCTCGGGTATTAAGAATCATGATGGTTACTAATGTAATCCAGAAAGAACTCTCTAGCGGGGTAACATCCAATGCCAATCGAAGACCTCTCCCGAAGTGACGTCGTGACAGCCGAACCCGAAACGCCAGTAACCGACCTCGCGGTAACCATGGACGAAGAGCACGTGGGGAGTATCGTGATCACGGAGGATGACACACCCGTCGGTATCGTCACCGATCGAGATCTGACCGTTCGTATCCTCGGTGAGGGGGCAGATCCGACGGAGCAGACTGCTGAAGACGTAATGTCCACTGATCTTTCTACAGTCGAGCGTGGCACCGGCTTCTACGAGGCAGCGGAAGTGATGGCAGACAATGGTGTCCGACGACTCCCCGTCTGTGAGGGTGACACACTCGTAGGAATCATCTCTGTCGACGACCTGAACGAACTGCTTGCCGACGAACAACAGCAGTTCGCAGAAATCGTACGGGCCCAGCGACCAGCGTACTGACTGATAGTGATTGTTGCGAGTCTGTACCGCTCTAGCGACGCAAATTCTGTGTTACACGCCGTGACACGTCGATATCCGTGACTCGGTCACGAAAATAACCGCAACAATCACTATGACAGCTGATCGTGTCTCGACGACTATGCTGTCACCGCCTTCCATTTATCGACGGTGTGACCGACACCGTCCATTCCGTGAGTTCTGTCCCGACCCACCACCGGCTGTCATCCTTGCCGGAGGTCGGGACGGGTTGGTCGAAACCGTGTAGGACGGGCTGTCGACGAACGGTCGCCAGCTACCCGAGAGTGTATCACTGCCTGTCACCGAAAAGTCGGGTTGCACAGTCGACAGTATGAGTGCTGGCATCTTGCTCGTCCCCGTGAACGGGTTTTTGATTGCACTCTGTATCCCGCGAGGCCGCTGAAACCTATCGCCAGCCGAGTTCGTTTTCACTCTCTTTCACCAGCCAGCAACGTCGAGCAGTGACCGATAGGCTGCCCCATAGGCGTCAGCAACTGTTCCGGGTTCGTTTCGCTCGTCGCGTCCGAGTGCGGGCAGGGTGATAGTATCGACCGGATCGACGAGTTCGGTCACCGACGCGACGCGTTCTTCGAGCTGGCCGTGGAAGGCACCCTCCGCACCACTGGCGACCTGACACCCCTTGACGAATCGGGGGCCGTCGAAGATCCGTGTCCGGCCCGGTTCGACGACGGCCACGCCGTCGGGGTCGATCCCCTGGAGCGGGCGGGCAACGTCGCTGTAGGATTCGACGACTGCCCGCTCCGTTCGGTCGATCGTCGCCGAAAGCGCATCGAGTTGCTGGACGTGGTGGCGCTGCATCACCTGGTTGAACTCCTCGACGCTGCTGACGACGAGTGCATCCGAGAGTGGGAGTTCACTGCGTGCATCCTCCGGAAGCGTTGCGTTCCCGTTGCGGACGTACTGCTCGCCAACTCTGTCGAGGAGAAACTCCCGCTCGTCCTGTCCGAGCAGGCCGGTTCCGTTGCCGGGGGCGGGCCGCCAGAGCCGGTGGACCGGGTTGATATCCGTCGGCTCCAGGCTCCCGGGGCTCGCTGCGGCGAGGCGCCGGGCGTCCTTGCCGTAGATGCTTCCCTCGGAGATCGCGGTCCGGTAGTCGTCGTGGTGAAACCAGTAGTCGTTTCCAGCCCGGGGCTTGAACCCGACAGCACCTGTTGCGGCAACCAGCCCCGTCGAGAAGGTCGTCTTGCCCGCGTCGACGCGGTCGGCACCGACCACCAAAAGCGTCATTGCTCGGCGAGACCGTAGTAGCCCGGCTCGGTGTCGCCGGTCGGTTCGGCGAAGACGAACCGTTCGGCGTGTTTCAGCAACCACGGAATCGCCCAGTCCATCAGGACGTTCTCTGTCTCGACATCCAGCTCTGCGTCGACCTCTAGCCCCTGCAGGAGACGGGCAATTTCGTAGACGGTGTACAGCTTGTCCGCATCGAGGACCTCCTCGGGTTCGCGGAATTCGAGTGGCCGGAGGTCGTCTGCGGAGGATCTCGGTATCGGCATACCCCTCCTAGCAACAACTGCGGGGTAAATACTCCGGTTCGGTCTCTCGATCAATTGACAGAACCTTCCGACTCCGTTGCTACAGATATATGAGTCTGTGCCGCCTAACAGAGACGATGAGTGATATCGGCTGGGTGCTAGCGCTCCTCTTGCAGTTTGCACCGGGGGATGCACCGGTTGTCTGGTATGGAACGGTCTTTATTCTTGCGATGCTCGTCGTCGCAGCTGGTATCGGGTTCTGGATGGCTCGGACGGAGACTGACAGCCAGCCCCCGATCGATCACGAGATGCTGCTCAATGCTTTCGAGGATCCGATCGTCGTCCTCGACCACGAGAACGACGTGCTGGTCGCGAACGTGCCGTTCAGATCGCTGTTCGAGACCGACATCGAAGGCGAGTCGATCGAGACAGTTCTCGACGGGGTTCCGGCAGTCAAAGAGACTGTCGTCGAGCGCGAGCAGGCCGTCCTCCCGATCGAAACTGACGGCGAGACACACCACTACGATATTCACACCTATCCGGCCGGCAAACAGCCCCGACCGCCACGGAAGTGGGTTGTCTTCTTCCACGACGTGACCGACGACCACGAACACCGGAGCCAGCTGGAGGCGGAAAACCAACAGCTCGATCGGTTTGCGGGCCTGCTCTCACACGATCTCCGGAACCCACTCGACGTCGCGATCGGTCGGACGAACGCCGTCAAAGAGTCCATCGACGATCCGGAGAACGAACGACATCTCGCCCGTGCCCAGGAGGCCCACCAGCGAATCCAGCAGATCATCCGCGACGTGCTCGCACTCGTCCGGGGCGGTCACAACATCGACGAGCCCACTACTGTCGCTCTGGAGACTGCCGCCACGGACGCCTGGTCGCTCGTCGATACTGGGGACAGTACACTGGTTATAAACACACAGCTAGTCATCCGTGCGGATCGTGAACAACTGACGAGGATCTTCGAGAACCTCTTCCGAAACGCCGTCCAGCACGCCGGCCCGGACGTGACTGTCCGTGTCGAAACGCTGGCGTCGGGCCAGGGTTTTTATATCGCAGACGACGGCGCGGGGATCCCGCCGGGCGACCGCAGTGCAGTCCTCGAAGCCGGTGTCTCCAGGGACGGTGACGGGACCGGGCTGGGGCTCGCGATCGTCTCCAGTCTGGCGGCGGCACACGGCTGGGAGCTGGCCGTGACCGAATCCGAATCGGGCGGGGCCCAGTTCGAGTTTGCCGGTGTCGACCTCGTCGCCGACGAATCCGCCTCGACAGAGCTGGATTGATTGCGATGTTCTTATTTTGGTTGCGGTTGCACGACACGTATGGACGCACTACACGTCTGTTTGAACGTCTCGGACGCTGACCGTCTCGCCGAGTGGTATACCGAAGAGCTCGGCTTCGACCACTCCTGGGAGTTCACGAGCGACGATGGCTCCACCCGTAACGTCTACGTCGCTGACGGTAACGGGTTCGAGCTACAGCTTTCCGACACAGATGGCGAAGACGAGTTCGAAGCCGGGACAGCCTGGGATCACTTCGCAGTCAAAGTCGAGAACGTCGACGGCGCCTTCGAGACTATCGACCACCACGGCGTCGTCCAGGAACCCGCCGACCAGCCGGCAGCCTCGGCGCGAACCGCCTTCATCGAGGACCCCGACGGCCACGTCATCGAACTGATCGAACCGCTCGAAACGGCCGACTGACCGTCGCCCTGTTTCAGGTTGAGAAACGGGCCGACCCTATTTTTGTTGGTCTCACCCGGACTGGCGTGTATGTCAGCAGCGAATCCGCTTGCAGACAAACGAGTCCGGTCGCTCGTCGGACTGCTTAGTGCCGGCACAATTGCGCTGGTTGCACTCCTGTTTCTCGACGGACTGATCCGGTTGGTCGTCCTCGGCGTTGCAGCCGTCGATGCAGTGCTGACGCCGTACATGCTTGGGCTGGCGATCGATGGGACACACTGAACAGAGGGGTTTTTGCCGTCGACGCAAAACGACGGGTAATGGCCGACGATATCGAAGGGTTGGGACACGTCGCTGACTACCAGTTCGGTGCGGGCGCGGGTAACGGGCTGTTTGCCGACCCCGACGAGCTGTCGGTGACCCGGACGAGTTCGGGTCGACCCCGCCAGATCCACTGCCCGGATGGTCGGATCGGAACCTACGAGTCTGACGGCCGCTTCCGGCTCGGACTCGCCGGCGGCCGACGCCTGCAGGAGATACTCGACTCGCCCGCGTATCGTGTCGTCGTGGGTGACGAGAGCGAACCGTACATCCGGGAGGGACGCAACGTCTTCGCGAAGTTCGTCTCGAACGCGGACGAGGCGATCCGACCACGCGACGAGGTACTCGTCGAACACACCGATGGATCGCTGCTCGCCGTCGGACGCGCAGAGCTTTCGGGACAGGGGATGGCTGCGTTCGAAACCGGGATGGCGGTAAAGGTTCGTGATGGCACTGACTGATGGTATATTCCAAGAACTGGCTGGATTATTTCAATGTGAATAGTTATTATTATACTTACTCACTCCTGTCCAGTTTCGTACAGCTCCAGCCGATATCATCGCAAAGACTAGATGAATAGCAACCCACATTAGGCCTGGCGTTCAACACCCGTTGTATGAGCACGTCGCATCTAATCATAGGCGACGGGATCGCGGGGAGTTCAGCGGCTGAAACCATACGGGAGGAAGATCCCGAGGCGGACGTCACGATACTCACCGACGAGGGTGAGGCCCTGTACAACCGCATCCTGATCAAGGAGTTTGCCAAAGGCAAGCTGCCCGAAGCGCCTATCTCCATCCACGAGCCGGAGTGGTACGAGGAACGCGATATCGCGCTGGAGTTGAACACACACGTCGAGACAGTCGACACAGACGAGCAGGTCGTCCACACGCACACGGGGGACAGTTACGAGTACGACAAACTGCTGATCGCGACCGGTGGGACGCCGACACAGTTGCCAGTCGACAACTCCGACGCCGATGGCATCCATCACTTCTGGACCTTCGAGGACGCGCGCCAGATCAGAGAGCACGCCGAACAGTCGGAGACGGGTGTCGTCGTCGGCGCAGGATTGCTCGGCATCGACCTCGCTGCGATCTCCGCCGCACAGGGACTGGACGCCCACTACCTGATGCGGGGGAACTGCTGGTGGCGGTACGCACTCTCGGAGGAGGGGGCCGAGATCATCCACGACGCACTCGAAGAGAAGGGTGTCAAACCGGTGTTCAACTCCGGCGTCGACCATTTCGAGGTCGACGACGAGGGCCACGTCGAGGCGGCTGTCGATCCGAACGGGGAACGGTTCGAGGCCGAGTGGGCCGGTGTCGCGATCGGGCTGGATTTCAACACGGAGTGGCTCCAGGGCACCGGTATCGAGCGTGACAACGGCGTCGTCGTCGACGAGTACATGCAGACGAACGTCGACAACGTCTACGCTGCAGGTGACATTACACAGTACTACGACACCATCTTCGACGAACAGGCGCAGAACGGCTCGTGGGGGTCGGCGAAAGAACAGGGATCGATCGCGGGGACGAATATGGTGGCAGACGATGAAACCGATGCCTTCCGCTGGGTCTCCTCGTACTCGATCACGCACTTCGATTTCCCGTTCCTTTCATTCGGACATCCGACGATCGGCGACGAGACCGCCGAGCGCAAATACTCCGATACCGAGTGGCGACAGGTGGCGTTCAAAAACGGCCAGCTCGTCGGTGGTGTGTTGATCGGCGATCTCTCCCAGCAGTCGGCGTTCAAACAGATTATCCGCGAGGAACGGCAGGTCGCCGACCAGAAGGAACTGTTGCTCGAAGAGAACGTCGATCTGGAGAAACTCGAATCACCCCCAGAAGCTGATTAACAGCCGCGACCGACGGTCTTTTTTCCACTGCCACCCGAGCGTTCAGTATGGATGGCGGCAGTGGCGATATGACACTCGCGTTCGAACTAGAGGCACTCAAGGATCTCCAGGCGCCGGATTCGGTCTTTACTGACGCGCGCCAGTGGACGAACTACATCGGTGTGATCTCGGATAAACCGACATACGTCGTGACGAATTTCACCCGCAAACACCGGATCAGACAGGACTTCTTCTCGGGGCCACGCACCCGCAGGGAGAGTCTCGAAAACATCCAGGACCAGTTCAAAAGCGATCGGTACGTCTTCGTCGGCACCACAGACGAGGACGAACAGCTGGCCGAGGAAACCGGCTGGGAGTACGTCGATCTCGACGTGGCCGCCGAGTCGGCCGGCTGGGAGATCGCCGAAGACGAACAGACAGTCGAGATGGAAGAGGATACCCGCGACGACTGGCCCTGACTCATGGCGACACCGCGTGTTCCCGGCGAGGGCGACGACGAACTCGAGTTGTACTGCGGCGAGCAGCTGCACCCACACGAGCTGGATCTCGGCGTTCGCGAACGTGACTGTGACTGCGGTGCGAGCCACGCGGTCGTGATGGACGTCCACCCCCTGGGCAGATTCGTCCCGGAGTTTCTCGCCGACACGCTCCGTGCGACGATCACGACAGAAGACGAGTTCGACGAGTTCACCACTGCCCACCTGCTCGCGATGGTGCGCGAAGAGCACCCCGAGGAAATCGCGGTGGCAGACTGTTCCGGTGACGGCGAGGTTGGTTTCGGACTGGTCTGGGTGGCCGATTTCGACGCCCGCGAGCTCCACCGGATCGTCGTCGAACTCGTCGTCGAAATGATGGAACACGCGGTCAGCCATGCCGACGACGGCGAGACAGTCTCGGAGTTCGAACGCCAGCTTGCGGAGTTCGACGTCGAAGAGTTCGTCGACGTCTACCGCGGCGAACGCGAGTTCGAAGACGAGTACGATACGGCGATCTAGTCGTTCTTTCCTTCCGGCAGCAGCGGTTCGTACGCTTCGTGTTTGACGACACCCAGCGGTGTTCCGTCGATCGTTTTGGCGTGTGTGTACAGCACCTCGTGCGTTCGCGCAGCCTCACTGAGTCCACGGGCGCGGGTGCGTTCGTAAGACGATGCAATCAGCAGCGCACGCGTTCGCTCCGGGTCGAGGAGTTCGACGACCTGGAAGATGTAGCCACTGACGATCCGCCCGTAGACCTGATACTCGGTGAACGACCCGTCTTCGAAAGATCCGCGGACCGCGTCGGAGTGGTTGTCGGCGATCGTGTAGACGATACCGAACCGTTCCTCGTCGTCACCCATGTCGGGTGTGACTGGATCGGTGTGGATCGCGGCGACGTCGACCACGTCCCAGCCGTCCGCGCGTCGTTCCTCGGCGAGGGCGTCCAGTTCTTCCAGGGTTCCCTCCCAGGCCTCTCGCCGGGGCTTTGCAGTGTGTCGGAGCTTCTGTTCGTCGCCCGTCTGGTTGTCTCCTATCCCGGTCATACTCTGTTGTCCGCTGGGAGCTGTTTATATCTTGTTCACGTTGCACCGAAGATGGTCTCCAGCAGGAACGACGACAGAAAGACGAGCAGGCTGCCGAGAAACAGCTTCGTCTCGCTACCCGTCCGGAGTTCGGGTTCTGGCACCGGGAGCCACTTCGCCGGTGGCAACTCGTAGACGACGGCCTCGAACCGCGACCGCGAGCCGAACTCCGGAATCGTCTCCGTGGTCGGCGTCGAGTCGGATTCGAGGGCGTCTGGACTCGACGGCCAGAGACGGACCGTCGCGTACGCCATGAGCAGCCAGCCGATCACGAACAGGATGACTTTCATCCGGACCAGCCCGCCACCCGTCGCGGCGGCAGCGATCCCCGCGCCGACGATCGCCAGCAAAGCGACTGCGAGTGCGTAGACGAACACGTACGTTGCCGCAACTGCCACTGGACGAAACCGGTTGCGAGGGAGCATACCGTTCAGGTTCGTTCCTCGAAGGCGGTCTTCGGATCCCGGTGCTCGTCTCTGTGGCGGTGACAGTAACTCGTCCGTCCGGAGTCGCTGACCGTATGGTGGCTCGGCTTCTCGCTGCCACAGACGGTCCGGAACTCGGCCTGTAACACCTCGATCGCTGCCATTTCGTCACCAGCCTCGATCTCCGCCGAGACGTCGTCGAGAACCGACTCGACCTGATCCGGCACGGCCAGGGGCTCGAACAGTTCCTCGCGGATCTCCGCTGCCGTCGCGTACCGTGTATCGAGGCCGACCTTCTCGCGGAATCTGTCGACGGCCCCGCGGGACCGTCTGCGCTCTTCGAGGATCTCCTCTAACCGATTCAGGCTGTCCCAGATCTCCTCGTCGAGCTGTTCGTACTCCTCGGGACGGATCCGGACCGGACACCGGGTCCGGAACGGACAGCCACTCGGCGGATACCGCGGATTCGGCGGCGTCCCGCGGAGGTGCACGCGTTCTTTCTGCGATGTCGGGTCCGGCGCCGGAATCGCCGACAGCAGGGATCGCGTGTACGGGTTCGCTGGATCGGTGAACAGTTCCTCGGTCGGCCCGATCTCCATGATGTTGCCCAGATACATCACGGCAACCCGGTCGCTAATGTGTCTGACGACGGAGAGATCGTGGGCGATAAAGAGGTAGGTAAGTCCGAACTCGTCTTGCAGGCGTTCGAGCAGATTGATGACCTCCGCCTGGACGCTCACGTCCAGCGCCGAGACCGGCTCGTCGAGGACGATAAACTCCGGTTCGAGGGTGAGCGTCCGTGCGATCCCGACCCGCTGGCGCTGGCCGCCAGAGAACTGGTGGGGATACCGGTAGTAGTGTTCGCGTTTCAGGCCGACCGTATCGAGCAGTTCTCGGACCCGTTGCCGTCGCTGTTGTGGGGTCTTCCACTCGTAGACGTCGAGTGGTTCGCGGACGATCTCGCCGACTGTCATCCGCTGGTTCAGGCTCGAATCCGGGTCCTGGAACACCATCTGGGCGTTCCGTCGCCACTCCTTGAGCTCGTACCCCCGGAGTGTCGTGATGTCGGTGCCGTCGAACCTGATCTCACCGGCGGTCGGTGTCTCCAGCTGGAGGAGTGTCCGGCCGAGTGTCGTCTTCCCACAGCCGGATTCGCCGACCAGCCCGAGTGTCTCACCGCGGCTGATCTCGAAGTTGACGCCGTCGACTGCCTTGACTGGCCGTCCGCCGATCAGCTGTTCGGAGCCGTAGTAGGTCTTCAGGTCACGGACTTGGATCAGTACGTCTTCGTCTCTCTGCCGTTCCGAGTGGGCGATTTCCTGGCTCATTCGTCCGCACCTCGCTGTCTGTGATACTCCACAGCGTCGGCTCTCGATAGCTCCTCGGGATAGAGGAGACAGGCTGCGGTGTGATCGACATCCGCCTCGTCGACCGAGACGGATTCCGGATGCACCTTCTCGCAGTCCTCGAAGGCTTTCGGACACCGTGGCGCGAACCGGCAGTCGGTCGCTTTCTCGTTGGGCGTCGGAACCTGGCCATCGATCGTTTCGAGTTTCTCACCCGCTTGCTGTCCGGGGATCGATCTGAGCAGCCCCTGTGTGTACGGATGTTTCGGGTTCGCGAACAGCTGTTCGACACCCGCGGTCTCGACGATCTCGCCGGCGTACATGACGTTGACACGGTGGGTGATGTCCGCGATCACACCCATGTCGTGGGTGATGAAGATGATCCCGAGATCGCGCTCTTCCTGGACCTCTTCGAGGAGATCGAGGATCTGTGCCTGGATCGTGACATCCAGCGCCGTGGTCGGCTCGTCACAGATCAACACCTCCGGCTCGCAGGCGAGTGCCATCGCGATGACTGCCCGCTGGCGCATCCCGCCCGAGAACTGGTGTGGATACTCCTTGAGCCGGCGGCGGGCGTCGGGGATGCCGACCGCTCTGAGCAGTGTGGCTGCTTCCTCGGTCGCTTTCTTCCCCCGGAGCCCCTGGTGGAGCCGCAGCGACTCCTTGATCTGGTTGCCGACCGTGTAGACGGGGTTGAGACTCGTCAGTGGGTCCTGGAAGATCATACCGATCCGGCCACCGCGCATCAGCCGTTTGGCCTCTCCGCTGGTGCGTGTCACCTCAACGAACCCAGCCGTCGGATCGTCGGTCGACCCCTCGGTAACGAACACACAGTCGGTGTCGTCGATGATACCGAGATCGTCGGCGTAGCCGGCGGCCAGAATCTCCGCCAGCCCGACCTCGGCGGCATCACGCTTGCCGAACGTTCTTGGATTGGCATCCACGTCTGGCCGTTCGAGAAGCACTGCCGGGTCGTGTTTGTCGGCGAGTTTCCCGACGTCGACCGTCCGTTTCGGGAATTTCTCGGCGAAGGCTCTCACAGTCCCGCGCTCTGTGAACCTGATACTACTGCCCTGCAGGATCTGTCCGGGACTATCGATCAGTCGCATCAGCGAGCGGGCTGTGACACTTTTGCCCGAGCCTGACTCGCCGACGATGCCGACCGTCCTCCCTGGGACTACGTCGAAGCTCACGCCGTCGACGGCCCGGATCGTCTCCCTGTCGGTATAGAATGCAGTCTGGAGGTTCCGGACTTCGAGGATCGCCTCCGACTGGCTGGCCGTCGGCTCCACTTCCTGTTCGACCGCCATCAGGCTGCCCCCCCAGTGGCACTCTCGCCACTGATGTCCGCCTCGATATCGATCGCGTCACGGATCGCGTCACCGAGTGCGTTGAAGCCGATCACGACGAAGACGATCATGATTCCGGGGATCGTCGAGATGTGCCAGGATTGGGTCGAAATGTATCCCCGCCCACTCTCGATCATCCGGCCCCACTCGGGTGTCGGCGCGCCGATACCGATCCCGAGGAAGGAGAGCGCTGCCGTCGTGATGATGATCGTCCCGAGGATCAACGAGGCGTAGATCAGCATGTACGCGAGCACGTACGGTGCCATGTGTTTTCGCATGATAACGCTTGGTTTCTGTCCGTAGCTTTTGGCTGCGTCGATCCACTCGGATTCGGATACCTGGAGTGTCGGACCACGGATCGATCGCCACAGCCCCGGCCAGTAGGTAAACGCCAGGATGAATGCGAGCAAGATACCCCCGTCGTAGATCCCGACGATCGGATGCTCGAACTCACGTAATGTCACCATCAACATCAGTATCAGCAGTAAGGCAGGGATCGACTGCACCGTATCACTGCCCATCACGGCCACGAGATCGATGATGCCCTTGTAATACGAGGAGACGAGTGCGAGTATCAACGCGAACATACCACTCAGTCCGATCGTCACGAGACCGATCACGAGCGACGTCCGTGCCCCAAAGGCGAGGAACGTGAACAGATCCTTGCCGTCTGCATTCGTCCCGAAGGGTGCCCACCGGCCGTAGTCGTCGTAGCTCATCGGTCCGACGTTGCTATCGCCGTTCGACCGACTCTGGATGTTTGCCGTGCCGTGGAACGTCGACTGGACGTCTCCACTGTCGCCGAGATACTGGAACTCGTTGCTATAGGGCTCGTAGTGGTTCGCTTCGATGGTGGTCGGGCCCATAACCGGTGCCCAGATCGCCAGGACGAGGAAGGCGAAGACAACTGCGAGCCCGAACAGGCCCCACTTGTGTCCGCGAAACCGATCGATACTGTCGTCGAGTGGTGTCCAGTCCGCCTCGCGGTAGTGCTGTCGGTAGGTCGTGTACCCCTTCCAGATCCAGAACACCAGCAGCGTGGCGTAGAGATAGATAACCGTCACCCGGAGTGCCCAGGCCAAGGCCGGCGAGAGTCCCATAAACGTCCCTTCCCAGCCGCTCCCACTGGGGGACTCGTATCCCTGGTTCGGAATCGTCTCCCTGCTCGTCAGCGTCTGTACCGAGGCGGCCGAGTCGAAAAGCGACTGGATAGCTGCGATGATCGAGTCGACCGCCCCACCGACCGGTGTCAGGACGATCAACAGAGCCGCGACGAACAGCCCCAGGGTGACGATCGCCCGGTCGACGAGCAGGCGGATATTGACTGGCATCTCGGGTCGCAGTTCTTTTGCAGGTGAGACCGGGAGCAGTCTCCGGACCGTTCCGGCGGGGATCGCGAGCAACAGAAGCGCCACAGCGACGGTCGTAACGAGCCTGACTCCCGTTGCGACGAAATCGCCGGCGAAGCCGAATACGCCGCCAACGTTGCTACCGATGATCGCCGGGAGCGAGACGAACAGGTCGAAGATGAGCGCAGCCACACCGCCTGCAGTGACTACCCAGCCTGTGATTCGACCGAACTCGAGACCGACGAGAACGAGCATGCCGACGGCCCAGATCGCTGCCGGGCGTTTGTTTTCGAGTACCTTCTGCTGGATCGTCGTGGTTTCTTCCGTTCCAGTCTGTGTGTTCTGTATACTCATTGTTCGAACCCTACTCGTGGATCGATTAGCGTGTACAGGAGATCCTGTAGGACGTTGAAAAACAGCGTAATCACCGCGAAGACAAAGGCCAGCGAGCCCGCGACCGGGAGATCACCCTGTAACACTGCCTGATAGAACAGCTGTCCGATCCCGTTGATCCCGAAGACGACCTCGATGATGACAGAGCCGCCGATCAGGATGCTGATCTCGCTCATCAACACCGGCACCAGTGGGATCGACGCGTTTCGGAAAATGTGCTTCCAGACGATCGTCCGGCCTTTCAGCCCCTTCGCTTTCGCCGTCTCGACGTAGTTCGCGTTGACCTGTTCGAGCACTGCTGTCCGACCGATCCGCATCTCCGAGACCATCAGTGCCGAGCCGAGTACGAGCGCCGCCGGCGTGATCTGTTTGAGGGCGGTGAGAAAGCCGAAGAAATCGAACATCGTCGGGATCGGGACGAGGAGAAACCAGTCGATCGCGATAAAGCTAAGATCGGGCGTCCCCAGCAAACTCTCCGTCGTCGGCCCGAGTTCGTACCAGTCCGGCAGGAAGTCGAACTGGTTTCCGGGCCGGGTCTGGCGGAGAACTGCAAGGAGCATGATCCCCAGCCAGAAGTTCGGCATCGCCTGCCAGACGATTCCCAGGAAGGAGGCGATCCAGTCGCCGAACGTGTTCGACCGCAGCCCGGCGTAGAAGCCGAGCGGGACACCGATAAAGATCGGGAGCATGATCGCCCACAGTCCGAGCCAGATCGTCCGTGGCGCGCGCTCGGCGATCAGAGCGGTTACCGGCGTCCCGCGCTGGGCGGCCACCCAGGCCTGGCCCAGGTCGAACGTGAGTAACCCGACCATGAAATCGATGTACTGTCGCCAGAGTGGGAGGTCGAGCCCCAGTCGCTGTCGGATGTCTTCGGAAGCGCCTCCTGATGCTTCTGGTCCCAGAATGGCCGTTACGGGATCTAGCGGCCCCATTCTGGTGATCATAAACACTAGCGTCATCGCTAGAAACAGGATCGGGATCGTCAACAACAGGCGGAGACCGAAGTATCGCCATCTACTCATGGTGTACTCCTGATGTCGTGGCGTTCACTGACATGGTATTAGTTGATTACCGTGCGTGTCCATCACATGATGGAAATTCTTCGTTGGCCTTAAATCCTCTACATTCGACCGACACCGCCGGAATATATGTGCCGCTTCCTGTCGGTGTAGCAGCAAATTCAGGGCGGTACGTGGGGGGCAGTTACGGCTCTCGGTTCGGTGCGTCTTCGTCGAGCCAGCTTCTGTTGTGCTGCAACCGGTGTCCACCGAGCCCGCCGATTTTCGGAATGTTGGCCCAGTCGTACCGGAAGGATTCTCCGAGTTCGTGGTAGAGTGGCAGTAGAACCATATCTTCCTGCCGGGCCTCCTCGATCTCGAGCCAGGCCTCGTCGCGGATATCCTGTGAGTCGGGGCCGGGGTTATCCTGTGCCCGCTCCCAGGCTTCCTGTGCCTGATCTGCCCACTCGGACTCCCCGAGCTGGCTCTGCCAGTCGAGGTAGTAACCGTTGGCATTTTCCGGAATTTCGTCCGTGTTCGTGTTCTCCGGTTCGAACCCGAACAGCCCGTAGGCCGGATCGATCCAGCTCCAGATCCAGCCCAGCGAGTACATATCGAGCTCGCCGTTCTCCCCGCGCTGGATCAACGTATTGAACGGAGCCTCGTCGATATCGAACTCGACTCCAGTCCCCGAGAGCTTGTCCCGCGTGAGCCGCGCGAACTGCTGGAAGGCCGAGCTATCGTAGGTCGTCAGCGTCATCTCGAACGGATCGTCTTGCGTGTATCCGGCATCTTCGAGCACCTGCTGTGCCTGGTCGAGGTTGGTTTCGTTGCGACCGTACGGATACTGGTCGACAAAGTCGTTGTAGGCGTCCGCACCGCCGGGCCACATCGCGGGTGGAGTGAAAGACCACGCCTCTGCGCCTCGACCCTTGAAGACCTCGTTTATCAGCTCCTCGTGGTTCGTCACGTACGCGACAGCCTGTCGAACCGGGCGGGGGACTCGCGATGCGTTGAACGCGACGTAGAACGTACTCAACGTGGGTACGGCGATGTAGTTGAGCGTATCGCCGTTCTCCACTGGACCGTAGGTACCGACGTCCCGTCCACGGTCGTCCTGTTCTTCGACGTTGACCAGGCCCTGATCGTACTGTCCGGTCGGAATCGCGATGGCATCCGCGTTTCGCTCCATCCCGTAGGTGAAAATCGCCTCGTCGTCCGAGAGAATCTCCCAGTGGACCGAGTCGAGATACGGTCCTTCGCCGTGGTAGTCGTCGAATGCCGTGACGATCGCTTCGGAGCCGCTCTCGAAGTTGTCCAGGGTGAACGGTCCAGTACCGACCGTCACCTCACGTGCGATCTCGTTCTGGCTGTACGGGGCGTCTTCGTACCCCTGGATGTCGTCGACGAGTCCCTCGGGCATCGCAGCGAAGGAGTCGTACGCGAGCACGTCCATCGTCGCCGGTTCGACCTCCTGGAGGGTCATCTCGAAGGTGTAGTCGTCGACAACCTCGATACCGAGTGAGTCGGGGGCGACGTTGGCGGCGCCGATCCCGTTTTCTTCGTCAGTTTCGTACTCGATCATGAACCCGGTACCGAACATGAAGTTTGCACGCTCGCTGGCCTCGGCCTCCGCGAGTCGGCGCCACGCGTACTCGAAGTCGTGGGCTGTCAGTTCGTCTTTGACCTCGTTGTCGTGGTACGGAACTCCCTCCTTGAGCGTGAACGTATACGTGAGATTGTCTTCGGAGATATCGATGTTCTCGACGAGCTGGTTTTCGAGTTCACTCTCGCCGTTCGGGTAGTGAACGAGGTTCTCGTAGGCTTGCCCGAGGACAGTCGCGGATGCCGTGTCCGTCGACGCGATCGGATCGAACGTCGATACAGGCGCGTTGATGAGGTTCAGCTGGCCGCCCTCGGCTACCTCTCCGTCTGAATCGTCATCTCCATCGTTGTCACTCGTGTTTCCGTCGTCACCACTCATGTTTCCGTCGTCGTCACCGCTACCATCGTCTCCGTTGTCGTCACCACCGCCCGAACAGCCGGCGAGACTCACTGCTACACCTCCACCGAGGAGGCCCAGGAAACCGCGTCGGTTCGTGTTGTCGCCTTCTGTCAGATCATTCGAATTCGACATATTAAGATACCCAGAGCCAACAAACTAAAAGCTTCCTGTTAGTGATGAAATAATTGTATCTTGTTAAAGCTGATGCTTATATTTGTGGTATATCTAAGAAATATATATGTGAATGTACATATGTTTTGTTAATAGTTAATACATGTAATATATGACGCTGTGTGTGGGATGTAGATTGGTACCAATTAACATGCTACAGCCGTGCTTTCCTCTCCTTTTGGGGAACCGTCACTGCCACACACCGCGGGAACCGTACGAAAACTGGTCGTTACCTCATTCCAGGCAGATGTACGTCCGCGTGTCGACAACTCCTTCTAGTTCTGTCAGATCTGTCGCGACTGCGTGGATAACCTCGTATACTTCCTCGCCCTCTGCCTCGACGATGATATCGTACTGACCGGCGACGACGTGAGCCTCCAGGACTGCCTCTTTCTCTTCGATCTGTTCACGGAGCGCTGCCGACTCCCCCGCGGTCGTTTTGACCATAATAAACGCCCGTACCATCGTGTAAAGTGGTATGTCGTGACATATCAAAAGTGTTCCCCCGGTGGGCCGGGATAGCTTTATTCATCTCCTTGCCGTACGATAGCACATGCGATTCATCATTCTCGGTGCGGGGCGCGTGGGACTGCGGACTGCACGCGCCATCAAAAGGAGCGATCACGAGGTGGTCATCGTCGACACCGACGAAGTGGCAATCGACCGCGCCACAGAGGAGGGGTTCGAGGTAATCCAGGGCGACGGTGCCGACGAGAGTGTTCTGCTCGAAGCCGGTATCGAGGACGCCGACGCTGTCGGTGCACTCACTGGCAATCTCAACGCGAACTATGCGGCCTGTACGATCGCGAACCAGTACGGCTGCCGGACCGTCATGCGCATCGACGAGGACTACCGGGAGGATATCTACCGCAAGTACGTCGAGGAGGTCGACCAGATCATCTTCCCCGAACGGCTCGGCGCGATCGTCGCGAAAAACGCGCTGACTGGCGGGAACATCCGGGCGATCGCCGACATCGAACAGAACCTCCAGATCGTGGAGTTTACGATCACCCAGGCGGCCCCCATGCGAGGATACACGTTGAGTGAACTCGAACTTCCGGGAGAGAGTCGCCTGCTCGCCTACGGAGAAAGCGAGGAGTCGCTTCGGCTCCCGACGTCCGACGATACACTGGAAGCGGGCGACCGCGTCGTGGTACTGGCTGACTCGGGGAAACTCGACGAGATCCGGCAGATCATCGTCGGACAGTCCAGCCGTGCAACGCCAGGAGGTGCATAAGTATGGTCAGAGCCTACATCATGGTCAAAGCACACACGAGCGAGGCGGACAGGCTAAAAGACACGATTTCGGGAATCGATGGCGTCGAGCGGGTCCACATCGTCGCGGGCGACGTGGATCTGATTGCCGTCGTCTCGGTGGATTCACCCGCCGAAGTGAAGGATATCGCGACAGGCGGGATCCAGTCGATCGACGGCGTCTCCGGTACCCAGACCTATCTCGCGATGGACTAGAGTGGTGTCCCCTGGTTGCCGGCATCAGATGCGGCCGAGAGCAGATCCGACACTGGCTCCTCGTACTCGTAGCCGGGGACGACTCCCTCGACGTACGTTCCCTCGACGTATTCGACGAACGTTTTCGCGATCGCTGTCGCCCGGTCTTCACTCCCCCACTCGAAGGTGTAGGTGACCTGTAGCTCGTCACCGATCTCCTCGACGTCGAAATCGTGCAACTCGACGTTCGAACGCGTCGATTTCGGTGCGTCTTCGAGTCTGCGTTCGAACGTCTCCCGCCAGCCGTCGAGCACTGCGGGGCCGACTGCCTCTGCTGTCGCGGCGTCCAGGGTCGGGACGTACACCGTGACTGTGTAGGTGTGTTTCCACTCCGGTCCCTCGCTCGCGGTCACGAACCCGTCGAAGACGGTTGTCGTGATCTCGTACCCCTCGTCGGCTACCTCGATCGCATCGTGTTTCTCGAACGCGTTTTTGGCTGTCTCTGGAATCTCCTTTGTCATTACCCAGTATATTTCTGGCAGAACCAAAAGCCCAGCGCGTTCGAGACGGTATACTCGCGGGGCGCTGGCGCTCCCCGCTCGTTGTCGAAGGCGCTCCCGTTTGGTCGCGCCATCCTATGCGAGGGCTGGGATTCGAACCACGCGAAGACATTCCGGGTCGCTCACTTCGTTCGCTTCCCGGGCTGTGTCTTCTCTACTTCGAATCCCTCCGTTTCGTATACACGCCTCTCACGTTCGTTCGAGGCGGTATACTCGCGGGTCGCTGGCGCTCCCCGCTCGTTGTCGAAGGCGCTCCCGTTTGGTCGCGCCTTCCTATGCGAGGGCTGGGATTCGAACCCAGGGACCCCTACGGGAGCGGGTCTTAAGCCCGCCGCCTTTGGCCAAGCTCAGCCACCCTCGCGCGTATGAGGTTCACGTGGGGAGCCGAAAAGTGGTTTCGGATTACCCGTCAGTTAGTTTTCCCCGTGATTCGTGCTCGTCTGTCATCCTGACCAGCAGCTTGCTACCGGCTGTATCCCTGTGTCCTGTTGGTTACCCATCATTTATTACACCTGCTTGTGTATTGTGAACAAATGCCAACCCAATCAGATCCAGCGCCGTGTGCTGAAGGTGAAGACCTGTACGAATGCCGGGACTGTCTGACCCGCCTCTGTAGCAACGACCGGGTCATGTCGTGTCCCGACTGTGGCGGGGAGATGGAGAACCTCTCGAAACCGCGACTGCAGTAACCACACAAAGGTTCGTGGGTCGATCCACGGCACCTTGTGCCGGTGATTTCTGGCCCCTATGCGTTCAGTCGTCTGTCCATCTTCCGTCGTCTGACCGCGTACCCCTGTGACTCGTACAGTGCTCGCGCTGGGTCGTTGTCTGCGTTGACACCGCGTTCGATATACTCGCAGTCCCCGTCGTCAGCCCAGCTCTCGGCCCGCTGTATGAGCCGTGTTCCGAATCCCTGATTGCGATATCCGGGACGAACGTACAGCTCTTCATACTGGTGGCTATACATTCGTAAAGAGAGTCGCATCCCGGGTGTGCGAAATTCTTCAGTTTCTTATAGCCACCAGTATCAACTGACGCCTCCCGGCCGCGAGCGAAGATCGGTGGCGACTCGCTCGCAGTGACGACTGCGTACCCTGTGATCGTGCTCTCTCCGTGCCCGGGTGTGTCGTCGCTCTCCGAGAGGACGATTGCGACATCGTCGTCCTCGAACTGACGCTCTCTGTGCTCGACGGCATCGTTTCGGACGGTCTCTGCTATCTCGTCGTAGGGGTCGAGTTCGTCCATCTCTTCGGCGAAGGGAAACCACAGGTCGTCGAGGAGCACCGGCAGTTCCAATGGGTTGGATAGTCATATCTATAGCCGTCAGCGTCGCTGATTGTATAACTTGCTCCGGTCGTCCTGTCTCGAACACGCCGGTCCTGTCGACGAACAAAAACAATAAGCCTCCTGCCTACTCACTGGACAAAACTGTAACAGTGAACATCGATCTCGGCTTTACGGTCGGTCTCGAAATGAAGTTTTCCGAGGCGGTCGACTGGGCCGCCGGAGAGGGATTCGAGTTCGTCGAACTCCTGCTCGATGGGCCCTACGCACGGGAGCGAATAGCTGACCACTCCGGAGAACTGCGAGAGCGACTCGAAGATCGTGGGATCGGTATCGTCGTCCATCTCCCGTTTACCCTCGATCCCGGCTCGCCGTTTACTCCCGTCCGGAACGGGGTCATCGAGGAACTGACAGCGGGGATGGATCTCGCCTCGGATCTCGGTGCCGAGACTGTCGTCTTCCATCCGTCGTCCGATGCCTGGGATCTCGGGTACAGGGTGGCCGAGCGCCGCGAGTTCGTCCACGACTCGCTCGACGTCCTCGTTCCGGCGGCCCGTGATCGTGGGCTGACTCCGGCGCTCGAGAACATCATCTCCAGTTACTACGATGCCGCTGCCTTCCCGGAGCTACTGGACAGATACCCCGACGCCGCGATGACGTTCGATACCAGCCACGCGCTGCTGACCGGGATGGACGAAGCCGAGATGGCCACGTTCTGTTCGGACCACGCCGACCGGATCGACCACCTCCACCTAGTCGACACCCGCGGTGGCGACGACGAGCATCTGCCCGTCGGAATGGGCCGCCTCGACTTCGAAACGGTTCTTGCTGGGCTCTCCGGCTGGTCGGGGACGGCCACGCTCGAGATCGGAACCGAGGATTACGATACCATCGCACTCGGGAAAACCCACACCGAGGAGATACTGGCTCGTCTCTCGTGAACACACCACAGTCACCTTTTTTATACGATGATCTGTAGGCCCTCGTATGCCTGGACCAGTGTTTCTCGAAGGGGAGACAGTATCGCTGCGGGCCATCGAGGAAGAAGACCTTCCATTCCTGCAGGCGGGCGTCAACGATCCGACAATCTGGCGTGCGATCGGAGCACCGGAGCCGGTCAACAGCCAGCAAGAACAGGCGTTTTTCGACGAGATCGTCTCTAGCGACGACTCGATCGACCTGCTGATCACCACCGATGATGAGCCTGTTGGGATCGTCAGCTTCTGGCCCGGTGACGGGGTAGTCTCGAAAGCAGAGCTTGGCTACTGGGTCGCACCCGACCACCACCGGCAGGGGTACGCGTCCGAAGCGACGGCGTTGATGGTCGACTACGGGTTCAGACAGCTCGGCTACCACCGGATCGAGGCCCGCGTCTTCGAGTACAACGACGCTTCACAGAACCTTCTCGAGGGGCTTGGCTTCGTCCGTGAGGGTGCCCACCGGGAGGCCGTCTTCGTCGACGGCGAGTACCAGGATACGCTCTGGTACAGCTTGCTCGAAAATGAGTGGGACGGTATAGACGCAGAATAGCGTCGATGTCTATCCGCTACGCCACTCCGATCCGGAGGCAGATGTCTGTCCAGGGAATACACAGCCCTTCTTGTCCGTCGACCAGCCGCCGGAGTCGTCTGACCACCGGGACTGATGCCGCACCGAAGAGTGCAGCCAGCGTCACTGCCGGAAACGCTGCTGCGACCAGTAGCGCGAAAAATCCGACGAGGGCGCCGACTGACACCGTGAGTAGCTTGGCAGGCGATTGCTCGTGTGGAACTGGATGTGGTCTTCGTCTCATATCTATAGAGATGGGAGTGACCACAATAAGTGTAATCTGAATAATATTTTTGTAGGCAAGTTTACTGAAACTTGCTTGAGTAAGGCTAGAAACAGGTTTTACCGAACTGTTACCAGTCCACAGAGAGTGTGCCGTCGCCGTTCGGGTCCGGCGCGATCTCCTCGCCGGTTTCACGATCGACGACGTGAATCACACCTTTGTCCTTCTTCGCCGGACAGACTTCGGCTGCTCGAACGTTCTCGTCGAGGTCGCTCTCCTCGATAAAATAGGCCTTCGGCTTCGCGATTCCCGTCGTCAGATCGAGTTCCCAGTTCCCCGAGACCTCCGCACACTTGCCCGCGCCGATGCATTTGTTGGCCTCGAAGATGATCTTGTACGGTTTCTCTTCGATCGGCGGCGCGTCCGTGCCGCCAATATCACTCGGATCGACGGGTTCGTCTGCCATGTTACCGGTGGACTTCGACGGCTTCGAGGTGAATCGGTGATTTTGGTTTGTCCTGTGGACCCGTATTCGCCGCGCCGATCTCCTCGACGACGTCCATCCCGTCGATCACTTTGCCGAAGACGGCGTGTTTGTCGTCCAGGTGTGGCTGCGGGCCGAGTGTGATGAAAAACTGCGAACCGTTCGTGTTGGGGCCGCGGTTCGCCATCGAGACGATGCCGGCCTCGTCGTGGCGCAGATCCGGGTGGAACTCGTCGTCGAACGTGTAGCCCGGACCGCCCTTTCCAGTCCCCGTCGGATCGCCCATCTGGACCATGAAATCGTCGATCACACGGTGGACCGGGATGTCGTCGTACAGCGGCTTCTCTTTCGTCTCGCCAGTCTCCGGATCCTCCCACTCCTTCTCACCCGTCGCCAGCCCGACGAAGTTCTCGACGGTGTTTGGCACTTTCTCGTCGTACAGTTCGATCTCGATATCGCCTTCGGAGGTCTGCAGTGTCGCAGTTAGCTCACTCATGGCTGTGGATGGGGCGGCTGGCAGTAAAGACGTGGCGATTGTATGACTCATAGTGATTATTGCGGTAATTTTCAGCACGGCAGCGAAACCGAGGCTGTTTCGCCCCTCCTCGACTGGTTCTATCGGAACCTGGCGGTAAAGACTCGCAATAATCACTATCACCGACAGTCGAGTCGTTTGGCGGTGATCCAGTCGAGTTGGTCGTCGAGCTCGGCCGGATCGCCGGTTCTGAACTCGGCGGCAAACTGCTGGGCCCGTTCTAACTGCTCGAGTGCAGCTTCGTACTGCTCGATTGCCGCGTCGGGGTTGCTCTCGGCCAGTTCGTCACCGCGTTGTTCGTACCGGCTGGCGAGTGTTTTGCGCTTGTCGATCAGCTTCGCGACGATGAGTTCGATTTTCAGTTTGATATCCCACGTTTCACCCTCGAACTCCAGATCGGTCCCCCACCCTGCTATCAGTGCATCGCGGTAGTGGTCGAACGCTTCCTGCCACGCTTCGACCTCGACGTCGAGTTTGTCCGTCCCGTCGGCCCGTTCACAGGCCTGTTTTGCCAGCGCCACCGGTCTGACTTCCAGATGCCTGAGCCGGTTGTCGACCGTCTCGAGTTTCGTTTCGATCGCCTGTGGCTCGGGTAGTTCGGCCTCCCAGGCGAGTTCGCGAGCGCGCTCGAGATGGTCGCCTGCCGCCCTGTAGCTGCGGTACGCGCCGGTATACTCTCTGGCGTCGGCCTGGTATTTCGCCTGGGTTATTAGCGTCTCGGCCCGGGTCAATCGGTTTCGAATTTCCGTCCGGACGTGTTCGGTTGCTGCCGAGTCGACTGTATCGACGAGCGCCTGTGGCGGTTCGATATCGGCGTCCGTCAGGTACGTTCTGGCGCGTTCGAGTTTGTTTCTCGCGGCTTTCCGTGGCTGTTCCGCACCGTCGATATCGCCGTCTTCCAGCCGTTCTCCCATCGTCTCTGTCTGTTCCTCTGCATCTTCGACCGCGGAGACAACTCGTTCCCAACATTCGGCGGCTGCGTCGATGTAGTGAACTGCAGCCCCGAGCTCGTCTGCATTGGCTATTTTGAACCGGTACTCGCCTTCTCCCCAGGCTTTCACGGTCAGCTTCGACCGGATCAGTCCGTCCTTCGCGTCGACTGATCGCACGCTCGTGTAGCTGATCTCCCGCACTGTGTTGGTCTCCTCGTTTGCCAGCACGAAAAGCAACTTCTCGTCGGTCACCAGCGCGAGCGACTGCCCGCCTGGTGGTTTTTCGATGGTTTCTGTTCCGCTCTTTCGTTCGTGGACCAGCCCCGCTTTGCCCGGAAGACGGTATTTCGCCCGTTCGCCCTCCGTGAGCTCTCCCTTCACCGCCGAGACGACCGCTTCTGATGGCTCTGCCGGTGACGAGCCACCTGGCACTAATTTGTCGCGTAATCTCTCGTTTGTCAGTGACATACTCCCCAACCCGCTCTTATTATTCTGTTTGTAAGTTCTCCCTCTTAACCATTCCTGCCGATCTAATTATCAATACTGATCTCTACTGTGTGATCGGATCTCGCTCCCAGAACTCGCTGGATTTCTTCAGCTTTGGTACCCAGGTGTCGGTGTCGAGTGCTAGCATCGCGACGCGGGAGGCCGGTACCTCTTTGCGTTCGTCGTGTGGCAGAAACTCCTGCATCCGTTCGGCGAATTCGACGACTTCCTCGTGTTCGGGCATCGAATCCCTGTCGAGTCGGCCCCGCGAGTGGCCGACGTGCATGTAGGCTTTCAGTTCGACGAAATCCGCCCTGGCGCGTTCACACATCGTCGCGTACCACTCGGGGTGGTGCATGTTGTGGTCTTTGACGAGCGTCGTCCGGATAACCGTCCGCGTCTCCGGTTTCTCGGCCAGTACGTCGAGTGTGTCGATCAGTCGTTCCCAGGCGTCGTCGTCGACAGCTTTCACCGTCTCGTCGAAGGTCTGTCGGTCCGGCGCGTCGACGGAGACGTACAGCTGGGTCGGATCACACTCCGCGAGCACGTCGGGTTTGGTTCCGTTCGAGACCAGGAAGGTCGTAATATCGCGGTCGTGAAACTCCTCGATCAGTTCGGGCAGGTAGGGGTACAGCGACGGTTCGCCGTCGAGTGAGATCGCGACGTGCCGGGGCTCCATCGCCTCGTCGAACCGTTCGCGGGGGACCTCTTCGTTGCCACCAAAGCCCGAGAGCAGTTTCGTCTGTAACTCGATGGAGGCGTCGGCGACTGCTGCTGGATCGTCCCACTCGACGTCGCCCAGCTCGTAGGCGTGTCCCGCGTGATCGCGCCAGCAGAAGACACACCGCTCGTTACATTTCACGACGGGCGTCATCTGGATACAGCGGTGTGACTCGATACCGTAGAAGATGTTCTTGTAACACTTTCCCTCGCCACGCATCGCGTTTTTCGTCCAGCCACACGTCTGGACTGCCGTGTGGTTCTCGCTGTGGTAGCTGGGGTTGTCTACCTGTTTCGGGCCACCCTCGGAGTCGCTCATGTTCTGAGAGACACGGTTCCAGCGGGTAAAGCGTTCTTCTCTTGAGTGACACGCCTCGACATTGCGTTCCGTCCGAAAACGTGGGATGGAAAGAGAGACAGTTGCAGTGTGGGGGGATCTGCAACCGTGGAATGTGGGGGATAGCGATTCGCTGTGGGGGGGATAGTGAATCGCAGTGGGGGATTCGTGGGGAATACACCCCACTTACAAAGTTTACTACATGAAGAATAAATCTTGTGGTACGTGTAAGTAATTCACGGCTCATCCACAACTATTGCCGTCTCAGTGTTCCCGGAGTGGGTGCCGTCCTGGGAGCGAAACGCTTCGTGCAATCGGTCGTACGTGTCGAGGACCGCCTCGACGATTACTTTCGTGTCGGAGATCGTCGGCATGAAGTTCGTATCACCCTCCCAGCGGGGGACGACGTGGGCGTGGAGGTGGTCACCGATCGAGCCACCGGCAGCGGTACTTCCGAGGTTGTAGCCCACATTGTAGCCGTCGGGTCCGAGCGCTTCGTCCATCGCGTCGATCGTCCGCTGGACGAGTCGCTCTTTTTCGAGCAGGCTCTGCTCGTCGAGATCGCGGTACTCGCCGGTGTGTTCTCGGGGGACGATCAGTGCGTGGCCCGGATTGTACGGGTAGTTGTTGAGCAGTACGTATGCATTCTCGCTGTCTGCCAGATGGTAGTACTCGCGGTGTGGCTCACGGTCGGGTAGTTCACAGAAGACACAGTCGTCGAACTCCGAGCCGGTCTCGCGTTCGACCCACTCGATACGCCACGGCGCAAATACCTGCTCCATATCCACAGTAGATGCCCGTACGTGGAAGATGTACCGGTCTCACCCGAATCGACTCACCGAACATCACGACCTCTCCGACGAGTAACGGGAAACGGTGACAGCCGAACCAAACCGACAGTTCGATTCCCGGTGCAAAAATCGTATACTGAATTTGGCCCGATTTTTCAGTACAGACGCATCGAGACAATCATCGCGAACTGCGATCTGAACCCGATAAAATATCCCTTCTTGCGTATAGACCGGCCTGCCCTACATCTCGATTGGGGATTTCAGTTCTGATTATTGGGGCCGGATTTCCTGTCGAACAGATCACAGACACTATCTTTAAAGTTATATTTAAATTTTTCGGCCGTTCAATCTGAGAGAGCTGAAATATTGTCTCTCGACGCTCGATAAACGGTTTACTGGAGGGAGAACACTCAGACCATCAAAACCGACTCCAGTGTGGCGATAAACGGACTCAACGATCGGCCTTTTTTATATCCCGATAGCCCTTCTCTACTGGTACAATGGCCGCTATAGACGACTCGATTGCAGATATGACCGAGGAGTGTTCCAGCTGTGACCGACAGACGCCACACACCGTTTCGGTCGAAATTCTCACCGAAAGCGCCAAAGAAGAGAACTCGGAGTACTCCCGCGAGCCGTACCGCGTCAGCGAGTGTCTCGAGTGTGGGGAGACGACAACGCGACGCATGAACAACGCCTGATCGCTACGCTCAGCGCGTCGTGACTTCACAGCCGTCTTCGGTTACGATGACTGTATGTTCTTTCTGGCTGACGTAACAGCCTTCCTTCTCCTTCAGGACCGGATAGCCGTGGACGATATCCTGCTGTTTGAGTCGCCGGAGTGCGAGTTCCGGCCGTGAGGTATCGAGCCATCGAGTCGCGAAGGGGAGTGTCCGGAACTCCTCGGTGATCTGATCGAGCGCCTGGCGGGCCTGGCGGTCCCGGATCGACCGCTCGGATTCGAGCGCGAAGATCTCCTCCGAGCTTCCTTCTTTCACTTTCCCACCACCGTCGGTCGCAAACGGTTCGATCGCCACGACATCACCGACCGCCAGGGTCGTTCCCTCCGGAACCTTCCGGTTCGGAATGTTCGGTGTCGTGTGCTGTTCCCAGTGGCCCAGCCCGTGACCGGTGAGGTTGACGACCGGGTTGTAGCCGTAGCCGTCGATGGTTCGACCGATCACGTCGCCCAGAAGCGCCGTGTTGATCCCGGGTTCGATCATATCTAGAACCGCGTCTAGCGCTTCGGCCGAGGCCTCGACGAGTTCGTCGTGGCCAGAGAGATCGACCGTGATCGCCGAATCTGCCAGCCAGCCGTCGACGTGGACACCGATGTCGATGTTGATCATCTCCTCGCCGAAGGTGGCGCCGTCGTCGATCCCTGGCGTCGCGTGCGCGGCTTCCTCGTCGATCGAGATATTCAGCGGGAAGGCGGGTTTTCCGCCGAGTTCCCGGATGCGGTCTTCGGCCCACTCCGCGAGTTCGAGGTGGCTCGCGCCGACCTCGATCCGGTCGACGGCCTCGTCACGAACTGTCTGGAGGATTTCGCCTGCCTCCCGATGTTTCTGGTACTGCTCGGAGTCGAGATCCACGTCGCTGCTCATGCTCGTCATTTGGCGGTCAGCGGCATAGGCGTACCGTCTCGGCGTCAGTATCTGCTTGCCGCTGCCGTTTGCATCCCGTCAGAGTTGAACGCACTCCCGGTCCGGCCGTCGATGTCGACTGCGATCACGCCCGCTTCAGCCCCTGTCTCGGCCCCAAACCCGCGGATCGTCCGGTCTGTCGCTGTTTCCGGGTCGTCACCGTTTTCCATCGCGTCGACGACCCGGCGCGCGAGCCCGAAGCGGGCGATCGCCTCGCCTGCGCCAGTTGTGCTCGCGGCCGCGTGTTCCGTGGCGTAGAACCCTGCACCGATCTGTGGAACGTCACCGACTCGTCCTGCGAGTGCACACCAGCGACCGCCAGTGGAGGTGACAGCTGCGATCCCATCGCCGTCGGTCGCGACTGCGCCCACCGTATCGATGCCGCCGAACTGCTCGCGGACGAATTCGAGCTGCTCCCGCGTCTCGTCGCCGGGTGCAGGTAGCTCCGCCCAGCGCTCTCCGGTCGCTGGACTCCAGAGATCGACGCCAGTCGGAATATCGAACGCCTCGGCGATATCGACTGCCTGCTGTCCAGAGACGAGGACGTGAGGTGTCTCTTCGGCGACGACCTGGGCAACACCAGCAGCGTGCTCGACACCCGGCATCGAGCAGGCGGCTCCAGTCGTGCCCGCACCTGTCATCACTCCTGCGTCGGTTCGGATTATCCCATCGCTCTGGACTGCGCTCCCGACACCGGCGTTGAAGCGTGGATCCGCCTCCAGGACGCGTACGGTCGTGACCGCTGCGGTCAGCGGCTCCGCTGTCTCTGCGCCAACAGCCGCTGCCCGGTCGAGGACCTGCTGTCGCTGTTTGGGGTCGTCCGGTACACCGCCGGCCCCGCCGTGGACCACCAGTTCCATACGAAAGCTTTGCTGCTGACCCAGGATAACTCATGTCACCGAACGCGTTTCGCGACGCATGCTGGTAGCCGAACGATGTGTTGTCTCCCCTATCATAATATCAATCAGTTGAATTTATACTATATTTTTGTGTCACTGTCCACCTTCTCTCGGCGAAATTAACGGTTCTCCGCATAAACCAACGTTCGTGTTTGTTGGCTAGAATATATCTCGACGAAAGCGGCATAACTTTACAGCCCCATACAGAACGTCCTATATATGGAATTCGACCAGATCGAGGTACCCGATGAGGGTCAAGCTGTAGAGGTCATCGACGAAGAGGCAGACGAACTCGAGGTGCCGGAAAACCCGATCGTCCCGATTCTGTACGGCGATGGGATCGGGACGGATGTCGGTCCTGCCGCACAGCAGGTCATGGACGCTGCCGCGGCGGCGACCGGGCGGGAGATTAGCTGGATGCGTGTCTACGCCGGTGAGACCGCACGCGAGATGTACGACGGCGAGAACCTGCCCGAGGATACCGTCGAGGCGCTCCGGAAGTTCCGGATCGCGATCAAAGGGCCGCTGACGACGCCAGTCGGTGCCGGGTTCCGATCGCTGAACGTCGCCCTCCGAAAGCGACTCGACACCTACTCGAACGTTCGACCGACCTACCATCTCGACGGCGTGCCCTCGCCCGTCAAAAACCCCGGGCAGATGGATATGGTCACCTTCCGAGAGAACACCGAGGATGTCTACGCTGGCATCGAGTGGGAGGAAGGGACCGAGGAAGTCGAGCAGGTCAAGGAGTTCGTCGAAGGGGAGATGGGCTTCGATAACACGATCCACGATGGTGCAGTCGGGATCGGTGTCAAGCCGATCACCGAGTTCGGGACCAAACGACTCGTCCGCAAAGCAATCGACTACGCGCTCGAACACGACCGTGACTCGGTCACCCTGGTCCACAAGGGCAACATCATGAAGTTCACCGAGGGCCAGTTCCGCGACTGGGGGTACGAGGTCGCAGCAGAGGAGTACGGCGACGAGGTCATCACCGAGGACACGCTCTGGGAGGAGCAGGACGGCGAACAGCCCGACGACGCCGTCGTCGTCAACGACCGTATCGCGGACAACATGCTCCAGCAGATCCTGACCCGCACCGACCAGTACGACGTCATCGCCACGATGAATCTTAACGGTGACTATCTCTCCGACGCCTGTGGTGCCCAGATCGGTGGCCTGGGGATCGCACCTGGTGCGAACTTCGGCGACGCACGCTGTCTCGCAGAGCCCGTCCACGGCTCGGCCCCGAAATACGCCGGCCAGGACAAGGTCAACCCGACCGCGATGATGCTCTCCGGTGTCCTCCTGTTCGATTACATGGGCTGGGGCGACGCTGCCGAACTCATCAAAGACGCCGTCGAGGAGACGATCTCCTCGAAGAAGGTCACCTACGATCTCCACCGCCAGATCGAGGGCGGTGAGAAACTCGCAACCTCCGAATTCGCCGACGCTGTCGTCGAAAACATCGAGACGTTGGCATAGGCAACGTCTCGGGCTTTTGCGGCGGAGCCGCAAAAATATCGAGAAACTCGCATAACGAGTTTTTCTGACTCTGGCGGCCACGCCGCCAGCAACCCTCATTTGCTGCTCCGCTCCGATTTGCCTCTCTCTGTTGCTTCGCTCTTATCTCTCCCAGCGACCGCTGCTTCTTCGAGAATATAACTTCTCTCTGCTATTTTGATACCGACGAGCCAGTCCCATCCACCGACTGGAAACTACTTTTTCTAATTTATCCACCTATATCTCGGGATCCTTCAGAAATAAATCCGATTTTATATTTTCCGCTGAAACGTCATGAACTTCCCTTATAAATATAGGTCTTTTAATCGATAATAGGAGCATAATGCTTTAATAGGAATAGGATCTATCATCATTTGTAATGCCTACCTGCAACCAGTGTGGTACGCGGATGAGCCACAATGACGAGACGACAAAGCTCACAGAGTACGTCTGTCCAAACTGTCACAACACCGAAATCGCGTACAAGTCCACGTACCGCGTAACTGCCTGACGGGGGATTCTCGTTTTTCTGGTTTCCTCGCTGGCGAGCGGAAGCGCCACCTCCTGATCCCGCCTCTCGATCAGAGCTGTGCGAGCAGCCTGTCGAGCACCTCGACGGTCGCCTCGGTGTGCAGGAACTGGTTCTGGTTGCCACACTGTGAGTCCATGATACAGGCCGGACAGCCACCGGTGCCCGAACAGTCACAGGCGTCGACGCGCTGGCGCGTGCGGCGAGCGATCGGCTCGAACCGGTCGTAGATCCGCTTGCAGAAACCCAGTCCCCCCTCGACCGCGCCGTGGATGAACCACGTCGGCACGCCCGTCTCCTCGTGTCGTGGCGTGCTCAGCCCGCCGAGATCCGACTTGTCCATCCGCAACTCCAGCGGTGTGAGCTTGATCATCCCGTGTTCCGCGCCGTGGAGCCCGCCGCCGAAGATATCCATGCCGTCCCGTTCGGTCAGCGACGCGGGATCCTCGCCGGTGACTGTCTGGAGAATCTCGTCGCGCAGGCGTTCCGGCGTCTCGACCCAGACCAGCTGGGTGCGCAACTCGATCGGATCGAGTCCGGTCGGCCGCAACGGTGCGCTCGTCTTCCCGGAACTGATCTCCTTGCGCCGGTAGTGGGTGTAGTGGATCTCGACGGTACCGGTCCCCCAGGCAAGCCGGTAGCCGTCACCAAGATCCCGGCTCTCCTCGACATCGAGATCACGGATCGTCTTCTCCGACAGTGTCTCAGTGTACTCGTCTGTCCTGACCTCCTGTACGGTGATCGAGGGATGGGGCAGCTGTTCGTCGAACTCGACGACCTCGTACTGTGCGCCGTCGTGCAAAAAGAGCGCCCCCTCGTGGTGATCGCGGTAGGCCCGCTCTCTGTCGATTGGCTCCATGTCGATCTCCCCGTTCTGACAGGTGACCCTGAACTGGATATCTGAACTGCCGTACAGCGAGATATCCGCCTGCGGTCGTGGCGAGCCAGTGTAGCGCACGCTCCGGGAGAGATCACCGGCAAGCTCCCCGGCGTCGCACCACATTTCGACGGCGCGGTCCAGTCGCTGTCCGTCGAAGTACTCCCGGTCAGCGCCCGTCAGTGGCGATTCCTCCGCTGCAGCGAGGACGTGTTTCGCGTAGACGGGGTTGTTCTCCAATCCGATGACTGCATCTTCGATCGCGTCGCCGAGGACGTACTCCGGATTGTCGAGGATGAACTGGTCGATCGCGTCCGCGCGGGCGACGAACACCGAGAGTGCATCGGCCTCGCCCCGGCCCGACCGGCCGACCTGCTGCCAGAACGACTGTCTGGTACCCGGATAGCCGGTCAGAATCGTCGCGTCCATCGAGCCGATATCGATCCCGAGTTCGAGCGCGTTCGTCGAGGTGACGCCGTCGAGCTGGCCAGTTTTGAACTCGTACTCCGTCCCCCGGCGTGTCTCCTTGCCGAGTCCAGCGTGGTAGGGTTCGACGGAGAGATAGCTACCGTCAGGGTGATTGCTCGCGGCACTCCCGGCGTACTTCGCGCCGAGTTCGGCGTTCTTCCGGCTCCGGGTGAACATGAGCGTCTGGACGCCCGACAGCCCGAGATGGGCGAGAACCGAACTCGCCTCGCGGACAGGGTTGGTCTGTGCCGCCCGGAACTCCTCGAAGGTCGCATCCTCTCCGAGTTCGTCATCGGCGACCGGCGGTTTCCAGAAGGCGATATCCCGCTGTCCGTGTGGGGAGCCATCCGCCTCGACGACAGTAAACTCCCGCCCGGTCAGCCGCTCGGAGTGCTCTCTGGGGTTGCCGATCGTCGCCGAGGTGCAGACGATCTGTGGATCGCTCCCGTAGTTGTCGAGAATCCTGCGCAGTCGACGGATCGTCCAGGCGACGTGCATCCCGTGGACGCCCGTGTAGCTGTGGGATTCGTCGATGGCGAGCAGTTCGCAGTCGCCGAAAAACGAGTGCCAGCGCGTGTGCGAGCCCAGATAGACGTTGGCGCCCGCGAAGTTCGTGATGATCACGTCCGCGTTCTCCCGGATCCGCTTGCGGCGGTCACTCGGCGTATCGCCGTCGTAGACCTCGACGGAGAGATCCAGCCCTAACTGTTCGAAGAGTCCGTTGAGTTCCTGTTGCTGGTCACGGGAGAGTGCCTTCGTCGGATAGACGAGCAGCGCTGTCGAGTCGGGGTTCGCGAGGTGGTTCCGGGCGATCTGGAGGGCGTAGACGTACGTTTTGCCCGATGAGGTCGACGTTGCGACACAGACGTTCTCGCCCCGTTCGAGTCGTTCGAGCGCCCGTGCCTGGTGAGTGTAGAGATCACCGACCACATCTGTGAACTCCGCAGCGAGGTGGCCCCCGAGCACTTCGTGGGGATCGACGTACTGGGCCACCTCCGCCGGGACTGTCTCGGCGTGGACCAGCTGGTCGTCGTAGTTCGGTACTGTCCGTTCCAGTCCCTGTGCCGTGGTCGGGGCGTGCTCTGGTGGCTCTGACTCCTTGCTCATCGTCTCCTCTGGTTCATTTCTGGATCACCACTCCGAGAGTGTTCCCTGTGTCGTCTCGGTTTGCGTGGTAGTGTCGTCGTCATTGTTCGATTCGATCCGACCGCTCGCTTCGAGTGCGTCGTAGACGACGGCGAGTGCTCGCACGTCGTCCTCGCAGTAGCCGCTGAACCGCTCCCAGTCCGGCTCCGTCTCCGGCGAGCGGTCGGCCATCCACTGGCGATACTGTCTGGCCACTGCTGCGCCTGTCAGTGCCTCCTCTTCTCGCTCGTACCCGAGCGCCGCCGCGACGTCTTCGAGTTTGTTCGTCCGGCCCGGGAGAATCGCGTTTCCGTTCGTGACCGCCCACTGGTAGGGATCGAACCGGTACGTGCTGGTCCAGTCCTCGGCGTAGTGTGAGCAGTGTTCGACGAGCTGCTCGTGGAGCACCTCGAAATCGAACCGCCAGCCGTTGTAGGCGACCAGCGGCCGGTGGCTCGCGTTCGCTGTGTACCAGGCCACGAAATCCTCGATTGCCCGCCCGGGGTCGTCGGGATCGGTCTGCAAGAAGGAGATATAGTTTCCCCCCGAGGCCGACCCATCGAGCACGCCGACCAGCCACGTAATCGTCGGGGAGAGTCCGTCTGTTTCGATATCGACGAAGACCGGATCGCCGTCGGGCAGTGGCTCGGAGCCCGTCCGGACCACCTCACCTCGGCTGATCGCCTCGGCACTCTGCTGGATCCGGCCGGCAGTGGTGGTGCCGATTCCGGCGAGGTCGGCCAGCCGTGTCCGATCGGCACTCGCGATCAGTTCGCGACTCGTATAGCCTGCTTCGCGAAGTGTGCGGGCACGACTCGGCCCCACCCGATCGAGCGCCTGCAAACCGAGTCGGTCCGGTCGGACTGTGTGGGTCAAGATCTCGCCGTCACTTCGGCAATCCAGCGCGACGAGTGGGCTGTCACTGGCTCCGGACTCGTCTCCCCCACCGACGATCGACAGCCCGTCCCACTGCTGCCGGTACTCTGCGGGTAACGCCGTCGAGATGTGGACGTACTCGCCGTCGAGTCCCTCTGCCCCGAGTGCCTCGCTGTAGGCGTCTTTCCCGACGAGTGTCGTGGAGAGTGTGGTCGTATCCACGTCCAGTTCGAGCAGATTGCTCACGACGTAGGTCGGTTCGTCGGTGTCGAACTGGTCTGCTTCCTGCCGTGCGATCGCTTCGACAGCGTCGAGGTCGGGTGCAAAGCAGAACTGGATGCCCCCGATCTCCACCGGACCGCGTTTCCCGTTTCCACCGGCGGGATCGAACAACACTGTCTCGGGTGGACAGTGCCGGCGAAGCGTGTTCATCGCTCGCGGGGCTGGCGCTGCCCCTGTCAGAACGATCCCATCCGGCTCGACGTACGCCAGCCAGTCCTCGACTGTCGTCGCCGTCGCTCGCTGGAGAAACGCCGGGGTGACGGCGGCCAATCGTGCCGTTGCGAGCGACGACATCCTCTCGCCGGTAGGTAGGACTGGGAGGGGCTTGAGAGTTTCACCCGCAACCGGGTGGTTCCATTACGAAACTACTGCTTTCGTGTGGTAACCACGCACAATCACGCGTCTTTGATCTGGTCTCACGCGCTATCTTTGTTCAATGACAGTTCGTCTTTCCCGCCGTTCGCTGCTCGCGGCCCTCGGTGCCGGTACCGTGGTGCTCGCTGGCTGCAGTTCGCTGACTACCGACGGAGGACAGCAGGTATCGCAAGGAGAGATCGAGGAGAGTATGTTCGTCGGTGACGATCCACCGACCGACGAACCGGCGAACGCACCGCCGTTTGGCGACCGCAAACTACCGATTCCCGTCTCACTCGCCGACCTGGAACGGAACGCACAGGATGGCGGCCCGCCGAAAGACGGAATCCCCTCGATCGACGATCCGACGTTCGTCTCACCCGGGGAGGCGATCGGGCTGGACGACGATTCGACTGTGCTGGCCGTCGGTGGTGACGATCCAAAAGCCTACCCCCGGCGGATTCTCGTCCACCACGAGATCGTCAACGACGAGATCGACGGCACGCCGGTCAGCGTCACATACTGCCCGCTGACGGGGACTGCCCAGGGGTTCGAACGCGGCGAGACGGAGTTCGGTGTCTCCGGGCGACTGATCAACAACAACCTGGTCCATCCGTCTTTAGCTAAGCCACCTCTGCGGTTCTTGGCTGGATACCGGTAGCCAGTCGTTCCTGAAGCACGAGACGCTGCTGATGGATTTTTTGGGCATCTTCGATTAGCCGATCCAACAGCGGTGG
>SAYS01000019.1 GCA_004015825.1 Halovenus amylolytica | reverse complement strand
CTGGTTGCGAAGGTTCCGAGGTGTCTCAAAACACCACTTACAGGGCTATCTGAACTTCCTCAGCCTCACACTCAACACAGACCAGTGGTTCGAGAAAATCCTAAGTACTGACTTCTACAGATGAGCGCAGGCTATTAGTAACAGTTACGTAAGCCCGAGGCGCAACGGCGAATGTGCTCGACGTTGCAACGGTGCCCGATCTCCTGCGGCTTCTCGTCCTCCCGTTTTTCGGCTACGTGGCCTGGCGGGATATCGAAACGCGACGCGTTCCCGACAAAACCTGGCTGCCACTGGCCGCTCTCGCTGTCGTCTTGCTCGTCTGGGAAACGATCGCCATCGTGACTGGCGACGCGACGAGCATCGAGCGCCAGCGGTACTACATCCGTGTTGGGCTCTCGCTTGGATTTATCATCCCGCTGTCGTATCTGTTCTGGCTGATGGGCGGGTTCGGCGGCGCCGACGCGAAGGCATTTTTCATCATCGCTGCGCTGTTTCCGACCTATCCGGAGTACACGCTCGCCGAGATCGGTATCGAAGGAACGTTCGCAACGCTCCCGATCGTCCAGACCACGATTGGGGTGTTCGCACTGACCATCCTGTCGAATACGGTGCTCGCGGGGCTTGGCTACCCGGTCGGACTCGCGATCAAAAACGCGCTCACTGGCTACGTCTCGCCGGGGATGTTCATCGCGAAACCGATCCAGTCCGGAGACGCAATCGAAGAGTACGGCTCCGTTCTCGAATTTCCCGACCGGGGACTGCTCGACGACCTCTCGCTGTCGGGACTGCGGTCGTACTTCTCCTGGCGAGGGCTCGATCTCGACGCGCTCCGGATGTATCTCCAGTGGCGGGGCTGTTCGTTCGCCGAACTGACGGCGGACCCAGCAGCGTTCCGGGACCCTGACTCGCTTCCAGCGGAGCCGAACCCGCCGGGTGATGGCTCCTTCGTCGTCGGTGAGGGCGGCGGCCACTTCGCAACGGATGGCGGGACGGATATCGAGGAAAGGGAGTTCGACGATCCCTGGGGTGCGGCGGCGTTTCTGGACGATATCGAGGGGACGGCCTACGGAACGACGCCAGAGGATCTTCGGGACGGACTCGACCAGCTCACGTCTTCGGATGTCGTCTGGATCTCACCGGGGATTCCATTCCTCGTCCCGCTGTTTGTCGGGCTGCTCGTCTCCTTTAGCTACGGAGATCTGCTCTTTTCCATCCTGGGCGCGGTGGGGCTGGCCTGAGCTGGACGACGCTGTTTCTGGCGGGTGCTGTGTGCGTTCGATGCTCGCATCACGGACAACGACTCGAACACCACCATCGTACGCTGTATCGATCTCGATCGACCAGCCGTGTGCCCGGGCGAACGTCTTCGCACTCGGGAGTTTCATCCCGGCCTCTGCGGAGGGGATCGACTCGCCGAAGGCCAGATAGCCCGCCGGATTCTCTCCCAGTGGTTCACCGTCGCCCCCGACGGCAAAGCCATCGTCCAGCAGTTCGACTGTGACCGTCCTCGCGCCGTTGAGTCGTGAAAAGACGAAGACGTTGCGGAGCAGTTCCTGCAGTCGACCGGCGTCTGCCTCGATGGTTCCCTCGCCGTCGATGAGCAGTTCCATCTCGTCGGGCTCGGCACCGCGCCATGCATCCTCGACTGCCGGCCCGAATTCGACGGGTTCTAGCCGCTCGACTGTCTGTCCGTACTTCGCCAGTGTGGTGAAGTCGTCGACGAGGCCAGTCAATCGCTTACTCGCCTCGTCGGCTTTCCGGATAGATTCGTTCGTTACGGACCCCGGATCGGTCCGCTGTTTGGCGATTCCGAGTCGCCAGTCGATGATCTGCAGCATGTTCCGCAGTTCGTGTGCCAGGGCGGTTGCGAAGCCTTCGAGTTGCTGGTTGTGGCGAGCCAGTTCCCGGCGGCGCTGTTCTGCACTCGTGATATCCGAGAGGAGGAGGACAGTCCCGGCAGAGTCGCCGAGTGTGACTGTACTCCGGCTCGTGAGCAGGTACCGTTGCTGACCGTCGGACTCGTATTCGAGGATCTGTGACTCGCTGTCGGTGATCTCGGCGACGGCGGGGAGGACCGAGTGGAGTGGCTGTCCGCCGGCACCGTCGAGTTCGGGGAAAAATGCGGCTGCTGCCGGGGTGTAATCCCGGACCCGGTCCTCGGCGTCGAGAAAGATCGCCGCGTCGTCGGTCTCACCGGTCGACTGGATGGCGAGAAACCGCCGTTCGTAGACGTAGAGGGCGCCGATGGTGAAGGCTGCGACGCCGAGTGGTGCGTAGATGACGTCGATGACTGCGCCGGTGACAACAGCGAAGATGTCGAGGAGTACGGGTACGCCCAGCAGGACAGTCAGGGCGGCGAGTGGCCGTGTATCGTAGCCCGATTCGGCGTACAGCTCGAACAGCATAAACAGGCCAGTCGTCGCGAGTACGTAGGAGAGCCCGGTCACAGTCCAGTGAAAGACACCGTGCTGGATTGCGAGATACTCGAAGGGCGTCGAGGCGGAGGTTGCCTCGAAGTAGAGCCCGTGGATCGGGTTGGTGAGTTTGACGGCGACGATGCCGAGAAAGATGCCAGCGCCGAGCCGTCGGAGTGTCGTATTCCGGTGGTAGCTCCGGCCAGTGTAGGCCGAACAGAAGTACAGCCAGGCCCAGACTGTCGCGAAGCCGAAGACGAGCCCGACGAGATAGGTTGGGCGTTTGAACGGCTGCGGGAACAGGAAGTAGCCGACTTTGAACAGCGCCCAGAGGCCGGTCGTCGCAAGCAGCCAGACGAGTCCGCGACGGACGTCAGGCGCTTCGATCTGTGTGGCCCGTCCCACTGCGAGAAAACAGACGAGCGCAGCGAAGAGGAATGGGGCCCAGTAGCCGATTGCGACGGGTTCGAACTGCAGTAGCCCGTTGATCATCGGTACAGTGCTCTATTCGAACCATCGGTTCTGACGACTTCAATTTGCCGGTCAATCGGTCTTCGTACAGTGGTTTTCTGTTAGTTCACTGGGATATCTGTGCCCTCGGCCTCGCCCCGGAGTTTCTGGAGGCGGACGGTGAGGACGCCGCGGTCGTAGCTGGCCTCGGTTTCGCCCTCGTCGACGGCGGCAGGCAACGAGACCGATCGGCTGGCCTGCTCCTGGCTTCGCTCGCGGGTCACGTATCGACCCTCGGCAGTATGCTCATCACGCTGGGCCTCTATTTCGAGAGTCTCGTTTTCCGTTAGCTGGACAGAGATGTGGTCGGGGTTGCGGCCCGGAAGGTCGGCGTGAACGACGATCTCATCGCCGGTATCGACGACATCGACGGGCACGTCGCCGGCGAGTGGGCCACCGAGTTCGGAGAACTGTTCGAACACCTTTTCGATCTCACCGAATGGATCGGTTCGTTCTGGCATGTGTGTCAGTTGGATTGCATTGGGTTTAAGAAGTGGTGGTTCAGGGTGGCGTAGGCTGAGCGGGTAGAGTGATCAAGAAGAAAGTCCTCCCGAGATGACGGAGTTGAGAATTCTGCAACGACCAACAAGAAGGCCCCGCGAGACGGCGAAATTGAGAACGCTGCAACAAACAGCAAGAAAGCCCCGGCTGGCTCCAGTCGGGGGACTCGCTGCGCTCCTCGCTACGCTGCGGTGCTTGCATCGTCCTCCTTCCCGGAGCCAGCCGCCCCTTTCAGTCCCGCCCGGCCTGGAAAGTCACGTCGGGCGGGACTGAAAGGGGCCGGTCGCTTGATCCGGCCCGGGCGACGTAAGCACTGGACCGAACGCAGTGAGGGAGGCGCGCAACGAGCCCCGGACGGTCAAGCGACCGGGGGGCTTTCTTGCTGTTCGTACTCACAACTCAAGACCTATATCCACAGTCGAAAACAGCACCCGATCCAAATTGAACTGCTAGCCCTGATACGGGTGGTACTCCATTCCCTTGTGTTTGAGTTCGTCGCGTTTGTCTTCGAGGAAGGAGTAGACAGTGCCGTGGGGAGCACCTTCGAGTAGCATCTCCGCGGCCTCGCGGACGGTCTCGACCTGTCGTGGGCCGCCGATGATGCCGAGTGTAGAGCCGTAGATCGCCACGTTCGCGCCGGAGAGTTCCTCCATGAGTTCGCGTGTACGGCCGCCCTCGCCGATCAGCCGCCCCTTCAGGCGGCGGAGATCGTTCTGGTTACGCGAGGCGGCGTCGATGTCGACGAGATCGAACATCATCATATCCTCGTCGAGGAGTCGCAGCGCAACCTCTGGGGAGAAGCCGCGGCCAATCGCCTTGACGATATCCGGGCCTTTCAGGCCCAGCACTGGGTCGCCAACCTTTTCGATCGTTACTTTACCCGACTCGGAGTCGATATCCAGACGGACCTCCGCCCGGTCCTCGATCTCTCGCATCGTCTCGCCGCCACGACCGATCAGAACGCCGATCCGGTCGTCGGGAACCTTCACGTGCTGCATAATATGTCCATAGGTAGGTGTCAGGGCAGTTAAAATGCTTCGGGTCTGGTAGAGGTATCTTCAGTATTGGTCTGGTGGTGGGTGTCGGATTTGATTGAGTCCTTCGAGAGAACGGCACCCTAGCTTCAGTTGTAACTACCAGATTAGCGCCATAAAAAACGAAGAAATTAGTTATCGAACGCTATGGTTCGGGAATCGTGAATGTCTCAAGTTGATCTGATGTACTATCAGTCTCGAAGACAATGACGATTTCGTCACCGGGACGGAGATCATTACCTCCTCCGAGGTCAATATCAACACCTGTGGCGTTTGCTCCACCGACTCTTACAGATTCACCAGCAGATATCTCTGAAACACTTCCCCAAGTTTCATCGATATTTCCTTCATCGTAGCTACCTCGGATGTAGATGTTATCAGCGTCTGCATCTGCGTCTGCAGTGTTAATTGAAATGACGGTATTATTAGCGTTGGTACTGTAATCACTGATGTTGTAGTCAGCGTCGAACTGAATGTTCGGGCTCACGTCGTCGGTCTGGTCACCCAGCCCGAGGACGAACGATGCGATCACGGCCGCGAGGATCACCGTAATCGCGACCATGAGGATAACCCCGATCACGGGGCTGACTGCGCTATCGTCGTTACGGAATTTTTCGAGTATCATCGATTATACTGAGTTTATGGGATTGTGAATGAATCGAGTTGATCCGATGTGCTATCGGTCTCGAAGACAAGAATGATTTCATCACCACTCTGAAGACTATCTGCCTGGAATGTGCCCGTGGCAGATCCTTCATACAACGTTATAGACTCCCCAGCAGCTATTTCTCTCCCACTATCTCCCCACGTTTCGTTATTACTAGAATCAAGTGGCGCTACATCCCCTCGGATGTAAATGTTATCAGCATCAGTATCGCTGTCGGCGGTACCAATACTGATTGTGGTAGTATTATCACTCGCACTGATATTATAATCCGCGTTGAACTGAATGTTCGGGCTCACGTCGTCGGTCTGGTCACCCAGCCCGAGGACGAACGATGCGATCACGGCCGCGAGGATCACCGTAATCGCGACCATGAGGATAACCCCGATCACGGGGCTGACTGCACTGTCATCGTCACGGAATTTTTCGAATATCATTGTTTATATTACGGCTCTGGAATCGTGAACGAATCCAGTTCGTCTGATGTACTGTCCGTTTCGAACACTATGACAATCTCATTTCCTGGGTTGATGTCAGCGTATTCGACATCACCCGATGCGCCTGACTCATTAATTATCACCGATTCACCAGCAGCGATGTCTGCACCAGCCGCCTCCCAACTACCATCAGTGTTATTCGCGGACACATCACCTCTGATGTAAATATTGCTCGGATCAGCATCACTATCGGCAGTTCCTATGCTGATCTCAACGGAGTCGTTGGCGCCAGCAGTGGTAACATTATAGTCTGCGTCGAACTGAATGTTCGGACTCACGTCGTCGGTCTGGTCACCCAGCCCGAGGACGAACGATGCGATCACGGCCGCGAGGATCACTGTAATCGCGACCATGAGGATAACCCCGATCACGGGGCTGACTGCACTGTCGTCGTCGTGGATTAGTGTTTTGAGTCGCTCCATATCCAATCGGATGCAATGATATACCGTTATATAAATCCCCATGACTGATTTTAAAATTAGATAATTAAACAGCGAGCAGAACCGATTTCTCCGGCTCAGAAAATGATAGCTGGGCACTTTCACAGCGAGAAAACACCCCACTGTCTCGTATTTTCGGGGTATTGAGAGTCTGTAAAGAATGATTTGTGAGCAGCATCTATAATCGCCGATATCAGCCGTAAAAATCAATCCTGAAAACGGAATTGCGGCCCATCCAGTCGGCAGCCGAGATTCTCAAAAATTATCCCGGCCACCCGATTTAGCCGATTTCCCACGCTGGACCGCTCTGAGACTGTAATTACGGACAACAGCGCTTTGTGTTGTCCGCCCGAAGGCAGAATGTGCCCCGACCGAGCGTTGCCCGCACGCGGGATGGCTACCGACTGGAGATCAGCCGTGATATCGACGCCGAGCCGATAGCAGCCTGGGAGCTGCTGGTCGAACCCCGGCGGTGGCCCGAGTGGGGCCCCAGCGTCCGGGCCGTCGACTGCGACGACGATCGCATCCAGGCCGGTTCGACGGGGAGAGTCCGGCTCCCCGGCGGCCTCTGGCTCCCGTTCGAGATCGAAGCGTACACCGAGCTGGCGGGTGAGCAGCCAGGCCACTGGAGGTGGCGTGTGGCGAAGATCCCCGCGACGGGCCACCGGGTCGAATCGAGCGGTGTGAAAACTCGTGTCGTCTTCGAGATCCCCCTCGCTGCGGCTGGCTACGCCCCAGTCTGTCACCGCGCACTGGACCGGATCGAGTCGATAGTTGGCTGAGTCGGGGATTTTGTTGGCTCTGGAACTGCAAACTGGTTTTTCGACAGCAAGAAGCCCCCATCACACGACGGAGTTTACAGAAAACTACATCGTAAACTGCGAGAAGAATGCGACAACCAGTAAAGTTGACAGAAACTGTCACACACGCAACCGCGGGCCGCTGGACTCTTGGCTGCTGGGAGCAATCTAGTAGTATCAAATGCAGGCACCTGAACACGAGAGAGCGGGCCGTGCTGACACGCACCACCCCGGACATCCCCGGTTCGTGGAGGTCGGGGAGGCGATTCTGAATCCAGCCCACGTCGGTGAGTACGGTGTCTTCGGCGTGCGGGACAATCTCGCGCCACGGATACCAGATCCTGAAGCTGATCCAGAGAACTACGAGGCAGATGCCTTCCAGTGGTCCCTGATCGACCGCCCCGCCGACAGCGAGGCCGAACTCCAGTACGCCCAGTCGATCCCCGACGGACGCCCCCGGTGGGACTCCGGTGCCCGGAATACCGCGGATTTCGTCGCAGACACTCCGGGACGGTACGTCTTCGAACTCGACGCGCCGGATGGCACCCACGAGTGGACCTTCCACGCCTTCCCGAACGGCGAGGGCCCACCACCGAGACTCACACTCGATGGCCACTACGAGGAGGCCACAGAGACGTTCCACATCGAAGCCGACGCGAGACTTGCCCCCGATCGAAACGAATCGAACGCAACAGTCGAAACGGTCTATCTCGCCGACGACCGCGACGCACTGTCGACGGTTGCAATCGACACTGACGGACTCGATGCAGAGATTCCAGTCGCGGCACTCGACGGTGAGTCTGCACGCGTCCACGCAGCGGCATGGGACGGACAGCGCCGGAGCATGATGGACACTGTCGAACTCCACCCCGACGGCAGCATCTCCTTGCCGAACCGACCGCCGGAGTGGGCAAAAGACGGTGTCCTCTACCAGCTCTTCCCGCGGTCGTGGGCCGGCGAGCGCGGCGAAACCACGATGGACGATCTAATCGCAGGTGTCGACTATCTCGACGATCTCGGCATCGACATGGTCTGGCTGACGCCAGTCGTCCCCGACGAGGCGACCGCTCGCCAGTTCGACCAGTCACTCGTCCCCGACAGCTACCGCGAAGCGGGAACACTCTCCGGCGGCGGTCCCCACGGCTACGGAACACTGGGCTATTTCGGCATCGCACCGGATCTCGTCCCCGAAGGTGACGACCCGGTCGAGGCCTACCAGGCCTTTGTCGAGGCGTGTCACGACCGGGAGATCAAGGTCGTCTTCGATCTCGTCATCAGCCACTCCGGGCGGAGTCATCCCTTCTTTCAGGATACGATTGCGTCGGAGGGGCGCGATACTCCGACCCCGTTTCTCCGCTATCCGGGGGTGACAGCCTGGAACCGCGACTCGAAGTATTTCGACTGGTACGACCGGATCGATCTGGTCAGAGCAAAAAAGGGACTCGCAATCGAAGCGAGACCGTACGCGACCGGATTCTTCGGTGGCCGGTCACTGCCGAATTTCAACTACAACAACGTCGCAGTCCGTGAGCACATGCTCGCCGTGGCGGATTTCTGGTCCGGCGTCGTCGGCGTGGATGGATTCCGGTGTGATATCGCCTGGGGTGTCCCGATCAGCTTCTGGTCGGAGCTGCGCGACCTCGTCAGAGCCAACGACAGCGAATTTCTCATGCTCGACGAAACCATCCCGAACGATCCGCGGATGGCCGAGAACGCCTTCGATATGCATTTCGACACGAAGGGATTCACCGATCACAGCCAGCGCGTCGCGACTGGAGAGGCGAGCCCGGACGCACTCGTCGACGTCATCAAAGCACGCGCGAACGACGGGATACCCCCACACTCGCTCGTGCTCAACATGACCGAAAACCACGACGAACACCGACTCCTCAACCAGGCTGTCGTTGACCTCTCCGAGCCGAACCACGACGAGGTGACAGACGAACAGTGGGACCGGGGAGCGCGCAGACAGCGACTCTGCTGGGCGGCCGGCCTCCTCTTGCCCGGCGTCCCGGGGATCTACTACGGCCAGGAACGCCAGATCAGCCGCTTCGGCGAGGGACGCCACCTGGGACGCGGAGATCCGAGAGGCAACGGTGACACCGTCGATAGCGGCGCCGATGTCCGCCCAGGTGGTCGCCAGCGTGCCTTTATGAACTGGGAAGCATACTCCGAATCCCACCTGGCATTGTACAGGAATCTCATCACACTCTATCACGACCTGGACGTGCTCAAACCCGACGCAAAACTGCACGAGGTGCGAACCACCGGGACAGACGGCCTGCTCGTGTTCGGTCGGGACGCGGGCCATCTCGACGGCGTGAAGGGGCCGGAGCAGGTAGTCGTCTTCCTCAATTTCAGGAACCATCCTGTCGAAGTAGCCGTCCCGCCATCGGTCGGCGACACCGATCTGGTGACCGGCAACAGTGTGAGGACACAGGCCGAAAACGAGTGGGGGACACTGGTCGAAGTCGAGGGCGTCCTCGTCCTCGAAACGTCCGGGCTCTTCTCCTGACTAATCGCTGTGTTCCGTTCGGTAGTGGGCCTGGAGCGCCGACTCGGCGATGTTCACACCGTACTGTGTCGTCCTGACGATACTGTCGAGTACGACACCGAGGAGATAGCTATCCTCGTGGTCAGTGTGATACAGTTCCTCGTCGAACGCTTCGAACTCGGCGAGCAACTCGTCTGCATCGGCGATGACCGATGCGGGCTCTGGAGAGTCCTCGAACATCCCGGACAGGCTGTCTTCGACGATTTCGCGGGCGTCTCGACCGTAGGATTCGAGCGAGTCAGCGATCGGCTCCGGCGGCGGGGATTCGAGTCGCCCGGCAATCTCTGCAATTTTCTCGGCGTGGTCGGCGACTCGTTCGAGCTGTCTGGCTGCCATGTAGTACTCGAACGATCGCAGCCCGTTTCGAGACATCCCGACGCCCGGATCGACCAGCGAGCGCTGGAAGCCACGCGAGATCAGCGAGAAGAGTCGGTCGACAGTTTCGTCCTGGCGAGCGATCCGGTCACCGAGATCCCCGTCCGTTTCGATCACTGCGGTGATCGCATCCGCGTGCATCTCCATCGTCGTTCGTTCGAGCTGTGCGAGCGTCTGCTCCGGCGAGAGATCGGCAGCGTCGAGCATCGTCCGCGCCGTCAGGCTCCGCTCGTCTTCGGTCATCACTTCCAGTCCGACGAACCGCCGGACTGCCCGCGTCACTGCACGTCGTTCGGTCGTGCTCTCGAATCCGTCGAAGCTAATCTCGTCACAGCCGGCGACGTAGGCGGCACCGACGTCGAGCGCGAGTGTCGCTGGATCACGATCCGCGGCGTCGATCGATGTACTGCGGCTGGTCGTGCTCGCCGACTCGCCGCGAGTGACGACCAGTTTGTCGTCTCGGACGTAGAGTGTGACCGGTGAGCCGGGCTCGATCTGCTGGTCGTTCGCCCACTGCTTTGGCAGTGAGACGGTGTAGGTCGAACCGCCTGTCAACTGCACTTTCCGTTCGATCGGGTCGTGTCTGGTTGTCATCAGTAGATGAGGTCGTCGTCGTTTTCGATCATGTACTGCGTGCGCGCGGCGATGTTGACCGCGTGATCACCGACGCGTTCGATATCCCGAATCGTCACGAGCAGTCGAGAGACGCGCTGGAGGCGCTGGTCGATCGGTTCGGCCCCCACACCGTCGGTCACGAGTTGTCGGACGATCGTCTCACTTGCACGCTTGCACTGTCCGTCTAGCTGTTCGTCCCGTACAACAACCGACCGCGCAGTGTCGGCGTCCGCCGTCGTGTACGCCGCCATCGCCGCCTCGACCATCTCACCTGCCAGCCGAGCGATCGGTTCGACATCGACGTCGGTCGTTCCGCCCAGTTCTCGCCCGTACTCCGCCAGATTACAGGCCAGATCACCGATCCGCTCCAGATCGGTGACGATCTTGAACGACGAGGCGACGAATCTGAGATCGCTCGCGAGTGGCTGCTGGAGCGCGATCAGATCGATACACTCCCGTTCGATGTCGAGATACCAGTCGTTCAACTCCGTATCACCGTCGATGATCCGCTGGGCCTGCTGTGGGTCGCCCGACTCCAACACTTCGACTGCCTCCCAGTACCGGTCGAGAGTTAGATCCGCCATCGCGCCCACCTCACCGCGCAGTGTCGCGAGCTCGTCCTGGTAACTGGTACGGGGCATTATCCGAATTTGCCGGTGATGTAATCCTCGACGCGCGGATCGGCGGGGTTCTCGAAGATCGTCTGTGTGTCGTCGAACTCGACGAGTTCACCACCCGTCAGGAAGACCGCCGTCTTGTCGGAGATCCGGGCGGCCTGTTGCATGTTGTGGGTGACGATGATGACGGTGTACTCCTCGGCGAGGTCGTCGATCAGATCCTCGATTTTCGAGGTCGCGACCGGGTCGAGCGCCGAGGCCGGCTCGTCCATCAGGATAACTTCGGGGTCGGGCGCGATCGCACGCGCGATACAGAGTCGTTGCTGCTGACCGCCGGAGAGTTCCAGCCCCGACTTGTCGAGCTGGTCTTTGACTTCGTCCCACAGCGCTGCGCTGCGGAGTGCCCGTTCGACTTCCGCGTCCAGATCGATATCGTCGGCTTTCCCCTGGACGCGAAGCCCGTAGGCGACGTTGTCGTAGATGCTCTTCGGGAACGGGTTCGGCTCCTGAAAGACCATTCCGATCCGCCGGCGGAGGGCAACAGGATCGACGTCGTCGTCGTAGACGTTCTGACCCAGTAGTTCGACCGTGCCATCGACACGGGCGGCATCAATGAGATCGTTCATCCGGTTGAGACAGCGCAGGAACGTCGATTTGCCACACCCCGAGGGGCCGATGAGTGCGGTAACCTGGCGTTCCGGAATCTCCATCGAGACTGACCGTAACGCCTGGTCGTCGTGGTAGTACACACTCAAATCCCCAACGTCGATGATCGTCGATGCGCCAGCGGGCTGTGTCACCGTTTCGGAAACTGAGACCTCTGTTTCGATGAGTCTGTCGTCCGATTCGGCCGTTTCTTCGGTCGCGGAGTCTGTTGTTGGCTGTGACATTGGTACTACTCTCGTTGATATTTATTTCGGAGCACGATTGCGGTGCCGTTCATGACGAGCAAGACCACGAGGAGCGTGATCACCCCGGCGGCCATGACACCAGTTCGGAACTCCGGTGCCAGTTCGCTCTTCCACGAGAAGATCTGTGCTGGCATCGCGGCAGCGATATCGAAAAAGCCGTCGGGTACCGAGCGAACGCTGTCGGCGACACCGATCATGAGAAGCGGTGCCGTCTCACCGATCGCACGGCCCATCGCGAGAATCGTGCCAGTCAGAATCCCGGGGAATGCCTCCGGCAAGACGACGTGCCGGATCGTCTGCCAGCGGGTCGCGCCCATCCCGTAGGATGCCTCTCGACGTGAATCCGGGACCGCCTTGATCGCCTCCTGTGATGAGATGATGACGATCGGGAGAATCAACAGTCCGATCGTGAGACCGGCGACGATGACGATCCCGTCGCGCAGTCCGACCCCGTTGACGAAGAGTGCGAGCCCGAGTAGTCCGTAGACGATAGAGGGGACACCTGCGAGATTCCCGATGTTGACCTCAAGGAAGTCAACGAAGCGGCCGAGTCGGCCCGAGTCCGGTGCGTACTCTTCGAGATAGATGGCTGCACCGACACCGACCGGAAACGCACTCATTGCGATGACGATGACGATCAGAATAGAGCCAACCAGCGGTGGGTACATACCGGCGTCTTCGGGAGTGCGTGAGGGAGCACTCGTCAGGAACGACCAGTCGAGCCAGGGGTCGGGGCTCGCGAATCCGAGGCTGGTCGCCAGAACCGCTCCCACGAATGTCCCGCCGACGAGAACGACCGGGAACGCAAGTCCCGCGAATCCCTCGCGTCGACGGACCACGCCCTCAAGATAGGTCAGAGTCGGAACGAGAAGCGCCGTCGTGACAAGGATCGTACCTTCCGCGGAGAGGCCGACGAGCGGGCCGATATTCGCCGCGATCGCGACAACAGTGACGGCGACAGCAACGAGTTCGAGCCGTCCGCGCTCGTCATCGCGGCGGGCGGCGATCAGCCGTCCAAAGCCGTAGGCTAGCGGCGCCGTGACTGTCCCGAGCAGCAGTATCCAGCCAGCCGGCAGAATCGGCAGTACAAAGAGGAGTTCACGGACACTCGGCAACAGTGCGGGCGTCGAAAAAGAGAGTGTGAACAGTTCCGTACCCGTAAGCGGCGTCGTAATCGCTCGATCCACCGAGAGAGCCGGAATGCCGTAGAGTGTCAGAATCGGCGTCAGGAACAGAACGAGGAGTCGCTCGAAAGTCGCTTGCGGGCGGTAGCGCTGGTGGGCGCTGATGATTGCGCCTGCAACCACGAGCGCGAAAACGAGTGCCAGCCACTCCTGGGGATCGATCAGCTCCGTGAATACGATGACGAGTCCACCCGCCACGAGGATGCCGATGACGGGAATCCCCGTCGCTGCGTAGGCAACGCTGCCTGCGGCACGGTCACGGACCGCAAAGTACCCGGCCATGCCGAGTGACGGCACTACAAGCGTCCAGAAGAAAACCAGATACCAGCCCGGATCCGCCGCACCCAGCCGGAGCGCATCTCTGGCGACGTAGACCAGCATCCCCATCACGACTGTGATACCGAAGATGGTCGCGCCGGCAGAGATAAGTTCGAAGATCCGACCACGAAGCTGGCTGATCGACATGGTCAGCGTGGGACGGTCAGAAGCAGTACCGCCGTCTGTCGGTTCACTCGCCATTTCTCACCCTCCGTTCGGTACGGTCTGTCCAGATCATTGATACTCCTCCCGGTAGCGGTTTGCGATACGGTTGCTAAGGAAGTTCATAGCGAAGGTCATCACGAACAGCGTCAGTCCGAGCGCGAACAGACTCTGGCCGACGACCGGAGAGACGGCAGCGTCGGCCTCTACAGCCTGAATCATCGCAGAAGTCATCGTCTGTCCCGAGGTTGTCACCGTCTCCATCGGCTGGATGTACGGGATTCCGAACGGACCCGTGGCCGTCGAAGGCATCCGTGGCCGGAGGCCCATCGCCATGGCGACGACCATGGTCTCGCCGATTGCTCGCGACAGCGCGAGGATAAACGACGCGAAGATCCCCGATGCTGCCGCCGGGATGACGACTCCGATCGTCACGTCGAATTTCGTCGCGCCCAGCCCGTAACTCGCCTCACGAAGTGAGTCGGGCACCGAACTCATGGCGTCCTCCGAGAGCGACGACACCATCGGGATAATCAGTATACCGACGAGAATCGACGCACTCAAGATATTGAACGTCCCGGCGTTGATCCCCAGCGTGCGAAGAAATGGCGTGAAATAGACCAGTGCGAGATAGCCGTAGACGACAGTCGGGATGCCGGCGAGAATCTCGAGACCAGGTTTGAGGATCGCGCGTGTACGAGCACTCGCGTACTCGCTAAGATAGGCTGCAGCGAGGACACCAGTTGGAATCGCGACGAGTGCAGAGATCACAGTCACCGCGAGCGTCCCGAAGACGAGAGGCAACACACCGAACTCCCCTCTGCTGACCCGCCAGGTGGTGCCGGTCAGGAAATCGACCGGCGGAACTGTACTGAAGAACTTGACTGCATCCACTGTGAGCGTGACGAAAATTCCGGTCGTGATGAAGACAGTCAACGCTGCACAGCTCAAAAAGATGTACCGATACAGCCGCTCCCGGGCCTTGCGACTCTGTTCCCCACCCGCAAGTTGCAGATCGGTCGACTCGTTACTCATTAGAGATTACTCCGTCGAGTTATCTGCCTGCCGCTTCATCGAGTTTCTGGAGGTTCTCCTCAACCATATCGGCGTTCGACGGAACGTATCCGATTTCCGAGACGAGATCTTTCTCTGCTTCCTCGAGATAGAACCGCATGAACTCGTAGAACTCATCACGCTGGAGTTGCTCCTCGTTCGCGTAGATGAAAAGCGGGCGTGCCATCGGGTAGGTTCCTTCTTTGGCCGTATCGAGTCCAGGAGAGCCACACGGATCGTCTTCGGAGGCTCGTACGTCGAGGGCTTTCACTTCTTCCTCGTTAGAGCTGTAGTAGGCGTATCCGAAATATCCCATCCCGGCGACGTTGTCCCGGATACCCTGGACGATGAGGTCGTCTTCTTCGGTTGGCTCGTGGTTGGTCGTGTGACCGTACTCCTCGCCGATGACGTTCGCATTGAACCAGTCGTATGTCCCGGAGGTGTCGGCCGGCCCGTAGAGTTCGAACGGTTCGTCGGGGAACTCGTCGCGGATATCGGACCAGTTCTCGACACCGTCTTCGCGCCAGATCTGGGACATCTCGTCGAAGGTCATACAGTCGACCCAGTCGTTATCGTTGTTGACCGCCATCGTCAACGCGTCCTGCGCGATCTCGAACTCGACCGGTTGGACGTCGTTGGAGGTACACTGTTCGGTCTCCTGGTCAGAAATCGGGCGAGAGGCACCGTTGAGATCGGATTGTCCGGGACAGAAGTGGTTGTCGAACCCACCACCGCTCCCGGTCGAATCCACGGTCACGTTCACGTCGGGATGCTCGTCCATGAAGTTCTCGGCCATCGTATCCGAAACCGGGAACACCGTACTGCTTCCTGTGATTTCGACAACTCCAGACAGGGAATCGCCACCGTTCGTACTGCCGCCATCGGAACTACTGCCATCGTCGGAACCACTGTCATCGTCGTCACTGCTACTTTCGGTACAGCCAGCCAGTGCAAGTGCACCAGTGCTGCCAGCCACAGTCAAAAATTTGCGCCGCGTTGCACCTGAAACCACCTCGGAGTTTTGGTCTGCCATCACATGCAACAAACGAAGAGATGTATAAATACTGTGCTAATTGATATATATTCCGGATACAAGGTATATATCGAAATATGTAGTACTACGTTCGGATATATAAATCAATCATGAAGGTATTATTCTATTCTGTTACAGTCAGCACATAGAAACAATGAAGCCCAGAACAGCTGTAATGAGCGTATGCGAATTGCCTTTGTCTGTGTGCAGAACGCCGGACGCTCACAGATGTCGACGGCGTTTGCCGAACAGGAACGAAGCGAACGCAGCCTCGACGGTGTCGAGATCGTCAGCGGTGGGACCGATCCAGCCGACGAGGTTCACCCCGAAGTCGTCGAGACCATGCAGCAACTCGGCATCGACCTCTCCGATCGGACACCACAGGCGGTGTCGACCGAGGAGCTCGAAGCCTGTGATATCGTGCTCACGATGGGCTGTTCGACACTTTCGCTCGACGCAGACACAGACGTCCGGGACTGGGCGCTGCCCGACCCCGACGGCGAGTCACCGGAGCGTGTCCGGGAGATCCGCGACCAGATTCGCGAGCGCGTGTGCGAACTGTTCGACGAGATCAGTCAGCAACCGACGAGATCAGTCAGCAACACGACGAGAGTAGCCAGCAACAGTCGGCCTGAATGATGGTCGACACACCAGCGATGCTCCGACTCCGGAGTGCCGGTGTGGGGGTCGTCGTCGGTGGCGTCACACTCGCAGTACTCGGTACTGGACTCTCCTTTTCGCTCGCCGCCGGAGTACTCGTCGTCCTCGCTGTCGCCGGAGCGATCGCGAGTTACGACCGTGAGAGCTGGCTCGTCCAGCTGTTTGTCGGCATCGGTGCACTCGGTGTAATCGGGCTCATCGAAGCGACGACGGCCGCTGGGCTCGGCCTGGGGGCCCAGCAGTTGGGCGGTGCCGCCGTCGTCTTCGGCTTCGTCGATATCGTCGCTGGCTCTGTGATCCATCGGTGGCAGGGCCAGCCCGAAAACTAGTCCGTTACTGTGGCGTCCCGGTCGAGTGAAGGGCCGGTGTGTCGGCAGGGGCCATCGTCTGCTGATCGACGAGCGGAAACTCCCCAAAATAGCCGTCTCTGACTACCTGCTGGATCAAGGACCCACGCAGGTCGTCGTCGAGTGCGTACTCGTAGGCCTCTGCAACTCCATTCGCCCCGGCAAGTGGAACGAGCGAGACAGTCGTCCCCGCCGGGCTGACGTGGACCAGCAGATACGCGGGCGGGAACGAGGCACACCCCGGCGCACCGACGACATTCAGCCCACGGTACTCGGTTGCATAGGGCCAGTGGAGATGACCCGTGAGAACCAGCTCGATCCCCGAATCGGCGAGCACGTCGGCAGTCGAAGCCGGGTTCTCGACACGGTAGTCGACAGCCGCGAGTTCCGACCGGAAGGGCCGTGGAACAGCAGCCAGGGGATGGTGCATCACCGCGATCTGTGGGGCTGCGATCCGCTCTCCGTCGAGTGTCTGGAGGGTCTCGGAACCGACACGACCGCTCCGTGCAGCGGGAGCAGTGGTGTCGAACGCGCGAACCACAAGCGAGTCTAGCGGGTGTGACTGCGGGTAGCTACTGGCTCCCTGCCACGTGGCAAACTCCTCGCCGGAGTCGAAGCCAGTCTCGCCGGCCGGGGTGACGTCGTGGTTCCCCGGCACCGTGACTGTCGGCCGGGGGGCGATCCCCAGCAGATCCCGCGCCAGCGCACGTTCCCTGTCCGTGCCGGCTTTCGTGAGATCCCCGGCAACGACGAAGGCGTCGACGTCGAGTCGATGGGCATCGGCAACTGCCATCTGGAACCGCTGTTTTGCCCGGTGGTACATCTTGAGTGTTCCGTGGGCGGTCGCGGACAGATGTGGATCTGACACGACCATGAGGGTGGTCCCTGTTCCAGTCGGGCGGTCGAAGCGGGCGAGTGTCACACCGTCGGACGGAAACACACCAGCGGAGCCAGCACCGGACTCGGTGCGGTTCTCGGTTGCCATCTGTACGTCCGGGAAGACGGCGACTACGCAAATACTTATATAATTCTCAACAGTTCCGGTACGGCCAGTTATGTGCAGCTATGGAGTCCTGTGGACCCTATCATATGTGGTGATCGACGGTCGAAACAGTGCGCCAGGCGCTATTATTTTCACCAGCCCTGTAGCTGTACGGAGAACGTATCACGAAGGCGCAGTAGCTGTATCGTGCCAATGAGCCACAAACATAGAATTTGATGACTATCCCGATCGGTCACATAAATGACGTTCATGTGACACCCTTTTATATCTCAGTGACACTATATACTGGAATGTAATGCAAGAGCCAGAAAGTCCCCGTCGGCGCAGAGTACTCGCAGGAATCAGCGCGGGAGTCGTCGCAACCAGTCTCGGGATGACCACGGCAGCAGCACAGGAGGGAACGGCGACAGTCGAGTTCAGCGACCAGTCGACAGACGGAACCACTGTCGTCGTCGACTCGACGAGCCTTCCCGAGGGCGGTTTTATTACGATCCACGACAGCAGTCTCGCTGATGGCGACGCTATCGGGAGTGTTCGCGGCACGAGTGAGTACCTCGAAAGCGGCGATCACGAAGGGATCGAGGTCGAACTCGACGATCCGCTGGTCGAGGACGATACGCTCATCGCGATGCCCCACCGCGACACGAACGACAACCAGACCTACGATTTTGTCGACGCTGAAGGGGAGGAAGACGGGCCGTACACGGCAGATGGCGGGCCGGTAACCGACGACGCTGCAGTCCAGGTCGAGGGCGACGCGGCAGTCCTGATGAGCGATCAGGAAACCGCAGGCCAGTCGGTCACGGTCGATTTCGTCCGGATGGCCGACGGCGGCTTCGTCACGATCCACGACAGCAGTTTGTTGGATGGGGAGACGATCCCGAGTGTCGTCGGTGTCTCCGACTATCTCGAAGCTGGCACGAACGAGGATATCGAGATCCAACTCGACGAGGAACTCACAGAAGACGACACCCTCATCGCGATGCCCCACCGGGATTCGAACGACAACGAGACCTACGATTTCGTCGAGACCGAGGGTCAAGAGGACGGACCATACACCACAGAAGAGGGCGCTGTCACCAACAGTGCCTCGGTAACGGTCGCAGACGACGGAATGGACGACGGCGAGATGGACGATAGTGGGAACGAAACTACGGACGACGGAACTGCGGACAACGAGACTGATGACGGTACCATGGACGATGGGACCATGGACAACGAAACCACGGACGACAACGAAAGTGATGACGAGTCAGCCGACGACGGCGGTCCCGGATTCGGTCCGATTGCGGGTGTCGCGGGACTCGGCGGACTGGCAACGTACGCCTACAGACGGCTGAATCTCGACAGTGAACCCCCGGCGCCTGCCGACGACGACCTGGACGAGAAAGCCGAAAAGTAGTCGGGAACGTATACCGGTCGACAGAAATATTGATAACTCATCAGCGACCGCAGATCCGTCGCTGGAAGTATCAAACGTTCTGTCGACCGCTATAGCTTAGCGCGTTGCGCGCCGCCACGCTTTCCGGTCGACGACCTCACCGTCGATCGTCTCCACCGGTGCTTCGGTCGCGGCCCACCGGAACTGTTCGGCGACGTCCGCAGGATCGTGTCCCTCCCCACCCGACAGATCGGTTGCGACCTGTCCGGGATCGACCACGGCGACGACGTTGTCGATATCGGCACCGAAGCCGCGCGCGACTGCTTCTGCGGCCGCTTTGGAGACGGCGTAGGAGCCGTAGCCGGGGTATGGCTCGCGGGCGACCGAGCCGGATGCGACGAGGACGCGTCCGTCGGCATCGAGATGGGGCAACGCTTCACGGATCGTCGCGAAGGTCCCGCGAGCGTTCGTCCGCATGTGGTCGTCGAACGCCGAGTAACTCTCCGCCGACAGCGGTGTCGAGCCAGTTTCGCCGTGATAGACCGCCGCGTTCGCGATGACGTAATCAATCGTCCCACCGATCGCGGCGGCTTTCTCCATCAGTCGCTCGACGTCGAACTGATCGCGAACGTCTGCTCGTGTCGCGGTTGCCTTCCCACCGTTCGCTTCGATCTCGGCTGCGACAGCCTCGATCGCGTCGCCGTCCCGCGCACAGATGACGACGTGTGCGCCCGCCTCCGCGAAGGCGTGTGCGACAGCGTGTCCGATCCCCCTGCTCGCTCCCGTAACGACGGCTGTCTGTCCGTCCATACATCGATCTGGGGGTGGCTACCTCTTAACTCCGATCCCGCTACCAGACCGGCACCCAGTCGAGTATCCAGCGATATAGCTGTGACTCGGGGCGCCGTTCGAGGGTCCCGCGAATCATCGGCATGGTGCGCCCGGACAGCTGGCTGTAATCGACGAGTTCGAACCGCTCGTCTGTTCGGAACATCGTGCCGGTTTCGCGGTTCAGATGACACCCCCCCGCCACGGTGTGCCAGGCCGGTGCGAGCAGATCGTGCAGTTCTCCGACGACCCCGTCGGCTCGCACGTGTTCGAGAAACCGGAACTCACCACCGGGTTTGAGCACGCGCGCTACCTCCGAGAGCGCGGCGGCCGGATCGGGGATCGTACAGAAAACGTAGGAGGCGACGACCGCGTCGAAAGAATCGTCCTCGTAGGGGAGTGACTCGCCACCGGCATCCGAGATCTCGACTGGGAGGCCGAGTGAGTGGGCTTTCGATTCGGCCTGTCGGCGCATCCCGGGGTCAGGTTCGATCGCGTGCAGTTCGATCTCCGGGTGGCCAGCAAAGTAGGGGAACATAGCGCCCGTGCCAGCACCGAGATCGAGAACCCTCCCCGAGAGATCTGCGACGAGATACTCGCGGTGTTCGGGCAACATGGTCCGTTCGGGAATCGCCATAACTGGATCGTACAGACGGGAGACGATGGGGTGGGCGCCGCTCATACTGAACTGTTTGGTCGACGTACAAAAATGACTGCCGGAGAGCCAGCGGTGGTCCGCGCGCCCGCCAGTCGGTCGAAATGCCGAACTTTTTATTCGATGAGAGAGCAATCGCCGGTGAGATGAAGTGCAGACGTGTCGTCATCTTGCTGGTCGTCTGTCTTGGCGTCACTGCCGGGACAGTCGGCGTCGCCGCCGGAACAGCGGAGGAGCCGCTCGCAGACGCCGGGCTGGATCAATCTGTCAAGCAGGGTACCACCGTCTATCTCGATGCCGGCGGCTCGGTTTCCCCCGACAGCGAGATCGTCGGCTTCGAGTGGGAGATCGAACGGCCCGACGGGACCACCACCACGCCAGCGTGTCGCAGCTGCGAGCGGACGAACTTCCGGCCCACAAGAACGGGCATCTATAACGCCACTGTCACCGTCACCGACGAGGAGGGGCGCTCTGCGACCGACACGCTGCGGGTCACCGTCACCGAGTCCGAGCCGCCGGAAGTGACGATTTCGGGGCCAGAGATAGTGCTCGTCGGCGACCGCCCGACGATCAACCTGACCGCCAGCGCTGGTGACGAGCCACTTTCTTCGCTCACCTGGTTCGTCGACGGCCAGCAGTACGACGCCACATTCGTCGACGGCAACCTGACCACGGATGCGATTACGCCGGCAGTGAACGAGCCAGGCGAGGTCGTCGTCGAGGCGCGGGTGACCGACCAGCGAGGGCGAAGCAGAATCGACGAACACACACTCACGGTCGAAGACGGCCAGTTCGGTGTAAATAACGGAACCGTCCGAACACGGTCCGGAGAGTACGATCTGAATTCGCTCGCCGTGGAGTTTACCGGCACGACGTCTGGACTAGAGTCGACGTCAACCGGAGACAAATGGATACGAGCCGGCAAGAGATTCAGCTACTCCATTGGATTACGCACCTACGAAGAAACGACCGGAAAGACAGTTATCAGCCACCCATTCACACAGAGTACTGCCGAATTTCCACACCTGGCACTTGAGAGTGACCCACATGAGTACGGCTGGTGGGGAAGAGAACCAGAAGGGATTGATACTATCTCTATGAGGTCCACAGGAGGGACTGTCGAAGCAACCAACCCGGTCAGCTCCACGTCACTCTCCTTCTGGACGACCGGTACTGGAGAAACGCGAATCTATGGTGCACACACCAAATTTGAAGTCCGCGCAAATCGAGATGAGGGGCCAACAAGAGGGAGTGATGGGAGAAATAGGAAGGATAATAATGAGAGGAATAAAGATGAGAAATCCAATGGTACCAATAGGAGAGGAAATAGTGACGCCGGCCGTATCGCACCTTGAAGACTATTATTTAAAAATCGACTCTTGAATAGAAGGGGAGCATGAATGCCGAGAGCCCGGTAGCTTAGCGACCTCCCGTCCATTCTTAAAAGAGATTATCTACAATTCAAGACAGATTACGGTGGCTCCAGATCCATATCATCTCTCGAAATATCGATTTCCTTTTCGAAGTCATAGAATTCGTAAATCACGTGTCCTGCATTATGATACCAGTCGCTCCCTGCACGGCCATCTGCAAATACGATGCCATCGCTTTCAACCCGAACCACGTAGCCCGTCTGTGAATCAACGTATGCTACAGCATTATTATATAAATTCCCTGCATCGTCCTCTGAATAGTGGCTACTGAGATTTACTTCATACATATCAAGCGTCCGGCCTGCAGTTCTCTCTGTGAGGAATTGTCGCCTTCTGTTCTCCCCTATTTTGATCCTTTTTACGAATGTCCGTTCCTCATACTGATCAAGCCCTTTGAAAACGGGATCGTTGGCTTGAAAATCCACATATCCCCATCCTGGATGATCAAGTTCATTTTCTCCGGTATTACTCAACCCGTAAGTCGTCCGATCCGGTGCTACGTAGTATTCTACTTCTGCTGCATCGCTGCCATCATCGTTCAAAAACTGTACGTAGTAGACTGCTTCTCCATTATCGTACAGTCCCTTCGTTTCGTGCTTTTCACTATTTAGTTCAGTGAGATTCACATAGGCAGAGTACCCGAAAGAGTCGGCACTCCGGAACTCGTAGCCGACGACCACATCCTCCTCGTGATTTTCGCTGGCAGTAAACTCGACCGTCTTTGCGGGCCAGTTCTCGGCTTTCGCACTGATGGTGTAGTTTTCGTCGTAGCTGAGATCCTCGAACGTCGTCGAACTGATTCCGGTGAGACTCTTATTTTCGACTACGCCACCTGACGCATTACGGAGCGAGAGACTGGAGTACAGCAACCGATCGCCGACCGCCTGCTCCCAGAGATCGACCTCGACATCGACCCTCGACGGTGGATCGTCTCTACTGGAATTATCCGGGTCGCTGTCTTCGTCGCCGCCGTCTGCTGGCGGTTCAGTATCCGACCCGTCACCACCCGTTGCTGTCGGTTCCTCAGACCCCCCGTCAGTGAGAACACCGCCGAAAAGGAGAAATCCAACAGCAGCGACGAGTCCGACCGCGAGCAGACCTACCAGGAACGTCCGACCTACTGCACGGGAATCGTCAGCAAGCGATCTCCTCGATGTCATTAGTTGATATCTATCGGAACACAAAACTAACAACGTAAAATTATTTTCGAAAGCAACGCTGGGACGGAACCAGAAACCGCCTGGTGACCCCGTTCCAGCATCGTATCGACACCTACATGCTCACAGACGCGGGAGATTCCCAGCATGTACGTTGGACGCTTTATCGTCGTCAGCCCCGAGGTAGGCGCCTACCGCGTCTCCTCGCGGTCGTTCCCGAACAGGAAGGCAACCACACGCGACGGGACGATCACCGTCGGACCGACTGCCGACGCGCCGGAGACGGACAACCCCTACATCTCCTACAACTGCGTTCGACTCACCGACCGCGGCGCAGTGCTCGGGAACGGCTCGCACGTCGATCCGATTGCCGAGAAACTCGCGCTGGGCTACCCCGCCAAGGACGCACTGGCCGAGCCACTGCTCGCACTGGATTTCGAGAAAGACGACTACGACACGCCGCGGATTGCCGGCATCGTCGGTCTCGAAGACGATCCATCAGCGACTGCAGATGGATCGTCGGCATTCATCGGTACTGTCCGGCGGGATGCACTGCTCGTCGAGGAGGTGGACGAGCCGACGCTCGTCGCAACCTACGAGCGAGATAGCCCCGGAGCGTTCGATCTGGAGGCGACGGATGCCGCTGGAGCGGCCCGTGAGCTGTACGACCACGAGTTCGAACACCAGGTCTGTGCCGCTGGCGTTGCGGCGACGGAGGACGGATTCGAGACGGCAGTCGTCAACGAAGAGTAGTCTGTATCGGGTGGCGTTTGCTTATTTGAAATGATGGTGAGGTGCCTCTGAAGCAGCAAGAAAGTCCTACCCAGTGTGACTTTCCAGGCCGGGTGGGACTGAAAGGGGCGGGACGCTGAACGAAAGCGGACGCCGCAAGCACCTACCGGAGCGCAGCAAGTCCCCCGAGTTCAGCGTCTCGGGGCTTTCTTGCTGTTCTTAACTCGACCAGATATTTCACTCGAAACTCCGAACGATCATCCAGAGTGCGACGTACTTTTGCTCGCCGAGCGGAAAGAAAATCCATGGTCGACGCGAAACTCGACGCCGCCCGGGCAGACCTCGCCGAGAAAGATGGAGTGTTGATCGCCTTCTCCGGCGGTGTGGATTCGAGCATCGTCGCCGCGATTGCACACGACGTGCTCGGCTCGGATGCCGTCGCCTGTACGGCACGCAGCGAGACACTCCCGGCCGAGGAACTGGCCGACGCGAAGCGAGTCGCCGAGGAGATCGGCATCCGCCACGACATCGTCGAGTTCAGCGAACTCGATAGCGAGGCATTCATCGAAAACGACGACAAGCGATGCTACCACTGCCGATCGATGCGACTCGGCGCGATGTTCGACCGGGCCGAAGAACTCGGCATCGAGACGGTCTGTGACGGCACGAACGCCTCGGACCCCGGCGAGGGTCACCGACCGGGGCTGCAGGCCGTCGACGAGCTCGACGCCTACTCGCCGCTGCTGGCCCACGACATCACCAAACAGGAGGTCCGCGAGATCGCAAACCAGTACGACCTCTCCGTCGCAGACAAACCGTCGATGGCCTGTCTCTCCTCGCGGATTCCAACGGGACTCGAAGTGACCGAGGAGCGACTGACCCGCATCGAGAAGGCGGAGCGGCTGCTCCGGACCTGGGGGTTCGAACAGTTTCGTGTGCGCGACCACGACGGCCTCGCACGCATCGAAGTCGGCGAGTCGGAACTCGACGTGGCGCTCGATCCCGAATTCGTCCGGGCAGCGCGGGATCACATCTCCGATCTCGGCTTCGATCACGTCACACTCGATTTATACGGCTATCAGACCGGGAGCGTGAGTCCGGCAGAAACAGACGAAGAGAGTGGCCCCGACCCCCTCGGCGCAGAGTATCCGACCGACTGATAGTGGTTATTGCGAGTCTGTCCCGCCGGGAGATGAACGCTCCCGAGCAGACGGCCGATGGCCGTCGGCGCTCTGGTAACGCAAACTGTGAGTTAGACGCTGTGACACGCCGAGATCTGTGACTCGATCACAATAATCACTTTACGAATCGGACGGATTGTCGAACGGCTGCACGTTCTCTCGGAGAATGTCGTTTTTTGCTGGGCGGACAGCAGTCACAGAGCAGTTCGAAATGTGATGTTCCTCGACAGCAGTAATCAGATCCTGCCCTTTGAGCGCCGCCAGAACGACCGTGATCGGACCGCCGTGTGTGACGACGACGACCGTCTCGCTGTCGGCGTCGTCACAGAGCTGTGACCAGCCAGTCTGAATGCGGTCGTACAGTTCCCCGAACGCTTCGCCGCCCTCGGGAGTTTCTTCGAGGGCAACCGCACCGTTTTCGATCGCGAACGAGGGGAACCGGGCGTGGAGGTCTTCGCGGGTAAATCCCTGGTAGATACCCATGTGGCGTTCGCGCCACGAGCGGTCGAAGACGGGAGTAGCATCGACGCCACCCTGACGGATCTGGGCGGTCGTCTCGCGGGTCCGGGAGAGATCCGACGAGACGAGTCGGTCGATGTCGTACTCGGCAGCCAGCACCTGTCCGAGCCGAGATGCCTGTTGTCGGCCGCGGTCCGTGAGCCGTGTCGGTGCCCAGCCCTGTATCCGGCCGGCGCGGTTCCAGGGGGTCTCGCCGTGGCGGACGAGCAAGATCGTGGTCTCCGCAGTCACACCCGTACCGTGGTCGGCAACAAAGTTTACTCCACCGGCTCCGGGAAGCGGGCCACTGAAATAGGACGTCACACAAAAGGAGAGTATGACTGACCCGCTCGTGATTTCGGCTGGAGAGATGCAGATAAACGAACTCATCGAGGCGATCAACGAGGGTCGCCGCGTCGTCGTCCGAACCGAGTTCCTCGGTTCGGAGCACGAGGTTACGCTCCGCCACGACGGGGAGACGTACTACTGCGATACACCGGCCCGCCTGCACAAACACAGCTCCGAAGCGGAGATGCGGGAGTGTCTTCGCCAGCAGGGGTACGCCAGCACCGATAGCGCGGAGAACTGATCGGGCGCTCCAGGATCCGAACGGCAATATGCGGGTCTTTATTCGGGATGGGGTTCTATGGCGTGTATGGTCGACGCTGATCCCTCACCCGCGCAGTTTCGCGAACTCATGCTGGGCGAGGAGCCGGAACTCGAAGAGGTTCTTGTCTGCGTGTTCAATATCCAGCGCCACGAGGCCCGGACCTACGAGGCACTCCTGACCCAGCCAAACAGCACTGTCGCCGAGCTCGCCGGCGAGCTGGACCGCGACAGGAGCAACGTCAACCGCTCGCTGTCGACGCTCCGGGAGAAGGAGCTGGCGACACGCGAACGACGGCTCCTCGACGGTGGCGGTCACATCTACCAGTATGCCCCCACACCGCTGCCCGAGGCCCGGGAGTTGATGCACGACACACTCGATGCCTGGACCGAGTACGTCCACGGCCGGATCGACGAGTTCGGACAGGATGAATAACAGCCGCGACAGCGCCGGATTTCTTTCGTTCGAGTGGTAAATAACTGCTTTACTCGCTCGCCTCCTACACCGATGTAGACGATGTCATCTGACCAGCCATCGGCACACTTCGAGGGGACGGGGGCAACACCGCTCGCCGGCGTCGGCACTGTTCGCTGGTACGAGCCCGGCAGGGATCTCTCACTCGGGGAGCCACCCGCGGAGTCGGAGACGGACACAGCGACCGAAATGGAGCGATTCGAGACCGCCCGCGAGCAGGCCCGGACGGAACTGGAAACCGAACGTGAGCGCACTGCCGAGGCCATCGGCGAAGAGGAGGCCGCAGTGTTCGACGCGCACAAACAGTTCGTCGACGACCCACAGATTGTCGAGAGCGTCGAAGAAGCGATCGACGGTGGGCTTCCGGCGGAGTACGCCGTCGGGGAAGCCTTCGAGGATCCGATCGCCCAGTTCGAGGGGATGGACGGCCGGATGAGCGAGCGGGCCGACGACCTCAGGGATGTCAGAGACCGACTGCTCCGCCTGCTGACGAGCGGTGAGCGAGTCGATCTCGCCGAACTGCCGGCGGGAACGATCCTGCTCGCCGAACGCCTGACGCCGAGCGAGACGGCACAGCTCGACCCCGACCGCGTCGCCGGATTCGCGACGGTTGTCGGCGGTCGGACCTCCCATGCAGCGATCTTCGCACGCTCACTCGGCATCCCGGCAGTCGTCGGCGTCGGCGACGCACTCGAAACGATCGAGGAGGGCGCGACAGTACTCGTCGACGGCGAAGCTGGGACTGTGACCGTCGATCCGACGGACGCTCAGCGCGAACAGGCAGCGACGAGTCGTGACGTCGAGATCCGAGAACAGCCAGTGGCAACGGCGGACGGCAAAGAAATCGAGGTGGCAGCGAACGTCGGCACACTCGCCGAAGTGGAGGCCGCTGTCCAGCAGGGGGCAGACGGAGTCGGGCTCTTCCGGACCGAGTATCTCTTCCTCGAACGGGACTCGCCGCCGACAGAAGACGAGCAGTTCGAGACCTACCGCGATGCACTCGCGGCGTTTCCCGACGGTCGCGTGGTCGTTCGTACGCTGGATATCGGCGGCGACAAGCAGGTGCCTTACCTCGATCTGCCCGAGGAGGAGAACCCATTTCTCGGGGAGCGGGGAATCCGGCGCTCGCTGGGTCCCGACAGCGACCTCTTCGAGAGCCAACTCCGGGCCTTGCTCCGGGCCGGCGCTGCCGAGGACGGGCGGCTGTCGGTGATGTTCCCGATGGTCGCGACGGTGCCGGAACTGGAGGCCGCTCTCGAAATGGTCGAGTCGGTCGCCGCGGAGCTCGAACGCGAGGGTATCGAGTACGAACTGCCGGAGCTCGGGGTGATGATAGAGACACCGAGTGCAGTCTTTCTCGCCGAAGCGTTCGCCGAGCGGGTCGACTTCCTCTCTATCGGGACCAACGATCTCACCCAGTACGTGATGGCGGCAGACCGGGAGAACGAACGCGTCGCGACGCTGCACGAACCGACCGAGCCAGCAGTGCTCCGGGCGATCGCCCGAACTGTCGAGGCGGGCCACGCCGGTAACGCCTGGGTCGGGATGTGTGGAGAGATGGCCGGCAACCCGGCGTACACCGAGTTACTGGTCGGGCTTGGACTCGACGAGTTCAGCATGAGCGCGGTCACGATTCCAGCAGTCAAAGAGCAGATTACTGCGATCGAAACGGACGACGCCGAAGCGCTCGCAGATCGAATACTGGAAGAAACGACTGTCGACGCGGTACGTGAGCACCTCGAAAACTAGACTGGCGGCGTCGAGTGCAGGAACGTCTGGATCTCGACGGTGCGACCGTCCGGATCCGTCGCGAAGAACTGGTAGATATCGAACGCCTCGTTTTCGTGGGGCTCGTCTGCTGCCACGTCTTCGAGCTCCTCGAACAGCGTGTCCACAGCGTCGCGGTCGTCGACGACGACGGTGACGATACCCTCGGTTTCGGTCGTGTCGCCGTCGCAGAACCCAAGCAGGAGATTGTCTCGTTCGAGGATCGTACACCCCCCGTCCTGTTCGAGCCACTCCTCGAAGTCGAGTCGCTCGGTGTAGAATGCACAGACATCCGTTCGGCTGTCGGTCCGGAAGAAGACGATCCCAGCCATGCAGCTACTCCAGCCGGTCGGTGTCGATCCGAACCCCTGGCGGCGTGACGATGAGAAAGCCTCGGAAATGCATGAGATTCCCGCCGGCTTGGCTCACGTCGCGAGCGAAACCCGAGCCGAGTTCGTTCAGATCACCCTCGACGTTGAGGACGAGCACGGCACCGGAGTCGACCAGATCGACCCACTCTTCTGGGGGTGTAGTTCCATCGAGCACGCCGAGCACGACTTCGTTGCTCCCGCCGGAGCCCTCACCGGGATCGGACAGCTGGTCCTCGACCGACTGGAGATCGAGGCCGTCGAAGTTACCCATGCTCTAGCTCTCTGGCGGAATCGGCAAAAATCTGCTGGGTGTATCGTTATTTCACGAGATTCGCACCGTCGAAGGAGCCGCGGTCGTAGTCGACGTCGAGCAAGGAGAGAATCGTCGGCGCGACGTCGTACAGATCCGCGTCCGTAACCCGTGCATCGGGATCGTCGATATATAGACAGGCGTTGTCGAAGCTGTGCATCCCGTTGCGTGGCCCCTTGCCGAAGACGTCCCCATCGTGGCCGAAGCCGGCCTTGAGATCGAAGCCGTGGTTCGGAATGACGACCAGATCCGGCGCGATATCCTCGTGGTCGCCACGGAAGGCGTTCTCCTTGGTCTCGACTCGCTCTGCGACCGGTTCTCCGTCGGGCCCGGTGAGCGATTCGAGTTCCTCCTTGAGTTCGGCCCGGACCTCGTCGTATTCCTCCTGTGGGACGGAGCCACGTGGCTCTCGACCTTCGAGGTTGAGGTAGAACCGGCCTGGGATAAGTGAGTACGCACGCGTGTCGTCAGAGATATCACCGAGTTCGTCCGGTTCGTCACTGTCGTAGGACAGCCAGCCCTCGTTTTCCAGCCACTGGTTGAAGTGAACCTCGTATTCGAGGGTGGTAAAGCCGTGATCCGAGGCAACCATCAGCGTGACGTCGTCGTCGAGTTGCTGTCGGATCTGGCCGATGTAGTCGTCGAGTTTCCGGTAGAAATCCATGAACTCTTCTTTGTACTCGCCGTCTTTCTCGTAGTCCTCGAACAGGAAGTGGTTCACGCGATCTGTCGTCATGAAGACGCCGAAGAACAGATCCCAGTCGTCCTCGTCGAGGTAGTGTGAGAAGGCCTCGAACCGTTTGTCGATCGTCTCGTGGGCGTCCTCGACGAAGTTGGATTTGTCGTCGTCGTGTCCGAGTTTCGCGTTGACGTCGATCTTGTAGTCGATCCCCTGGAGATACTCACGGATCTCGTCGGGGTACGCCGCCTTGTCGACACCCGGCGAGAGAAAGCCCGAGACCATCCGCTGGATCTCCCGGTCCGGTGGGAAGGTCACGGGGACGTTCATCACCGTCGCCTCGCGGCCGGCGTCGTCGACGCGCGACCAGAGGCGTTTGGCCTGGACATCCTGTCCCATCGGGACGTAGGTGTCGTAGGAGCCAATTTCCCGGTCCTGAAAGCCGTAGACACCGGTCTGTCCAGGATTGACACCCGTCGTCAGTGCCGGCCAGCAGGCACTCGATTCTGGCGGAACGATACTATCGATCGCGTTTGCACTCCCCTCACTGGCGAGTGCGTTGAAGTTCTCGAACTCGTCGGGGTGGTCAGCCAACAGGCTATACGGCACACCGTCGATACCAATGAAGGCAACCCGTGGGCCGCCGTCACCGCGAATCCGATCGAACAGACCCATACCTTCGTTACTCATGTGGGCCACAAGAAGCTTCTTCTTGTGGATGGGGGAAGGTAGCCGCTGTAGACGGTGTCAGAAGAATCGGTAATATCTGTCACTCCGAGTCGTCGGCTGTCTCCTCGGACTCCGACCCAGCCGCAGCCGGCTCGAAGTTCTCCGGAACGATCGTCGTGTGGTCGACACCCAGTGGCTGGTTGCTTGCTGCCATCACGGTTATTGATACGGAAGGAACACTGAAATAATTACCCATGCTCATAACTAATCGGCAACAGTTGCCGACATGAGCGAGAGACATATCCGGTTTGTGCTGGTCGATTCGTCCGACAGAAGTCGCTGTCAGAGCGGTGTGGACACACGTCCACAAAAAGCGGAGAAGCGGAGCGTTAGCCGAACTGCTCTTCGTACAGTTCCTGTGCGTGTTCGATTGCGTCCATCGCTTCCTGTTTGCCGACCCAGCCGAGCGTCTCGGTCTGTTTGCCTTCTTCGAGGTTCTTGTAGGTCTCGAAGAACTCGCTGATCTCGGCTTTGGTCTGGTCGGTGAGATCGTCGACGTCCTCGATGTGATCGTAGCGTGGATCCTCGATCGGGACGGCGATGACCTTGTCGTCTTGCTCGCCGTCGTCGTCCATCTTCATCATCGCGACGGGTCGTGCTTCGATCACACAGCCCGGGAACGTCTGATCCTCGACCAGCACCATGACGTCGAATGGATCGCCATCGTCGTAGTACGACTGCGGAAGGAATCCGTAATCAGAGGGGTAGTGGACGTTGGAGTGAAGGACACGATCCAACTGTACACCTGGGATCTCCTTGTTGTACTCGTATTTGTTTCGCTCACCTTTGAGACACTCCACGACCGCGTAGATCTCTTCCGGCGGATTTGGTCCCGTTTCGATATCTTCCCAGAGATTTACCATCGTTATCGGATATGATTTTTCGGCCAAAAACTACTTTCGGTATACCTCGTAACCTCGGCGTAGGCACAGTCCGATTCGATACGCTCCCGCTGTACGAGTGTATCTGGTGAGACAGATACATCTCTACCCCGCCACTGTCTTGCGGTTTCCTAATATCAAAAATGGATATGTTTGGCAAGGGTTAAGTACATAGATGACATTCATCCAAGTATGTCAGAGGCACAAGCAGTTCCTGACACACCCGGTATCGCACGAGAACTAACCGCGTTCCAGCAGAATATCCTCACCATTCTGGCAGAGGAGCCCCGCTACGGTCTTGCGATCAAGCGGGAGCTGGAGACGTACTACGACTCCGAAGTAAACCACGGTCGACTCTACCCCAACCTCGACGAACTCGTCGAGATGGGTCTCGTCGAGAAAAGTGAGCTTGATAAACGGACGAACCAGTACTCGCTGACTGAAGACGGCTACCAGGCTGTCCTCGACCAGCTCGACTGGACGTTCGACAAGATCGTGACCGACGGCGACCGCGCCGGCGACCTCGAAGAGCTCATCGCTCGCGCCCGGTAACGCGCCGCGCACGCTCGACGGTCAGTCGAACCGACTCCTCGACGACCGCTTTCTGGTCGTCAGAGGGCCACACATTCCGTTTATAATACTCCGTCAGAAACTCCGTTAGCTCGTCGTCCGTCGCGTCCTCGATGGGTTTGGCGTAGTGGTTGGAGAGAAACGTCGCGAGTTCCCGCGCATTCGCCCCGTGGTCCGGGCCGTGTTCGGCAGCGATCTCCTCGGCGATCGCATCGTTGTGCTCGCCGACGACCTCCCAGTCGGCCGGATCGGCAGGCCCCTCCAGCGGCCGCTCGATTCCGCGGTCGATATCCGCGATGCGCTCCGGGCGGACAGTGCCGTCTTCGACCCACTCCGCCGGGTACAGGACGAGTACTGCACGCTCGTCGTCACGGATGCGAGCGGTAAAGTCCTGTTCCGCGAGTAGCTCGTCGCGGGCCTGCCGGTAGGCCGCCGCCTCATTTTCGTCGACGGCCCGCCGTGCTCGCCGGGTGAGTGTCTCTGCCTCCTCTATGATGTCGGCCGGAAGCTCCGCGTCGTCTGCATCGGTCGTCTCCTCCTGGTCGGCATCTTCCGCAGTCGGGGAATCGTGCTCGTTAGCCATCCTCGAACGCCTCGTTTGCCAGTTTATCAGCGCGCTCGTTTATGTCACGCGGTACGTGCGACAGTGACCACTCCTCGAACCGGTCGAGCAGTTCGCGAACCCGAACACGGTACTCACGCAGTTCGGGGTTGTTCGTGTCGTACTCGCCACGCACCTGTTTGACGATGAGTTCGGAATCGCCGCGCACGTCCACCTCGTCGAAGCCGTACTCGTCGGCGATTTCCAGTGCGCGGACGAGTGCCTCGTACTCGGCACGGTTGTTCGTGGTTTTCCCGATCCGGTCGTTACCCTCGGTGACGATCCCGTCGCTGGTGACGATGATCCAGCCGATCGCGGCCGGACCTGGGTTACCGCGCGCGGCACCGTCGAAGTAGACGTGTGCCCGGCCGTTCTCGGAGCCAAGCAATGCCTCCAGCTTCCCGGTATCACCCCCCTGGACGACGACTTTGTCGTCGTAAGCGACGGCCGTTGCTCCACCGTATTCGGCCCGCCAGCGTTCGTGTTCGGTGTTTCCTTCGATGATCTCGACGCCCGCCTCCGCGAGGTGGGCGCGAGCCTGGTCGACGTCGCAGTTCAGTACCGGCATTCACCGAGTACTCACCGGCGAGTGACTGATACAGTTTCGGATACACCCGATAATATACGCCGATAAATGATTAAAAATAGAGCTCCGTCTCCCGGTTTTCCGATCCTGTCGAGACAGCGGCCACAAAATTCTTACCAAGGGTTTAAGTTTGTCGATCCTACTACTATAAAAATGCGATGACACGGTCTAGCCGCCAGCGGGAGCGCGAGCGCGAGTCTACAACTAATCAAGAGACCGAGGAGGAGGGGATCCGGGAGTGTTCGGAGTGCGGCTCGGAGAACCTGATCAAAAGCTCGGACCGGGGAGAGCTCATCTGTGACGACTGTGGTCTCGTCGTCGAGGAGGGGAACATCGATCCAGGGCCCGAGTGGCGTGCGTTCAACCACCAGGAACGCCAGGAGAAGTCACGCGTCGGGGCGCCGACGACGCAGACGATGCACGACAAGGGGTTGACGACGACGATCGACTGGAAGGATAAAGACGCCTACGGTCGGTCGATCTCGTCGAAGAAGCGAAGCCAGATGCATCGGCTGCGCAAGTGGCAGGAACGGATCAGAACCAAGGACGCAGGCGAACGGAACCTGCAGTTTGCCCTCTCCGAGATCGATCGGATGGCATCCGCGCTCGGGGTGCCACGCTCGGTGCGCGAGGTCGCGTCGGTGATCTACCGCCGTGCGCTCAAGGAGGATCTGATCCGGGGACGATCCATCGAGGGTGTCGCGACGAGTGCGCTGTATGCCGCCTGCCGGAAGGAGGGCATCCCGCGCAGTCTCGAAGAAATTTCCGACGTCTCCCGCGTCGAACGAAAGGAGATCGGTCGGACCTACCGCTATATCTCGCAGGAACTCGGCCTGGAGATGGAGCCGGTCGATCCGAAAAAGTACGTACCACGGTTCTGTTCGGAACTCGAACTTTCAGAGGAGGTACAAACAAAAGCAAACGAAATTATCGAAACCACGGCCGAGAAGGGGCTTCTTTCGGGCAAATCACCGACAGGGTACGCTGCGGCTGCGATCTACGCTGCCTCGCTTCTGTGTAACGAGAAAAAAACACAGCGCGAGGTCGCGGACGTGGCCCAGGTCACCGAGGTGACGATCCGGAACCGGTACCAGGAACAGATCGAAGCGATGGGCATCCACAGCTAGGGGCTCCCAGCGGTTTTTGTACGATGACGGGACCAGCCCTGGCTATGCGCTGACCAACGTCCCGACACAGTCCGCGGGAGTGCGACACACTGTGTCGGGCGGCGGCTGTGTCGCCTGTTCGCCCTACGACAGTCAGATTCATGCCCGGCTGTCCCCTACCTCCGGCAGATGCGACTCGACGAGTTCATCGAGGATTTCGAACGCGACGAGGCCGCGAAGCGCCGCCGGCTCGCCCGCGAGAAATCCTACGAGATCACGGATCATCTGGACGACGTCGAGCAACAGTTCGAGCAGGTCGTCCAGGGTGATGCACTGTTTGGCTCGACCGCCCCGGAGATCTTCGTCGGTCGCTCGAACTATCCGGATATTTCGACGGGCGTCCTCTCACCGATGGACCGCGAGGCCGATGCCGACACGTTCGCCACCAGTGGCAACTGGTACCAGCAGGGACTCGACATCGACGACGTCCTCCAGCGCCGGACCGGACTCCTGAACTCGACGCGCTCGACGCAGGTCAACGTCGAGGACGTCTGGGATGGGTTCGTGGGGGTGCAACGAGAGATAGCCATCGCCAACGACCCAGTCGACGTGGAACTCGGACTGGATGGTCGCCCCGAGATCGATCTCTCCCTGGACGATATCTCCACGCCGACGGGACCGCGAGCGCGTGCGACGGATGCGACACTCACCGAGAACCCCTCCGTACCCCGAGCGGTCGAGAAGACACTCGAAGACGACGACTGGCAGGCCGAAGGCGCGATGAACTACCTCTACCGCCGCGGGTTCGACGTCTACGACATCAACACGATTCTCTCCGCGGGTGCGCTCGGCCAGGGGCGGAACCGCCGGCTCGTCCCGACGCGCTGGTCGATCACCGCCGTCGACGACACTGTCGGGAAGTTCCTGCGGGGCCAGATCCGGAACGCGTCGAGCATCGACGAGGTGCAGGTCTGGTACAACGAGTACATGGCGAACGACTACTGGATCGTCCTCGCACCCGGCAACTGGGAGTTCGAGCTGGTCGAACTCAAAGCACCGGGGAGCATCTGGAACCCCGACCCCGAGGGACAGTACTACATGGCCGCCGACAACGAATCCTACGAAGGGCGATCCGCATACGTTGACGAGACGTCGGGTGCGTACTACGCCTCCCGGCTCGGCGTGCTAGAGCATCTCGAATCGATCGACCGGCAGGCGACCTGTCTTGTCATTCGCCACGCCAGCGACGCCTACTGGGCACCCGTCGGCGTCTGGCAGATCCGGGAGGGGATACGCCACGCCTTCGCGGAAAGCGAGCCAGCGATCGCAGAGAGTTTTCACGAGGCGATCACCGAGCTTGCGCCGCGACTGCCCGTCTCACTCGAAGACTTGCGACGCAAATCCAAACTCGTCGCAGGCGTGCAGTCACAGCTGACTGATTTCTAGCGCTGCGACGAGCTAGGTTTTCGGCCGTCTGGTCGGCAGTTTTCCCGGATCGCCGTCACGGTAGATGTACTCGGTCGCGATCCCGGTCAGTGTCGAATCGGCAACCGTCGCCTCCGTACTGGCGCGGTCGAGATACGACTCGCTGATCTCGACGACCGACGATTTCGCTTCTGTGCCCGACGCTGCGAGCAGATACTCGGCGGTGACCGGTGTCAGCTGCCCGTCTCGCAGATCCGACTCGTAGTCGTCGAGGTCGTCGAGCCAGAGCTGTGCGCCGATGATCGCGAGGACGATCGACCGCTTGAACGCGTCGGGAATCTCGAAGCCCGTCTCGCGGTACATCTCGATCATCGCATCGTAGATGACACCGACACGGTCGTACTGGGTTTTGAGGTAGGGCAGTTCGAGTTCGTCCTCGGTAAACACCTCGGGCTGGGCCTCGAAGTCGGCGTATTTGTAGGTGCGTTCGATCTCGTCGAGGGCATCCGCGTCGCCATCCTCTGCCCGACTCATCAGCGTTCGGAACTGTTCGTCTTCGTCCTGGTGGGCTTCGGAGATGTCGACAGCCCAGTCGTAGACCTCGCGAACCTCCGCCGAGTACCGGCTGAACTGCTCCTCGACGCGGGCCTGGAGCAGTTCCTGTGCAAGCTCGGCGATGCGTGCCCGGTCGTCGGCTGTGGTCTCGAAGTCGACGACGAAATCGTCGTACTCCGCGTCGTTGATCGCATCGCGCATATCGCCATCGATCAGCGCCTCGACGGCGAGTCGGGTAACTTCCTCGGCTTCGTAGTGTGCCGGCTCGTCGAGTATACGGTAGAGGTAGCCAAGCGTCAGCTTCGCCGGCATGACGAGTTTCGTATCGTACTGGAAAGAGACGTAGCCGTAGCCAAACTCCGCGGCGATTGCCTCCTCGATCTCGCCGAATGCCTCGCGGATCATCTCCTCGACTGCGTCGTCGGCCCGGAGTTTCAGACGGAGACTCCCCGCATCGAACACACCGGTGTCGGCGTAGTAGCCGAAGACGGCCCGGACCGATGTCGGGAGCGGCTCCGTGTCGGCGATCAGCCCAGCAGCTCGTTTGCGCATCGTTGTCTCTGCTGGCTGGTGGTCCGTTGCAGTCTTTATCCTGTCGGTCCCGAATCGACGCGAAACCGCCGGAAGTGGAGATGTGAGGTTTTTTATGAGATACGGCCCAAAAACCTCCGTAATGACAACGGACACCCGCGATATCGTCGTCGTCGGGGGCGGAACAGCCGGCTGTTTCGCCGCCGCGACGGCAGCGCAGGACGGCCTCGACGTCGCCATCCTCGAACGGAAAAGCGAGGACGAGGGAGGCCATATCGCCTGCGGCGATGCGATCAAAGGAAAGAGTACGTTCCCCGACGTGATCGACCGCGATTATCTCCGTGAAGAGTCGTTCACGAACGAAAACATCCAGCGTGCACACTTCATCAATCCGAAAGGTGACAACTACGATATCCCCTTCGTCGATGACTCCGGTTCGGTGATCGACCGGAAACGGTACGGTGAGGTGTTGCTCGAAGAGGCCGTCCGCGTCGGCGCCGATATTCATTACAACACGGTCGTCACGGACGTCGAACAGAACGGGCGCGTGACCGGCGTCACGGCCAAACACAAGGGCGACACGGTGGCATACGAGGCCGATGTCGTGATCGATGCCGCCGGCGCGCTATCGATTCTCCAGGACAAGGTCGATTTCGCTGGAACGAACTACGATACGAACGTCGATTACTCGCAGTTCTGTTCTGCCTATCGTGAGGTGATCGAGACCGAACAGCCCGTGGACTACGACGACGCTATCGTCTTCAAGCCGACCAAAGAGCTCGGCTATCTCTGGTATTTCCCGCGAACGGATCGCGAGATCAACGCCGGCCTCGGCTTCCAGATGAACAAACCCCCGATGCCGCTGGTCGACGTGCTGAAACGCGATCTGGAAAACCAGCCCGAGTTCGAAAACGCCGAGGTGAAAGACAAACTCGGTGCGGCACTGCCGACGCGGCGACCCTACGACTCCGCTGTCGCACCCGGGTTCATGTCCGTCGGCGACGCGGCCGGCCACGTCAACCCGACCACCGGCGGCGGGATCCCCGGAGCGGCCAAGGCGGGCCACTGGGCGGCCCAGGTTGCGGCCGACGCGATCGCAGATGGCAACCTCGGCGAATCCGCGCTGTGGGAGTACAACCGGCGTGTCCAGACGGACTTCGGGAAACGGTTCGCGGCGATGGATCTGTACAACATCTTCGGTTCGGCCCACGAAGTCGGCGAGTTGACCGATATCGTCACCGCGCTGCCCGGCGAGATGTTGATCGATCTGATGGGGACGAAAGGTGAAACCTCGCTTGGCTGGATCGAGAAAATCAAGACGGGAATCGTCACGGCGATCGAAACGCGCGGGCACTGGGGAACACTGCACGAGGGTTACAAGGTGAGCAACCTCGCCTCGGAGCTCAAATCGGTCTACGACGAGTATCCGTCGACGCCCTCGGAGTTCGAGGGCTGGCAGGACAGACGCGATGGAGTCATGGAGAAAGTCTACGAGACGACAGGGGCGGAGCCCAAATATTAGAATCGCTTCCAAACGCCTATCTGACTCCCGACCCGATACCGTAGTATGTCAGCACCGACAGCGGACGGCATGCCGATGCTAGGACTCGGAACGTGGCAAAACGACAGTCACGATCAGTGTCGCGAGAGTGTGAAAACAGCTCTGGAGATGGGCTACCGCCACATCGACACGGCACAGGCGTACGGAAACGAGGCTGCTGTCGGAGAGGGAATCGAGGCATCCTCGGTCGACCGCGAGGATATCTTCCTCGCCACGAAGGTCTGGATCAGTAATCTCTCACGCGAGGGCGTACTCAGTTCGACCGAAGAGAGTCTGGAGAAACTCAAAACCGACTACGTGGATCTGCTCTACGTCCACTGGCCAGCCAGGGAGTACGACCCTGAACAGACGCTGCCGGCGTTCGACGAACTGTACGAGGACGGTACCATCGACCGGATCGGGGTCTCGAATTTCGAGCCCGAACACATCGACGAGGCACGGGAAATCCTCGACTCGCCGCTGTTTGCCAACCAGGTCGAACTGCACCCACTGCTCCAGCAGCGGGAGCTACGGGAGTACGCCGCCGAGAACGATATCGAACTCGTCGCCTACTCGCCGCTGGCCCGGACGGATATTTTCTCGGACCCCACGCTGGGACAGATCGCCGAGCAGCGAGACAGGAGTGAGGCGCAGGTCACACTCGCCTGGCTGCGCGAAAAGGGCGTGACAGCGATCCCGAAAGCGACCAGCGAGGCACACATCAGGGACAACTGGGGAAGTCTCGATCTCGAACTCGACGAGGAAGAGATCGAGCTGATCGACAGTATCGAACGGCGAACCCGACAGGTCCATCCCGATTTCGCACCGGCCGGCTGGGAGTAGTTTCACCAGCTGATGGACACTTACTGTCGCGTCTGACCCCGGTGTCTCTCCTCGCCGTATCAGAAATAAAAACCAGCTGCCGACGAGTACGAAAACATATATTTGGGGACGTCAAAAGACGGGGCATGGCTGTCGGGAATAAAGGGCTCACTGATGCGATTAGATACGATCTTCGTCTGCTGCACGAGACATGGATGGGCCTGTTCTATCCACGCCAGCGGAATGCCGAAGACACCGTTCTCGGGAAGTACCGACCGGATGGGACGGCGAAGCTGTTCGCCTACCGTGCGTTATCAGCGTTCGGAATTCTCATCGTCGGGATCCTGTACCCGCTGCTTCTGACCGGTTATTTCGTCCGGTTCCAGGCGCGAAAACTGAACGTGACCGCAGCACGCCTCGGACTGATCGGCGTGATCGCTGTCTTCGTCATGCTCTGGGGCGGGCTGGTTGCACTGATCTGGTTTGGTTTCTCGGATACGTTTACGACCGTCGAGATCATCGCCATCGCCGCGGCAGGCGGTGTCGCTGTGGTCTCCTCGGCGCTGTCGTACGCGTTCTGGCGCATCGGCGGCCGGGGCACGACGGTGTTGCTCGCCTATCCGTTCGCGATGACAGCGCTGTTTCTCCCGCCGATCGTCGCGGCGCTGTTGCATCCGGCGCTCGAGGACATCATCATCGCACGGAGCGACGAGATGGCGCGATGGATGTTCCAGAACGGCCCCGACGCACTGACCGAGCCGCTCGACCGGTTCGACCGTCAGGAGAGTCACCACGTGATCATCTGGTTTGCCATCTCGTTCCCGGTCGGCTGGGTCCTCGGCTCGCTCGTGACACTCGCCGATCTGATCCGGCCGAAAGGGGAGTAATCGGAGTTCTGAAGTTTTTTACTCAGAGAGTCCTGACGAGAGGATATGGCAAACCTGAACCTGCCGGTGTCGGTCGGTATCGTACTCGCGATCGTCGCTGCCGGAACTGGAGGACTGATCGCCGCTGGATTTATGGCAGTAGAGACGACGCTGATGATGGTGCTCCCGTCGATGCTCGTCTTCTCGGCGATCGTCTTCCTGATTGGCGTCAAGCACGGCGAGTATCGCGCAAGCGCTCCGTAACTGTCCGAACCTGCATCGTATTTTCCTGCTGATTCTCCGTCTCGGAAGTCACAACCAGATCGCCTGCTCGTGTCCCGTCGTCGCCGGCTATCGACAGGGTTGCGCCGACCGAAAGCGGTGTGAGAACGCCGGCGACGAGTGCACCAGGTTCGGTCAGCGGGGCGTCCAGGACCACACGATCGTTTGATCCAAGATCGTACTCCCCGGCGATTGCTGTCGCGACGTCGAGCAGATTGTCGTGACTGTAGGTCCCATCGGGAGAGCGGAGTGCGGGATCGTCGGCCGCGACGGACTCGGGCGGTTCTGTCGGATTCTCGCTCCACATCTCCGTCTCGAAATGGCTGATGGCGGCATCTTCTGGGGGGCCACCGTACGCGATGATCGAACAGCTCGGTGCTGTCTCGTAACGGTCGACCCAGGCTGCCGGGCAGACGAGCGCCCGCGAGTCGACCGGTTCGACGGGCTGGAGTCTCACTGTCGCACCGACGAGTGTCGCCCCGAGGATCGCAAAGATCGGATCGGCCGAATCGAACCGGCCGACCGAGTCGTCTGCACCACTGGTACCCCCGTCCTGTTCTTTCGGGCCAGCGACGACAGTCACCTCCGCGCCCGGATGGACGCCGTAATGGCCGAACAGATTGCCGGATTTCCAGACGTTCGGCGCGAAATCACTGTAGGTGTACGGCGTTTTCCGGCCCGGGATCTGGATAACTGGGCCGCCGAACTCACGGGAGTCGGCGACGAGCGTTTTCAGGGTCGCCATGGTCAGAAGCTGTTCCGTAGTTTGTCGAAAAAGCCCTGATCGACGTCGATATCCTCACCGCCGGCCTCGGCGAAGGCTTCGAGGGCCTCGCGTTGCTCCTCGTTGAGTGATTCCGGTGTGACGACCTCGACCTGAACGTAGAGATCGCCCTGTCCACGGCGCTGTGGCCGGGGCATCCCTTTACCCTTGAGTCGGAACCGCTCGCCGCTCTGTGTGCCAGCCGGAACCTCGAACTCGACGGGGCCGTCGAAAGTCTCGATTTCGATCTCGTCGCCGAAGACCGCTTGCGGGAACGAGATCGGTTCGTGTTTCTGCAGGTCGGAGCCGTCGCGTTCGAACTCCGGGTGGTCCTCGACGTTGATCTCGACGAGTAGATCACCGTTGCGTGCGCCCTGTTCTCCCGGTGCGCCCTCGCCGCGCATCCGGAGCGTTTGCCCGCTCTGGATCCCAGCGGGGATCTCCACGACGAGTGTCGCATCCTCGCGTACGACACCGTCACCCCGACAGGTCGGACAGGATTCCTCGTAGATCGTCCCCTCGCCCGCACAGCGCCGACAGGTCGCCCGCTGTTGCATCCGCCCGAAGGCAGTCTCCTGTACGCGGGTCGTCTGCCCGCGGCCGTTACACTCCGGACAGGTCTGGGAGTCGGTGCCTGGTGGGTGACCACGGCCGTTACAGTCGCTGCACTCTTCCGGGCGGGTGATATTGATCTCTTTTTCGGTGCCGTGGTAGGCCGTCTCCATATCGATCGTGAGCTGTGTTTTCAGATCCTGGCCTTTCTGCGGTCGGTTACGGGATCGACCGCCACCGCCGAAGAACTGGTCGAAGATATCGCCCATGCCGCCGAAGCCACCACCGCCACCCCCGAAGGGGTCGCCACCCGGGCCGCCGGGGCCGCGTCCGCCGTTTTCGGTCGCACCGCGTTTCTCGGCCTCGATGAACTGCTCGTGGCCCATCTGGTCGTACATCTGGCGCTGTTCCTCGTCTGTCAGCACCTCCTTCGCTTTCTTCGCCTTCTTGAATTTCTCCTCGGCGTCGGGATCGTCGCTGACGTCGGGGTGATACTCGCGAACGGCCTCGCGGTAGGCCTTCTGAATCTCCTCCTCGTCGGCATCCCGCGACACGCCCAGTATATCGTAGAAATCCTCGGTCATCAGTTAAAATCGTATATGCCATTAAGATACTAAAGATAACCGGGTTGGAGCTAGAAGTGTGTTTTTGAGCAGGTGACAAGGTTGTTTTTGTGAACAGCAAGAAAGCCCCGACGCTCTGAACTCGGGGGACCCACGCTGCGCTCCTCACTCCCTCCGGTCGTTCCGGTGCTTGCGAGGTCCACCGTCGTCCAGAGCGTCGCCCCTTTCAGTCCCACCCGCATCGGCTGTCTAATCAAGCTACGCGGGTGGGACTGAAAGGGGCCGTCCGCTTGATCCGTCCCGGACGAAGCAAGCACCTACTGGAGCGCAGCGAGGCCCGGGCGGTCAAGCGGGCGGGGGCTTTCTTGGTGTTCTAAATCCAGTTTGCATCCAGCGCCACGACCAACTCAATCAAAAACACCAGTTCTCAGAACTGCAGATGCGAGGTCGACTGCGGGCCGTCGTCGTCATCGTCGTCGTCGGCCGGCCCATCGCGGAGATAGGTCATATCCTCGTCGATCAGATACACCTGCCCATCTTCGATTTCGAGATCCACCGACAACAGCGTCGAGTCGGCTGCCTCGCCGTTGTCACAGTAGCCCGAACAGGCGTCGAAAATAGAGCCGTGTTTCGGGCAGACGACACCGCCGTCGCGCATGACCGCACCGATATCCTCGCGATACAGTCGCTGGTTCTCGTGCGTACAGCGGTTCACCCACGCCTCGACGGGTGGCTTCGCCTCCGATTCGCACGGGACGAGCAGTACCTCCGTATCCTCACCGCGACCGTTGCGTGCGGTGAACAGCCACGAACCGTCCTGTTGAACGGTCTCGACACTCGTCAGCCGGTACCGAGTTGTCATACCCTCGCTTGGACCGCGAACAATTTAGTATCCGTCAAAGAAATCATATTTGTTACAAAAATTGGTGTCAGGAAATCTTTACAGAGCAGTCACACGTCTGGGTAGCCATGTCCGCCGACAACTACACGCGAGTGACAGAGCTGGACACGCTGCGGACGGACGGTCGGGAGGTCGTTTCCGCAGGGGGAAAGTCAGTCGTTCTCTTTCACCACGAGGGAGAGGTGTACGCCGTCGACAACCGGTGCCCACACATGGGCTTTCCACTCTCGGAGGGGACCGTCGACGACGGAATTTTGACCTGTCACTGGCACCACGCACGGTTCGAACTGGCCTGTGGCGATACGTTCGACATCTTCGCCGACGACGTGCAGACGTATCCGACAGAGATCTGCGACGGCGAGGTCTGGCTCGACCCCGATCCAGAGCCCGACGTCCCACCGGAGACGTACTGGCGCAACCGCCTGATCGACGGGATGAGCGAGAACCTCTCGCTCGTGATGGCGAAAGCGGTCATCAACCTCGACGACCTCGGCGAGGGGTTCGAGACACCACTCGAAACGGCCGTCGAGTTCGGCATCAACTATCGGGCGGATGGCTGGGGACGAGGGTTGACAACGCTCGGGACGATGGCGAACCTCTACGAGTGGGTCGACCATCCCGAGAAGCGGAGAGCGATGTACGTCGGAACGCAGGAAGTCGCAGCCAACTGTGCCGGCGAACCACCACGGTTCGAGCAGTACGCGCTGGACAACGAGCGTCTGGACAAGGAGCGACTCAAAGAGTGGTTCCGGGACAACTGCGAGGTCCGCGACGAAGATGGGGCAGAGCGGACGATCCGCACGGCTGCCGCAGTGCTCCCACCAGAACAGATCGTCGAGGTTCTGGTCGCCGCCGCCACCGATCACCTCTACCTCAATGGAAGCCATACCCTCGATTTCATCAACAAGGCCTGCGAGACACTCGATCATATCGGCTGGGGCCGCGCGCCGGAGGTGTTCGGCGCGATAGTGCCACAGCTGACTGGAGCCCGTCGTGCCGAAGAGCAACAGGCCTGGCGCAAACCCATCGACGTCGCTGAGTTCGTTTTCGACGCCCACGACGCCCTCTCGGAGCTGGTGGCTGCCGGCGAGGATCGAAACTGGGACCGCCCAGACGACTTCGTCGATCGACTGCTCGATGACGACCCCGAAGCGATCATCGACGCGCTCCGGACAGCGATCAGGGAGGGTGCGACCGCCGAACAGCTCACCGATGCCGTCGCGGACGCGGCGACCCGGCGAGTGGCCCAGTTTGCGACCAGCAACGAGTTCTCGGACTGGGATACGGTTCATCACACGTTCAGCTACGCCAACGCGGCCCACGAACTCGCCCACCGGACCGACGCCATCGAGACCTACCGACCTGCGTTCGACGGCGCGATGGCCGTCTATCTCGACCGGTTTCTCAACCAGCCGGCCGCACCGCTGCCCGACCCCGACGGAACCGACCGGACTCCAGAACAGCTCCGGACGGCCTTGCTCGAAACGTTCGACGAGCAGGGGCGGGTCAACGACGCTGGCCGACTCGTCGCCGAGCATTTCGCTGCGGACGGCGACCCCGAAGCGTTGATCGCGACACTTGGAGAAGGCCTACTCCGGGAAGATCCACAGTTCCACACACTCCAGAATCTCGAAGCTGCTGTCCGCCGATACGACCGCGCGACGACAGCCGCTGGTCAGGAACTGGCGCTCGTCGCCACAGCTCGGTACATGGCAGCCCACTATCCGACACGACGCGAGGGCGAGCAGACCTTCGATATCGCCCGCCGACTCCACCGTGGCGAGAGTCTGCACGAGGAGAGCTGAGACTCTGCTGTCGAGTGCCGGAACGGTAACGAAAAAACAGCGGGATACGTCGGGTTAGAAGAAACCGACGCCAGCCGAGTAGGGCCAGTCGACGGCAGCGAGCGCGAGGAAGGCGAGCGAGACACCGAACAGCGCGGTGTTTTTCAGGAAGTTCGTCATCTCGGATTGCTGCTGGTCTTCGGGGGCGTTCCAGAAGTCGTGCATCTTCGGCGTCGTCACGAGCAGGAAGACAGCGAGGGCGCCGGCCGCGATGGCTGGCAGGACACCCGCAGCAACGCCGAGACCACCGAAGACCAGCATTCCACCAGTGAAGGCGACGGCAAGCTGCGGCGCGGGAATGCCTTTCATCTCCGCGTAGCCGGCCATTCCATCGAGGTCGAGGAAGTGATTCAGCCCAGTAAATGCCAGCACGCCACCGAAGAGAATGCGTGCGATCAGGAACAGTTCTCCCGTGAGTGGTTCGTCGAACACCATTGGGACCGCTTCGATCGGAAGTATCGTCATGCAAGCAACTGTAGTATCCGAACTATATTATATTTAATCTGACATTGGCACAATCAGATAACCCCGGTGTTACTCGAACGGAGCGCATCTACTGACGGGTCGTTTTCCGAACACGGAATGCATTCAAAACTGCACCAATTTTTGATCGCTGTCAGCTACTGTTCACAGCCACCCAGTTCTGCGACGGACTCGTTTTTGTGCTGACTTTCGTTCCACTGCTCGATTTCCGCCTGTGACCACTCGACATCTGATTCGACGGAGCCGTATCCATCAGGCATCTGTCGGGCCTGTGAGTTCTGTTCGTAGGCGTACGCGATCTCGAAGAGTTTGGCTTCTTCGTACTCACGGGTCATGAACTCGATGCCGACCGGCATCTCCGTCTCGGCAGTAAACCCGGCAGGAACCGTCATCGACGGGAACTCGAGTGCAGGTGACAGCTGGGCGTTAGAGCCCCAGGGCTCATCACTATCGATGTGTGGCGGCGTCTGGGTGAGAGCGGGATAGACGACCGCGTCGAGGTCGTTATCGACGAAGGTGCTGTGGACGAACTCCTGAAGATCGTCACGCCGGCTCAGCGTCTGGAGGTAGCTAAGATTCTCGTCGACCGCGTCCTCGTCGACTTCCTCCCGCTCGCGCAGGCTACAGATCGCCGGTGAAAATTCGCCAGATTCGGCAATCTCTTCGAGATCTTCCGGCGCGTCGCCTTCCAGCCCCTCTAGATAGGAGTCGATATCCCGGTTGAACTCGTCACCGGACGCGACGTTTGCACTGTAGACGAAGTCCCACGACGGTGCTTCGACCGGATCGACGACCGTCGCACCGGCAGCCTCGATCTCTTCGAGTGCGTGATCGAAAACGTCTGCAACTGCCTCGGCGTCCTCGATGATCGCAGAATCTTCTTCGTCATCACTGGGGCCGACATAGTCTCGGTAGACACCGATCCGCCGGGATTCCAGCCCGTCGTATCGGAGATAATCGGTGTACCGTTTCCCCTCTGCGTGCGGTGTTCGTCCGACGCTCGTGCTCGTCTCCGGATCAGCCGGATCGTATCCAGCCATGACATCCGTAAACCGCGCGGCATCGGCGACCGTGCGGGCCATCGGGCCGGCGGTGTCCTCGGTCAGCGACAGCGGAACGATCCCGTCCCGACTGATGAGTCCTGTCGTAGGTCGGAGGCCGACGAGTGAACACGCCGCCGACGGAACGCGAACGGAGCCACCGGTGTCGGTGCCAGTCCCCATCATTCCGAGATTCGCCGCAATCGTGGCGCCGGTTCCACCACTCGAACCACCCGCGTGTCTCTCGGTGTCGTACGGATTTTTCACCGTCCCGCCGAAGGAACTGATACTATCATAGCTGAAAGCGAACTCGCTGAGGTTGGCTTTGGCGAGAATAACCGCCCCCGCGTCCCGCATCTTCGAGACGATCGTCGCATCGTCCGGCGGCGTCGAGTGATCCAGCGAAACCGATCCCGCCGTCGTCGGGATATCTGCCGTGTCGTTGTTGTCTTTCAGAATGAGTGGAATTCCGTGGAGTGGGCCTGCTAGCTCACCAGATTCGAGCGCCTCGTCCAGTTCGTCTGCCCGCTCCAGGGCCGAGGGGTTGATCCGGATAATCGCATCTAACTCCTCCTCGTAGCTCTCGATCCGGTCGAGATACCCTTCGACCACATCCCGGACGGTCAGTTGCCCAGTCCGGTATTTCCGGTGAACGTCCCCTACTGTCGGCTCGAACGGATCGAATGGCGGTGCCGACTGGGCGGCGTTGTCCGATTGACTCCCGAAGAGGGGTTGCCCGGACCCGAGACTGGCGGCTCCGAGCAGTCCGACAGACCCCAGAAACCCTCGACGTTCCATGGACACTTCTTCAGTATTTTCGAGTTCTTCACCAGATTCACCATCTTGGATCCATTTCATTACATGCTCGTGTGACATTAGATGATATTTAAGGATTATGTAAAAATTAGTTCTATCACCTCTAGCCCATACAGCGTCCTAGAAGTGATATTTGATCTTAATATTTAACTGACACTTATTGAAAATTTTTTCTAATAATACTAAAAATAGCGTTATGATCAGAGCCAGATAGAAACGGTTGGTAAAGGTATGAAAATACTTGCAGCCATACAAGAACTCGATACTATGAACTGACCACGAGGCAAGGAGCGTGTGGTCTGTGACCGTCCAGTTATTCGATCGTCAGATCGCCGCCGGTCCCGTCGGTGCCGTCCTGGTCTTCGTCCCACTCCAGTTCCAGTTCGATGCTACGTTCGTATGGGCCACCCTCCGGCCCCTCGCGTCCGACCTTGACTTCGAACTCGGACTGTGCTGGTGGATCGACCGTCACCGACTCGCTGCCGGACTGCAGTGTGATTTTGTCACCGCTGTCGAGTTTGTCTGCGACCTGCCGGAAGTAGTCCGCGATTTCTCCTCTGCTCTGGTTGCGTTCCATCTCGAAGAGAACAATTTCTGGCATACGAACACTACGGCGCAAGCAATAATAAAAGCGTACGTCGATTCCCGGCAAACAGATCAGGGAATCTCGTGGCCCTCGTCGCGGCCGATGCCTTCGAGGAGGTACTCAGCACCCGACCGACTCGTCACGAGTGGGACGTCGTGGACGTCACAGAGTCGGAGTAACGCAGAAATATCCGGTTCGTGTGGCTGTGCACGGAGCGGATCACGAAGGAAGATGATGCCGTCGATGCGACTCTCGGCGACCTCTGCGGCGATCTGTGCGTCGCCACCGAGTGGCCCCGACTCCTTTCGATCCACGTCTAGCTCTGTCTCGTCCATGATTCGTTGCCCCGTCGTCCCGGTCCCGACAATGTCGAACTCCGAAAGAAGCCGCTCGTATGTCTGAACCAGATCGATCATCTCCGGCTTCTTGTCGTCGTGTGCGATCAACGCGATCCGTGCGGACATACCTGATAGCTGCCAGTCGACGATAATTATGGTTTGGATATCCATCTAATATGTCATTTTGTCAACAGAGTTAGAAGTCCTGTCCGTGGGAGAATCAGCCGCTGCACATCTCTAGATAACTGAAATAAAAGTGGAAATCAGAGACAGTTCAGTCTCGCAATCGCTTATTTCTCGTCGTCTTCTTTCTCGTCGTCGTCGACATCCTCGAAGTCCGCATCGACGTACTCCTCACCCTCTGCACCTGCGCCGGCCGCGCCGGCACCCGGACCGCCTGCTGCACCTGGGCCGCCCGCTGCACCGGCACCTGGGCCGCCAGCCGCACCTGCGCCCGGACCGCCAGCACCAGCCTGGGCCTGCTGCTGGTACATCTGCTTGCCGATCTCCTGGAGTTCCTCGGTCAGCGTCTCCGTCGCCTCCTCGATCTCCTCCCGGTCTGCGTCCTCGTCTTCGAGGACTGCTTCGACGTCCTCGATGTGGCCCTCGATGGTCTCGCGGAGTTCGTCGTCGATCGCATCCTCGTTTTCGTCCATCACCGTCTCGGCGCGCTGGACTGCCGATTCGGCCTCGTTACGGGCCTCGATGCGTTTGCGACGTTTCTCGTCTTCCTCGGCGTGTTGCTCGGCTTCTTCCTGCATCTCCTCGATCTCCTCGTCGGAGAGGCCGACACCACCCTCGATGGTGATGTCTTCCTTGTTTCCGGACTCGCGATCCTCGGCGCTGACGTTGACGATCCCGTTCTCGTCGATCTCGAATGTGACCTCGATCTGTGGGACGCCAGCCGGGGCGGGTGGGATGCCCGAAAGCATGAACGCGCCGAGTAGTTCGTTCTCCTCGGCGATCTCGCGTTCACCCTGGAAGACGCGGATCTGCACCTGTGTCTGGTTCGCCTGCGCGGTCGTGAACACCTTCGACTCCTCCGTCGGAATGGTGGTGTTTTTCTCGATGAGTCGCTCGAAGAGCCCACCTTTGACTTCGACACCCAGCGAGAGCGGCGTCACGTCGACGAGCACGATGTCGTCGACGTCACCCGAGAGCACACCGGCCTGGATGGCCGCGCCGAGTGCGACTGCCTCGTCGGGGTTGACGTTCTTCTTCGGATCCTGGCCGACCAGTTCCTCGACTTTCTCCTGGATCATCGGCATCCGCGTGGAACCACCCACGAGGATGACCTCGTCGATATCCGACTTCGAGAGGCCAGCATCTTCCAGAGCCTGCTCCGTCGGACCGACAGTTCGGTCGACCAGATCGGAGGTCAGCGACTCGAATTTTGCGCGGGTCAGGGAGGCTTCGAGATCCTTCGGGCCGTCGTCGTCGGCTGCGATGAAGGGGAGGTTGATCGTCGTCTCCTTGCGGTTCGAGAGTTCGATCTTCGCCTCCTCGGCGGCCTCGTGGAGGCGCTGGAGGGCCTGGCGGTCCTCGCGGAGGTCGATCCCGTGTTCCTCGGCGAAGTCGTCGGCGAGGTAGTCGATGATCGCCTGGTCCCAGTCGTCACCACCGAGATCGTTGTCACCGTTGGTCGCGACGACTTCGTAGACACCGCCGCCGAGTTCGAGAATCGAGACGTCGAAGGTCCCGCCACCGAGGTCGTAGACGAGGACCGTCTGGTCGGACTCGTCGTCGAGGCCGTAGGCCATCGCGGCCGCAGTCGGCTCGTTGATGATCCGCTCGACCTCGAATCCGGCGATCTCACCGGCGTCTTTGGTCGCCTGGCGCTGGCGGTCGGAGAAGTACGCAGGAACGGTGATGACCGCGCGCTCGATTTCCTCACCGAGATACTCCTCGGCGTCGCGTTTGATTTTCTGGAGGGTCATCGCCGAGACCTGCTCGGGCGTGTACTCCTCACCTTCGAGTTCGACATTGTAATTTTCCTCGCCCATGTGCCGTTTGATCGACTCGACGGTGTTGTCGGGGTTCTGGACGGCCTGGTTTTTCGCGGGTTTGCCGACGATCTGCTCGCCATCGGAGAAGGCGACGACCGAGGGCGTCGTCCGGTCACCCTCGCTGTTTACGATGATCTCCGGGTCGCCACCCTCCATCACTGCGAACGCACTGTTCGTGGTCCCCAGGTCGATACCGAGAATCTTGTTGCTCGTCATGTTGTTTGGCTATATCCGATTCTGCCGGTTAAAAGTTGCTAGATCCGTCGTCCATGATTCGAAGCCACACACCGCAAGCCGGGCCTTTTGTGCTCCTCGTCGCTACTGATCCCTACTTTTATTATCAACCGCAAATCAACCGATCCACCCGTCGAGCGCCCCATCGATCCGCTGAGTTTCCTACGCCTCTTCGCTCTGGCCGTCACCACCTTCTTCGGAGTCGTGTCCCGATCCATCACTCACGGCCACCTGCGCCGGACGGAGTACTTTCCCGGCCATCTCGTAGCCCGGTCGGTGGAGATCGGCGACGGTGTCTTCGGGCTGATCCGAGGCGATCGTTGCGAGCACCTCGTGACGTCGCGGATCGACCTCGCTCCCGACGTCGGGTTCGATCACCGCGACGTTCTCCTTGTCGAGTTCCTGGTTGAACTGTTCGAGGGTCGATTCGACGCCACCGCGGATATCGGTACCTGCATCCTGTTCGAGCGCGCGCTGGAGATTATCCCTGACGTCGAGCAGGCGGCTGACGAGATCTTCCGTCGCCCGCTGTTTTTCCTCTTCCATCCGCTCTTTCTGGCGTTTCTTGTAGTTCTGGAAATCGGCCTGCTTGCGTTTGAGCCGTGATTCGAGGTCGTCGGCGCGCTCGCGCTCTTCTTCGAGTTCGGCTTCGAGTTCGTCGACGTCCTCGTGGAGTGAGGCGAATCCAGCTGCGACGACCTCCGCAGGTGTCGTCTCGATCACACTGACGAGTGACGACTCCGCCTCCTCGTCGGTTTCCGACTCGATCCCGTCGAGTTCCTGCTCCGTGATTTCGGAGAGAAGCTCGTCGATATCCCCCGCTGGCTCTTCGGCGATCTCGTCGAGTGACTCGCCGTCTCCCTGTTCGCCAGCCGTCGAGGGCGCCTCGGTGGCGGCTGTCTCGCCGTCAGAGTCTGCATCCTGCTCGCTCATATCCGTAGCAAGCCCTCTCGTGAATAAAAAGAACGCGACATCGGCGACCGACACCGAGAGTCGTTTCTGTATAGCTAGATACTGGTAGTGGTGGCATCATCATAGCTAGCCTCACATTCCAGGGATGGTTGGATACTTGCCTTTAGTATGGCAAGCCAGACGACGCAGTTCGCTCGACGGTCAGAATCACCCGCAGGAAACGAGTCCGACGACGTAACGCCGGAGTTGCTCGAGTTGCTCGGTGACGAGTACACGCGACGAGTACTGACGGCAGTAACCCAGCAGCCACGCAGTGGCAGTGAAGTGATGGATATCGCCGACGTTTCGAAAGCAACGGCCTATCGTCGGCTGGGAGAACTCGAAGACGCCGGACTCGTCGAGTCGAAGACGGTGTTCGATCCCGACGGCCACCACCACGAGCAGTTCGCGGCGGTCGTCGAGTCGGTGGATGTCCAGTTTGACACCGACGGGCTCTCCGTGAGTATCGAAACCGAAGACAGTTCGGACCAGTCGACACCGGTACTCGCTCTCGCAAACGATTGATTCTCATTTTTCACCTGTTGCACAGTCGGCCAGCTCGCCGCTGGCGATCACAATCAGATTACACGCTGGGCGTACAGAGAATTCAGTCGTGTTCGCGACACGCAGAGCAGTCGCTCACTGATTTGAATTCCAAGAAGCGCCCGGAGCGGGATTTGAACCCGCGTCACGACCGTGACAGGGTCGTATGATGGGCCACTACACCATCCGGGCTTGTTCGCATCACATCGTATCCGGGTTCCAGTATTAAGACTTTCCAAAAGAGTCCGGTACGCGGAGTGTCCACACGGAACGACGACGGACCTATGGCGGCTCTGGATCGCCGACGACGATCACACCGACCATCCCTTCATCCTGATACGGTTCGGAGGTGAACTCGTGGGCGCTCTCCTCCTCGAAGGTGTACTCGTGGACGAAGCCTTCGTCCTGGACCTCCTCGACTCCGTTCCACGGATGGTCCTCTGGCTGTTGCCGGAGCGGAACGAGATTGTGACCGCCTGATTTCCACTCGAAGCGCACGGTCGTCCCGGGTTCGATCTCGGTCACCTGCGGTTCGAAGACGTTCTCGCCGCCTGGTGCGACCTCTACGGTGACGACATCCTCGGCCGTTTCGTTGGTCTGCTCGGTTCGGTCGGTGCTACCGTCGTCTGTCCCACCGCTGGTGCGCTCACCACCGACGAGGAACTCTGCGACGTTGCCGACGAAGACGTCGTTGTCGGCACGCTGGGTGTTCTCTGGAGTCATGAAGCCCGTATCGCCGACGAGTGCTACGTCGCCGTCACGCACGAGGACGGGTAGATCTGTCTCCGCGCGCGTGGTCGAGCGGACACTGCCGTCGATCGGCTCCATTCGCTCGTCACTGCTCGCAGCCTGGACGGGTGTTGCCGTATCGAAGACGACCCGATCGACACCGTCGGTGAGCATCGAACTACCCGCCGGTTCGGCGAAGAGTCGCTGGTAGTTCAGGTCGTTCTCTTCGAGGTTGTAGACGTATCCCGATTCGGTGTACGCACCGAGTTCGCTGTAGAGTTCGGCGTAGCCGCTGCTCGGTGTGAACTCCTGCTGTGGGTTGACCGCGACGAGGGTACGGCCATCGCTCTCGATGAACTCGGTGATGGCGTCGAGATCCTCGTCCTGATAGCTGCTGACACCGACGCTCAGGAAGCCATCCGCATCTGGGAGTTCCTCACTAAGTACCGACTCCTCCTCGCCGCCCGACGGCTGGGGAGCAGGTGGTTGTACGCCCGGTGGCTGCGGACCAGGGCCGATCAAGCCGATGGCAGGCTGGGGACTTCCCTTGGAGACGACGTTCACCTCGGCCCCAGATTCGATCAGCGTGTTGACCACGGGCTCGATATCGCGCTCATTGACACCGCCACCGACACTCACGACGATCGTCTCACCGTTCGCGGAGCTATCCATCTGGATGTTCGCCGTGCCAGGCGTCGCGTCGGGACTGACACGGTCGGCGTCGTACTGGGGGTTCTCGACCTCCGGGAGCTCCGCAGTGTTGCCACCACCGCCGGTGACCGCACTGACGACACCACCGACTGCGACGACGGCGACGAAGGTCACGAGGAATGCAACTGCCGCTGTCTTCTGCGTGGTATTCATCGCTGATCACCCCCCGACTCGGCACCATTAGTAGCGCTGTCCGGGACGTCGGATGCAGACACGGCATCCAGTTCGTCGATGTGCGGGACCGCCGGCTCGTACACCATTGCAATGTCGATCGGTTTGACATCAGCGAGAGATGGATTCTCGTCGTAGATGGCAACCAGACCGTGGTCAGTCTGTGCGAAAATCGGAAGCCCACCTGCTGGCGAGAGCTCCCGCTCGACAGTCCGGTAGTCGTCGAGACCGGCCTCGTCGGCTGCGTCCGCGACGGCGTCGTCGAGCGAGCCGATCTCGTCGGCAAAGCCGTTTTCGACGCTGTTGACACCGAGGAACACTTTCGCCGTCGAGATCTCTTCACGTGAGAGTTCGATCCGGTCACCGCGCTGTTCGACCACCGTCTCGATGAAGACGTTCGCGACCGTCTCTTGGGTCGCCAGGTCGGTGATGACGTTCGAATTGCGCTTGTTCGGGCCACTCGGCCCCTCGACTGGCGGGGTCGGACGTGGCTCACTCGCAGCCAGTCCGACGCTCCCGACCTGGGACGTCGGCAGGACGTAAATCTTCTCTGCCGGCATCATCATGTAGTAGCCAGCAGAGGCACTCAGTCCCTGTACACTCGCGTGCAACGGCATCTGTTCGCTCGTCCGCTGGATCGAGAGATACATGCGCTCTGTCGGCGCAGGCGATCCGCCAGGCGTGTTCATCTCCAGGACGACCGCATCGATCGAGTCGTTCGCCCTGATATCACTCAGTTCCGATTCCAGTTGATCGCCGATCGGCTGTACGATCGGCCCCTCGACCGAGACGACTGCAACAGTGCCATCGGCACCGGAGTCGCTGCCTGTGATGCCAGCCCCGGAGAGGGCAGCCACGACAAAAACACCAGCAATCACGGCAGCAACGACAGCGAGTCCCAGAACGACCGTCCGGTCGCTGTCTGTCGTCCCTGTGGAGGGACCAGGGGTATTTTGAGAACTCATTACGTCCCAGAAATTAATAACTATATATATATTTCTTGTTGAAACTATCTCGCTGCGAAACATTCCCCCTGAATTTATATACTATATCGAAAAATCCGGGGTTTTTATATCATGAACGCGTTAGTATCGGATACAAGACGGCTTCGGGATTGCATACCGAGGTCGGTCGGGTAGCCCTGCTCAGCGAGTTTAATAACTGTTATATATTCGCCGACTGTAGTGTGCTGTAGTATCTCGAACAGCTTCTTAGCGGATAAGCCACACCCATGGTAGATGTAAGCAACCACAAACTCGTACCGGATCATACGGTCCTCGATGCGGAGGAACTCGAGGACGTATTGGAGGAGTACAATATCAGAGAAACAGACCTGCCAAAGATCAAACGTGCCGACCCGGCGCTGCCAGACGACGCCGAGATCGGTGACGTAATCAAGATTACACGCGACTCGCGGACCACGGACCAGGCCGTGGTATACAGACTGGTGGTCGAATAATGAATATCGAAGACAAACGAGAGATTTCACGGGAGTACTTTTCACGCGAACGGCTCGCAGAACACCACTTCAGATCGTTCAACGCCTTCCTCGACCGAGGGATGCAGGAGGTGGTCGACGAGAAAGCGACGATCGATACGGACATCGGCGACAAGGAGGGCGAAGAGCCCGTCTACGTCGAACTTGGGGAGGTCCGGATCGTCACGCCACGAGTCCGGGAGGCCGACGGCAGTGAGGAACTGCTGTACCCACAGGAGGCACGACTCCGGAACATCACCTACTCGGCCCCGGTGTTCATGGAGATGGCCGTCATCAAGGGCGGCGAAGAGGAAGAGGAACGCGTCGTCGACCAGACCGAAACCAAGATCGGCCGGATGCCGATCATGGTCGGCTCGAACAAGTGTAACATCGCCGACTTCAGTCGCGAGGAGCTGATCGACATCGGCGAGGACCCGGCCGACCCGGGTGGCTACTTCATCGTCAACGGCTCCGAGCGCGTGCTGATGACGAGCGAGGACCTCGCACCGAACAAGATCCTCGCAGAGACCGACACGAAATACGGCGACACGATCGAGGTCGCAAAGACGTTCTCACAGCGTCGAGGCTACCGCGCGCTCGTGCTCTGTGAGCGAACCCGCGACGGGCTGCTCGAAGTCTCGTTCCCGTCCGTCTCGGGCAGTGTCAACTTCGTCACGCTCGTGCGTGCGCTCGGGCTCGAATCCGACGAGGAGATCGTCCACCGCGTCTCGGACGACCCCGAAATTGTGAAATTCATGCTGGAGAACCTGGAGGCCGCCGAGGTTCAGTCCACCGAGGAAGCCATCGAGGAACTGGGCAAACGCGTCGCCTCGGGCCAGGGGAAAAACTACCAGCTCAAACGCGCGAACTACGTTATCGATCGCTATCTGCTGCCACATCTCCACGAGGAAGGCGTCGACGAGGAAGACGTCCGAATCAACAAAGCCTACTATCTCTGCCGGATGGCCGAGGCCTGTTTCGAACTCGCCCTCGACCGTCGAGAAGCCGACGACAAGGACCACTACGCCAACAAACGCCTGAAAGTGTCGGGCGATCTCATGCGGGATCTGTTCCGGACGGCGCTGAACAAGCTGGCACGCGATGTCAAGTACCAGCTCGAACGAGCCAACATGCGAAACCGACAGCTCTCTGTCTCGACGGTGGTTCGTTCGGACGTGCTGACCGAGCGGCTCGAACACCCGATCGCGACGGGGAACTGGGTTGGCGGTCGCTCCGGTGTCTCACAGCTCGTCGACCGGACGGACTACATGGGCGTTCTCTCTCACCTCCGGCGACTCCGCTCGCCGCTTAGCCGTTCACAGCCACACTTCGAGGCACGGGACCTGCACGCGACCCAGTGGGGTCGGATCTGTCCCTCCGAGACGCCCGAGGGACCGAACTGTGGACTCGTGAAGAATTTCGCGCAGGCGATGGAGCTCTCACAGAACGTCGAGGACGAACAGGAACTGAAACAGGAACTCGCGCAGATGGGAGTCCAGGGTATCCCAGGCATCGAAAGCGTCGAACAGCCCGCAGACGATTAATATGAGTCAACAACAACGAGAAGCGAAAGTATACGTCAACGGTAGTCTGGTTGGCACACACCCCCAGCCGGAACAGCTCGCAGAGCAGATTCGCCAGGCACGGCGCCGCGGCGATATCAGCGAGATGGTCAACGTCTCGGTCAACGAACGCACCGGCGAGGTCATCGTCAACGCCGACGCCGGCCGTGCCCGACGCCCACTGCTGGTCGTCGAGGACGGCGAGCCACTGATCTCCGACGAGGAGGTCGAGGCACTCAAAGAAGGTGACGTCGAGTTTCAGGATCTCGTCGACCGCGGCTACGTCGACTTCATCGACGCCGAAGAGGAAGGCGACATTCTGGTCGGTGTCGAGGAAGAGGAACTCACCGAGAACCACACCCACCTCGAGATCGATCCCCAGCTCATGTTCGGGATCGGTGCGGGGATGATCCCCTACCCCGAGCACAACGCCAGCCCGCGGATTACGATGGGATCGGGGATGATCAAACAGTCGCTCGGTCTCCCCTCGGCGAACTACCGGATCCGACCGGACACCCGCCAGCACCTGCTGCACTACCCGCAGCTGTCGATGGTCAAAACGCAGACCACCGAACAGATCGGCTACGACGACCGACCGGCGGCACAGAACTTCGTCGTCGCGGTGATGTCCTACGAGGGGTTCAACATCGAGGACGCGCTGGTCATGAACAAGGGGTCGGTCGAGCGCGCACTCGCCCGCTCGCATTTCTTCCGGACCTACGAGGGCGAGGAACGCCGATACCCCGGTGGACAGGAAGACCGCTTCGAGATTCCCGACGAGGAAGTTCGCGGCGCACGCGGCGAGGACGCCTACACTCACCTCGACGAGGATGGGCTGGTCAACCCCGAGACACACGTCGACGAAAACGCCGTGTTGCTCGGCAAGACCTCACCGCCACGCTTTCTCGAAGAGCCGGACGACATGGGTGGACTCTCCGCACAGAAACGCCGGGAGACGAGCGTGACGATGCGCTCGGGCGAATCCGGCGTCGTCGACACGGTGACGCTGATGGAAGGCGAGGACGGCTCGAAACTCTCCAAGGTCTCCGTCCGTGACGAGCGAATCCCCGAACTCGGGGACAAGTTCGCGTCACGGCACGGCCAGAAAGGGGTCGTCGGCCACATCGCACCGCAGGAGGACATGCCCTTCACCGAACAGGGCGTCGTTCCCGACCTGATCCTGAACCCGCACGCACTCCCATCGCGGATGACCGTCGGTCACATTCTGGAGATGATCGGCGGGAAGGTCGGTTCGCTCGAAGGCCGGCGTGTCGACGGGACCGCGTTCACCGGCGAGGACGAAGAACAACTCCGTGGCTCGCTGGAAGACCACGGCTTCAAATCCAGCGGCAAGGAGGTCATGTACTCGGGGATCACCGGCGAGAAAATCGAGGCCGAGATTTTCGTCGGCACCATCTTCTACCAGAAGCTGTATCACATGGTGTCGAACAAGATCCACGCCCGCTCGCGTGGCCCCGTCCAGGTGCTGACCCGCCAGCCGACGGAGGGTCGCGCCCGCGAGGGTGGTCTCCGTATCGGAGAGATGGAACGGGACGTCTTCATCGGTCACGGCGCAGCGATGACACTCAAGGAGCGACTGCTCGACGAGTCAGACCGCGAGTGGATCAACGTCTGTGGCGAGTGTGGGATGTCCGCCGTCGAGAACGTCGAACAGCGCCGTGTCTACTGTCCGAACTGCGAGGAGGAGACAAACGTCCACGAAGTCGAGATGTCCTACGCGTTCAAACTCCTGCTCGACGAGATGAAAGCACTCGGAATCGCACCGCGGATCGAACTGGAGGAAGCTGTATAAATGAGTCAACACGCACCACAGACGATCGGACGGCTCGATTTCGGGCTGATGGATCCCGAAGAGTACCGCGAAATGAGCGCCACGAAGATCATCACGGCCGACACCTACGACGACGACGGCTTCCCCATCGACATGGGGCTGATGGATCCACGGCTGGGCGTCATCGACCCCGGGCTGGAGTGTAAAACGTGTGGCAAACACTCGGGTTCGTGTAACGGCCACTTCGGCCACATCGAACTCGCCGCGCCAGTCATCCACGTCGGTTTCTCGAAGCTTATCCGGCGGCTCCTTCGCGGGACCTGCCGGGAGTGTGCCCGACTTTGCCTGACCGAAGACGAGAAAGAGGAGTTCCGGAGTCAACTCGACCGGACACGCGCACTCGGGCAGGATCTCAACGACGTGACGAAGGCCGCGATCCGCCAGGCCCGGAAGAAGGATCGCTGTCCACACTGTGGCGAACAGCAGTTCGATATCCAGCACGAGAAACCGACGACCTACTACGAGGTCCAGCAGGTGCTGGCCGCGGAGTACTCCGACCGCATCGCAGAGGCGATGGAACCCGGCGAGGATTCGGAGCGCGTCTCCCCGACCGAACTGGCCGAGGAGACCGGGATCGATCCGGGCCGGATCCAGGAGATCCTCTCGGGCGATTTCCGCCCGCGCAAAGAGGATCGCCGCGCTATCGAGTCTGCCCTCGACGTCGATCTGACCGAGGAGGACATGAACAAGCTGATGCCCTCGGATATCCGGGACTGGTTCGAGACGATTCCCGACGAGGACATCGAAGTGCTCGGCATCGACTCCGAGCGCTCCCGGCCGGAGTGGATGATCCTGACCGTGCTGCCGGTCCCGCCGGTGACCGCACGGCCATCGATCACACTCGACAACGGCCAGCGTTCCGAGGACGACCTGACCCACAAGCTGGTGGACATCATCCGGATCAACCAGCGCTTCATGGAGAACCGTGAGGCCGGTGCCCCCCAGCTGATCATCGAGGACCTCTGGGAACTGCTCCAGTATCACGTCACCACGTTCATGGACAACGAAATCTCCGGGACGCCGCCGGCCCGACACCGCTCGGGGCGACCACTCAAGACGCTCTCCCAGCGCCTGAAAGGCAAGGAGGGGCGATTCCGTGGCTCGCTTTCGGGGAAACGTGTCAACTTCTCCGCTCGGACGGTCATCTCGCCGGACCCGACGCTTAGTCTGAACGAGGTCGGTGTCCCCGACCGCGTCGCGACGGAGATGACCCAGACGATGAACGTCAACGAGCGCAACCTGCAGGAGGCGCGCCGCTACGTCAGCAACGGCCCCGAGGCACACCCCGGCGCGAACTACGTCCGGCGTGACGACGGTCGCCGACTGAAGGTCACCGAGAAGAACTGCGAGGAACTCGCCGAAAAGGTCGAGCCAGGCTGGGAAGTCTCCCGGCACCTGATCGACGGCGACATCATCATCTTCAACCGACAGCCATCGTTGCACCGGATGTCGATTATGGCTCACGAGGTCGTCGTGATGCCGTACAAGACCTTCAGGCTGAACACCGTCGTCTGTCCGCCGTACAACGCTGACTTCGACGGCGACGAGATGAACATGCACGCCCTCCAGAACGAGGAGGCCCGTGCCGAGGCCCGGACGCTGATGCGTGTCCAGGAACAGATGTTGAGTCCACGGTTCGGGGAGAACATCATCGGTGCGATCCAGGATCACATCACCGCGACCTACCTGCTCACGAACCAGAATCCGGAGTTCAACGAGACGCAGGCGCTCGATCTGTTGCGTACGACGCGGATCGACGAACTCCCAGAGCCGGATGGCGAGGACAACGGGAAACCGTTCTGGACTGGCCGGACGCTGTTCTCGGAGCTGCTGCCGGACAGCCTCGATCTCGAATTCACGTCCTCTGCTGGCGACACCGTCATCATCGAGGACGGCCAGATGCTCGATGGCACCATCGACGAGGACGGAGTCGGTGCCTTCGGCGGCGAGATTGTCGACACGATCACGAAGCAGTACTCACGCACGCGAGCGCGGATCTTCATCAACGAGGTTTCGTCGGTCGCGATCCGGACGATCATGCACTTCGGGTTCTCGATCAGTATCGACGACGAGTCGATCCCGCCGGAAGCACAGGCCCAGGTCGACGAGGCCATGAGGGAGGCAAACGAACGCGTCGAGGAACTCATCGAGGCCTACGAGCAGGGTGATCTGGAGTCACTCCCAGGCCGGACCATCGACGAGACGCTGGAGATGAAGATCATGCAGACGCTCGGCCAGGCACGTGACAGCGCCGGTGACATCGCCGAGGACCACTTCGGCAACGAGAACCCGGCGGTCATCATGGCCGAATCCGGTGCGCGTGGCTCGATGCTGAACCTGACCCAGATGGCCGGCTGTGTCGGCCAGCAGGCAGTCCGTGGCGAGCGGATCAACCGTGGCTACGAGAACCGGACGCTTTCCCACTTCGAGGAAGGCGACCTCTCGGCAGATGCACACGGCTTCGTCGAACACTCCTACCGTGAGGGACTCAACCCCAAGGAGTTCTTCTTCCACGCGATGGGTGGCCGCGAGGGGCTGGTGGATACGGCAGTCCGAACCTCGAAGTCGGGCTATCTGCAGCGCCGACTCATCAACGCCCTCTCCGAGCTGGAAGCACAGTACGACGGTACGGTCCGAGACACCTCGGATACGATCGTCCAGTTCGAGTTCGGGGAGGACGGCACCTCGCCCGTCGAGGTCTCCAGCGACGAGACCGAACCGGCAGTGGATGTCGAGAACATCGCCGACCGCGTACTGGAAAACGAGTTCGCAGGCGAAAGCGAGAAAGCACAGTTCCTCGGCGAGGAACGGGCACCGACCAACCTCTCCGAGCACGCAGACGACTGGTGGATGGCACAGAGTGACGACTGATCAGGTGATACAATGACAGACTACGACGTAACTGACGACATCGAAGCGATCGTCGAGGACGCTGATCTCCCGCGACGACTGAAAAACGAGGTCTACGGGACCCTCGAAGACCGCGAGGTCACGACCGAACAGGCAGACGAGATCGTCCAGGCGACGGTCGCGGAGTACTACAGCTCGCGGGTCGACCCACTCGATCCCGTCGGCACCGTCTCGGCGCAGTCGATCGGGGAACCCGGAACCCAGATGACGATGAACACCTTCCACTACGCGGGTGTCGCGGAGATCGACGTGACACAGGGGCTGCCGCGGCTGATCGAACTGGTCGACGCCCGGAAGGAGCCGGACACGCCGATGATGACCGTCTACCTCGACGAGGAGTTCGCCGAGGACCGCGAACGCGCCCACGAGGTCGTCTGGAAGATCGAGGCGACGAAGATCCTCCAGCTCGGCGACGTCTCGACGAACGTCGCGGACATGATCGTCCAGATCGCGCTCAACGAGGACACGCTCCGCGAGCGCTGGCCGACCGTCGACGATCCCGTCGCGGTCGCCGAAGAGATCGCCGAGACGATCGAGTCCAGCCTGGGCGTCCAGACCCAGCAGCGCGGACTCGTCATCGAGTTCGGTCCCGAGGAGCCCTCCTACCGGCAGCTGCTCCAGCTCGTCGAGGAGCTCCGTGAGATCGTGTTCAAGGGGATCGAGGATATCAGCCGCGTCGTGATCCGGAAAGAGGAACTCGACGAGGGCGAGGAGTTCGTCCTCTACACCGAGGGCTCTGACTTCGGGAAGGTGCTCGGCATCGAGGGTGTCGACGCCTCGCGAACGACCTGTAACAACATCCACGAGATCTACCGGAATCTCGGCGTCGAGGCTGCCCGGGAGTCGCTGATCAACGAGACGATGAACACGCTCGAAGAACAGGGACTGGACGACGTGAACATCCGGCACCTGATGTTGGTCGCGGATATCATGACCAACGAGGGGACGATCGAATCGATCGGTCGTCACGGGATCTCCGGTTCGAAAGACTCCGTGCTCGCGCGTGCGGCCTTCGAGGTGACAGTCAGTCACCTGCTGGATGCCGCCATCCACGGCGAGGTGGACGAACTCGACGGCGTCACCGAGAACGTGATCGTCGGCAAGCCGATCAAACTCGGCACCGGCGACGTCAACCTCCGGATGACAAGCGGCAAGCAGGCAGACTGATCGCATGACGATCACACTCTCCGACGAGGCACGCCAGCTCGCCGCGCTGTTCGAGACCGAGACAGAGGCGACGGTCAAAGACTGTCTGGTCGACGAGGAGTTCGACCGTGTGATCGTTCTGATCAAAACCGGCGAGATGGGGAAAGCGATCGGATCGGGTGGCGAACACGTCCGCCAGGTCGAAGAGCAGATCGGGAAACCGATCAAACTCGTCGAGGACGCCCCCACCGCAGAGGGCTTCGTCGCGAGTGCGCTCGCACCCGCCGCGGTGTACAACGTCACGATCAGCGAAAACGACGACCGGCTCGCGTACGTCGAAGTCGCAGAGGAAGACCGCGGTGCTGCGATCGGCTCCGACGGTCGGAACATCGACGCTGCCCGACGACTCGCGGACCGCCACTACGGGATCGACGATATCGAACTCACCTGAGCGGGTTCGCAAGTAGCGAACTCACTCGAACGCAACCCTTTAAAAGATACTGTCCGTCGTCACTGCGCCGACCATACTGAACAGCGAGCCGACGCTGATCGCCCGGAACGTGACTGCCAACCGGTCGGCCGGCGGGAGATCACTGAGGAACTGATTGGGTGCAGTAACCGCGAAGGCGAGAATCGCGACAGAGCCGAAGGCGACGAGAACGACCGAGACGAACCGGACCGGAATGCCGAAGAAGGCCGCCTCTGTCCGGGGATCGCGGTCGTTGTCGGCGCCGTAGAGACCACCGTATCCGATAGACATGATGATGCCGACGAGGAAGAGACTGTGAAAGATGGTCATATTCTGTGCCAGCATCCACACCTCCTGTGTGACGACGAAGGGGCCAGCCAGCAGGAATCCGCCGACGATCTGCTGGGCGGTATCCGCGAGTTCGTGCTTTTTGCGTTCGCGCATACCTGGGTAGTGTTCGGTTGACAGCATACATTTTCGGGTCGTTCGCTGAACCCGGCCCTTTACCGGGCTGTTTGCCCTACTGGGGGAACATGCACGAACTCGCAGTGCTGTCGACAGCTATCGGACAGATCTCGGTTCCCGAAATCTCGCAAGGAGTGATCACGGGACTGGGAATTCTCGCGGTGCTGGTCCTCCTCGTCCTCTCTGCATTTTTTGCCTCGTCGGAGATCGCCATCTTCTCGCTTGCCGATCATCGGATCAGTTCGCTCGTCGACAAGAACATACCCGGTGCGAAGACACTCTCCGTACTGAAATCCAACCCGCGGCGCCTGCTCGTGACGATCCTCGTCGGCAACAACATCGCCAATATCGGGATGTCGAGTATCGCAACGGGGCTGCTCGGCTTCTACCTCGATCCGGGCCAGGCCGTCCTCGTCGCGACCTTCGGCGTGACCTCGCTCGTCTTGCTGTTCGGCGAGAGCGCACCCAAATCCTACGCCGTCGAGAACAGCGAGCCGTGGGCGCTCCGGATCGCCCGACCGCTCCGGTTCACACAGAAGGTCATGTACCCACTCGTGGCGTTTTTCGACGCGCTCACTCGCGGCGTCAACAAGCTCATGGGGAGTGAAGGAAACGTCGAGAGCGCCTACGTCACCCGTGCGGAGATCCAGGAAGTGATCCGGGCCGGCCAGCGCGCAGGCGTTTTCACCGACGAGGAACACAAGATGCTCCAGCGACTGCTGCGATTTCGCCACCGGATCGTCAAGGAGACGATGGTTCCACGGCTCGATGTCGTCGCAGTCGAGGCCGACGAGGATCTCGAAACGGCGATCGACACCTGTCTGGAGAGTGGCTACAATCAGCTGCCGGTGTACGATGGCGTCCTGGATACGGTCGTCGGGATCGTCCACATCCAGGAGCTGCTGGAGGCACAGTACCGCGGGGACGGGCAGTCGGTCGGCGATCTCGCTGGAGAGCCCCTCGTCGTCCCCGAAACCAAGGAAGTCGACGATCTGCTGACCGAACTCCGTGCGGAGCGACACCGGATGGCGATCGTCATCGACGAGTTCGGGACGACGGCCGGGATCGTCACCATCGAGGACATTGTCGAAGAGATCATCGGCGAAATACTCGCCGAGGCGGAGTCACCCCCGGTCCGCTGGCTCGACGAGAACACGGCACTCGTCCAGGGGGAGCGTAACATCCACGAGGTCAACGAAGCGCTGGAGACGGACCTCCCGGAAACTGGCGAGTACGAATCCCTCGCCGGATTTCTCATCAGCCGAACCGGTCGCCTCGCCAGCGAGGGTGAGACGGTCAGCTACGACGGAGCGACGTTCACTGTCGAAACAGTCGGTAGCAACCGGATTCTCGAAGTCCGGGTCGAACTTCCGGGCGGAGATCTACCGGACGGCGCCATCGAGACAGAGTGATTCTCCCACGCGCCGGCCCAGCAGCTGTGACATCTCTTCGACCACTGCTTCTCGTCGGCGATTGGTCACTCATCGAATACGAACAAAAGTAACATTAATAAGTAAACAAGTGAGGGAATAGTCAAAACGTAGCAGCGATACCGACATTTAAGTATCCAGCTATCGTCAATCGCAGACGGATCAGCCGTCTGCCGACAGCGCCCACACATCGACCGAGTCCCCAAGCCCCGATGACCGACCATAGTACCCCACCAGCACAGAGACGCGAGACAGTTCACGAGTCACTGCTGGAGATGGCGACCGATCCCCTGTACGTCGTGACAGATGGTGTCCTCGAGACAGTCAACGGCCCGTTCGTCGATCTGACGGGGTACGACCGGTGCGAACTGGTCGGAATGTCGGCCGAGGAGCTCGTCCACGAGGACGATCTGGCCGAGTGGGGCCACCGCTTCGAGCTGTTCGTCGAAAGCGACACCACAGACGAGGAGCGACTCGTCGGCCGAATCATCTCGAAAAATGGGTCGGAGATCCCCGTCGAGTGTCGGCTGTCGCTGCTCGGTAGCGAATCGACAGACGGGAGAAAGGTCGTCGGTCGGGTCCGTGATCTCCGCGAACAGCGACAACAGGACAAAAAGCTCGACGTCCTCAACCGGGCGCTCCGGCACAACATCCGCAACGAGATGAACGTCGTCGTCGGGAAAGCAACACAACTCAAGACCGTCGACGACGAGGGGTACCGGACGGCAGCCGAGAAGATCGAGGAGGTCGGCAGGCGCGTCATCAATCTGAGCGAGAAGGCACGACTCGCACAGGAGCATATCGGCATTCCGGCCGACGAGGACTGCCGGCTGGAACTCGTCGAGGTGGTCGAACACGTCATCATGAAATTTGGGATCGAGTATCCGGACGCGACGATCGAGACCGACCTGCCCGCGGACGTCTCCGCCCGGGCCCCGCCGTCCTTCGAGGTCGCACTGCAGGAACTGCTCGAAAACGCCGTCATCCACCACCCCTCCGGAGATGGCCCCGTCACTGTCGAGATTACGAGCGACGAACAGCACGTCGACATACGGATTATCGACGAGTGTGAGCCGATTCCGAGCCAGATCCAGCGGACGATCAACCGCGGCTCCGAGGAGCCACTCCAGCACAACGACGGACTCGGGCTCTGGATCGTGAAGTGGGCCGTCGAAACTGTCGGTGGCACGCTGTGTTTTCAGCGCCGCACGGATGACCTCGGGAACGTCGTGACGCTCACCTTCGAGCGGATCGGCGAAGAGTCCACGTAACCCAGCGGAACAGTTCGCTGCCCGTGGCTGTGCAACCACTGAAGACGACGGCCTTATTACCGGACAGCATATAGATTACTGATGGGTATTTCTAACCTCTCTCAGCGTCTCTCGGATCAGAAGGCGACTCTTTACTGTACGAACTGCAATCACACCAGTCGGATCAACGGAGACTGGATCATTCATATTCACGCTGCCTCACTCGACTACGAGTGTCCCCGCTGTGGGACGACGATCGATTCTCGCCTGGAGGAAGCAGACCTCACGACCCAGAGCGATGGGGCGTTGCAGTTCAGCGACGGCCCCAAGAATATCTAGGCGGGAGCAGCTGCGGGGTACACTGTCAGGACAAAAAGGTGGCTGTTAAGTAGCTCCGTCGGATAGCGACTTGTACTATGGCAAACGGCAAATATGCCGCGCGCAAGCTCAAGAAGGACCGCCAGCAGCGGCGATGGTCCGACTCGAAGTACGCGCGGCGAGAGCGTGGACTGCGCGAGCAGTCCGATCCCCTCGAGGGTGCCCCGCAGGGTCGTGGGATCGTCCTCGAGAAGGTCGGTATCGAAGCGAAACAGCCCAACTCCGCGATCCGGAAATGCGTGCGTGTCCAGCTGATCAAAAACGGCAAGCAGGTCACGGCATTCTGTCCCGGTGACGGCGCGATCTCCTTTATCGACGAACACGACGAAGTGACTATCGCCGGTATCGGTGGCGCGAAGGGCCGTGCGATGGGCGACCTCTCCGGTGTCAACTACAAGGTCGAGAAGGTAAACGGCGTCTCGCTGATCGAACTCGTCCGCGGCAACGCAGAGAAACCAGTCCGATAATATGTCGACAGACCAACCAGAACCCGACGCGCCGGCGAAAAGCGACGGAAGTAACGCACAGCTGTTCGGCAAGTACGACGTCGAAGAGATCGAGTTCAGCGACGTCTCGACGGAGCGGTATATCACCGTGACGCCGATCGCGAACACGATGGGTCGTCACGCCGACAAGCAGTTCAAGAAAAGCCAGATCAGCATCGTCGAGCGGCTGATCAACCGGCTGATGCAGACCGACGAGAACACCGGCAAGAAACAGCTCGCCACCAAGATCACCCGGGACGCGTTCGAGATCATCCACGAGCAGACAGACGAGAACCCGGTCCAGATCCTCGTCCAGGCCGTGGAGAACTCCGCCCCGCGTGAGGAGACCGTCCGCCTGAAATACGGTGGGATCTCCGTGCCGAAAGCAGTCGACGTCTCGCCACAGCGGCGTGTCGACCAGGCACTGAAGTTCCTCGCCGAGGGTGTCTACGGCGACTCGTTCAAGACCGACACCGACGCTGCGCAGGCACTCGCCCGCCAGCTGATCGGTGCCGCGAACAACGATGTCGGCACCTACGGCGTCTCACAGAAAGAAGAAAAAGAGCGCGTCGCGGCTGCTGCCAGATAACGCTCGCGCTGTTTCGACGGGAGTTGTTTTCCCGATTGTTCGTTGATGAGGTGTATCTATAGGTGGTGTAACATGAAATTGAAAAGCGACCGCTGTCGATAACGTTGATCCACCCACCACAAACTCGAACAACTCGTACCTCGTAAACCGCTACATTAATTTCGGTTGACGGCCCCGCTCCTGTATGGCAAGTGAACAGGTGGACTCCGTAGATCTCGTCGAATCCGACACTGTGAGGCAGTTAGCCGGGGCAGTCCTCATCGCTGCGCTGACAGCAGTGCTCGCCCCGTTCTCGATCGATCTCCCCGGTGGCATTCCCTTCTCTTTCCAGGTGTTCGGTGTGTTCTTTGCCGGACTGCTGCTCGGCGGCGTCTGGGGCGGGTTCTCACTGCTGTTGTACGTCCTCGTCGGACTGGCGGGCGCGCCGGTGTTCTCGAACTTTCAGGCCGGCGTCGGCTACTTTTTCGGCCCGACGGGTGGATTTCTGGTCGGCTTCGTCGTCGCCGCAGCCGTCATCGGCTTCGTCGCACACCGATCACTCACACCACAGGAACTCGACGAGCTATCTCCAGTCTGGATCACGCTCGCGCTGGGGGCTGGACTCGCCGTGATCTATCTGATCGGTCTTCCGTGGCTGGCAAGCGTAAACGGGTGGACGCTCTCGCGTGCCGCCTCGTTCATGGCACTCTTCGCCGTCGGTGACGTCCTGAAAGTCGCGATCACGATCGGGATCGTCACTGGCGGTAACGAGTTACTCGTCGGGCGATGATCACCGTTGACAACCTCACTCACTTCTTCGACGGGGAGCCAGCCCTCGACGGCGTCTCGCTGACAATCGAGGACGGCGAGTGGGTGCTACTCGCGGGCCCGAACGGGAGCGGCAAGACGACGCTGGTTCGGCATTTCAACGCCTTGTTCGAACCCGACAGCGGCGAGGTGACCGTCGACGGAACCCCAGCAGGTGACGATCCCGTCGCAGCCCGGACGAGCGTCGGGATGGTGTTCCAGTCACCCCGTGACCAGTTCGTCGCCGCGACAGTCGGCGCTGACGTGGCCTTCGGACCGGAAAATCTCGGCCTCGACCACGACGAGATCGACCGCCGGGTCGAAGCTGCCCTCGCTGCCGTGCAGATGGCAGGCCGGGAAGACGAACGGATCGATTCGTTGTCGGGTGGAGAGCAGGCCAGAGTCGCTATCGCCGGTGCGCTGGCGATGGAGCCCGACCACCTCGTTCTCGACGAACCCTTCGCTGGCCTCGACTGGCCGGCACAGCGGTCTGTCCTCCGACAACTCGACGACCGCTACGCCGAGGGGATGAGCATCGTCGTCGTCACCCACGACGTGCGAGACCTCCTGAGTCGTGCAGACAGCGTCGTGGGACTCCGTGATGGGTCGGTCGTCTTCGATCTCCCACCCGAACAGGCGCGAGACCGGCTATCTGAAATCGACGTTCGCACACCCGGAGATAGCTCCGACTAATCGATGTTGACCTACACGCCCGGATCGACAGTCGTTCACCGCCTCGATCCCCGGACGAAACTGTGCTTCCAGTTCGGGTTCGCGGTCGCCGCCTTCGCGACGCCGACAGTCCTGCGGCTTGCGGGACTGTTCGTCGTCGGGATAGCCTCGCTCTCCCTCTCCGGACTCGCCATTCGTGAGGCGCTCCGGGCGTACTGGTTCGTCTTGCTCGTGCTTTTGCTCGGACCTCTGATCGCAGCCATAACGCTCGGCTCGCCGTGGCTCCGTCTCGATCCAGCCATCGAATCACTCCGATCGGTCGCTCGTATCGTCCCGATCCTGTTCGTCAGCGCCGCGTACATCCACGCGACGCCGGTCCGTGACACCAGGGCGGCAATCCAGCAAACGATCCCCGGTCGCCCGGGACAGCTCCTCGGTGTCGGTGTCGCACTCACGTTCAGATACATTCCAGTTCTCCGGGACGATCTGCGGCAGATCCGGGATGCAGTCAGCGCCCGTGGCGGGGACACACGGTCGATGCAGGATCGAACTGGTCGCATCGCCACACTCATACTCGCGCGTGCGTTGAGCCACTCCGATCGGCTCTCCGTTGCGCTCCAGACACGGTGTTTCGCCTGGAATCCGACACTCCCCCGGCTCGAATTTGCCCGCCGGGATTACCTGGTTCTGGGAGCGACAGTTCTGCTCGCGGCGACGGTGTTCGTCCCGCTATGAGCACGCGGTATCGATGGACAGATACCAGCGGCTGTGTAATCGAAGCCATGAGCGAGAGCGGACGACGCCGGGGGCCGGCCAGATGACCGAGTATTTCGAGATTCACGACCGCGACGGTCCGGCCAGACGCGGCGAACTGCGGCTGTCCGAGTCGGTCCGAACGCCCGGACTGGTCGACGACTACCTCGTCGATGCGGGCAGCGAGTGGACCGCCGAGCGCGACCTGCCCGAAGGCGACGAGTCGATGCTGACAGTGTTGCCCCACCGGGGACTCCCCGGGGGTACGCCCGACGAAGTGCAAGAAGCGTTCACTGTCGACTATCCTGACGTCGACTTCCCGAGTGCGGCAGTCGTTTCGTCCGACACCGCACAGGAACAGGGAACCGACGCCTACATTCTCTCGAACGCACAGGAACTGGCCGGCCACGCGGCGGCGTTCGTCGAGGCGATCATCGAGACGCGAGCGGCGATCCCGTCAGATACCGCCCTCTATCTATCCGGCGTCGCGACACCGGGCAACGTCGCCACACTCGCCTACGCGGGTGTCGACCTCTTCGATACTGACAAAGCCGTCGTGAAGGGGACACAGGGGAAGTATCTCACCACTGACGGCGAGGCGTTTCTCGAAGACCTCGACGAACTGCCCTGTGCCTGTCCGGCCTGCCAGACCCCGCGTTCGGAGTTCGGTCGAGAAGAGTGTGCCGAGCACAACGAACACGTCCTCCGGGCCGCACTCGGCACGGTCAGGGAGCGCATCCGCGCTGGGCGACTCCGAGACTACATCGAGGGGCAGGCCCGCCACGAGCAGTGGTTGACGGCCACCTTCCGGCGACTCGACCAGCAGTACAGCTACCTCGAACAGCGAACGCCAGTGCTCCGGCGGGCGGAGATCACGGCCGCGACAGACGACACCCTCCGCCGGGTCGAGATCCAGCGCTACGCCGAGCGGGTGACGAACCGCTACCACTGTCGGTTCGACAAACCGCTCGTACTGGTGCCCTGTTCGGCCCGGAAACCCTACAGCGAATCCCAGAGCCACGGCCAGTTCCACGACGCCATCCAGTACCGGGCCCACCTCGTCTCGATGACCTCCCCCATCGGCGTCGTTCCACAGGAACTCGAACTGACCTACCCGGCACAGCACTACGACTCGGTGGTCACCGGCAACTGGACCGCCACGGAGATCGAATTTGTCTCGGACATCCTCGCTGCCTACCTCGAATCGAACGAGTATCCCCGGGCGATCGCCCACCTCCCCGGAGACTACCGGGAGATCGTCGAGCGTGCTGGTGAGACGGCCGGCGTCGAGTTCGAGTATACCGTTTCTGATCATCCGACGACAGCCGACTCGCTCGCGAATCTCGCATCGACACTCTCCGAGGAGACGACGTACATGAAACGGGAGCGCCAGCACAACACCCTCCGGGCGATCGCAGACTACCAGTTCGGCGACGGTGCAGGCGACGATCTGTTCGAGGATCTCGCTGTCGAGAGTCGGTATCCGAAACTCCGGGCGAACAGCACCGACGGCGAGCAACTCGCGATGCTCGTCCCGGAGTACGGGCTGCTCGCACTCACGCTCGCCGGCGGCCGACGGTGGGTCGAAAGCGACGTGCCGACGAAACGCGTCGAGATCGACGCCTTCGTCCCCCACGGCTCCGTGCTCGCGCCGGGTGTCGTCGACGCGAGCGAGGATATCCGTGTCGGCGACGAAGTCGTCATCGAGGGACCGAAGGCCTTCGCTGTCGGTCGTGCCGAGATGTCCGGCCCGGAGATGATCGACAGCACACGCGGGATCGCGAGTACTGTCAGGCACGTCGAGGAGAAATAAGATGCGACTCGGTACCGTCGCTCACTCGATTTTTTGCATGTGGGTCGGAATGGCACAGTACGATGGCAGGCGATCCATTCGGTCGCGCACTCCGCGATCACTACCACGGCGAGCGGACGGAACCGCTCATCCAGCGTGACGGCGAGGAGACGCTCGAACACCCGATCGAGGAGTTCTATTTCGGTGATGGCGACGAACTGACCGAGTGGCTCGGACAGCGCCTCGATGGCCCGCTCCTGGATATGGGTGCAGGTGCCGGCAAACACGCGCTGTTCTTTCAGGAGCGTGTCGAGACTGTCGCGATCGAGGTGAACGAACCCCTCGTCGCGTTGCTCCGAGAACGTGGCGTCGAGGACGCCCGGCAGGGCGATATGTTCAGCCTCCGCGAGCAGTTCGACCGCGACCGGTTCGGATCGGCACTCGCCTACGGCACACAGGTCGGGCTGGCCGGATCGATGCTCGGATTGCGCGAGTTTCTCGGTGATCTCGCCTACGTAACTGGGCCGAATGCACGAGCAGTGATCGACAGCTACGATCCGACTCGGGATGGGACTGCCGACCTGCTCGGCTACCGCGGGGACCCGACACCCGGTCTCGCCTCGCGGGTGATGGCCTTCGAGTACGAGGGAGACCGCGGCGAGATACTGCTCTTTCGGCTGTTCAGTCCGGATCGACTCCGGGAGGCCACCATCGGGACACCGTGGACAGTCGAGACAGTCAGAGCCGACGGTGTCCACTATCTGGCAGAGCTGGCAAAGCAGTGACTGGAAAAGACAGCGTCGTCAGTCAGAGGTCATTGCTGTCGAAGCGGATGTAGCCGACTGCCAGCGGAACCGCGATGAGGACACCCAGGATAACGAAGGCAAACCAGTGTTGCATGTGGATCGGAGCAGAGGTTGCGGACGCCTCCGCGAAGTTGGTTCCGTCGAGTTCGACGACAGAGGCGTTCGGGACGTCCTCCCTGAGCGAGAAGATAGCCGCGAGCATATCGAAAAACAGTGCGAAAAGATAGAACCGGTCGAGGAATGCAGGTAGATCGATATCGAGGATGTTGAAGATCGCAGGCCAGAGATACAGCAGGAAAAAGAGCAACACTCCACCGACAGTTGCCTGTGTCTCACTGTTGACGAGTGCGGAGAAGCCGACACCGATACCAACGAACAGGAGGCCGAGGAAGACTGTCGCAAGCAGGAACGCGAACAGTTCGAAGATCGGTGTTACCTCTGCCTGGACCAAAATCAGCAAACACGCCGGCAGAAACCCGACGATAACCGAGATACTCATCACAGCAGAGCGGCCGACGAACTTGCCGATGACCATATCCCGTCGCGAGTGCGGGAGCGACAGCAACAGGTTGATCGTCCCGGTTTCGCGTTCGCGAACGATCGACTTGATGCTGATAAACAGCCCAGTCAGCGGGACGAAAAGCAAGATTCCGAACAGGAAGGCTCCACCGATAACCGAGACAAATCCGGCGGTGCTGTTGATATTTCCATCTGTCGCGAGATAGGCGAGCAGGAAGATCAACAGGACGAACGCACCGATGATGCCCCACAGTGTCCGTGAACGAACACTGTCCTGGAAATCCTTCTTCGCGATCGTCTGCCAACTCATGCCTGTGCACCTCCGGTGGTCGTGTAGGCGGCAAACAGATCCTCAAGCGACGCCTCCTCTGTCGAGAAATCAGAGACCGTCGCGCCGGTGTCCTCGATCGCGCTCAGGACGGCGGTCTTGCTCGCGGCACTGTTGAGGCTGATCGAGAGCATCTCCCCTGGCTGGCGTTCGTCGACGCTTTCGACGCCCTCCATCGCACGGATCGACGCGACCACGCTGTCGGTGAAGCCGACGCCCTCGACGACGAGACTCTCCCCGCCAGGGACGTTGTCACGCAACCCCTCGATCGAATCGTCGGCGACGAGCCGTCCCTCCCGGAGGATGCCGACACGGTCACAGACCGCCTCGACCTGGCCGAGGATGTGACTCGAAAAGAAAACCGTCGTCCCATTGCGGTTCTCCTCGCGGATGATCTCGCGGATCTGGCGGGCCCCGTTCGGGTCGAGCCCGGTCGTCGGCTCGTCGAGGATGAGCAGATCCGGATCGCCGACGAGCGCCATCGCGAGCGTGAGCCGCTGTGCCATCCCTTTCGAGTATCCGCCGGCTTTCCGGTCGGCCGCATTGGCGATACCGACCCGTTCGAGCAGGCGCTGGGGATCGTTCGTCGCGCTTTTCGACTCGATCGCGAATTCGAGGTGTTGCCGGCCTGTCAGCCGGTCGTAGACGTCGTACCCCTCCGGGAGGACACCGATGCGCTGGCGGAGTTCCTTGCCCTGTGCCTGACAGTTCATGCCGAGCACGCTGGCCTGTCCGGCCGTAGGTTTGACGAAATCCAGGATGATGTTGATTGTCGTCGATTTGCCGGCCCCATTCGGGCCGAGAAATCCGAATATTTCTCCGTTCGGAATCTGCAAATCGAGATTCTGTACCGCAGTCAGATTGCCGTATTGTTTGGATAGTCCGTTGAGTTCGATCGCTGCCATCGGATGCGATTCAAATGGCTCGTATATGTATCTTAATATGGGTATCTCGGTCAGAAACAGGCGACTGGGTATCTCTCGAAAGATCCCTGTACTGGAGGTGTGCCCTATATATCGCTACTAGCAATCTTTTTTGAACGATCTCACTTCGAAAGGGGCGTATCGAGCACAATGGATTCCGAGACGCTACAAACAGTGACCGAGGAAAGCGCCGTCGCAGGAGCAACCGTCGCAGCGAAGCGGTTCCGAACCGAATTCCCGATCGAACACAAGGACGGGAAAACAGATGTGGTAACAGCGGCGGATCGCGACGCACAGCAGGCAGTCATCGACCGCATCAGAGAGACGTTCCCGGACGATCCCGTCTACGGCGAGGAGAAAGGGACAGCGACGACGGTTCCGGCGTCGGGACGAGTCTGGATCGTCGACCCGATCGACGGGACGAACAACTACGTCCGCGGGAACCGCCGGTTTGCGACCAGCGTCGCCTGTCTCATTGACGGCGTTCCAGTCACGGCCGCAAATATCCACCCGGCACTGGACGACCACTACCTGGGAACACCGGATGGGGTTACCAGAAACGGAGAGTCCATATCGGTCAGCGACCGCGTCGATCCGGACCGGTTCGAGGTCGTTCCGACGATCTGGTGGGATTTCGACCGCCGGGCAGAGTACGCTGTGGCCACGAGCACGATTGTCGAACGATTCGGGGACCTCCGTCGGATCGGCTCCGCACAGGCCGCCCTCTCGCTTCTCGCTGCCGGTGGCGTCGACGGCGTGATCACGAACGTCGAGACGAACGCGTGGGATACGGTCGCCGGGAGTGCGATGGTCGAGTGGGCGGGCGGCACCGTAACCGATCTCGATGGCGAACAGTGGACACACGACTCCCGCGGGCTGGTTGCCTCGAACGGAGCAGCACACGAGACGTTGCTCGAAACCGCGAGAGAGATCGAAAACGTCAGAGAGTGACCGGCTGCGAGTCGCCGAATCCGTGTGACTGGATCGGTCAGATTTCGTCGGGGTCGTCGTACTCCTCGCGGTGGCGGAGACACCGACTCGTTCGGCCTGTGTCGTCGACGACGTACTCCGCCGGCGGGTCGCGATCACAGACCGAGGCAAACTCTGTCCTGAGCAATTCGAGTGCCGCCGCTGGGTCGCTCCGAGCGGACGTCCTCGCGTCCTCGATTACCTCGTTCGCTTCCGGCGGGAGATCGAGCCCGGCGAACAGCTCTGTGGCGATCTCGTCAACAGTCCGGACGCTGGTTCCGATCCCGAGGCGCCGTTTGAGCGACGCCGATACCCCACTCGAACTCCGAGCGCGCTCTCTGAGAATCGCCCGGAACGTCTCGATGGCGTCGAACTCCTCGGCCGAAAGATCGGGGTACTTCTCCGGCGGGATTTTTGCTGGACACCGGGTCGCGAACGGACAGCCAGAGGGAGGATACCGTGGGTTCGGCGGCGTCCCGCGAAGCGTGATCTCACCGAGCTCGTCCGGCGCAGGGCTCGCGGAGCCGGGGATCGCCGACAGAAGCGACCGCGTGTACGGGTTCGCCGGCGCGTCGAACAGCCGATCTGTCCGACCGACTTCGAGCAGATTCCCGAGATACATCACCGCAACGCGGTCGGCGACGTGCCGGACCAGAGAGAGATCGTGTGCGACGAAAAGCAGTGTCAGGCCGAGGTCGGCCTGCAGTTCTTCGAGCAGGTTGATCACCCGCGCCTGGACGGAGACGTCCAGCGCCGAGACCGGTTCATCGAGGATCAAAAACTCCGGTTCGAGTGCGAGCGCGCGGGCGATCCCCACACGCTGTCGCTGGCCACCCGAGAACTGGTGGGGGTAGCGGTAGAAATGCTCTTCCTGGAGCCCGACGCGGTCGAGTAACTCGAAGACGCGGTCCTCCCGCTCCTCCTGGTCCTGCCAGTCGTGTGCATCCAGCGGTTCGCTGATTATCTCGCCGACAGTCATCCGGTCGTTGAGACTCTCCTGTGGGTCCTGAAACACCATCCCGACGCGGCGCTGCCACTCGCGGAGCGCGGGTCCTTCCAGTTCCGTCAGGTCCGTCCCGTCCACCAGAATCTCTCCGCTCGTCGCGGATTCGAGTCCGACGAGTGCCCGGCTGAACGTGGTCTTGCCACAGCCTGACTCACCCACGAGCCCCAGTGTCTCGCCGCGGCGGATATCCAGTGAGACGCCGTCGACAGCCCTGACCGGTGGATCGCCACCGATCAGCGAAGAATCATCGTACTGGATCTGGAGGTTCCGGATTTCGAGCAGCGGAGCACGACTCTCCTGGCCGTCGGTCTCCTGGGGTTCGATCGCCTGCGTCATTGTTCTCCCTCCGGTTCGCTCTCGCCGGCCAGCAGACAGGCCGCGGAGTGATCCGTCCCGTTCTCACCGACGGCCACAGCGTCGGGAGGAGTCTCGTGACACTCCTCGACGGCGACTGGACACCGCGGTGCGAACCGACAGGACTCGGCCGGCCCGTCCGGCGTCGGTACCTCGCCGTCGAGGGTCGGCAGCCGCTGATCGGGGGGTGTCCGGCCGGGAATACTGTTCAGGAGTGCCTCGGTGTAGGGATGCTCGGGCGCCGCGAGCAGTCGCTCCGTCGGTGCACGCTCGACGATTTCGCCGGCGTAGATCACGTTGATGCGGTCGGCCGTCTCCTCGATGACGCCCATATCGTGGCTAATAAAGAGGATCGCGAGATCCTCCTCGCGCTGGAGTTCGTCGAGCAGATCCAGGATCTGTGCCTGGATCGTCACGTCCAGCGCCGTCGTCGGTTCGTCACAGACGAGCAGATCTGGATCGCAGGCGAGTGCGATCGCGATGACGGCGCGCTGTTGCATCCCGCCGGAGAACTGGTGTGGATACTCTTTCACCCGGCGTGGCGCGTCCGGGATCCCGACCGCTTCGAGCAACTCGATCGCGCGTTCTCTGGCCGCGCTGCCGCGCAACCCCTGGTGGATTGCGAGGGCTTCGCGGATCTGGTTGCCGACCGTGTAGACGGGGTTGAGCGCGTTCGACGGATCCTGGAAGACGATCGAGAGATCGCCACGGTACTCCGCCCACCCCGTTTCGAGCAGGTCCTCGCCTTTGAACTCCAGTGTCCCCTCCTCGACGACGCCGGGCTCGTCGACCAGCCCAAGCAGTGAGCGGGCCGTCACCGATTTGCCCGAGCCGGACTCACCGACGAGACCGACCGTCTCCCCGGGATAGATGTCGAAGGAGATACCGTCGACGGCGTGAATCGTCTCCTTGTCGGTGTAAAACACCGTCCGGAGATCACTGACCGACAGCAGTGGCTCTCGGCCGGGAGTCCGATCGGTCGAGCCGTCGGGGCGGCTCATGCGCCACCACCCCGTCCAGCCGCCCCGCCAGTCCCGGTGTCTGACTGTGGATCGATCGCGTCCCTGATACCGTCACCGAGGGCGTTGAACCCCGTGACGACGAGCGTGATGAGCAGGCCCGGGATCAGCGAGATGTGCCAGGAGCCGGTGTTGACGTACTCCTGGCCGAGCTGGATCGCACGCCCCCACTCCGGCGTCGGTGGTGCGACGCCGAGGCCGAGATACGAGAGCCCGGCAATCGCGATGATCGCGCCGCCGAGTGTCATCGAACCGTAGACGAGGATATAGCCCGTAATATACGGGAGCATGTGTTTGCGCATGATCGTCCAGGGCCGCTGTCCGAAACTCTGTGCCGCGTCGATCCAGGTCCGCTCGGAGATCTGGAGTGCCGGACCGCGGATCGACCGCCACATGTACGTCCAGCCGGTGAACGCGAAGATCAAAGCGAGAACGAACCCGCCGCTGTAGATCTCACCCACCCAGCTGTCGGAGAGAACGGTGATGAGCATGATCAACAGTAGTAACTGCGGCATCGCCATCACCGCATCCGAGAGGAGGACCGTCCCGAGATCGACACGCCCCTTGTAGTACGCCGAGGTCATAGCGAGTGTCACAGCCAACGCCGCGCTCAGTCCGACAGAGAGCAGCCCGATGACCAGCGAGATACGCGACCCGGCGACGATGAACGTGAACAGATCACGCCCGTTGGGTAACGTTCCGAAGGGATGGAACCGACCGAAGTCGTCGTAGCTCATCGGCATCACACGGGACTGGTCACCGGTCGATTTGGAGTTGAGGTTCGCCTCGCCAGTGAGGATCGTTTCGACCTCCTCCGTCTCCGAATTCCAGTAGGTCGTCTCGTAGTCGTAGGAGGATTCCATGTTCTGCTCGACTGTCGTCGGACCGAGCGTCGGTGCGAAGACGACCATCACGACGAACAGAAAGACGATCGTCGCGCCGAACAGTCCCCAGCCATGCGACCGGAACCGGTCGACGATATCGTCACGGGGTGTCCAGTCGGCCACGCGGTACTGCTCTCTGTAGTACCGATAGCCGAGGACTGCCCACACGACCCACGTAAATGCGTAGGCGTAGACGAGGGTGACACGGATCCCCCAGGAAACCGCCGGCGAGAAGCCCATGAACGTCCCGACCCACCGGTCGCCGTTCCAGTGCCCAGCGTTCGGGACGACATCGCGGGAGAGCAGTGTCGGCAACTCCGCCGCACGCCGCTGGGCAACCTCGAACAGCCCCACGAGACGCCCGAGAACGGAGTTACTGGCCTCCGCGGTCGGGAAGATTCCGAGGAGATCCGCGACCAATCCGGTGAGGAAGTGTGCGACTGCGCCGGCCTGGAGGGCGAACAGAAACAGTCCGACTGCGACCCAGGCAGCCAGCTTCGGATCGTCCTGGAGTGGGGCCAGCAGTCGTCGGTTGTCCGCCGGTGTCGTTGTGGCCATCCTACGATCCCTCCAGTCCGACGCGAGGATCGATTACCGTGTACAGTACGTCCTGTAAGAGGTTGATTCCGACTGTCATGAGTATGAATACGTACATCAACGTCCCGACGAGCGGCAGGTCACCCTGGACCGACGCCTGGTAGAACAGCTGTCCGATGCCGTTGATACCGAACACCGTCTCGACCAGCACGGAGCCACCGATCAGCAGGAACGCCTCGCTGGTGATGATCGGGACCAGCGGGATCAGTGCGTTCCGGAAGATGTGTTTCCAGACGAGCAGCCGGCCGGAGACACCCTTCGCTTTCGCAAAATCGACGTAATCCTCGTTTCGAACCTCGAGAATCGCCGTCCGACCGATCCGCATCTCGTTGCCCATCGACGCCGATCCCAGCACGAGCGCCGCCGGCAGGACCTTCTTCGTCGCGGCGACGAACCCGTCCGGCGTGTCGATACGCGTCATATCCGGGCTGCCGGAGATCGCATCGATACTGACGAACAACGTCTCCCACTCGAACCGGTAGCCAAAGAGTACTGGCGAGGTACTGAGCACGGCGAGCAGGATGATCGCGAGCCAGAAGTTCGGCATCGCTCGCCAGACGATCCCACCGAGCGAGGCGACGTAATCCGCGACCGTGTTCGAGTTCATCCCCGCGTAAAAGCCGAGTGGGACACCGATCAGGATCGCGATGAGGACGGACCACAGCCCGAGCCAGAGCGTCCGCGGGAGGAAGTCGAGGATCAATGCGTTGACACTCGATCCCTCGTAGAGCACCCAGGTCTGTCCCAGATCGAACCGCAGGAGACTCGACATCCAGTCGAAGTAGTGCTGGAGCGGTGGCTGGTTCAATCCCAGCTGTGTCTCTGCGGCCTGGTAGGCGGCTGGGTTGCGTAACTGGCCCTCACTGAGCAGCCGGCTGGCCGGATCGATCGGACCCATGAAGATGATAAACCACGTCATCGACGCGCCGAGCCAGACGACCGGAATCGACAGCAGAAACCGCTTGCCGAGATAGCGGAGTCTACTCACGGGCGATCACCGTGTCGGGGGAATCCGATACCGCGAGACGGTAGCGGGACGTGAGTGAATCTAGATAGAGGTTCATATCGCGTCTCGGAGTTAGCGATCCAGCGTGAGATCGTCGAACGCCTGGTTTTCCATGACACCGTGCATCTCGGCGTCGACATCGTCGTGCCAGAACCGCTGGCTGACCGGATGCAAGAAGGGAAGCTCCTGCACCGAGGCCCAGTTCATCTCCTCGACGGTCTGGAAGGCCTCGTTGTGGTCCGCCTCCGAAGTCCCGTCGGCAGCGTAGTTCTCGTCCCAGGACTGCCGGGCAGTCTGTCGGTACTCTTCGGTCGCGTAGCTCCCCTCGGCACCCCACCGGGTGAACTGGTTGCTGGGATTTTTGCCGTGGAGGAATCGCAGGAAGTTCTGTGGCCCGGGATACTCCATCCCGTCACCGAGGCCGAAGATCTCCATATCGCCGCTGACAGCCCGACTGATAATCGTCCCGAACTCGGCCTCGACGATCTCCATATCGATGTAGGCCGACCGGAGTTTCGACTGCAGCCGTGTGAACACCCGGTTGTAGCCGCTATCGCCCGCAATCGTGGTGGCGGTGACCGAGTACCGGTTGTCCTCGCTGTAGCCGTCTTCTTCCATCACGGCGCGTGCGTCGTCGAGTCTGGTCTCCCCGTAGCCGTAGGGGTAGCCGTCCGCAGCAAACTCGGTGTTCGACTGATAGCCCGATTCGGCGTGGCGATCGTAGCTCTCGGTGTTCGAGACACCGCTCTCGAAGGTCGGGTAGGGCGCAGGCGGCGTAATATGATAGCCCGGCTTGCCGGCACCTTTGTAGACGTTCTCGACGATATCGTGCTGGTTCATCGCGTAGGCGACCGCCCGCCGGACCGAAAGGGGGACTTCGAGACAGTTGAATACGATATATTCGGTGGTGAGTGCCGGAATCTCGCCGTAGGCGACGTCCGTCCCGTCGTCTAGCGTATAGGTTCCCAGCGAACGGGCACCATCTTCCTGCTCGACCGAGACGTTGTCCGGATTGAACGCCGCAGTCGGGATCCCCTCGTCGAGAATGTCGGCATTTTGGTTTTCGAACCGCTGGAGACGCGTGTTTCCGTCACCGACGACGGTGAACCGGATCGCGTCGAGTTCCGGCGCTCCGTCGTAGTACTCCTCGAAGGCTGTGAGTCGGATCTGGCTCCCCTTCTCCCAGGAGTCGACCTGGAACGGACCAGCCCCGGCGAAAGTCGGGCCATCGCCGCTGGTGCTGAAAAATTCGTTGTACTCGTACTCGCCCTCGTACCCCTCGATATCGCCGACCGAGTTCGCCGGGATGATTGCGAACGCGCCGCCAGCGATCTGGAAGAGGGTGTACTGGAACGGCGACGCCAGCGTCATCTCGACGGTGTACTCGTCGACCGCCTCGACTGCGAGACTTTCCGGAACCACGTCCTCCAGAGTCTCTTCGTCCGTCGGCTCCGTCAGCGTCGCGTCCCGTTCGTGTTCGACGGTCAGTGTCTGCCCCACGATGTCGTCTTTGTTCCGGGAGTTTTCCGACTCGGCGAGACGCCGGTAGGAGTAGACCACGTCCTCGGCGGTGACGTCGGTCCCATCGTGAAACGTGGCATCTTCGCGGAGTTCGAACGTATAGGTGCGGCCGTCTTCCGACAGCTCGTACCCCTTCGCGAGCCCGGGCTCGGGCGGATAGAACCCATCCGGGAAGTACATCAACTGCTGGTTGTACTGATTGTAGCCCGCACCGGATCCCTTCGCGTTCGTCGGGTCGAGTGTCTGAATCGATCCTGTCGCCATCAACTGGAGTTCCGCTGTCGAACCGGATTCGCCCGAGTTGCCCGTCGAGTTGTCCCCGGATTCGGGGTCACCTGCGTCCGTGTTGTCCGAACAACCTGCGAGTGCAGCTACGACACCGGCACCGGCAGCGGTCAAAAATCCGCGTCTGGAACTGTCTTCCGACATCAACCCGACGTTCAGAGTCGACACATATGATCGTTGATAATAGTACTATACGCCAAAAATACAGGAATAACGATGAATATAGTCTATATATACGTAAATAAATTTAATTAATCGGAATATATTTGAATAATTAGCAGAAAACGTGAGGCGATGTCAGCAGAGACACCAGACGAGAGGACTGCGTGGGACCGAACGCTCGAAGAGGCAACAGAGATGGCGTCTGATCTCAGGCACAAAAACTGGGAGGTTACTGTCGTTCGTGCGGGGCACGTCGCCGCGGTTGCGCCGGACAGCGGAACAGAGCTTTCGGGGTTGATACATATCGCACCGGACGATACGGGAGCAGACCTCCAGTCGTTTCTCGAACGCGGCTCGCTCGACCAGTACAGCATCTATCGGCGGACGATCGGTCGGAACCTGTTTCTGGTAACACGGATCAGCGATCCCGAGAGCCGGCTCGCAGTGATACTCGTCGGGACGGTCGATCTCGACCGGGCGCGACCGCTGGCCGAGCAGGCCCACACACGCGAGGAGATACAGCTACACGTCAGGCTGCTCGACGGTACCCATCTTGCGACGTTCTACCACGAGAATCCGGAGCATATCTTCCCGGAGGAACGATGACGACGCCGAAACCCGGCCAACTGCTCGCAGACCTCGACCGGCCGGCTCTCTCGACACCGGTTCGGCTGGCCGCCGTCGCCGATCCACACGTCGCCACGCGGGCCGAAGGAACGTCGAAGCTGTTCGAGCACACACCAGATCACTTCCGTGCCGCAGTCGACGATATCGCCAGCCGGGACGTCGACGCAGTCCTGTCGCCGGGCGATCTCACGAAAGACGGCGAGGCGTGGAACGCCAGGGAAGTCGAGACGACCCTGGAGAGACTCGATGTACCGGTCTACGCCGTTCCGGGAAACCACGACGTCCCGAAAACCGGAGACGATCACGACTCGATCCGAGTTGCCGACTTCGCCGAACGGTTCGGCCCCGGGAGGTACCCGTTCCACCAGCGCGTCGGTGGGCTGGATCTACTCGGTGTGAACTCGGCAGGCGATAGCGAACGACTGACCGATACCCACGACGGCTGTGTCGATTCGACACAGCGCGAGTGGCTCGCCGCCAAACTCGAGGAAACTGATACTCCGCTCGTGCTGTGTCATCACAACCTCCCGGCAGTGACAGATCAGCTCCGCAGTCACCGGGAAACGGTCGCTGCGGAGATGGCAGTTCCCCCGACGATGCGAGAGGTAGACGCGCTCGTCGACGTGCTGGCCAGCGGTGGGTCCCCGCTGGTTCTGACGGGTCACTTCCATCTGCCGCTCACCGGTGTCGACCGCGGCGTCCGCGAGATTGCGGTCCCGACGACCTGTTCGTTTCCACAATCGTATCTGTTACTCGATATCACGTCGGCGGGAACCGAGATCCGACTCGTTCCGGTCGCAGACACCGACGGGCTCGAACTGGCACACGAACAGCGGGCGACGGACTCACCGACTGCCCGGGGGCTGACCTCGATCGGGGCGGCACGCCTGGCCGCGTTGCCACTCGTCGAAAGCAGAGGGGAGTGATCCCTCGGTATGTGACCCGACCACATCTCGAATCTGATATATATCGCTCTATCGCAGTTTGCATACCGCAGTAGAACTACTAGAAACGACTAAGAACAGCTCACTGAAGATTAGACTATGACCGGATTAGCTGACCGTTCTCCACCCGAGCGCATCGAGTGTGCACTCGATGCGATCGACAGAGAGGACAGCCGAACGACAGCAGAGCGTGATGCAATGCAAGCGTTTCGTGACCGGATCAGTGATCTCTCTGTCAAGAGTCCGACCACGGAGTTCAGTCCAGTAGCGGTCACGTCGGCTACCGACCGAACACGGGCGGTACGGACAGTTCGGAACCAGTACGAGTCGACGGTTATGGCAGTCCCGCACTACGAGGAGGAGTACGACGAGAGCTATACGGAACATGTCCACCAGGAGTTCGGCCCGGATGTTGCGACGATACTCGTCCACGGCTCGGGATTCGAACGCCGGCACAAACAGGCCCTTCTGGCTGCAGTAAGGGAGTCGATCGCAGTACGAGAGAAGCTATTAGAGACACTCCAGGCGGAGCGTGCGTCGGTGACAGCGTTGCAGAAGCCGGTCTGTTCTCTGGCGAGGGATCTGGAGAATATCGAGACCGCTTCAGTCGCGGACGAACCGGTCCAGCTGCTCGATGGCTACCGATCACGGCTCGACATCCTGAAAAAACGGTGTCACGAGCTGATCGAACGCCGCCAGTCCGAGATGGTCGACAAACGCCGCGAACTACGACTACCGATAAGCGGGCCCGATATCCCCACCTACGTCTACAGTGACCTCCCGGTCAACTATCCAGTTATCAAAATACTGACGGAACTGATCGAGACGGCTGCAACCGCGAGAGCAACACTCGAAACGAGACTGTCACAGCGGTCGCAAGCGTGAACGACGGCGACCGTTCGATTCGGGACCAGCTTCCAGTGATCTGTCACCGTCTCCGAACGCAGTGTTTATCTGCCGTCTCGGCAAACACCGGCCATGAGCGTATTCGGATTCGTGGGGTTGCCGGGCAGCGGCAAAAGCGAGGCTGCAGCAGTTGCCGAGAGACTCGACATCCCCGTCGTGACGATGGGTGACGTGATCCGGGCGGAGTGTCGCGACCGTGGTCTCGATCCGGCCACCGATCACGGCCAGGTCGCACAGGCCCTGCGGGAGGAAAACGGCCCCGCTGCGATCGCTGACCGATCACTCCCGATCATCGAAGCCGAACTCGAAGACGCGGAGACGGTCGTCGTCGACGGCATCCGGTCGGACGTCGAGGTCGACCGGTTCGAAGACGCGTTCGGCGAGCAGTTCACGCTCGTCTGTGTCGAGGCACCGTTCGACGTGCGCGCACAGCGACTGGACGCCCGCGGCCGGGATGCCAGCGCCGACGACGGCGGCGAGACGCTCGCAGACCGCGACCAGCGCGAACTCGACTTCGGGATGGGAGAGGCGATGGAACAGGCCGATCTAACGGTCGAAAACACCGACTCGCTGGCGCAGTTCCACGACACGATCGAGTCGATTCTCGACGGTGAGAAAGCGTGATCTACAGTATCGAGGCCGAAATCACAGCCCCCGTCTACGACACCGAAGTGACGGACAGAGTCGCCGATGCGATGCAGGCACTCTTCCCCGATGCCGAGCCGGAACACCGTAACGGCGAACTGACGGCGACGGTGCACACGCTCGACGAGTTCTCCGAGCAACTGCACCGACAGGCGATTCTCGACAGTGCCCGTGGTGTCTTTTTCGGCAACCAGCGCGGCGACAGTTTCTCGTTTCGGCTCAAAAAGCAGGCTGCCTTCGAGGGAGTCGTGAACTTCGTCGTCGACGAGCCGGGTGAACTGGGAGTCATTACGGTCAGCGTCCGGGTCGAGGAGCCGTCCGTCGAGGAGTTCGTCGATCTGATTGCACCGCCAACCGAAGACGGCGAGCCGATCGAACCCTAGTCGTTACGGTTCTTTGCACTGCATTGATCTGTACGGGAGTCGTCAGTTACTGTACCGATGCTCGCACCAATTACCATCAGAGAGATCATGCAGACACCGGTCGAAACGGTCACACCGGAGCAGTCGGTCCAGCGTGCTGCCAGCCGACTCGTCGGTGGGGAGATCGGCTCGCTGGTGATCTGTGAACACGAGACTCCCATCGGGATCATTACCGACGTGGATCTCACAGAACTCGTCGCCGATGGGAACGACCCGGAGACGACGACAGTCCGGGAGATCATGTCGAGCCCACTGATCACCGTCGACCAGTCGGCATCGATCCAGATAGCAGCCGAAAAGATCCGCGAACACGGGATCAAGCGACTGCCCGTCGTCGGCGAGGCGGGGACACTCGTCGGGATTGTGACGACGACAGATCTCTCGAACTACATCCCCCATCTGGTCCGGCACAAACGCGATCACAGACCCGGGAAAGAGCAAACTCGTCACGACGTTCGTGCAGATACCGCCTACGAGAACGACGACTGGGAGTACGAGTACTTCGGTGACGAGGGACAGATCGACGTCGGTGATACTGTGACCTTCTCGAAAACAGTTGGCGAGGAGGATATCCGGGCGTTTGCAGAGGCGAGTGGTGACACGAACCGACTCCATCTCGAAGCGCCGTTCGGCGAGAAGACGCGGTTCGGTGAGCGGATCGCCCACGGGACACTCGTCGCCGGGCTGATCAGCGCAGCACTCGCACGGCTGCCGGGGCTGACGATCTATCTCTCACAGGATCTCTCCTTTCTCGGCCCTGTCCAGCTCGACGAGCGAATCACGGCGGAGTGTCGCGTGATCGAACATCTCGGTGAGAACCAGTTCCGACTGTCGACGGACGTACTCGGCTCGGACGGGGAGGCAGTAATCGAGGGCGAGGCTGTCGTGATCTCGGATACGATTCCGGAGTAGCGGTCGCAGGTGAACGGATCAGTCGCCGAAGGGGTTGCCGCCGCCACCCATCCCACCGCCGGGGCCACCAGGGCCGCCACCGCCGCCCTGCATCTGTTTCATCATCCGCTCCATGTCGGCGTCGCCCATCCCCTGGAACTGTTTGAGGGTCCGCTCCATCATCTTGTGTTGCTGGAGCAGTTCGCGGATCCGATCTTCAGGTTTGCCGGAGCCACGGGCGATCCGTCTCGTCCGCTGTGCGCCGACGATCCGTGGATTCTCCATCTCCTCGTCGGTCATCGAGTCCATGATGACCTCGAAATCACGCATCCGCTCCTCGGTGACGTCCATCGCGTCGTCGGGGAGTTGATCCTGGATCGAGCCACCCAGCCCAGGAATCATATCCATCACCTGATCGAGCGGCCCCATCCGGTTCATCGCCTCCATCTGCTTGCGGAGATCCTTCAGGGTGAACTGCCCCTCCATCATATCCTCGGGGTCCCAGTCCTCGTCTTCCTCCTGGGCTTCCTCCATCGCGCGTTCGACACGCTCGGTGAGCTGTTTGAGATCGCCCATCCCGAGCAGCCGGGAGACGAAACTGGAAGATTCGAACCGCTCGATGTCCTTGACCGTCTCACCAGTACCCAGGAACGCAATCGTCGAGTCGGTCTCGTTGACGGCAGCCAGCGCACCACCACCTTTCGCCGTCCCGTCGACTTTCGTGACGATCACGCCGTCGATACCGATGGTCTCCTCGAATTCCTGGGCCTGCTCTTTGGCGCTTTGCCCCATCGCCGCGTCGATGACGAGCAGATTTCGGTCGGGGTCGGCCTGGGCATCGATACGCTCGATCTGGTCGATCAGCTCCTGGTTCAGCGCGTCCCGGCCAGCCGTGTCCACGATCTGGACGTCGGCGTCGGCGGTTTCGAGCAGTCCCTCTTCGGCGATCTTGACCGGATCGTCGCTGTCCGGGTCGCCGTAGAAGTCGACCTCGGCGGACTCGGCGAGCTGTTTCGCCTGGTCGTACGCGCCGGGTCGGTCGGTGTCTGTCTGGATGATCGCCGGGCGCAGTCCCTTCTTGGAGAACCACCACGCGATCTTCCCCGCAGTCGTCGTCTTCCCCGAGCCATACAGCCCGGCGAGTAGGACAGTCTGTTCTTCGAGTGGGATCTCCGTCGACTCGCCGAGCAGATCGACGAGTTCCTCGTAGACGATGCGCAACACCCAGTCCCGTAGCGAGGTGCCGGCGGGTGGCTCCTCTTCGAGGGCGCGCTGTTTGATGCTATCCGAGAGTCCCCGGACGAGTTCGATATCAACGTCAGCCTGAATGAGCGACCGCTGAATCTCCTTGACGATGCCGTCGACATCCTCCTCGGAGATCCGCGATTTCCCCCGGAGTTCGTCGAGCGTCCCCCGGAGTGAACTGCCAAGATCGTCGAGTACCATTTGCCGACTCTACGAGACCATCCGGGTAAAGCCTTTTTCTCGCAATCGTTCAGTGTGGGATGGAGAACCAGATGGTGAAATCGAAAGGATTGTTATGGAACTGTAACAGCTCCCTCCGTGAAGACTCGAACTGACCGTTCCAAACGGCAAGAAAGCCCCGAGGGGCTGAACTCGGGGGTCTCGCTGCGCTCCTCACCCTCCGGGTTGCGGTGCTTACGTCGTCGGCCTTCGTTCAGCCCCTCGCCCCTTTCAGTCCCGCCCGATTGGATTTCCAGGCCGGGCGGGACTGAAAGGGGCCGTCCGTTCGTCGAGTGAGACGACGCAAGCACCGCAGACCGAAGGTCGAGGAGCGCAGCGAGTCGCAACCGACGAACGGCCGGGGGCTTTCTTGCTGTTCGTAGAATTGTCTTTGAGTGCTCTACAGCGGACTGATCAATAGATTCAGAGACAGAAGAGCAGATCCGAGTCTCGCAACACCACCGCATCCAGACCCCCCAGAAGACAGATCAGACTTCGACGTACTGGTCTTCCCACTCGCGCCGGGCCTCGATCTCGCGCCGGCCACGCCGTGTGAGACTGTAGAAGTTGGTTCGACGGTCGCGCTGCCCTTTCTCGACGAGCCCTTTGTCGACGAGCGTGTCGAGGTTCGGGTACAGCCGACCGTGGTGTATCTCTTTTTCGTAGTACTCTTCGAGTTCCTCCTTGATCGCGAGCCCGTGGGGCTCCTCCCGCCCAGCGATCACGTATAGCAGGTCACGCTGAAATCCTGTCAAGTCGTACATTTGTAATATACAGCAGTATGTTATTGTCTGATTATATTAAATATTTCGTTCCATATACATCAGGGAACAGTGATTGACAGCAGCGAATAGTATCGGGAAGAGACACCCCGACAGAAAGTCACTAAAATCAAAAACAGCAGCGTAAACACGACGCATATGGCGGCTGTATCACGGTGCAACTGCTCCCGAAACACCGCTTGCGTACGTGTATGTGACGGTGGATCTACAGCGGAATCGGTGCTGCACGACAGAAGGTACCAGGGCACGGTAATCAGATTGATACTACCGGCTGCGTAGAATAGTATCGAATCAAACTAGATCGGGTAGCTGGGTATATCAGACACACAATATATTCGTACATCACTCGATTTAGAGAGATAACGTAGGACGTGACTACAGACACTCGGATTCGATGTACAGTCGGATGTGGTCGTCGCGCCGTCGTTTGAACCCGTGCTGTCGGGCGAGGCGGTCGAGTTCACGCGCGACGAGGCTACCGTACTGGACGGCTTTTTTCTCCCGGAAGACGACCTGATCGGGGAGCCACCGGCGGGCGGCGAGTCGTAGCGCCCACTTTCGCTCGCCGCGGTGGTTGACGAGAAGTTCCCCGGGCAGGGAGAGCGCAGCCTCGACGACCACGTTATCCAGCAGCGGAACGACGGGCTCGACGCCTGCAGCCCGAAGTGCGAGCACGTCGCGTTCGAGCTGGTTCGGCAGTGTCTCGACCATCTCGCGGCGGGCACCACGGACCGTATCGGCGCTGACCCGTGGATCTCCGGATGCCTGGGCGACTTTTTTGTAGCCACCGAACAGTTCGTCCGCTCCCTGCCCGAGTGCGAGACGGTCGAAGCCGTCCCCGCGGACCCGTCGGGCGAGGACGAAAATCGGGAGCGCAATCTCGATATCCATCGCGTTCGTTCGCCCGGTCGCATCGACGACAGCCGGCAGCGCGTCTTCGAGATCCGCCGGTTCGAGTTCCATCACGCGGAGATCGGCGTCGAGCAGCGCCGCAGCGGAGCGAGCAGCCTCGATATCGTGACTCCCGGGAAATCCGACGGTGTACAGTGGTGCATCGAGCCGGGCAGCAAGAATCGCCGAGTCGAGCCCACCGGAAAATGCGATCGCCAGATCGGTGTCGTCGACACGACCGACGGCCTCGTCGACGGCCGCTCTGACGCTGTCGACACCACCGGTCGGTTCGAATTCGGGAAGAGTGATCCACTCCCGGCACTCGTCCCCGTCGTGGACGTGGCCGGCTGGCAGTCGCCGGGGCGTATCGAGATCGGTTCGGTCGTGGCTCCAGCGGGATGGCTCGTCGCGCTCGTAAAAGAGCGGGTAGCGACCGAGGACATCCCTGACGAGTGTTCCATCGATTGCACCCGCGAACCCACCGCGTCCGGCGAGTGGCTCACCCGCCTCGAGTGCAGCACGGACGGGCTCGTCGTCAGCACCTGAAAGCGTCATCAGAACAGCTGCCGCTGGGCGCGGCGGGTTACTGATGCACAGATCGGACGATACGAACCGGACGCGTTACTCTCTACGGCAAGCACAGCAGTGAGTTCGAGCGAGGTTTTCAAAAACAACGCGGTCTCGCCCCGAAAAATACCCGCGCTACAACGGTCAACAGTTTTACTGCGTGAGACGATAGCCTCTAGAGAGATGGGTCCCGGTCCAGAGGGAGACGGCGACCAGTTGGAGCTGGCATCGGTACTCGACGCCCTCAACGACGAGAGCTGCCGGCAGATTGTCGAAGCACTATCCGAACCAATGACCGCCGAAGAGATCTCGGAGGTGACTGATATCCCACTCTCGACGACGTACCGGAAACTCGACCGCCTGACCGACGCCGGGCTGTTAGAGGAGGGTGTCGAGGTACGCAAGGACGGCCAGCACGTCAGCCGATACATACTTGTTTTCGACGAGGTCAGTATCGGACTATCCGACGACCGAAAACTCGAACTGGATCTCTCGCGGAGGGAGACGACCGCTGACGAACGGCTCGCAGCGCTCTGGACGGAGGTCAGAAAAGAAACATGAGTCCACACGTACCCACGACGACGCTCATCCTCGGGTTCAAAACAGTTACACTCGTGCTGGGCGGCCTCATAACGTTGCTCGCGTACAGATCCTACAACCGCACCGGCTCGCGAGCGCTTGGTGCACTCGCGGTCGGCTTCGGCATCATCACGCTCGGTTCGTTTCTCGGCGGTGTCGTCGACCAGTTACTCGACGCGGGCTTCCAGCTCGGGCTCCTGATCGAGAGTGGACTCGTCGCCGTCGGCTTCGCGGTCGTCGTCTACTCGCTGTACACTGACAAGTGACGTTCAAAGGAAGCCGAGCCTGTTCGCCGACAGCAAGCCGGCAACGGAGAGCAACAGCACAGATAACACGGATGCCAGGAGGAAGAACGGACGGGCCTGGCGGGCGGGCTCTCTGACCTTGTCACGACCGCTCCCGTCGGCGAGTTTGCCGGCAGCGACCTCGACGACGCCGATGAGCAAAAACCACAGCGTGAGCATCGACAGGACGAGATAGCCCCCGTTGGTACCGGTCAGCGTCTCACCCGTGTAGACAGTGCCTGCCATATGGCCACCGGTGAGAAAGAGCAACAGGGCACTCGTCCGCGAGACAGTCTTGATCTTGCCAGCAACGCTTCGCAGTGGGGTGGCATCGAGATTGCCCGCCCGGGCGAGGGGAACAACAGCGTAGGTTGCAAACAGGACACTGCCGGTCCAGAGCCCGGCAAACAGTGAGTGTAAAACGTACGCCGCTGCGTTGATCGGTTCCATGGCTGGCTCTCTGGCAGCCACCTACTCAAACGAACCGGTTTGGAACGCAGAACTGCCGTCGTGCCGTCCTCAGAACGCGCGGTCGTCGTTGTGCCGGGCCGTGAGATCGTCGATCTCGCGGATCTCCTCGATATCCAGCTTGTCGATGAGGTTGACAAATGCGCCTGGATCGGGAACCAGGAAGATCCGCAGCTGGAACTCGGTCTCCCGGTCTTTGAGGTCGACGACAGAATCGAGGACGATCGACAGCGAGTCCGAGTGAATGTGCGAGAGTGTCTCCTCGGCGATGACCGCTGCATCGTCGTATTCGAGCTGTGGTGTCTCCATGTTGATCGTCGTTTCGAGCGTGTTCGCGATCCCGTCGATGAATCCGGAGGTGAGGATGTTGCACATCTCCTGGAGTGCACTCTCCTGTAGCTGGTTGAGCTGGCCGTCGTCGACCGCCTGACCAGTCATGTGTTTGGCAATCTCGTGGGCAGTCAGATCGTCGAAGGTCATCAGAAAGACACCGTAGGGCGGTTCCGTCAGGCGAATATTGGCGTGGTAGAACTCGCCGCTACCGATCTCGTGGGGAATATCCTCCGGTTCGACAAAGGAGAGACTCTTGATCTGGATATCGGCCTCGATATTCGCCATTGTCGAGAGTGAATCCGCGACGTTTTTCGCCCCATGTTGAATCAGCTTCCCGATAATTGTTAGCTTCCGAATATCGATCAGGATCGGCATAGCTCATACTGCCGGCTGTAAATTCGTAAAGATATGCGCCACCCCGGGATGGCGCAATTCTTCAGTTTCTTACAGCCGGCAGTATCACCTACCGGAGATGTGGGGTTAGGGTTTACGGCGGAAACACTGTTATCAATGATGTACGTGTTTACCCCGAGGATTCTAGGGTCGGGACAGCAAACTCTCGTGAAACCATCTCGTTGTCTCGGACAACTCGCTTGAGTTCGTCGTAGGGATTGCGTCCCTGCTGGCTCCACGTCGCCAGCA
>SAYS01000018.1 GCA_004015825.1 Halovenus amylolytica | reverse complement strand
CCGGGATGGTCTCCGAGCGGAGACCATCCCTGGAGAAGCTCAATTAGCCTTTGCTGAGGGTACATATCCCCTTGATTGGTCGCCTACTACGAGACAGTGGCGAAATTCGTCGGGGCTAAACACGTACAGATCAACCAAACAGAAAGGTTACATACAGATGTCCAAAGAAGAGACTCCAGTTTCGGAGATCATGAGCGCGCCGGTCAGGACAGTGTCCCGTGAAACACCAATTCCGGAGGCCGCTCGCATACTCCGAGAGAACAATATCGGCTCGTTAGTCGTCGAAGGCGAGATTATCGAGGGGATCGTCACCGAGACAGATATCGTGACGGCGGTCGGTCAGGAGATGGATCTCCAGTCGACAACTATCGGGGAGATAATGACCGAGCCGGTCGTCTCGATCCGTCCCCAGGAATCGGTTGCTGCCGCAGGCAGGCGGATGGGGAAAAACACCGTCAAGAAACTCCCGGTCACTGTGGACGGCGAACCCATCGGAATCGTGACCACGACCGACCTCGCACATTTCGTCACGCGGAGTTGAGTCGCCCCACCCGATCACGTCGACGTGACCGGGAGCAGCCTCACAGCTCCGGTTCGATGTAGACGTACTTCACCCGGTTGTCGACGTCTTTGAGTTTGTCCTCGATCGCTGCGACATCGTCGTCGATATCGCCGGTCACGAGTGCTGGATCGAAGCTTACGTCCGCCGTGACGAGAACCTGGCCGACCCCGATGAACATCGTCCGGAGATCAGTGACCTCCGCGACGCCATCGTGGCCCTCGATCGTATCGCGAAGTTCGAGTTCGACGTCGTCGGACAGGCTCTCCCCGACGATGAGCTGTTTGTTCTCGATTGCGAGCAGGAGGGCAAAGCCCATCAACAGCACCCCGATGACGACTGCACCGGCGGAGTCGAAGACCGGGTTGCTGGTCACTTCCGAGAGGATGATCCCGATCAGTGCGACGACGAGGCCGAGCAGGGCGACGGTATCCTCGATGAAGGCAGTCAGCGTCGAGAGATCGCTCGTCTTGTCGAACGCCTCCCGGTAGCCCGACCAGTCGTACTGGTTCATCTGCCGTTTGAGTTCGGCACGGGCCTTCACGAACGCGTAGGTTTCGAAGACGATCGCACCCAACAGAATGAGAATCGAGAGCCAGAACGGATCGATCGGTGTCGGGATGTCGATCGTGAATCCGAGAAACTCGGCGGCGCCTGCCTCGGTCTCGTGTCCACCGGCGCGGAGTTCGGAGATTCCGTGTTTCAGGCTCTCCCAGCCTGCGACACCGAAGAGGAGGACGGAGACCAGGAAGGCATAGAAGAACTGCGCTTTCCCGTAGCCGAAGGGGTGGGCGCTGGAGGGGTCTTGCTGGCTGTATTTGATGCCGACCAGCAGTAACACCTGGTTGCCCGTATCGGAGATCGAGTGATACGTCTCCGCAAGCATGGAGGGGCTGCCGGTAAGCAGAAAGCCGATAAATTTCAGTACTGCGATACCACCGTTGGCGAACATCGCGGCAATCACGACGCCTTTGCTACCAGCCATATCTACCGTGAGGTCGCCGTCGGGACACTTTATTGCTGTTATTTCGACAGTTACGGAATAATCTGCTCGCCGTCGTCGTCGTAGACTGCAATGGCGTCGACCGGACAGGAGCGAGCAGCGAATTTTGCGTCGAGTTCCTCGCCCTCGGGAACCTCCCGGACGAAGATATCGTCTTCCTGTTCTTCACTCCCTTCGAGGTCGGCCTTGCCGTCGTCCTCGTCGCGCTGGAAGGCATCCCACTCCGCCGTACACTGGAACATCCCGATACACGTATCGCGGTCGAATTCGATTCGCATACTCGGTGTTGGGGGGCGGGCGGCAAAGAGGTGATGGAGATAGGATCGTGGGTTCGAAGAGGCAAAACGGTATCTGAGTGCATTCGGAACAGCAAGAAAGCCCCTGCCCGCTTGACCGTCCGGGGCTCGCTGTCGTTCGAAAGACGCGAAGCGTCTTTCGTGATGACGAGAGAGCGAAGCTCTCTCGAACCACGCTCCAGTAGGTGCTTGCTTCGCCCGGGACGGATCAAGCGAACAGCCCCTTTCAGTCCCGCCCGATGTGGATTTCCAGGCTGGGAGGGACTGAAAGGGGCGGGTCGCTGGGCGAACGAGACGACGCAAGCACTGGAGCGAACGCAGTGAGCGAAGGGCGCAGCGAGTCGCAGTCGCTCAGCGACCCGGGGCTTTCTTGCTGTTTGAGGGTAATCCACTACAAACCACACCCAATCCAACTCCGAGAGACGAAGGTTGAAATCAGAGGACGCCCGAACCCACAGTAATGGATATTGCGGAGATTCCGGCGGTGCCGGAGTGGTTGACCGAGCATCTACGCGACCAGGGGATCGAATCACTCTACCCACCCCAGGCCGAGGCTGTCGAACGTGGCGTCACCCAGGGCGAGAATCTCGTCGCCGCCATCCCGACCGCCAGTGGCAAGACACTCATCGCGACGCTCGCGATGCTGTCGAGCGTCGACCGGGGCGGGAAAGCACTCTACATCGTCCCGCTACGCGCGCTCGCGAGCGAGAAACAGGAGGAGTTCGCCGAGTTCGAAGCGTACGGACTCGACGTCGGCGTGACCACCGGCAACTACGAGTCCGAGGGTGGCTGGCTCGCCGGCAAGGATATCATCGTCGCGACCAGCGAGAAAGTCGACTCGCTGGTGCGAAACGACGCACCATGGCTGGACGACCTCTCCTGTGTCGTCACCGACGAAGTCCACCTCGTCGACGACGGCGAACGCGGCCCCACACTCGAAGTGACACTCGCGAAACTCCGATCACTGAATCCAGACCTCCAGACGGTCGCACTGTCGGCGACGATCGGCAACGCGGACAAACTGGCCGACTGGCTCGACGCGGAACTGGTCGACTCGGACTGGCGACCCATCGATCTCAAAAAGGGCGTCCACTACGGGGATGCACTGCAACTCGAAGACGGCAGTCAGAAACGCCTCGCAGTCGACCGCAACGAAGAGCAAACTGCGGCAGTCGTCCGTGATACGCTGGCCGAAGAGGGCTCGACACTCGTCTTCGTCAACTCCCGGAAGAACGCCGAGGCTGCGGCCAGACGACTGGCAAACACGACCGGCAAGGCGGTGACCGGCGAGGAGGAAGAACGACTCGCCGAGATTGCAGCCGAGATCCGCGACGTAAGCGATACAGATACGAGCGCAGATCTCGCCGACGCCGTCGAGAAGGGCGCAGCCTTCCATCACGCCGGGCTCTCCCGGGAGCACAGATCGCTCGTCGAGGAGGGATTCAGGGACCGACTCATCAAGGTCGTCTGCGCGACGCCGACGCTCGCGGCGGGTGTCAACACCCCATCCCGAAGAGTGGTCGTCCGTGACTGGCGTCGGTACGACGGGACCGCAGGCGGGATGCAACCCCTGTCGGTACTCGAAGTCCACCAGATGATGGGCCGGGCCGGTCGGCCGGGCCGGGACCCCTACGGCGAGGCGGTACTCGTCGCGTCGAGCCACGACGAACTCGACGAACTGTTCGAACGCTACGTCTGGGCCGATCCCGAGCCAGTCCGCTCGAAACTCGCCGCCGAACCCGCGTTGCGGACCCACATCCTCGCGACGGTCGCCTCCGGCTTCGCCCGCTCGCGGGAGGGACTGCTCGATTTCCTGGACGGAACCCTCTATGCCGAACAGACCGCCGACCGGCGGCGACTGGAGACGGTCGTCGACGACGTGATCGCGTATCTCGACGTCAATGGGTTCCTCGAACAGACCGCAGAGGGACTCTCGGCGACGAATCTCGGCCACACTGTCTCGCGGCTCTACCTCGATCCGATGAGTGCCGCGGAGATCATCGACGGGCTAGAAGATGGCGAGCCGACGCCGCTGGGGCTGTATCACCTCGTCTGTCGGACGCCGGATATGTACCAGCTGTACCTGCGATCCGGTGAGGACGAGGAGTACACGATGCTGGCTTACGAGCGCGAGGATGAACTGCTCGGCGCTGCGCCCTCGGAGTTCGAAGACGGCTTCGAGGACTGGCTGTCGGCGCTGAAAACCGCCCGTCTGCTCGAAGACTGGGCGAGCGAACTCGACGAGGACGAGATCACCGAAACGTACGGGATCGGCCCCGGCGATATCCGCGGGAAAGTCGACACAGCTCAGTGGCTGCTCGGCGCGGCGGAATCGCTCGCGGCCGAACTGGATCTCGGTGTCGGTTCGCAGATCCGCGAGGCACGCCTGCGTGTCGAACACGGCGTCAGGGAGGAACTGGTCGATCTGGCTGGTGTGCGCGGTGTGGGTCGGAAGCGTGCCCGCCGGCTGTACGACGCGGGGATCGAGGACCGGACACAGCTCCGGGAGGCAGACAAGTCGGTCGTTCTCGCTGCACTCCGCGGCCGGGAGAAGACCGCAGAGAACATTCTCGAAAACGCCGGCCACCGGAATCCGTCGATGGATGCCGTCGACGCCGACGAGGAGACCGCCGCGCAGGCACGCGAGGCTGACGCGACAGAGGAGACAGCGGACGACCAGGCCAATCTGGGTGATTTCTGATGGAGGTCGTCGAGGGTGTCGCGGAGATCGACGATATCGGGGCCTTCGTCGAGCAGCTGGGTGAAATCGCAGACAGCCACGGTGTCACCGCCCAGGCCTTCGACGCCAACTACGTCGTCGACCGCGCCCATCTCCGCCGGGCAGTCGACAATGCGACCCGCGCAATGGCTCGCGACGAGATGATCGCAGACGACCGTGGTGTGGAGATCCTGCTCTATGCGGCCGGGCGACGGCAGATCAACCGGGCCTTCGAGATGGGCGTCAGTACCGGCGAGTGCCCGGTCGTCATCTGTGTCGTGGATTGCGACGAACACGACTGGGATGGAGACGAATGGGGCGAAGATGGCAGCGTCGAGAGGACGGAAAGTGAGCGAAATGCTGCAGCGGAAATCGAGGGGTTGCTCGACGCGAAGGACGTACTCGGCGAGTACGACCGCGAGTCTGTCTGTGAGTTTTTCGAGATTACCGAGACTGAACTGGATGTGACCAAGGGCGGGATTTCGGATCTCGTCCGTGAGCGCGTCGCGTTGCTGGTCGTCGAGCGATAGCTGGAAAGTTGTGGTCGCCCTCTGATGTTTTGTTCTCCCAGCGAGTAACGTGGATATGATCGATCTGCGCAGCGATACTGTCACCAGACCCAGCGAGGAGATGCGCGAGGCTGCCCGGGACGCCCCAGTCGGCGACGATGTCTACCGCGAGGATCCGACAGTCAACGACCTGCAAGAGCGCGTGGCCAACGTTCTCGGCACGGAGGCCAGCCTGTTCGTTCCGTCGGGGACGATGGGTAACCAGATCGCCGGCCGCGTGCATACAGAACGCGGCCAGGAGGTGCTCTGCGAACGAGAGAGTCACATCTACAAGTGGGAACTCGCAGGGCTGGCCCAGCACGCCGAAGTTCAGCCCCGAACCATCGACGGCGGCGAGCGCGGCGCGATCTCGCCCGCGCAAGTCCGGGAGGGGTATGTGGCGGAAGATGGGCACCGGCCCGGCACTGGGCTGGTGACACTCGAAAACACCCACAACAGCAAGGGCGGGGTCGCACTCGCGCCGGCGGAGATCGAAGCCACGGCGGAGGCTGCCCACGACCTCGGCGTCTCGGTCCACCTCGACGGCGCGCGTCTGTTCAACGCGGCCGTCGCGCAGGACTGTCCTGCCTCGGAGTTTGTCGCGCCAGTCGATACGGTGATGTGCTGTCTCTCGAAGGGGCTGGGTGCGCCAGTGGGGTCGATGCTCGCCGGTCCCGAGTCGGTCGTCGAGGAGGCTCGCCGGATCAGAAAGCTGTTCGGCGGTGGGATGCGCCAGGCGGGAATGATCGCCGCGCCTGGTGTTCGTGCGCTCGAAAATCGGGAGCGACTCGGGGAGGATCACCGTCGCGCCGAACGGCTCGCCGACGGACTGGCGGGGATCGATGGGCTCTCGGTCGATTCACCGGAGACGAATATCGTACTCGTGCACACCGAACGGGATGCTGAGGCTGTGCTGGATGACTGTGAGAACGAGGGGGTGCTGGGTGTGCCCTTCGCCGAGCGGACGATCCGGTTCTGTACGCACTGGGACATCTCCGACGAGGATATCGAGGAGGCGATTGCGGCCGTCGAGCGTGCGATCTGACTGAGGTTTTTGATACTGGTGGCTGTAAATTCGTAAAGATATGCGCCACCCCGGGGTGGCGCAATTCTTCAGTTTCTTACAGCCACCAGTATGAGTTACTGTTGTACTGTGTCTTTCAGTTCGAACCGGTGAGAGAACTGCTTCGAACAGCAAGAAAGCCCCAGTCCGCTTGACCATCCGGGCCTCGCTGCGCTCCGTCGGTGCTTGCGTCGGCCGGGATGGACCAAGCGGACGGCCCCTTTCTTGTTGTTTGAGGCGGTAATGCTGACTCACCTACTGTTGGGGCTTTCCTGTTAGTCACGGTCCCATTCTCGCAAGTACACCACACCACCCACCGACTCCCAGCCCAATTATAAGTGACTCCTCCCGAAAACTCCACTCATGGAGACGCTGCTTCTCGATCCGGACGATGTCACAGCCAGCACGGAGATGGGCGAGGTAATCGATGCCGTCGAGTCGGCATTCGGTGCCTACGGCCGTGGTGACACGCAGATGCCGGCCAAATCCTACATCGATCTGGCGCAGTACAACGGCGACTTCCGGTCGATGCCGGCCTACATCCACGCCGACGACTGGGAAGCGGCGGGCATCAAGTGGGTCAACTCACACGCCGACAACCCCGACAACCACGACCTGCCGACGGTGATGGGGACGATGATCTACTCCGATCCCGAAACAGCGTTTCCACTCGCATTGCTCGATGGGACTGGGCTCACGCGACTCCGGACCGGCGCAGCAGCGGCCGTCGCGACCCGGTATCTCGCACCCGAGGACGCCACGACGCTCGGACTCGTCGGCGCTGGCATCCAGGCCGACACCCAGCTCGAAGCGATCTCCCAGGTCCGAGATATTCAGGAGGTACTCGTAAGCGATGTCCGGGATGAGGCAATTCAGGCGTTCAAAGAGGCGTTCGGCGACGAGTTCGACGTCCGCGGAACGTCGATTGCAGAGACCGCACGCGCTGATATTGTCTCGACAACCACGCCCGTCCGTGAGCCGATCGTCCACGAAGCCGGTGAGAACACTCACATCAACGCGATGGGGGCCGACGCACCCGGCAAACACGAGATCGCAGACGAGATACTCACGACGGCAACGATCGTGATCGACGACTACGAGCAGTGTACTCACTCCGGTGAGATCAACGTCCCGTGGGAAGCGGGCCTGCTCGACGACAGCGATATCCACGGTGAACTGGGTGATATCGTCGCCGGCGACGTCACTGGTCGGACCAGTGATGGAGTGACAGTCTTCGACTCGACCGGACTGGCGATTCAGGACGTGGCTGCGGCACACGTCATCTACGAGCACGCGAGCGAACACGGGATCGGGACGGAGTTTGCACTCGTCGGAACCGACACGTAGTCGTGAAACAGAAATCTCTGTGTCTATACCGCATCGAAGTCGAGAGTGCTGATCGTCACGTTGGAGTACTGACCGTCACCTCGACAGCGTCGCCGACCGCCAGATCGATCTCGCGGCCGACGAGTTTGATCCCGAACTGGTCGCGTGCACAGAACAGCGCAACTCCAGTCACGGGAGTGCCGTTTGCAGAGACTCTGCAGTCGTCCCAGGTGACCGTTCGACCGGAAACGGTCCCCACGGTGGCGCCTGCGAGTACAGCCTGCTCACCCTCACCCAGGAGGCCACCGCCGTCGTAGTGCGGGAAGCCACCGTCGAGAACACCGCCGTCGCTGTCCAGTCCGACGAAGTACTCAGCTGGGTCGGGGTGGGTCGGCTCGTCGAGCCGAACCCACGTTTCGCCCGCGTCGACGACCGTCCCGGTGCCGTCCCACGAAACTGGTCTGACAGACGGCTCGACCGACACTGGAAGCGAACCCGAGGCTCGGTAGGGGTTGGCGTCGTACTCCCGGAAGCCGAGATGGACGTGGTTGGGCACCCAGGGGGCGAAAAAGCCGGCCCTGACGAGTTCGCCGAGCGAGTCTCCCACTTCGACGCGATCCCCTGTCTCGACGCTCGGATCGACGTGGAGAATCCGGGCAACGTGTGTACCCGTATCGATCAGGATGAGATGGTCGTGCTCGGCTGCGTAGGGTTTCGAAGGCGCTGTGACTGTCCGCGTGTCGTCGACCTTGCCAGCGACGGGCGATGGGGCCGTCTCGGTCTCGGGGTAGAGATCGATCGCACAGCCCTCGTCGTGGGCGGGAAACGGGGAGTTGTACAGCGAAAAGCGGTAGTACTGAAAGAGAACGTCCCTGGAGAGGCTAACGGACATCACCACTACGTTGGGCGAGAAGTGCAAAGACTCGTCGGTTGCGGCGAAGACGCAGCAGTCGACCGCTCAGAGCAACTCGCCACGCGCGACGGGAACGACACTCCCACCGACCTCGACGTCGATTTCCCCCGAGACAGCCCGGTCTGCTTCGAGATAAAGTAACGATGGGCGTCCCATCTCGTAGCCCTGCTCGACGCGAACGTCGACGGTACTCGACCCGAAATACTCGTGGTGGGAGAGATAGCCAGCCAGACAGCCGTTGGCGGAGCCAGTCGCGGGATCTTCGGGCACGCCGTAGTAGGGTGCGAACATGCGGGCCGCGACGTCGTGGTCGGCCTCGCGCGGGTCCGCACAGAAGGCGTGGACGAGCTTCGCCTCGCGGTCTCCGACGAGGTCGTCGTACGCCTGCCGGTCGAGATCGATCGTTTCGAGCGCCCCGCGGTCGACCAGCGGGACGACGATCGCAGGCAGACCGGTCGAGACGGCCTGGACAGGATAGGTAGAGGCGATCTGGCCGGGATCGAGTCCGAGCACGCGTGCGGCCTCTTCGGGGGCGATCTGGTCGCCGAACTCGGGGTCGTTCTGTTTCATCCAGAGCGTCTCCCGGCCGTCGCGCTCGCGGACGTCGACCGGGATCTGGCCCACCGGGAGGTCGAGTGTGACCGACGCCGGCTGGCCGTCGGCGAGCTGATCGCGGATCACCGCCGCGGTGCCGAGTGTCGGATGGCCGGCGAAGGGGAGCTCTTCGGTCGGCGTGAAAATCCGAACCGGCCACCCGCCTCCCGCTGGCTCGCCAGTAACGAAGGTTGTCTCCGAGTAATCGATTTCGGCTGCAATCGCCTGCATCTCTTCGGTAGTGAGGTCTGTGGCGTCGGTGACGACACCGAGCTGGTTACCGGCGTACTTCTGACGGGCGAACACGTCGACGATGGCGAACCGACGGGACATGGCTGCAATGTCGGATGATATGTAAAAAAGCGTGCGGGTAGTATGTGACCGTTCGGCATGAGATTGGGTCTACGGCTGGCACAAGGGCTATGTCGCTGTTCGCCATCAGTTGTGGTAGGAGAGTGACATCACGTCGGGCCTATCTCGCGGCTGTCGGTGCGGTGTCTGGAGTGGCGAGTCTCGCCGGCTGCCTCGATATCATCGGCGGTGGGCCGGCCACCTTCGAGGCCAGTCCCTCGCGGGTTAGCCAGCCTGTTCTCGACGAGACAGGCTACAGCTTCGACGGGCTCACCGAAGAGGTCACCGAGGAGGAGTTCAGCGCCGGCGGGCAGAGCCGGACAGTGGAGGTAACGAACAAACTCACGACCTACGATCGAACCGTCAACCTCGGCCCGCTCGGCGAACGGGTCGGTGCAATCTTCGCCGCCGTGACGACACCACAGGTCACCGTGCTCGGCCGGGAGTTCAACCCGGTCGAAAAGATGTCGACGACGGAGCTCGCGACGATGATCCAGGACCAGTTTCTGGGTATCGAGAACCTCCAGCAAGAGGACGAACGCTCGGTCACGATCGACGGCGAGCAGACGACAGCGACGAAATTCAGAGCCGACGCAGGCTACGACGGGAGTCCGATCAAACTCAATCTGTACGTCAGCGAAGCCACCGAGATGGGAGGCGACTTTCTGGTGACTGTCGGCGTCTATCCGGAGCTCCTGTTTGGCGAGGGTGGGCGCATTCGCTCACTGATGCAGGGAGTCGAACCCGGGGCGCCCGAGGAGTGAGGTCCCAGCAATCCGGGACAACAGAGGTATGTGTCGATTGTCCCAATAGTCGCCAACACGATACTGATGGCTGACAGAGATGCGATTACCGACACACTCCAGGCTGGTCTGACGGTGTTTCGAACAGAAGCCGTCGACCTCTCCGACAGCGCGCCAGACCGACTCGACCGAGCAGACGAGCCGGCAGCGTTCGACGGCCCCGAAGAATTCGCAGGATTCGAGACACTCGATGCATACGAGCAGGAACTCGTCTGGCGGCTGTGGATCCTCGACGACGCGCCGTTCGGACTCGCACTCTCCGGACCGGCGTTCCAGGACAATCCGATCATCTACGCCAACCGGACGTTCCGGGAGATGACTGGCTACTCGTTGTCGGAGGTCCGTGGCGAGAATCTCCGACTGCTCCAGGGGCCGGCAACCGAAGACGCCCCCGTGGCGGATCTGCGCGAGGCGATCGATATCTGGGAGGCCGTGACTGTCGAACTGCAAAACTACCGGAAAGACGGCACCCAGTTCAGAAACCGTGTCTCGCTCCTCCCGATCGACGGTCCTTCGGGAACCATTTCGAACTGGATCGGCGTGCAGGAGGTTGTAGACTCCCCACGAGAGTGAGATTTTCCGCGTCGACGAGCGGCGTTATTTGAATTTGCCCGCAACTTTGAGCCGCTCGTAGTGTTCCCTGTCTCGTCGCTTGAACACTCTCGCCGGATGCCCACCAGCGATCGCCCTCGCAGGGATGTCGTCGACGACGACAGATCCTGCCTGGATTATCGCACCCTCACCAATCGTCACCCCCGGAAGGACGGTAACGTTGATACCGAACCACACGTTGTCTTCGATGATCACTTCGTCGACGACGAAGCTATCGTCGTAGGGGATTGCCTCGCCATAGTCGTAGTTGTGGGTTGCAGTGATAATCTCACAGCCATCTCCGGCGTGGAAGTTATCGCCGATCGTGACTGGACCTTCCCTCCGAATATTTAGCCCGTGGAAATGGGCGCCCTTCCCGATTTTCGTCTTCGCGTTGACGTGGGTTTCGCCATCGACGTACAGACCAGGGCCAACAGTCTCGGCAGTCTCCTGTATCCTGTGCCTGTAGTATTCGTTTTCTGCATACTTGCGGTAGTCAGTAATCGTACCGACGACCGAATCCAGAATTCCCGACTCCTGTAGTACCCGCATAACGATGTTGCTAATGCGGACCATCATTTAATTTTAGGTTGGCTCGACTAAATATTTTCCACTAATCTGTTGTAACTCGGTTGCCTGATAAAGTCCATTTGCGTTTCGGTCTGTTCAGCGGGCTGTCTGCACCCACCATGGGAGACGAGACACAGCCTCCCGTCACCAGATCAGTCAGTCGAACAACATCTCCGAGGCGTCGCGGTAGCGCTCACAGGTTTCGACGGCCCACTCACGGACCGCCGGTGCGTCGGTAACCATCGCGGCGGCGAGGCCCCTGTCATCGAACAGTCCGACCAGCGCGCGTTCGTCGACGAGCAACACCCCGACCGGCGAGTCGCCCTCGTGTGCGTAGAGGTCTACATCGCGTTCTTCGAGGATCGAGCGTGCAGCCAGTCGCGTCGGGCCGGTGAGCTGCTCGCGTGCCTGCCCGGTGACGACAATCCGCGCCGTCAGGTCCGTCTCGCGGTCGCGAAGCGCACCGAGCAGTGACTGGTCGAGTCGTGGCACGACGCCCACCAAGGCATCCGCGCCCGCAAGAATATCCGGCACGCGGTCGGTCGGCATCGGCGGCGTCTCTCGTCCAAAGAGGGTCGTCTCCCCACCCAGCGACCCCAGATCGGTGTCGGTCGCGTTCGCGACGATCCGGGCGAGTACAGCCGCCGCCTCTCCAACGTCGTCGGAACTCATCGACTGCTGGTACGGAGGCGAGTCTCTTGAGGCTGGGGTGTCAGACCTGGTCCGTACCAGTTCTGTAATCCTCACCGCGCCAGCACGGACGGGTGATTCTGGAGAGTAACGTGCGGATAGAGTTGCCAGTGAGACACCCCTGGGTGCTGGTGATCAGAGGGTTGTGGCCGTGATCGTCGGTGACATCGTGGCGGTGATACTCGATGTAGTCTTCGAGATACGCAGCTGCTTTCTGGCCGATCCGGTTCCACCGAGTTCCGTTCTGTTTGTTCTTGAGTGGGGTGCCGGTTTCCGGTCAGTGATCGAACTGGACCGCCGGCCCGGAGACGCAGGGGTGGGAGCCATCGAGATCGAGATCTTCGAGGTCGAGCGCTCGGATTGCGCCAGTCCGTGCGCCAGTTCATCATAGCAGCATCAGAGTGATGTGGTCACGGGAGCCGGGTTGCGCGCCTTCCAGGTAGTCGAGAATTTCGATAACCCGTTCGGGTCTCAGCGTAGAATCAGATACGTCATCCCCGTTGGTCATATTCGGCAGGTGGATCTGTTCGGCGAGATCTTCCGGTACAGCGTCGATGTTCGCTGCAAAGTGGAGGAAACTGCGGAGTGTTCCGAGCTGGCTTTTGAGCGTGACCAGTTTCACGGGTTCGCGGCCGTCGCCCTGGCCTTCAGGTCGCCAGATTCAGTATCTGTAAAGTTCCCGACAGGAGATTGTGGTCAGATCTTCGATTCCTTCTTGGTCCCAGAACTGGAGGAAGGTATTGAGTCTGTGTCGCGAACTCTTGAGGGTGGCTTCCGTGTGTTCGCCTTTCTTCGAGTCGAGATACATCCCGACAGCCTCGGTCGGGGAGATCGAGGCGTAGTTGGCGGTCATGAGTTCTCCCTCCGATCAGTTCCCGGCTCTACACAGCGATTTCTCTCGTCCATGACGACATCATCGCGGCTGGGATGAGCGACATCGGCTGCTGGCCTGTGGCGCTGTTCCACAAAGACTATCATGCCTCCCATTTGGGATCCAATATGGAACCTGAATTGGCCCTCATCATGTTGGTTTTTGGTTTCCCTAGTGCGATCTGGCCGTACAAGATCGCACGGTTCGAAGAGCGACTTGACGGAATTGGGAGCAGACGATCGTGGTCCGAAATTGAACCTGCGGAGTGGAAAGTGGGGCTCACTCGAGTGATCGGGATTGGAATGACGATTATCGGTGCCTTTGGCATGTTTGCCGGGTGACAGCAATCGATAAATATAGCTCATGCACACATCACCCAGGAACCAATTTCTCCCTCGACATCCCTGGGTCAAATCCCCTGCATGCCGGTTCGCCCCCAGTGGTCGGTGCACGGGCACGGTGGGATTTGAACCCACGACCGTCGGATGTCTTCCCCCATCACTGTCGTCACGGGGATAGAAGTCCGACGCTCTGGTCCGGACTGAGCTACGTGCCCTCACCCGTCGTTGCAGCGGCCGGTTCATATCCATTTTGGGTTGTGGTCAATAGTGGCTAGTTCTGGAAGGTCGGCCGTGTGGGTTTAGAACAGCAAGAAAGCCCCCGGTCGCTTTCTTGTTGTTTCGAGTGGGGATCTCCGATTAGTCTCCACAGGCTTTCTTGCTATTCATAACCGCAAAAAGCCAATCCCATCATCGTACTCATCCTCCTCAGATCGTCCCGGCCTTCTCCTCGGCCCAGGACTCGGCCACGGCGAACGAGAGCGTACTCGCGAGTCCGAGCAGGGTTCCAGCCGTCAACATAAATGCCAGATACTCGAGCGCGGCCTCGCCGAGGAAAAAGGCACTCAAGCCGTGCAGAACAGCTGCAATCGCGACCACGTAGAACGGAGCGTTGAGATACCGCCAGTGGAACTCGCCGGAGATGTACTCGTCAGTCACACGCCCCAGACTACTCGTGACGCCCGCGGCAGCGAACCACTGGATCGAGCCAAACAACACCGCCGCGATCACTTCGAACGCGTCGAGACCGCCCTGGGTGGCCCGGACCTCCTCTAGAGTGTTGAGACCGCTGACGCCACCGACCAGCAGCAGCGCCGCGGCGACGACCGATGTGATCAGTGTGAGTCGGCCGGTAAACAGTGCCGTCCGGAGTCGCTCGACAGTACGATCGACCCACTCGACGACACCCAGCCCACGCGCGAGGATATACAGTCCGAGCATCCCCGAGACGATCCCGAAGACAGTGCCCGGGAGTTCGAGCAAGTTCGCGACGATCGTGAGTGGGTAGATCAAAAGCAAGATCCCCAGTGGGACCAGCAGCGTCCCGCGCGTTTCGGGGTCGTCGAGCACCTGCTTGATCGTGTAGTACATCGACTCCAGATCCTGGGACTGGCGGACCACGACGCGGCGGACGCTGTCGATCTGGATCCGGGAGCGGATCACCGGAATCACCGACTCGTCCTGTGCGCCGTCCGTGACGACGATCGCGCGGATCGTCTCGCTCGTCGAAATCTCCGCCAGCACACGGTCGACCTCCTCGCCGACTTTCCGGTTCGCTTCGATCTCCCGGCCGTCGATACCGGTGACTGCGGCGACCTCGACAGTCTCGTCTTCGATCTCCTCGGCGATGTGGATCCCCTCGAAGAGGACGTTGACGTCGCTGTCCTCGGGGTCGGCCGTCGCGAGCGCAACCGCAGCGTCCTTGACTGCCTCGCGGCCGACCACTGGTGTCTCCATCCCGGTCTTCCGACCGAGATCGTCGTCCAGGTCGACACACAGCACCAGCAGCATATGAATCAGTTTGGTAGCTCCCTTTATCTGTCTTCGGGGAGCGTGTAAACGGATGACAGCGTAGAGAGCAGGTGCTATCTGGCGTACGAAAACGGAAAGCAAAATGCCCGCCGGAAAAATGGCAGGCATTTGCCGCCCTGAATTGGTCCCCGCTGACGCTTCGGCCCTCCAGACGAAGCGTCACTAGGAACAATCAGTTAGAGGAGTATAAATGTAATGGCCTCGGTCACATATGCTCCTCTTCGAGTACCCACCCAATCGCACGCTTGTAGTAAGTGAACATCTGTCTCACACCCTCGTGGCTCATCTCCTCGGACTCTAACTGCTCGCTGAGAAATTCGTACTGTTCTCGAATCTCCGATTCGTCGCGCATAGCTGTGTGTGGGACAGGCACACACCAAAGTATTTCGCTGACAGCAGTACGACCACAGTCCAGACGACCGAATATATGTGGCCGGCAACCCAAGACCAGATATGGATATTCGCGGCGAACGGGAGTGTGCGGACTGCGGCCAGCGGTGGTCGTACTACGAGACGGGAGAGATCAGTTGCCCGGAGTGTGGGAGCACTCAGAGTGTCGGTGTCGGCGAACGGAAAACACACACTGCGGGTACTGCGTCCCTCGATCTCACAGCAATCAAAGGAGCGATCGACGACGAGCCACTCGAAATGCTCGCAGAACAGGCGAGCGACCAGTGCAGAGCGTACATCAAGACGGTCGGATTTATTCACGCGGACGAACTACAGCCACTCTCCGAGGAGTATCTCGCAGCCTGCGAACTCCGTCGGGTCGGCGCGACCCTGAGCCGAGTGATGCAGATCGACGACAGCGAGGAGCTGTACTTCCTCGAACTCCTCCGGGGTGCAGACACAGGGGACCGACCGGGGCCCGATGCAGTCCCGGCGGGTCTTCACCCCGAGCGCGGGCTGGCCGTCGCCGCAGCGACGAACGCCTACCTGAGCGACCTCCGGCAGTTCCTCGACGACCGGGAGCAAAGCGTCGACAGCGTGCTCTCGGCGATCACCGCCCACCGCAAGCGGGTCGAAGCCTTAGATGGGGACGTCGATCCCAGAGAGGCCGAACAGCTCGTCCGGGCGATTCGAGATCTCGGGACCTACCTGCGCGAGGACGACGAGACCGCGCTGGCGCGCGCACTGGATCGACTCGACACCGAACAGCTCTGACCACCGGGAAAGTTACTTTTCGCAGACGACAGAAACCAGCGTATGGCTATCGACGAGACCGCGAACATCGAGAACTCGCAACTCGCCGCGGTCGAGATCCGGGAGTACGTGACGATCCACGATTCGACAATCGGGGACGACGCACAGATCTACGAGCGCACCTCGATCAAGAAATCCACCGTCGGCGACGCTGTCGATATCAACGCGAACTGCTACGTCGAGAACGCGGAGATCGGTGACCGCGTCCAGATCGGCCCGAACGCCAGCGTCGTCGGCGTGACACACGCCCTCACCGACGAGGGGATCGAACACCGGAACGACCAGTTCGAGACAGTCAGTATCGGCGAGGGTGCCTTTCTCGGGGCCGGCGCTGTCGTCCTGCCGGGCGTGGAAATCGGGACGAACGCCGTCGTCGGCGCGAACGTGACCGTGACGGACGATGTGACAGCGAATACAGTGTATCGAGGAAACGAGTAGTAAGAAAAAACAGCGCGTCTACGGCAGGTCGACGTCGAGGTCGTTCTGCAGCCCGGTCGCTTTGACGGTGTTGTACAGAAGCATCGCGCGGGTCATCGGTCCGACACCGCCGGGAACGGGCGTGATCGCGCTGGCTTTCGCCGCCGCGCTCTCGTAGTCCACGTCGCCGACGAGTTCGTACCCCTTCTCGGTGTCCGCATCGACACGGTTGATCCCCACGTCGATCACGACGACACCCGCCGAGAGCATCGAGCCATCGATGAACTCCGGGATGCCCGCTGCAGCGACGAGAATGTCGGCCTGGCGGGTCTTTGCGGCCAGATCGTCAGTCCGAGAGTGACAGACCGTCGTGGTGGCGTTGCCGCCGGGCGCTTTCTGGATGAACAGGTTCGCCATCGGTTTGCCGACGATCCGTGACCGGCCGACCACGACTGCGTCTTTCCCCTCGGTGTCGACGTCGGTTGCTGCCAGAAGTTTCTGGATGCCGTGGGGCGTGCAGGGTTTGTACTGCGGGTAGCCCGCGACGAGTCGGCCGACGTTCGTCGGGTGGAACCCATCGACGTCTTTCTCGGGGTCGATCCGTTCGAGCACCTCCCGGTAGTCGATGTGGTCCGGAACCGGGGACTGGACGAGAATACCGTTGACGTCGTCGTCGGCGTTCAGTTCGTCGATGACGTCGAACAGCGCCTCGGCCGGTTCGTCGAGATCGAGTTCGATATCGCGTGCGTTGATCCCGAGTTCCTCGCAGTCGTTCTGTTTCATCGAGACGTACGTCTCGCTGGCTGGATCGGGGCTCATCAGCACTGTCGCGAGTGTCGGTCGCTCACCCGCGTCGGCGAGCGAGTCCACCGTGGACTGTAGCTCGGCCCGGATATCCGCCGCCACCGCCTCACCGTCAATCTGCTCGGTCATGTCCGGAGAGGGGAGGGGACAAGTCTTGAACGTCCCGGATTCGGACCGGTAGGAACAAAATAACAGGCTTATGTAGCTGGACCACGACTAGTTAGTAAGAAATCAGGACTGGGCTGGCCGCAGGGACCCTGCCCAGCGAAGGGGTGTCCACGCAGTATGTACGCATCGCCAGAGACCGCCGATATTCTCTACATCACCGACCAGCAGCTGGACCCGCGGTCTGTCGACGAGCAGGTGGGACTCGACGCCGCCGTGGGTGCCATCCAGAGTGATATCGAGACCATCACGACGATACTGCCCGGCTCGACAGCCGACACGCTGCTCGTCGGCTCGGATATCGAGCCGGAGCGGAGTCTGGAACTCCTGGACGTGCTGGCTGGACTGGACAGTGCGGTCGGTGTCGTCGTCTTCGTCGGTGGCCGCGACGCGGCCTTTACCGAAGCAGTGCTGGAGATCGGATCGTTCGAGCTCGTCGACGCCACGGTCGCCGAGACGTCGCCGGCGGTCCTCGAACAGCGCCTCGACAGTGCTCGGTCGGCGAGCGGTGACGCCGAGCCGTCAGTTGCGAGGGAGGGGCCCAGTCAAGAGAGAACGCACAACCATCCCCTCGAAGCCGAGCGCGAACTGATCGAGCAGGTCCTCGAGACGAGCCCGGTCGGGATCATCGCGATCGATCCCTGCCTGACGATTACCCGGGCCAACCGACGGGCAGCCGATATTCTCGGCATTCCCGACAGGGAGATCGAGGGGAGACGGTACGGTACCGACAAAATCGGGCTGTACGGGACCGATGGGGAGAAGTTAGACGAGAATACCGACCCTGTCAGAACAGTTCTCGAAGACGGCGAGCGCATCACGGACCGAAAGCTGGTCGTCGAGCAGTCCCCCGGCGACCGACGGACGATCGCTGTCGATGGGGCACCGCTGATCGATGACGGCGAGATCCAGCGGGCGATCCTCACCGTCGAGGACGTCACCGTGAGTGTCGAGCGGGAGCGACGGCTGACCGAACAGCGCGACGAACTCGCCAAACTCGACCAGCTCAACCGGATCATCCGCGGTGTCGACGAGGCACTGCTCGGAGCGACGAACCGCGAGGAGATCGCGACGGCCGTCTGTGAACAGCTCGTGGCGTCGAACCGCTATCGGTTCGCAGTCGCACTGAAACCGCTCGGCGACGGCGAGTACGAGCCCGATAGCTGGGCCGGGCCGGCCGAGCGGTTCCTCGAGGCGACGTACCCGACGACTGACCGGACCCCCGCCAACTGTCCGGGACTGCGAGCCGTCACGACCGGCGACCCACAGCGAATCCAGAATCTGGCGACACCAGCCGATTTCGCGCCAGCTCCGTGGCACGATGCTGCCCTGGCAGCGGGTGTCCAGTCGATGATCGCGGTTCCAGTTACCTACGAAGGACAGAACTACGGCATCATCAGCGTCTACGCACCGGTCGCCGATACAGTCACGGAGCGGGAACTCGATGTGCTCGGCGAACTCGGCGAGACTGTCGGTTACGCCATCGCCGCAATCGAACGCCGCGAGCGCGAGCAGATCCTGACATCGCTGTACGAGACGACACAGAATCTGCTGGCAGCCGACACCGAGAGGGAGATCACCGAGACCGTCGTCGCGGTCGCGAGCGAGGTCCTCGACGCGCCGGGCGTCGGGATCTGTCTGTTCGACGACGAGGAGAACACACTCGAGTTCGTCTCGGCAACCGACGAGTTGATCGAGTACTACGGTGGAGTGACGGCGTTCGGACCCGGCGAGGAGAACTCGGCGACGTGGCAGGCCTACGCCACCGGCGAACAGCAGTTTTTCCAGGATATCCGGCGGTCGGACCACGTCGTGAACCCGGAGACTGCGGCCCGGAGTACACTCCTCGTTCCGCTCGGAGAGCACGGCGTCTTCGTCGTCGCCTCGTCCGACACGGACGTTTTCAGCGAGAAGCGCCGCCAGCTGATCGGGCTGCTCGCGGCGACGACGGAGGCCGCGCTGGATCGGGTCGCAGGCCGGGCCGATCTCCGCAGACGGGACCGCAAACTCGCCGAACAGAACCAGCAGATCGAGCAGCTCGAATCGTTGCTGTCGATGCTGCACGGGATCGACCAGCTTCTGGGTTCGGCCAACACGAGAGCCGAAGTCGAGACGGGCGTCTGCAAACAGCTTCAGAAGGGTGGATACGCGTTCGCCTGGATCGGCCGGCACAGGCCAGCGAAACGGCGCGTCGAGCCGACCGCCTGGGCCAGCAACGAGGACGGCTATCTCGATGCCGTCTCGCTGGACAGCGCCGCTGTCGAACCGACCGTACAGGCAGCGACGACCGGCAGTCCCGTCCTCATTACGGACGTCACAGATCACCTCCGGGAGACAGAGTGGGCACGACAGGCTGCCGACCGCGATATCCAGTCTGTCTTCGCGGTCCCGCTCGTCCACGGCGAGACGAACTACGGCGTGCTGGGCGTGTACGCGACCATGCCCGGCGCGTTCGACGAGCGCACCCGGTCGGTCCTGACCCGGATCGCAGAGACGACAGCCTACGCGATCAACACGATCGAAACGAGCCAGGGCGTCCTCGCAGAACAACTCACCGAACTCGAACTGTCGATTGCCGACCCGGGGACGTTCCTCAACGCTGTCGCCAGACGGGCCGGCCAGCCGGTGACCTACCGGAAGATCACACCCCAGCCAGACGGCCGGTCCCGCGTCCTGTTCTCGCTTTCCTCGGTGTCTGTCGACGATATCCTCAGACTCGAAGCGGAGTTCATCTCCGTGGAGTCGCTGTCGGCAGTCGAACGCGGCGGCGAGTATCTCTTCCGGGCGACACTCTCCAGCCAGACGGTCGCGGCGACGCTGCTGGACTGCGGGGGGATCCCGTCGGAGGTAGTCGCAACCGTCGAGGAGACCACGGCGGTCGTCAGGCTCGCCGGCGAGATCGACGTCCGGCTCTTTCTCGACCGCGTTATCGAGCAGTTCCCCGGGACAGAGCTCGTCTCGCGCCAGAGCGTCGAACGGAGCAGACTCGCCGACGGGGCGCTGTTCGCAGCGATCGACGAGGAGTTGACCGAACGCCAGCGCGAGACACTGATGACGGCCTACGAGAGCGGCTTCTTCGAGTCACCGCGGGATACGACCGGGGAACAGCTGGCGGAGCTGCTGGATCTCTCCCAGCCGACGATGACACACCACCTCCGGGAGGCACAGCGGCGCCTGTTCGCGACGTTGTTCGAAGACGAACCGTAACGGCTGCCGGGCTATCTAGATATTTAGCCCCTATTCGGTGTCTATCTTTACATGTTAGTAGATATGCCTATCCCTACCCTTACCCAAGCATATGTTGGCGGTGGTGGTGACGGTCCGCCAACCGTTGCAATCCGATGGCTGGGCCGATTGTCAGAGGCACACAGTTCCCGGGTGGCGGTCTCACACTCGCGTGGACACTCCCCTTCCCCCCGCCCGCGGGAACACTCCGGCCCGGACATCCCCCCCTGGGTGTCCGGCCACAATTCCATCGGCATTTAACTTTCCCCTTTTCATACTGCCGGCTGTAAGAAACTGAAGAATTGCGCCACCCCGGGGTAGCGCATATCTTTACGAATTTACAGCCGGCAGTATCAGAACACTGGAAGCGAACGCTATCGGGCTACACAGTACGTACAGCGGCCTCTGCTGCTGATAGCGAGTCGAAAAAACGCAGTGTTACTCGTAGAGGGTATACTCGTCGGTGAGCGCGTCGATCTCGTCTGCGACCTCGGCTTTGACAGATTCGTCGTCGTGGTTGTCGACGACGCGGGAGATCAGATCGGCGACCTCGCGTGTCGCTGGCTCGTCGAAGCCACGCGTCGTCAGCCCGGGCGTACCGGCACGGATGCCGGACGGATTAAACGCCGAACGCGTCTCGCCGGGAACGGTGTTGGCGTTGAGGACGATCCCAACCTCTTCGAGCGCCTTTTCGGCTTCCTTGCCAGTCGTCTCCGGATGTGACTCGCGCAGATCGACCAGTACGAGATGGTTGTCAGTGCCGCCAGAAACCAGGGAGAAGCCGTGTTCTTCGAGTCGCTCGCCGAGTGCTTTCGCGTTGTCGACGACCTGCTGGGCGTAGGCCTCGAACTCGGGTTCGAGTGCCTCCTTGAAGCCGACGGCCTTGCCGGCGACGTTGTGCATCAGCGGGCCACCCTGGCTGCCGGGGAAGACGGCCGGATCGATGTCGTCGGCGTACTCCTCGTCGCACATGATGATGCCACCGCGGCCCGACCGGATCGTCTTGTGTGTGCTGCCGGTGACGAAGTCGGCGATGCCGACGGGTGAGGAGTGGACACCGGCGGCGACGAGCCCCGTCGTGTGGGCGATATCGGCGAGGTGGTAGGCGTCGACATCGTCGGCGACGTCCTGGATCTCCTCGAACTCGATGTCGCGTGGGTACGCGGAGTACCCCGAGACGATGATGTCGGGGTCGAACTCCTCGGCGGTCTCGCGCAGTCCATCGTAGTCGATGTAGCCCGTCTCCTCGTCGACCTGGTACTGTTCGACGTCGTAGGTCTTCCCGGTGAAATTTGCGGGGTGGCCGTGTGAGAGGTGGCCGCCGTGTTCGAGTTCCATCGAGAGAATCTTGTCGCCAGGATCGAGGACGGCGAGGTAGACGCCCATGTTCGCCTGCGTGCCCGAGTGGGGCTGGACGTTGACGTGCTCTGCGCCCCACAGCTCTTTGGCGCGGTCGATCGCGAGTTGTTCGACCGTATCGGCGTTTTCACAGCCCGCGTAGTAGCGTTCGCCGGGGTAGCCCTCGGCGTACTTGTTGGTTAGCTCGGAGCTCTGTGCTTCCAGCACCGCCTCGCTGACATGGTTCTCGCTCGCGATCATCGCCAGCGTGTCGTTCTGTCGGTCGCGTTCGGCGGCCAGTGCATCGGCCACGGCCGGGTCGACATCCCGTACCGTCTCGTAGCTCATACGGTATCTGGGGAATCGGAGGGTAATAATCTACCTTTCTCGCCCGAGCGTGATGGGACGTAGCGCACAGCTACCGTTTGCGTATACGTTGTCTGACTGTGTAAACGCCGACTGGCCAGTATCACTCCGACCTAGTCGAGCGTCTCGACGGTTCGCTCGGCCCACTCGATCGCGTACTCGGGGCCGTGGTCGAGGTACGCTTCAGCATCGAGTGCGCTGAAGGGTGCAGGAATCTCGCCAGCGTGTTTGATCGCGCTGCAGGCCAGTTCCGCGGCCTCGGGGAAGGAGAGTTCGCCGCGAGCCATCGCGCCCGCGAGATTATCGAGACGCGGTTCCAGCCGCTGGCCGGCATCGAGCCAGGCGTTGAAGAGGTCACCCTCCCACTCCGCGAACACGTCACGGCTCTGCAAGCCGAGATAGGCGTCGTAGCAGGCGACTGCGAGCTGGTAGGTTTCGACGGGGCCGAGTGCCTCCCGCGTCACGTCTGCGAACTCGGGGTAGCGCTCGCCGAAAAAGCCCAGGAAGTGTTCCGGTTCGTCCAGTCCAACTTCGACGAGTGCTTCGGCGATCAGGAAGTCACCGAAGGAGTCGGGCGTTCCGTCGAGGCGGGGCTTGCAGAAGACGACCGGTGGGTCGGTCTGGCGGGTCCAGACGACGCTGCCGTCGCCGGGCATCCCGATCGTCAGATCGGAGCTGGCGTACTGCTTGAGCACCGACGGCGCGTCCGGTGGGAGCCACTCCTCGGGGTAGGTGGCGGGAACCAGTCGGTCGGTCAACAGGCCGAGCTCTTCGGCCTGTGGCCCGGGAATGGTCTCGAAGTCGGACTGGCAGTCGAGTACCAGCGTGTCGGGCGCGTTCCGCTCGCGGACGGATTCGACAGCCGGTGTGAGTTCGCGTTCGGAGAACATCAGGCCACGAGGACGAGATTGGCGACCATGATGATACCGACGAGCAGCGAGATACCGATCGTGCCGAGAACGATTTTGGTGGCGTGGCTCATGTGTCACAGTATCACGAGCGAGAGTAAAAAGGCACAGATTTCTCGGCGTCCGGGCAGCGAGTGTGAGCTGTTCGCACCGACGATCGTAAACACGAGTTTCAAGAGCGTGGGTGTCAAACCGGAGGGCATGTCGGCTTCGGAACTCGTGGCGGCGGTGCGAAAACTCCTGGACGTCGATAGCGAGGACTTCGAGTCGAAGGCCCGTGCGGAGGCCGAACAGCTCAAAGAGGAGGTCAAGGCGGGCACCTTCGACAACTCCGAAGCGCTCGTCGGCCTCGAGATCGAACTCTACGCCGTCGATTCGCGGACTGACGCGTTGCGCCGGATGCCCAGACAGCTGCTCGGCCTGATCGGCTTCGAGAAAGAACTCGGTCTCCACAACGCGGAGATGCAGACCACGCCGCTACCGCTGACGAGTTACGGTCTCGATGCGCAAGAAAAAGAAATTCAGGCACACATCGCGCCTGCCCAGGAGAAGACGAACGCGGAGAAGATCCAGCTCGTCGCCGACGGCATCTGGACGGTGCCGCCGACGGGCGAGACCGCCGCCGCGTATCTGACTGACTCGGTCGAGGAAGACGGGGTCCGGATCGCGACCAACATGTCGGATGCAGTCCGTTATCACACGATGGCGAACACGGACTACCCCTCCGCCTGCAAACTCGACGCGCCTCACGTCTCGCTCGACGCCGAGACGGTGATGCCGGAGAGTCTCATCACCTCGATCCAACCACACTACCAGGTGTCCCACGCACCGGATCTGCCGATCTATTTCCAGTACGCACTCCGTGTCGCCGCGCCGCTGCTCGCACTCGGCGTCAACTCACCTTTCTTCCCGCCAGATCTGTACGACGACGCGCCGGACGACGAGATCGTCGCCAACGCGGAGATGGAAAACCGGGTCAACATCTTCGAGTCCGTGCTCAACCCGCCCGGCGACGCGCCGGAGGAACCGAAGGTCCGCTTTCCGCCGGAGTTCGAGACCATCGAGGAAACCATCGACGACATCGCATCGGATACCTGCATCATTCCGCGAGAGGTCGAGGAGACCGACCGGTTCGACGACTCCTTCCGGCATCTGCGGCACAAACACGGCAGCTACTGGCGGTGGGTCCGACCGGTGTTCGACGGCTCCTCCCGCTCTGCTGCCAACGCCCGCATCGAGTTCCGCCCGCTACCCGCACAGCCGACCGTGCGTGACTGTGTCGCCTTCGAAGCCGTCTTCGCCGGGCTGATGGAGAGCCTGACCCGCCGGGAGCATCCCGTCCGGAATCTCGACTGGGAGCAGGCCGAAGAAAACTTCTACGCGGCCGCGAGCGACGGCCTCCAGGCCGATCTCACCTGGATCACGACCGACGGCGAGGAGACGACGGCGGTCGACGAGATCTGTGGCGAGTGCTTCGAGTACGCCCGCGACGGGCTGGAGTTGCGCGGCCTGTCGACTGACGAGGCGCGCCGGTACATCCGCCCGCTGCGTGAACGGCTGGACCGGCGGACGACACCCGCCCGCTGGAAACACGACCACGTCAAACGGAGTATCAGGGACAACGTCCCGCTCGGGGAGGCGATCTGGGGAATGCAGGCCGAGTACATCCGCAACCAGCGCGAGACGCTCGTCGAGGGCTGCTTTACAGACTGGCTGTGACTGGTGGTGGACAGAGGCAAAAGCCACAGAGTGACCGATAGCTACACGGCGACGACGCCCCACCGATGATGCATGTACCGCTGTTCGTCCTGTGGCCGTAGCTACACCGAATCGGCCGATTCGCCCTGGCGATGTGCCTGTGGCCACGCACTGGATTTTGCCGAGCGACCGACTCCGCCAGCGACGCCGCCGGAACTCGACCGCGACGCCGGACTGTGGGCCTTCGAGGAGTTGCTCGCAGTCGATCGACAGGTCACGCTCGGCGAGGGCTGGACACCACTGGTCGAGGCCCCCGACCGGGACGCCGAGTACAAACTCGACTGGCTGTTCCCGACGGGGAGTTTCAAGGATCGCGGCGCGACGGCGACGATCTCCCAGGCACTCGAACTCGGGGTCGACCGCGTCGTCGAGGACTCCTCGGGGAACGCCGGCGCGGCCATCGCAACCTACGCCGCGCGTGCGGGCATCGACGCCGAGATTTTCGTCCCGGCGAGCGCAAAACCCGGAAAGCTACGGGCGATCGAGCGAACGGGCGCGACCGTCCGAAAGATCGAGGGGTCGCGACAGGACGTGACCGACGCCTGTATCGCGGCCGTCGAGGGCGACGAGACGGACGCCTGGTACGCCAGTCACGCCTGGAACCCGGCCTTCTTCGAGGGGACGGCGACAATGGCCTGCGAGATTGGGGCCCAGCGAGGGTGGACCGCACCGGATGTCCTCGTCACGCCGCTGGGCCACGGGACGCTCTTTCTCGGTGCCTCCCGCGGCTTTTCGCGGCTGAAAGAAGCCGGCTGGATCGAGGAGATGCCACGGCTCTACGGCATCCAGGCGGCGGGTTCGGCACCGATCGCCGCTGCCCGACACGGTAGCGACAGGTCCACAGAAAAGAACGACCTCGCCGACGGAATCCAGATTCAGAAACCTGCTCGCAGAGAGCAACTCCTCACCGCAATCGAGCAGACTGGCGGCGACGCGATCGCGGTCGGTGCCGACCGAACCGAAGAAGTCTACGATCAACTCCACCGCCAGGGGCTGTACACCGAACCGACCTGTGCGGTCGCGCCGGCGGGACTCGACGTACTCCGTGATCGCGGCGAGATCGCCCCTGGCGAGGATGTCGTCGTCGCGCTGACTGGCTCCGGACTGAAAACCTGAGCCGTCCGTGCTTACTCCCGGCGCCGGAGGTGGGCAAGCGCCCGCGCTCCAGCAGCAGTCGTCTCGTAGCCGCGTTCGCCGACGACTTTCGTCTCCGAGATGAGCCGTGCAGCCTGTAGCTCGCCGAGCAGGCCGTGAAGATCACTCTCACAGAAATCGTACTCGGAGAGCAGCGTCCGGACGGCCATCGGCCCCTCGGCGTCGATTTCGAGCAGGAGCGCAAGCGCACGCTCGTCGTGGACTGCCGTCACGAGCGTCGCGACCTCGTCGGGCACCGCATCGAGTACTGTCGAGACAGCCGATTCGTCGTCGAGTACCTCGATCTCCTCGTTCGGGAGATGGTGGCGCTCGCCGGTTTCCGGATCGCGCACGAGACTCGAATCGCCAGACTGCTTGAGCAGGAGATACCGATTGCCGTCCCCATCGCGGACTGGGCGGCGGCTCACGACTGCTCACCTGCTGTCTCGGCCGACTCCTCGCCAGTATCGAACTCGCCGGCCTCCAGTCGGGCTTTCCCGTCCCGATAGCGGTAGACCGCGTACACCGAGAGAACGGCCCCGAAGGCGAGTAGCTGACCCCCGATCGTGGGATTCTCGCCGAAGACGACGAACAGCGCGCCGAGCGTGACTGCCAGCAGTGCGAACTTGATCGCGAAGACGAGTTTCCAGAACAGTTTCTGGAGTTCCGGATCGACGTCACCGAACTCACTGATATCGCTCCCGTCCGGCTCACCCATCTCCGCCGGTTTCGGTGCCTCCGGTATCTCTACCTCTGGTCTGGATGGTTCCGTGTCGAAGCGCTCTTCACCCGCTCGACTTGCCTCGTCGTCGGGTTCGAACACTTCGTCGGGGTCGGTATCGAACCGGTCGCTCACACGCTGGGTAGGGTATCGAGCGCAAAATCGGTTCGGATTGTGGACCGTCGAAAACTACCGCATCTCGGATAACTCGACGGCGTTATCCGCTTCGACCCACGCAAGTGGATGCTCTGTATCGTAGAGGACTACGTCACCCGCTGTTTCGTAGACGCCTGTCGCCTCCAGTCGTCCGTCGCCTGCCGTACTATCGCTCGTACTTCGTCCGGTCTGCGTGTTCGTCTGGTCCTCCATGCCTCTATGCTGTGGCATGGGACAGCGTGGCATATACTTTTGGGCCGTGTCAAATACTTCCATACAGCAGCCAGCTGTCAGTTCTCCGACCTGAACGGTCGCGAGAGCAGAGTCGCGACGTACAGATACAGCGGGCGCAGGAAGTAGTTCACCATGCCGACGAGGCCGGCAAGCCCGCCGAGTGCCCGCAGTTCGCCGGACGAGGCGCCGAGGAACGCGAGTGTGATCGCCGAGCCGACCGCTGCGCCGATCCAGCAATCACGACCGTACAGTCCGAGATCGTAGCCGACGACTGTGGGAAGTGTCGCCAGTCGCTCCCGGAGTAGTCCGAGAGCGCCGGCGAAGGAGGCGAGCGCGGCAGCGAGTGGAACCGTCGCACCGGATCCCAGCAGGGCCGGGAGGATGAGTGTCGCACTCGCGAACAGCAACACCCAGGTGAACCGGCGCGAGCGGCGTCGCCAGTGGTCCATACTCCGAATAACAGCCGGCGGTCCCTAATCGCTGTCGGACGAGTACTGGTACCACCCTATTTGTGTCGATCAATCGAACAGTCCTGTGTGACTCGCGAGACTCTCACCGGTGATCTGCGGCGGCTCGTCGAGGTTGTGCAGACACGGCAGCTCCCCTTTCTGGCGGCTGCGATCGCCTACTACGCCTTCCTCTCGGTGGTTCCGCTGTTGATCGTCGGACTGACGGTCGCGACGGCGGTGGCCGGAGATGCGATCGCAGAACAGCTGCTGGCGGCAGTCGACGACTTTCTCACGCCCGAGGCGGCGAGTATTCTGGAGGGGACACTCGTCGGTGGGGAAGGTCGTGGCAGTGTCACCACGGCCGGACTGCTCGTTTTGCTGTGGGGTGGGCTGCGCGTCTTCCGCGGGTTGGATATCGCCTTCTCGACGATCTACGGTGCGACGATCCCGAAGTCGCTCCCCAAACAGCTCCGTGACGCCGTCCTCGTTCTCGTCGGGATCGCGCTCGCGATCACTGCGACAGTGGTGATCAGTGCGGTCATCACGCTGTTGCCGATCCCACTCGCGGGCGTCGGCGGTCCGGTCGGCTTACTCGTCGTGTTGACAGCCGTCTTCTACCCGCTGTATTACGTGTTCCCGGCAGTCGTGGTTACTCCGCGCGAGGCGGTTCCGGGTGCGGTGTTCGCGAGTGTCGGCTGGACGGTGCTCGGAACGGTGTTCGGGATCTACACCGCCAACGCCGGCTCGATCGAACTGTACGGCGTCCTCGGCGGGGTCTTGCTGTTGCTCGTCTGGTTTTATTTCGGCGGGTTGATCCTGCTCGTGGGGGCGGCGATCAACGTCGTTCGAAGCGAACGCGTCGGAGACCGGCAACTACAACAGGGACCGCTACGACGCGCTAGTCAACGAGCGAGTATGAGCGAAGCTGATGGGCCCACTGACGAGGAACCGGCCGATGATCCGTCCGACGACACCAGCAGTGAGACGACTGGCGACGCCGACGGACCGACGGGGACGCGCGACCCCGACGTGAGCGCTCGCATCACCCAGGAAGATATCGACGAGTTACGACGGGAACTCGACGAGATGGAGGAGTACATCGAAGATCGGACAGTCGACCGCGACGAGTTCGAGAGCGAACTCAAAGGCGATCTGAAACGGTACGTCCGCAGCAAAACCCGTCGGGGGAAGGCAACTGGCTGGGGACCGTATCTCGTCTTGCTGTACGGGACGGTGATGACACTCGGCGCGTTCGTCTACCTGAGCAACGGCTGGGCAATTCTGGCGATGCTCGTCATCTGGCTGTCGACGCTCGGCCTCTATACACTGATGGTCATCGTCGGCGCGACGGTCAAAGGCGCAGGCATCCCCTTCCGGATCATCAACAAACTCCGGAACCTCCGCGGGTGAGTTCGATCCCGGATCGGAACCTCGTATATAATCGTTTCCACGATTTAGACTGTCCAGCAGTGATATGTCTGAAAACCGCAGGACGTGACGGCCATAAATTCGGATTGAATCGGCACGATCCGGCTTGAGGATCGACCATTTATATACGGATATAGCACCAACAGAGAGATAGAATGAGACAGACGACAGTACTCGGTGCACTGGTGGTGGCGGCAGTGTTGCTCGTTGCAGCCCCGGCAGCTGGGCTCGCAGCAGACAACGCTTCGACCGCGCTGCAGCAAGCCGACTCGGCAAACGAGACGGCCCCTGGCGAGCAACTCTCCGGTGTCGTCGGTGTCAGTGAAGCAGAGATGGAGGGAGATCTCGACAGGCGGGCGTTCGGGCTCCAGATCGCGAATGCCTCGACACAGCAGGCACAGGCTGACGTCGTCGCCGAGCGAGTGACCGACGTCGACCAGCGACTCGACGAACTCGAAGACCGGAAGGAAAAACTCGACCGCCAGCGAGACGCTGGCGAGATCAGCGACGGGAAGTACAGCGCACAGATGGCGCGACTGGCAGCCGAGACCGAGACGGTCAAAGACCTGAGCAACCAGTCCGCACAGGTCGCGGGTGAACTGCCAGCCGACATACTCGAAGACCGCGGCGTCAACGCGACGAAAATCCAGCAACTCTCCGAGCGCGCGGGCGAACTCTCCGGCCCCGAGGTTGCGGAGATAGCCAGGGGAATCGCCGGCGACCGTATCGGTGAAACACCAGGTGGCGACCGACCGATCGACGTCCCGGATCGACCGGAACGACCCGGCGACCGGCCCGGAAACGACCGGCCAGGCGACGGGCAAAACATGGATGAGAGTCCAGACGACGAATCGACTGACGACGATCAGCCGGATAGAAACCAGACTGGGAACGGGCAGTCCGATCGCCCGTGAGCGAGACCGAGTGAGACTGCCAGTGTTTTGATTCTACTCCGCCACATTCGGTACGAGCGGCGCTTTTTTACCGTGTCACTGGCTGTCGAAGGCGGTCAGTCTCGGAAGATATTAGTACACGCCTGCAAGACCGTACATCTACATGAAACGGACTCTGCAAGTCGCGGGACACACCGTCGACACCGCCGGGTCCGTCAGACCGCCTGCTTTTCGGCGACGGCGGGGCCGTTAGGCCCACATACTACTCCATTCCGACCGAACCCACAGTTCAGTAACCGCCCACCGTCGGGTACTGGGGCGGCGACCGTTCACCCGACACATCACAATCCATGCCAGAAGACACAAACCGCGTTGCACTCGCCTTCTCCGGCGGGCTCGATACGACAGTCTGTGTACCGCTGCTCAAAGAAGAATACGGCTACGACGAGGTTATCGGCGTCACCGTCGACGTCGGCCAGCCAGCCAAGGAGTTCGACGAAGCCGAAGAGACGGCCGAAGCGCTCGACGTCAAGAACTTCGTCGTCGACGCACGCGAGGATTTCGCCGATCTCTGTCTGCGCTCGGTCAAAGCGAACGCGACCTACCAGGGCTACCCCCTCGGGACCGCACTCGCCCGCCCGGTGATCGCAAACGCGATTCTCGACGTGGCCCGCGAACAGGACTGCACGGCACTCGCCCACGGCTGTACGGGCAAGGGAAACGACCAGCTCCGGTTCGAGGCCGTCTGGCGTAACTCCGAGATGGAGGTCATCGCGCCGGTCCGCGAACTCGGCCTGACCCGCGAGTGGGAAAGCGAGTACGCCGCAGAACGTGGCCTCCCCGTCGAGGGTGGTTCGGAAGGCCGGTACAGCATCGACACGAACCTCTGGAGCCGCTCGATCGAGGGCTCCGAACTCGAAAACCCGGCGACGATCCCGGAAGACGACATCTACGACTGGACGCAGAACCCGAGCGGCAAGACGGCAGAACTCGTCGAGATCGAGTTCGAGCACGGCGAGCCAGTCTCGCTCGATGGCGAGGCGATCGAGCCGGTCGAACTGATCGAGACACTCAACGAGCGCGCCGGCGCACACGGCGTCGGGCGGACCGACATGATGGAAGACCGCATGCTCGGGCTGAAGGTCCGCGAGAACTACGAACACCCCGCGGCGACAGTCCTCCTGACTGCCCACGAGGCGCTCGAACAGCTCGTCCTGACACAGGAAGAACGCCAGTTCAAGAAACAGATCGACCAGCAGTGGGCCCAGAAAGGCTACCAGGGCCTCATCGACGCGCCGATCGTCGATGCCCTCGAAGGATTTATCGACTCGACCGGCGAGCGCGTCACTGGCTCCGTTACCGTGAAACTCGAAGGCGGCCACTGCCGACCGGTCGCCCGCGAGAGCGACTACGCAGTCTACAGCCAGTCGGCGGCCTCCTTCGACGAGGAGGACGTCACCGGCGGGATCACCCAGGAAGACGCGACCGGTGTCGCGAAGTACCACGGTTTCCAGTCCCGCCTCGCCAACCGCGCGATGGACAACGCACGCAAGAAGAACTCAGAGTAAGATGACCGACGATCAGGGAGCACCGAACGAGCACGCAGACGACCCCGAGGAGGGCGTCGTCCGCGGTGACCGCTTCAGCGGCGGCCCCGCCCGTGGGTTCATGTCCTCGCTCGCGGCAGACGAGCGCATCTTCGAAGCGGATCTGGCCGTCGACCGCGCACACGTCGTCATGCTCACCGAACAGGAGATCATCGACGACGACGAGGCAGGCGAGATTCTGGGTGCACTCGACGACGTCGAGGCGGCCGGCCACGGCAGTCTCCCCGACGGCGAGGACGTCCACGAGGCCATCGAGACGGCGGTGATCGACCGCGTCGGTCCGGTCGGCGGGAAGATGCACACTGCACGCTCGCGCAACGACGAGGTGGCGACCTGCATCCGTCACCGACTGCGAGACGATCTGCTGGATGCACTCGTCGGCGTCGTCGAAGCACGCGAACAACTGCTCGACACCGCCAGCGAGCATGCTGATACTGTGATGCCCGGCTTCACGCATCTTCAGTACGCCCAGCCGATCACGGTCGGCCACTACCTTGTCTCCTACGAGCAGGCACTGGCCCGCGACACCGAGCGTCTGCTCGCCGCATTCGACCGGACGAACCGCTCGCCACTCGGTGGTGGTGCCTTCGGCGGGACGCCGTTCGATATCGACCGCGAACGCACGGCAGAACTGCTCGGCTTCGAATCGGTACTCGCGAACTCGATGGACGCCGTCTCGACGCGGGATTTCCTCGTCGAATCGACGTCCGCGATGGCGACGCTGGCGACGACGCTGTCCGGACTGGCCGAGGATCTGGTCGTCTACGCCGGGCGTGACTATCTGGAGATTTCGGACGACTACGCCTCGACCTCCTCGATCATGCCCCAGAAGAAGAACCCGGACTCGCTGGAGATCGTCCGGGCGCGGACCGGCAACGCGACCGGGAGTCTGCAGGGTCTGCTGACGACACTCAAGGGGCTTCCACGGTCGTACAACATCGATCTGCAGGAGGCGACACCACACGCCTGGACGGCCGTCGACGAGGTGCCGGCAGCACTCGACGTTGCTGTCGGAGCCGTCACCACGGCGACCTGGAACGAGAAAGTGCTGGCCGAGGAGGCCGGCGCAGGCTTCTCGACTGCGACCGGTGTCGCGGATCTGCTGGCGAAGGCTGGCGTTCCGTTCCGGACCGCCCACGAGGTCGTCGCGAACGCCGCCCAGACGTTCGAGCAGACGGGCGAGACGCCGAGCTACGAGACCATCGCCGAGGCAGCCGAGGGCGTACTCGACGACCCACTCGACAGCTACGTCGACCGCGGGGCTGTCGAGGATGCGCTCGATCCCGAACAGAGCGTCGCGATGCGCGACTCCAGTGGTGGGCCAGCACCCGAGGCAGTCGAGGCGACGCTGGCGGAGGCACGGGACCGACTCGACGACGACCGCGGGGCAGTCGACGCTCGCCGCGAGGGGATCGAAGCAGCCGAATCCCTGCTCGAATCGGAGGTGGCCAGCTATGACTGACGCCCGACAGCAGCGACCGACAGCCACTCGAAACCGGCGGCGACCCCCGCGAGGGGACACTATACCAATATTCTGATACAACAAACGAGGAGATGCGTAATATAGTCGTCTGATGGTCCAGTAGACGAATATACGTCAATATAGTATTCTGATAGGTTCGAAGGGTTTAAGTAAATAGGCATCTGATGAGCAGCTACAATGGCAGACTGCATCGAGTGCGGGGCAGAAGTATCCCTGCACGACAACCTCGAAGCTGGAGAGATCGTCGACTGTGGCACCTGTGGCGCCGAGCTGGAGGTCCTCGGGACCGATCCCGTGGAACTCGACTCGGCTCCCGAGCTGGAAGAAGACTGGGGTGAGTGACGTGACCGTCGCTTGCGGCGTTTCGGGTGGACAATGAGAGTCGGGATCCTCTACTCGCGTATCCGCCGGGACGAGAAGCTCCTGCTGTCGGAACTCCGTGAGCGCGATCACGAGATCGAGAAGATCGACGTGCGCAAACTGCGCTTGAGTATCTCGGAGCCACCCGAGCAGTTCGGGAACGTGGATATTCTCGTCGACCGGTGTATGGCGACCTCCCGGAGCCTCTACGCGACCCAGTTCGCCGAGGCTTACGGCATTCCAGTCGTCAACAGCGCCGAGACCGCAGAGATCTGTGCGAACAAGGTCAAAAACAGTCTCGCGCTGGAGCGTGCGGGCGTCCCCACACCGGCGACGGAAGTCGCGTTCACGAAAGAGGCAGCGCTGGATATCGTCGAGGACTTTGGCTATCCCTGTGTGCTGAAGCCGGTGATCGGCTCCTGGGGACGGCTGATGGCAAAAATCGACTCCCGCTCGGCGGCCGAGGCGATCTTCGAGCACAAGGAGACGCTGGGTCACTACGAGCACAAGATATTCTACATTCAGGAGTTCGTCGAGAAACCCGACCGCGATATTCGCGTCCTGGCACTCGACGGCGAACCGGTCGCTGCGATGGTCCGCTCCTCTGACCACTGGCTGACAAACGCCGCGAAAGGTGCCGAGACGGACACCTTCGGCCTGGACGACGAGGCACGTGATCTCGTCGCCCGGGCCAGTGAAGCAGTCGGCGGCGGGCTTCTTGGCGTCGATCTGATGGAAAGAGAGGGGTCACGCAGTGACCCCGAGTCGAGCGGGCAGGCTGCCCGCGAGACGGAAAGCAGTTCCTACACCGTTCACGAGGTCAACCACAACGTCGAGTACAAGGCGCTGGACGATGCGACCGACGTGGACGTTCCAGCCCGCGTCGTCGACTGGCTCGAAGGGAAAGTCGCGGAGGTGGAGCCGTGAGCTACACGGCGAGTGTCATCGGCGGGCGTGGCTTCACCGGCGGTGAACTCCTGCGCCTGCTCGACGGCCATCCGGAGTTCGAGCTCGTCCAGGCGACGAGTCGCTCGAAGACGAACAAGACGGTCGGCCACTCCCACCCGAACCTCCGCCACCTCGATCTGCGTTTCAGCAGCCCCGAGGATCTGGAGTCGGTGGACGTCCTCTTTGCGGCGACGCCACACGGTGTCTCGATGGAGCAGATCGACCGCTTCCGGGACGCAGCCGATACCGTCGTCGACCTCTCTGCGGATTTCCGCCTCTCGACGGAGGCACAGTACGAGGAGTGGTACGACGGCCACGACCGCCCGGAACTGCTCGAACAGTCGGTGTACGCACTCCCGGAGTTGACCCGTGACGAACTCCCGGGTGCGGATCTGATCGCCTCCGGTGGCTGTAACGCGACGGCGACGATCCTCGGTCTGAAGCCGCTCGTCGACGAAGGAATCCTCACGGACGACGAGCAGGTCGTCGTCGACGTGAAAGTCGGCTCCAGCGAGGGCGGTGCCGGCGGCGGCGACGCCTCCTCGCATCCGGAACGTTCCGGTGTCGTTCGCCCCTACGCGCCGACGAGCCACCGCCACGAAGCCGAGATCGAGGAATATCTCGGCCTCGACGTCTCCTTTACCGTTCACGCAGTGGATATGGTTCGCGGGGCGTCGGCGACCTGCCACGTCTTCCCCGGCGAACCAGTCTCGAACGGCGATCTCTGGACGGCCTACCGTGGCGCCTACGAGGAGGAACCGTTCGTCGAACTCGTCGCGGGCGGCGGTGGCGTCTACCGCTACCCCGAACCGAAGGCCGTCGCCGGAACGAACGGTGCCGAGGTCGGCTTCGAACTCGACCCCGGCAACAAACGGATCGTCGCCTTCTCGGCGATCGACAACATGATGAAAGGCTCGGCTGGACAGGCGGTCCACGCCGCGAACATCGCACTCGGTATCGAAGAAACTGCAGGCCTCGAATTTCAGGGCCTGCACCCGGTTGGCTCACCGTAACTATGACAGTCGTATGCAAAATCGGCGGTGCCCGTGCGGTCGATCCAGCGGGCGCGCTGGCGGACGTTGCATCGCTCGTCGAGTCCGGAACCGACGTCGTCGTCACACACGGCGGCTCGACTGCCGTCGACGACACGCTCGAGCGCCTCGGGATCGAACCCGAGTACGTCGAGACGCCCTCCGGCGTCGTCGGCCGGTTTACCGACGAGGAGACGATGGACGTCTTCGAGATGGTGCTGCCGGGGCTTTTGAATACAGAGATGGTCGCCGCACTCCAGAGCGAGGGCGTCGACGCGGTGGGACTGTCGGGCGTCGACGGGAAGTTGCTGCACGGTCCCCGCAAGTCCGCAGTGCGCGTCCTCGAAGACGGCAAGCGCAAGATCCGCCGGGGTGACCACTCCGGGACGATCGAAGAAGTCAATTCGGACCTGCTCTCGTCGCTGCTGGACGATGGCTACACACCCGTCGTGAGTCCGCCGATGGCGGGTGCCGACAGTGAGGCGCGAAGCGCCTCGGAGAGTCGAGCGGCGAAGCCGCGAGACGAGGACGAGGACGGAAACAGTATCATCACGCCGGTCAACACCGACGCGGATCGGACGGCAGCGACACTGGCGGGCGCACTCGACGCGACGCTCGTGTTGCTGACCGACGTCCCCGGCATTCTCGAAGATCCAGAAGACGAGTCGACGCTGATCGAGACCGTCGACTCGCCGGCGGAGTGGGACAGACTCGAAGCAGCCGCCGAGGGATTTATGGGCAGAAAAGTGATGGCAATCGAGGAGGCCCTCGATGGCGGTGCGAGCGAGGCAGTCGTCGCGGATGCGAACAGCAAACAGCCGATTACGAGTGCGCTCGACGGTGCCGGAACGCACGTCACGAGTGATGCGCTCGACGGAACTACCGAACAATGAGTGGATTCATCTTCTCCGAGAAGCCGATCGAACTCGTCGAGGGAGACGGGTCGTACGTCTACGACGACAACGGAACCGAGTATCTGGATATGGGTGCGAGCTACGCCTGCGTGCCGCTGGGCCACGGCCACGACGCCGTCCAGTCGGCGGTCGCAGACCAGCTCTCGCGGCTGACCTACGTCCAGGCCTCCTATCCGGTCGAGATCCGAACGAAACTGTACGAGCGACTCGCCGAGACCGCACCCGGCGACATCGGGAAAGTCTGGCTCTGTAACTCCGGGACCGAGGCCAACGAGGCCGCGCTGAAGTTCGCCCGCTCGGCGACGGGCAACTCGAAGATCATCGCCACGATGCAGGGCTTTCACGGCCGGACGATGGGCTCGCTGGCGACGACGTGGAAAGACAAGTACAAGAAACCCTACGAGCCACTGATCGGCGACGTGGAGTTCGTTCCCTACAATGACCCCGAGGCGATGCGCGAGGCCGTCGACGACGAGACGGCCGCAGTAATCGTCGAACCCGTCCAGGGAGAGGGCGGGATCAACCCCGCCTCGAAGGAGTTCCTGCAGACCACCCGTGTGGAGACGGCGACCAGCGGTGCGGCGCTGATCTTCGACGAGGTCCAGACCGGGATGGGTCGGACCGGAACGCTGTGGGCCTCCGAAGGGGCCGACGTGGTGCCGGATATGATCACCAGCGCGAAAGGACTCGGCAACGGCCTGCCGATCGGTGCGACGCTGTGTCGGGACTGGATCGCCGAGAGCTACGGCTCACACGCCTCGACGTTCAGCGGTGGCCCCGTTATTTCAGCGGCATCGCACGCGACAGTCTCGACCATCGTCGACGAGGAGATTCCGGCCCACGCTGCCGAAGTCGGCGACTATCTCAAACAGGAACTGGAAGCCGAACTCGGGGACGCAACCCGCGAGATCCGCGGCGAGGGGTTGATGATCGGGATCGAGGTCAAACGCGGGGCGAACCGCATCCTCCGCGATCTGGCGATCGACCACCAGCTGCTCGCGCTGCCGGCAGGCCGGACGGTCGTCCGCCTCCTGCCGCCGCTGACGATCACGAAATCCGAGGCCGACGAGGTCGTCGACGCCCTCGCCGAGGTGATCGGATGAGCATCAGCCAGCAGTCCGAGGCCCGCGAACTCCTCATCAAACTCGTTCGCACTCCCTCCGTCTCGGGAAACGAGGGCGCCTGTGCGAAACAGCTCAAGACGTTTTTCGAACGCCACGACCGCGAGGTCTGGATCGACGAGGTTGGCAACGTCCGCGCGCCTGCCGACGACGGTGTCCTTCTGACCTCGCATATCGATACAGTTCCCGGTGACATTCCGGTCCGGATCGAGGAAGACGACGGCGAGGAAGTGCTCTGGGGGCGGGGTAGCGTCGACGCGAAAGGATCGCTCGCGGCGATGGCGACCGCGGCCGTCGGGACCGGCGCGAGTTTCATCGGCGTCGTCGGCGAGGAGGTCGACTCCAAGGGAAGCCGCTACGTCGTCACCGAGCGCGAGGCCGAACCCGACGTGGTCATCAACGGCGAACCATCGGGCTGGGACGGAATCACGCTGGGGTATCGCGGACTGCTCGGTGGCACCTACGTCGTCACCTCGGAGTCTGGCCACTCCTCGCGGCCGGAGAACAACGCGATCCAGGACGGGATCGACTGGTGGAACCGTGTCGACGAGGAGTTCGCCCACGACGAGTGGGTCCCTGTCTTCGAACGCGTGACCGCCAAGCCAACTGCCTTCGAAGGAGGGATGTCAGACGACGGACTCTCGGTCGAGGCAACGATGGAGGTCCAACTTCGTGTGCCGCCGGAGTACACCGTCGACGAGGTCAGAGAGATTGCGGATGGCCATCTCGACGGTGGCACGGTCAACTGGTACGACAAGGTCGAACCCGTCATGGAGAGCCCGCGGACCGACGTGGCGCGAGCCTTCCGGGCCACGATCAGAAAACAGGGTGGCGATCCGCGGATGCTCCGGAAGACGGGGACGAGCGATCAGAACGTCTTCGCGGATCACTGGGACGTCGACACGGTCTCCTACGGCCCTGGTGACTCCGATCTGGATCACGCACCGAACGAACACCTCGAACTGAGCGAATACGATAAGTCGGTGGCGGTTCTCGAAACCGTCACGGAACGCCTGCTCGAACAGTCATGACCCAACCTATGAATCTGGTCGATATCGACGACCTCACGCGCGAACAGCTCCACGACGTCCTCGATCTGGCAGCCGAGATCAAGGCCGGCGAGCGAGGTGACAGCCCACTCGCGGATCAGACGCTCGCGATGATTTTCGAGAAACCCTCGACACGGACGCGCGTCTCCTTCGAGACCGGCATGACACAGCTCGGCGGGCACGCGATTTTCCTCGGACCGGACGACATCCACCTCGGGAAGGGCGAGCCGATCAAGGATACCGCCCGCGCGGTCTCCCGGTACGCAGATTTCATCATGGCGCGGCTGTTCGATCACGCCGATATCGTCGAACTGGCCGAGTACGGGACGGTGCCGGTCGTCAACGGCCTGACTGACGACGCCCACCCGTGCCAGACGCTGGCCGATCTGCTGACGATCCGCGAGCAGTTCGGCGGCTTCGACGTCGACGTCGCCTGGGTCGGTGACGGCAACAACGTCTGTCAGTCGTTCGTCCTCGGCGCGGCGATGACGGACATCGATCTCACGGTCGCAACACCGGAAGGCTACGAGATCGACGAAAGTGTCCGCAACCGCGCCGCAGGACTCGGCAACCAGCCAGCGGAGACGAACGATCCCGGGGCAGCCATCGCGGGTGCCGATATCGTCTACACGGACGTCTGGGTGAGTATGGGCCAGGAGGACAGACGCGAACAGAAGCTCCGCGATTTCGACGGCTTCCAGCTCACCACCGGTCTGGTCGACGACCAGCCCGTGATGCACTGTCTGCCCGCCCACCGCGGTGAGGAGATCACCGACGAGCTGCTCGAAAGCGACAACGCGATCGTCTGGGATCAGGCCGAGAATCGGCTCCACGCCCAGAATGGGCTGCTCGTCTGGCTCTCCGAGCAGTAGCATCCGCGCCGAAGGCGCGGTTCCCTCGGCGCGAGTGAAACGAGCGCCGAGCCTTTTTCGCCCACGTTTTTCGAGGAGTGGTGGCGAGCGATGCGAGCCACCCGACGCTGAAAAAGGTGGCAGAGAATGGGCTGCTCGTCTGGCTCTCCGAGCAGTAGCATCCGCGCCGAAGGCGCGGTTCCCTCGGCGCGAGTGAAACGAGCGCCGAGCCTTTTTCACCACCGTCAGAGCAAGCTCTGACGAGCATTTGCTCGCTTCGCTCGCAAATACCACGTTTTTCAAGGAGCGGTTCGCGCTCTGCGCGAACCCGACGCAGAAAAAGGTGGGATGTCGATAGCTATTTTCTCGTCCGAGAGAGACAGACGAACAGGTCGATGTCCAGACAGACAGTACTGCTCCCCGTCATCTTCCCGGATCCGGCACTGCATCCACTGAGTGATTCGTCGATTACAGGGCTCGAAAATTTCGATATCGAGCTGTTCGGCTACTGGAAGATACCGGAAAACACGACACCAGAGGTAGCACGCGAGAGTCACGAGACCGAAGCCGAAGCAGTCCTCTACGAGATGGCCGCGGCGTTCAGTCGTGCGGGCGCATCGACCGAGATCGAGTTATATTTCGGCCCAGGTGATACAGACAACCGTGAACTCCAGAACAGGATCAGCGACGAAACTGACTGCGACGTCGTTCTCATCGCCGACAACCTGACCGCGTTCAACAATATCCTCGTCCCGATGCGTGACGACCGTCACGAACGGCAGATTGTCGATTTCGTGAGTCTGTTCGACGTGGCGGATATCTTCGTACTGGAGCTGTATCACGCAACAGCTGACGAGAGGAGTGTCGAATCGGCCGAGCAGATGCTCGATTCTGTCGAAGAAACACTGCTCGACGGCCAGTTCACCGAGGCTGATATCGAGACGACTGTCGAAGTTACGGACGATGCAAAATCCGCGATCGCCGAGAAAGCACGAGGTCACAATATCGTCGTGACGGGCCAGCCTGCTGACGGCCGCCTGTTCAGTCCAGTCTACGAGTACATCGACGACCACACGACGACACCGATCGCCGTCGTCCGGGACTGAATAGCCGACGTGACCGAGAGTCGTCGTAAGTTCGGGATTTCACTTTCACCCTCCTCTGCGAACGCATTTACCGGACGACGACATACGTCCCCGACATGACGCGGATACTCCACACGGGGGACACCCATCTGGGCTACCAGCAGTACCACCTCGCCGAGCGCCGCGAGGATTTCCGGGCGGCGTTCGAGCAGGTCACTGCCGATGCCGTCGCGGACGATGTCGATGCTGTCGTCCACGCTGGCGATCTGTTCCACGACCGCCAGCCGCGACTCGGCGATATCATGGGTGCACTCTCGATTCTCAGAACACTCGACGATGCCGATATCCCGTTTCTCGCGATCGTCGGCAACCACGAATCGAAACGCTCCGAGCAGTGGCTCGATCTCTTCGAATCGATGGGACTGGCGACGCGACTCGGCGAACAGTCGGTCGTCGTCGACGACGTCGCGTTCTACGGGCTTGATTTCGTCCCACGATCACAGCGGGGGGACCTCGACTACGAGTTCGAGACCCACGACGCCGACAGCGCGGCGCTGGTCTCACACGGCCTGTTCGAACCCTTCGACCACGGCGACTGGGACGCCCGCGAGATTCTCGACGGGGCGAACATCGAATTCGACGCGATGCTCGTCGGCGACGACCACGAGGCGAAGACCAAACAGCTCGACGGGACGTGGCTCACCTACTGTGGTTCGACCGAGCGTGCGAGCGCGGCCGAACGCGACGACCGTGGGTACAACCTGATCGAGTTCGGCGACGGGGTGGATATCCGCCGTCGCGGGATCGAGACACGCGAGTTTGTCTTCGTCGACGTGGAGCTCGAAGCCGGCGAGGGGAGCGAACGCGTCCGCGAGCGCATCGACGAGTACGACCTCGACGATTCGGTCGTGATCGTCAGGATCACCGGCGATGGAAGCCCGGTGATGCCCGCCGGGATCGAGGAGTACGCAGACGACCGCGGCGCGCTCGTCACCCGCGTCAACGACCAGCGGGAGTTCGAGGAAGAAACAGATGTGGAGGTCTCCTTCGCCGATCCCGACGAGGCGGTCCGGAGCCGTATCGAGGAGATGGGATTGAGCCCTGCCGCCCGTGATCTCGACGAAACCATCCGGGCGAGCAAAGTCGCGGACTCGAACGTCGCGGATACGGTCGAACGGCGGGTCCAGGAGTTCCTCGACGACGCCGATCAGGGGGCCTTCCAGACGGCCGACCGGAACGAGGCTGGCGGTGTCGAGAGCGACACTGCTGGCGAGACACAGGCAGCGGAGACGCAGACAGATGGGGAGAGCCAGGTTACGATGGAGGATTATCTATGAGATTCGACCGGATCAGGCTGGAGAATTTCAAATGCTACGAGGAGACTGACGTTCGACTCAATCCGGGCGTGACAGTCATCCACGGGCTGAACGGCAGCGGGAAATCCTCGCTGCTGGAGGCTTGCTTTTTCGCACTGTACGGCTCGAAAGCCCTGGAGAAGACCCTCGACGAGATCGTCACCATCGGTGCCGAGGAGACGCGGGTCGAACTGGAGTTTACCCACGACGGGAAATCTTACGAGATTCTCCGGCGATTGCGCGTCCGGGACGGGAGCGCACGGACGGCAGAGTGTATCCTCGAAGGCCCCGAGGAGATCGTCGAGGGGGCGACCGACGTGCGTAACCGGGTGACAGAACTGCTCCGGATGGACACCGAGGCCTTCGTCAACTGCGCGTACGTCCGCCAGGGCGAGGTCAACAAGCTGATCAATGCCTCGCCGTCGGTCCGCCAGGATATGATCGACGACCTCCTGCAACTGGGCAAACTGGAGGAGTACCGCGAGCGTGCGAGTGACGCCCGCGTCGGTGTCGGTCGCGTCCGCGACGACAAACAGGGCGCGCTGCGCGAACTCGACGAGCAGATCGAAGCCAAAGAAGCGAAGAATCTCCACGCCACCCGAAACGAGTTGCAGGAAAAACTCGACGACGTGAAAGCGGGCATCGACCGGTTCGAAGCAAACCGCACAAACGCCGAACAGACGCGGGATCAGGCCCAGTCGATCATCGACGAGTTCGAGGACAAACGCGAGGAACTGGCGGCTGTCGAGGAAGATATCGAGGATCTCCGCGAACGAATTCAGGAGACCGAGCACACTCGTGAGGAGTTGGCCGACAGGCTCGACTCGAAACGGACGGATCGATCCGAGGCAAAAAAGCGACGCGAGACACTGACCGAACGACTGGACGGCGTCAGCGAGGAGATGACCGACGACGGGATCGAGGCACGGATCGACGAGATCGAGACCGAAATCGAGGCGTTGACCGAACAGATCAGGGAGAAAAGCGTCGAGAAACAGGAACACGACAGCGACGAATCGTCGTTGCTCGAGCAGGCCGAGGAACTCGAAAGCCAGGCTGCGGAGGCCCGCGAGCAGGCCGAGGAACTCGAAAGCGAGGTCGAATCGGCACGGAAGAAGATCGAACAAAAGCGAAGCGAGATCGAGGAGATGGGCGATCGAATCGAAACGAACCGCGAAGCGTTCGAGGACGCGCCGATCGAGTTCGGGGAGGTACGCGACCATCAGGAGTCGATCGCAGAGGAGTTGAGCGAACTCCGGGAAACGCGGGCAGAACGCGCGGCAACGCTTGAGAGTGAACGCGAGCGCGTCGAGGAAGCGGAGTCGTTGCTGGCGGAAGGGAAATGTCCGGAGTGTGGGCAGCCAGTCGAGGAGTCGCCACACGTCGATGCGATCGACGACCACCGGGAACGGGTCGGGGAACTCGACGCCGAACTCGAAGAGTTGGACGAACGCGAGACTGAACTGCAAGAGAAACGCGACCGTGCCGAGGAGCTCGTCGAGTGTGAGGAGACCGTCGAACGGCTCGAATCCAACCGGGACAATCTCGAACAACTGCTCGACGAGCGGGAGTCCGGAATCGAGGAGAAAGAACAGCGAATCGAAACGTTGCGCGAGACGGCCGCGGAGGCGACCGAGGAGGCCGAACAGAAACGGGAGGATGCGGCCAGCGCCGCGGAGCGTGTCACGGAGTGTCAGGAAGCGATCGGGGAGCACAATCAGGAAAAAAGCGAGCTATCGGACTGCCTCGACGACCTCGAAGCGCTGACAGAGCTGAGAGCTAAGATCGAAGACCTGACCGAGGAGATAGAGACGATCCGCCAGCAGCGCGCCGAAAAGGAGTCGATCAACGACGAACGCCGGGAACGGCTGGCCGAGAAACGCGACCGGCGCGAGGAACTCCGCGAGGAGTTCGACGAGGATCGGATCGAGACGGCTCGCGAGGAGAAACAGAATGCTGTCGAGTATCTCGATGGGGTGACCGAGAAACTGGAACAGCTCGACGAACGAAAGTCGAGCCTGCAGGAACGGATCGGTGCCGTCGAGAACGAACTCGAACAGCTCGCGGAGTTCCGGGACCGCCGCGAGGAGATCGAAGCGACACTCGATCGGCTGGAATCGTTGCACAGCGAGACGGCGGATCTAGAGGAGATGTACGGCCAGCTCCGGGCAGAGCTGCGCCGGCAGAACGTCACCACACTGGAGCGGATGCTCAACGAAACCTTTGATCTGGTCTACGAGAACGACACCTACTCGCGGATCGAACTCGACGGCGAGTACCGGCTGACGATCTACCAGAAAGACGGCGAAACGCTCGATCCAGACCAGCTCTCCGGCGGCGAGCGAGCCATCTTCAACCTGAGCCTGCGCTGTGCGATCTACCAGCTGCTCGCGGAGGGGATCGAGGGGACAGCCCCGATGCCGCCGCTCATCCTCGACGAGCCGACGGTATTTCTGGATTCGGGCCACGTCACCCAACTGGTCGAACTCGTCGACTCGATGCGTGATCGGGGTGTCGAGCAGATCCTCGTCGTGAGCCACGACGACGAACTCGTCGGTGCGGCCGACGACCTCGTCACGGTGCGGAAAGATTCGACGACGAACCGGTCGGCAGTCATGCGGGAACCTGAGAAGACGGTCATCGAATCCTGACAGAACCTGTAGACAGTATTTAAATAGAATCCTCGTGAGGGATTCAGACATACACATTCATAACGGATGGCGGACTTCTTAGCCAATATGACCAGTGGCTCCGAGGATCAAAACCAGGATCTGCTCGCACACGTGCTCCTGCCGGTTGCACACGAGGAGGATGCACTGGCGACGGCAACCGCGCTCGAACCGTACGCGCCAGAGCGCGTCACAGCACTGCACGTCGTCGAGAAAGGCGAGGGTGTCCCCGACAAGACGCCCGTCGAACAATCGGAGGAGATTGCTGCCGAATCGTACGCTGCAGTCCGGGCGGTGTTTCCCGATGCCGACGAGCACACGGCGTACGCTCGGGATATCGTCGGTGCGATCCTCGACGCAGCCGACGAGGTCGACGCGAGCGCGATTGCGTACCGCGCCCGCGGTGGGAATCGACTCATGCAGTTTCTCTCCGGTGATCTCTCCCTGAAACTCGTGACGGAATCCGATCGGCCCGTAATTGCGCTCCCGCGCGGCGACACAGCAGAATGAGTGACGAAGAACTGGCCAAAGACCTTGGCCTCGTGTCGGCGATGACGATCGGAATCGGGACGATGATCGGTGCCGGGATCTTCGTCTTGCCCGGCGTCGCTGCGAATACCGCCGGACCGGTCGTGGTCGTCTCTTTCGTCGTCGGCGGGCTGATCGCGATGGTCAACGCCCTCTCGGTCTCCGAACTCGGGACGGCGATGCCGAAAGCCGGCGGCGGCTACTTCTACATCAACAAAGCGCTCGGACCGATGTTCGGCTCGATTGCCGGGATGGGCGACTGGATGGGGCTGGCTTTCGCCTCGGCGTTTTACTGTATCGGATTCGGGCAGTATCTGGCCGAGTTCGTCCCCCTTCCGGAAATCGCCTTTCTCAGCCCGATCCAGATCGGGGCCCTCTTTGCCGGCCTCATATTCGTCGCTGTCAACTACATCGGCGCGAAGGAGACCGGTGGCGTCCAGACAGTGATCGTCTTTATTCTGCTCTCGATTCTGACCGTCTTCGCGATTGCAGGCTTCGCTTCGTTCGATTATGCGACACTCGCCGGTGAAGACGGCCTCGCACCCTTCGGAACGAACGCGATTCTTCCGGCGACAGCACTCGTGTTCGTCTCCTTTCTCGGCTACGCGAAAATCGCCACTGTCGCGGAGGAGTTGAAAAATCCGGGTCGAAATCTCCCGATTGCGATCATCGGCAGTGTCGGGATCGTGACTGTCATCTACGCGATCCTCGTGACGACGATGCTCGGCGTGATCCCGTGGCCCGACCTGAGTCTGGATGCGCCGGTCGCGCAGGCAGCCGAAGTATCCTTTCCCGCCTCGATCAGCCTTCCGGGGCCACTACCCACGATCGGCGGTGTGGCTGCCGCCGCCGGCGCAGTCATGACCGTCGGTGCACTCCTCGCGACGGCCTCCTCGGCGAACGCCTCGATTCTCGCATCGGCACGCATCAACTTCGCGATGGGTCGGGACAAAATCGTCACCAACTGGCTCAACGAGATCCATCCCAACTACGCGACACCCTACCGGTCGATTCTCGTCACTGGCGCGCTCATCATCGTCTTTATTGCCGCACTCGGCCGTGATATCGAGATTCTCGCGAAGGCAGCCAGCGTCTTGCATCTCATCGTCTACGCGCTGATGAACGTGGCACTGATCGTCTTCCGGGAGGCCGACGTGCCGGAGTACGACCCCGATTTCACGGTGCCACTGTACCCGATCACCCCGATCCTCGGCGCAGTGTTGTCACTCGGACTCGTGGCCTTTATGGACGCGATCGAGATCGCACTCTCCGGCGGCTTCGTCGTCGCTGCACTGGTGTGGTACTTTCTCTACGCACGGAACAAGACACCTCAGCAGGGAGTGCTCTCGGAGTACATCCGAAGTCGAGAAGACGAACTGCCGGATCAGGTCGTCGGTGCCGCCGACGCGGTCGCTCCGGACGGAAACGATGGGCCGACGATCATGGTCGCACTGTCGAACCCACGCACCGAGAGTTCGCTCATCACGCTCGCCGGTGCGCTGGCGAAACACGAGGGTGGGCGGGTACTCGCGACACACATCGTGACGGTACCGGATCAGACGTCACTGGAAACTGCTTCGGAGAACCGCGAGCAACTCGACACCGCTTCGGAGAAGCTGCTCACGGCCGCGAAGGCGGATGCAGGGGAGTTCGACGTGCCAATCGAGACGAAGACGATCCTCTCACACCGGGGCTTCGAGGAAGTCTTCGACGCAGCACGGTCGAACGACGCCGACACGGTGGTGATGGGCTACGGCGGCGCACGCTTCGCCGGCGGGCGTGCCGAGGGAACACTCGACGAGTTGACGCACGATCTCCCCTGTGATTTCCTCGTCCTCGACGGACAGGATCTCGATCTCTCCGACGTGCTCGTCCCGACCGCCGGCGGCCGCTCCTCGGATCTCTCCGCGGAGATTGCCCGCGCCCTGCGGGATACGCTCGGCGTGGATGTCTCTCTGTTGCACGTCGTCGACGAGGGCGAAGAAGCCAGTGGTCGGGAGTTCCTCACCGAGTGGGGAACAGACCACCAGCTCGGAGACGCAGAGATGCTCGTCGAAACGGGCGACGTCGAGACGGCGATCGAGCAGATGGGTGAGGGGTACAGCCTGGTGATCATCGGCGCGACGGAACGTGGACTACTCTCCCGTATCGTTCGGGGCTCACTGGTCTTCGATACGATCGATCGACTCGAAACACCGGTGTTGCTAACCGAGCGACCGACTGCCCGATCACTCTGGGAGCGACTGTTCGGCCGTCGGTGATCGAACCGAACAGGCCGCGAACTATCCTGTGTGACTGTCGAATTAGCAGGTGTATTAAATATACCCGGAACGAACTTCGAGACATGACTTCTGACTCCGAGTTGCCCACACCGCCAGACGGGCTGCCCGACAAGATCGTGTCGGATTTACAACAGCTCACGGACGAAGAACTCCGGATCGTAATCATTCACGCACAGGAACTACTCCAGTCACACGACGAGGCAGCCTCACCAGTCGAGCCAGGAACCGGAGAAGACATTATTCGTGTGAACGAACACGAAGGGTACACCGAAGTCGTGAAGACGGTGACCTGTACGGAGGAGTGCGAGGACTGTCCACACGGACCGTATCTCTACCACGTCGAGGAGGAGCCACGACCGGAGGGAGGAACGAAGACACACTGGAAATTTATGGGGAAAGTAACCGAGGAGTAGCGGACGAAGGAGTCGGTCCACAGTTCATGGATCGAGTCCGTACAGCAGTGCCCGGAGGAAGACGAGAACCGGGATGATCTCCAGTCGCCCGACCCACATGTTCAGTACGAACATCCCTTCCGCGAGTGGTGACATCGACGGGCCAGTAATACCGGACGAGAGTCCGACGTTGCCCTGTGCGCTGGCGACCTCGAACAGCGCGTCCGCGTAGTCGAAGCCCGGACCGGCGACGTTGACGAGGACGAGACTGCTCGTGACGAGAACGAGCAACCAGAGGATGGTGACGATGGCTGCCTCACTGAACTCGCGTTCCATCGTCTGGCGGTCGAGTGTCCGGTCGCCGATTCGCGCGGTGATCACCGCGTTTTTCGGAAGAAAAACCCGTGAGAACTGCCAGATGATCCCGCGAGCGATCGTATAGCCACGGATGAGTTTGATGCCGCCAACAGTGGAACCAGCTGCACCCCCGAGCGTCATCGCACCGACGATCATCACTTTTCCGCCGGCGAGCCAGCGGCCGATCGGTGCCGACTGGAAGCCGGTACAGGTCAGCGCACTCACCCACTGGAACGTCGAATCCCGCACTGCATCCAGTTCTGCCCAGTCGAACGTCGGCACCGAAACGGGGAGAAACGACTGGGTAGCGAACGCACCGGATGTCTCCGGGACAGAGATGACGTTCTGGATCGAGAGGACCACGACCCCCAGTGCGAGCAAGATGAACAGCCAGCGGGTCTGCAGATCCGAGAGCAGTTCGCCGAGGTCCCGATCACGAAGCACGATGTAGTGGACAGGGAACGCGATCGCGCCGAGAATCATGATCGGTAACAGTACAGCCTCGACCAGCGGGGAGTTGTACGTCGCAATCGAGTTGTCGGTGACGGAGAATCCGCCGGTCGTGAGTCCAGTCATCGCGTGGTTGAGCGCCTGCCAGGCGGCCTCCCACAGCGGCAGGTTGCTCCCGAACTCACTCGCACGGATCGCCGCGAACAACAGGACAAACGAAAGCAGCGTGTACCCGACGACGAGTTTCCAGACCGTCCGGACCGTCGAGATGACCGAGGGGTGGATCTTCTCCTCGCGGGCTTCACTCTGGTAGAGTGCGTAGCTCCCGCTCCCGGGTCGTGCGAGAATCGAGACGGTCAGCACGATCACACCGACACCGCCGACCCACTGGATGAAGCTTCGCCACCACTGGATCGCCCGTGGGAGCGAGGGTTCGTGGATCGCCATCGTCAACCCGCTTCCAGTCCAGCCACTCATGCTCTCGAAGAAGGCATGCAGCGGATTCCGGAAGTACGCCAGACTGGAGAGGGTCGTCGTACTGCCGACCTCGATTGGCTCCCAGGACGCTGTCTCCATCCCCGCAGGCACGAACGTCTCCATCACCGCCGGCGGCGTGAGCCAGGCAGTCAGAAAGAAGGGGAGCGCACCGAACGTGGCGACCATGAACCACCCCCCGGCGGCGATGACCATCCCGTGTTTCATCCGAGGGTTCGGAGCGTCGGCGAACCCACGGTAGGCCAGTCCGCCGACTGCGGCAGTGATACCACCAGCGATGAGGAACCCCATGGCGGGGTATAGCTCCCGGAATCCGAGCGCAACGACGGTCGTAATGACCATCAGCCCGGCCTCCATCAACAGGAGCGAACCAATATCTCGGGCGATGATACGCAGGTCAGTCGGGAGCAGACCGCCGTTCCGTCGTGGCATATCAGTTGTGGTCCTCGGTGTGACCGAAGATATCTGTCACGTCCGGTGTCGTCCCCTTCCCCGAATAGACAGTGACCAGATCGCCTGCCTCGATACGTGTGTTTCCGCGCGGGGTGATCGGATGATCCTCACTGTCGCGCTCGATAGCGACGATCAGCATTTCGTCACCGAGCAGTCCGTCTTCGTTTGCTTCCATCAGCGTCTTGCCGGCGATCGGTGCATCCGATTCGACAATGATTTCGAACACCTCGGCGTCTTCGCCGATCCGCATGAAATCGACGATCGACGGCCGTCTGACCGCCCGATACAGGTATTCAGCGATGAGTCGCTGTGGGTTTTCCATCGTGTTGACGCCAATCTGGCGGTACAGATCCATGTGTTCGGGGTTGTTGACGACCGAGACGATATTCGGAACCTCTAGCTCCTGGGCCAGCAGACAGACCATGATGTTCGTCGCATCCTGATCGGTCGTCGAGATGAGTGCATCCGCACGGTCGATACCGGCGTCCTTGAGCGTCTCTTTCGAGGTCGCGTCATCGTTGATAACCAGGCAGTCGAACTCTCTCGACGCCTTTTCAGCCCGGTCGCTGTCGCGTTCGACGACGACAACCTCGTTGCCATCGGCCGTCGCAATCTCGATGAGGGGGACTCCTGTATCACCGGCTCCGACGATGACGATATACATTCGTCTCCCTGTTCAGATTCGATCAATGAAAGTGCAGCGTTCTCTCGCTATCCGGGCACGCAGTTCAACAGAACAGTTCGACGAAGCGGTTCGTCCCTTTGTCTGTGCCAGCGAGGATCAGTTCGTCGTCCGTTCGGATCCGAAAGCCGGCCCCGAGATCAGTTAGCAGGTCACCGTTTCGCTCGACAGCGACGACGGTACAGCCCGTCCGTTCGCGGATCTGGGCGTTGGCGAGTGTCTCCCCGGCGAGTCTGGTCGCCGTCGTCCGAATGATATCGACGTTGGTGTCGACGGCCAGGATATCTTCGCTCTCCAGCACTGCCGACGCGATAGAGCGACCGCTCACAGTCGCGAGCGAGAGGACGTAATCGGCGCCCGCGCGGTAGGTCTTCCTGATCGCTTCGACGCTGTCGGAGCGAGCGATGATCTCTGCAGAGTCGTTGAGGTCTCTGGTGACGAGGGTCGCGAACTCGGTCGACGTATCGTCCGGAATCGCGAGGACGACCGAGCGTGCATCCGGAACCCCCGCCTCCCGGAGGACGTCCGGATCGGTCGCGTCGCCGACGATGTCGATCGCCTCACCGCCGCTGCGGTCGACGACCGTATACGGGAGATCTGCCTCGGAAAGGGTGGCAGTCACCTGCCGTCCGACCTCGCCGTAGCCGAGGATGATCGTCTTGCCCCGGCGGAACCGACGGGCCGGGACGCGCGTTTCGGCGTTGAACCGTTCGAGGCTTGTCTCGTCACCGACGACGAGCATGATCGTCCCGGGGCTGAGTGGCTGCTCCGGATCCGGGGGTGCCTCGAACTCACCCTGGTACCACGCGCCGACGACGTTGACGCCGTAGCGGTCGCGGAGACTGCTCTCGGCGAGTGTCTGCCCGACGAATTCGCTCCCGTGTCGGATCGGAATCTCGAGAATGTCGAGATTGCCGTTCAGCGAAACCATATCCTCCTCGTGCATGGAGATGTCGGTCGTGAGTTTCCCCGCGAGGCTCTGTCCGAGCAGCTCCCGTGGTGAGAGAACCTCGTCTGCGCCCGCAAGCCAGTGATACGGCTCGTATTCCGGCTCCTCGACGACGCTTACCACACGGGTACGTTCGGCCGCTTCTTTCGCCGCGAGCACGATACTGGCGTCGACCCGGTCGGAGCTATCGGCGACCAGCGCCCTCGCTGTCGAGATATTCAGCTGTTCGAGGTCGGACACCGATTCGGGATCAGCATAGACCACAGAGTAGCCGTCGTCGTCGATGTTTCTCGCCCGCCCGCGGTCGGGTTCGACGAGCACGTACGGCACGTCGTTCGATTCGAGTTCGTCGATGAGCACCTCCGCCCGGGGTGTGTACGTACAGATCAGGACGTGATCGGATATGTCACCGATCTCTGTCGGCACCGACGAGGAGAGCGCCCGCTGAAACAGCGGCAGGAAGACGGCAGGGAGGCCGACGAAAAACAGCGCGACGCCAGTGAGATCCAGCACCATGACCATGACGTTCATCTCCGGACTCAGCCACGGGGAATCGGAGCCGTAGCCCGTTGCAGTGAACGTCTCGACGACGACCTGCATCGAGTGAAACAGAGAAATCTCGACATCCTCCGGTGGGTACGGACGTGGCTCGAACAGCCGCATCCCGGTGTCGTAGGCGAACGTAGAGACGACGATCAGGGCCGTAATTCCGAGAACGAAGTAGGTGGCTCTGCGTTTGATGTCGTCCATACACCAGTCGATTCTCCGAGCGATATATGTGTGTTGTTTGGCTCTCTACAGCGTCAGTCGGCCGCCGGCCCCTGCCCGCCGGCGTAGGCCCGCGTCGCGTCGACCAGCGTCTTCCGGTACTCGCTCTCGTCGGGATCGGCCGCGAGCGACCGGAACCGCTGTTTGAACCGCTGGAGATCGATCTCGGGGGCGTCGGCGGCTGCCGCGTGCGCGAGATCGTACAGTCGGTGGCGCTCGTCGACGAGGTTGTGGCGTTCGACCAGCCCGAGCGCGAAAGCCGCGTTGACGGCGGTGATCTCCGGATCTGCGACGGAGGTGTGGCGTGGCGGTCGGTCAGCGGCGGGGGTGTCGACCGCGTCGGTGCCGTCGGCTGGAGTGGGCTCCATCCGCCCCCAGGCGAACTGCTCGGGTGGGTGGTCTGCGAGTGCGCTGGCGAGACTGGATTCGAGGAAGTCCACCAGTTTGTCCGCAGGTGCGACCGAGAGCCAGATATCGTCGGCGTAGATATCCTTCATGTGGTTGGCGATCTGGTAAACGTGTGTCAGCTTCCGTTTTTCGACGGTTCGACCGGTGAGCGCGAGAAAGATGACTTCCTTGATCGACTGGGTGTGCGAGGGATGGTCTCGCTCGTAGTGATGCATGTGCGCAAACTCGTGTAATGCGAGTTCGCGGGCCATCGCACTCGTTGCAGCCTGCTGAGAGATCGTCAGTCGATGGCGCTCATCGGTGTGACTCACCCGTGTTCGTTCGTCCGGGTCCTCGACGATCTCGACGGTGACTGGCCGATGAAGCTCCCGCTCGGTCTCGAAGAGATCCCGCGCCCCGAGAAACGGGTCTGACGGGCCGGGTCCGACGACACGCAAATCCATGTGGGTTATTCTCAGGGGCCGGGAGAGTATTACTCTTACGCGGCGCCGAGTGGTAGTTTTCGTTTACTCGGTCTTTTGGAGAGAGATAACAGGAGAAACGTCCCTACTGCACAGTCACGTAGGTCAGGAAGGCGATCGCGACCAGTTCGAGCAATCGCATCCCCACGACCACCTGGCCGACCAGTGGGTCCGAGGAGTACAGCATCTGCATACTCCGGAAAAAGAAGAACACAGCGACCAGATTCTCCAGCAGGAGGACGGCGCTGAACCCGACAAGTCCCAGAATCATCGTCGAGCCGAACTTCCGGTAGTTCCGGACCCAGACCGACAGGAGGACGACGAGCAGAGCAGCGTTGAGCACCGACAGTGCCATCCCGGCGATCCGGAATCCTTCCATTGCCATCGTTAGTCCACCTTCTGTGCGATCTGTTCGAACGTCTCCTCGTGCTGTTCGAACTGGTCGGTCAGGAAGTACAGCTTCCCGTAATCGTGGTCGCTCGGTTCGACGACGTTGTGTTCTTTGAGCATGTCCAGATGGTGGGTGATCGTGTTGTAATCGACTGCCAGTTCGTCGGCCAGCTCGTTCGCGTTTCGCGGCCGGTCGCCGAGTTCGCGGACGATTCGGACCCTGTTAGTCCCGCCACGGCTGCCAGCGAACAGGTACCACAGGGCCTTCTCCATTGGCTGTGTAGTCCGTGCAAACCGTGTAATCAAAGACGTTTCGACATCTCTACTGGCAGTCGAAGACAGCGCCTGGCGCTCGTCTGCGTTCTGTTTCATCATTCGGGAACGGTCTTGCGCACCCAGCCAGTCGCCCCGCTCGGGGAGGGATTCGTCCGACGCTGTGTCTGGAGTTCGCCGGTGCCGTCGGTCGCCCGGACGACGACCTCGTGACTACCGTCCAGTTCGAACTCGTAGCGCCACATGCGCCAGACGTCCTCGTCGGGCAACGACTCCGACAGCGCTGCGTCGTTCCAGGTCTCGCCACCGTCAGTTGAGACCTCGACGCGTTCGATACCACGCGTTCCTGCGTAGGCGTGGCCGGCCAGTTCGTACCGCCCATCGTCCAGTTCAGTAGTGCCCTCGTCCCAGAGTTTGGCGACGGTGTTGACCGGGCCGGTCCCCTGCCAGCCGCGCTCTTCCCAGTAGCCGTCTTCAGCTTCTTCGAGCAGTTCGATCTCGTCGATCCACTTGACGTTCGTCTCGCCCCAGTGACCCGGAACGAGCAGGCGCACGGGGTGACCGTTCTTCTGGGGGAGTGGCTGACCGTTCATCCCCCAGGCGAGAAAGCCGTCTTCCAGCACGTCGACAGGGAACTGGACGTAGTAACCGTCCTCGCCGTGGAGCATCACACAGCCACACTCGCTTTCGGGATCGACCTCGTCGAGTAACGCACTGATCGGCGTCCCGGTCCAGATGGCCGTATCGAGCTTCTTGCCGTTCAGATTCTCGCCGACACAGCGTAGCGTGATCGTCCGGTGTTCGACCGACATCTCGGTCAGCTGATCGTACTCGATCTCCGTATTCTGCCCGGCCTCGCCGGTGACCGAAAGTCCCCAGTCCTCGGAGGGCACGGCCGGATCGAAATCGGAGATGCTCGTCCGGAAGAAGCCGTCGATGGTGCTCACGAGCCCCGGGAGTTCCTCGCTGGCGACGTCGAGTTCCTGGCTGCGGGCCTGCTCGAACTGTTCGGTGATCTCGTCTTCCTCGGCGCCGGGGACCGTCTCACCGATATCGAGACCACTGTCAGCGATGGTGCTGCCAGCACCGATTCCAATGCCGGCGAATCCGACCGCACCAGCGCTCGCAGCCAGTACACGCCGCCGTGAGTGGTCGGGTTCGGCCGGCCGTGGCGCGGTTCCGACAGCCGTAAACAGCGCAACCGGGACGGCGCTACCCAGCGCGAGTCGCGGTTCACCCGTGAGAAGGACTGTCAGCCCCCAGCTTACGAGTGCCGCGAATACGACGCCTGCGACAGCTTGGTCGAGCCGTCTGGCGACCGCGAAGCCACCCAGCGCGATCAGGCCAAAGAGCCCAACGAGGACGAGAATCGAGATCGCGCGGTGGAGGTAGTGAGCTTCCTGGCCGACGTTCTCGATCATGTACTGGGAGATTGCACCCGGCGTGGCGTTGACGACGAACTCGTCGACAGGCCGCATGACGAACGACCGTGTGTAGCCGGCCGTCGCGAAGGATCCGACCAGCCCGGTGATCCCCGCGAGGAACGCGAAAATCGAGTCTGTCCGTGTCGGGCGCCGGATCATGCGAGCACCACCTGCTGTCCGTTGCCCGCACGCGTGTGATCTATTGTCGACTGCAACTCGGCAGTCGCTGCGAGTCCGCACCTATCCAGCCCGTCGTCGGTGTCAGTCGGAGTGTCGATAGCTATCATAGATGCGAAGTTGTATTTTATTGGTCTGGGGCCATACGTGGCTGTCGGTCCATGCAGTAGCGACCGAGTCGATCTGTGACAGCTGGTGGACTGGACACGCATCGTCTTACGCCACGGAGACGATCGGACAGTTGACGTGTGCTGCCTCGTCGTCGAGGATGGTCGCACTCGTCGCGGAGTCGAGATCCGAGACGTCACCGAACTCCGCGTTGTCGTAGACGTTGACCCGCCACAGCGGCGAATAGCCCGAGTTACCCGGCAGCGTCGCAACCACGTTGTGCGTCTGGGAACTCGTCTCCTCGGTCATGAAGCCGGCTGCCGGCCCACCACCGTCCTGTCCCGGATTCGTATTGAAGCTGACGTAAATCGGCGAGAGCGGGACGCTGCCAGTCGTCGTCTCGAAGCTGTCTTCCTCGAAGAGGAAATAGTCGACAACCTGCCCGTCGTACCAGCCCTGCACGATCGGTGCTTCGTCGTGGTCGTCACCGGCGTGCTTCGAGGCCGTCGATCCCTCGGGGACGATCGGACAGTTCTTGATGACGTTCGTCTGCTCGAGATCGTAGTCTGCATCCGAAATGCCGGAGACGCTCGTGACCGTATTCGCCTCGTAGTCGTCGGGCACGGTCACCATGGTGACCTGCCAGAAGTCGTTGTAGCCATCGTCACCGGGAACGACGTCGACGATGTTGAGCTGTTCCTCGACCGGATCCCCGTTCTCGTAGACGAAGGCGTAGATCGGTGCCGGTGCGGTCGGCTGGACGTCGAAGTTGTAGTACTCCACTGTCTCGCCGTCGGGACCGAGCCCCTGTGTGAGAAACGGCGCCTGATCGAAATCGATTGCCTCGTCCGGACCCGGAAGGCCGTTCCCGTCGTTGCGTACCAGCAACGTCCCGGCCGCTTCGCTGAACCGATCGATGGAAGCGCGTGGGGCCTCTTCGGGATCGGTGCCCATCATTTCCTCTTCTTCCATACTCCCGTTTTCCATCCCACCATCCATACTCCCGTTTTCCATCCCGCCGTCGTCCATTCCGTCGTCGTCGCCCGATTCGTCGTCGCTACCTGTACAGCCTGCCAGTGCGATAGCCGTCGATCCACCTGCAAGCTGCAAAAATCTCCGTCGTGACTTATCTGACATTGCGACTTGAGAGAGACACGATCCCCTAAAAGGAATTTTTCAAGAAGGGGATAGAATGTGCTCAAACTCCGTTCGAACTCTGTTCAAATTTCGTCTCAAGTCGGTCTTATGTGCCGCGTTTTTTGAGTCGTTCTGTATTCGTTTTCTATAAGTAACAGAATTTGTATATTTTGTCTCGCTGGTGGGAGTCGAGTACCGCAGTCGTGAGCGGTGCAGGGAACGACTGCGAAACACCACCACTCCCTCCGGTCGTGGTGAGCCTCGCGCTCGCTCAAGAATTCGCGAGCACGAAACACTATCCTTTTGACCCTCCTGCCGATAGTCCACTGTAATAATGGGCCGACGAAAGAAAATTGTCCAGGAATGTGAGGAGCTCATGGATAAGCCGGAGAATATCCGGAATATTGCCATTGCTGCTCACGTCGACCACGGAAAAACGACACTGACAGACAACCTCCTTGCTGGGGCGGGCATGATCTCCGACGATACTGCCGGCGAACAGCTCGCGATGGATACAGAGGAAGACGAGCAGGAACGTGGGATCACCATCGACGCGGCGAACGTCTCGATGACCCACGAGTACGAGGACACCAACCACCTCATCAACCTCATCGACACACCGGGCCACGTGGACTTCGGTGGCGACGTCACACGCGCGATGCGCGCAGTCGACGGCGCACTGGTGGTCGTCGACGCCGTCGAGGGCGCGATGCCACAGACCGAGACGGTGCTCCGACAGGCACTCCGTGAGGGTGTCAAGCCGACGCTGTTTATCAACAAGGTCGACCGACTGATCTCCGAACTGCAGGAAGGGCCCGAAGAGATGCAGGAACGGATGACCGCCGTCATCCGCGACGTCAACGATCTCATCCGCGGGATGACCGAGGAGATGGAGGATATCAACGACGACTGGACAGTCTCCGTCGAAGAGGGGACCGTCGGTTTCGGCTCTGCGCTCTACAAGTGGGGGGTTTCTCTGCCGTCGATGCAGCGAACCGGGATGGATTTCGGCGAGATTATCGATCTCGAACAGGCCGACAAACGACAGGAACTCCACGAGCGGACGCCGCTTTCGGACGTCGTGCTCGATATGGTCTGTGAGCACTTCCCGAACCCGATCGACGCCCAGCCCCGGCGTATCCCCCGGATCTGGCGTGGCGACGACACACTCGACGTCGCAGAACAGATGCAGTTCGTCGACGAGGACGGCGAGGTCGTGCTGATGGTCACCGACATCGGGATCGACCCACACGCCGGCGAAATCGCCGCCGGACGTGTCTTCTCGGGTACCATCGAGAAAGGACAGGAACTGTACGTCTCCGGAACTGTGGGTACAAACCGCGTCCAGAGCGTCGGGATCTACATGGGTGGTGAACGCGAGGAAGTCGACCGCGTCCCTGCAGGGAACATCGCCGCCGTCACCGGCCTCAACGACGCGATCGCCGGTTCGACTGTCTCCAGCATCGAGATGACCCCCTTCGAGTCCATCGAACACATCTCGGAGCCGGTCATCACGAAGTCCGTCGAGGCGAAGAACATGGACGACCTGCCGAAACTCATCGAGACGCTCCAGCAGGTCGCCAAAGAGGACCCGACCATCGACATCGAGATCAACGAGGACACGGGCGAGCACCTGATCTCCGGCCAGGGTGAACTCCACCTCGAAGTCGTCACCCAGCGTATCGAGCGCAACCAGGGAATCCCGGTCACGACTGGTGAGCCGATCGTCGTCTTCCGTGAGTCCCCACAGGAGGCCAGCCGCGAAGTCGAGGGGATCTCCCCGAACCGCCACAACCGCTTCTACATCACGGTCACCCCACTCGACGACGACATCGTCGAAGTGATCAAGAAAGGCAAGGCGACGATGGATATGCCCGAACTGGAGCGACGTGAAGCCCTCCAGGAGGCCGGTCTCGACAAGGATACCTCCCAGGATGTCGAGCACATCCACGGGACGAACATCATCATCGACGACACGAAGGGTATCCAGCACCTCAACGAGACGATGGAACTGGTCCTCGAAGGGTTCGAGGAGGCGCTCAACGACGGCCCACTGGCCGCAGAGCCAGTCGAAGGCGCACTCATCCGCCTCCACGACGCCCGCCTTCACGAGGACGCGATCCACCGCGGTCCGGCACAGGTCATCCCGGCCGTTCGCCAGTCGCTGCACAACGCACTGATCGACGCGAAAATCAAGCTGCTCGAACCGATCCAGCAGGTCCGCATCGACGTACCGAACGAGCACATGGGTGCAGCAAGCGGCGAGATCCAGGGTCGACGTGGCCGCGTCGACGACATGTACCAGGAAGGCGATCTGATGGTCGTCGAAGGTGTCGCACCGGTCGACGAGATGATCGGCTTCTCCTCGGATATCCGCTCCGCCACTGAAGGTCGTGCCAGCTGGAACACCGAAAACGCCGGCTTCCAGGTCATGGCCGACAACCTCCAGCCGGAGACGATCACAGAGATCCGCGAACGCAAGGGCATGAAGACGGAACTTCCCGAAGCGATCGATTACTTCTAACCCACCACCTTTTTTCGGTGAGCGGTCGCTGCAGGCGACCCGAACCGAAAAAATCTGGACCAAAAAAGCCGCTTTCGCGGCCTGCGGCCGCTCAAGCGGAGGAACCGCGCTCCCTGCGGTCGCGCGGAGGATATCACTCAGTGTATCCGACACCACCAGCGTGTGAGGTTCCGTGTCAGCGCAGAATATTTACGCGAGTGACAGTAATCCCTGAAAATGAGTTCCCGGCTCCTGTTGTTGGCGGGGGAGAGAGCCACATATGGCCAGTGATGACCAGTCAGCGTCGCCGGAGCAACCGACTCCGAGTGTGGAAAACGAACCGGGGAACGAGTTGTCGGAGAGGTACTCTGCCGTCGTCAGTCGGTTCGTCCAGGGTGTCGAACTGGCCGCTGCAACGGTGTTCGCGATCCTCTTCGCGATCGGCGTCATCGATCTCACGCTCCAGATCCTCGCAGCCATGCAAGACGGGAGTATCACCGATCCACTGGTCGTGATCGGCTTCATCGACACTGGACTTCTCTTGTTGATCATCGTCGAGGTGTATCAGACAGTTCTCGCGTACGTCGAAGAGACAAACACCCGGCGGATCGTCCGGCTCGTAATCTACACCGGCGTTATCGCGATGGTGCGAAAAGTCATTATTTTCCGGACCGGCGAGTACCAGACTGTCGAGGATGCCATGCTCGCAGCCGGTGCATACACGCTCATCATTCTGGGGCTGGTGGCGCTTTTGTTCGCCGAGCGGGTCTACGGGGGCGACGCTGCCATGGGCGACTGACGCTGTCGCTACTCCTGGGCGTCGTCGCCGGTCCGCATCTCGTAGATTGCCTCGGCCATCTCCAGAATCTTCTCCTCGGCCTCCTCGGGCGTCATGTCCTCTGGCAGTGATCGGGCGATCCGCTCCTCGACCTCGTGCTGGTCGGGCTGGGAGGCCTGCCTTCGCGAGCGAGACCGAGATCGTGTCCGATCTTCGAGGTTGGGGCCGTCGTCGGTGAACATCGTGATGCCTTTTTTCGAGGCCTCTTTGCGCTCCTCGTCGAGGACCGTCTCGATAGAAACATCTGCCGCGATCATCTCGGCATCCGGCCCGACGAGTGCGTCGACCTCTTTCCAGTCGAGCGAGAGCATCTCCTCTCTATTGATGACAGCAGGCAGCGAGGGGAGTTTGTGCAACGAACAGCAGACATCCTCGCGCTCTTCGGGGGCGACGGCCTTCTCGACAGCGAGACTCTCGGCGAGAATGAGTGCCGCCTGTGCCTCGCGACCGCCGTAGACTGGCATCTCTTCGAGCCCGGTGAGGCTGATGACGGTCTCGTCACGCTTTCGCTCACCCTGATTCAGGATCTGTGTCTGGACGTGGTACCGGAACGGAGCCAGCTCCGTCCCGCCGACAGCGTGTGTCCGACGAATCCGGTTCCAGCACGCCCACAGGGTCTCTCCCCGGGAGACGAGCTGGGATTTCTCCAGCACTGCGAGCTGGCCGTCCCGACCGACGTAGGATTTGATCTTGCAGGTCCCACCCGCCGGTTTGCCGGGGTTTTTCTCCCGGTCCAGGATAGTCGTTCCCTCGAAGGTGAAATCTTGATCCAAGAGGACGTGCTCCGGAAGCAGATCGTCGATATGCTTCGTCACCCGACGGTTGTACAGCCGGCCGGGACTGGAGCGATGACTCATGATGGGATTCGTCTACATTTGTCAAGGGGTCTATCAAAATCTTGCCCTGCTATTATCAAAGTTAATAATAGCGACCACTGTTCTCAGCGGTCCAGCCTGGTAGTTAGCAGTCTCGGCAGTCGCTACGGTCGATACACTGAACGGCAGGCACGAGGATTTTAGGCGACGGCCCCCCGAGTAGGCGTGTGGATACGCTCGATGTCAGCACTGTCGTCTATCTGCCACCGGAGGAGATCTACGAGTTCCTCGTCGATTTCCCCAGATATGCCAACTACTCGGAGTATCTCGACGAGGTCCGGCAGTACGGCGATAGCTCGCCAGGTACCGAGTACGAACTCACCTTCACGTGGTGGAAGCTTAGCTACACCGCCCGGTCGAAGGTAACCGAGCTGACTGCCCCCGAACGCATCGACTGGAAACTCATCAAGGATCTCGACGCCAGCGGCTACTGGCTGATCGAGCCGGAGCCAGAATCGGCTCCCGACGGAGAAGAGACCGCCTGCCGGGTCCACTTTGTCGTGAACTACCGCCCCGGGTCGGCGAGTTCGAGGGCGCTCGATCTCCCGCGATTCGTCTCCCTCGACTGGGTCATCGAGAAGGTGACGCCGAAGATCAAAGCCGAGGCCGAGCGGGTCATCCGTCGCGTCGTCGCGGATCTGGAAGGGACGGATCGCGAGGTCAGCCTGGAGATACACGACAGGCAGAGTTCGGGGTGACGGCTACAGACCGAGCATCGTCGCGGCGATCAGACCGACGACGAGGAGGACGCCAACGAGGACGAACAGTGCGTTCTCCAGGTCGATATCGCCCGGTTCCAGGGGCTGATTGTGTGCGAGTGTGCCAGCAATATTGCCATCTTCGTCGTTTTCATCCTCGGTGATCCCGGATTCGGCTGGCTCGGCCTCGTCGTCCAACTCTTCGAGTGTAAACCGCCACTCGTCTTCTGTCTCGTCGTCTGAACCCGCTGCCATAGAAAACTGTATGTGCTGGAGAGGCAAAAGCCTGCGTTGATCGTTATCGAACTCGGGTCCCCAGCGCGGCGTCCTCGTGTGTCGTCAGCAGATCGGCCTCGTCACCGGCTGCGAGCACCATCCCGTTGGATTCGTAGCCGAACAGCTCCGCTTTCTCCATGTTCGCGAGCAGGATGACTCGCGTGCCGGGGAGTTCGTCGACGTCGTGGAGCTGTTTGAGACCGGCGACGACCTGGCGTGTCTCCAGGCCGATATCGACCTCCAGGCGTACCAGTTCGTCGGCGTCTTCGATCGGCTCCGCCGCGGTGATCTCGCCGACACGCATATCGATATCCTGGAACTGCTCGAAACCGATCCGACCGTCTTCGAGCGCGTCGAGTTCGACCGCGTCGTCCGACTCCTCGTCGGATTCTTCCTCGTCGTCCGCACTCGCTTCGGCGACACGCTCACGGAGTTTCTCGTTGAGCACTTCGATCGTCTCCGATTCGACTTTCGTGAACAGCTCCGCTGGTTCGCCAAAGTCGGCCGGCGGCGTCGCGAGCGCGGCGTCGAGTTCGGGCTCGTCGACAGCGCCGTCTTCGTCGAGTTGTGCCCACAGCGCGGCCGCCTTCTCGGGCATAACTGGCTGCATCAGCAGTGCGCAAGCTTTGGTGAGCTGGACACAGTCACGGATGACCTGTGCGGCCTGCTCGGGGTCGTCGTCGACGAGATTCCAGGGCTCGTGGCGCTGGATGTACTCGTTGCCGAAATCCGCGAGATCGACTGCGATCTGGCCGAGATCACGGACGTCGTACTCGGCGACGGCCGTCTCGAACCGATCGACTGCGTCCTCGATGCGTTCGTGGACTTCGTCGCTCACGTCCGCATCTGGTGTGCCGTCGTAGTTGCGCTGGGCGAAGAGCAGCGCCCGGTAACAGAAGTTCCCGATGTTGCCGACGAGTTCGCCGTTGACGCGCTCGGCGAACCGGTCCCAGGAGAAATCGACATCGTTTTCGAGTCCCGAGCCGGTCGCGATGTAGTACCGGAACAGGTCGGGGTGGAACCCCTCGTCGAGATACTCCTCGGCCCAGACGGCACGGTTGCGTGACGTCGAGAGTGCCTTCCCGTCGATCCCGACGAACCCTGTCGCGAGCACCGACCGGGGTTCGTTGTAGCCCGCGCCGCGCAGCATGGCCGGCCAGAAGACGCAGTGGTGCTGGATGATATCCCGGCCGATAATGTGGACGATCTCGCCGGAGTCGTCGGTCCACTCGTCGTCCCACGAGGTTCCGTGTGCTTCCTCACCGTCGACCTTCCAGACCTGCTCCCAGTCGTAGTCCGCTGCTCGCTCGGCGTACTGTTTCGTCGAGGCGACGTACTCGATCGGCGCGTCGACCCAGACGTAGAGGACGAGATCCTCGCGGTCGTCGCCGGGGTAGTCGATCCCCCAGTCCATATCGCGAGTGATACAGAGATCTTCGAGCGTCCCCTCGATCCACTCGCGGGGCTGATTGCGGGCGTTTTCGGTCCCTTCGAGACGGTCGAGAAAGCCCTGGAGGTACTCCTGGAAATCCGAGAGACGGAGGAACTTGTGCTCGCGGGTGCGGTATTCGGCGGGGTTGCCGGTGGTCACACTCGTCGGGTTCTCGATCTCACCCGGTTCGAGGTGGCGCTGACAGCCCTCGTCACACTCGTCGCCGCGGGCCTTCTCGCCGCAGTACGGACAGGTCCCCTCGACGTATCTGTCCGGGAGCGGCTCCTCGATTTCGGCATCCCAGGCCACCTGGATCTCCTTTTCGACGATGTGGTCCTGGTCGATCCAGCTCTCGACGAACTCCTGGGTGAGTTCCGTGTTCGTCTCGTCGTCGGTGTGGCCGTAGTTGTCGAACTCGATGTTGAACTGCGGGAACCGCTCTCTGTACTGTTCGTGAAACTCGAGTGCGAACTCCCGTGGTTCGACACCCTCTCTGGCGGCGTTGACCGCCACGGGCGTCCCGTGCATATCGGAGCCACAGACGAAGGCTGTCTGTTGGCCGACACGCCGGAGCGCACGCGAGTAGAGGTCGCCAGCGACGTAGGTCCGCAGGTGCCCCACGTGGAGACTGCCGTTCGCGTAGGGAAGCCCACAGGTGACCACCGCCGGCTGGTCCGTTGGGAGTTTGTCGTGGCTCATGCTCGTGTGTGCGTGATCCGTTGTAAAAAGCCGGCCGGTTTGTCGGTGACTGTTACCCGAGAAAGCGCTCAATTGTCTCGCGAACCGCCGTCGCGGCCGCTTTCAGTTCCCCTCCATCGACGTACTCCCGGTCGGCGTGGGCGACCGGCCCGTGCTCGTCCGCCAGCACGCCCGGTCCGAAGACGACGACCGGGCCGTCGAAATAGGAGGCTTCCGTCGCCGCGCCGAACGGTCGGAGACCGCCGCCACTGGCGTCGAGCAGCGCCTCGACGAGTGACTCCCCGGGATCGGTCTCGAAGGCCTCGGGTGCGGGCATCTCCGGCCGGACGAGGCCGACGTCGAGCTCGTAGGCGTCGGACAGCCACTCCGCGAGATGGGATTCGAGATCAGTAAAGAAGCTCTCGACAGTCTCGGGTGGAACTGTCCGGCGGTCGAAGCGGATCGTACACTCGGCGGGGATCTGGTTGATCGCCTCCCCGCCCTCGATAACAGAGGGGGTCAGCGTCGGTGGGCCGAGCAAGTCGTGTGCGCCGGGGCCGCCGCGCTGGTCGTAGGACTCCAGTGCCTGCAGGATAGGGGCGGCTGCGCGGATCGCGTTCGTCCCGTTCGTCGGATCGCTCGCGTGGCCACTCTCACCGCGGATTGTGACCTCACCCTCGAACTGCCCCCGTGCCGCGTGACAGACGTCGAGTCCCGTGGGTTCACCGACGATGTAGCCATCGGCAGACAGGGTCTCCCCGAGGTGTGCGCCGCCGATCTGGGTGGTCTCCTCGTTGGACGTGATCGCGAGTGTGAGCCGACCGTCCGCGATGTCGGCTGTCAGGAAGGCATCGAGAAAGGCAGCGAGTGGTCCCTTCGCGTCGCAGGCCCCGCGCCCGCGAACGATGTCGCCGTCGCGTTCGTACGGGATGTGTGGCGGGACAGTATCGATATGCGTGTTCAAGACGAGTTCTGTCTCCCCGGAGCCCCGTCTCGCCAGGACGTTGCCCTCGCTGTCGGTATCAGGATCGATCCCCTCGGATTCGAGCGTCTCGGCGAGCAACTCCCGCATCGCCGTGACATCCTCGTGCGACGGTGTCTCGATCGCCGCCCGGTGAAACGCCTCGCGTGTGAACGCCATTATCGTACGCTGTGTCCCTCGACGCTAAAGCAGTTGCGAGAACTCACAGCGCCACGAGGACGAGGAGGAAGCCAGCGAGAATCACGATCATCATCCAGACGATGACGATGAGATAGATGTGATTGACGTACGTTGCGTCGTCATCGACCGGCATCAGGACGAAATCGTCCGGTATTATTCCCATACAGGAACTTCATACTGGAGGAATAAAAAGGCGCGCGAATAGTTGCCGAGCACTGTCGTCGTGGCCAGCGCGTTCACTGCTCGACGCGAGTTACGTCTTCGAGCGTCTCCCGGCGGCGGGCGACGGTGATCTCGTCGCCATCGATGGCGATCTCGGCCGGTCGGGGCTGTGAGTGGAACTGGTTTGCGAGTTCGTAGCCGTACGCGCCCGCGTTACCGATCGCCAGCAGATCCGTCCGTTCCGGCGCGGCGATCGGCCGGTCGGTACAGAACACGTCGGCGCTCGTACAGCAGGGACCACCGACGGAGACCGGCTCTGGTTCGCGGTCGGGCACGGAAATGTTCCGGATCGGGTGATAGGAGTCGAACATCGCCGGCCGGATCAGCGTCGCAAGCGAGGCGTCGACGCCGACGACCGTCGACGCGTCGGTCTCCTTGATCGTGTTGACCCGGGTCAGGATGAGCTCCGAATCGGCGACGACGTACCGGCCCGGTTCGAGTGCGAGCTCTGCGTCGAGGTCGCCGACGGCCTCCCTGACGCGTTCCCCGACCTCGGACATATCCAGTGGCTCCGTCTCCTCGTGGTACGGAACCCCGAATCCACCGCCGATATCGAGGAATTCGAGATTGCCGACCTCGCCGGCCACGTCGGCGATGGTCGCGATTGCCCGGCAGTGATCGTCGAGATCGTCCTGCAAGACGCCACTGCCCACGTGGGCATGCAGGCCGACGAGGTCGAATCGCGTTCGGAGGTCGGCAGCGAGGTCGGGGACCTCGGCGGCGGGGATACCGAATTTCGCGTCCTTGCCAGTTGCGACTTTCTCGTGGTGTCCAGTGCCGATCCCGGGGTTGATCCGGATCGCGACCCGGCCCTCGTAGCCACGGGCTTCGAGACGGTCGAAGGTGTCCCGGGCGCCGGCGGTGATCGTCAGCCCCGGATGTTCGATCCCGAGTTCGGCGGCGTAGTCGAGATCTGCGGCAGGCGGGTTGACCGCCGTGTACTGGAGGGTGTTCGGGTCAGCGCCGGCAGCGATGGCTCGCTGGAGTTCGCCGCGGGCAGCACACTCGATGTCGGCACCAGCGTCGAGCAGCGTCGACAGCACGGACTGCCCGGTGTGTGCTTTCGCGGCGTACATCACGTGTGCGTCGGGGAACGCACTCGCAAAGCGGCGATAGTTTTCACGGACGCGGTCGAGATCGATCACGTACAGCGGTGTCCCGTGGTCGTCGGCGAGCCCCACGAGTCGGTCGTGGTCCCAGTCGGCGAGGCGTCGAACCGGCGGCGACAAATCTGTCATTACCCATCTGTCGGCACTCGGGCGATTGAATCCTTCGATCCGGAAAAAACGCCGACACAGTCGACGATTCCACCACGTCGTTCGAGCCGTTCAGTCCCAGTCAGCGATCTCAGTCGCTCTTTCCTGATACGGGTGGTTGTGAGAAATGAAAGAATTTCGACCCGACGTGGGGTGAGTCGAACAGCGTGCGGCGATCCTCGTGAGAACTCGTTCTCACGGTGGTCGAATATTTGTCCGAATATACAGCCACCAGTATGAGTTGCCGCCGGGGATGTTCCGACTCGACTGGTTCGGCCGGGTCGGTTCTGGCCGCCCCGACCCACCCTGGATCCGGCTCTCGACGACCCTCATCGCCAGCAGAGCGATTGCTGGAAACGCGAACAGTGCAATAACCGCCGCCGCAACAGCAAATGGCGTATATATCTTTTGGCCACCTGACTGACTTTTTTGCAGGAGTGATGAAAGATGTTGCCAGCAATATCATTTTTAGTTATGAAAATAAACGGCAACGGGATGGATCACTCGCCGCCGAGGATGCCCCGTTGAGTGAGGACAAACAGGATGAGATAGCCGACGAGACCGATTCCGAAGATGACGACGGGGATGAGAAAGGGGCCGAACGTGTCGACGACCGATTCGATCATTCAGTCCGCTGTATCGGTTTCGAGCAGTGCGCAGGCGTCTGCTTCGGCGTCGAAGCAGTCGGGACACTGGGGCTCGCGGTCGATAATCGTATCCAGCCGTTCGGCGACTGTCTCGTCGATGACCGGTTCGAGCTGTTTCGCTTCCTCTTCGAAGTTCTCGACGTCGAGCACGCCGTAGAGGAATCGTTCGATAATACAGTAGTTCTGGAGTGCATCCCTGGCCCTGACGATGCCCTCCTCGGTGAGTTCGACGCCTTTGTACTTCTCGTGGGAACACAGCTCCTTGGCTTCGAGTTTGCCGACCATCTCGTTTGCACTCGCCGGGCTCACGTCGAGCATCTCCGCGATCGCGCCAGTCGAGGCTGGGCCGTCCTCGATCTCCTGCACGAGATAGATCGTCTTGAGATACTGATTTGCGGTGTTCATACCCGACACCTCCAGCTAGTTCCAATATGTTCCTGTTTCATTCTCGCGTTTCCATCAGCCTGGTTACTTCTTCGGCACCTGCCTCTTCCTCCTCGCGGATCTCACGGAGGACACCGAGCAGGCGGTCGCGGTCGATACTGAACTCCGCGTCGGAGGTTTCGATCGCCTCGATGAGATCGTCGTAGAACTTGTAGGCCGTCTCCTCGTTACAGAGCTGGTCGTACAGCACGCCGTCGAAATCCCGATCGGACTCGTACTGGCTTTCGACGAGTGTCTGGATCTCGTCGAACGGGATCGTCTCCGCGTCCAGTTCGTCGACGAGTGCATCGAGCCGTTTCCGGTGGTCGGCCGACTCCTCGGAGGCGTCTTCGAGCAGGGCTGTCAGTTCCTCGTCGTCGAGATCCGACTCGGTGTGTTTGGCCGCGCGGGCCTCGACGACCTCCTCGAGGACGACGCCGATCTGTAGTAGCCGCGCGAGCTGGTGATCCGAGCCGACCGGGGACTGCACGCTCATCGGCAGATCGACCCCCGGGCACTCGTTTGCCGCTCCATGTGACGTTGTGAGTGGTACGTCAACTTAAACCGTTCCCTCGCTCGCAGTGATCGTCGCTGGTTGTGGCGTCGTTTGGAGGATCAGTGGGACGGCTGGAACTATGAACAGCAAGAAAGCCCCGCGAGATACCGAAGATACTGCAACCACTATACACAGCAAGAAAGCCCCGAGGCTCTGAACTCGGGGGACCCACGCTGCGCTCCTCGTTGCCTGCGGTGCTTGCGGGGTCCGCCGTCGTTCAGACCCTCGCCCCTTTCAGTCCCGCCCGACCTGGAAAATCACACTGGGGCGGGACTGAAAGGGGCGAGGCTGTCGGCGAACCCCGGCGACGTAAGCACTGGACCGAACGAAGTGAGGGAAGCGCGCAACGAGCCGCGGGAGCCGACAGCCTCGGGGCTTTCTTGCTGTTTGTACCGTCTGTCACGAAAGCTCAAATCCTAACTAGACAGCTCACTAAGAATTCCCGTAGCGTACAAAACCCGGGGGCGCATATCCCGGCTACATGGAGACTGCCCTCGATGCACTGCCCGCCCAGCCACTCACCGCCGAAGACGTCGCGACCCTGAACGAGTCGGCGACGGTCCGGCTGATTCCCTACACCTGGTACGGTGAACAGGTAATCGCAATCCTGCTGTTGCACGATACCCGCGATCACACGGACGAGACGGCCATCGAGGACGCCACGGAAGAACTGGAAAGCGAGGTCGCCGACGACGAACCGGAAAGCGACGCTACCGACGCCGAGACGAACGACACTGACGACAAGAAGAAGGCGTTCGGAACGCACCAGTCGAACACTGTCGGGACGGTCGAAGTCATCGACGATGGCAGCTTCGCGCCCGATACCGAGGAAGACGAACCCGACGACGCCGAGGCAGAAGAGATCGAAGCGGAAACGACCGAGACCAAATTGGATCCTGGGACCGACTCCGACGGCAGCAGTACGGACGCCGAAGAAGAGCTCCACGTCTACGCGGCGGGCTACGACGACAGCGAGGCCACCTGGGTCGTCATCGCCGAGATCGACCCCGATACCGAGTTCACGGACGCGGAACCGCTGATCCGCGAGTGGATCAGCGACACCTACCACGACCAGATCGTCGACAGACTCGCCGTCGGCCCCTCCGAGTACGAGGTCGAAGGGGCCTGACACTGCCGGTACTGTTTTACGACCGCGTTGAATTCCGTGACATAACACCCCATGCAGGCGTGACAGCGTTCACCGCAGATCTGTCATCCTTTCTGGGATTTTTGCATTCGATAGAACCGATCTTAAGTATTATTGCCATTTTTAGATTATTCATCCAGAATAGACACCGGCGGTGAACACTCGTTCACTGTTTAGTAAAATATTACTCTCCCTACAGTTACGGGATTCGCGTTTTCTATTTTTGCACGCTTCGAACCAATCGTGAGAGAGGTTGTCAGAAGTACAGTGACCGAGACAGAGGTTGTATGCAGCAAATTTTTCTCAACTGCTACTGCCGATCTCGAAGCGCCGGAACAACGGTTATTACGCTCCCTATCTTTGCTATCATAACGATGCAAACAGGGTGTTACCCAGAGAAGTCCCGGGTGACAAATCAATTACTGGATACACTGTGTCACAACCTCCGCCGGGAAGTCATCCACTATTTCGAGAACATCGAGTCAACGGATACAGCCACCGTGGAGGAGTTGGCCACGCATATTGCCCGGCGCGTCCCAGAGATGGATCAAGAACAAGTCTCTCTCGAACTGACGCACAACCACCTCCCGAAGCTCGAATCGAACGGGTGGGTCGAGTACGAGACTCGGACACAGTGCGTCCGATACCATGGCCATGATTCGGCCGAGGAACTACTGGCCGAACTCGCCGAGATGCTCTCCGACCAACCATATTCCGCTTACTCCGACTGACAAAAGTCGGATCATCGAGACAACGTTCCGGGTAATTCTAACCCCGTGGGCATGCTGTAAACGCGCGTTCTACGCAGTACGGCCGCCGAAACCTGTCACTGGTAGATTGTTTAGACAGAGCCGAATTTATTGTGCTCCCCCCTGTACGCACACGTATGGATTTTTCTCAGAGCACGGAACACCGCCAGATCCAGGAGATGGTCGCGGAGTTTACCGACGAGGAGATCGTCCCACGGGCGGCAGAGATCGACAAAACCGACGAGTTTCCCGCGGATCTGATCGACGAGATGGCCGACCTCGGCCTGCTCGGCATGCCGATCCCCGAGGAGTACGGCGGTGCCGGACTCGACTACCACGCCTACGCCTCGGCGCTCGAAGAGATCTCCAGGGGAAGCGGTGGCGTCGGGACCATCGTCGCGGCCCACATCTCCCTCGCCTGCAACATGATCTACGAGTTCGGTACCGAGAGCCAGAAAGAGGAGTATCTGACACCCCTCGCAGAGGGCAGTGAGATCGGGGCGTTCGGCCTCTCCGAAGCGGGGGCTGGCAGCGACGTGCCAGCGATGGAGACCACAGCCGAAAAAGACGGTGACGAGTACGTCGTCGACGGCGGCAAACTCTGGATTTCCAACGGCTCGGTCGCCGACACGGTCGTGATCTTCGCGAAGACCGACCCCGAGGCCGACCAGAAGGGAATCTCTTCGTTCATTCTCCGGCCCGACGAGGACGACGGATTCGTCGTCGAAGGGACGGAGGACAAACTCGGCGACAAGGGCTGTCCGACCACGGAGTTGCGTTTCGACAGTATGCGTATCCCCGAGTCCCGGCGGATCGGCGAGGAAGGCGAGGGACTCCTGCAGGCGCTCAAGACACTCAACGGCGGCCGGATCACCATCGCAGCACGCAGCGTCGGCATCGCCCAGGCCGCGCTCGGCCAGGCACTCGACTACGCACAGGATCGCGAGCAGTTCGACCAGCCGATCAGCGACTTCCAGGCGATCCAGCACAAACTCGCGGATATGGACACGAAAATCTCGGCTGCGCGAATGCTGATGCACAGGGCCGCCGACCTGAAGATGCGCGACGAGCGCTACATCAAGGAGGCCGCGCAGGCGAAACTGTACGCCTCGGAGGTCTCCCGCGAGGTCGCAAACGAGGGCATCCAGATCCACGGCGGCTACGGCTACGTCAAGGATTTTCCCGCAGAGCGGTTCCTCCGTGACGCCAAGATCAACGAGATCTACGAGGGAACCAGCGAGGTGCTGCGGAACACGATCGCCGATCAGCTGCTAGAGTAGTACTGGGTATTTATTATGCCGACAGCCGACAGGTTACAGCAGTGAAACTACGCGAATACCAGATCCCCGCATTCGAGGGAACGGCCGCCGCCGAGGCGATGGTTCGCGGCCCGAACGTCCGCGTGACGGTGCTGACACCCCGTCTTCTCCGCCTGGAGTACGACCCCACGGAGTCCTTCGAGGATCGACCGAGCCAGGTCGTCTGGTTTCGCAACCAGCCCGTCCCGGCGTTCGACGTCGAACAGACAGCGGGCACGATGGTCGTCGAGACCGACTACCTCCGGCTCGAATACGAGTACGGGGACGGGTTCGCGCCAGAGACGCTCTCGATCGAACTCGACGACGGAACCGTCTGGAGTTACGGCGACGACAACACGAATCTCGGCGGCCCACTCAGGACAGTCGACGGCGTCGACGGTCCGGCACCGCTGGAAGACGGACTCCTCTCCCGTGAAGGGTGGGCGGCTGTCTCTGATACAGACAGCCTGGTTTTCGAGGATGGCTGGGTCCAGCCCCGCGACGCCCCCGAAACGTACGAGGATCTGTATTTTTTCGGCCACGGGACCGACTACCGGGCCTGTCTGCAGGAGTACACCGATATTACGGGTGCAGTGCCGATGCTCCCGCGGTGGGCACTCGGCAACTGGTGGAGTCGGTACTGGGAGTACAGCCAGGACGAACTCCGCGGCGTGGTCGAATCCTTCCGGGAACGTGGGCTCCCGCTGTCTGTCTGCATGATCGACATGGACTGGCATATCGTCGACAACGAGTACCACGACGGCTGGACGGGCTGGACCTGGAACGAGGAGTTCTTCCCCGATCCCGGGGGGTTCGTCGACTGGCTGCACGACAACGGCCTCCGGACGAGCCTGAACCTCCACCCCGCAGACGGCGTCCACCCGCACGAAGCGCAGTACGAGGAGTTTGCCGAGTTCGTCGGACTCGATCCGGAAGGCGAGGAACCGATCGAGTTCGACGCCACCGACAGTCAGTTCCTTCGAGGGTATTTCCAGGAGCTGATCAACCCGATAGAGGACGAGGAGGGGATCGACTTCTGGTGGATCGACTGGCAGCAGTGGAAGGAGTCACCGACGATGGCGGGGCTGGATCCGATGTGGGCGCTCAACCACCTCCACGCGCTGGATCGAAAACGGCTGGGCAAACGGCCATTCATTCTCTCCCGGTGGTCCGGGCTCGGCGGCCACCGCTACCAGGTCGGCTTCTCTGGTGACGCGTATATCAGCTGGGAGTCGCTGCGATTCCAGCCACACCTGACCGCGCGGTCGGCAAACGTCGATTACGGGTGGTGGAGCCACGACATCGGCGGCCACATGGGCGGCACTGGCGACCCGCGAGCCTTCGGTGAGCTGTACGCCCGGTGGACCCAGTTCGGTGTACTGAGCCCGATCAACCGGATACACACGACACAGACACCATCGGTCGACAAACGACCCTGGACGTTCGGCGGCGAGGTGTCGGGAGTCCTCGCCGAGATGCTCCGGTTCCGCCACCAGCTGATCCCATACCTGTACACGATGGCCTGGCGCGATCACACGGAGAGCATCCCGCTGGTCCGGCCGATGTACTTCGAGAACCCACACGAAGAGCCGGCCTACGCCGCAATCCACCAGTACTACTTCGGGAGCGAACTCGTCGTTGCGCCCCATCTCGACGAGCGCGACGACGACACCAATCTCTCGCGGCGCTCGGTCTGGCTGCCCGACGGCGAGTGGTTCGATTTCCACGCCGGCGAGTCCTCGCCCGGCGGTCGGTGGCACGCCCGGTACGGCGATCTGACCGATCTCCCGATCTACGCGAAGGCTGGAGCGATCGTCCCCATGCAACCGGAGGTCGGCTGGGGTGGCGTGGAGAACCCGGAGACCGTACAGATCGTCGCCTTCCCCGGCGCGGACAACAGCTTCGAGCTGTACGAGGACGACGGGACCTCCCTTGCGTATCAGAAGGGTGCCTACGCCGTGACCGACATCTCCCAGCAGTTCTGGGGCGATTACCTCGAATTTGAGATCGGTTCGCCGCGGGGTAATCTGGCACAGTTGCCCGACGAACGCAGCTACGAACTCCACCTCCGCGGGATCGTCGAACCGGGTCACGTCACCGTCGAGAGAGGTGGCGAGGCGGTGGATATCCAGTATCGTCACGATGAAACCACGCTCGTCGTCGAGGTCAGCGACGTCGACATCGCCGAGAGTGTGACGATCACGGTCGACACCGACAGTGGCTCGCTCGTCTCCCGCCGGGACCGCACCGACGAACACGTCGACGACCTCGTCGATAGCTTCGAGATGCCGGTCCCCGCAAAGGACAGACTCCGGGGGGAGTCCTGGGAGCAAGACGATCTCGACTGGCTGGGCAAGTACAGAGAAGTCATGACGACATCCCAGCAACGGGCGCTGCTGGAGACACTCACCGGCGTCGGGATGGATCTGCTCGACCACGACGGAACCGAACGCGTCGTGCTGTGGAATCCTGGCGAGCGCGACGACGCCCGATTCCAGCACACCAGCTGGGATTTCGGCGGCCTGCCACACGAGCAACACGGCGCTATCAGAGACGAGCAGGTCCCCGAATTCGAGGAGATCGAACTCGGTGGCGACGAGGTCGCAGAGACAGTGCAACTGCAGTACGGGGACGTGCTGACAGTGAGCACGGAACGTCCAGCACCGGAGAAGTGAGTCAGTCGAGGCGCAGGAACCTGGCAGCGTAGCCGGGATCGCCCTGCCGTGGCGTGACGATGACGAACGCCTCGGGCGGCGCGTCGACGATCTGCCGGGGAAGTCGTCGGAGTTCGGGTGCCCAGCCGAGCCCACCCTCACGGGGTTTCAGCGGGACGACCAGATCCGCCGCCGCGGCCGCGTCCAGTCGCTCGCCGAGTCCATCCCAGCCGTCGACGTGTGTGACGGTGACGGCCATCTCAGGGTCGACAGTTCCGATCAGTTCCTCGTATTTCGCCGGGGAGATTCGGGTTCCGACAGCCACCGCTTCGATCGGAACCCCGAGTTTCTCGGCCATCCGTTTGACCAGATAGATCCCTTCGGAGAAGCCCTCGTGGTGGCCGACCGCCGGCGGCAAGACGAGCAGGAGCCGGGTCGTCGTGTTGACCGGGCGCCCGAGCCGCGAGACCAGCACTGGATCGGTCGTCCGCTGTCGGACCTGATCGATGGTGTTGCCGAACACCCTGCCGCCCAGTGACCGCCCCGGATCCCAGCCCAGCAGGATGAGATCGGCCCGCGTCTCGACGGTCGCGGCGGCGATCGCGGAGGCGACGTTGTGGTTGACCCGGGTCGCAACCTCGACAGGCACCTCGGCCCCACCGCCGGTCTCGGCGGCCGACTGGAGGGTCCGCTCCGTATCCGTCAACTCCTCGTCGGTCGCGTCCGGCTCCAGCACCGTAAGCAGGTGAACCGGCGTGGAGGCGGGACTGTCCTTCAGGACGAAGGCGAGTTCGAGCAGGTGCTGCTGGCGGTCTGCAGTCCGGGACAGCGGCAGGAGAATCCGCGGATCGTACGGCTCGCCGACGGTGCTGGTCGCCTCCCGTTCGGTCGCGAGCCCGACGCCGTACCGTTCGGTCAGCCACGGGCTGGCGATCGCGGTGACGAGAATCATCACGACGACGGCGTTGAGCACGTCGGCGCTGAACACGCCCGCCTCGAAGCCAAGCAAGGTGATCGCGAGCGCCGCGGCAGCCTGGCCGATCGACAGGCCGACGAGCACACCGACCTGATTCCGGCTGTACCCCTGGATACGGCCGACAGCGCCGGCAGCAACGATCTTCGTCGAGAACATCACCCCGAGGATGACCGCCGAGATCCACAGCGTCTCCGGTCCCGAGACGATGACCGCCGGATCGACGAGCATCCCGACGTGGAAGAGGAAAAACGGGATGAAGAAGGCGTTGCCGAAGAACTCGATCCGGTTCATCAGTGTGCCGCCGCGTGCGATCTCGCGGTTGAGCGCGATCCCCGCGACGAAGGCACCGAGAATTGCAGCCAATCCGAGCCCCTCCGCGAGACTGGCGGCGGCGAAAACGAGTGTGGCGACGAACAGAAACTCGAAGTAACTCTCCTGGCTGGCGTTCCGGAAGAACCACCTAGCGACCGGCGGGATGACGAGCCAGAGGCCGCCGAACAGGACGAGGAGTGAGACGCCGATATCGGCGATCAGCCGGAGCGAGAGCCCATCCTGGATGACACCGAGTGCGAGCGCGAGGACGATCAGACCCGCCGTATCGGTGAACAGAATGCCGCCGAACACCGCCGTTACTGCCGAGTTTTTCGTCAGATCGAGTTTGTTGACGACGGGATAGGCCAGCAACGTGTGGGTGGCGAAGACTGCGGCGAGCAACATGGCGGCCCACACGTCGAAGCCGAGGACGAGCATACAGACACCTGTCCCGACGACGAATGGGAGTCCGAAGCTGATCGTTCCGAACAGCGCCGCATCCTCGGGAGCGGCAAAGAACCGCCGCAGGTCCAGTTCCAGCCCCACGGTAAAGAGGAGATAGACGAGACCGGCGTTGCCGAGCAGGACGATTGCTTCGCTCCGTGCGAGAATACCGAGTCCGTTCGGACCGAGCGCTGTCCCCGCGAGCACGATGCCGACGATGCCCGGCAGCCCGACACGCTCGATGAGAATCGGTGCGACGAGAAAGGAGGCGAGCGCGAGCGCCAGCACGACGACGGGCTGTTCGAAGGGAGCCGACGGGAGCAACTCTATCGCTTGCAAGGGGGCCGTACTCATCGAGATAGCTCTGTCTACTCACTCGAAAGCCCCCACTGTAAATTCACGTCCTTTCACGCACAACTGCGTGGGATGGGCGATCAGTGCTGGCTGTCCGGTTCGGGTTCGACGCGGTTCTCACTGCCCCGCTCGACAGTATCCTCCTCGACCCGCGTTTTCAGCGCCGCGTTCATCCCCTCGAAGGCAGTTTCGACCTCCGTGCCGATCCGTCGGTTGATGAAGCCGACGAGCACACCTCGAAAGGTTTCGGCGTGGGTCAGCTGGGTCCGTCGACCCTCGTCCAGTGCAGCGAGTTCGAACCAGTGCTCCCCGTCGTACAGCCCGGGAACGAACAGCCGTCCCTGCCAGCGCAGCTCCGCCGGTTCCTCTGCGACCAGCACTTTCGGCTTGAACGGCTGAGGTTTCCGATCCGGCAGCGTCAGGATCATGGTCAGCCGGTCACCCTCGGTCGGGGTGCCCGAAATCTCCATCACTGGATTCCACTCGTCGTACCCCTCGAAGTCAGTCAGCACGTCCCAGACGGCCTGTGGCGGGGCATCGATTTCAACGGTGGTGATGATTTCGTCCATGCAGTTGTCCCGCTGATACTACTACTGGAGTGAATATAAATCACGCAGCCACGGATACCGGTCTCAACTGATGTGAATCGCTGGCTTCCCCGGCTTGGCCTTCGCTGCGAGGTCCTCGTCGGTTTCGGCCCGGCGAACAATCACATCGGTCTCGAACTCGTCACGGAGCAGCCACGCCGCCCGGGTGAGCAGATCGTACTCCTCGTCGCCAGGTAACACCGGCCGGAGTTCGCGTTTGCGGTCCTGTAGCTCCGCCGCGTAGGACTGAGCCGGCTCGCCGACCGCCTGCATCTGGTCGTGTCCCATTATTTTACCCACGAGGGCATCTGTTTCGTCGGCCGCCTGTGCGATCTCGTGGGCGTCGTACTTCCAGTCCGGTGCGATCACGACCTCGATCTCGTCGGGGTTCGTAATCGATGCAACGTCGGTGATATCCCGGACGTCGTCTCGCAGTGTCTCGACAATCCGGCGTTCGGTCTCGAACCGGCTGGTGTCGGTGTCGGGTTCGGGCCAGTCGGCCTCGGCGACGAGTCCCTCGCCGCGGAGCAGGTTCCACATCTCCTCGCCGAGATACGGGGTGATCGGAGCGATGAGTCGGGCCAGCACGCCCAGACCGCGGCGGTACACTGCCTCGTTAGGGGTGTCGAACTCGCGGTACTGGCCGAGCAACCCAGCGAGTACGCGGATTTCGGAGACGGCACGGTGATACCGAAAGCCCTCGTAGTGTTCGGTCGCCGCAGCGACGGTCCGGTCGATCTCCCGGGCGACGTACTCGTCGTGTGGCTCCTCGCTCTCCCGGAACGCCGTGCGCTCGGTCAGCGCGTCGACCATCCCGAACAGCTGTTGCTGGAGGTCGTAGGAGCTACTGACGTCGCGGGCGGTCCACTCGAAATCCTGCTCGGGGTGGGCCGCCGAGAGGACGAAGAGTCGAGTGGTCTCCGCGCCGTACTCGTGGGGGCTGACGACGTTGTCTTTCGTCTTCGACATCTTCTCGCCGCTGTGGAGCACTGTCCCCTGGTTCAGGAGTTTCTGGACCGGTTCGCGAACGTCCAGTTCGCCGATGTCGGCCAGCGCCCGGGTGAAAAAGCGGATGTACAGCAGGTGGAGCACGGCGTGTTCCTCGCCACCGACGTAGACGTCGACGGGCAGCGTTTCGTTTGCAACCTCGGAGTCGAAGGCTGCGCTGTCGAGATCCGGCGAGAGGTATCGCAGGAAGTACCACGAGGAGTCGACGAAGGTGTCCATCGTATCAGTCTCGCGGCGAGCGGGTTCCCCGCAGTCCGGACAGGTCGTCTCGACGAACTCCTCGGCCTGTTCGAGTGGGTTGCCACGGCTTTGGACGAACTCGGGGAGTTCGACCGGCAGCTCGTCTTCGGGAACGAGGACTGGACCACACTCCTCGCAGTGAACGACCGGGATCGGCGTCCCCCAGTACCGTTGCCTGGAGATCAGCCAGTCGCGCAGGCGGTAGGTGACATCCTCGCGAGCAGCCTCCGTATCGTCGAGCAGGCGTTCGCGGGCGGCCGAACTCGCGAGGCCGTCGTACTCGCCGCTTTTCGTGAGCATCCCCTGGCCGGTGAACGGCTCCGTCTCGATATCTGTCGGCGTCTCGTCGATCGGTTCGATCACCTGCTCGATCGGAACACCCTGTTCGGTGGCGAAGGCGTGGTCACGCTCGTTGTGGGCCGGCACACCCATAACAGCACCCGTCCCCACATCGTCGAGGACGTAGGCGGCGACGTAGACGGGGACCTCCTCGCCGGTGACGGGGTTGACAGCCGTCGCGTCGGTCTCAACACCGGAAAACTCCGCGACGTCGTCCGTTCTGGCGTCGTCGACGTAGGCTGCCACCTCGTCGTCGTGCTCGGCGAGCGTTCTGGCGAGGTCGTGGCCCGGCGAAACGGCGAGGTAGGTCGCACCGCAGATCGTATCCAGTCGCGTCGTGAACACGTCGACCTCGTCGTGGTCGGTATCGTCGGCAATCCCGAATGTGACGGTTGCACCCTCGCGTCTCCCGATCCAGTTGCGCTGGATCTCCCGGACGCTTTCGGGCCAGTCCGCCAGGTCGTCGAGTCCCTCCAGAAGTTCCTCGGCGTAGTCGGTGATCGAGAAAAACCACTGGTCGAGTTCGCGCCGTCCGACGGGGGTGTCACAGCGCCAGCAGACCCCGTCGTGGTCGTCGCTTTCGACGACCTGTGCGTCGGCCAGCACCGTCTCGCAGTCCGGACACCAGTTCACGTCTGCGGCCTTGTACTCGACGAGTCCTTCCTCGTGGAACTGCCGGAAGAAGTACTGGTTCCAGCGGTAGTAGTCGGGATCGCAGGTCGTGATCTCCCGTTCCCAGTCGTAGCCGAAACCGAGCGTATCCATCTCCTCGCGCATCTGATCGATACAGGCGTCGGTCCAGGATTTCGGGTCGGTGTAGCGCTCGTGGGCGGCGTTTTCCGCCGGCAGACCGAACGCGTCCCACCCCATCGGGTGGAGCACGTCGTCGCCGCACATCCGCCGGTACCGCGCATAAGCGTCAGTGATCGCATAGTTTCTGACGTGGCCCATATGCAGGGTGCCGGAGGTGTAGGGGAACATTCCGAGCACGTAAGTCGGATCGTCGACCGACGCGAGTTCGTACACGCCCTCTCGGTCCCAGGTGTACTGCCAGTACTCCTGGACGACCTGTGACGAATACCGATTTGCCGGACTCATTGGCTAGAGGTTGCCACGGTGGGGCAAAAACGTAGCGGGACGAGACAGGTCGTGGCGGGTTACGGCGACACAACCGACGGTTGTGAGGAAATTGGGAGAGAGTTCGGAATGATCTCGGAAATGATACTTGTGAGATGTCGCTGAATCTGAATATGTAGTATGACAGAACGACGACGAACGTTCCTGAAGACGGTCGGTGGTACAGCAGTTGCACTCACACTCGCGGGCTGTGGACAGTCAGAAGACGGAACAGACGACGATGGAACGGACGGGAACACGTCCGACGACGGGACGGGAGACGACATGTCGGACGACGACGGCTCCGAAGAGCCCGAACCGGCGGAGGCAGGACTAAGCGTTGCGCATCTCTCGCCCGACGCACCGAACGTCGACGTCTACGTCGACGGGGATGCGGTACTTGAAGACGTCCCGTATCGCACGTTCAGTGACTACCTCGATCTCACCGAGGGCGAATACGATATCGAGATTACGGCCGCCGGGGACGCCGAGACGGTGGTCTTCGACGAGACTGTCGAACTGGGGGCCGGCGATTTCACGGCCGCCGCCCTCGGCGAACTCGCAGAGGAAAACCAGCCGTTCAGCGTCGAGGTCTTCGAAAGCGACCTCGAACTGCCGGCGGATTCGGCACGCGTCCGGGCGATTCACGCCTCGCCCGACGCGCCGAACGTCGACATCACGGTCGAAGAGACTGGCGACGTCCTCTTCGCGGACGTCCCCTTCGGCGCTGCTGGCTCGGTCGAAGTCCCCGAAGGTACCTACACGCTCGAAATCCGTCCCGCCACGGAGAACAACGACGGCGACGTGGTCGCAACCTTCGACGTCGAACTCGCAGCCGAAACAGTGTACACGGCTGCCGCGGTCGGCTATCTCGAACCGGACAGCGCCCCCGCTGACGAAGCCTTCGATCTGGCCCTCACCGTCGACGCAGAGTAGTTCACTCTCGGCTGTCGTTTCGGGTTTTTCGAAGTGTCAGCAAGTGTTGAATTATTCGAGGGTGACCCAGGTCAGAAAGATCAGTGCCAGCGTCTGGAGAAGTGCGACGAACATCATCGCACGGCCGGCGATCGGGTCCTCGGCAGCGAGATAGGCTGCGACCTGCGAGTTGATAACGTAGTAGTTGAAAGTGAGCAGGTTCTCGGCGAGCAGGAAGACGCCGAAAATCGAGAGGCCGAGTGCGTGTTTCGATTTGAACGTCCGGTAGTTCCGGAGCCAGACAGTAAGGAGGACGCCCAACAGGAGGACATTCACGACAGTTGCCACACTCGCGGCTGTCAGCCACGGTGACTCCGGGCCGACTGCCTGCCCGACAACAGTGGTCACTACCTCAGATCCCATCCATGCCACCATACGTTCAGTATTCGGATATACTCTTTCCTAATTTCGTCCATAATTACGTTACCTCCTGCATTATTTCCTCGATGGTATCCCAGTGGCTACGGGCGAGGTCGGTCGGCATGTAGACCGCGCCGTACTCGTCACCACTTTTTTTCAGAATATTGTTCTCCATGAGCACGTCCACGTGGTGCTCGATGGTGGTGTAGTCGACGTCGAGTTCCTCGGCGAGCTGGTTGGCGTTTCGGGGGCGGTCGTCGACTGTCCGGAGGATACGAACTCGGTTCGGACCCCCGCGAGTGCCGGTGAAGAGATGCCAGAGGACCGCCTCCATTGTAAACTGATTCAATCCGCAGGAGATATAATAACACCGACTGCGTGATAGATTACGCCGAGTCCTGTCGGGATGCGACGACCGATTCCGCCCAGCTGATCGCCTCGTCGAGGACTTCTGTCGGCTCGGACTCGTACTCGAACTGGCGGATGTGGTCGGCACCGTCCTCTTCGTGGCCGCCGATCATGTGGGTCGTCCGGCCCTCGCGGTCGGCCGGCACGAGGCGGGCGAGGATGTTCTGCTGGGCCTTCGCCGTCTCGTACTCGGAGAGTCGACGGGTCGCCTCCTCGTCGACGAGCACCGAGAACTTCGAGAGCATCATGTAGGTCGCGATATCCTCCTCACGATCCATCTCGATGGCGGGTAGATCGTCGGCGAGTCTGGCTTCGTAGCTCCTGTCTTCGAGTGCCTGCCTGACATCCGCTGCCGCGGTGGAGTCGCCAGCGCTCGATTCCATCACCAGCACCGAGTTGTCGATCGTTTCGAGTACGGAATCGAGGGCATCACCGAAGGCGGAGATGTCGTCGTCACCAGCACCGAGCGCGTCGAGATAGCCGGCGTCGGCGACCGACTGGATCCGTTCGATCTGCGTGCGGAGATCCTCGCGGTCTTTCGGCTGGCCCCAGTACTCCTGCAGTTTCGTCCGCTTGTCGACCGACTGCACGTCGAGTGGCTCCTCGGAGTGACGGATGGCTTCGAGTGCCGCCTGCGCGCTCTCGATGGTAGAGAAGTAGGTGATCGACTCCTCGACACAGACCTCCAGGATGTCCCGCTCGCGGGAGAGGACGATGTCGACCTCGCCGGCGTGCAGGGCTTCCTTGATCGCCTCGGTGTCCTCGTAGTCGTCGAGCGAGTGGACGTCGAAGAACTCCTCGAAGCCGACGACCGGAAGATCCACGATTGCGGTGCCATCCAGCGGGATCGGCTTGCCGACGCTCATCTGGGCTTTCTGGTAGGCTTTCCCGAAGCTGTCGGCAGTGCCCATCACCTCACCGGTCGATTTCATCTCCGGCCCGAGTCGTGGATCGCTGCCCGGCAGGCGGTCGAACGGGAGGACGACCTCCTTGACGCTGACCTGCTCGGGGATCTGCTCCTCGTAATCCAGTTCGTCGAGCGTCGCACCGGCCATCACCTTCGCGGCGATTTTCGCGATCGGAACGCCCGTCGCCTTCGAGACGAACGGGACGGTACGCGAGGAGCGCGGGTTCGCTTCCAGTACGTACACCTCGCCATCCCTGACTGCGAGCTGGACGTTGAGCAGTCCGACCGTATCGAGGGCTGTCGCGATATCCTCGACGACTTCGCGCACGCGGCGGTTCACCTCGCGGCCGAGCGACCGGGGCGGGATCATACACGCCGAGTCACCGGAGTGGACACCCGCAGTCTCGACGTGCTCCATCACGCCGCCGATGAGGACGTTCTCGCCGTCGGAGACCGCATCGACGTCCAGTTCGACCGCATCCGAGAGGAAGTCGTCGATGAGGATCGGTTTCTCCGGAGAGACACGGACTGCCTCCTCGATGTACGTCTCAAGATCCTCGTCGTTGTAGACGACGTCCATCGCACGGCCACCGAGGACGTACGACGGACGAACGAGCACGGGGTAGCCGATCTCGTGAGCGAGACCGAGCGCCTCTTGCTGGCTCGTCGCCGTCGCCCCCTCGGCCTGTGCGATGCCGAGTTCGTCCATCAGTTTGTTGAACCGGTCACGGTCCTCGGCCAGATCCATCGCGTCGACGGACGTACCGAGGATCTCGCAGTCCAGATCGCGGCGTTCGAGCTCTTTTTCGAGCGGACGGCCGATGTCGACGCTGGTCTGGCCACCGAACTGGACCATCACGCCGTCGGCGTTCGCGGCCTCGATGACGTCTGCGACCTCTTCGGCGGTGATCGGCTCGAAAAACAGCCCATCGGAGGTGTCGTAGTCAGTCGAGACCGTCTCTGGGTTGTTGTTGACCACGTGGGCGTCGATACCCATGTCGCGGAGTGCACTGATCGCGTGGACCGAACAGTAGTCGAACTCGACACCCTGCCCGATGCGGATCGGACCACCGCCGACCACGACAACACTCTCGACGTCACGGTCGACGCGGAGTTCGTCGCGGTTCAGTCCCGAAATCGGGTCCCGGGCCGAGTAGTAGTACGGCGTCGTGGCCTGGAACTCCCCCGCACAGGTATCGACCAGCTTGAAATCCCGCTGGGAGGTCTCGGCGTTCACGTCGTCGACGGTGACTGCACCACTGCCGTCTGTCTGGGCCTCGCCCTCCTCGACGGTCTCACTCTCGTCGACGAGTCGCTCCGGCAGCCAGGAGGCGTGGGTATCCTCGAACTCGCCGCCGGCGAGGGCGGTGATCTCGTGGTCCGTGAACCCACTGGACGCTGCGATCTGGAAGTCACCGTCCGATGCGGCCTGGGCGGCCTCCGAAATCCGTTTGTATCGCTCGACGTACCACTCGCGGATCTCGGTGAGTTCGACGATCTCGTCTACCTCGTAGCCCCTGTCGAAAGCCTCGAACATCGCGTAGGTCCGGTCCGGCGTCGGTTTGACGAGATACTCCGATTCGAGTTCTGCGTCGCTTACCTCGTTCCAGTCTGCGGCAGGATCGTACTCGCTGGATCGGAGCGCCTTCAGCATCGACTCCTCAAAGGTCCGGCCGATTGCCATCGCCTCACCGGTCGATTTCATCGCCGGCCCGAGTTCGAACTCCACGTCGCGGAACTTGTCTTTGGGCCATCGCGGGACTTTGGTCACGATGTAGTCGATCGCTGGCTCGAATGCGGCCGTCGTCTGCCCGGTGATCTCGTTTTCGATCTCGTGGAGTCGTTTGCCGAGTGCGACCTTCGCAGTAACGCGGGCGATCGGGTAGCCAGTCGCCTTCGAGGCGAGTGCAGACGACCGGGAGACACGGGGGTTCACCTCGACGACGCGGTATTCGCCGCCGGGTGTGCCGTCGTCGCGCCAGGCGAACTGGATGTTACAGCCACCCTGGATGCCGAGGTCGCGGATCACGTCGAGGGCGGTGTTACGCATGACCTGGTGGCCCTCGTCGGGGATAACCTGTGATGGGGTGACGACGATCGATTCGCCGGTGTGGATCCCCATCGGGTCGATGTTCTCCATGTTACAGATGATGATACAGGAGTCGTCGGCGTCGCGCATGACCTCGTATTCGAGTTCGATCCAGCCATCGATCGACTCGGTGATCATCACGCGGTTGTCACGGGAGAGGTTCAGCCCCTTCCGGGTTGCCTCCTTCAGTTCGTCCATATCGCCGATGACGCCCGATCCTGCGCCACCCAGTGTGTAGGTCGTTCGCATGATGACCGGCAGGCCACCGACGGCCTCGACGGCCTCCTCGACCTCGTCGATAGATTCGATCGTCTCTGATTGCGGGATCGGTTCACCCATCTTCTCCATCCGCTGGCGGAACTGGTCACGATCCTCGGTCGCGTAGATCGTATCCAGCGGGGTGCCCATCACCTCGACGTCGTACTTTTCGAGGACACCTTCCTCGGCGAGTTCGGCGGTGACGTTGAGCCCGGTCTGGCCGCCGAGCCCCGCGATCACGCCGTCAGGACGTTCCTTTCGGATGATCTCCGAGATCGCTTCGGTGTTGATTGGTTCGATGTACACCTCGTCGGCCATCTCCGGATCGGTCATGATCGTCGCCGGGTTCGAGTTGACCAGGACGACGCGTGCGCCCTCTTCCTGGAGCGCGCGACACGCCTGCGCGCCCGAGTAGTCGAACTCGGCGGCCTGACCGATCTGAATCGGTCCGCTGCCGATGAGCAAAATTGTCCGATCTTCGGCTGTCATTACCCGCAGGGAGTCCGTACATCGTAATAAGCCCGACGATACAGTACGAAAGTCGCAAATGAGTTTCGAATATCGTATTGAGACCGTGTGTCACACGACGTCGGTAACTCGGTCACGGAGCTAACCGCAGGAATACCGATCAGTCGACCAGCCAGCCACCGTCGACGTTGACCGCGGCACCGTGGACGAACGAGGCGTCGTCACTGGCGAGAAACGTGACGACGGTTGCGACTTCTTCGGGCTGTGCGTACCGCTCGGCCGGCGTGTCGGCCGTCATCGCTTCCATCTCCTCGAGCATCTCCTCTGTCATCCCGGTTTCGACTGCACCGGGACAGACGGCATTTGCCCTGATCTCCGGACCGTAGTCGTTCGACAGTTGTTTTGTGAAGCCGATCAGTCCGTGTTTCGACGTCGTGTAGGCAGCCCCCCCGGCACCGGCAGTTTTTCCGGCGATCGACGCGTTGTTGATCACGACTCCCTCTTCCTCACCGTCCTGGAGCACCGGGAGGAACTCGCGGATCAGCCGGAACGCGGCGGTCAGGTTGACACCGATCACCCGGTCCCAGAGTTCGTCGGAGGTTTCCCCTGCCGACGCGTAATCGTCCAGGACACCTGCATTGTTACAGAGTATGTCGACCGAGTCGTACGCCGCCAGTGTTTGGTCGAGAATCCTGCCAGCACTGTCGGGGTCCAGCAAGTCGGCGTGGACGGCGACTGCGTCACCGCCATCGGATTCGATCTCCTCGACGACGGCGTCTGCACCCTCCTCGTCGACATCGACCACGACCACTGCCGCGCCATCTGCTGCAAACTCGTGTGCGATCGACCGACCCATCCCTGATGCTGCGCCCGTCACGACTGCAGTACTGTCTGGTATTGAGACCATACGCAGATAGTGAGACGCCAGAAAGACCCTCGTTGTGGAGATTCCAGCGTGCACAGAACGAGGACGTGGATTTATATCCAGTCCTTATATATGTCTAGTACTCAGCAATCAGCGACTCGGCCAGCTAACAGTCCTCCGGGGACCGTTGACGACAGACAGACGGAACGACTCGGAGTAACCACGATCAGTTTCCGGTGTTGTCGAACCGGTACCGGTAGGGCTGGTCGCGGATGACCTCGACGTCGCCCGTCTGGGCACGCCGGCCGAGTACCGTCGCGATCCGGTGAGCACTCTCGAAGGACTCGTCGTGCTCTTCGAGCAGATGAAGGATTTCCCGCGCCGTCAGCGGCCCGTCCGCGTTCGACTCTTCGAGCACCGTCCGGATGCGCTCGAACTCGCCGCGGTGTATGCTCATACGTATGTCAACTGTTTCCATCCTCATTAAACGGCGTCAGACAAATGTAACGAGTGTTATACGGCTGAATCGCCGGACATCGAAACTATCAGTCTGTCAGCACCTGTCAGACACACTGTCTGCCAACGAACCGACACCCGCCAGCGCGCTTTTATACACGTACACGTTGGATACAGATAGATGCAATCTGACTGGGTATGTATTAAGAAAAGCTGGGAACAGATTGCAGGTCAGTACAGAGGTGAGCGGGAATGAGTACCGGGCGAACAGCGGCCCTCATTCTGGTCGGGACGCTCCTGGCAGGGACGCTGTTCGGAGCGACTGCCGCGATCGGGGCGGATCGGACAGCCTTCGATGGGGAGTATACCTCGAATACATTCGACGAGGAAGGCGTCTACACGGAGATGACGGCGCAGATTCGGGAGAACGTCACGACAGATATCGACGAGATCCTCGACAACAAACCGCGGCCACAGGGGGTGCGGCTCACACTCACCAGCGAAGAAGTTGCAGAACAGGGTGTGACAGAGGAGTTCGTCGGCGGCGAGATGGACCGAGTCATCGGCGAGTTGTACCAGTATCTCCACGGCGAGCGTGACGATCTCGCTATTCAGATCGATCTCACGGGGATGAAAGCGACAGTCTCCGAGACGATCGTCGACGGCGTCGAGATCGACACTCCGACGCTGGTCGGCGCGAAGAGTGACCAGGTTGATTCGGAGACGATCGCACGACTGAGCGAGAACGAATCAGCATACCGGGATGCACAGATCGATCTGCCGCCCGGCGAGCGCGAAAACATCGCCGAAGAACTGGAGACGAACGCGCGCGCGGAGTTGAGTGACGAAGACGAAGCGTTGACAGCCGCCGTCCTCGATCACCAACAGACCGTCCTCGACGGACTGACCGGCGAGATTAGCTACGAGGAGTACGTCGACCAGTTGGCGAGCAACGAACAGCGGATCAAAGAGGAACTGGCTGCGTCGGCAGTCGCGGACGTTCAGGATCAGGGGCCGGCCTTTGGCGAGGATGAGGATCCGGAAGCCGCCTTCGCTCCCTTCGCGAGGGGGATCCAGTGGGGGACGACCGCGACCTGGCTGTTGCCGCTGACCTCCGTCGGACTCGTTGGCCTGGGGTACGCCATCAGCCGGTCGAAAGAGCAGACGGCGTCGATGACCGCAGGAGCCCTGCTGTTGGCTGGCATCGTCGGCGCCCTCGTCGGTTGGGCTGTCCGGCCGGTGTTCATCGATAGACTACGGCCGGAACAGGGTGACCCCGGACCGCTGTTCGATGGTCTGATGGGAGTTGTCGATGGCACACTGCAGACGATCGGTCAACAGTCAGTCGTGCTGGTCCTCGCTGGTGGTCTACTGTTCGCCGGTATCGTCGCCGATCGCCGAGGAATGTTGCTTCCGGTCAGAGAGCAACTCGGAATGGGTCCGAGAGCCGAGGTGACCGGAGCAGGTGAAGGTGGCGGTAAAGCCGGGGAGTTCGGCGCTGCTGACGACGACGCAACCGAAGCGGCAGCGGGCGAGACCGAGGAGCGATCCGGGCAGCAATAACTCGAACGATTTTTCAAATGCTCGTAACTAACGGGAATTAATCTCGATTGCGGCCGACTGAATCAGCCGATAAGTTGTAGCGAACGAAAACGGTAGGCAAAAAGAAATTTGTATTAGCTTGTTCGCTGTATTCCAAGAAGATGTCAGCAAGCGCGTCACGCCAGAAAGACATTCTATTGATGCTATTTGCGGTACAGCTCTCTCTCGTTGTCGTGATACTCCCGGATGCGTTTCCGCTATTCATTATCTCTGTTATAATCACTCTGGCAGTGGTATTCGAAGAAGTGATTCGACGTCTGGACGAATACTCTGAGTAGTGAATGTTTGTTAACAAACAATACAGGTTATGAATCGCCGATCTGTCCTCGCCTCGATCACGACGGGTATTGCTGGAGCGGTAGCAGGTTGTGGTGTGATCGAAAATAGAGTTGCCGACGACACAGACCCCCAGATGAACTGGGAGACGATCGAGCAGTTAGATGTCGAGGTCAGCAACGCTGGAGAAAACGACGCAGAGATTTCGTTGTCACCAGATTCGTTCCGGGAGCCGTTTCAAGAAGAAACATTACGCCCGAACGAGACAATGTCTGTCTCACTTCTGCCATTCGACGAAGACCCACCGGACGGTTCGATGCTCGAAGTCCGTGCAGTAATCGATCAAATCGACCACGATCAGCCAAGAATGCGATTCACGAATGAGATTATCGAATTTGAAGAACTATCTTGTAGAGAGATACAGGTTGATGCAGTTGTCGACGATGAAAAAGTGACTACCAGCACGTCCTGTAAGTGAACCAAACGACGCTTTTCTGCCGAATCTATCTTTCTCTTTCGCACACACTTCGTGACAGTTATCGAGTGCTGTGACGAGGTGATCGGTATGTAAGGCCCCTATACCGACCGATATGACGATTTGGGGTTCGACAGGGTGATCAGATCGTAAACAGGTGTCCCTCCCGTGGAACGTCAAGCACGCCAATACGAGCACCACAGTCGAGCCAGGCGTGGCCGTAGGAGAAAGCAGCGAGCGCGTTGACTGGATCGTCGTTCGACCTGAAATGACGGCCATCTTCGAGATAGGAGCGGGCCATCTCCGCACAGTCTTCGGCCGCCTCGAACAGCGGCGTGTCTTCCGGCGGGGCGATTGCAGCTGCCTCGACGGCCTCGGCGAGTAACTCCTCGTACTGGTCGGTCTTGGCTTCGAGATCGGTCATACCGGACGTTTGTCGTCTGTAGGGTAGTGTTTTGGTTTCGAGGGGCAAGAAGATCGCGCTGAGAGAATAGAGTGGATAAACCGCTTCGAACAGCAAGAAAGCCCCGCCCTGCGTGGAATTCCACATCGGGTGGGACCGAGCGGATGCGGAGCATCCGCGAGGGTCGGAAACCGCAGGTTTCCGGGACTGAAAGGGGCCACTCTCTCGATGGGCGAGACGACGTAAGCACCGCAAGTAATGAGGAGCGCAACGAGTCGCAGCCAGAGAGGGACCGAAGGTCCCTCAAGCAGTCGGCGCGCAGCGCCGACGACATCGAGAGAGTGGGGGCTTTCTTGCTGTCTGTGGTCGCAATTTGAAATCTCATTTTCGATCCACCACGAGCGAGCGAAACCGCGACTTTTGAATCCCCCGGCGCCGAAAAGCGAGCAATGACACTCGTAGCCTTCGATTTCGACGGGACACTGTCGGACTCTGAGATGACTGTACTGCTCGGCGACCAGTGTGGCGTCGCCGACCAGATGGGCGAGATCACGGAGCGAGCGATGAACAACGAAATCGAGTACGCCGAAAGTCTCCGCCAGCGCTGCCGGCTGCTGGAAGGCCTCTCCGACGAGAAAGCACAGGCTGCCTTCGAGCAGGTGACACTGCGACCCGGCACTGCTGACGTGATCGACGCACTCGACGAGGCCGGCGTCTACACCTCGATTCTGACCGGTGGCTTCGAGCGGGGTGTCGAATCTGCACTCGAAGCGGAGGGGGTCGGCGTCGAGACGATCATCGCCAACCGCCTCCCAGTTGCAGATGGCAAGCTCACGGGCAACGTCGAAGGACCACTCATCGAAGGGACGAAAGACGACGCACTGGAGGTGCTGACAGCGACCGTCGGCGAGGCGATGGCGTCGACAGTTGCAGTTGGCGATGGCGCGAACGACCTCCCGATGCTCGAAGCCGCCGGACTGGCGATCGGATTCTCGCCGAAGCCTGCAGTCGAACCAGCCTGCGATATCGTGGTCGAGTCGATGCCCGAGCTACTGGACGTGCTGAAAGAACAGAATATCGCCTGAGAAGACGGATCAGGCCGGCGACACACTCACACGAACTGCCGGATCGTCAGATCCAGCGTCTGGAGATCGACGATCGGTGCGTAGCCGACGTCGGGTTCGAGATTGACGCTTTTCTGGAAATCAGTCTGTGACTGCCAGCAACTGGAGTTTATCATCGTCACGTTGTGGTAGCTGCCGTAGCCGAGTTTGTGGACGTGGCCGGTGTGGAAGATATCCGGCACCTCCTCCATCACGAGGTGGTCTTCGGCCTCCGGTGCGACGCGGGTGTGACCACCGTACTGCGGCGCGACGTGACGTTTCCGAAGCAGATGTCGCATCGCATCCTGCGGTCGGTCGTAGCTGGCCTCCTCCTCTGGAAGTTCTGCGATCACCTCGTCCAGCGAGACGCCGTGGTACATCAGCACCGAGACGCCCTCGACTGTGACCGTCGAGGGGTTCGCGGAGATGCGTGCATCGTGGGCGGACATGATATCCCGGAGCTCCTCGTCGAAGGCCGGCTGTGGCTCGGCGAGGCGGACCGCGTCGTGGTTCCCGGGGATCATGACGACCTCCATATCGCCGGGCACCTCCTTGAGATACTCGCTGAATCGCTCGTACTGATCGTAGATATCGACGATGTCGAGTTCCTCGTCCTGACCGGGGTAGACGCCGATCCCCTCCACCATGTCGCCGGCGATGAGGAGATACTCGACGTGATCGGCCTCGTCGGTGTGCAGCCAGGCGGCGAACTCCGACCAGGCGTCGGCGCGGAACTCCTCGCTGCCGACGTGAATGTCGGAGATGAGCGCAGCTTCGACTTTTCTGTCGGCTGTCGACGGTTTGTGTGTCCGTGGAATATCCGGGAAGTGGAACGTATCCACGAACAGGATGCCACCGTCGTCTGCCAGCGTTCCTTCGACTGCAACGACTTCGTCTGTGAGCAGGGTGAGTGCTTCGGAGGCGAAGTCGCGGTCTTTCATCACCAGACAGGGGAAGGTGCCGGTAGTATCTTCGAGTTCGACCAGCCAGTGGCCACTCGCCGTCGTCCGAATATCCGAGACCATCCCGATCAGCCCGGCGTCGCTGCCCGGCGTCATGTTCTCGATAGTCTCCGTCGGGCGGTGGTTGACACGGCCACGGAGCTGTCCAGCGAGTTTCTCGTAGCGGTCCCGGAACACCGAGACGAAATCTTCATACGCCCCGGTTCCCGTACTGGATATATCGCCGCTGACAGTGATACTCCGCTCGGGGCTGGTCCCCGAACCGGAATCGTCCGTCCCCGACGGCTGCTGTGAGGCCGCCACTGCTGTCGATGTAGGCTGGGTCGAGCCGGCTGCAGAAGCTGGCTCCGACCCCCGATCCTGCAACCCCTTCGTTTCGACTGGAGATCCCTCACTGACCTGCTGTGGTTTTGTCGATCCGTCTCCAGTCGAAACAGAGGGGTTTGTATTTGACGATTCGGATCCCTCCTTTGATCCAGTATTTTGCGGGGTAGAATTCGAATAATCACCAGCAGTCGGTTCGGTATCGAGGATAGCTCGGACGTGGTCTGCAGAGAGGACGAGGGTGTCGTCTGGGGCAGTTTCGACTGCGCGTTCGATCGCACGCTGTGGGTCGGACTGGTTCGCAAGTAACGTCACTGCCTGGCGGTCGGCGTTGTAGCCGTGGGCAGCGAGTTCCTGGACGACACGAGCGGGCGTCTCGAGGGGCACGTTCGTACATAGATGGAGGTGCGCAAAAACGTAGCGGCTTGATGTCTCATCAGAACATTCAAACATGGAAGGGAGCAAACATAGGTGATGAGTTCCCCCGGAGACGAGGACGAACCGGACGAGTCCGGGGACCACCCGAGACAGGAATCAGCAGATTCTGCCGAACGGTCGGATCACAGTACCGACCAGCAGTCAGCGACCGCCGCCGAACCAGGGCTAGATATCGGCGAACCCGGCGAGGGGCCGAGCTATCGGACCGAGCCCGAGGACGACTCCGGACTGTTCAGCGACGAGTTCGTCGTGTTCGTTCGAGATCTCACGACGAGCGTCCTCGCCGTCATGTTGCTCGGGGTGTACATCTTCATGATAAGCGGTGTCTGGCCGCCGATGGTCGCTATCGAGAGCGGGAGTATGGAACCGAACATGGAGGTCAACGACATCGTCTTCGTGATGGACAGCGACCGGTTCCAGCCCGGTGAGGCACAGGGGGAATCGGGTGTCGTGACCGCCGAAGTCGGTGCGGAGACAGGCTACTCGAACTACGGTGGAAACGGTGACGTGATCGTATTTGCTCCGGATGGGAACGAAAATAGAACACCCGTGATACACCGCGCGATGTTCTGGGTCGAAGAGGGTGAAAACTGGTTCGACCGGGCGGACAAGGAGTTCGTTGGCGGTGCCGACTCGTGTGAAGAGATCGGTGCCTGTGAGGCCCCACACGACGGCTTCATCACGAAAGGGGATGCCAACTCGGCGTACGATCAGGCAGGCAACGGGAACATGGAGCCAGTCAAACCCGAGTGGGTCGTCGGTACTGCCGAAGTGCGGGTGCCCCGACTCGGGTGGCTACGGTTGCGGTTTCAGTGACACCAACGGAGATAGTTACGAGTTGTCGAATCGCGCCTGGACGAACGGCTGGACATCTTCGATATCGCCCAGCCGGGAGTCCGAGAGAAGGACGGTCTCGGTCTCTTCGAGTGGAACCGAGAGGCTGATCTCTTTGGTGCGGCCGTACCGACCTTTCGAGACGACCACAGCGTTGACGATGCCGAGCATATCGAGTTCGCTGATGAGATCTGTGACACGGCGCTGGGTCAGCACGTCGGCGTCGATCTCATCACAGAGTCGTTTGTAGATGTTGTACACCTCGCCGGTGTTGATGTTGTGGACGCCCTGTTTTTCGAGGAGGATGATCGCGAACAGGACGAGTTTCGACTGCTGTGGGAGTGTGCGGACGACCTCGACGACCCGGTCGATCTCGATTTTCTCCTGGGCCTGGCGGACGTGGTCTTCCTCGACGTCGTCCGTGTTGTCCCGCTCTGCGAGTTCCCCCGCCGTCCGGAGCAGATCGAGTGCCCGCCGGGCGTCCCCGTGTTCCTGTGCTGCGAAGGCGGCACACAGCGGGATCACGTCGTCAGTCAGCGCCGCATCTTTGAACGCGATCTCCGCCCGGGCTTCTAGAATGTCCCGGAGCTGATTGGCGTCGTACGGGGGGAAGACGATCTCTTCTTCGCCGAGGCTGGAGTTGACGCGGGGATCCAGGAAGTCGGTGAACTTCAGATCGTTCGAGATACCGATGATCGACACCCGGGAGCGTTCGAGTTCCGAGTTCATCCGGGAGAGGTTGTACAGCGTGTCGTCGCCGGATTTCTCGACGAGTTTGTCGATCTCGTCGAGCATGATGACGACGACTCGTTCGCGGTAGTCGACGGCGTCGAAAAAGGAGTTGTACACCCGATCCGTCGGCCAGCCGGTCATCGGGACCTCCGTGAACGACTCTTTTTCCGCTGTGAGTGACTCGATCTCCGCTTCGAGAGCCGAGACGGAGTCGAACTCGGTGGATTCCAGAGACTGCGGGTTCTCGCGCGCGCGGTCGAGATCGGACTCACGCTCTTCGATTTTGTCCTCGATGGCCTCACGGTTCTTGCCGACGAACTTGTTGGCAAGCTGTGCGAGCACGCGGTACTGTGTATCGGTTACCTCGCAGTTTATGTACTCGACTTCACAGGGGACCTCGTACTTCGTCGAGGTGGATTCGAGTTCCTCGCTGACGAACTTCGCACTGGCTGTTTTCCCGGTCCCCGTCTTCCCGTAGATCAGGATGTTCGACGGCGTATCCCCACGGAGTGCGGAGACGAGGATCGTCGCCATGTTGTTGATCTGATCTTCACGATGGGGGAGTTTTCGGGGGGTGTAGGATGGCCGGAGCACTTCCTTCTTCTCGAAGATCGGCTCACCACTCAGGAGGTCGTCGAACAGCCCGCGGGAGGCTTCCTCGTTGTCCTCGTCCTCCTCACGGAGTATCTCGTCGATGGACTGTCCCCGGTCCTCGTCGAGGGCGTCGGCTGTCTCACTCAAATCGGGTTCCTCACCGTCGGATTCCACGGGACTGTCACTGTCATCTGAGTTGCTATCCGCATCGACCTCCCCTTGTGTGTGTTCGTTTGTGTCCGTCATACTCGATCCGTAACCCCTCTATTTCGGGTGGAAATGCCACCGCGCGGACTATATCCCGGCGGAAACGGCCCGAACAAGCTATTCTGAGAGTTTTCGGGCTTCTGGCGCGTCCAATTGAACCACAAGAAACCCCGGTGGAGACTATATTAAGTATTTCGATTATTTCAGACCGACAGTAATAATTTGTGATCGAGAGAACGACAGTGTGTCTGTTTTCGAAAAATCAGGAAGTCAGTAGATGCCGATAGATACACTCAGATCGGTTCCAGACGAGTGGTCGGGAGAGCTGTAAATGGGACTGCTGGAGTTGTAGCAGAGTGTGTGAACTGGGGTCAAGGGGCTGAGCGTGTGAATTGTAAACAGTGGGTGGGGAGTTATCGATGAGATCGGAGAGAGTCGAATCAGAGAGAGAACGATGCCGTAACCCCCCCACCCCTTTGTTTCGGGTGGAACGGCAAACAGAGGTGTCCCCCCTCAGAGCGCCCAACTAGACTAGGGAATCTTTATGTAGTATGTGTTAGAACAGTATCCGTAGAGTGTAGAAGTATTTTTCTAGACTATCATCTTATTATTTACTAGTGTTACTAGTGTATTAATCTAGATGGAGAGAGAAAGGGCCGTCTTATCTGTGGGTTCTACTTTATCAAAAATCAGTCATACTACTCTCGTCTACTGTCTCGGGGACGGGGGGTCGAGCCGTTCCAGTTGAAACGAAGGGGTGGGGGGCACGGGACGGAATGAGAGTCATCACCAGGCGATCCCACCAGCTGTGTCAGTGTGTCTCATTCGTAACATATGTCTGACGTAGTCTTAAGTAAGTCGCGTCAGCTTGTTGATTCAAGCCCCACGAGGGGCAGGGAGGAAAGGATGGGACTGCTTACAAACCTCAGATCGAGCATTTCACGGGCAGTATCGTCGTTGTTTTCGGAGGAGGAGCCAAAGCGGATCGGTATCTACGGCCCTCCAAACGCCGGGAAAACAACGTTAGCAAACAGAATCGCACGGGACTGGACCGAACACGGTGACGCAGTCGGCCCGGAGAGTCACGTACCTCACGAAACTCGTCGCGCACGCAGGAAAGAAAACGTCGAGATCGAACGTGACGGCAAGACGGTCACGATCGACGTCGTCGACACACCTGGTGTGACGACGAAGGTCGATTACACCGAGTTCCTCGAACACGATCTGGAGAAGGAGGACGCGGTTCGACGATCCAGAGAGGCGACCGAGGGCGTCGCCGAGGCCATGCACTGGCTTCGGGAGGACGTCGACGGTGTCGTCTACGTACTGGATTCGACGAGCGATCCGTTCACGCAGGTCAACACCATGTTGATCGGGATCATCGAGAGTCAGGATCTCCCAGTACTGATCCTGGCCAACAAGATCGATCTCGAAGATTCGAGCGTTCAGCGGATTCAGAACGCCTTCCCACAGCACGAGACGATCCCGCTGTCGGCGCTCGAAGGTGACAACATGGACGAAGTGTACGACAAAATCGCGGAGTACTTCGGGTGATACGATGGCAGATCTAAAGAAACCAGACGGCGTCCAGATCGACCTGATCAGCGCCGCACGCATGGACGGGCTCGCGAGCATGGAAAAGATTCGGCTGATCCTGGACGGCGTCCGGGATGGAAACATCGTGATTCTCGAAGACGGGCTCACACCGGACGAGGAGTCGCGACTGATCGAAGTGACGATGACGGAGATCAGTCCCGACGAGTTCAACGGGATCGAGATCGAGACCTACCCCCGCTCGGAGACGGCCGACGCGAGCTTCCTCGACCGGCTGATGGGTCGCCAGTCGACGAACAAACTTACCGTGATCGGGCCAGCGAACCAGATCGAAACACTCCACAAAGACGAAACGATCATCCAGACGCTCGTCTCACGAAAGTAGACGCATGCCACACCAGTGTACAGACTGCGGCCGGCAGTTCGACGATGGCTCCAAAGAGATGCTCTCGGGCTGTCCCGAGTGTGGGGGAAACAAATTTCAGTTTCTCCCGGCATCACAGTCAGCTGACACCCCACCCGAGCCGCCCGGTGAGGGAGTCGCTGGCGATTCGGACACCGACCGGTCTGTCGCCCGGACAGTCGGCAACGCTGCGACCGCAGTCAAGGACTTCGTCGGTGGCTCCTCCGAACCCACACGGGAGCGCCCGGAGTCAGCAGCCCCCGGCAGTTCGACTGCAGATGAAACATCTCCCTCCAGTTCGACACGGGAGGGACCGAGTACCGCCAGCTCGACTGCATCGACCGATCGGGAGATTGGCTCCGGCCAGCAGTCGAGCAGACAGCCCGGACAGTCGCCCACGGAGTCCGAACCTGCCGCTGCAACGATGGCCGACACCGAAGACGAAGCACAGGCCAGCGCCCGCAGTGAGGTTATCTCACCGGACGAACTCCCCTCCTCGACGGAGACGGAGCCACGCTGGCCGGGAGAGAAGCCGGCCGCAGCTGACGCTGGTGAGACTGACGACACTGCCGAATCCGAGCGACCCGATCTCTCCGAACTCCGGGCGGAACTCAACCAGCAGTTCGAGTCGATCAAGGTGCTCGAACCCGGTCAGTACGAACTCAATCTGATGGAACTGTTCGACCGCGAGGAGTATATCGTCGCCCTGCAGGAAGACGGCAAGTACACCGTTCAGGTTCCGGAAGACTGGAAAGAGTGATTTTCCGGCGTGTCGACTATTTTCGCTCAGAACTCCGACAGCAAATAGACAACGACGATCGCGACCAGTCTGTGCCCGTCGGGAACTCGTATCTGTACCAGCCGGCCGTTCCGTTCGATTTCCACTGCACCGAGTACGTCGAGTAACTGCTCACGAATCTCTGGTGGGAAATCGACGATATCTCGCTCACCACTCGCACCGAGCAACGTGGTGATCGCGGTCAGTTGACTCCGGAGGTCGTCTGCAGCCGAACTGGAGGCTGCCCTGATCGTCACCGAGAGCACGCCCCCGTTCAACGAGCCGTAGCCGTACGCCAGGGTTTCGAGATCGACGATCCGACTCCCGGCCGACGGTGCCCCGAGTCGTTCGAAGAGATCCTCGGGAAGGAGAAAGCCAAACTGCAGTGGGCCTGCCGGTGCCGAGCCGACTGCCTCGTCGATCACACCGCTTCCGCCCGGTTCTACCCCTTCCCGGACGTCGATCACCCCCTCTATTTCGTGTCGAGCACCGACTGCGAACTCACCGTCACCGAGAGCACAGACAGTCAGCTCCCGGGAAAGTTCTTCGTTTCCGACGATATAGAGGTCGTACCCCTCGTACTCGGAGTCGTCAAGCAACAGATCCGACCCAGCCAGCGACGACCGAACGGTCTCCGGATCGGTGTTCGACTCGAAAAGAAGCCCACCCCTGTTTCCACCCGGGCCAGTAATCGCCCCGAACCCGGCTATCTGCTCCACCGTCCGGGGATCGATCCCCGTCGTCTGCTCGACCGAATCGAGAAGGCTCTCCAGATCGGTCGGTGTGGAGACTCCCTGCACATCGAGTTCGTCGTCGAAGGCGGTGTGAACGGCCTGGTCCGACAGTAGTTCACCTCCGTTTCCGGTGGCGACAAACTCCATCCCTGTGGGCGTTCCGTCCGGCAGGGCAGTCGCTGTCGTCGAGGACTCTCCCTCCTTCCAGTAGAGGTAGCCGAAGCCGAGCGTTCCGACCAGCCCGACCGTCCCACCGAGTTTCAGCAACTGCCGGCGTGTGTGCATACCGTCGCCGCTCAGGGGCTGGGGGTCGTCTGTCATCCGACGTTACCTGCTATGCTCACTACACGGGAATCAATGTAGTGGTTGGTACTGCAGGCGAGATAGCTGTGGCTACCGCCCTGTCCAGCGCAACAGCAGCAGTGTCAACTCGAACAGCCCGACCATCGTCACTCCGACCAGGATGGGTGCCATCCCGGTCGGGTCGGGGCTGAAGAGGAAGGCGACGCCGGCGAAGGCGGCCCAGAAGATGAGCCGGCGGTCTTCGATCCAGCGCCGGGTCGTCACCCCCATCATGATCGCGAGCATGATAAAGAGTGGAATCTGGAAGATGGCTGCGAACAGCCCCATCATCAACAGGATGAGATTGAACGTCTCTGTCAGTCCGAAGGCAATCTCGGCGACGTCGGCCGAATAGTAGAGGAAATACGAGAAGATGAGCGGGAGAATGAGGAAGTACGCGAAGGCGACACCGACCAGCGCGAGGATGAGACTCGTCGGCACTGAGGCGAGGTAGTAACGGCGTTCGTGTGGGTACAGCCCCGGGCGCATGAACAGGTAGCTCTCGTAGACGAAGACGGGCAGGGCGGCGATAAAGCCGACCAGCGATGCGACCTTCAGGCGCGCGAAGACGAGCCCGAGCGGGTGGTAGACGCGGGGACAGGCATCACCGCCTGGACAGTCTGCGACCTCGCCGGGCAGAAACGAGTACCAGAAGAAGTTGATCAGATCGTCGGCAAAGAAGAAGGTAAAGCCGCTCACGACGGCCATCACGAGGAAGACGACGCCCAGTCTGCGGAGCATCTCCTCGATGTGGGCCGTCAGCGGCATCTCCTCGTCGTCGGGGGCACCGCCGAAACCACCCTCCTCGATATCTGGAGGGACGCCACCGTCACTGACCGGTGACTCTCCCTCACCGACCGGTGACTCCCCCGCACCGACCGGTGACTCCCCCTCACCGACCGGTGACTCCCCCGCACCGACCGGTGACTCTCCCTCACCGACTGGTGAGTCTGCGTCACCCCCGGTGTTTCCCGATGGCATTACTTCGCTGTAGCTTTGCTATTCTTGTAAGCCTTCTTTCTCGCTGGCCCACTGTTTCGAATGGAAAGAGCCCCCAAAACCATCCCACATTCGTAGCGATCGGCTGCTATCGAGAGGAATAGATTGATAACCGACAGTCAGTAAGTCCCCAACAGATGTCTGGCGCGATCGATGAAGATACAGCCAGGACGCTCGCGAACGGTCGTGCGAGCGTCGCCTCGGTGTTATCGGCCGCCCAGAACAATCTCAAGAAAACCTTCCTCGTCTTTCTGGTCTTCTGGCTCGGATCCTTCTACGCACTCCGGATGTTCATCTGGGAGCGACTGAAGACGGATCTCGTCTACAACCTGATGAACGAGGAAGTCAGAGAAGCGACGGATATCGTCGCGACGACACCCTTCGAGGTCATTCTCCTCCAGGTCAAAATCGGTGTCATCGTCGGGATTCTCGGTACGATCCCCTTCCTCGTCTACTTCAGCCGGGATTCGCTCAGAGAGCGTGGTTACTGGCCGTCTTCGGAGATTCCACGCTGGAAGCTCTGGAGCTTTGGAGTCGCGATCGTCCTCCTCTTCCTCGGTGGTGTGAGCTACGCCTACTTCCTGTTTTTCCCCATCATGTTCGACTTCCTCGCCGCGAATGCGGTCCAGTCGGGATTCAAACCGACCTGGTCGATCGCGCTGTGGACGGAGTTCATCTTCTTCCTCGCACTTTCGTTCGGGATCGCGGCACAGCTCCCGCTCGCGATGAGTTCGGTCTCGCGTGCGGGGATCGTTCCGTACGAAACCTTCCGCGACAAGTGGCGCTACGCCGTCGTCGGGATCTTCGTCTTCGGTGCGATGTTCTCGCCGCCGGATCCGTTCACGCAGGTGATGTGGGGCGTTCCACTCGTCTTGCTGTATTTCATCAGCCTCGCCGTTACGAAATTCGCCGTCCTCTCGAAACAGGCCGGTGAACAGGTCTCGACGAGAGCAGTTGCCAGAACCCACTGGAACAAACTCGCTGGCAGCTTCGCTCTCGTTGTCGGTGCGATGTACATGTTCTGGATCGAGGGCGGCAACGAGGTTGCCAACAGCCTCCTCGATGCTGTCAACTCCAACTACCGGGCGCTCCCTGCCGAGGAGTTTGCCTACGGCTTCCCGCCGACGGCCGTCGCTCTGGCTGCTGGCTCGGTGATCGGGCTGGTCGTGGCGACTGTCCTTCTCTTCTATTACCGGATCCAGGCACTCGAAGCGCGGACAGACGAAGCCGAAATCGAGGCCGCACTCGCCGGGAATCTCGAAGGCGAAGACGACGAGGAATCCGCCGAGCCCGAACCGGAACCCGAACCGGAGCCCGGCGACCCTGCCACGGTCGATATCGGCTCGATGAGTGCCAACGCAGTCGAAACGGTCCCCCTCGAAGAGTTCGCACAGCTCGACCAGGAGACGGTCCTCGAATACGCTCGGGACGCTGTCGACGAGGACAACCCAAAGAAAGCGCGGGCGCTCATGGATCGCTTCGAGGCGGCACAGGAACTCGATCTCGGCGAGGACGAGGACGACGAGAATGTCCTCACCTCGACGACGACGGGGATGGTGGATGCCTTCACCGACGAGGAGACGGACGAAGACGATATCGGCGGCTACTACTACGATATCACGTTCATTCTCGACTCGCTCACCTCGAAGGCGATCTGGATCGTCGCGACGTTCATGGTCGTGATGGCCGGCGTCTTCATGTTCCTGTACAGCGGTGGGATCGGGACGATCCAGGATATCTTCTTCCGGAACATCCCAGATCAGGTCCAGGGCCAGGCAGAGATCGTCGTCCTCCACCCGGTCGAGGCGTTGATTTTCATGCTGAAGTTCTCGACGCTGCTCGGCTTCGTCGCGGTCGTGCCGATCTTGCTGTATTTCGCCTGGCCGGCGATCGAAGAGCGCGGCTTCTCGACGGGCGGCAACCGGAACGTGTTGCTGGTCTGGGGTGGCCTGCTCGCCCTGTCGGTGATCGGTGGGAGTCTGCTCGGCTTCCTCTACATCGCGCCGACGGTCATCTCGCTTCTGGCGACCGACGTGATCAACTCGAATATGGTGATCGCATACCGGATCAACAGCTTCGGCTGGCTGGTCATCTATCTCACCATCGGTATCGGATTGCTCGCAACGATCCCGATGACGATGATCCTCTTCCATCACGGTAACATCGTCGGCTATCCGCGGTTCCGAAAGAGCTGGCGGGGTGTGGTGCTCGCCTTCTTCGCTGCGGCCGGGCTTCTCTCTCCGTCGGGCATTTTCACGATGTTCATCGTCGCGATTCCGGCCGGACTGGCCTACGGCTTCGGGCTTGCCTGTCTCTGGGTGTACGAGGGTGTCGGCCGGGCTGTTCCGAGCTCTCGCAAGGAGAAAACTGCCGACTGATAGTGGTGTCGCGATCTGTTCCATCCGGTAGTCGGTTCGCTCGGCAGGTAACTCCTCACCAACGTACTGGGTTGGCACGGTTGTATCAACCCGATTAAATTCGGGTATATACTGGGTTGTATGTAGGAGATATATCCTGTAAATATTGGATATAGTTCTCTCGAGCTGAAAATATCAATATTATAAACATTATTTATTACGCGGAGATTTCACCGAAATGTCGATGAAACGACGCAACTTCATAACCGGCCTCGGTGCATCACTGGCGCTCAGTCAACTCGGAGTCGCGGGCGCACAGGAAAATTCTGCGAGTAGGGAGACACACGGTGATATCGAGAATATAATCGTCATGCTCGGCGACGGGATGGGGTTCGATCCGATCCAGACAACCTCACACGTCCACGGCGATCTGGCAATGGAGTCGATGACGACGGCAGCGATGACGCGTACGTTCCCACGGGGCGGAGAAGTCACTGGATCCGCTGCGGCGGGGACAGCCCTCGCAACTGGTTTTCAGGCCTACAACGGCCAGGTGAGCGTGAGAGGTGATGAGGGTGCGAGCGCGGACGAGGTCGAACCGGTCACGACACAACTCGAAGCAGCACAGGAACTCGGGATGGCGACAGGACTGGTGACGACGACCCGGATCACACACGCTTCACCGGCAGTGTACGGCTCTCACGTCCCCGACCGTGGGATGGAAGGTGAGATCGCCAACCAGTTTCTCGATCACGAGATCGACGTAATGCTCGGTGCCGGGCGACGCGAGTGGTCCGACGACCAACTCCATCGGGCCGAAAATCTCGGCTACGACGTCCTCCACGACGCTGCGGATCTCGAAGAGACAGATGCCGACCACCTGCTCGGACTGTTCGACGAGAGTCACCTCACCTACTCCCTGGATCGGGACGAGAGCCACCCCGACCTCGCACAGATGACTGCCGCTGCTGTCGACCGACTCGAAGACGACGAGGATGGGTTTTTCCTCTTCGTCGAGGGTGGGCGGATCGATCACGCCGAACACAGTAACGACGCCTGGACGACCGTCGGCGAAACGAAGGATTTCGACGACGCAGTCCAGTGGGTGCTTGATTACGTCGAAGACCGTAGTGATACGCTCGTCGTCGTGACGTCGGATCACGAAACTGGTGGAATGTCCACAGGCAATGGTGACTACGGTGACGTTCTCGATATTGAGGGGCTCGCGAACGCGTCGGCAAGTTCGGGTGTGATCGCTCAAGCGATTGCTGACTCCGGAGACGTTCGCGGTGTGATCAATGACCATCTCGACTTCGATGGGGAACTCGGTGACGAAGAGCTCGAACAGATCGCAGCGGCAGTCGAAGACGACGGCGGATCCACCACGATCGGACAGATCCTCTCACCATATCTCGGCATCGAGTGGCCACACACCTCACATACGGGTCCCGGACAGATCGTCCTCGCTGCCGGTCCCGACGATACAACTGCGGGATTCGACGGCTGGTACCACCACCACACCGACCTCTCTGCGACGCTAAGTGCAATCTTGCTGTTCGGTGGCGTCGCGGAGGTTCCGGAGTCCTACCGCGAGCAGTGGGAACAGAACGTCCTCGCTCGCGGTGCCGACGGCATCCGTGACGCCTATATCACAACGCAGTATCTGGGCCCCGTCGGAGACGACGAACTACTTTCCGTGCTGGATACGAACGACGACGGTCTCGTCGATCTGTCGGACGTGCTAGCGATTTACGATGGTGAAGGTGTCACGCCCGATGCGGTCCAGTCCGTGGGTGAGGGGGCGCTATCGGACGTGAGTGACGCCGCGGATTCTGTTCACCAGTTCTGACTGTCGTATTCCGGTCTATATCGATCGCTGAAATAATGTCTCGCGGACTGTCTCGCCGAACAGTTCTACCTCCTGTGTTTCGACTGGAGTGTACCCCCGGGCTCGATAGAACGACTCTCCGAGGTCGTTGTCGGCGAGCACTTCGAGTTCGATTCGCTCGCAGCCCCGATCGTGGGAGTACTGCTCGAACCGTTCGAGTAACTGGGTTCCGATCCCCTCTCCCCAGCGGTCGGGATCGACGTAGATCGCACCCAGTTGTGCCGTGGTTTCACCAGCGTGCCCGCTGACGTAGCCAACGATCTCCCGGTCTGTAGCAACAAAATAACCGACGCGCTCCGACTGGATCGCCTCGCGTGTCCCCTCGGGGCTGTACCACTCCCCGAGCGCAGCCGCTATGGTCTCCTCGTCGAGAATGTCTCCGTAGGCTGCCCGCCAGCTGCGGCCAGCCAGAGCGACGACCGCGTCTGTGTCGTCTGGCCGTGCCCGGCGGACGGTGACACTGCTCATATCCCTGGTTGAATCGTCAGTCTCATGAATCTATCCGGGAGCTACTAACCGCGTGTACCGGCCCCGAATGCGTCGTCGGCATACGACAGCGCAACGTACAAACGGCCGGTAGCCGTATATTACTACATGACAACGGAGCCAGTCGAACACCGGCGCATGATCATCGCTGGGACAGGCATTGCAGGGCTTACTGCTGCGATTTACGCGGGCCGATCCAACAACGCACCGCTCGTGCTGGAGGGTGACGAACCCGGCGGCCAGCTCACACTGACGAGCGACGTCGCGAACTATCCGGGGTTCCCGGACGGGATCGGTGGGCCGGAACTCGTAAACCGGATGAAAGAGCAGGCCGAACAGTTCGGGGCCGAACTCGACCACGGCGTCGTCTCTCACGTCGAGAAACGCAACGACGGCCGGATTCTGGTCGAACTCTCCGACGACACCCGCTACACTACTGACGCATTCATCGCCGCCTCGGGCGCGAGCGCGCGGACACTCGGTGTCCCCGGTGAGGACGAACTGATGGGGTACGGCGTCTCGACGTGTGCGACCTGTGACGGCGCGTTCTTCCGCGGCGAGGATATGCTCGTCGTCGGCGGTGGCGACGCCGCGATGGAGGAGGCGAACTTCCTGACGAAGTTCGCGGATACGGTCTACATCGCACACCGTCGCGAGAACTTCCGCGCGGAGGATTACTGGATCGACCGGGTCCAGGAGAAAGCCGACGACGGTGAGATCGAGATCATGCGAAACACCGAACTGCTGGAGGTCCACGGCTCACCAGAGGACGGCGTCGATCACGTCACCCTCGCCCGGAACGACGAAGGATATCCCAAGGACAACCTCGACGATCCGGGGACGGAAACTGTCGATCTCGACGTGGGCGCGGTCTTCGTCGCGATCGGTCACACGCCGAACACCGACTATCTCGAAGGGACCGACGTCGAGATGGACGAGACTGGCTATCTCAAAACCGCTGGCGGTGACGGCGGCGGTCAGACCGAAACTGCTGTCGAGGGGATCTTCGGCGCGGGCGACGTCGTCGACCACCACTACCAGCAGGCGGTCACCGCCGGCGGGATGGGCTCGAAAGCGGCGATCGACGCCGACGAGTACCTCGAAGACCTCCCCGAAGTCGAAGCCGGAACCGCCGAAACGCAGGCCGCCGAAGGCGACGACTGACGGCTCGGTTTTTATCATTGGAGGAACTCCGACTGTGGTTCTCTCGCCGGGAAGACCCGGAGATGTTTATGTGATCGCTCTCCTAACGGCAGTATGGCAGAAACTGTTACGGTAACACTGGAATCGGACGATAAACACGACGAACTCGAACTCCCCGTCGCAGCGGTCGATTTGCTCGACGAGAACGACGAGGGTGCACCGACCGTCGTCGGTGATCTGGCGATCCTCGGCGTCGCCCAGCAACTCCACGGCGCGATCCACCACGCAGAGGGCGAGGTCGGCCCGGAGATCGAGGAGGCAGAACAGAAGACGATGGACGTCTTCGAGGAGCGGTTCGGCCGCTCTTTCGCAGAGATGACCGGTCACGACCACTGATTTCGGCTCTCCGATCTTTCCGTGTCCTTCTCAGGGTACGTGGTAGCGCAGGACGACGCCATCGTCGATGCGCTCGACTGTCTCCAGTTCTAGCTCCGGAAAGCTGGAGACGAAGCCCTCACCGTCGGCCAGCGTCGGCGCTTCCCGTCCCCCGATGATCATCGAGCCGACGAACACCGACAGTCGGTCGACGAGGTCGGCCTCGAACAGCGAGTAGATAATCTCACCGCCGCCTTCGACCATCAGCTGATCGAGTCCGTGGTCGGCGAGTTCCTCGAACGCAGCCGCGAGGTCGACACGATTCTCGCCAGCGCTGATGACGGTCGCGCCCGCTTTCTCTCTCTGCGCGACGAAATCCGGTGGTGCGGCCTCGCTGACGAGCAGGTAGCTATCGGCTTGGTCGTCGAGAACCCGTGACTCCGGTGGCGTTCGGACCCGAGAGTCGGCGACGACGCGAGCGGGGTTCGCCGGCTCACCGCGTTCGATCCGCGCCTCACGAAGTGACTCGTCATCGACCGTCAGCGCGGGATCGTCGGCCAGCACCGTTCCGACACCGACCATCACCGCGTCGCTGGCAGCACGTATCTGGTCCATGCGTTCGAAATCCCCCGGTCCGCTGATCTCGATCTGCGTTCGTTCCCGGGTGGAGAGTTTCCCGTCTGCGCTCATTGCAGCGTTGACGACGACTCGCATATCTACTATGCCGAGTGGAGCCATCAATAAAACAGTGGCAGTTACAGCGCTCGCTCTGTCACTTCGAGGTCGTAGCCGCCGACCTGGTCGGGTCGTTCGTCGAGATCGATCCGAACCGTGACCGTCTCCTGCGCTTCGATCGGTCCCGACGGCGTGGTGTACTCAGTCCCGACTGGATTCCTGTCTTCGTCGCGCATCTGCAGACGGATCGTCGCCTCTCTGACTGACTGTGACGTGTTTTTGACACTCACAGTGACGAAGGTGGCGTCGTCTTCGGCCACCAGCGCCTCCCGTTCGACCAGGAGATACTCGCTGTCGACCGTGACCTCTCTGAGTGGTGACTGCGCCGATTCGTTCGTGGGTTCTTCCTCCTCGCCCCCGCTGTCACCGAGACAGCCCGACAGACCCGCGTAGAGACTGCTACTCGCGAGGACGAACGCCCGCCGATTCATGATAGCTGTACGCATCGGGGAAAGATAAGTACACGCACCGGCCCCGACAACGGTTTGGGGCCCGGTTTGCAAGTGAAACCGTGACCGAACCCCACGCGAACGCTGGTTACCGGCGGCTGTTCGATGGCGACGATCTCACCTTCGGCGTCGGCTTTCCGATCAGCGGCGGTGGTGCGCCAGCCCGTGACCCCGACACGGAGCGGACACCACCGGTGGTCGAGCGTGAACTCGAACTCGCCACCCGCGCCGAAGAGCTCGGTTTCGACGGGCTCTGGGCGCGGGACGTCCCGCTGTACTGGCCCAGCTTCGGCGACGCCGGACAGGTGTTCGACACCTGGCCGTGGTTGAGCCACGTCGCTGCGCACACCGACGAGATCGCACTCGGGACTGCGAGTATCGTCCTGTCCCTGCGGCATCCCATCCACGTCGCAAAAAGCGCGGCGACGATCGACCGCCTCTCCGACGGCCGACTGGTGCTCGGTGTCGCGACCGGTGACCGCGACCCGGAGTACGCCGCCTTCGGGGTCGACGAGGGGGAGCGGGGCGAACTGTTCCGCGAGAGCGTCCGGTGGCTGCGGACGCTCTGGCGCGAGGAGTTTCCCGAACTCGACGGCCCGTCGGGGACGCTCGACGGCAATCTCGATCTCGTTCCGAAACCCACCGCCGAGACGATCCCGCTGTTGCCGACCGGCCACGCCAGACAGGAACTATCCTGGCTCGGTGACCACGGCGACGGCTGGCTGTTCTACCACCTGCCCGAACAGACCCTGGAATCGTATCTCGCAGATTGGCGCGAGGTTGCCGGCGAGAAGCCGTACGCGATGGCCGTCCGGACCGAACTCGCCGACGATCCGACTGCCGATCCACAGCCGATTCACCAGGGGTATCGCGCCGGTGTGGAGTGGTTCCGGTCGTACTTCGACAGCCTCGACGCGATGGGTGTCGACCACGTCGTCGTCTCCCCGAGCGGTCCGAACCTCGCCGAGTTCGCCGAGACAGTTATCGGGCAGTGACCGCTGTTTCTCGTTCTGAAACACTCGGCAGGGGTTTTAAATATGGCCCTGCTACATACTACCGGGGCCACCACCCCGCTGTCTGACAATCGGCTCTCCCCACCAGCGAACCCTTGCCGGGATCCTTGGTCCCCCCGACCGAAGCCCCCTCGGAATCCGACACCACCACCTCGTAAAACCGCTCCTCTGATCGCCGCTGTCGTGTTACGATCCGCTAGAATCTGTCGGTGTCAGTAAGCGACGTCTTCTGCGCCTTTCTCTTCCTGGACTTCACTGGAGAGTTTGTACATTCCGAAGCTCGCCCAGAGGCCGAAAATCGTCGCGACGACGATTCCGACGGTCCAGCCGACGGTGACGTTGTCCGTCATGATGATGCTGAATGCCCCGGTGATGAACGCAAACGGCATCGACAGGACGAGCAGGACTGGCAGGGCGAGCAGTGCGGCCACTTTCGGGCTGAACTTGTCCGCGAGTTTGTCGAGCATTCTCTACGTGCACCTTACAGAATCTCAAATATAGAACTATCGACTCGGTGCCGAGGTGTGACAGGGCTTTTGCTACTGCAAACCAAACTACGGGTATGACGTTCACACCCGGCTCCGATCTCTCACAGGAAGAGGTCACCGAACGCGTCGACAGTGCAATCGAAGACAACGACGTCGTGCTGTTCATGAAAGGCACAGAGCACATGCCACAGTGTGGCTACTCCCGGAACGCCCTCGGCCTGATCAAACAGTACCGCGAGGACGTCGAGACGGTCGACGTACTCGAATCCCTCGACGAGTACCGCACGGCGCTCGAAGCCCACAGTGGCTGGGAGACGATCCCACAGACGTTCGTCGACGGCGAGTTCGTCGGCGGCAGCGACATCCTCGACGAACTCGAGGACCGCGGCGAACTCGAAGCCGAACTGTCGGCCTGACCCGCGCTCGCGCTGTCCCCAGCAGTGTTCAGAACAGTCTCGACCGGATCGCCCGGCGTTTTATCAGGGCGAACCCACACAGGATACAGCCGAAGCCGGCCGCTGTCGCGACCGTCGGTGTCTCCCCGAGGACGATCAGTCCCGTCACCGCGGCTGCGATGGGGGCCGCATACGAGACGAGATTGATCTCGATGGGGCCGAGACGGTCGAGGAGATCGAAGTAGATCAGGAAGCCGATCGCACTCGCGACGACGGCGAGATAGAACAGTGCGAGGATCGCCTCCGCTGTCCACTCGATCTCCGCCGCCGACTCCGCCAGCCCGAAACTCGCGCCGTGCATCAGTGCTGCACCGAGCACCATCGACCACGCTTCCATCGTTTCGATCGGGAGGGCGGTCTCCTGGCGGCGGGTGAGCACGCTTCCGAGGGCGAACGCACACGTCGCCAGAAAGATCAGAAACAGCGAGATCGTCCGGCTGTCGGTGAGGTTACTGGGATCCGGATCGCTCAGGATGACGACGCCGACGAAGCCGACGAGCAGTCCAGCGACGCCGACTGGCGTGAGTCGCTCGTCGGGAAGCAGTCCTCGCGCGAACGCGGTCGTGAGAATTGGCGAGAGACTCACGACGATGGCGGCGGCCGCACTCGTGGTCCCCTGTTCGCCGACGAACAGCAGGGCGTGGTAGGCGGCGATCAGAAAGACTCCCCCGATTCCGACGACGACCCACTCCTCGCGACCCCGGGGCCGCCACCGGTTGGTCGCGTAGGCAGCGTAGCCGAGCATGATCACACCGGCCAGATCGTATCTGAACGCGGCGAACAGTACCGGCGGAAAGTAGGACAGCCCGGCTTTGATCGCGGTAAAGGCACTCCCCCACACCGCAGCCAGCACGACGAACAACACGGCGTTTCTGAATCTCACAGACAGGATCAGTTTGACAGCCCATCCGGAAGCGATTGCCGGTCTTCCTGCAACTCTCTCATCGAGATCTGATATGGTTAGCCGTTTTATATACGTCTGACAAATGTCGGAGGCTGAATAGTTCGTTTCTGCCTACCTCTGCGATAATCGCTAGAGATTCTTTATCACGGCCGATAGAGCGGTTTATACATCGCTCGAACGTATATTCCAGCGTATAGATCAGTGAAAACTAGAAAACATTTATTCCAGTTAAATTCAGTCTAGTTACATACAGGGGGGATCATTAATGCTCATAAACAAGCGCTGTACAACCTGTCAGGAAACAATCCGCGATGACGAAACGACGATCTGTGGCACCTGTGGGAAGGCGGTTCACAGTCACTGCAAGGAGTTCGAACAGCGGTTCGATTGTCCGATCTGTGCGGACGAACTGGAGATCGGCGTCGTGGAACTGTAGGGGAATTCAGAGGGGGATCTCGGGCGTTTCGAACGCACCTTCGTCCTCATTTTCGTCGTACTGCTCGATCGCTGCACGGATAATCTCGAACACGCCCTGTTTGCTCCAGCGTGCCGTATTCAGCTGGATGTCGTACAGCTCTCGATCCTCGACATCGATCTCGTAGTAGTTGTCGTACCGCTGTGCCTCACCGACCTCCCGGACCTGCATCTCTGCGACCGTCTCCTCGCGACCGCTGACGCGTTCTTTCCGGATCTCGGTCGGCGCATCGAGCCGGATCCGGAGGTCGGCGTGGTTGCCGGCCAGCCAGCCGGCGAGACGGGATTCGATGATGCAGGGTTTCTCCGAGTTGCCCCACTTTTCCCCGATCGTACGGATGCGTTTGTCGAGCGCACGGTCGAACTCGTCGGACTCCTGGGCCTTCGCTGTGAGCTGTGTGAGTGTGAGGTCGTGTTTCTCGGCGACCTCCCGAAAGATATCTCCCCCGGAGATGTACGGACAGTCGATCGCCTCCGAGAGCCGCCGACACAGCGTCGTCGCACCACAGCCCGGCGGCCCGGAAACCGTAATCAACAGATCTGTTTCGATCGATGCCGTCAGCTCGTCAGCAACCTGACTCATGCATACCCTGTCACCCTGTACGGTGAAAAACAGTGCTATTCTTCTCTATCGAGAATCATGTTCGACACTCTCGAAGCGGCCCCATCGGACGTGATACGTTCCTCGTATTTCCCGGTAATTGTCTATTATCACTCACATTGTCGACGCCGACCGGAGCACGGTTCACAGAGGCCTTCACGAGTCATCGAGCAGCCGTTCGTACACCGGCCAGGAGGCGTCCCCAGCAGGGGGCGACGTTCGCTCGCCATCGAAGACGACACCGTTGCCAGCCTCGACTCGTCCGGCGACACCGACGGCTGTCCCCCGGTCTTCGAGCGCCGTGACGACAGCTCCCACACTGTCGGGATCGACAGTCACGACGAGTGTCCCGGCGGTCGTCGCCCGCCAGGGGTCCATCCCCAGACGCTCGCAGGCGTCAGCGACGCCAGGGCGGACTGGGATCGACGACGAATCGATACTGAACTGGACACCCGCACTGTCGGCCATCTCGTGAAAGGCCCCGAGCAGACCGCCCTCCGTCGCGTCGTGCATCGCCGTCACACCGCCGGCTTCGGCGACAGCACGCGCATCACGGACGGAGTCGGTCTCGTCGAGGCGTGCCTGTGCTGTCGCCAGCTGCTCTTCCGGGAGATCGATCTGGTCGGGAAACAGCGTCGTCAGCAGCCCGACCGATTCGACTGCCGGCCCCTTCGTGACGAGTACCCGATCACCGGGGCTGGCTCCGTCCGGATACAGCAACTGTTCCGGATCGCCGACTGCGAGTGCGGTACCGTGGCCGACCCAGGGGAGCTGACAGCCCTCGTACCGTGCAGTGTGACCGGTCACGATTCCGACGCCGAGTTCCGAACACTCTTCGTCGACACCACGCCAGAACTGTGCGAACTCCTCGTCGGACAGCTCCGGCGGGAGCGAAAACGAGACGGCGAGGTGTGTCGGTGTGAGTCCGGAGACGGCCACGTCTGCGAGCACGATATCTGTCGCGAAACGGCCGGCGCGTTCGAGTCCGATCGCCGGGAGCATCGAGATCGGGTCGGTCGCGACCGCGACGGCGTGCGCACCGGCCTCGATAACCCCGAAGTCGACGCCGTGTTTGGGTCCTTTCGCGATATCGGACCGTGCCGCTCCCAGTCTGGATGCGATGTACTCCTCGAAAAACGACCGGTCGATCTTCCCCGTCTCGGGCATTATTGTGGGTCGGCGAAGGCAAAGCGTGGTTTCACCTCGTCGACGACGACGTCGACTGTCTCACCCTCGCTCGCACCCGAGACGAAGACGGTGAAGCCGTCGACTTTCGCGATACCGTCACCCTCGTCGCCGACGTCTTCGATCTCGACGGTGAGTTCGTCGCCCGGCCGAACCGGCCCCGTCAGGCGGTTCTTGGCGACGAGATACAGTTCAGAGGAGGAGTCTCGCGAGGCGTCCGGGCGCACCTGGCGGACGTACTCGAACTCCTCGTCGATGTCGGCTTCGAGCGTCGTCAGATCACGACCGTCGAACACCTTGACAGCGAGATCGCCGCCGGCGTCGAGCACTTCGGTGGCGAGTTCGAACGCCTGTCGTGCGAGATGCACAGATCGAGCGTGGTCCAGATCGTACTCGCCGCTCATGTTCGGTGCCATATCCGAGACGACCACGTCGACGGGCGTCTCCCCGTCCTCGACGCCGAGTGTCTCCCGGATCAACTCGATGGTGCGCTCCTCCGTGATGTCGCCACGGATGTACTCGACAGTCGCCTCGGGATCGTCGAGATCACTGATGTTCTGGCGGTCGACGCCGACGACCGTTCCGTTCGGGCCGACACGCTCGGCGGCGACCTGCAGCCAGCCGCCGGGTGCCGCACCCAGGTCGACGACGGTGTTCCCCTCGCCGAGCAGCCCCGTCGTCTCGTCTAACTGCTGGAGTTTGTAGGCCGACCGGGCACGATAGCCCTGCTGTTTGGCCTTGTTGTAGTACATATCCTTCTTTCCCATACCCTCTCGTTGGGGAGACAGGGGGTTGAACGTGGCGAATCGCCGACGCACCAACAAAATACGTTGTCTACGCGATCTTCGACGCAGAAACACCTCACGCCGGCGTTCTATATAGCGCTCACTGGTTTATTAGTGGGCTCCCCCTTCAGACAGCCGTGCCACTACAGGCGACGTAGACGTTCGAACTCGGCCGAAAACAGCGATTCAGGACCGTACTTCCCGTGGATCGGTGAGCGAGCGGATGTTTTTGATGTCGAACCGTGCGCCGCCGTACTGACTCTCGTCGACGGCGATCGACCAGCCGTGGCCGTCGACGATGTCGGTCACGATCGCGAGCCCGTAGCCGGTGCCCGAATCGGAGTGTGTGACGCCCTGCTCGAAGATCTCGTCGCGTTTGTCTTCGGGGATGCCCGCCCCGTCGTCGGCGACGAAAAAGCCGTTTTCGGCGGTCCCGACGCGGATAGTAACGCCCTGACCGCCGTGTTCGATGCTGTTGCGGACCAGGTTCTCGAACAGTTGCTGGAGTCTGTCTGGGTCGGCGTCGAGGCTGGCGTCTGTCTCGATTTCGAGGCTCGCCCCGTCAGTCTCGACGCCTGACCAGGCCTCGCGGGCACTTTTTGCGACCGAGAGCGGCTCGCGGTCGAGATCCTGATCGCCGCGTGCCCGTGCCAGTAGATCCTCGATGAGATCCTCCATCCGTGTTAGCGAGTCGTCGATCTTGTCGAGGTGTGGATCGACATCGTCGGTCCCACGGGCCAGTTCGGTGTGTGCAGAGGCCACGTTGAGCGGGTTGCGCAGATCGTGGCTGACGACACTCGCGAAGTCGTTGAGCCGCTCGTTGCGCTGTGCGAGCTGGCGTTCTCGCAGCGTCCGCGCGAAGGCCGACTCGACGGTGCTCGCGAGCAGGCGGAGCAGGTCGGCGTCAGTCTCGTCGAACGCATCACACTCGTCGGCGTAGGCACCGAGAACGCCGTAGTCACCGATCGGCACGAGCAACTCCGAGGTGACGTTGCCGGGGTGGTGCGACGTCGGTGTCGTGGCCGGGACAGAGCCGAGTAGCCGGGAGTCGTCGGTCTCGTACACCTCCCAGATGAACTCGCTGTCCCGACCCAGCGGCTCCAGCTCCCCGACCCGGTCGTCGATACCGTCGGACCAGGCAAGCGGATCGAGCCGGTCGGTGGCGTCGTTGTACCGCCAGAGTGCGACGAGGGAGAATCCGAGGACGTCTTCTGCCGCGTCGATCGTCCCCGACGCGATCTCGGCATCCGACCCCGCGACGATCAGCTCCCGGGTGATGCCGTGGAGCGATTCGAGCTTCTGCTGGAGTTCGACCTGCTCTGTAATATCCCGTAGAAAGACCGAGAGGCCGTCCTCGGAGGGGTAGGCGTTGACCTCGAACCACTGGTCGCGGGGCCGGTACCGCTCCTCGAAACTCGTCGGCTCCTGGCTCTGCATCGCCTCGGTGAACTCCCGGTAAAAGCGCGAACTCATCGCGGCGGGGAACGCGTCCCAGAACCGTACGCCGGTGACAGCTTCGGCGTCGACGTCCAGAATCTGCTCGGCGTCGCTGTTGAGCAGGACGAACCGATCCTCGTTGTCCAGCGCGAAGAAGGCGTCGGTGATCCGTTCGAGCATGTTCTCGAAGGTCGCCCCGCCCAGCTCGGACTCCCGGTGGTCGGTCACGTCCCGGAAAAAACACTCGATGCCGCCGGCTTCGAGCGGGATGACACGCAGATCGAACCACCGGGAGACGGGGTCGTGGTAGACAGCTGTCGTCTGACTCTCCCTGTCGTCGGCCACTGTGTGACAGAGTCGCCCGATCTCGGCGTCTTCCCACGACGGCAGCAGTTCCCACAGTGACGACCCGACAGCCTGCTCCGGTGTGGCACCGGTCCAGGATGCGAGCCGGGGATCCCAGTCGGTCACGATCCACTCGCTGTCGAGTGCCAGATACTGGCCGAGTGTCCGTGGTTCGTGGGTCTCTCTCCGCGTCGACGACCCGAGAACGTTCCCAACGAGTGTATCTACTGCCTCGCTGCGACTCTCCCCAGGATAGATCTTGTACAGCGAGACTGCCTCGGGGACGACGGCGACGTAGCCGCTCAGATCACAGACCGGAATCTCCGGATCGTGAGCCCCGACGGCGTCGACGACCGTCTGGAGCCCGTCACTCTCGATCATCCCGCAGACGACGGCGTCGACGACTGTCTCCGTCAGCAGCCCGTCGAGCTCCGCTGCATCCGTCGTCAGCAGGTGAACCGGGCGCCGGAGCCGCTGGTCGAGCGCCTGAATCAGGTCGAGCCCTCGGTGCTCGTCGCCCACGTAGGCGATGACCAGCGGTTCGAGCATACACGCAATATATGTTCCTGATATAAGAAGGAGTGGGGAGTTCGTCTGTCGTTCTCACCCGACGGAGGTCACCGACTGTCGAAGACGATTCCGCCGTCGACGACCGTGAGATCGACACCGAGTTCGCCGATAGCAGCCGTCTCCCAGGGCGAGTCGTCGAGCGCGACGAAATCGCCCCGTTTCCCCCGTTCGATCGAGCCCAGTCGGTCCTCGGCGAAGCCGGCGTAGGCCCCGCCCATGGTGTAGGCGTCGATTGCCTGACTCACGTCGAGACGCTGTGTTGGCTCCGGTGCAGTGACGGTCTGCTCGATCCCGAAGAGGGGATCGAGCGGCATACAGTCACTGCCGAGGGCGAGGCGAACGCCGCGGTCTGCGAGCCTGCCGAACTGATTGGTCTGGCGTCGCCGCCGGTCGCCGAGTCGCTGGTCGTACAGCCCGTCCTCTCGGGCCCACTTCAGGAAGTTCGGCTGCGCCGAGACGACGTGTTCGCTTTTTGCCAGCCGGTCGATCAGCGAGTCGGTGAGAACCTCGACGTGTTCGATCCGGTGGCGCTCGCCGTCTGTCGGTTCGAGACTCTTCAGGACAGTCTCGATGGCCTCGTCACCGATGGCGTGGGCGGCGAACTGCAGGCCGGCGCTGTCGACCTCGCCGGCGAGATCGGCCAGCCCTTCCGGCGGTGTGACCCACTCGCCCTGGCCCTCGCCGTCGACGTATGGCTCCGAGAGCCGTGCGGTCCGGCCACCGATACTCCCGTCGGCGTAGGTCTTGATCGCACCCATCTCGACGCGGTCGCTGCCGTGGTTCGTCTGCAGCCCGGTTTCGACGACGGCGTCGAGGTGGTCGGCCCAGTAGTTGAGTCGGACCCGGAGTGTGAGTTCGCCGGCCGAATCGAGTTCGCGGTAGACACGCGGTGCGTGGGAGTGGCGGACCATATCGTGGACGGCCGTCACACCGTGGCTGTGGGCGTACTCCTGGGCTGCAAGCAGATACTCCCGCATCCGGTCGGGCTCGGGTCTGAGCCGGTCGCGCAGGACGGTGAGTGCTTCCTCGACGAGGACGCCGGTTCGCTCGCCATCGACCGTCTCGACGTCTGCCGGCGGCATCGCGTCGGCGTGGCGGTCGAGCACCACGCTGTTGACCGATGCGACGTGGAGATCCTCGCGGAAGGCGACGACCGGCCGGTCTCCGCTCACGCCGTCGAGCTGGTCACGAGTGAGATACGAGCCGCCCCAGCGGCTCTCGTCGTAGCCGAAGCCGATGACCCACTCTTCTGTCTCCGCCCGGCGGTCGTCGAGGCGGTCCAGACACGCCTCCGGGGAGTTACAGCCCGAGAGGTCGGCCTCCTCCTGTTGCTGGCCGAGCACGTCGAGGTGGGTGTGTGCGTCGACGAACCCGGGGAGGAGGACGCGTCCGTCCAGATCCACGACGGTTGTCTCGACTCCTTCGAGAAACGTGACTTCGTTGCTCGGGCCGATCCGGATTATCTCACCGTCCCGGACGGCGACGGCTTCCGGACTCTCCGCCAGCGGGTCGTCCGGGTGCTCTCCCCTGCTGTCGGGTGTGTACACCCGGCCGTTCGTCAGGATGAGATCTGCAGCCTGTGTCATACTGGTATGCCTGCCCCGAGGGCGATAATCGTTTGGGCGGGAGGATGTCTTGGTCGTCGTGGCATTTCTGCTACCATCGCTACGAAGTCCTCTTATAACCCAAATCTCGTTTTCAGTCTCTTTCGGGACTTCTGAATCTATTATAGAGTTATCACTCCACTGGTCACTGGCTGGGCAATAAACCAATAATCACGATAGCAATTCCCCGAATCGACTCTTTATGCACATCTTTCTCGGGCCTCGGTCATAGGGACTATTTGGCTGTCTGTCGAATCACCTCGTATGACGGGAGGCGAAACCCAGACTGCTGGCCGGAAATCCGAAGCGGGCACCCGGTCGACACGGTACACGTCTGTTTCTGGCCGACAGTCCCGGGTCGCACTCCACCAAACAGGGTGGATGCAGGGATGAACCCCGACGCCGCCACAGTGTCGATCGACGCACAGACACAGGCCCTGGAGATTGCGGCGGAACTCATCGAGAAGACTGACGCGGGGATCGAGCAACTGGAGACACTGCTGACAGCCGATGTCGGCGAGACCCCCAGTGAGATCATCTACGAGGAGAACAAACTCGAACTCCACCGGTACAGCCCGGAGACGGTCGAACACGAGACGCCGATTTTCATCGTCTACGCGCTGGTCAACCGACCCTACATCCTCGATCTACAGCCCGACCGGAGCGTCATCCAGCGCCTGCTGGAAGCCGGCTTCGAGGTGTATCTCGTCAACTGGGGGGAACCCTCACGGCTTGACCGCGCACTCGGACTCGAAGACTACGTCTGTCGGTATATCGATAACTGTGTTGACGTCGTCTGCGAGGACGCTGGTGTCGACGACGTTCACCTGCTCGGCTACTGCATGGGCGGGAGCATGTCGATCATGTACACCGCACTGTTCCAGGAGCGAGTCCGGACACTCAGCCTGATGGCGACACCTGTCGCCTTCGAGGGAAAATGCGGGATACTGGAGCGGTGGGCTGGCCACTACGACGCCGATCTGGCTGTCGAGACGCTCGGGAACATCCCCGCGGAGTTGCTCGCCTTCGAGTTTTCGATGATGGACCCGATCGACCAGTACATCGGGAAATACGTCAGGCTGTACGACAACATCGAGGACGGTGATTTCGTCGCCAACTTCTCGCGGATGGAGCAGTGGATCTGGGACGGCGTCGACGTGGCCGGCGAGGCCTTCCGCGAGTTCATCAACGAACTGTACAAGGACAACGCACTCGCCCGAAACGAGTTCACGATGGCCGGCCAGCGGATCGACCTCTCGGAGATCGAAGTACCAGTCCTCCAGATCGTCGGCGAGTACGACCATATCGTCCCCGCCGAGTCGAGTAAGCCGTTCAACGAGACGGTCGGCAGCGAGGATACGAAACTTATCGAATTTCCGGCGGGGCACATCGGCATCTCCGTCTCCTCGAAAGCCCACGCGAAGCTCTGGCCCGAGGTCGCCGAGTGGTACGCCGAGCGCGACGCCGACGCGGTAACACCACCAGTATCCGAAGGATCTGCCGAGCAGCTCACAGCACTCCGCGGCATCGGGCCGACCTACGCCGGCAGACTCGCGGATGCAGGAATCGAGACACCGCGAGAACTCGCCGACTACAACCCACAGGAACTGGCCGAGATCGCAGAGACGTCCCCGTCACGAACCAGGGCGTGGATCGAACAGGTCGTTCCGGTGCATTGACATCCTCCTCCGCGTGAACGCGGGGGAGGAGGTCAATGTGTGCTTTTCGAACTTAATCAGTCGATCACGACAGCCTGTGATGTAATTGTCCAACGAGAGAACTCTGGCCAAATCAACTCTTCTCACAAAAGAGCATATGATGAACAGAGCCGAATATCAGTCTTCAATAGGTTCAACGTCAACGACACGTACATCTCCTTCAACGACACCTTCCGCCGGAGATGTTGATATAGTTATATTTTTTGCTACACCTGGCGGAATGCTTGCGATTCCGTCGCCGCCGGTGGAATCTCTTTACGAATGTATAGTCACCAGTATCAGCTCGCTAGGAGCGTGAAAATACCCCGACGGTCACTCCTCTTCGGTCGGCACACCGCAGAGCTGGCTGTCCTCGTCGAACCGCCGCGCCCGGAGAAACCGTGTCCGGTACCGGTTTGCATCTTTACCGATGTCTGCCTCCCGGATCTCGCCGACCCGGCCCTCCGCCACCGCATCGATGAGTCCCTCTAGCTGCTCTTTTTCGCTTGGTGTCAGCTCGAACTCGTAGCTGTGGGTCGGTTCGGCGTCGAGTTTCGTGAACTTGCGTGCCGCCGAGATGACCAGCGAGCACGGTTCCCGACAGGGAAACACGCCGTCGCCGCCGTGTGTCTCCAGTTCTCTCTCCTCGTCGTACTGCCACTCGCGGCGTTTGAGACACTGCGAGTCTGTACAGCAGCTTTCGGCGACCCACTCGACGTGTTCGTGTCCCTCGCCGCGGTCCCAGGTTGTAACGACCTGGTAGATCCCGCTCTGGCGTTCCATCGTCTCCGTCCAGTGGCTCACGTCCAGGTTTCCGTTCTGCTCGCGGTGCCAGTTCGTGATCGTCGCCGGATAGAAGAACCCGACTGCTTCGACGAGCGCCTCCGGGCCGAGTCCGGAAAACTCCCAGCCAGTACCCAGCGTCGGGGCGGTTTTCAGCGGCCGGTATCGCCCGTCGTCGTCCAGCCGTGCGAGCTCGCGGGCCTGCAGCGACTCGTCGTAGCTGTGTAACTCACTGTCGGCGCCGTCCGCGACGTGTGAGAGGCTGTACTCCCGCTGTCCGGCCGTTCCGAGCGTGACTGTAATCTCTAGCTGTCCCCAGGTCGTGGTCACGCCGTCGTCGAGCGCCTCGTACCGGTCGTGGATCGAGTCTGTTTCTGACTCCAGTGGTGCATCCTCGACCCGGCGCAGAAACGCCCAGCGGTCGTCTTTCTGGGGTGTCTGGGCGTGCCAGAAATACCAGTTCGTCACGTAGGGTGAGCCAGCCGCAACGTCGCGCAGCGCAGCCTCCGACAACTCTGTGAGTTCGACGGCCGGCGTCTCGAACGTGTACTCACCGTCGCCTGCGACACGGAGACCATCGAACGAGATACCATCGGACGCGGTTTCGACCAGCGCGTCGACGTACTCCGAGGTCATACAGTCTCCGTAGGGAAGCCGCCGGAAAAATCAGCCGATTCCCGGCGATACTGCCGCAGAACTGTTCGATTGTCCGCCGCTATACTGTCAATCGTCCATCTCGACGGCCATTCGTGTCCTGTTACGAACCTGCTCGATGGCTCCACGTACGTCGGCACCCGCCTCCACTGTGCGTTCGAGCACCACGTCGGCCAGCAGTGGTTCGGTCCCCACCGCACCGGCGTACCAGATGTCGTGGCCGTCGACGCGTTCGGGCAGCTCGTAGCCCTCCCGGTAGTCGTCGGTCAGTCCCATATCCTCCGGAATATCCTCCTGTGTGTGGTAGCCGTCGGCGATAAACAGGGGGACGACGACGATATCCGACACGTCGAAAAACCCGGTGACGTCATCGATCTCGGGGTCTTCGTCCATGAACAGCGCCTGTACTTCGTCGAACCGATCCATCCCGCGGATGCGGTCGGCGTGGTACTCGATGGCTTTCGCCGAGTTCTCGTTTCGCTTGGTGCCGTGGCCGACGACCGCCAGGCCGAACCCCTCGCCGACGTCCGGATCGCCGGTGACAGATTTCGCTCGCTGGACGATCACGTCACTCATCGCGTCGTGGCTGCCGACCGGGCCACAGTACTGGATCGTCTGGCCTGTATCTGCGGCCGTCAGTGTCGCTGTCGTCGCGCTGGTCCCGTCTGAGTCCCAGCTGTCGGTGTTCCACCCGTCGAGGCGCAGTTCCCGGGGGATGATCTCCTCGGTAAAGTAGCCCTCGCTGATAAACAGCGGAACGACGTACACCTCCTCGGCGTCGACAGTTCTGAGCACCTCCCGGAATGCGGGCTCTTCCTTCCAGAAGGTCTCGCGCACCTCGTCGAAAGCACCTGTTTCGCGGATGCGGTCGGCGTGGTCGAACGCCGGCGCGCTGGAACTCGGGTTGAGATGTGAGCCGTGCGCGGCGATGACGAGTGCGTCTGGCATGGCTCATATCTGGGTCGAAGGGGGTTTAGTGGCTTCGTTTGCCGTAACATAACACTCATCGGACTGGTACGTATCAGATACATATAGGACAGATGGCAGTTCCCACCTCTCGATCGTACTCTGGCCGCATACAGGCTCCAGTACTCCGCTGTCGCGTTCGAACCTGACTTCCCGACCAGTTCTCGCAGTTCGGACGGTCACCGACAGTGGCGAGCAGTTTTAATCGATCCACGGTCTGATATCCAGTATGACGATTGCCGAACAGGCACGCGAGGCGGCCCGCTCGCACCCGTTCGTCTACGACGCACTCCGGGCCGGCGTGCTCAACTACACTGCCGCAGCACGGTTTCTCGATATCGGTGACGAGGAAGCTGTCGCGGCAGCACTCCGGCGCTATGGCGAACGACTCGACTACGACTTGCCGACCGGCGAGACGCGCGTCACGATGGAGAGTGGGCTCGGACCGACCGAGGACGCCGATCCCCTGCTCTCGGTCGGCGAGACTGCCCTCGCTTCCGGTGCGGGGTCGCTGACTGGCGTGCTCGCGACCGGGGCTGTCTCGCTCGAACTGTTTCATCGTGTCATCGGCCGCTGTGTCGCTGCGTCGGTTTCTGTCCACGCGGCTGGCTTCACCGAGGAGGCGCTGCTCGTCGTCGTCGAACGCCGTGACGGCCCCGAGGTGATCCAGCTCGTCGAAGACTGTTGTTCCTGATCGCCTGATTTCCTGCCCGAGTGCAGTGCTTCCGCATAGATCTGTCTCTCACTCGTCGCTGCCTCGTTCTCGTAGTAAATTGTATACCGCTATATGAAATTGCTGGTGTGGCAGGAATCCCGAGCAGAATCACACGGCTCTGGCCAGTATTGTTCTCGGAGCACCGCCGCGATCGACGACGAGGACACACGTTAGACTCGCTGCCTGTCCGACTGCTCCGAAGCATACTCGGCCGACGCTCGTGGCGTCAGCTGGTGCTGTGCACGAAATACAAAAAACCCCCGACCAGCGTTGTGACTGGTCGAGGGTTGATGAGGCGACCCGAGTGGGTCGCAGTATGAATGGGAGGCGGCGAACCAGATTTCCCAGAGACTCTCGTACTCCAGTACTGACTGGAACGCTGGCGGGCTTAACTTCCGTGTTCGGGATGGGTACGGGTGTGAACCCCGCCGCTATGGCCGCCTTAACGCCGACTCGCGGATTCGAACCACGATCGGGACAGTGCCCGATACCGGTGTCGGTGTGCCGACTTTGTGTACGTGCAATCCAGTTTACGCCTGGACCCGTTTCAACGGGCCAGTGTGTCCAGATGATTGGAATAGCTTCGGTTGATTAGTGCTCGTGGACTGAACGTCTCGTTGCCTCGACGCGTACATCCCGAGTCTATCGATCTCGTCTTTGACGAGTAACCTCAACGGTGTCTCTTTTCCAGGTGGGTTTCGAGCTTAGATGCGTTCAGCTCTTACCCCGTGTGGCGTAGCTTCTCAGCAATGCTCTCTCGAACAACTGATACACCAGTGGCCACCAACCGTAGTTCCTCTCGTACTATACGGTCGTTCCCGTCAGACACCATAACACCCCCAATAGATAGCAGCCGACCTGTCTCACGACGGTCTAAACCCAGCTCACGACCTCCTTTAATAGGCGAACAACCTCACCCTTGCCCGCTTCTGCACGGGCAGGATGGAGGGAACCGACATCGAGGTAGCAAGCCACTCGGTCGATATGTGCTCTTGCGAGTGACGACTCTGTTATCCCTAAGGTAGCTTTTCTGTCATTTTTGGCCCGCATCGAGCGGGCGCAAAAGTTCGCTAGACCACGCTTTCGCGTCAGCGTTCCTCGTTGGGAAGAACACTGTCAAGCCATCTTATGCTCTTGCGCTCTTCTCCGAGTCTCCGACTCGGATGAGATGGCCTTGGGGCGCGCTCGATATCTTTTCAAGCGCGTACCGCCCCAGTCAAACTGCCCGGCTACCGGTGTCCTCCTCCCGGAGTGAGAGTCGCAGTCACTGACGGGTAGTGTTTCATGGGCGCCTGGGCGCCACGCTAGCGCGTGGGCCTCGGTAACGGCTCCTACCTACACTGCACATCAGCGACCACGTCTCAGCGACAGCCTGCAGTAAAGCTCCATAGGGTCTTCGCTTCCCCTTGGGGGTCTCCAGACTCCGCACTGGAAAGTACGGTTCACCGGGCCCAACGTTGGGACAGTGACGCTCTCGTTAATCCATTCATGCGAGTCGCTACTGAAGCGACAAGGTACTACGCTACCTTAAGAGGGTCATAGTTACCCCCGCCGTTGACGGGTCCTTCGTCCTCTTGTACGAGGTGTTCAGATACCCGCACTGGGCAGGATTCAGTGACCGTACGAGTCCTTGCGGATTTGCGGTCACCTATGTTGTTATTAGACAGTCGGAGCGTCCGAGTCACTGTGACCTGCTCATTTCCTGAGCAGGCATCCCTTCTTCCGAAGGTACGGGACTAACTTGCCGAATTCCCTAACGTCGGTTGTACCCGACAGGCCTAGGCTTTCGCCGCCATGGGCACCTGTGTCGGTTCTCGGTACGGACACAGTGCTTGCCTTTTCACGGGCTCTAGGTTGAACCAACTTTCGCTATCCTGCCGTTCGTCCGCTTCGTGCCGTTACGGCTTCCACGGATTTGGACAGTTCGGCCGGGCGAGTGCCCGGCTTGGTCGACCCCAGAGCGTTGGCGTTGAGTGCACTGTGGCACTGGAATATTAACCAGTTTCCCTTTTGTCGTATTCGAGTTGCGGTACGACTTAGGACCGGCTAACCCTCGGTTGACGAACAGTGCCGAGGAACCCTTGCCCTTTCGGCCGTCAGGATTCTAACCCGACTTTCGCTGCTACTACGACCAGGATTTTCGTCACCACGCGGTCCACACGAGCTCTCGCCCATGCTTCCATCCACGCGGAGCGCCGACCTACGCAACCACTCTGTAACGAGTGTGGCTAGGTTTCGGTGGTGGATT
>SAYS01000017.1 GCA_004015825.1 Halovenus amylolytica | reverse complement strand
CCGGGATGGTCTCCGAGCTGAGACCATCCCTGGAGATGTTCAACTAGCCCTTGCTGAAGGTGCATATCTCCCCGATTGGTCGCCTGCTACGAGACAGTGGCGAAATTCATTGGGGCTAAACACGTACTCAATGATTATATTCACCGTCGTTTATAAACAGAACACGGATAGTAGAGGTTCTGTCGCCGGCGAATTCGGGGTAGTATGCTAACACCTGCCAGAGTACCATTATATACCTCCGGTTGTTAGGCAGTAGTGACCATGAAAAAGCAGGAGCTCATTCACCTTCACGGCCTGCTCGCACAGGTACAGAACCATTACGAACAGCAGACTGGGAACGAGGTTACCCACGACGAGTATACCACACTCGGCGTGCAGTCGACATCTATCCACAAATCGAAGACAGATCACAAAGACGCCGTGTTTGCACTCGTCAACGGGATCACCTCCGAAATTGCGGAAGAAGAAACCGAGCGCGTTTCTGCAGCTGCTGACTGATTTTCGAACGGAAAAGTCGCTGTCTTAGCTGTCTGTGGCACCCAGTAGCTACTCGTCGATCAGTTCCTCGAACTCGGGTAAGACTTCGTCTTCTGTCTCGGATCGATTGTCGTCGTTGTCTGCGGAGGTCTTCTCTTCGGTTGCCGCCTCCTCCGCCTGGCTGTCTTCTTCGTCGTCTTCCTCGTCGTCTTCGATGACCTCGATTTCGAGGACGTCGAGCGGGATGTTTTCGAGTCGCTGTCCGATCTCTTTGCGGGCGATGCGTGCTGCGTGTTCCTCCCGTTCGACGCTGAACACCGTCATCTCCAGTTCGAGCGCGACGAGGCTCTCGTCGGCGGCAATAAAGGCCGGGTCGAGTTCGTCACCACAGTGAGGACAGGCCCGTTCCCCCATATTGATCTCGACGTAGTTCAGATCCGGGTTCAACATCTCCCCCGTTTTCGAGATCGCGATCCGGACTGCTTCGTCGGGTGTTTCGACGTCGTACACCGGGACTGCTGCTTCGACGACAACCCTGCAGTTCATACGAAATATTTGACGTGCAACCAATATGAAGGTTAGCCTCGTCGACTCGAAAGGCAAAAGCCTGCTTCGGCCAAAATAATACTGATGGAACGCGGACAGATCGACGTCGAGAGTCTGCCGGGCGGGTTCGACCTCCAGTCGACCGTAGAGAGTGGCCAGTCGTATCTCTGGTGGCGCGAGGACGGCACCGACTACGAGCGGACCTACGGTGGGGACGGCTGGTATCTCACGACGACTCGGGACACTGGCGAGCCGGCCGTCGTCCGGGTCCGCCAGCTGGATGGCCAGCTTGAGTGGGAGTCGAACGTCGACGCCGAGGCGTGTCTCTCGGAACGTCTCGGACTGGCCGACGACCTCAAGATGATTCGCCAGCACAGCCCCTCTGATGATGTGATCGACGCTGCGTACGACACCTACTGGGGGATGCGGATCGTCCGGGACCCACCCTTCGGTGCGCTGATCTCGTTTATCTGCTCGGCTCAGATGCGAGTCAGCCGAATTCACGCGATGCAACAGTCCCTGCGGGAGGCCTTCGGAACCCCGATCGAATTCGACGGCGAGACCTATCACGCGTACCCGACGCCCGACCAGCTCGCAGCGGCAACCGAAGAAGAACTACGGGACCTCTCGCTTGGCTATCGAGCGCCGTACGTCCAGCGAACGGCCGAGATGGTCGCCGACGGTGAAGATCCAGCGGCGGCACGGAACTACCCGTACGAAGAAGCGCGCGAGTGGCTAACCCGCTACGTCGGCGTCGGTGACAAGGTCGCGGACTGTGTCCTGTTGTTCTCGCTTGGCTATCTGGAACCCGTCCCGCTGGATACCTGGATGCAGACTGTAATCGAGGACTACTATCCGGAGTGTGACAAGGGATCGTACGCGCCGACTTCGAAGGCGCTCCGGGAGCGACTTGGTGAGGAGTACGCCGGCTACACGCAAACCTACCTCTTTCACTACTTGCGAAACCGGGAGTGATGGGTAGAATGTGGTTGTAGTTGATCCGGCACGATGATTCCGAACTGTGATGAGAACAGCAAGAAAGCCCCCAAACCAACACGACTCACAGAATCATTTTCACGGAGGAAACCGAACGGAAACCTACCATGACAGACCGAACACGCGCACACGTCTTCGTATCGGGCAACGTACAGGGAGTGTTCTTCCGGGCGACGACGCGGGATACGGCACGCGAACACGGCGTCGACGGCTGGGTCAAGAATCGCGACGACGGCCGTGTCGAGGCCGTCTTCGAAGGCCCCGAAGATGCCGTCGAGCAGATGGTCGACTTTTGCCACGAAGGAAGCTCCGCGGCCCGTGTCGATGACGTCGAGGTGGCCTACGAGTCCCCAGAAGGTGAAGACGGGTTTGGCGTCCGGTGGTGAGTTGCAGGCGGTCCGACCGCTACCCTCGAAACAGCCGCACGATTTCGTCCTCGACATCCGGTTCAGTCGCGACGACATAAGAATGGCCAGGCTCCAGTTCTGTCTCCGCATCAGCGATCCGGTCACCGTCGGCGCTGGAGACCACCAGACTCCCCCGTGGGAGACCGATATCGGTGAGCGTCCGGCCGGCAACTGGCGCATTCTCGGTTACTTCCATGACGAGAATTTCGAGGTCACCGATCATATCTTCCAGCGCCCGAGTCCCCGGATCGACCGCGTTGACAGCCGACCGGGCGCCCGCGCGCTCGGGGAAGACGGTCTCGTCGACGAGGTCGGCATACTCGTCGTCCTCCTCCTCCGTGCGGCGCATCACCGTTCGGATCGGCGAGCCGTACCGCTCAGCGGTGAGACATGTCGCGAGGTTCGTCCCGAGATCGGCCGAGAGCGCTGCCAGCACGTCGGTCTTTTCGAGTCCGACCTGTTTGAGTACCGATGGTTTGGTCGCATCGCCTTCAATCACCGTCGCCACGTACTCGTCGGCGATCTGGTCGCTTCTGACAGGGTCACGTTCGATTACGATCACGGTGTGTCCGCGGTTGTCAAGTGTGCGCGCTGTTCTGAGGCCGACACGCCCGCCGCCGACGATGGCGATCCGTAGATCTTGTGAGTTCATGATTCTCTGAGGTGTTGGTCGTCAGTTAATCTTCGGTCACTGCTGGTACGTCCGAATCCGTCTCGGTCTCGGTCTCGGTCTCCGACCGGGATCGCACTCTGTTGAGCACGACGTAGGCAACACCGCCAACCAAAATCCAGCCGATGCTCAGTCCCAGCGCCAGTGGATCCGTCCGGATCAGATACTCCACGAGCACCCCGGTGAGAAGTAGGTTGAGCACGATCCCGAGTATCGGGGGCGCAGGATAGAACGGCATCTCGTAGGGCCGGTTCATGTTGGGACGTTCCCGGCGGAGTCGAATCACCGCGACGTTGACGATGACAAAAGAGAGGAGGAAAAACAGACTCGACATGTTGCCCGCGCTCTGGGTCGGCAGTGCGACAGAGCCGAGCATCACCACTGCGCTCGTGACGATCGCGATAAACGGTGTCCCGTAGCGATGGTGGAGCTGACCAAACGTTGGCAGGAGCTGTCCCTCACGTCCCATTGAGAACGCCACACGCGAGGAGGCGATCACGACCGCGTTCAGGGCCGTCAACGTGGAAAATACGGCGCCGAAGACGATGAGCGCGCCGCCGTTCTGGATGATCGGCAGCCCGGTCGGCATGAACGACGTCGCCGCCGTCGCGATCCCGGCTTCACCGGCCTCGGCTAACCCACCCGCGCCGAGCGTGCCGACTGCAACAGCGACGACCGCAAGATAGACGATCACTGTTGCGATGAGACTGACGAAGATTGCCTTCGGGATGTTCTCACGGGGATTTTTCACCTCCTCGGTGACTGTCGTTATGAGATCGTATCCCTCGAAGGCGATAAATGTCAGCCCCATCGCCGGGAGAATCGCTGCCGCACCGCTCCCCTCGGAAAAGAGCGGCTGGAACTCTGCTCCCGAGAACATCGGCGATGCGAACCCGAACACGACGAACACGGCCAGAATACCAACCTTGATAATCGTGAATACGGTCTCGGCACTGCCGCTGGCGGCTGTAGACACAGCGTTCAGCGCCGCCAGCAAGAAAACGGCGACGAAGGCCAGGAGAAATGCGGCCGGGACTGCCGCGTCCACAACTGGGAGTGCAACTGCACCTACCGCTTCTGGCGGTCCAACAACTCCGTAGACGTGCAGTAATTCCAGGAAGTTCGGGGCAAAGCCAAGCGCGTACAGCGCACCGGCAATCATGTACGCAAACCAGAGCATCCAGCCCATGATAAAAGAGGAGAGATCATCGAAAATCTCGCGAACGAACGCGTATCCGCCACCACTTTTCGGAATCGATGCAGCAAGCTCGGCGTACGAAAGGCCAGTAAACGCTGTTACGACACCGTTCAGTGCGAAGACGAGAATCGCAGCTGGTCCAGCGATTTCGGCTGCAAGTCCAGTCAACACGAAAATACCCGCCCCGATCATCGCCCCCATGCCGATCATGGTGGCATCCAACAGTCCCAGTTCGGCCTCCGGTTGACGACTACCTGCCTCGCTCATCCGTACCACTCACCGTGTTCAGAGATCGTCTCTGCGCCAAAGGGGTCACTGTACAGGAGTATTGTCGACCGACTTCAAAATAATTACTCTGTATATATTAGGGCAATTAATGCTGGTGGCTGTAAGAAATGAAATAATTTCGACCCGAGGTGGGGCCGAATATTTGTACGAATGTACACCACCAGTATAAGTCACGACTGCCGTGAAGTTTCTTCTGCTGGACCACCAAGAGTAGACTGTGATGACGGTTGATCCCTCAGCGCACGACGGTCCGTTGCGGATCGTACTCGTCGGAAGCGGACGAACAGGACTCCGTACCGCGAGATTACTCGCCGAACATGACCACAACGTAGTCGTCATCGAGCGTCGCACGGACCGCGTCGAAGCGATTGCCGAAGAGCACGTGGCGACGGTGATCGAGGGCGATGCGACCCGCCCGTCGGTACTCGAACAGGTGGATCTGCAGAATACCGATGTCGTCGCCGGATTGACCGATACGACGGCGACGAATCTCGCGGTCTGTACGGTTGCAAAACAGCAAAATCCGGCAATTCGAACTGTGATGCGGACGATCCACGACGACACCGGCGAATACGACGAGTTCGTCGACGCGACGTTCATGCCGGAGGAGGCGGGTGCCAAGATCGCCACGAGTGCGATCGAACTCGGCGTCCAGAGCCTCGAAGGGACAGTTGGCGATATCGAAATTCTGGATATCGAAGTGAATCCCGGCGCACCGGTCGCGGGGAAAACACTCGAAGAGATAGCGCTGCCACACGGCAGTCTGATCGTCGCGGGAACCGACGGCGACACAATCGCCGATGCGGAGACACAGCTCCTGGCGGGGAACTCCTATATTGTCGCCGTCGAACGATCTGTGTCGGACGAGATTATCGGGCTCTTCCGGGGCTGAACCGATCCGGACGCTCAGTCCGCAGCAACCTCGCCGGACCCCGAAATCGCACTCGGATCTTTGATCCAGAGATCGCCGAACAGATCGTCCTGCTGGAGTCGGACCTGCCCGCGGTGTGAGAGAAAGAGCAACCCGAGGAACGTGCTCACACGCGTACCGCCAGCAGTCTGGACCTCTTTGAAGAGGACCTCCGTGCGGCCTTTCTCGTACTGTTCACGCACAGCCACGTGGACATCCTCGATGATATCGTCGATATTTTCGGAGTGAGTCGTGCCGGTGACGTCTTCCTCTGTCGGCTCGTCGTCGACGCGGAACTGATCGGCCGAGCGGTAGTCCAGTTGCTGGGTGCCCTGCTTTGGCTGGGGCGTCCCACTCGTATCGTATTCACGGGACTCCTTGTACCAGTTGTCGCGTTCGGCCTCACGCAACTCTCGGACCAGTTCGTCGAGTGTCTGTGGCGTCCCACGGGCGCGTTTCCGTTCGATCCGCCGATCCATCTCGGCTTCCAGCGTGGCGAAGGGGTCGGGATCGTCGAACTCCTCGCCATCGACCATCGCCTGCTCCCAGGGTTCGGGTTCTGGCTCCTCCTCGCCGTCGTCGAGCATCGCGTCGCTTTTCAGCCGGAGCAAGACACTCGCGTAAAATAGCGCCCGGCCGGAGCTACGCAGATCTGCCTCGTCCAGTGCGTCGAGGAACTTGTCGGTGACGTCGACGATATCGATATCCCAGGGGTCGATCTCGCCCGACCGTGCGAGTTGAACCAGCACTTCGACTGGTTCCACATCGTCGTCGTTCCCGCCGTCGTCGGCCGAGTCGACATCTTCGGTGTCTGCCTCGGCAGTATCTTCGGACTCCGCTGCACCGAGCAGCCCCGCGCCACCCTCGGCGCCGGGACGCTCGCGATCCTCGTGTCCGGAAATATCGAGTGGGATTTCGTCCTTAGTCATCTCTCGGTTCACCTCGTTCACCGCCCGATCTGTCCGAGATCTCTCGCAGGCTCGGCATCTCGCTAATCATCTGCTGGCACCTCCGCGCCCTCGGAGAGATCGATTCCCGTCACCGAGGAGACGTTGTTGTCCTGCATCGTCACACCGATCGCTCGCTCGGAGCGGTCGAGCATCGCCGAGCGGTGCGAGACGACGACGAACTGTGCCTCGCCGGCGAGTTCGTCGACCAGCTCCCCGACGAGATCGGCGTTCGCAGCGTCGAGGAAAGCATCCACCTCGTCCAGCGCGTAGAATGGCGCTGGGTTGTGTCGCTGGATCGCGAAAATAAAGGCCAGCGCAGTGAGCGATTTCTCTCCGCCACTCATCGCATTGAGTCGCTGGATCGGTTTGTCGCCGGGCTGGGCTTTCATCGTCAGCCCGCCGTCGAACGGGTCCTCCTCGTTTTCGAGATGTAACGTTCCGGTCCCGTTCGAGAGACGCTCGAAGATATCACAGAACTGCTCGTCGATCGACTCGAAAGAGTCCATGAACGTCTCCTTCTTGCGCGCTTCGTAGCTCTCGATCCGGTCACGGATCCCGTCGGCCTCCTCGACGAGTGTACTCTTCTTGTCGCGGAGTTCTTCGAGGTCCTCACTGACGCGGTCGTACTCCTCGATTGCGAGCATGTTGACCGGTTCGAGTGCCTCCATCTCGCCTTCGAGGCGCTGGATCTCCGCCTCGACAGTCTCGTGGTCCGGGATCTCCTCGGCATCGTACTCGCCGACTTCCGTTTCCAGTTCGTCGATCTCCCAGTCGAGACGCTCCCTGTGCTCGCGCTTTTCGCCGAGTTTGTCTTCGACTTTTGCGGCGCGTTCCTTGGCCTCGTCGCGCTCGGATCTGGCCGTCGTGAGTTCCTCGCGGAGGTCCTCGCGTTCCTCTTTCAGATCTGCGAGTTCGGATTCGAGTTCCGCGACTTCTGCTTCTTTCTCGGCCAGTTGCCCTTCTTTCTCTTCGATCTTGCCTTCGAAGGATTCGATCTGCTCCTCGGCGGTTTCCTTGCGCTCCTGTGCGGTCTCGATATCGTCGTGGAGATCCTCGATCGCATCCTCTGCGTACTCCTTTTCGAGTGTGAGTTCGTTGAGTTCGGCGTCGAGTTCGTCCTTGCGCCGTTCGAGATCGTCGATATCCTCGCGGATCGACTCTGCCTCCGCCGTGAGTTCCGGCAGCTCGGAGTCCTCGACTTCGGCTTCGAGGTCGTCGATCATCGACTCGATCTCGGCGATCGTCTCGTTTTTCTCGCTGATCTCCGCCTCCAGTTCGTCCATCTTGTCGGAGACCTCCTCGCGTTCGGCCTCGATCTCGTCGAGTTCCGTCTCCAGACGGTCGATCCGGGATTCGGCCTCTTCGATTTTCGTCTCCCGTTTCTCGATCTCGGATTCGATCTCGCGGAGCTGGTCTGCAGCCTCTGTTTCTCTGTCACGGGCGTCTTCGAGTCGATCCTCGACGTCGCGGAGTTCCTCGCGGACCGACTTACGGTCGTCTTCCAGGTCGTTTATTTTCGCGGCGACGCGTTCGAGCTGTCCGTCACTGCCAGCGAAGGAGTACCGCGAGCCACTCTTCGATCCACCGGTCATCGCACCGGATTTCTCGACGAGATCGCCGTCGAGCGTGACGATTCGGTGCTGGCCCATCAGTTCCCGCGCGGTCTCGATATCCTCGACGACCAGTGTATCACCGAGTACGTACGAGAAGACGCCGGCGTACTCGGGGTCGAAGTCGACAAGATTGTACGCAAAGTCGACGACGCCGTCGTGGCTCGGAGGCGAGGGCAACGACCGATTCTGCATATCGGTGATCGGCAGGAAGGTGGCCCGGCCGGCGTTGCGTGATTTGAGATACTCGATACAGCGCTGGCCGACACTGTCGTCGTCGACGACGACGTTCGCCAGTCGCCCACCGGCGGCGGTCTCACAGGCGACCGCGTACTCGCCCGAGACACCGCCGAGCTGTGCGACCGGCCCGTGAACGCCATCGATACCGGCGTTGACGATGCTCGTCACCGCCCGGCCGAACGAGGAGTCACCGGACTGGCTGGCCTTGGCTTCGAGTTCGGCGTACTCCTGCTGTGCCGCGTTGAGGTCGTCCTCGATCTCGTCGAGGTCCTCCTGCAACTCGCGTTTCTCCGCCCGGAGGTCGTCGACGACCTCGGCGATCGTCTCGCGGTTTTTCTCGGCCTTGTCGAGTTCGACCTCCAGATCCTCGATTTCGGCCTCCAGATCGGGAATCTGTTCCTGTGCGCTCTCGATTTCCTCTTGTTTCTCTCGCGTCTCGTTCGATCGGCGTCTGGCCTCGTCGAGCAGTCTGTCCTGTTTACGCTGGAGTTCGTTCTTGTCGGCTTTCGTCTCTTCGAGGTGGCTCTTTTTCGTTTGCAGTCGGTCTTTGACCTCCTCGAACTCCTCGCCGATCTCGTCGATCTGCTTTTCGACCTCTTCGAGGGCGGCCTCTTTCTCCTGCATGTCGGCCGCGATCGAGGATTTCGAGACCTTGATCTCGCGGATCTCGTCGTCGAGGTCGTCGATCGTCTCCTGCTTGCGGTCGATCTTGACGAAGGCCTGCCGTCGTTCGTTTTCGGCCTCCTCGGCGCGATCCTGCGCGTTCTCGATTTTGTCCTCCAGCCGGGAGATGTCGCCTTTGATCTCCTCGATTTCGCGTTTGATTTCGAGCTGTTCGTCCTCGCCTTTGCGCTCGATCTCGCTGTTGAGGTCTTCGAGGTCCTCTTCGAGGCGCATCACCTCGCCCTGGCGTTTGTCCAGGGTCGCCTGTCGCTCTTCGAGTTTTGCTTCGAGCTCCTCGATTTTCGTCTCGACAGATTCGCGTTCCTCGCGCTTCTCCTCTAGCTGTGCTGCCTTGAGATATCCTTCGTAGGTTTCTTTCTCGTCGCGGAGATCCTGGTAGCGGAGTGCCGTATCGCGCTCGTCTTCGAGCTGGTCGAGGCGAGTCGTCTTCTCCTCGATCCGGAGTTCGGCCTCGTCGATCCGTTCTTCCACGACGTCCAGTTCCTCGAAGGCACTCTCTTTTTTCTTGTCGAACTCCGCGACGCCGGCGATCTCGTCGATGATCTCGCGGCGCGCCCCCGGCGTCATGTTGATGATTTCGGTGACGTCGCCCTGCATGACGACGTTGTAGCCTTCGGGTGTGACACCCGCCTGTGCGAGCAGGTCCTGGATATCGGAGAGGTTCACCGAGCGGCCGTTGATGTAGTAGTAGGAGTAGTAGTTTTCCTCGGTCTCCTTGACCCGGCGTTTGATGTTGATCTCGTCGATATCGCCCACATCGTCGGTGCCGGCGGCGTTGACGATCTGTGAGCGTTCGACTGTTCGATCCGTGTTGTCGAGAATGACCTCGACGCTCGCCTCACGTTCGCCCTGGAAGGACTCGCCCTCCTGGTGTCCGGGGTTGTAGATGAGATCAGTCAGTTTCTCCGCGCGGATGCCCGAAGTACGAGCGAGTCCGAGCGCGAAGAGAATCGAGTCGATGACGTTGGATTTGCCCGAGCCGTTCGGGCCAGTGACCGTCGTAAAGTCCTCGTAAAACGGGATTCGGGTCTTCCGGCCGAAACTCTTGAAGTTGTCAAGGACGAGCTCTTTGATGTGCATGGGGGTGCTCGCGGGGGGGACCGGCCTTACGCGACGATGATATCGGTTTCCGATTCCTCCGACTTATCTTCCGACTCGGCATCCTCGGATTTAGTTGCTTCGGCCGAACCCTCGGATTCAGCCGCCGCCTCCGCATCTGCGTCGACCATTTCGGCACCGACGGAGGTGCGCTTGGGTGAGGTCTTCGCTGTCTCGTCTTCGGATCCGGTCGGCACGAAGCCGAGATCCTCGTCGACCGCGGATTCGAGTTCGCGCAAGCGCACCTTGCACTCGACGAGTTCGTCTGTCAGCCCCTCGACTGATGCTTCTAGTTCCTGAACACGCGTTTCGAGTTCCTCGACTCTGTTACCGCACATACACTTGGGATCCCTCTCCGCTTACATAAACGTGCGTCAGACATTGGTTGTTGAGGTGAGGGTATGAGTGGCATGAGTAGTATTTTGTCATGCAGATGACCTCTGCTCGATCATGAACAGAACAGGAGTGTTCGCTGTGAACAGCAAGAAAGCCCCGAGGCCCTTTCAGTCCCGCCCGGCCTAGAAAATCAGACGGGGCGGGACTGAAAGGGGCCGATCGCTCGCGGTACGTCAGGAAGTAAGCACCACAGCGACCGTAGGGAGCGAGGAGCGCAGCGACTGAGGGGCCGCGAGCGATCGGGGGCTTTCTTGCTGTTCGTAACCCACTCAAAACCAAATCCAGCAAATACTCAGACTCCTCGTATCGCTCCAAAAGCGTTTAGCCAGCCGAAACCGAATCGCGGGTAATGGCACAAGTACAGGAAACGGGCGATCTCGCGGTGGTCATCGGGCTGGAGGTCCACGTCCAACTCGAGACCGAGACCAAGATCTTCTGTGGCTGTTCGACCGAGTCCGCCGAGGAGCCGAACACCCACACCTGTCCGGTCTGTCTCGGCCTCCCCGGCGCGCTCCCGGTCGTCAACGAGGGCGCTGTCGAAGCGGCGGTCAAGGTCGCGAAAGCACTGGACGGCACGATTCCGGAGACGACCGAGTTCCACCGGAAAAACTACTACTACCCGGATCTCCCGAAGAATTTCCAGATCACGCAGTACGATTCACCGATCTGTCAGGACGCCGAACTCGACTGTGCAGTCGAAGGCGAACGCCGCACCGTCGGCATCGAACGCGCACACCTGGAGGAGGACCCCGGCAGTCTCAAACACCAGGGCGGCTCGATCGACACCGCGGAGTACACGCTGGTCGACTACAACCGCGCCGGCATGCCGCTGATGGAGATCGTCACGAAGCCGGACTTCCGGGGCGCTGACGAAGTCCGCGCCTTCCTCGCGAAACTCGAAGAAGTGCTCGAATATCTGGGTGTCTTCGACGCCTCGCGGGATGGCTCGCTCCGGATCGACGCGAACCTCTCCGTCGTCGACAGCGAGGAGGTCGGCGAGGACGGCGCAATCGACGACGCAGTACTGGCAGATGCGAACCGGACCGAGGTCAAGAACATCTCCAGTCACAAGGGCGCAGAGAAAGCGCTGGCCTACGAGGCACAGCGACAGAAAAACGCGATCCAGCGCGGCCGCGTCGTCGAACAGGAGACCCGACACTGGGACGAGGCCCGCGGGATCACCGTCTCGATGCGCTCGAAAGAAGAGGAGAAAGACTACCGCTACTTCAGAGAGGCCGACCTCCCGCCGCTGCAGGTCGCCGACTGGAAGGAGCAAATCGAGATTCCGGAGCTACCCGACGCTCGCCGCGAGCGGTTCCAGTCCGAATACGGCCTCAGCGAGGAGGCCGCGGACAAACTCACGAGCACGAAACAGGTCGCCGACTTCTACGAGGACGTCGCCGAGACCTTCGATCCGGATCTGGCGGCGACCTGGGTCGCCGACGAACTGCTGGGCGAGCTCAACTACCGCGATATGGTGATCACAGATGTCGAAGATCGATTCGACGAGATCGAGCGGCTGGTCGAACTCGTCGCCGAGGACAAGATCACCACGAAAAACGCCCGTGAGACGGTGCTCCGATCGATGCTCGACGACGGCCTCGATCCGGACACCATCGTCGAAGAGGAGGGGCTGGGCAAGACCAGCGGCGACGAGATCGCAGATGCAGTCGCGGCCGCGATCGACGAGAACCCCGATGCAGTCGAGGACGTCCACAACGGCGAGGACGGCGCGCTGAACTTCCTCGTCGGGCAGGTGATGCAAAAAACCGGCGGCAGTGCAGATCCGGGCGACGTGAACCAGTTGCTGCGGGACGAACTCGGCTGACGGAGTCTCTTCTTTTATGTCAGGAAACGAGTGGGAAACCGACGACTACGACGACAACCACGGGTTCGTCTACGAGTACGGCGCGAGCGTCGTCGAACTGCTCGACCCCCAGCCCGGCGAACGCATTCTCGATCTGGGCTGTGGAACCGGCCACCTCACGAAAGAGATTGCAGCACGGGGTGCTGACGTGCTCGGGATCGACGCCTCGGCCGAGATGATCGAGACAGCCAGCGAGGAACACTCCGACCTGGATTTTCGGCAGGCTGACGCCCGAACCGTCGAGCCAGACGGGGAGTTCGACGCGGTCTTTTCGAACGCAGCGCTCCACTGGATTCCCGAGGCGGATCACGACGCTGTTCTGGCGATGGTCGAGGAGGCGCTGGCCCCTGAGGGTCGATTCGTCGCCGAGCTAGGCGGTACAGGAAACATCCAGCAGATCGCGACGACGACAATCGACGAACTGGCACAGCGAGGATACGACGCGACACAGCCGTGGTATTTCCCCTCGATCGGGGAGTATACGCCACGGATCGAAGAGTACGGGATGGAGGTCTCTCGGGCGATACTGTTCGACCGACCCACGGAACTGGACGACGGAGCGCGGGGACTCGAAAACTGGCTCGGGATGTTCGGGGATAGCATCTTCGAGGGCGTCCCAGAACACGATCAGCGGGCAGTCATCGAGGCTGTCGAGGACCGACTAAAGGATGACCTGTTCGACGCCGAGACGAGCACGTGGACGGCGGACTATCGACGACTCCGGTTCGTCGCAGAGCGGAGCGACGGTCTGTGAACCGCTATGGCCGATTGCGGGCGGTAGACTACCCCAGGATATCGTTGATATAGTCGAAGTCGGGCCGTTCGTAGGCTGCAAACTCCGATTCCGGGAACCAGAGGTCGATCTCGTTCTCGGCGGCCTCGGCCGATTCGGCCCCGTGGATGAGATTGGGGATCGCAATTGCCTCCTCTGTTGCGGCGTCGGTCGAGTACGAGGAGAGGTCACCCCGGATACTTCCGGGTGAACACTCCATCGGATCGAACGACTCACCCATCGTATCCCGGACTTTCGAGACAGCGTTCCGTCCCTGGAGCACCATCGGGATCACGGTGAACTCGGAGATGTACTCGACGAGATTCTCCCGGACATCCTCGCCGTGGCGCTCGGCAATCTCCGGCCCGTAATGCTCCCGTGCGAGTTCCTTACTCGGCGAACGGATATCGATCGCGGCGATCTGCAACCCCGTCTCTTCGAGTTGACCGATGATCTCCCCGACTTTTCCCCGGTGTAGCGCGTCTGGTTTCAACATCACGAAGGTTCGTTCTGTCATACAACTGTCTTGATCCGGACTGTTAATATAATCCCAGAGTTGTTCACTCCAGATTCAAACCGTGGTGTTTCCCGACCAGTTCGTCCACCACAGTCGTATCGTCGCCTCACGCCCCCGACACCAGGTAAACAGCGAGGACGGCGAGGACGATGCCGAGCGCTTTTCGCGTGGTAAACTCCTCGCCCAGCACAAGAAACCCGATCATCGAGGAAAACACCAGAAAGATCGCGAAGATGGGCGTGACCACACTTACAGGCCCGAGAGCCAGCGACCGGTACAATGCGAGGATTCCAATCCCCAAAAAGAAGCCTGCTGCGAGCACATACACCATCTTTGGTGAGGACAAATGAGCGACGAAACGTTGATCCGTGTACCACAACACACCAAGTGCCATCAGAATAAGCACGATGTTCGAGATGACGACGGCGACGTCGCTCGGAACTGCGTCAGGACCGGTCGTCGCGACGCGCATGAGTGGGGAGACAAGCGCGTACGCCCCCATCGCGAGAAGTGCATAGGGCAGGTATGTGGCATCCATACGGACGCCTTGCCCGGCACAGGCAAGTGTTTGCCGACCTGCAACCGATCGGGACCAATCGCACCCGGTACCTTTTCGAATGTGTGTCAGATGGATATACGGTCCACAGGCCAATGAGTTACCCTCTACATCTTGGCCGCGAGTTCTGACAGGATGTGGACAGGGAGTACGAGTCGTTCTACGACAGGCTCCGAATTGGCAGACAGATCATCCGAAAGGATCTACCGAGTAACCGAAGGGAGGGGTGAAAACCGATTCGCTTGACTCGGGAAACCGCGCCATTCACCATGCGGAGGATGTCATCGTCGAGCATCCGCGCCGGAGGCGCGGTTCACCGGAGCCGAGCAACGCGAGGCTCCGGCCTTTTTCGCCCACGTTTTTCAAGGAGTGGTTCGCGCAGAGCGCGAACCCGACGCAGAAAAAGGTGGGGCGTAACCCTTTAGACTGCATCCAACCGTAGGAAGGCGTAACAACCGGTGATCCTCCACAGTGAAGCTAATCATTACAGAGAAGGACAATGCAGCCCGACGGATCGCAGAAATTCTCAGTGAAGACACTGCAGATGTCGAGCGACAGAACGGGGTGAACATCTACCGCTGGGGGGACAAACGCGTCATCGGACTGTCCGGTCACGTCGTCGGTCTCGACTTTCCCGAGGAGTACTCGAACTGGCGCGACGTCGAACCGGCGGAACTGATCGACGCAGAGATAACGACCGAACCGACCAAAGAGAACATCGTCACGACACTCGAACAGCTCGCGGGCCGGGCAGACGAAGCCGTGATCGCGACCGACTACGACCGCGAGGGCGAACTCATCGGCAAGGAAGCCTACGAGATCATCGAGGACAGGATCGACGGCCCGATCGAACGCGTCCGGTTCTCTTCGATCACGGACAACGAGGTCCAGCAGGCGTTTGCCAACCCCGACGATCTGGATTTCGACCTCGCAGCGGCGGGCGAGGCGCGCCAGATTATCGATCTCATCTGGGGCGCGGCGCTGACCCGCTTTCTCTCGCTGTCGGCCCGACAGCTGGGCAACGATTTCATCTCCGTCGGGCGGGTGCAGTCCCCCACGCTGAAACTCATCGTCGACCGCGAGCGGGAGATCCAGGCGTTCGATCCCGAAACCTACTGGGAACTGTTCGCCGACCTCGCGAAAAACGGCGACAGCTTCGAGGCACAGTACTTCTACGAGGACGAGGACGGCAACGAAGCCGAGCGCGTCTGGGACGAGGCAGATGCAGACTCGGCCTACGAGAACCTGCAAGAAGCAACAGCGGCCGAGGTGCAGGAGGTCAACCGACGCACTCGAACCGACGCCCCACCGGAGCCGTTCAATACGACGGCCTTCATCGGTGCTGCGGGCTCCCTCGGTTACTCCGCACAGCGGGCGATGTCGATCGCAGAGGAGCTGTACACCGACGGCTACACCACCTATCCGCGAACGGACAACACGGTCTACCCGGAGGATCTCGATCCCGAGGAACTGCTCGACGACTTTGTCGGCACCGAGTTCAACGACGACGCAAAGCAGTTGCTGGATCTCGACGAGATCGAGCCGACGCGGGGTGACGAGGAGACGACCGACCACCCGCCGATCCATCCGACCGGAGAGCTCCCGAGCAAGGGAGAACTGAGCGACGACGAGTGGGAGATCTACGAACTGATCGTCCGGCGGTTTTTCGCGACGGTCGCCGAGCCAGCGACGTGGGAACACCTCCGTGTCGTCGCGCTGGCCGGCGGCGAGCGACTCAAGGCCAACGGCAAACGGCTTCTCGAAGAAGGCTATCACGCGGTCTACCCCTACGGCTCCACGAGCGAGAACTACGTCCCCGATGTCGAGGAGGGCGAGCAGCTCGATCTGACCGAGGTTCGCTTCGAAGAGAAGGAGACCCAGCCACCCCGCCGGTACGGTCAGTCGCGGCTCATCAAGAAGATGGAAGAGCTCGGCGTCGGGACGAAATCGACCCGGCACCACTCCATCGAGAAGCTGTACGACCGGGGCTACCTCGAAGGCGATCCACCGCGACCGACAGCCCTCGCGGAGGCTGTCGTCGAGGCCGCAGAGACGTTCGCCGAGATGGTCGTCAGCGAGGAGATGACCGCTCAGTTGGAAGCAGATATGACCGCCATCGCGGAGGGCGAGGCAACCCTCGAAGAGGTGACCGACTCCTCGCGCGAGATGCTCGAACGGGTCTTCGAGGAACTGCACGACTCCCGGGAGGAGATCGGCGACCACCTCCAGGAATCACTGAAAGCGGACCGCCGACTCGGACCGTGTCCGGAGTGTGGCGAGGATCTGCTGATCCGCCGGAGCAGGCAGGGATCGTATTTCGTCGGCTGTGACGGATTCCCGGAGTGTCGCTTTACCTTACCGCTACCGAGCACGGGCGAACCGCTCGTCCTCGAAGACGTCTGTGAGGACCACGAGATGAACCACGTGAAGATGCTCGCCGGCCGGGATACGTTCGTCCACGGCTGTCCGCGGTGTGCCGCCGCGGAGGCCGACGAAAGCGAGGACAAAGTGATCGGTGCCTGTCCGGAGTGTGGTGAGGGTGTTGCTCCGGAGGAGCAACGAGATGGAGGCGGTGAAACCGCCGACAGCGAACACGGCGGTGAGCTGGCGATCAAACAGCTTCGCTCGGGCTCGCGGCTCGTCGGCTGTACGCGCTATCCGGACTGCGAGTACTCGCTACCGCTCCCCCGGCGCGGGGACATCGAGATTACCGACGAGTACTGCGAGGAGCACGACCTGCCGGAACTGCACATCCACGACGGCGACGACGAGCCCTGGGAGCTCGGCTGTCCGATCTGTAACTACGAGGAGTACCAGGCCGAACAGCGGATCGACGATCTCGAAGATCTCTCCGGCATCGGCGAGAAGACCGCCGAGAAACTGGAAGACGCCGGCGTCGAGTCACCGGAAGATCTCGATACGGTCGACCCCCAGGAGATCGCCAACCGGGTTCAGGGCGTGACCGTCGATCAGCTGGAAGACTGGAAAGGCCAGCTTGCGGGATCGTAGCACCGACGCAGTCGCTACGGTGTAGTCCGTTCTCAGTCGGTTTTCGGTGGCTCGATCGGTTCCGCGAACGTGCCATAAATACCGTAGATGTCCTCGTATCCTTGCTCGCTCGCGAGGATTGGAACGACTCCCTCGGTCTCGACTCTGTGGGTGTGTGTGTCGTCACGGGCGAAGACCTCTCCTTTTGGAATCTCGACGAAATTCGAGTAGTAGACGTTGGGTTCGCCGCTCCCTTTCGGGACCTCCTCGTGTCCCCTGACGACGTCCGTTTCCGTGAATGTGGGTTCCGCGTCGGTCAGCACTCCGTGGGCTCGGAGAAAGGTGCGTGCCGCATCGTAGCCGTCCTCGATCGCGTCGTCACTCCCCTGGCGGCCGACTTCGAGTGAGACCGCGTGTGCGAGCACCGAATCCAGTGTCGTCCCACGGAGTTCGCTCGAATCCACTGCGTACTCGACCGGGAGCGCGGTGATCGTCCGGCGGACAGCCTCTGAAAGGTGGCTGAAGATGGCAAACGGCGGTGGCGCGCTCTGGGAACTGTGCAAGGCGAGTATCGCATCCGCACCAGTGAGGATATCGACCAGTCGCGCAGCGAGTGCGGACTCGTATACGTCGCTCGTACTGTCGCCCGGAAACGCGCGGTTCAGATCTGTCTCTGTATATCGTACCTGGCGTTCGACTGCCGGTTCGTTCGCGATAATCAACTGTATCGTTCCGTCCGTTCCACCGGCGGGTAACGTCTCGGCGAGACGCTCGACGATTGCCGGCCCTGCCGGTTCGTCACCGTGGATACCGCCGACGACGGCAACGCGGGGCGTCCCCGTCCCACGCTCGATTATTTGCATACGTTACCGTAGGGAGGTGGATACTGATAAACGGTAATGTATTCGTATGTCCGCATCTGACGAGCGACAGCCAGTGAGACCAACACTGTGGTCCGGGCTACCGAAAGGCTTCGACTGGCACGCGAACGAGTTTGTCGTCGTCCGATCCCTCCTCCCCGCGACCATCGGTGTTACTCGTCGTGAGATAGAGGAACTCTTCGTCAGGGCCGAGGGTCACCGCCCGGAGCCGACCGAAATCCCCGGAGAGGTGTGCGACGAAGCTGGTCACTTTGCCGCCGTCGATGGTTGCCTCGTAGAGCCGTTCGCCGCGGAGTCCGGCGAAGAAGATACTGCCGTCGGCGTAGGCTGTGCCGGCCGGGGCCCACGTCTCGTACTGCGATGAGTGGAAGACCGGCGACTCCATCGCCGGGTCGGTCTCACTGCCGGTGATCGTCGGCCAGCCGTAGTTCTGGCCCATCTCCACCTGGTTGAGTTCGTCGCGTGCGTCCGAGCCGTGCTCCGTGGCCCAGAGGTCCCCCTGGTCGTCCCAGGTGATGCCCTGTGGGTTGCGGTGGCCGTAGGAGTAGACTGCGTTGCCGAAGGGGTTCGATTCCGGGATCGAGCCGTCGTCGTTCAGCCGGAGGATCTTGCCAGCCAGCGAGTCGCGATCCTGTGCCAGCGTCGCGTTGGCCGAATCGCCCGTCGTAACGTACAGGTAGTCGTCCGGTCCGAAGGCGATGCGACCGCCGTTGTGGATACGATCGCTCGGGATCCCGTCGATGATCGTCTCTTCGTTGGTGAGTTCGCGGTTGTCGAAGTCGACTTCGAAGCGGCGAACCGTGTTCTCGACAGATTCGCGGTCGACGGTCTGGTGGACGTACAGATACTGATTTTCTTCGAAGTTTGGATGGGTAGCGATACCGAGTAAGCCGCCTTCGCCGAGGAACTGCTCTTCCAGTTCGTCGAAGCTCTCCAGGACGTGTTTTTCACCGTCCTCGATCAGCAGGAGGTCGCCGGTCCGTTCGGTCACGAGGTAGCGATCCTCTTCGAGGACGACGACTTCCCACGGTACGTCCAGATCCTCCGCGAGGACCTCGTGTTCGACATCGTCGGCGGCGAGGCCGGCCGCTGCGCCCGTTCCTGTCGGACTGAAAAACAGGTGTAGCGGCAGGCCGAAGATAGCAGCGAGGACGACTGCGAGAACCACAGTACCGACGACGCCAGCGCCGACACCGATCGCGAGGCTCCGTTTGTTGATCTGCACTATCGATATAGTAGGGAGGAAATTGCATAAGCAGCAGGGTTGGAGTTGGAAGATGTTTGATTACGAGTGGCAGGAGTGAGATTACGGCGATTAACAGCAAGAAAGCCCCTTGACACAACGAATCTGAGAACACCGCTACTAACAGCAAGAAAGCCCCGAGGCTCTGAACTCGGGGGACCCATCTGCGCTCCGGTAGGTGCTTGATGGGTCCGCCTTCGTCCAGAGCCTCGCCCCTTTCAGTCCCACCCTGCCTCCAAAGCCATATCGAGCGGTCGGGGGCTTTCTTGTTGTTCGCATTTCCGAGCCACGCCCTTGTTCCAGACACCTTCCCTCTCGACTCACAAACGACCGAACTAAGTTCGGCGACCCCAGAGGGAGAGTCATGGAATCACGCACGCATACTGCAGATGCGACGCCCGGCGACCACGTCACGGTGGCTGGCTGGGTACACGAGATCCGAGACCTCGGCGGCATTGCCTTCCTGATCGTCCGCGATGGCTCCGGCAAGATACAGGTCAAATTCGAGAAAGACGAGAGGGACGACGACCTCGTCGAGACGGCCCTCGATGTCCAGCGCGAGAGCGTCATCAAAGTTATCGGTGACGTCGAAGAGGAAGACCGCGCCCCGACGGGTGTCGAGATCGTCCCCGAGGAAGTCGAGGTTATCTCCCCGGCAGATCCGGAACTCCCGCTCGATCCCTCCGGCAAGGTCGACGCCGAACTCTCGACGCGACTCGACAACCGAACGCTCGATCTGCGGAAAGAAGAGGTAAAGGCGATCTTCGAGATCCGCGCAGAGATGCTGCGTTCGGTCCGAGAGGCCTTCCGATCGCTCGACTGCACCGAGATCAACACCCCGAAGATTGTCGCGACGGGGACCGAAGGCGGGACCGAGCTGTTCCCGATCACCTACTTCGGCCGCGAGGCCTTCATGAACCAGAGCCCGCAGCTGTTCAAACAGCTGATGATCGGCTCCGGCCTGGAGCGGGTCTTCGAGATCGGCCCGATCTTCCGCGCAGAGGAGCACAACACGCCACGGCACCTCAACGAGGCGACCTCGATCGACTTCGAGTCTGCCTTCATCGACGAGTCCGGCGCGATGGACGCCTGCGAGGAGATCGTTCGGGCTGCCTACGAGGGCGTCGAAGCGAACTGCCAGAAAGAACTCGAAGCACTCGGGCTGGCCGAGGAGTTTGCCGCGCCCGAGGAGGAGTTCCCGCGGATCAGCTACGAGGAGGCGATCGAGCGGATCAACGCGACGGGCGAACTCGACGAACAGCTCGTCTGGGGTGACGATCTCTCGACGGAAGCCGAGCGCGCGCTGGGCGAGGAGGTCGGCCAGCACTACTTCATCACCGAGTGGCCAAGCGAGATCAAGCCGTTCTACATCAAGGACAACGACGACGACGAGCAGCTCTCGACCGGCTTCGATCTGATGCACCCGCGGCTCGAACTGGTCTCCGGTGGGCAGCGTGAACACCGCTACGAGCACCTGATCGAAGGCTTCGAACAGCAGGGCCTCGAACCAGAGGCCTTCGAGTACTACACGAAGATGTTCCGCTACGGGATGCCGCCACACGCCGGCTGGGGGCTCGGTGCCGAACGACTCGTGATGACGATGCTCGGACTGGACAACATCCGCGAAGCCGTCATCTTCCCGCGTGATAGGCAGCGCCTGAGCCCATAACGAACGCGTCGGGGCTCAAAAAACATCACCAGTTGCTGGGATCCTCGGGCGTGTAGGAGCCACAGCTTTCGCCATTGATTGTGGCGTTCGTACAGTCGAGATCCGAGGGATCGGCGTAGACGTCGCCCTCGATCGTCGAGTTCTCTACTTTCACTGTCGCACTCGCGGTCACTGACCCCTCGACGAGACTACCATCCAGCACTTTGGTGTCCGAGGTGTGACTCTCCATATCCCCGCCGACAGTGCTACTGCGGGTCAACTCCGCAACTTTTTCCGCCTCAATTGAGCCGTCGACGGAGCCGTTTCCGATCTTGACATCCTCCAGATTCGACGTCGCACTGCCTGTGATCTGTCCATCCTGTAGATTTAGCACTTTCTCGACGGTGACATCACCGTGAACCTGTGCCTCATCCGCATCCAGGTCTTTCTGATCACTGAATGTCTCCCCGATGACGACACCGCCGTTCTGTATTGCGACCTGTTTCTCGGTCTCGACATCACAGTTCACCACGACGTTGTCGATCGTGATCGACTCCGTGCCGTTGACTGTCTCGTCTTCGACCCACGCACAGCTCTCGTCGGGTTCGGGTACGACCTGCTCGGCTTCCACCGTTGTCAGGCTGTAGGACTCCTCGTTGTCGCCGTACCAGACGACGGTCACCTCCTCCGAGGTCGGGTAGAACGTGATCTCGTCGTCGACCTGGAGTGTCTTCCCTGCAGGGTCGTCTGCCGGGACGGCACCTTTGAGTTCCAGGCGCTCTCCCTCGATACTCTCGCCGCCCCCGTGAACGAGTGCGTGCGCTGGGGTATCTGTGGTGTTACTCTCCAGCACGACGTTCGGCTGTGGGTCAGTTTCGGCATCGAAACGCAGAAACATCGCTCCGCCGACCGTGGCGAGAACGACGATGATCGCAACCATCAGGACCGTTCCGATGACTGGCGAAACGGCGCGAGTCGGTCCCTGCTGGTTATCCATTGGAGAGTCTTGTGGTGGATCGATAATAAAATTGGATCGGCTCTATCAGATGTGATAACAGGTTAGTATCAAAACGGCACAGCACCCGGAGTACTCCGGACGACTGTGGACAAACAGCGCGGATCACGGACGACCGTGGACAACCAGCGCGGATCACGGCCGACCGTCAGCGACAGTATCGCCCATTTGTCGAGTGAATTGCGGCAAAATGTATTCTGATACGCTCCTAATCTACTTCACCGATCGCCCGTTCACGGAGCTGTCCGGTCATCTGGAGGCCGTGGTGATCAGTCCGGCGGATGACCCGTTTCGCCTGCGTGACGGAGAAATACTTGTCGTCCATCGAGGCACGGGCAGTCAGTCCGAACGTTCCCGTGACCGTCGCACCAAGCCCCTCTGCGAGCGCGCGCAGACGGCGGTCGTCGGAGACGAGAATTGCATCCTCGTCGTCGTCCCGAGCCGCAAGCAAGCAGGCGATCAGGGCCACGTCGCTGGTCCCCTCGGTGACGTCGAGCAGTCGTTTCGCGTCGTCGATCCACGCCTCGATATCTGGGGCAGTTTCGACAGGCTGCTCGTCGAGCAATCGTTCGAGGTTCGTCGCCGCTGGCTCGACGGTGATCTCGTCGATGACACGCTGTGGGATGACCAGGTCGGTATCGAACGACGCCAGCAGTTCGAGTTCGCCGATCTGTCCGAGATCGTACAGTGGTGTGGCGTCGACGTAGATCGACATCTACAGCTCACCCGCCCGCTCGGCGTCGAAGCTGAGATCGGTCTCGGTGAGCTGTGTCGTCAGCCCCCGGTCGTGGGCCAGTTCGAGCCACTCGGCGATCGAAACGCCGGCCAGCTGTGCGGCCTCGTTGACCGAGACCTCGCCGCTCTGGTAGCGTTCGACTGCGTGACGGGTGCGCAGCGTCTCGACACCCTCGCGCATCGCCTGTCGCATCGTCGTACTGCGATCCTGTTCGAGTAGTGCTGCCACGTTGTCCAGCACTGCTTTCTCCCCTTCGTCGATCCGAACGCTCACTGTCGGCATGTATACGATTGCTCACAGCGCAAACACACATCAAAGGAGGGGGTAGCAGATAACTGAGTGACAACACGCCACCGATAAGCCACTGGCCACACGACAGACTGCCATGACAGACGTGACACAGGCGTTCGTTCCAGGGCACATTACCGGGTTTTTTACGAGCAATCCCGACCCAGATCCGACGAAGGCAGGCTCGCGCGGCGGCGGCATCGCACTGTCGGATGGGGTCACGGTGACTGTCCGACCGGCGAGTGACCCGGTTATCTTCCTCAACGGCATCGAGATTGAGATGGACCCGGTCGAACGCGTCCTGCGGACGCTGGAAGCCGGTGCAGAGGTCCGTGGCGTGACGGACCTGCCACTGGGTGCTGGCTTCGGCGTCTCGGGGGCGATGGCACTCGGCACGGCGCTGGCGACGAACGCGGCCCTCGACCGCCGACTCTCGGAGAACGAACTCGTCACGATTGCACACGGCGCGGAGGTCCAGTCCGGAACTGGACTCGGCGACGTCGTCGCACAGGCCCGCGGCGGTGTGCCGATCCGACTCGAACCCGGTGGGCCACAGGACAACAAACTCGACGGCATCCCAGCCCGTGGCCGGGTCGAGTATCACGTCATCGGCGAACTCGAAACAGCGGACGTACTGGGTGGGGACACCGGCGAACTGACCGACGCGGGAAAACAGGCACTCGCGACGGTCGTTGGCGAGCCGACGATGGAGACGTTTATGCGCGCCTCACGGCAGTTTTCCCGCGAATCCGGCCTGCTGACGGCGGACGTTCGCGAGGTTATCACCGACGTTGCTGACGCCGGTGGGGCTGCAGCGATGGCGATGCTCGGCGAGACCGTCTTCTCGCTCGGAACCGGTCTCTCCGATGCAGGCTACGATCCGGAGGTCTGTCAGATCCACCCCGGCGGGGCGACGATCGAGGCCAGCCCGGAGTAGCCGGATCGATTGCAGCGACCGATGCGTTTTCGAACACGGCCCCCAAGCGTAGGATATGAGCGATCCCGAGATCCCGGAGAGTCACCCACGGTACGAGTCGCTGCTGACGCGACACCGGATCGAGGATGGTGTCGAAAAGGGAATTACGAGCCAGCAGGGGCTGATCGCACAGGGTCGTGGCGAGGCCTTCGACTACCTGCTCGGCGAGGAGACGATCCCGAGTGCCGACGAGGCAGCACGCGCGGCCGCCGCCGAACTCCTGCTCGCCGAGCATCCTGTGCTCTCTGTCAACGGAAACGTCGCCGCGCTGGTCCCCGGCGAGATCGTCGAACTCGCCGAGACAACCGGGGCCGATATCGAGGTGAACCTGTTCAACAGAACCCCAGAGCGAATCGAGGCGATCGCGGATCAACTGCGCGAACATGGCGCAACCGAGGTGAAGGGACTCACTGCGGACGAGCGAATCCCGGGACTGGATCACGAGCGGGCGAAAGTCGACGCAGACGGGATCTACGCGGCCGACGTGGTGCTCGTCCCGCTGGAAGACGGCGACCGGGCAGCAGCGCTCGCCGAGATGGGGAAAACAGAGATCGTCGTCGATCTCAACCCGCTCTCGCGGTCGGCAAAAGCGGCCGACGTACCGATCGTCGACAACGTCATCCGGGCAGTGCCGAAGATGACCGAGCACGCCCGCGAGTTGCAGGACGCATCGACGGCTGAACTGGAGTCGATCGTCGAGGCGTTCGATCCCGAAGCGGCACTTGCGAGTGCCGAACGGCAGATCCGGGACGGCAGTCCGGAGTGACGACCCGGCGCGTACGCGGGTGAGTGCGCCAGCCGGCTATCCGAGAATTTACACGGTTCGGTTTCTACGTAGGAGTATGAGCCTTGAGGTCGATGTCCGGAAACTAGAGATTTTCAACCGAGTTTCGAAGGAAGGATCCAGACGAGTTGCCGAGAGCCTGAGCCAGATGTCGGGGCTGGACGCCGAGATCGAGGTGGCCAAAATCAACGTCCTCCACATGGACGACGTGAAGACACACCTCGGCGACGACGAGGCCGTCGGCATCCACGTCGAGCTCACGGAGTCACCGTACGGCTACGTTCTCTTCCTGCTGGATCCGGCCGACAGCAAACGGCTTGCACAGTCGATGATACCCGGCGAGTCCAAAAGCGGGAGCGGCTTTTCTGATATGGAACGGTCTGCGATGCAGGAGATCGGGAACATCATGACCTCCGGATACATCGATGGCTGGGCGAACGTCCTCGATACGACGATCAACATGGGGACGCCAAACTTCACCTACGGTCCGAGCCACAGGATCATCGAGAAAATGGGTGGCTGGCCAGACGAAGAAATCGTCTTCGTCCTCGACTCGGAGATTACGACGGGTGACGCGAACGTCGACCTCACCGTGTACACGTTCCCGAAGGTCCGGAGCCTCGTCGAACTCGTCCAGAACATCGACCTCGAAACCGATGTGCAGGCCGACAGCGTCGCGGACGAAAGTATCACGAACAACTGAACTGATTTTTCGAAGCGTCGCAGGGGACAGCTGTCGACGCGATAGCCGAAGAACAGACGTAGTGACAGCAGCTGATGGGTTTCTTGCAGTACAGACACTCCAAGGAGAGACGGACAGACACTCCAAAGAGACGGGTCAACTGTCGACCGCAAGATAATAGTATCCAGTAGTATTAGCCAGTAGTATGGACGGATACGATCAGTTCAGTGACGTTGGTGAGGCAGACGTAACACGAGCAATCGGTCAGGAGTGGACAGAGGAGTTCATGGACTTCTCGGACAGCGACGTGATCGTCGTCGGTGGCGGTCCATCCGGCCTGATGGCAGCCAAAGAACTCGCAGAGCGCGGTGTGAAAGTGATGGTCGTCGAGAAGAACAACTACCTCGGCGGCGGGTTCTGGCTCGGCGGCTTCCTGATGAACAAGGTCACGGTCCGAGAGCCGGCAGAGCAGGTCCTCGACGAACTCGACGTCTCCTACAAACGATCCCAGGACAGCGAAGGGCTGTTCGTCGCGAACGGCCCGGAAGCCTGTTCCGGACTCATCAAGGCCGCCTGTGACGCCGGCGCGAAGATCCAGAACATGACGGAGTTCACCGACATCGTCATCCGGGAGGACCACAGAGTCGGCGGGATCGTGATGAACTGGACGCCAGTCCACGCTCTTCCCCGAGAAATCACCTGTGTCGACCCGATCGCTGTCGAGGGGGATCTTGTCATCGACGCGACGGGCCACGACGCCGTCGCAGTGACGAAACTCCACGAGCGCGGTGTTCTCGACGCGCCGGGGATCGGCCACGCAGACGAGCACAACACCGGGATGGACAAGACCGGCGACGACTCCTACGGCGCACCCGGCCACGACTCACCGGGTCACGACTCGATGTGGGTCGGCGAGAGCGAGGACGCCGTCGTCGAGCACACGGGACTCGCACACGACGGCCTGATCGTCACCGGTATGGCGACGGCGACGACCTACGGCCTGCCACGGATGGGGCCGACCTTCGGCGCCATGCTCGTCTCCGGGAAACGCGCCGCACAGGTCGCACTCGACGAACTCGGTGTCGACGCCGACGACGTCGAGATGACCACTCGCGCGCCTGCTGACGACTAGCCCCTTTTTACTTCGTCGGGTGCGCTCGCTACGCTCGCGCACCACTCTCTGCTCACGGCGCAAAGCGCCGTTCGCATGGTCAGCGAGACCTTCGGTCTCGCTCGACTCGTAAAAACTAGGGGAAAAACGTTCTCGACGCTCGCTCGCGTCGCTCCGCTCGCGTCGAGTGAACCGCGCTCACTTCGTTCGCGCGGATGCTTGTCCTGACCGCACTGCAGGAATCGATTATTGCGAGTCCGAAACGACCAGCATCTCGGTCACGCCGGGCTGGAATTCGTACGGGACCCTCTGAAACTCCGTGCCGTATCCCTCGCTTTCGAGTTGATCAACCACAGGATCGACGTACTCCGATCGCTCGGCATCCAGCGAGGCGAGCGGGAAGATCCGAACCTCACCGGCGACTCGTGCGAGTTCCCGGAGCGAGTCCAGATGGAAGTCGAGGTCCAGCCGGTCGTCGTAGAGAAAGAGGAAATTCGCCGACAGTGCGAGATCGAACCGATCGGAGTCGAAGGGGAGATCCGGGAGGGCTGCCGGGATGTATCGCCCTGAATGCTGGCTGTAGTCGGCGAGAAACCGCTCGTATGCTGATCTGAGATGCCGACCCCGTGTCTCGACATCGCCGTAGCGCTCCCAGACGAACAGATCGGTCTTCTCCTGTAGTTGTGCGAGCGTCTTCTCGACTGCGTCCTGGCAAATCTCTTCGAGTGTCTCCACAGGCTGGCCGTAGGTCGGATCGACCGCAGTTACATCTGCACCGATCTGGGTCGCAGTCGCGGTGAACGACGCGGGACCAGCAGCACAATCGAGTATGGACTGCCCGGCGAGATCCGAAAGTGCGAGGTCGAACAGCCACCGGTACTCCGTGAACGTCCGCCCGATAAATCGAAACTGCTCCGAGACTGCGAACCGATTTGGCTGTTCGTCGGCCATAATGAATGAATATATACATTGTAGTATAAATATGTCCATCTATCTGCCCGGAAGGAGAGCAATTTCACGAACCAGTACGTCTAACAACAGGAGGGCCGTATCTCCGGGCAGGGATGCTCTCGATCCAGCTCTCACTGCCTGCGGCGCTCATCGTCGTCTGTCTCGGCGGCTACTGGATCTATCAGGACGCCAGAAAGCGGCGGATGGACACCGCAGATATGTGGGCCGTCGGCTTCGGTGTCGGCTTCTTTGTACTGCCGATCATCGGCGGTCTTGCCGTGCTTTTCTACTATCTCCACAAACGAAACGAGGGTGGTCCCGGACAGTACCCAGTTCAAAAGCAGTGGGAGTAGTGGGTTAGAACAGCGCCGAGAGCACTCGCGAAACGAGCCCGGATGGCCGTTCTTTCCCGTCACCGTACTCCTCGTAGAGGTACTCGACGATATCGTCACTCTCCGGCATTCCCTCAATCCCGTTGTTCGGATCGACCAGCACCGGGACGCCAGATTGCCCACTTATTTTCTGCACCCTGTTCCGGTTTTTTCGCGAGGAAGGAACGGTGTGCGATTCGTACTCCAGGTCGAGATCGTCGAGCGCTCGGCGGACCTTCGCACAGTACGGACAGCTCTGGAGTTCGTACAGCTCCAGCCCAGGGTCACGAGTTGTCATAGCTACAAGAACGGGTTCGAGTATAAAAAAGCCTCACCGAGAGTGTACTGGCGATACACAGGATCGCCTCAGGAATCGCTGTTTCCGGTGTCGTCACCGAGATCGATCACGTTTTCGCGGCCGATTCGGAGTTTCTCGACTGCGTCGTCCGCTGCGAGTTCGGAGATAACACGTGAGGTCTTCGAGGCCGACCAGTCGAGTCGGTCGGCTATATCCGCCTGGCGCATCCGCCCGGCTTCGGCTTCCAGCAGCGCGATCACACGATCCTCGTCGGTCGCCAGCTCGTCGAGTTCGAGGGAATTGCCTCCGTCATCGACGAAACTCTGTGGGTCGGCTTCGCTCGCAGTACCGCCAGCGCCTGACTGCTCGGTTCCCCTGTCAGCTGTGACCGGGTGCTCGCCGTCACTGTCACGGCCCAGCGTGTACACGGCGGCCAGCCCGACGAGGAGTACGACGACCGAACCGAGAATTACGGCTGTCGGCAGGGAACCTCCACTCCCATTAGACTGGGCGGAGTCTGCAGGAACGAACCGGACCTGTGGTCGCTGATCGTCGAACGAGACCGGCCCGTTCCACTGCAACCGGCTGTCACCAGTCTCGTCGGGTGCTGGATCGACAGTATCGGGTTCGTATCCCGTCGGTGGCTCGATAATCAGGACATCGTCGTCGTCGAGAAACAGTCCACCGCGGAACACGTCACCGACAGTGACGCCGTCGTCGACTGCCGCGAACCCCTCCCAGCGAAACTGGTAGGCGACATACCCCCACCGCCGCGGGACCTCCTGAACACCGATCTCGGAGTCGAATTCGGTCGCTGCCATCTCTCGTTCTGTGACGGTTTCCGCATTCCCGATGACGCCGGTCATCCGGTCGCGGAACTGACCGAGATACCGGGAGCGATTGGCCTCGAATTCATCTTCGAAGGCCTCGAATCCCTCGACGGACTCGTTGGAGTCGAGTCGCATCCGGACTGTCAGACTCCAGACCGCAGTCCCGTTCGGATGGAGATCGATCCGTGTCACCGTGGCGTCCGGATCCGGGGCTTCCTCGACCTGCGGGAACTCGCCGGTAGAACGCTGGTCGACTGTTCGATCGCTGTCAGCGACCGCCCCACCTGCAACCACACCGATTCCGAGCACGACGAGCAGTCCGAGAGCGAGACACACCAGCCAGCGGCGAGATATCACAGCCGATACTTCGTCCGGGGGTGTATAAGTTGCATGTTAGTGGCTCGTGCAAACCGGTGAAATCCGGTGCAAACGTCGCAAAACTGGTGCAATTCGGGACGACGGTCGTCGGCGTTGAAGTAGGTACAGGAGAGAGTGGCGACCATGTCACGACTCAGAACGACAGCAGTTCTCGTCCTCATGGCTGCGGTCGCAGCCGGGATGGTCCTCCCGGCCGCAGCGATATCGGGGACAGCTGCTCAGACGGGCGAGCAACAGAACGAGACGGTCGATATCGAGGTCGGACAGCAGCTCTCGACAGTCGCCTCGGCGACGACCGACGAGGTTCGAAGCGAGGCCGACCAGGCCGGCTTCGAACAGCGATTCAACGAGACCAGCTCGACTGAACGGGCCGAAGCGATCGCAGATCGGGCTACCGAACTCGAAACGACGGCGACCGAGTTGCGAACCCAGTACGACGAACTGACCGAATCCTACCGCAACGATGAGATCGACGGCTCCACCTTCGCCCAGCGGATCGCATCGCTGACGACGAAGGCAAACGCAGTCGAGCGCAACACCGAGCGACTCGCCGACTACGCGGCACAGCTCCCGGCCGCAGAACAGCGCGCGTTCGACATCACCGAGGACGACTTCGACCAGATTACGGACCAGGTCAGCCCGGTCTCCACCCGGACGACCAGTGCGATTCTCGCCCAGTACACGGCGGAGTCGGCAGGTGAAATCGAGATCGAGATCGAACGCGAAAACGGTGTCCAGATCGAGGTGAGCAGCGAGGATGGCGAGCAGTCACGACAGTTCGAGCGGCCACGCGATGGCAGCGGCACCTACGAACTGAATCAGTCCGAAGCGACCGATATTGCGGCTGGCAGCCTCTCCGAGCAGGATGGAGAGTGGGTGCTGACCAGTACCAGTACTGACGACGGCGCCTACGAGTTCGAGTTCGAACTCCACGGCGCCGGCGAGGGCGAAGCCGAGGTCGCTGTCGACGGTGAGACCGGAACGGTGTTCGAACTGGAGGAGTCTGTCGAATCCGAAGACGACGATGACGACGACGAACGACTCGCCGTCCGTGTGACCGAGGGCGAGCCCGCACCTGGTGAAGAGATCACGCTGACTGTCACGGCCAGCGGTGAGCCAGTCTCGGATGCGACGGTCGAACTCGGCGACGGGACTGTCGGGACGACCGACGAGAACGGAACGATCACTGTGACGCTCCCGGCGGACGACGAGGCCGAGATCGAGGTGACCGCCGGCGAGCGCGAGGGTGAACTCGAATTCGAGTTCGAAGACGAGGAAGCAGACGGCGAACTCGGTGCGACGGCCGACATCGATAACGGGACCGTCACTGTCTCGGTGCTGCTCGACGGTGAACCGGTCGAAGGAGCGTCCGTCGCGGCGAACGAGGAGCCAGTCGGTGTGACCGGCACGGACGGGACTGTTTCGTTCGCGCTACCCGACAGCGAGGAACTCGAAATCGACATCGAGTACCAGGACCGTGAAGCCGAACTGGAGTACGAACTCGAAGCGGATGACGACGAAGAGAGTGACGACGATGACAGAGAACTCGACGTCAGTGTCACCGACGGTGAGCCAGGACCCGGCGAGGAAGTGACGCTGACTGTCACTGCTGACGGCGAGGAGGTCGAGGGAGCGACGGTCGATATCGACGAGGAAACGGTCGGTCAGACCGACGAGAACGGAACGATCACTGTGACGCTCCCGGCGGAGGGCGCGGAGATCGACATCACTGACGGAGACGCCGAAGCCGAACTCGAATTCGAGTTCGAAGACGAAGAGAACGAAGAAGACGGCGAGGACGAGGAAGGTGACGACGGCGAGGACGACGAGGAGGAAGAGGATGGTGACGACGGTGATGAAGACGAGGAAGAAGAGGACGACGATGATGAAGAGGATGAAGACGACGATGACGACAGCGACGATGATGATGAGTAATCACGACTGCGCGGACAGGACGGAGCGACGCGACTGGCTCCGGAGCCACGGGCGACAAGTTAGCGTGGTCGCGGTCTGTCTGGCGCTGGCCGCCACGATGGTGATCGCTGCAAGCGGCGGGGCCACGGCCCAGGTGGACGACCCCAGTTCCGAAGCGATGATCGTCTCCGTTCAGGAAGATGGTGACGCGACGGTCACCCTCACTGTTCCGTTCGACCTGACAGTCGAGGAGGAGCGGCGGGCATACGAGGGGTTCCGCTCGGACGAGACCAGACAGCAGCAACTACTGGATCGCTACGAGACGCGCCTCTCGAACGTCGCGACGGAGACGAACGCTGGGGCGGACCGCGAGATGGCCGTGTCCGAACCCGAAATCGAGACGCGAACCCACGACAGTGCGGAGGTTGGCGTCGTCCGAGTGACAGCCGACTGGGAACAGCTCGCAGCCACCGACGGCGACAAAGTCCGGATCGACGCACCGTTCGACAGCGGGTTCGAGACCGACCGAGCACTGACCATCGAACCGCCGGAGACCCACCAGATCACTGCAGCCAGTCCGGACCCCTCGACCAACGACGGCCAGGCAGTCTGGGAGAGTGACCAGCGACTCGACGGCTTCGAGGTGACGATGGCACCGACCGACGCTGCGACCGATTCGGACGGAACGGGTGCAGGGTTCGGTATCCTCGCTGCCGTACTGGCACTGGCCGGATTACTAGGCATCTCCCGCCGTCGCTGACCGACCAGCGCTCCGGCAAATCGCAAGCAGTTTGCATTTCCCACAGCAAAGCCTGATATGGTCGAGCAGGTATCGCTCTATCGCGCCCCGACAACCGAGGCCGACGCTGACGCACTCGCCGACTGGCTCTCCGACCGAATCGGCGCGACGGTAACCGTCCGCGACCGCTTCTGTTCACTGTACGCCGATGATTCGCTCGCCGAGGAGTTCGCCGAGACGCGTGTCCTCTCGCCACACGACCGCGAGACGGGCAACACGATGCTGGGTATCGTCCGGTACGAGGAGCGCGCACTCGACGATCCCGAGCGCGCTGGTGGCGTTCTCTACGACGGACTTGGCGTCCAGAAACGACTCGGTACCCGACTCCCCGAAGACGAGCGGGGACTCGACCACGCACACATCATTCTCACGAGTCGTGTCCTCGGCACCTGGGGCGACCACGACGGCCGCTGGCACAAACGCGTCAACGTCCTCGGACAGCCAGCACTCGTCTCCGTTCCCGGGCTCTACGAAGCACCAGCGAAACCAGAGGCGTACTACAAAGAGAAACAAAAACACGCGATGCTCTCCGGTGGTGCGCCGCCCCGTGAGGTCCTCGAAGAACAGGTAGAAGGCGATTTTCTCGTCGAAGATGACCCGCGGACGACCGATGTACTAAACGGATACGTCCTGCAGGCCGTGCACTATCTGGATACTGGCGAGGCGTTCTGTGAACAAGAGCACTGTCGGCTGGCGAACCCGCACCGACAGCCCGGCGTCATCGAGGCTCAGCTTCGCGAACCGGAGTTCTGTGAGCGCCACACGTCGCTGTACGGCACGGACTGACGAACCCTCGTTACTCGGGGACGCGGCCACTGGCAAGCCGGATGAATCCACCACCGAGTCTGTGGTCGACGTGATCGACGGTCTCCTCGAAGAGAGCTTTTTTCGCGGCCTCCCAGCGGGCTTCGAGTTCTCGGACTGGTGAGCCGGGGGCAGTTTTCTCTCCCGGTGCAGCCAGCCTGACGAAACCACGGAAGGCGAGATTCAGCGGTGTTGCGACGAGCTGATCGCTCCGGCCGGCGTTCATCATCGTGAGTCGACCGCCCGGTTCGACCAGTTCGATCCAGGTCCGAACGGCGCTCGCGGGATCTGCGAGCATCCCGATCAGAAAGGTCGAGACGACGGCATCTGCCTCGTCGACTGGTGGCTGCATCGCGTCGCCTCTGACGACGTGGACGTTCACCCACCCCTCGCGGTCGATCCGGCGGCGGGCCTGCGCGAGCATCCCGCCGACCAGGTCGATACCGACCACAGTACCCGTCGGACCGACAGCCTCGCGAAGTGCGGGGAAGTTCGCGCCGGTCCCACAGCCCATCTCGACGACAGTATCGCCAGCAGAGAGCGACAGCGTTTCCGCGGCGCGTCTCCGCCAGGAGGTGACACCGGGCGCTGTCGCGATCTGGTCGTAGAGTCTGGCCCAGCGGTTGTAGAACTGCTGTGTCGTGCGGACTGTCTCGTCAGGCATCGAGATCACGGATCGTCGCTGCGACCGTCGGGGCGTCCGGACCGAGCACGTAGACGACCGGCTCGATCCCGAATCCGCCGGTCTGGTAGAGCACCGAGGCGTCCGGCGTCGCCGCCAGCGCCGCCGAAATCGCGTCGTCGAGCCCCGCTTCGGCGTCGAACTCGGCGGTGACGGAGCCGTCGGCCGCGAGTGCATCGACGAGGTCCTCGCTGTAGCTGACGTTCAGCGCAGCCCGGGCGTCGCTGCCCTCGGCCCGCGCTGCGAGCAAGACGTTGGCGACGTGCTGGCTGACCCCGAACTCGGGTTCGCCGGGGACGGTCAACTGCCCGTGGACGGCCAGCAGTCGACCGGGAATCGCAGCCACGTCGTCGACACTCTGTGCGTCGGGAAGACACTCGACGAGATTCGAGCCGACGTTCGGGATCTGCTGGGTGAACCCCTCGGTGTTGCGGAGGATTCGGAGTCCCCGCCGGACCGAGGATCGGACCTGACTCGCCTTCCGGAGTCGGCTGTCGGGATCGTGGACGGCGAAGTAGCCGTCGTACTCGGCGAGTTCCGGCACTGCCTCGGCGTGCAAATCGGCGAGGACGCCGCCGCGTTCGAGATCCCGGATGCAGACCTCGGTCTCGATGAGCGCCTCGACCGGTGTTATCTCGCCAGCAGCCAGCCCGTCTGCGAGTTCCTCGACGAGTGTCTGGAGGCGATCGTCGTCGAGCACGCGTTCGTTTCGATCCACCTCACCGTGGACGTACTTCGAGACGGCACTCTGGCTGATTCCCAGGTGTCTCGCGACCTCGTCCTGGGTGAGCCCGCGCTCGCGCAGTGATTCGGCGAGCAGTGATCGGAAGGTCGGGAGAAACTCCTCGACGACGATCTCTTCGGCGAATTTCATTGGTCGCCTCCGAACGCTGCTCGTTTCTCGACGAGTAACGTCTCACGCTCGCTGTGCTCGCGGAGACTCATTGGTCACCTCCGAACTCTGCTCGTTTCTCGCTGATACTCGCGACACACTCGCTGTGCTCGTGGTCGCTCATTGGTCACCTCCGAACTCGCGATCGCCGCCGATCCGCGACGCCTGCGGCCCGGACTGGTCCTGATACTTCGATCCCCGCTCGCTGCCGTACGGTCGTTCGGCCGGCGAGGAGAGTTCGGTAAACGTCAGCTGTGAGATCCGCATATCGGGTGCGAGTGCGACCGGCGCGGCACCGAGATTCGACAGTTCGAGCGTGATCTGTCCCTGGTAGCCCGGATCGCAGAGGCCTGCCGTGTTCGACAGGAAGACACCACCGCGCCCCCCGATGAAGTTCTCGATCGTCCGTCCGTCCGGCTGGACTTCGAGGTCGTAGGTCGGTTCGACTCTGCCTGTTTTCTCGACGGCGATCACTTCCTCGAAACGCACCCCGCCATCGAGAATCTGATCGACCCGGCTCGTGTCGACTCCCGCCCGGTCGTAGGCGTCTCGGAACCGTTCGAGGGTGTCACGTTTAATACTCTCGTACTCTTCGTTTTCGACGTTCGAAATACTCGATTTCGACGAGTATCCCATCGCATCGGCCGCCTCTTGCATTCGCATATCTGCGTTCTCCCGGTACTGCCGGAGCAACGAGTTCGGAGTCGGAACGTACTGCCCGCGTTTGTGTGCATCCTCACTGAAATCGACGGCCCACATCTCACCGGACCATTCGACGTCGCTCATCGGGATGTACGTTTCCCGCTCTCGGCTGTAGATCGACGTCAGCAGACCGAGCCGCGAGCCAAGATATGCCGCCCGGTTCGCGAGTTCGGGGTACGCCGTGTACAGCGTGTCCCGGGATTCGCGCCGGCAGCCGTCCCCGTCGAGTAACCCTTCGAGCAACGCTTCGAGCACTGGCTCGGGCCAGTCGAACGCTCGTTCCGGAATCGTCTTCCGCTCGTTCGTGCCGGCTAGCTCCCGGAAGATCCCCGACCAGAGCGCCGAGCTGATCGTTACCTTCGTGATCCGGTCGGTCTCACGCCAGCAGACACCCGTATCGTGCGTCTCGAAGAAGTCAACGAACCGCTCGAGCAACGTCTCGTCGACGTTCGAAATCTGGATCTGTTTTCGACGAGCGTACCCTTCTGCAATGTAGAACCCGAGTACCCAGCCGAACTCCGGGGTCACTTCGAGTTCCCTGGTCAGTTTCGTATCGCCCTGTTTGAACGAGATCTCGACCTGTGATGGCATCTCGGTTCTGGAAAGTGCTGCCATGGGCGCGCTCTCCGTCTCCTCGTAGAACCGTCGCGAGCCAGCCGGAACCCGTCGCCAGTCGACCTCACCGAAGCCGTCGGCGGCGTACAGAGTCGTCTCCTCGGGATCGACCAGATTGGCCAGATCGAGCGTATCGGTCGCTGTCGGCGAATCCGGGAGCGTCGCCGGGACCATCACGTGTGTACCCTCTGCGTCCTCGCTGGAAACTCGACTCACCCCACCGTGATCGTCGAGGGTAAACAGATTGTGGTCTTTCGTCACGAGTACCTCGCGCCCGGACTGCAACCGCACGCGATAGATCCGTTTGGTCGGGTTGGTGATGTAGTCGGTTACGCGGTGTGTCCCGACTTCGAGTGTCTTTGGATCGAAAGAAACCGCGCGGGCCAGACGTTCGTTCTCGACGATATCCCCGATCTCGTGAAACCCGAACCCACCTTCCGGCGTCCACAGGAAGACCTCCTCGTCGTAGGGTAATGATGCGTGGACGACGATCGCGAGTCGACCGAGCGAGGATCGCCCCTCGACGTTGGCGATGATATCCGGCGGGATCTCGACGCGCTCTTTGGTCGTCCCGAGGACGAAATCACCGGGATGGAGGATGAACTCGTCGCCTTCCGGGACCTCTGTTTTCGTGACGTAATCTTCGACCTCGTCTTCGCTTTCGGGGTGGATACAGGGAATGTTCGTCCGCTGGAACTCCAGAAACTCGCGGCCGAGGCGGAGATCGACGCTCGCCGGCTGGATCTGTAGTTCGGGATCGTCGAGGGGTTCGATGACGAGATCGCCCTCGTCGAGCCGGGCCGCAATATCGCGATCGGAGAGTATCATACCCTGACCACGGGGCACCAGGGTGTAAAATCTCCCGATCAGCGGCGATGATGTGTGATTACAAATGAGTGACTGGATGGTGCGAATATCAAAAAAGCCCCGTCAGGAGTGATCCGAGCTACCGCTACGACCAGCAAGAAATCCCCGGCTGGCTACGCTCCCGCGACTCGCTGCGCCCTTCCCTCACTACGTTCGGTGCAGTGCTTACATCGTCGGGGTTCGCGTAGCCAGCCGCCCCTTTCAGTCCCGCCCAGTGTGGCTTTCTAGGCTGGGCGGGAGTGAAAGGGGCCGTCCGCTTGATCCGTCCCGGACGACGCAAGGACCGACTGGACCGCAGCGAGTCCCGGGCGGTCAAGCGGACGGGGGCTTTCTTGCTGTTTGTAGTTACTCCAGAAGTACCCCCACAAACGCCTCCTAGACGAATTCGCACATTTTTACGCCGGCCACTCCGAGAAGCGGGTATGAAACAGGCAATCGTCGCGCGCGCGGACCTCGGAATGGGCGAGGGGAAACTCGCAGCACAGGTCGCACACGCCTCCCTGCAGGCCTACGAGGAGGCCGACGGGAAGACACAACGGGAGTGGAAAGGCGGCGGCCAGAAAAAGGTCGTCCTACAGGCCAACAGCGAATCGGAGCTGTTCGAACTCTCGGAGAAAGCCAGACTGGAGGGGCTACCCAACTCGATCGTCCGTGATGCCGGCCACACCGAACTCGAACCCGGCACGGCGACGACGATGGCTGTCGGACCTGCTACGGACGAAGAGATCGACGCTGTGACCGGCGAGCTATCGCTGTACTAGTCCCGGAGAATTGACTGCGTCTCTGGCGGGAGACGAGTACCGACCGTGATCACTGTTACCTGCAGGTAATCTACAGTTATACAGAAGTATCCTGTTATCGAAGATATGTCAGTCGCAAGATCCGGAGAGGGCTGGACAGTCGAGATACACGACGGCGTGATGATCTGGGAGTTCCTGCCGGGAATGGAGTTAGAGGCGTTCAGAGATGACGCCTATCCCGTCTTCGAGGATCTACTGGATTCACACCGTATCGAGGGGATGGTCACCGTCGTCAAACTCGACGATCCGTTCACCGGAGCGGTCTTCGACATCTGGGAAAAATCTGCAACACGTGCAGACGAACGCGGCGTGGACCGCTGGGCTGTCGTCGCCGACGGGATCAAGGCCATCTCACTCGGTGGAAAAATCGATACTGCCGACCTGGAGACGTACAGAACGGAAGACCGAACCGAAGCCGTCGAGTGGGCACGGTCCGACTGAACCCTGTCTGTCGGCGACGGGTCGGCAAGGGGGTGCAACGGGAGAACCAACCTACTCGCTTGACTCGTACAGCAACGAGCCACCAGTCGTGACGAGATAGCCCGTTCCCGTGAGCGCGACACCAGTTCTGCTGTCCCTGACCAGATCCAGTTCCGTGAGTGAGGTCACCAGATTGGAGACACGCGAGGGGTTCATATCCAGGATTGCGACGAGTTCGCGCCCGTCACCCGCGTCGTGGAGCGCGTCGAGTGTCGCCTTCTGTGCGCTCGAAAGCGAGGCATTGCGAGCTTTCTCCAATTGGCGCTCGTGGTGTTCCATCAGATACCGCCGGAGCAGCTTCGCCGCTCGATCAGTCTTCGCCCGTAACTCCGTCGTGACGACGTTGGCGTTGACCCGGAGATGGTGCAGCGTCAGCCCCATCTCGTAGCCAACCTCGCTTTCCATCGGCTGGTGTTCGATCTCGACGATCGTGGAGAGTCGAATCCGGACCGGGAGCCTGTCCGCATCGGGGTCCCCGATTTTGAGCGTCCGCGGGCTCGCTGTGAGACGGCGGTCGTCGGGCTCGACATCCGACAGATCGCCGGAGCCAGCCGCGAGGTTCGCGTAGACGACGGGTACGTCCACGAGCAGCGACGAGAAGAGAAGCTGCTGGAACTCCCAGCTTCGATCCGGCGGGAGTTCACAGACGACGATCTTGCGCTCGTCGTGGTCGTCCTGGTAGGCGATACCCACCGTCTCCTCGAAGAGCCCGTCGAGCGGCCCGGGGAGATAGCCGGGTGCAACATCAGTGATCGACGAGAGCGGGACTCGAAGCGTGTCCGCGATGCCCGTTTCGTCACGCGAGAGAAAGACGAGCTCCCGCTGGCCGAGGACGACCGAGCCACCCGTCGGGCGGCTCTGCTCGATCCCCTGGCCGGCAAATCGGGTCGACATCGAGAACTCGACCGGCGCAGTCACCTGATCGCGGTAGGCAAGCGGCTGGTGGCCCTCCTGGTCCCTGATCCCGGGATCGCCAGTCTCGCCGTACTGTTCGCGCTGGGACTCCCGGCGCTGGACCCACTCGGAGAGAGATTTGCTCACGATCTGTGGCCCGCTGTCGGCTGCTGGCTCGCGGGGATCGAGCGCTGTCGCCGGATCGAACGAGCTGTCCGCCGGGGTCTCGACCGGCCGTGGATTCCGGCCGCGTTTCGGCGTGTTCTCCCCGCGCTGTGTACGCCAGCGAGCGTCGTAGCGCCGGGGATCGAACGGCTCGCGTTCGAACGGTGTCGGATCACAGACCAGCCGGTACTGGGTATCCTCACCACAGATCTCGGGTGGCGAGGCCGATGGAAGTGCCCGGTACATGTGCTCACGGAGGTCGCCGCCACCGACCCGTGCAAATTCGCCGGCAGTCGCCTCGTCGACGACGAGCAGGTCGGCGAGTCGCCGGGGACCGAAGCCAGCCGTCGCCAGAAACTCCGCCGCAGTCGCACGCAATCCGGGAAGCGAGACGGCGTCGGGGCCAAGCTCCCAGGCGTTTTCCGCAGCAGCGTCGACGAGGCCCTCGATATACGCCCGGTCGGCATCGAGATACTCCGAATCGCCCAGGACTGCATCGATCGCGGCCGTCAGCCGATGTGACCAGCCAAAGGCGAGCGTCCGACTCCCAGCCTGGCCACCGGGTGGTGACCAGAACTCCTCGGCGACGATCGTTTCGAGAGAGCGGTCGTCGGACTGGCTCTGGCGATCACGGGCCCGCTGCCAGCACCGGCGACAGGCACACGGATCTCGGGCTGGGACGTGAATCTCGCCCCGAGAGTAGTCGATCCATCCGTCGTGGAGGTGGATCAACTCGTCGACGCGAATCCCGAGCCGCCCCATCAGCAACAGAACGTAACACGTCTCGTGCTTGCGTTGCTCGTCTTCGATCGCCAGACCGCCCAGATAGAGACTGTAAAATCCGTCCGGCGAGAGTGCGTCGTCGGGCGACAGAGACGATGCCATTGCAGTAGCTGGGACCCCATCCAATAAAAAATCTAACCGTATTTCATCATCAGTGATAGGTCGAACAGTCACGCAACCATCGACGGAGAAGGTGACAGCGATCGGAACAATCGCCGTATTTCCGGTGCCAGAAGGGCTTTACTGTCCTGCCACTTATATGGGGATGACCTGTAGCTGCGGACATCACAGGTGGGGTCCGGCCGATCATATAAACCAGGTCGCTTGCCGAAAGCTCCCTCGAAAACCCGGCCACTCCGAGCCCATCTGGGAGTTGCCGTTAAAGTGCAGTTTATATATATCGAGGACTTACCTGACGTAAACACATCCCGTGTGAACACCAGACAATGCAAGGAAATCAACAGCAGGCCTACGACAGAGGAATAACGATCTTCTCGCCGGATGGACGACTCTACCAGGTAGAGTACGCCCGAGAAGCAGTCAAACGCGGCAGTGCGAGTCTCGGGATCCGGACAGCGGACGGCGTCGTTCTCGCCGCTGATCGGCAGACACGCTCGCCGCTGATCGAAGAGGAGAGCATCGAAAAGATCCACGAGGTCGACGAACACGTCGGCATCGCGAGTGCGGGCCACGTCGCCGACGCCCGTCAGCTGGTCGATTTCGCCCGCCGACAGGCACAGGTCGAACAGCTCCGGTACGAGGAGCAGATCGGCATCGAGACGCTCGCGAAGCGGACGACCGACCACATCCAGCAGTACACCCAGACCGGGGGCGCACGCCCGTTCGGTGTGGCACTGCTGCTCGGTGGGATCGAGAACGGCGAACCGCGCCTGTTCGAGGCCGACCCCTCGGGGACCCCCTACGAGTGGAAGGCAGTCGCCATCGGCGGCGGCCGCGAGGACATCCAGAAACACCTCGAAGACGAGTACGATCCGGAGATGGATCTCGCCGGCGGCATCACGCTCGCGCTCGAAGCGCTGGCAGCAGCCGACGAGGACATCGAACCCGACAGTGTCCACCTCGCGACTGTCGACACCGAGACCGAGGAGTTCGACACGCTGTCGACTGAAGAGCTAGAGGAGTACGCGGCCGAGGCCGACCTCGGAGGTGAAGACGATGAGTAAAGACCCAATACACGACATTCAGGACCCGTACGAACCCGAACTCGGTTCGTTCGACGACGTAGCGGAACAGGACAGTGACGCAGTGAACAAGACCGGAACGACGACGGTCGGGATCGCGACCGAGAACGGCGTCGTCATCGGGACGGACCGACGAGCGAGCCTCGGCGGCCGCTTCGTCTCCAACAAGAACGTCACCAAGGTCGAGCAGATCCACCCGACTGCTGCGCTGACGCTGGTCGGCTCGGTCGGTGGTGCACAGTCCTTTATCCGGACGCTCCGCTCCGAGGCGAATCTCTACGAGAGTCGCCGCGGCCACCCGATGTCGATCCACGCGCTCGCGACGCTCGCGGGGAACTTCGCACGCGGTGGGCCGTTCATCGCGATCAACCCGATCCTCGGCGGTGTCGACGAGGAAGGGAGTCACGTCTACAGCATCGACCCCGCTGGCGGTGTGATGCAAGACGACTACACCGTGACCGGGAGCGGGATGCAGCTCGCACACGGTGCCCTCGAAGGAGAGTACGACGAGTCGCTCTCGCTCGAAGAGGCGACTTCCCTCGCAGCCCGCGCAGTGCAGGCGGCGACCGAGCGCGACACCGGCTCGGGGAACGGCTTCGTCACCGCGACGATCACCGAAGACGGCGTCGAAATCGACAAGTACGACGACGTCACTGAACTGCTCTGATCTGGGAGTCGGAGTCGTCTTTCTGTGGATCAATCACGGTCCTTTTCATTTTCTTGCAACTGTCTCGAGTGAAATCTAAGCAGGAAGAAAGCCCGACGAGCCAATGGACTCGAAACGACCGCTCCGACCAGATCGGAAGTTCTGCGTTTATCAATACTCCAACCAGCTCGGTGTCGACATTCATTTCTTTCGCCGACACCACCCACCCAGTAGAGCTAGTTATCGAATGCGAACAGCACATCCAGTCGAACGCGAGGTCGGGATCGAGTACTACGTGAGTGACGAAGACGGGACCGGCGGCCAGCTCCGCGTCGAACCCGAGGATTTCCGGGTCCGGGAACTCGAACTGTTCGACGCCGAGCCCGTCGACGCGGAGCCGGGTGACTACCCCCATCTCCTGCTCCGTGTCGAACTCCGCGGCTGGGACACCAACGATTTCGCGAAGACACTCTCGAACCAGCTCGGGATCTCCCGCGAGCGTGTCTCCTGGGCCGGGACGAAAGACAAACACGCGGTCACCACACAGCTGTTCTCGATCAAGGGCGGCGACCCGGACGACCTCCCCGAACTCTCCGACGTCGAGTACGAAGTCGTCGGTCGAACCGGCCGATCGATCCTCTTCGGTGACCTGGCCGGAAACGAGTTCGAGATTAGAATCCGCGATCCCGAACGACCTGAAAATGCAGCTGCAATCACCGAACAACTCCAAATCTTCGCTGGCTCTCACGAAGGAAATAAAACGGAGGCAGTCGGCGTTCCAAACTATTTCGGCCAGCAGCGGTTCGGGAGTCGCCGGCCAGTGAGCCATACGGTCGGGCTAGCGATCGTCCGCGAAGAGTGGGAGCAGGCAGTTATGTCCTACGTGGGTAACGCATCCGAGCGAGAGCCCGAGGAGACACAGACAGCTCGCCGGTTCGTCGACGAAACGCGGGACTGGCAGGAAGCACTCGATCGGTTTCCGAACTATCTCGGCTACGAGCGGTCGATGCTCCACCGACTCGCAGAAGGAAGTGACTCTGAGGACGATTTCCGCGCTGCACTGGAAACGCTGCCGTCGAATCTCCAGCAGCTGTTCGTCCACGCCGCCCAGTCGTACCTGTTCAATCTCGTGCTGTCGAAACGGCTGGAGCGAGGGCTTCCCTTGCATCGACCAGTGGCGGGGGATGTCGTCTGTTTCACCGATAGCGAGGCCCCCGAGGGGTTCGCACTGCCGGATCAGGACCGAACACAGCGAGTCACCGAGAAGCGAGTCGACTCCGTCACCCGCCATTGCGAGCGCGGGCGCGCGTTCGTGACTGCACCACTGGTCGGCACGGAAACAGAACTCGGCGAGGGTGAACCCGGCGAGATCGAACGAGAGGTCCTCGACGAGGTTGGCATCGAACCGGGTGAGTTCGAACTTCCCGGGGAGTTCAATTCGACAGGGACGAGACGGGCGATCCTGGTCCGAACAGCGCTGGCGTTCGAGACCGACCCACTGACACTTTCGTTCAAACTGCCCCGTGGGGCGTACGCGACCGTACTTCTGCGGGAGTATCTCAAAACGGATCCCGAAGCTCTCTGAGTGGATCGTTTCGTCTCTGCGGCGCTCTCGACGAGAAACACCGTACTTATTCGGCTCGTAAAGCTAGATAGCCTATGGAGTGTCGGCAGTGTGCGTCCAGTCTCGAACGGCCAGGGGATTACTGCCTGGTCTGTCATACGGCCAACGCCGACACGATCATTCTCGAACTCGGCCGCGAGCGCGCGACCGTGACGACACTCGACGGCGAGCAGGTCGTAAGCGCGCGGACGGTGACGACCACCCCCGAGACTGACGGCGAACAGGTCGGTGCCGAGCTACGATACTTCGCCGGACAGCTCGCAGACGAGGTGCGACGCAAGCGACCGGAGGAGGTGTACGCCACCGGTGACCGCGAGGTTCTCCAGGCGGTCCGCGCACAGCTACACTACTCCTTCTACCGGATCGATGCCGAAGATCCGATCGAGTACGTCCTCGAACGCCAGGGAGAGACGGCACTCGAAGTCGTCGAGGCCTCCGTCGCGGAGAAACTCGGCGGCACCCACTCGACGTTGATCGGCGGCCGAACAGGACGGGAGGCGCTGGAGGTCGTCGCCGACCACCCCCACGTCAAGAAGATTATTCCTGGCCCGATCGACGCCGGCGGCTCGGGTTCACGGACCGGACTGCGGGCCAAGGTGACTCGCGCGGACAACAAGGGTAACGTCCGCTTGCTCGTTCGCGATGGATCGAGCGTCCAGGAAAACCGGGTAGTGACCACGGCCAGTGATCGGGAACTCGGCGAGCGCGTGCGCGAGGATATCAACGAAGCACTGATCGACGCGGAGTTCAAGGAAAATTAGGACCCAGGACAACTCGTAGGGTTTATTTGGCCGCTCGGCGGATACTGTTGTACTATGAGTGATAAGGAAAACCGGACAGGCAGTGCTGGCCGGTTTGGCGCCCGCTATGGGCGCGTCGCCCGCCGCCGTGTCGCACAGATCGAGCGAGAGATGGAAAACGCCAAAGTCGACGGTGACGACGTCAAACGCGTCGGCACTGGCATCTGGGTCAACAAGGAGACCGGCGAGAAGTTCACTGGTGGCGCGTACAAACCAGAGACGCCCGCGGGCAAGACCGTCACCCGGTCGATCCGCGCAGCCCTCGCCGAAGACGACGACGAAGAATGAGCTACAAATGTTCCCGCTGCAAGCGTGACGTAACGCTCGACGAGTACGGCGGCGTCCGGTGCCCGTACTGCGGTCACCGCGTTCTCCTCAAGGAGCGCAGCCGGGATATCAAAGAAGTCAACGTCGAGTAGCTGTGGATCACGAGGCAGTCTTTTCTTTGGAGTACAGTTCTTCTGAGCGGGCTCGCAGGGTGAGCAACGCGATCGAACCGGAGTTGGGTGCTATCGACGACGACCGGAGTCGGGTCAGAAGTGAGTGTTCGGGTGCCGAGCTTACGATCATCGTCGAAGCGCGCGACCCAACTGCCCTGCGTGCGGCGTTGAATACCTGGCTCTCGCTCGTCGGCGTCGCCGAGCGGGCCGGGAACGTCTGTTGATTCGCTCTGCGGGTCACAGGCGAAGATGCGTGGGTTTAACAGTCCGGGTCCCGAGGTGATGGGTATGCAAGGAAATCTCCCCCCGGAAGCACAGGAGAAGCTCGAGGAACTGCAGGATCTGCAGGAGACAGCACAGCAGGTCGCTGCCCAGAAGCAGGAAGCAGAGACACAGCTCACCGAGTCCCAGACAGCACTCGAAGAGCTCGACGACATCGAGGGTGACACCAAGATGTACCGACAGCTCGGCGAACTGCTCGTCGAGACCGACTACGACGAGGCAGAGGACGACCTCGAAGAGAAGGTCAGCAGCCTCGAAGTCCGCGTCGATACGCTGGAAAAACAAGAAGAGCGCGTCCAGGAGCAGTTCGAAGAGCTCCAGGAAGAGCTCCAGCAGATGCTCGGCGGCGGGCCGGGCGGCATGGGCGGCGCTGGCGGCGCATAGATGACAGCCGTGGACGACACCGAGGTCGTCCAGACCGCAGCCGCTGCTGCGGAGGAGGTTATTTTCTCTCGGTACTCCCGTTCGGAAGTCCATGACTTCGACATCACTGCGACCTTCGAGGACGGCGAGTTCGAACTCGACGTCTATCTGGACGTCCCCGACGACCGCCAGGACTCCGAACAGGTCGCGCAGGACGCCGTTCTTGCGGCCCGGAGTGCTGTCGATGAGTTGCTTGCCGAGGAGTGACTGAGAGTCGTTCTGGGTTGTAGGCGTTTTGAGTATCGTAGATTTTGCTGAATAGCATTCAGGAACAACAAGAAAGCCCCGAGACTCTCTCAGTCCCACCCGTATCAGTTGGCCAACCAAGCTACGTGGGTGGGACTGAAAGGGGCCGGTCGCTCGCAGAGTGAGACGACACAAGCACTACAGCGAACGAAGTGAGCGAAGCGCGCAGCGAGTCGGAACCTGCGAGCGACCGGGGGCTTTCTTGCTGTTTGCAGCGGTGCCCTCAGCTCCCGTTCTCGCAGTAGTTTCGTCCACTCGCTACCGCCAAGCGACCGTTACACTCACACCAGCATTGCATCAATCGAGAGCATAGCCTTTTGAGCCTCCGGGCGTATGTACGAGCATGGAACACGAGGCCACAGTCGAGGGCGTCGGCGTCGGCGTGAGCGACGAGGGCCCCGGTGCACCGGTCGTCATCCTCGAAGCGCGCGAGGAGTTGATCCCGATCTTTATCAGCACCGATCAGGCCCAGTCGATGCAGCTCGCACTCGACGGCGAACCCTTCGAGCGTCCGCTGACACACGATCTCTTCGTCGAGATGGTCGCGGAGTTCGGCGCGGCGATCGACCGGGTCCGCATCGACGATCTGGCTGACGGGACGTTTTACGCGAAAGTCGACACCGAACAGTACCACGGCGGCGAACGCAAACAGGCCGTCTTCGACGCGCGACCCTCCGACGGCATCGCACTGGCGCTGCGGGTGGACTGCCCGCTGATCGTCAGCGACGAGGTCGTCGACGAGGCTGGCCGCCCGCCGGACGCGTTCGAAACCGACGACGAGAACGAACTCGGCGATTCGGGGCTTGGCGACGACCCGGACTTCGGTGACGACTCCGATTTCGGCGAGGACCCATTCTAGATGAGTTACGACGGACTCCTGCTGGATTTCGACGGCGTCATCGTCGACGTGCTCGACAACGAACAACGACAACCGGAACTGCGTGACAAAATCAACGCAAGCGCAACTGCCGACAACGTCCACCTCGAGACAGACGTGATAGAGGAGTTAATCGAGAGTATCCCTCCCGAGCGACTACAAACCTTCAGCGAGGAGACCGGTCTGCCACCCGAACAGCTCTGGCAGTACCGTGACGACGCATATCTCGAACTGTTCGAGACTGCAGCTAAAAACGACGGCAAAAATCTCTATCCCGACGTGACCGCACTCGACAGCCTGGGCGTCCCACTCGGGATCGCGAGCAACAACCAGAGACGGATCGTCGAACTGCTCGTAACGGAGTACGACCTGGCCGAGCAGTTCAAAACAATACACGCCCGCGAGCCGACACCGGAGAGTCTCGGAAACAAAAAACCGGAACCGATCTTCCTGGAACGGGCGATCGCCGACCTTGCCGTAGAGAATCCACTCTACGTCGGTGACAAGGAGACGGATATTATGGCCGGACAGCGGGTCGGCATCGACACAGCCCTCATTCGACGCCCGCACAATACAGACCGGGCTATCGAGACGACACCGACCTACGAGGTGACGAGTCTCGACGAAATCACCGACCTGTTCGAGCAGTCGGAGTGATTCCCGCGGAACACGAGCTGGCGACCCCCCACACTGGGCGAATGGTTTAATTATTCCAATACACTACGTGCGAACGAAAAAAGATGACACTCAACGGGGTGAAATGCTGGTTCGGATTGCACGATTGGCAACGCGAACGGGATCGGTACGACGATGTCGTCCTGATCGAGAAAGACTGTCTGTGGTGTGCAGCCGAGAAGACAGCTGTCGAGTATTCCTCGCCTGCCACGGTTCACGGGTAGTTCGGCCGAGTCAGGGAGAGAGTACTCGGCTGTCACCACGCCACAGTATGAAGCTCACTCGAAGTTGATCAGCGGCTTGATGATGTCGTCTTCTTTCTCGTCCATCATGTCGAAGGCCGTCTCGATCTCGTCGAAGTCGAACTCGTGAGTCGTCATCTTCGTCGGATCGACGAGGTCGTTTTCGAGCATCCGGAGCAGCCGTCTGATCCGCAGGCGACCGCCGGGACAGAGATCGGTGACGATATCGATCTCTGCCATGCCGACACCCCACTCTTCGCGGGGGATGTGCCGGAACTCGCCGTCACCGTGGTAGCCCACGTTCGAGACAGTCCCGCCGGGTTTGGTGACCTTGATACAGTCCTGCAGTGTCTCGTCTGCGCCGAGTGCCTCGATCGCGACGTCGACGCCCCGGTCGTCGGTGAGCGCCATGATCTCCTCGACTGGATCGCCTTCGGCGAAGTCCACGATGTGGTCGGCGCCGTACTCGCGGGCCAGTTCCTGTCGTTGCTCGACAGTCTCGACAGCGATGATCTTGCCAGCACCCTGCAGCTGTGCCCCCTTCGTGGCCATCAACCCGACCGGTCCCTGTGCGAAGACGGCGACGGTTCCCCCCATCGGGATCTCACCGTTCTCGGCCGCCGCGAAGCCAGTACTCAACATATCCGCGGTGTAGGCCGCCTCGTGGTCGGTCACACCGTCGGGAATATGTGCGAGATTGCCGTCCGCGTCGTTGATGTGGACGTACTCCTGGAAGACACCGTCTTTGACGTTCGCGAACTTCCAGCCCCCCAGCGCGCCGTTGGACTGTGATGGGTGGCCATCCTGTGCAGCCTCGGAGTTCCAGTCGGGCGTGATCGCACCCACAGCGACCCGGTCACCCGACTCGAAATCCGTCACCGCCGAACCGACCTCCTCGACGACGCCGACGACCTCGTGACCGAGTGTGAGATCCTCGCGCTCACCGATCGCACCGTGAACGGTGTGGCAATCCGACGTACAGATCAGCCCCTTCGTCGGTTTCAGAAGTGCATCCGTAGGCCCGATCTCCGGCTGTTCTTTCTCCACGATACCCGTTTCACCGACCTCTTTCATTACGAACGAGCGCATATCTGCCAGTACAGTAGAGTCTATAATAATTTTACAGTGAGATTCCCACTTTGCTGGAATTCGACCCATTTTACCCCACTAAATGTCACTGAAGGCCAATAAAGGGCAGAGGGCAGACACGGGGATCGTCGGCCGTCGCTCCATCGGATCAGGAACCGGATCGATAGCAGGAATCTGCGGTCTGCGCGGCGATAGCTCCGGGGAACCGAAGTATTCATCGGAGCCCAAACGAATAGAATCAGATAGATGAGTCACGTGTCCACGACCGAACTGGTCGAACAACTCGAGCAGGAAGACAGACACTACGGGGAGGTGCTCAGCGAGCAGTCGATGAGTGTCGAGATCGCACGGTATCCGAACCCCGCACCCAAAACACCCCACAAGGAGGACGAACTCTACTACATTATTGCGGGATCCGGCACGGCCAGCGTCGACGAGGAGACGTTCACTATCGAGGAAGGTGACGTGGTCTACGTCGAAAAGGGAGTCCAACACGATTTTTACGATATCGACGACGAACTGGTCGCCCTGATCGTCTTCGCGGGCGCCGAAGAATCGGTGCTCGGACGGGATCTGTAGGAAGTATCCTCTTAGACTGATTACATCGACACAGAGACCAATATCCGTGTTCGAACCATTCACGCTCGCGCGTGAACGTGAAGCCGGACATTGTGCACAAACGCGACCCAGCCGAGCACGCCGACGAACGCCGGTAGCGAAAGGGTAAGATCCACACCGAACGCAACGCTGGGTACCGAACTGCTCGACTGGAGCAGCGAGCGCACCGTCACCGTGAGCACGTAGAAGACAGCGAGACTGGCCCCCTTCGCCAGCCCGAACCGGAGTGGATCAGGATACCTGCCGAAATAGTGCCGGACGAATGGATTTTGCTCGGGGAGGCGTGGATTCGGCCAGACGGTCGACAGCCAGTCGAGCAGCCACCCGGAGACGACAAACAGCCAGACGAGCACTGCGACGCGACCCATCTCTGCAACGGTCACCACTCCGGATCGGGAGCCGGTACACCGTCGTCCTCGCCGCCCACCTCGAACTCCTCGCGCAGATCGCGGATCCGATCACGGATGTCGGCCGCGAGTTCGAACTCCAGATTGTCGGCAGCCGCCTGCATCCGCTCTTCTAACTCCTCGATCGCACGCGCAGCCTCCTCCTCATCTGCTGGCTCCATCGACGCCGCACCGCCAGTCTCGGTCTTGCTTCCGGGCAGATTCGTCTCGCCGACTTCCTTCTCGATGGTCGTCGGTTCGAAGCCGTGTTTCTCGTTGTACTCCTGCTGGATTCGCCGTCGCCGGTTGGTCTCCTCGATAGCCGACTCCATCGCGTTCGACGGTTCGTCGGCATACAGTACGACAGTGCCGTTGACGTTGCGGGCCGCTCGCCCCATCGTCTGGACGAGCATCGTCTCGGAGCGCAGGAACCCTTCCTGGTCGGCATCGAGAATCGCGACGAGCGAGACCTCCGGAATGTCGAGTCCCTCCCGGAGGAGGTTGATCCCGACGATGGCGTCGATCTCGCCGAGTCGCAGACTCCGGATGAGTTCGTGTCGCTCCAGCGTGTCGGTCTCGTCGTGCATGTACTCCACGTCGAGTCCGGCTTCGAGGAGGTACTCGGTGAGATCCTCTGCCATGCGTTTGGTCAGCGTGGTGATCAGCGCTCGCTCGTCGTCCGGGAGGTTCTGCAGGCGCTCGATCACGTCCGAGACCTGCCCCTCGACGTCAGCGACCTCGACGGCTGGGTCGACGAGGTGGGTCGGGCGAACGATCTGTTCGACGATCTGCTCGGAATGGTCACGCTCGTAATCACCAGGCGTCGCGGAGACGTACAGCGTCTTGCTGGTTTTCTCCTGGAACTCCTCGAAGGTGAGCGGGCGGTTGTCGAAGGCCGTCGGCAGCCGGAATCCGTTCTCGACGAGTGATTCTTTGCGCGACCGGTCACCCTCGAACTGGCCGCGGATCTGCGGCAGTGTCTGGTGTGATTCGTCGACGACGGTGAGGAAGTCGTCGGGGAAGTAATCGAGCAGCGTGTAGGGAGCCTCGCCGGTCTCGCGTTCGGAGAGATGCACCGAGTAGTTCTCGATCCCGGAACAGTAGCCCGTCTCGCGCATCATCTCCAGATCGAAGGTGGTGCGTTCCTCGATGCGCTGGGCGGCGACGAGATCACCGTGGCGCTCGAAGTAGCTGATCCGCTCTTCGAGCAGTTCCTCGATCTCCTCGATCGCGCGTTCGAGCCGTTGCTCCGGAATCGAGTAGTGCTCTGCCGGGTGAATCAGCGTGGCGGGTTCCTCGCTGACGATCTCGCCTTCGAGGGGATCGACCTTTCGGAGGCGATCGATCTCGTCACCCCAGAGTTCGACCCGGACGGCGTGGCGGCCGTACATCGGGTAGATCTCGACGGTATCGCCACGGACGCGGAACGTCCCCTGCGTGAAATCAACGTCGTTGCGCTCGTAGTTCAGATCGACGAGTCTCCCAAGGAGTTCGTCACGGTCGATCTGCTGGCCCTGCTCGATGCGCAGTGCCATATCGACGTAGTTCTGTGGATCACCGAGGCCGTAGATCGCCGAGACGCTCGCGACGACGATCACGTCCTCACGGGTCAAAAGCGACCGGGTTGCGGAGTGGCGCAATCGGTCGATCTCGTCGTTGATCGAGGCGTCCTTGTCGATGTAGGTGTCGCTCTGTTCGACGTAGGCCTCGGGCTGGTAGTAGTCGTAGTAGGAGACGAAATACTCGACGGCGTTGTCCGGGAACAGTTCGCGAAACTCCTCGTACAGCTGTGCTGCGAGGGTCTTGTTGTGCGCGATGACGAGTGTCGGTTTCTGGATCTCCTCCATCACCCAGGAGACGGTGTTGGTCTTCCCGGAGCCAGTGACACCGAGCAGGGTCTGTCGGTCCATCCCCTGCCGGAAGCCGGAGACGAGCCCTTCGATCGCTTCCGGCTGGTCGCCGGCCGGGTCGAACGGTGCGTCGACGCGGAAATCGCTCTCGGCGTCGGGTCGGTCCGGTGACAGTGGCCCCCCTGTGTCAGACATCGATTACTAGTACGTCCCGAGCAACTTGACGGACACGGTTGCTGACCCCACCGACGGGGTGTAGTAAGGTTTTTCCACCGCGGTTCGCAACTCGGCGCATGGAGATTGGTGAGTTATCGACTGGCGAAAAACTTGCACTCGGTGGCGGGGGACTCGGAATCGTCGGAGCCTTGCTCCCCTGGGTATCAGTTCTGGGACTCAGTCCCGGCGTCGGAATCGAGGGGAGCAGAGAGATTATCGTTCTCCTCGCCGGACTCGTGACGCTGGGTCTGATACTCGGCGCGGACTGGACGAAAACGACACAGCTCGTGACGGGCGTGCTCGGCGTGGTTACGACCGTCGTCAGCGTCTACACGCTCGCGGAGGTGTTCGACGTGATCGGTAACAGGGGCGTCGCCTCTGCAGAGTTCGGGCTGTACCTCTCGCTCGTGGCCGGCATCCTGATCCTCGCCGGTGGATTCGTTGGGTACAACAACCAGCCCGCGACGGCCGGCATGTACAGCCACCGTTGAGTCAGCTCCTGTTTTCGAACGACCGACCCGTTTCTCCGACCGCCGATCAGAGATCTTCGTAGTCGGCGATCTGTTCGCGGACGTGTTCCGGCACGGATTCGGGACTTCCCGTCTCGTCGACGGCAACCATGGTCGACGCGGCAGTGACAGCAACCGCGCCGTCGGCCCGGATTTCGTACTCCGATTTGATGCTCGACTCGCCGAGGGCAGTCGTCCGGAGCCCGACCGTCACCGGCGACTGAAACTCGATCGGTCGTTTGTAATTGAGTTCGAGATTTGCGACGACGATCCCGATCTCACCGGGATCTTCAGGTGTCGCATCGAGCACATCCTGAAAATAGCCAGTCCGGGCGTGCTCCAGATAGGTGGCACAGACAGCGTTGTTGACGTGGCCCTGGGGATCGAGATCACGGTACCGGACATTCAGCTCTATCTCGTACGGAAACTCGGCCATATCTGTTCTCCCAGCGGGAGGGAATTTTGTCTGTCGGTTCACGAGCCAGTGGTCGTATTCCAGGAGAGAACTGTACAGGTTAGTCACTTACGTCTGTAGATACGCGGACAGTGATCGAAGATCACGTTTCTCGAACCCGAAGGCAGCGAGGTCGTCCGACGAAACTGTATTGTCGAGCCGCTGAACGCGGTACTGGTCACGACCGATCGGGAATCCCGGAATATACTCTGCAATCATCGCTCCAGCGGCGGCGACCGGCATCGGGAGTGGCAGGATAACTGCATTCGGCCGGAGCAAAAGGACAGTCTCGGCGAGTGTCAGCACGTCCGGCCCGCCGAGTTCGTAGGTCTCGCCGGTGTGACGGTCCGCTTCGACGCCATCGGCGAGCATCGCAGCGAGATCGTCGACCCAGATAGGCTGGATTCTGAGCCCCCCGCCACCGGGGAGCGGGACGACCCTCGCAGCGGCGAGTTTCCGCAGGAAGGGGAGGAATGCACAGCCATCGCCAAAGACGACCGACGGTCGGTAGATAACCCAGTCGAGATCCGAGTCACGAACGATGCGCTCGCCGGCCCGCTTGGCCGCGAAGTAGGCTGTCTCCACGTCGGAATCGACACCGAGGGCGCTCATCTGGACGAACCGGTCGACGCCAGTCGTTTCGCTGGCGCTGACGAGATTCTGTGTGCCCTGACGGTGGACAGCGTCGTGGCTTCGGGCTGGCTGGACGTGTGAAGGGAGAGCAACGAGATTGACGACTGCATCGTGGCCGGCGACTGTGTCTGTGAGATCTGCGTCGGTCACATCGAGTGCCGTCGTCTGGATACCCGCCACGGATCGCGACGGTGATCGGCCTGCTGCTGTCACGTCGTGACCGCGCCGATCCAGTATCTGACAGAGGACGCGACCGATAAACCCCGTCCCACCGGCCACGAGTATCTTCATACCGACTGAAAGGGTGTCGACGGATAGATATTTTTCGTGGTTCGATAGGAGTGAGACGGCTCGTAGGAACCACGAAGAGGTGGTGGTTTCCGAGGAACTTCGACTCCCGAAACATCACCAGGACTTTCCAGTGATATTTAGCCAATCAGCCCTCTACAACAAATATGACCGAGGGAACCGAGAGGGAGTGGCGACTGATCCGAGAAGAGGCCCGACCGGGGCCGATGCAGATGGCACTGGAGGAAGTCGCCGCCGAGACTGCCGCCACGGGTGGCCCCCGGACTGTCCGTGTCTATCGCTGGGACCCGAGCACGCTCTCGCTCGGCTACCACCAGGATGCAACCACGGTCGACTGGGAGTACTGCGAGCAGGCGGGGATCGACGTCACCCGCCGGCAGACCGGCGGCGGCGGTATCTATCACGATGTAGACGGCGACATCTCCTACTCGATCGTCGCCCCGGCCGCGGAACTCCCAGGAGATCTGATGGACTGTTACGAACAGCTCTGTACGCCGGTTTTCGATGCCTTCGAACGAATAGGCGTCGACGCAGCCTTCGCCGACGAAGAACAGCCGTCGATCCACCAGCCAGCCTGCTATCTGCGGGCGATCAACCCGGCCCACGACATTCTGGCCGGCGGGAAAATAAGCGGCAACGCCCAGTATCGCCAGCGCGATGCCGTCATCCAGCACGGCTCCCTTTCGTACTCGCTGACGCCGGAGCGACATCTCGGAACCTTCGCGACCGACGACGTTTCGACCGAGCAGTTCACCGATCGGGTAACGTCGATCCGCGAGGAGTCTGGAATCAGTCGGGAGGAGGCCGTCGCGAGCCTCGAATCCGCACTGCAGGAGTGGGCCGACGCCACGGTCGGCGAGTGGACAGATTCGGAACTCGCCCGTGCACGCGAGATCGCCGAACAAAAATACGAGAGCGACGCGTGGAACCGCGACCGGACAGATCCACTTTCCAGTCGTGCCTGATCCAGCAGACTCCGATTCGGTATACCTATATTTTCTCGTCAGTTTCACACGTGTATGCAGGTAGGCGCACACGTCTCGGTTTCTAGTTCTCGGGTCTCGTCTGACGAAGAAACACCGCCGTACGACAATATCCGGAACGCGGTCCACCGACAGCTCGCCTTCGGTGGCAACTGTGGCCAGATCTTCACGACCTCGCCGCAGGTCTGGAAGACACGCAACATCGACGACGAGGAAGCAGAAGCATTCCGTGAGGGAACCGAGGAGTCGGATGTCGGCCCGTGGGTCATCCACTCGGCGTATCTGGTGAATCTCGCGACGCCGAAAGACGATCTCACGGAGAAATCCCGGGAGAGCATGCAGGCGGAAGTCGACGCTGCCGGCAAACTGGGTATCGACTACGTCAACGTCCACCTCGGGGCCCACACCGGCGCTGGCGTCGATCAGGGCCTCGACAACGCCGCAGCGACGCTCGACTCACTCGACGTTCCAGAGGGAGTTACACTACTCGTCGAATCCGACGCCGGGAGTGGCACCAAACTCGGCGGCGAGTTCGAACACCTCGCGGAAGTGATCGACCGCGCAGAGCAAGATCTAGCGGTCTGTCTCGATACGGCCCACGCCTTCTCGGCGGGATACGATCTCTCCTCCGCCGGGGCAGTCGAGGAGACGCTGGCCGAGTTCGACGACGTTGTTGGCTTCGAGAAACTCGCCTGTGTCCACCTCAACGACTCCAAACACGACTGTGGAACGAACAAGGACGAACACGCCCACATCGGGAAGGGCAAGATCGGCGAGGACGGGATGCACGCGTTCATCAACCACGACGCGATCCGCGACGTGCCGCTCGTGCTCGAAACGCCGACGGAGAACGGCAAAGGCTTCGCCTGGAATATCGAGCGCGTCAGAGAACTGCGGGAGTAGGAGATACTCACAGCACGTAGCCACTTATTCTGGAGAGTGTGGCTGATGAGTCACTGTCAGAGACGCACAAGAGCGATACATCCCGACAGCAAAGATATGGTATGCCCACGCTCTACGCTGCGCTCGACGACCGCGTGCTGGTGGTTCGCGGGCAGCGGCGCTCACACTGCGCCCAGGGGACGCAGTGGGACTGTACCGAGAGACTCCGCGAGCACGACATGGAGTGTCTCGCTGCGAGTCCGGAGCACCCAGAGCGCGTCTTCGTCGGAACTGTCGACTCCGGACTCGAACGCTCGACCGACGGCGGCGAGACGTGGCACGCCGCTGGCGAGTTCACCGACCGCGTCACGGCCGTCACTGTGAGTCCACACGACCCGGATACTATCTGGGTCGGCACGGAGCCCTCTGCAGTGTACCGCTCGACGGACGGCGGCGTGAGCTTCGAGAAACGCGACGGGTTGACCGATCTCCTCTCTGCAAACCAGTGGTCGTTCCCGCCGCGGCCACACACCCATCACGTCCGCTGGCTCGCCGTCCATCCGACCGATCCCGACCGGATCTACGTCTCGATCGAGGCCGGCGCCTTCGTTCGATCCGACGACGGCGGAGAGAGCTGGAAACCACACCCAGAGGGCGCTCGTCGGGACAACCACACGCTCGCGACGCACCCGGATGTCCCCAGCCACGTCTACACGGCGGCTAGCGACGGCTACGCTGAATCGGCAGACTGCGGAGAGAGCTGGACGTATCCACAGGATGGGCTCGACCACCGCTACGTCTGGGGGCTGGCCGTCGACCCAGGCGATCCCGAGACCGTCATCATCTCTGTCGCGCCTGGCGCACGGACAGCGCACGCTCCGGCGCGGGCAGAGAGCTACGTCTACCGCAAAACAGGTTCGAGTGACAGCTGGGAACTCGCGATGGATGGGCTGGGTGATCCGGCGGGCACCGTCCGAGCGGTGCTGGCTGCCGGCGACGGGGCTGGCGAGTTCGCCGCGCTGACCAACCGGGGGATCTTCCGGAGCCACGACGCTGCCCGAACATGGCACAGGCTGACGATTCCGTGGCCGGAGGAGTACGAACAAACGGTCGGCCGCGGACTCGCCGTCGTCTGATCTGTACGACAGTCAAGGACGCCCCAACTAGCTTGTTCCAGTCAACTTGGTTAGCCCAAGCAGTTATACCGGAGTAGACCGAACCACCGCTATGGAGAAAGTCCCGCCCGGAGAGCATCTCTCGCCGTTCGAGGCCCAGCGCAAGATCCACGAGTTGCTGGCCCAGGAGACGCGCTTCCGCATCATCCAGACAATTCTCGGCCACCCCGACCACCTCCCGTCGCTCGCGGAACTCGCCTACTACAGCCAGAAAAGCGAATCTGCCGTGCTCGATCAACTCGGGGAGCTGGAAGAACACAGCCTGGTCACGACGTACGAACTGTCCGAGAGCCAGGGGAAGCGGGATCTGCCGGGTACGTTCTACGGGCTGACCGACCGCGGTGTCGGCATCCTCGACAAGTACAACTACCTCCGTGGACTTCCGATGTTGCAGGCCGTTCACGAGAATACGGTCAAAACGGAGCGCATCCGGCGACACGAGGCAGCACCCCGCCCGACGCTGCCCGACGCTGTCGCTGACGCACTCGGTGTCACCGAAGGGACCAGCCCCGGCACAGATTACGAGACGGGACTGCCTGCCGTCTTCGAGAAGGCGATCCGCGAACTCGCAAATCAGTCGGAGACGGGGTAAGCAGTCAGAGACGCCACCGGGAAACCCCGGGCTTTTCTTTCAGAGCCGGCAACAACGGCTGTGCGCCGGTTCACAGCGGAGTATCTGGAGACGACACGCGAGGGTATGTGGGAGGGCTCGAAAGCGGCACTCGCCGATATCGGCCTCGAACAGCGACAGTGCGTGCTCGACGTTGGCGCGGGAACCGGCGAACTTACCCGCATCCTGCGCGAGGTAGTCCCGGGCGAGGTGATCGCCACCGACGTAGATCCGGAACTACTCGCCCATACCGACGATCCACGCGTCCTCGGTGATGCGACGCGGCTTCCCTTCGCCGACGACAGCTTCGATCTGGTGATCTGTCAGGCACTGCTGGTCAATCTCCCGGCCCCCGAGGTTGCGCTCCGGGAGTTCGCCCGCGTCAGCAGCGACTGCGTGGCCGTCGTCGAACCGGACAACAGCGCCGTGTCAGTCACCTCGACAGTCGACAACGAGTCACAGTTGGCGAAGGAGGCACGGGAGCTGTATCTCGCCGGGATCGGGACCGACGCGACGATCGGCGATGCTCGCTCGCTGTTCGCCGAGGCGGGAGTCGAAGACGTGAGTGTCCGCCGATACGACCACAGACAGACCGTCTCGCCGCCGTACACCGAACAGGCACTCGAAGCCGCGCGTCGGAAGGCCAGCGGTGCCGGTATCGAGACCGACCGCGCAGAGATTCTGGCCGGCGAGACGTCCGAGGAAGAGTTCGATGCGCTCCGGGAGCGGTGGCGCGCCATGGGACGAGAGGTTATCGAGCAGATGCAGGACGGCAGCTACGAGCGTGAAGAGGTGGTTCCCTTCTACGTGACGAGTGGGGTCGTATCTGAGTAGCCTGGGCGGGAAAATAGCGAACAATCAGACAACGTCGCCGCGCACCGATGCACCGGCTTGCTCCGAACGAGCCTGTTCGATCGTCGCTGCGGCCGCAGTCGCCTGTTGCTCGTCGGCCCCGAGCATCTCCAGGGAATCCGGAAGCGTCGGGAAGACGAACTCGCCGGCGCGGAGTTTCTCGAAGGCCTCTGCGGAGCGCTGGCCGTCGATCCAGAGACACGCGCCCCGCGGATCGAGAATCTCCTCGTAGTTCTCGCGGGCGAGTGCGCCTTTCAGGCGCTGTCTGACGTTGTCCTCGAAACTGGCGTTGCAGACCTCCAGATGGATCGGTTCGTCGTCGTCGACGAGGTGCGCGCCAAGGCATTTCTCCGGGGCAGCGTGGCCGTTCGCCGTCGTTCGCAGGTACTCCGGGTGTTCGTCTGCCCACTCCGCGCGGACCGTCTTGCCGACGCTTTTGATGCCGTGGGATTCGACGAACTCCTCGGCACGCTCGGTGTCGTCGTGGAGCAGAATGTCCTTGGTGAGGTAGATATCGAGTCGCTCGACTGGATCGAGTCCGAGCGCGACGTCGCCGAACACCCACACCTCTCTGACGGGGACGGGCATCTGTTCGGTCTCGACGGTCTCGACGACCTGTTCGACGCGCTCGACTGCTCTGGTTCGGTCCCAGCCCTCCATTGTCGTGTGGTACGGGCGCGGGATGCAAAACAATAGCGAAGGTATGTGTTGGAGGTGTGGTTGTTGCTGTGAGTACAGCTGAGGTGGTTACGAACAGCAAGAAAGCCCCCGACCGCTCGATGGCTGCGCCTGGCGAGACTCGCTTCACTCGTCTCGCTGGCCTTCGCTCACTCCGTTCGCGAAGAACTCGCTGCGCTCCTCGCGTTGCTGCGGTGCTTACGTCGTCTAGCTCATCGAGCGGTCGGCCCCTTTCAGTCCCGCCCAGCCTGGAAAATCACACTGGGCGGGACTGAAAGGGGCGAGGCTGTCGGCGAACCCCGACGAAGCAAGGACCTACCGGACCGCAGCGAGTCGCGGGAGCCGACAGCCTCGGGGCTTTCTTGCTGTTCTCACCAGTCGATCTCAAATCCACTCCAAAATCAAACACCCCTAGAGCACCTAGAGTCGAAACAGTCAACCGATCAAGTCGCCAATCCCCTGCCAATGGAGTGTGACAAGTGCCCGAGCGAGGCCGTCATGCACGCCGCCTACTCCGGGCTCCACATGTGCGAGGAGCATTTCTGTGCCTCCGTCGAAAAACGAGTTCGTCGACGGGTTCGCGAGGACAACCTCCTCCCCGACGACGCATCCATCGACGATCCGGAGACGTGGGTCATCGGGCTCTCCGGCGGCAAGGACAGCGTCGTTCTCACGGAGATCCTCGCCGACACCTTCGCCGAGGACCCCCGGATCGAACTGATCGCACTCTCGATCCACGAGGGCATCGAGGGCTACCGCGACGAGAGCCTCGACGCCTCGAAAGAACTCACCGACGAACTGGAGATCCAACACGAGATCGTTACCTACGAAGACGAGTTCGACGTCCAGATGGACGACGTCGTCGAGGACGATCCGGAGAATATGTCAGCCTGCGCATACTGTGGCGTCTTCCGCCGGGACATTCTCTCCCGGTACGCGGCCGAACTCGATGCTGACAAGCTTCTTACTGGTCATAATCTTGATGATGAAGCCGAAACGGCGTTGATGAATTTCCTGGAGGGCGATATCAGAAAAATTTCACAACAGTTCGATGCGAGTCTCGGCCCCTTCGATGGGGCCGAAGCGAGCCAGACGCGTGGCGAACGCGAGGAGTTCGTCCCCCGTGCGAAGCCACTCCGGGACGTGCCGGAAAAGGAGGTCGCACTGTACGCACACCTCCGCAATCTGCCCGCACACATCACCGAGTGCCCACACGCCGAGGAGGCGTTCCGGGGTGAGATTCAACAGCTACTCTACAAACTCGAAGAGAAACATCCGGGGACGCGGCACTCGATCATGGCCGGCTACGAGCAACTCGCCGGGCTGGCCGCCACGGAGTATGACGACGACAATCCCGACCTCGACGAGTGCGAGAACTGCGGCAGTCCGACGACGGGCGAGCAGTGTCGGAAGTGTGGATTGCTGGCTGCACTGGAAGCCGTCTAAACTACCTTTCTTCGGCCAAGATCACGATAAAAAACCGCAGTAAGAGAGAATCGACAGGAAGACAGCGGGTGGAAAGGTTACTCTGTCCGGATGACGTCGAGTCCGTTCTTCTTGTCGACTTCCTCGCGGCCGCCGTCAGTTTCGCCGAATCCCGCGTTCGATTGCTGGACGTTGTTGGAGGCGTCGAAAGTGTCGTCGTCGACACCCTTGATCGCCTGCCGGGACTTGTCGGCCTGTTTCTGGGTCGTCGGACCGAGGACCTGGGCGCTTTTGACGCCGGTCATGATCGCCATGACGCGGACTTTGCCCTTGTACTCTTCCTGAATGCGGGCGCCCCAGATGACGTTGGCGTTGGCCTCGAGTCGTTCCGTGATGTTCTGGGCGATCCCCTCTGCCTCCTGCAAGGTGAGATCTGGACCGCCAGTGATGTGAACCAGGCCACCGCTCGCGCCGCGGTAATCGACGTCGAGTAGCGGATGGTTCATCGCATCCTTCACGACCTCCTCGGTCTTGTTCTTGTCCTGTGTCTCGCCGACGAGCATCACCGCGACGCCACCCTGGTTCATGATCGAGGTCATATCCGCGTAATCCAGGTTGATCAGCGATGGCTGGGTGATCGTCTCGGAGATGCCTTTGACGGTTTCGGCGATGATCTGGTCCATGACCGAGAATGCCTTGCCGATCGGCAGATTCGGCACGTAATCGAGCAGACGGTTGTTGTCGAGCACGATGATCGAATCGGCTTCGTCACGGAGCCGTTCGAGGCCTTCCTCGGCTTTCACCGTACGCGCGCGTTCGACGTTGAACGGCGTCGAGACCATCCCGACGACGATTGCGCCCTGCTCTTTGGCGATTTTTGAGACAACTGGTGCAGCACCGGTCCCCGTCCCGCCGCCCATCCCGGCGGTGACGAAGACGAGATCGGCGTCGCCGAGCACTTCCTTGATCGTGCCCTGGGCCATCTCTGTGGCACGTTCACCCATGCTCGGGTCGCCACCAGCACCGAGACCGTTCGTCAGGGACTTCCCGACGAGAATCTTCGTGTCGGCCTCGATCATCTTCAGGTGCTGTTTGTCGGTGTTGATCGCGATGGTCTCCGCGCCGTCGACGCCGATGTTGTACAGCCGGTTGACTGTGTTGTTACCGGCGCCGCCAGCTCCGATGATGACGATCCGTGGGTCACCGAACCCCTCGGCGTCTTCCATCTGTTTTTGCTCCTGCTCGTCGCGTTCGAGAGCTTCGTTGACGATATCTTGCATTGTTATGCCCTCGCCCACGAGCGGTCTTTGCGCCGCTGGCTGTTGCGCTGTTTGCGTTTTTCGGATGGCCGCATCTTGCCGGTATCCTGCTCCGCGAGCATCTCCCGCACCGCCGAGCGAATTGCCTCGCTCCGGTTGGGATACTCACCGGTTTCGACCATCTGCTCTACCTCTTCGATCTGCTGTTTCGGAATCCGCAGTGTCACACGCTCCATTGTTGTATTTCCCCTTGTGGTAAGACGGAGGCCGGTTTACACCACGCCCGATCGTTTTACACAGCAGAACCGCCAGAAGGCGGCGGGTCGTACATTGTGACCCATACTGTGTAAGACGACCGTCTTACGCAATCAATACCACTGACTGAAGGGTTATAAAACTACCGGCCGTCGTAAGACAAGCAGACGTTTACGCCCGTAAACAAACGCTACCGCCTGTTTGCGCCACTTCATGACTGATCGAGAACGTCCGCTGCGGGGGTACGGCGGCCACAGCCGGGGCAGAATGCCCAGTCCGAACGGATCTCGTCACCACAGTCACAGAACACGCGACGGGATGTCTTCTCCCCGCAGTTCGGGCAGTAGACGTGGGATGGCGACACGTTTTCGCCACATTGCGAGCACGTCGTACCCTGTGAGACAGTGGTGTTTTCGTCGTCTCCCGCGGGCGTCTTACTCTCACCGCCGGTGTGTGACACATCGGTTGACGCGTCGTTTGACACCGCCGTGTCGGCGTTTACTGCCTCGTCGGCCGTGTGTGACGAGTCAGAGACTGGGGCATCGAGCGTGATGTTTACGTTCACATCTTGCCCCTGTGGCTGTCGAAGCGAGCGATCCAGTCGATCTGCGATCAGCGAGTCGACGCGGTCGGCAACGAGATCGTCGAGACTCCCGTCCGTTGGCTCGTCGGTCGAGACTCGATCAGTGTCTGCGCTGGCCTCTCCGTGTGTGTCGAGATACTCGCGGAGTGCCTCGCGCATGATCTCACTTTTCGAGGCGTCGAACTCTTCGAGCCGGGTGATGAGCTCGTCGTCCGCCCGGAACGTGATCTTGCTCATCTGGTTGTTGTAGCTATTCTTTCTCCCCCTATTTCAATCTTCCCTGAATGTCTGACATTCGTCACACTAGATCGTGAGTCACCCGCACGGCAGAGACGATGCATAATGGTTAAGTCCAACAGGCATCCTACTCACTTACGCGACCGCCCTTAGCTCAGACTGGTAGAGCAGTCGACTGTAGATCGACTTGTCCCCCGTTCAAATCGGGGAGGGCGGATTTTTCCTGGGAACGGATGTGAGCAGTGAAAAATCTACGCCGAACCGATTTGAACACACCAGTCGCAGGCTCGCGAACGTAGTGAGCGAGACCGTCTGGCACCTGTTCAAATCGGGGAGAGAGGACGCAGAAAGCTAGAAACTTTCCCCGAGATTCTGGGGATCGATTTCCAACCCATCCTCGAACACAGCTTTCGGAATCTTGCCGTGGATACCCTTGTTGATGTCGACAATCTGTGAGACGTTGAAATCACCGGCGAGGCTGAGGAACCGGTATGCTTCTGCGGGTGACATGTCCTTCTGGTGGACGAGCAGTGAAATCGCCTCCCGGAGTGCGTGTTCCATCGCGTTGTCCAGGTCCGGATCGACGCCCATCACCAGCACGTCGTCGTCGGTCTCGGCGATCGGCCAGTCCATCTGTTCGGCGTCCTTGTGGAGGGTAAAGCGAAACGTGGGCGTCAGCGACGTCTCCAGTGCGGTGAGATCGACCTCGCCGTTGCCCTGGAGTGCGTGCCCGTCGCCGGTGAAAAACAGCCCTCCCTCCACGAACACCGGGTAGTACATCGTCGTTCCAACGCCGGTGCCCTGGATGTCGATATTCCCGCCGAACGGCCCCGGCGGCACCGAGTTCACACGACCAGTAGTCAGGGTCGGTCCGACCGCCATGATACCCTGGAAGGGGTCGAGCGGAATCTCGATGTCGTCGCCCAGCAGTGCAACTTCCCGGTCCAGATCGAACTCGAGTACCTCGCTGTCGTTCCACGTAAACTCCGAGGGGAGACCGCCCTTCCGCTGGCGGAAGGTGTTAGCGCCGTAGGGGACACGAAAGTCGATATCGAGTACCTCGACTTCGAGTACGTCACCGGGTTCGGCGTCCTCGATGTAGACCGGGCCAGTGACGACGTGGGGTCCACCTCCGTCGTGTGGAACTTCGTCGTGGACTCTGACCTGATCCTCTAGAATCTCTTCTTCCGGGATACCCCGGTTGGTGAAAAACTCCTCCGGGTCCGGCTGGTCTTCCAGTATCCCCTCGTGAGAAATAGTTTCGATCTGGACGACATCACCGGAGGCAACCGTTTCAACTGGCTCTTTGGTCGGGTCGATTGCACCCCAGACCACATTTTCGGGAGTCGACTCTACGACGGTGTCGACATCGTAGGAGTCGTCAGCCTCCTCGTCCGGCTCGTCGTCTGCCCCATCCTCCTCCTGGAGCGCAGAAAGGTCGATGTTGTCGCCGAGAGCCTGCGAGCTGCCAACGCCGGCGGTTGCGATTCCCAATGCGCCTGCTGCTTTCATGAGCGTTCGTCGTCTCATTACTACGACACAGAGGAGGTGTCAGCGGAGATTAATTTTGGAGGTTGTACACAATTATTGACGATAGAGCTTTCAAGCGTACAATATTGCTATATTTTGATGGAACTCCCCGCAAATACCGAGTTCGTAATTGGACAGCGAATTCCTACGTTACCCTACTTTCGTCGGGCGACCGCGCACAGGCGTCGTCGGTCGTCAGATCTTTTTGTCGATGTGCGTCGGGAGACAGACAGAATTATAGAAGTACTAGAGTGATACTGGTGGCTATACGAAACTGAAGCATTTCGACCCGCGTGAGTACTTGTTCTCACGGTGGTAGAATATCTTGACGAATGTATAGCCACCAGTACGAGTTACAGCCACCGTCACTTCTATGCACGCACGCGAGTGTGAGAGGGAGTCGCAAAGTTATAAGAATATAGATAAGTAACGAAAAATAACAGAGCCAGCAGATAAATAAGAACTATTGTAATTAAATTTCTCTTTCATTTCTGGCGCAGTCAGTCCAGGTCGTGCCGACCGGAGGGAATGTATGGAATCAGTCATGATCAGCCGGAGGCCTGTGCCAGCGGCTGGCCGAAGCAGCGGGCTACCCAGTAATCGTTTTTGATATTACAGGAATTCGAAAAACCGCAAGACAGCAGCGCCAAAAAATGACGTAAACTATCATCTCCCTTTTTACGGTAACACTGCAATAGAGTGAGTGTGGTCGTGATGGGTGTCTTAGACAGAGCAAAAAGAGTGTCAGGCCTCTCGGGATCGGGCGAAACAGCTAATGCGTACGTCTGTCTCGCCTGTGAGACGACCTACGAGGTGCAACACCACAGCTGTCCTGTCTGTGGGAGTTTCGATATCCGTTGTTCCAAATGGGTCCAGGAGTAACGGACACACCCACCTGCACCACCGTACCCGCACGGGTCGGCCACGTACGCGGGTGCGATACATACGATTTATTGCCTGCGGCTTGTGTTCTCTGCTGACCACCACGAGAGATATCGATAGACGACACGGCAGGCGGTTCCAATGCAAGTTTTTAAATACGACACCAGAGCCAATGTGAACTACATGGTGGAGGTGTTCGCAGTCGCAAGCGGCAAGGGCGGGACAGGGAAGACGACAAGCACGCTCGCCCTGGGCATGGCCCTCGCGACGGAGTACGACGTCACAGTCATCGATACCGATACCGGGATGGCCAACATGCTCTTTCACACCGGCCTCTCGGACTCCGAGACGACGCTACACGAGGTTCTCGCCGGCCAGGCAGCCGTCGAGGACGCGATCTACGAACGGTTCGGAATGGACGTCATCCCCTGTGGAACCTCACTCGCAGGCTTCCGCGAGGCGGACCCGAGACGGCTCAGGGAAGTCGTTGCCACAGTCGCCGAGGGAACGGACGTGATCTTACTCGATTCGGCTGCCACCCTCGGAACCAGAAGCGCCGTGTTACCGATCGTCCTCGCAGATCGTGTCGTCATCGTCCTGCAACCGACTGTGCCGTCGATCTCGGACGGGCTGAAAGTCCAGGAGTACGCCAAAACCTACGGCACCGACGTCGCGGGGATCCTGTTCAACCGGGTGACCGAAGACGAGAATATCGACACTGTCGCACGGAAAGCACAGCGGTATTTCGACGGCGAAACCCTGTCAAAGGTTCCAGAAAGCGAGACAGTGCGGGCAGCACGCCGGGCGAGCAAGCCATTGCTTGCCCACGCAGCAGAGTCGGAGGCTGCAGGGGCCTACCGCGAGGCTGCGGGCAAGTTGACCGTGCGAGATGCAGATTCCACAGCAGTGGCGGATCGGTTCCGAAACGCGGTCATCCCCGACGAGAGCTGACAGCCATGAATCTGCCACAGGGAGAGTTACTCCGTCGGCGGGTCCTCGAAGACGTCGGAACAGTACTCAGAACTGCCTTCGAGCGGGAGCTAACCGGCTACGCGCGGCTCGAATCACAGGATACACTGCTGCTGGATGCAGACGGAGTGGGCGTACTGACCTTCGAGGACGGCATTCCAGTTGCGGCCTACCACACCGGGAGCGACGCAGCAGGTACCGAGGCAGTCACCGACATCGGCTCTACCGGCCCATATCGACTAGAGTTGTACGAACTCGATGAGGAGATTACCGAACAGATTCACGACGACGAGAGCCTACAAATCCCCCCGGCACTGCCCGCACGGCAGCTAAGCGGTGAGACGGAACTGGTCGACCAGATCCGTGAGCGAGCGCCCGAGACGTGGCAAGAAACAACGTCAGACACATCGTTAGATGCCGTCGAGCAGTTTCTCGACGACGAACAAAAAGTGGAAGCGATCCGCGACCACGCACGAAGCGAGGCACAGTCCCGCGCCGACGAGTGGCAGTTCCCGACCGATCAGACGTAGACCGGTATCCACCACACCCTGCTTCGCCCCCCGACTTTCTTGCTCGTGATGTCGGTTTCGTCCTGGAGCTGGTGGAGCTTGTCCAGTGCTGTCCGCCGCGAACAGTCGAGTTGTTCGGCGACCTCTGTCGCGGTGAGTGGCTCCGCATAGTCGTCCCGTTTCTCGAACACTGCAGTCACGTCTTCGAGTTCGAACTCTGTGTCTCTCCCCTGTTTGCTCATGTCTCTCTAGAGACACGCTGCTCACTTATCTCTTCGCTCAGTGGGGAAGAGAAACGTCCCAGATACTAACTTGGTTATATCAAGTTAGTTATCTCAAGCTAAATATCGGACTGTGGTGAGCCGACGCTCGCCATCGGGCGTACTCACAGTAATGTCGAGCGCGATAGCGAGGACGTGTGTCTGGTCACCCCGGTCCTGAACGACAACTCCGCGACTCGTTTCGCAGGGGCCGAACTGTCGATCCGGGCCGCTGTCGCAGTTGGCCCGTACCCACTGGCTCGCACGGCTCTGGTTGTACGAGATCCGATACACGATCCCGTCCGCTAACCGGGATCGTTCGAGACCCTGTATCGGTGGGTCGAGTCGGTTCTGTACCGTCCGGATCGCCTCGTCCCGTCGGTCCCACTCGTATATATCGGCGATGCCACTGGCTGCGTTGTGGACTGCCCGGTCGAGTGCCCGTTCGACAGCGGTCTCGGGCGCGGTCCCGGTTGTCGGCTCTGTGTCCGCGTGGTAGCCAAGTTGGAGATACGCCAGGACGATCGGGACGAGGACGACAGCCAGTGCGATCGCAGCAAGCAAGACGATCTGTCCGCGGTGCTGGTCCCTCGTCATGCGTACCACACGGTGAACGTAACTTTGCCGTTGGTCGTCGGGACAGTCGCCGTCCCGGTCTGGACACTATCCGGCAATGGATATCCGACGGTGCCGTACGCTGTCTCCACCTGGAAGAGCACATTTGGAGGGAGGATCCGTTCGACGCGGCGTTCGAGTGCGTTGGCCTCACGGTCGAATGCGGCCCGTGAGCGGGTGACCTCCGCGACTCTGGTCTGGTCCGCGTGGCGTGGCTGTTCGTTCGACAGGAGTGTCGCCGCGTCGTTTGCGTACAGGTCGAGTTGCGTCTGTGCCTGTGAGTTCTGTTCACCGGGACCACCGAGAACGAACACGAACATGAGACTCAACAGGAGGATAACCCCGATTCCTGCCTCGATCGCCGTGACCGAGGCCTGTGCCCTATGCATCGACGGTCACCCGGAGTGTTGCTTTGCGTGTCTGTGCCGGATAGTAGACGATACGAACGTCCCCCGTCGAGAGGACGCCTGCCGTCTCGAAGGAGAGCTGGACTGTTTCGTATCGTGATAGCGAGACGTCGAACGTGCCCCGGAGCCCGGACTGGTTTCGAAGTAGAATCCGGTCATCGGCCCGGACACTGCGGACGACAGTTCCCGGCTGTGGGTCGATTTCCAGGGTGGCGTTCGGTGTCCGACGTGGGAGCGTGACCGACCGGTTGTTCGTAAACGCAGGCTGGAGTGTTCGCTCGACGCGCTCTTCGACGACGACGAGCCGGTCGACTGTCGTCCCCTCGTCTGGATCACCGGCGACTGCGATCGCGTCTCCATCGAGCTGGACGCGCGCATCGTGGCCGGGAGAGAGCCCGTACTCCTGGTGGAGGTCGCTGGCGGTGAGTGCTGGCAGCGCCTCCGCATCGAGGACGTTGGCTCGGCTTGTTATCGATGCCCGCTGGCTGACGAGCTGATCGGAGAGGCCAGCGGCTTCCTGCTGTTCGATTGCCGGCCGGTCCGCGGACGTAAGCGCCGTGTTCGCCGTCCCAACGACGAGGATGACGACGACGGTCAGCAACAGGAAGGCGATGCCGATCGCTGGAAGTTCAGTCTGTGCTCTCATTGCTCGAGTGTAACAGTGCGGTTCGATGCGGGGCCGCTGACCCGTATTTCGAACTCCCCACCGCTGGTCCACGTCCCGGGTTCGAGTGTGGTCCCGGCCGGCAGGGAAAGTGCGATCGATTCGTCGAGGCGGTCGTCGGGATGATCGAACTGGAGAGTGCCATTCGAGAGCTCGAGACGATAGCTGGTGTCCCGGATCGTCGGGGGAAGCTCAACTGAACGCGTCGCCTGTACTGTTCCGTCTGCATCCGGGACGGCCGTCTCGACGGTCTTCGCGGCCGTGGCGAGCACACGCTCGGACAGTTCCGCGCCGGTTTCCGTCTCGTAGCCAGGGACAACACCGCCGAGGAGCATGCTCGTCATCCCTGCGACGTACAACAGCGCGAGACTGGCTGCGAGGGTCTTGGCGACGACGGGACTGACCGCTCGCTCGTCCATTCTAGCCATTGGTCACCTCCAGGTTCAGATCGTGGACGACCACGTATCCTTGCCGGTTTGTCGGAAACGTCACGACGACGCTTTCGTGCTCGTCTCCACCGAAGCTCCGTCGCCGGGTCGTCCCGTCGCGTTCCTCGAAGTATCGCTCGAACGGCGCAGGTGTTGCAGTCTCGATTGCGACGGCGTACTCGCCGGTGCCGAGTGCGAACCGCTCGTGTGAGACGTTCGTCTCGATCGAGTTCGTGATCGTTCCCTGCCCGCCGACCGACGTGTGGCTGGCGTTCAGTCTCGGGACCCCCACCACGAGGACCCCGTTCCGACGGGAGCTCGTGACCGACGGTCCCGAGACGAGTGACGAACTGTGGCCGCTGTCCCGGAGCACTGCACCGGCGACAGCCGTGATCCGGAACTCGTCGTTCTCGTAGACGAGTGCCTCGATCTCGTAGGACTGGATGATACTGTTGTTTTCGAGAACGCGGAGCGTGCGATCTGTCGTCCTGAGCGTTCCGTCCGAGAAACTGACGCTGTGACTGTGAAAGCCGGTTCGTTCAGTGCCCTGGACTGCTCGGTCGAGCCCGTCAGCCATCCGCTGGGCGTCTGCACTGGCTGCCTGCGAGTCGACGAACGTGCCGACACCAACGGTGAGCGATCCCAGCGCGACCACTGCGAGCCCGAGCATCAACGCAACGCCGACGACGTGTGACTGGGCGCGCGAAGGAGTGGGTCCGACCCGCATCAGGCCACCCCCAGTCCGGTGAAAAAGAGGTAGGTGAGAGCGACGAGCACGCCGGAGTGGCCCAGCGCCTCGTACGTCCCCCGGCTGGCGACACCGGCGAACCAGCCACAGGCGAGTACAGTTGCCTGTGCGATCAGATAGAATCGATGCTTGTCACGGGCAGGGTCGACTGCCTGCGGGTCGAACGCCATCCCCGAAGTAGTCCCGGAGACGCTGGACAACTGTGAGAAGCTATCGAGAACTGTGAGATTGACGGCCGCGATGATGCCGACGACGAGTAATGCTGTCGTCCAGCCGATGGCCGCGTAGACGAGCAGCCGTGATCGGATCGTCTTCCGTTCGTGATACAGCCGGCCAATCTCGGTTTCCAGCGTCTCGAAGACGTGTTCAGTGTCGCTTCCCGCCTCCAGCGCACCGACGACGAGACCGACAGTCTGGGAGGCAAGTGGTGTGCCGACGCGCTCGACGAAGCGGTCGAGGGCCGCAGCACGAACGTCGTCGGACTGGTCGGTCCCGGTCGTCAAAGAGAGATTGAAGGCGAGTGCCTCGACATCCGGTTGCAGCGGCCCCAGATCCACGTCGCGGGAGACTCGCTGGACTGCGTCGGGGAACGGACGACCGAGGCTGACGTGGCCGGAGACGGCGTGGACGAAATCCTGAATCTCCCGGTCTTTGGCGTCATCCAGACCTGCTCGCCGGATGGAGACAGCACCGACCGGGATCCCGTAGGCTGCGTAGCCGAGAAGCAGTACGTTCGCAAGGGTGTAGCCGAGCGCAAAGAGAACACCGACGGCGGCCAGAGCTGGCACCGCGAACACGACCGCTGCGCTGGCAGGGTTCGACGTCGCGGTTGCCAGGACACTCGTGACCGCCTCGGGCCGACTGTAGGTCGGCGTCGCACGATCTGTCGGGCGAATAGCGGCGACGGCCCACGCCCCACCGGCACCGACGAGGAGCACGAACACGATACTCGCATAGAAGAGGAGTGCACGGAGCGTGATCGATCCGAAGGGTGTCGAAACGGGCTCGGAGAGGCCAGGTGAGAGGACGCCAGCGACAGTCAGGATCAACACCGCAAGCGCCGGGAACACGAGCATGACGACGAACAGTTCGGCGATCAACTCCAGATAGCCGCTGGCGCGCTCGTGTGCCCGTTCCTGTTTGTGCGAGAGTAGCCGTCCCTCCATCTCGAGATAACTTTCGAGTGAGTCCCGCCCCTGTGCGGCGTGTTCTCTGAATTTCAGGAGGAACGGGGAGAAAGTATCTCGCGAGGGGGTATCGCGGGCGACGAGCGAGAGTCCCTCGTCGAGGCTGCCTGTCAGCGTTGCTCTATTGAGTGCATCGCGCAGGGAATCGGCGGTCGCACCGTAGGCGTCCTGCTCGGCAACACGCTGGAGGATCTTGCTCGAATCGTTGCTCCCGGAGGCAAGGACACGCATGTACCGGACCGCGCCGGGGAGTGTGCGTTCGATCTCGTCACGACGAACTGCCGCCAGTCGATCGAGATAGCGCCCGCCAGCCCGGATAACGAGCCACCGCACGAGTACGCCGGCGGTGACTGCGCCGGTCAGTCCCAGGGGGAACCGGGAGACGGCAGGAAGCGGGAGCTCGTTGAGGATCGGTACACCCCGACCGAAAAACCCGAACACCCGTCCGACTGTACTGGCCGGCAGGAGGATCGTTGCGAGCAGTGTGAGGAGGCTAACACTGATCGCCCCGAACCAGGCCGCCCCGTACAGGCGTGCGATGAACACGTCGAAGCTCGTCTCCAGGCCTGCTGCACGGTACCGCTGGCGGTTACGGTCATGAGTCCCGCTCTCGGCGTGGCGGGAAAAGAGTGCGTACAGCCCCCTGTCGATGGTTCCGAGTCGACCGGCTGGTCGTTGCTCCACCGCCATCAGTTACCTCCAGCGCGTGAGTCCTCGGCACGTTTGCTGTCTGAAGGTTCGGATTCGTCTCCGTCGCGTCCAGCAGATCCCTCCTCGGCCTGCCGACTCAGCCGCGCAACCGTCGCAGCCTCGTTGGTCTGGAGATCGGCCAGCAAATCGAACAACTCCTCGAAGTCGTCGATCCCCTCCTGGACCATGTGCTCGACATAGCGGTGTTTTCGATGGAACTCCGCCTCGACGGCCTCCAGCGAGCGATCGGTTACTGTGGCGATGTGATCGAGTGTCCGCACGTGACAGGTTCTGCCGTCGTCCCCGAGTTCCGGGTGCTCGTAGGCGAAGTCGAAGCCATCCTCGGTGGTTCGCTCCACGATCCTGTTCCAGTAGATCGGTGTCCCCTGTTTGCGGACGACACCGCAACCGTCGTCGCGGTCGAGTTCAGCGAACGAGTGTTCGTCGAGGAGTTCGACGACCTCGCCGACGTACCGGTCGCCATCGACCCGGCGGGGGAAGATGACGAGATCGATCTCGCGAAGCAGATACGGTGGGAGTCCCTGCTCGACGACGCGGTTGACCAGTGACTCGATCTCCGAGGCGTGCGTCGTGCCGATCAGTCCGTGGCCGGTGTTGATGGATTCGGCGAAAGTCTCGAAACTCGCCTCGGTGTTGATCTCGGCGAGCACCTCGACATCCGGGTTGAGGTAGTTGCACTCGGTCATGAGGTCGGCCATCGTGACCTGTTTGTGGTCGCTCTCGTGATCGCGAGTCGTCAATGAAAGTGCCGTCTCGTGGGGTAGCCGGACCTCCCGCGAGCCTTCGTCGATGCTGATCGGACGATCTTCGAAGGGGATGAATGGCATATGGGCGTTCATCAGTGTCGTTTTTCCGACACCTGTCGGCCCGGAGAAGAGGACGATACGGTGGTGTTTATAGTATAGACTTTGAAACGTTATACATCACGATTACATTTGGGTAGATTTTGGCACAAACCTATAATCTAACACAGATAAATAATTTTATATATAATACGAGGCTTTTCCTGTCGGTTTACGATAGCTCGGTCGTGGCGGTTCACAAAACAGGCAAAAGAAGTGGCAAAAAAACGTGATGTGAGTACAGTCAATTGTGACGAACTATATGAAATGCTCACCGAGACATAGCACGTCCGTATTAGGCAAGAAATTTTAATACTTACCTCCACATCTCCACAGAATAGATTCAGCAGACTTGCTTCAGCAGGTCTCAAATAATTATGTGATAGGTATACTCGATATTGATACAGATTCAAAACGTGACCGATAACAAGCAGTCGTTTGTCTCTCAAAAAAGCATGTGGGGGAGCGTTATTCTCGTGTATATTATAATTAAAATAGATTGTAACAATGATTCGAGGGTGTCATACAACGGTTCACATATCCGTTTTCCACTCCCTCGATTCGATAAATACGAGTGGTTTTTATATTATGTGTCAACATATATCATACTTGGCGGCCTCGACGGGAGGTTGGGGCCTTCGGGAGTGTCTGAGGCCAGCACTCCTGATTTCCGGTTTTTGAAACCAGTATACTGTTTTGCTTGCATAGTACTAATCAGGTGATTCATCTCCAGTAGTTCTGCAATTGCCAACCTTGTGAGCTGTTCTATAACACTTTAAGATGTAACCAATAGAGAATTCGGTTGTAATTGAGAGCTTCTGTAAGAGAATTTCTGCATATGTATTTTGACGTTTGAACGGCTATATGAATATAAATTTATATTTGTAATATTTACTTCAAAAAGAGACAGGATTACACATAATCTGCCATTAGTTCATCCATCCTCTGTGTGAAAATCCGTGCTGTATTCGTATTATATGGGACTTCCCCAAGACGATTTGGAGCCGTAGATTCGATATAAATATACGAATCACCCCCATATTCCTCATTGATTTCCATTGGGTCGTAATTTACACCGCTTTCGTGTGCTGACTCCCAGTCTGAACCAACATGTAATTCATCGTAGTTAACAGCAACTCCGGTGTGCAGACTATTTGTGTTCTGTGAACTACCAATCGTATACACAGGAATGAATGCCTCGTATCCGAATGAATTACTCGTTAGAAGGGCATACATCAAAACGCTGTAATCACCACAGTCTCCATAATTATGGACAAGCGTTTCTGTTGGCGTACTGGTTCCGTTATTATACGATTCATCAGCATCCAAAAAGTCAATTCCAGTCCTAACGGATTCACTGAATTGACCCGCATCATACTTGAGATACTGGACGAAATCAGCCACGACTCGAACACGTTCTGCTTCAGAAGTCGCTCCAATCTGGTCACAAACCGTATTGAGTTTTCGTGCGACACGCTCAACAGCCGGGGCATGAAGAACATCTGGCTTATCCAAAATACGTTGGATACGGTCTCTTCCGTTATCGGAAGAATCACCAGATAAGTCAACTACACGCCCAACAGCATTCTTTGAATTCATATATTCTTCTTTTGCCACTTCATATTCGATACCCCACAGATTCAGAATATCCGCATCAAAATACGTGGGCGCATCAAAGGGATGAGCATTGTGGTCTCGGAAGTCATCACCACTCTCGGCATCGTCAATATCAAATCGAGTCTCTAGAATTTCTCGATGTTTTTCTTTGTTCAAATGACTGTATCGACTGAGGCGTTTGTGTTCAACCGTCGCTGTTCCATAGACGGAAGACTGTTCTTTATTGAAGTTATTCACAGATGTAGCGTAGACCGTCGATGGGTCATATTTTTCAAACTTCGGTTTATCAACGCCCATGATTATATCATGGGGACGTTCTTCTGTCCAGTCAGGATAAATAAACCTCTCCCCGTCATACAGGATTTGTTGTGTACTTGTGATGTATTGGTCATCCGTTCGTGGAAGAGCTTCGTCACCCGGAATTTTGACTTCAAAGAGATACGCAAATGGTTCCATCTTTGGTGGCCGATTCTCAAGGTTAAACTCTAACACCTCTGCGACGCTTCCTGTTTGTTCTTCACCATTTAGAACACGATTTTCTCTATCTCTTTCCTCCATGGGGGGTAGTGTTTTTGATGCAACACGTTTTTGTCCACTATCAAATTGAATCTTCGGGCGGGAACACACACCTCCAGACACTCCACGCGATTCATCCATCTCCCATTCTCCTGTTTCAACATTATATCTCCTGTAACCCTGATTTCGCATACGTGCCTCTGGGGGTTCTTCATATTCCCATCCTTCACCGTCTCGAATTGATTCATATACATTAATCACGATATCGCTAACTTCTTCGGCGTCGTCAGGTTTGAGACCAACATCTGTTGTCGGACCAATATATTTCAAAAACGAAATAAAGTCAACGCGAAGCATCGATTGACTGATTTCAATAATATCCATCGATTCTGTCATCAAAGCATAATTTGAATCTAATTCGTCCGTATCATATTCGTCTTCGTCTGCATCTTCAGATTCCTCTTCGGTGCTCTCATTTGAATCTCGTTCCGGATTTTGCTCGATATCATATTTTCCGTTTACATCTTCATCTTCCGGCTCATTATCTTCGTTCTGTGTTGTCTCTTCTCCAAGACAGCCAGCCGTAATTGTTGAACTGACTGCCACGGTCGAGAGCACAAAATGTCGCCTTTTCATCTTACATATATACAGTATACTCACACATATTACTTATTTCAATACAAAAGAAGATGTGTTGAATAATAGTGACAAAGCGAATGTGGATGTAGAATTTTGTCTTTATTCTCAATCGAATAATCGCAAGACTCGCCTTGTCTGCAGGACAGCTATACGAGAGACCTTCATTTACTCACATACCGGTAGACATTTATCATATTATTATTTACATACAAATAACATGACACGAGACATATACATGTGTGATAACATGACAGAAGAAGAGTTTGCAGAGTTTGACCGCATGGTAGAACACGGTACAGGACAGTGGATGATGGACCGTAATGGCGATTACATGTACGTACCGGGTGATTCTGAATGACGGTCGAATTTGTAAATAAAAGTACCGTTGAAGAGGAATTCCGTGTCGATTCCAATTTCAGTCCACACACGCTCGAACGGAGTGTTTTCGAATTTCTGAAAGGTTTGGATATGGACATCAGCGCATACGATGTGGCTACAGATGAAATGAATACGCCATACTACACTATAAGTGGCATTACAGGGTTTGAGAGTAGCGTTTGTTTGGTCTTTGCGAGCAGGACGGCCTCTGAAATTGTTTCTGGAAAAGCTGCTTCATCAGAATTGGTTGATGTACTTCCGACGCACGGAGAAAATACGGTTCAGGTCCAACCGAGTAATTTAGAGTGAGCAAATCTACGATATCAGTATATCGACCGTACGATTTAGAACCTACGACGGATATTCAGGATGAACATATCAGTAGCGATATCTACGGTCGTGGAGGTCATACATTGATAGAAGGACTAGAGGAATACAAGATACACGTTGATAACGGACAAGTACGTGTCCATTGGTATTCTGGTCTGAAGTCGTAATTGAGAACACCGGAAAAGGGCTTTGCATCTGTTTTGACCTGTTTAAACGAGCATGTACGTGCACATGCAAATGCGTATTTAAATATATAAATAAACCTGTAAGTGAATGTTTGGATGTTCTTGTCCGTGCACAATTCCGGATGGCTGATTTTGAGAGACTCTGCACTTTGACCGACCCAGTGCGTATTAAAATCTCAATTTAGTTCGGACACCACCGGTTCCGAAATCTTAGAATTATAACCCGACCGCTTACCAGAGTGGCCGCCAATTATTCTCACGAAGGTAATTATAATCAATCTTATATATAGGGCCGGGGATTACTAACTTGGCGAGACCTCGATAGCGTATTCTTCAGCCAATTCTACGACATCGTACACATGCATCCCTGTTTTGAACCACAGCACACGGCCATCTAACCCCTCGAAGTCTTCCGACGAGCAATCCAGACGCTCGGAGACCGCAAGGATGAGGTTGTCACGGTCCACATCCTGTATCTTTCCCAACTTCTCGTCAAGATACTCTGGCGTCCAGAAGCCGACAATCTCGAACAGTGCCCGACGACCGTCGGGATGTTCGAGAGCGAAATCGGGTAGCATTATCTCTGCTCCCAAGTCCAGCACGTCATCTTCTCGAATGAGATTCCAGTCTGTATTCGCCCGCTCCCACTTCTGAGCAAGCGTCCGCTCAACGTCAGAATCGAAGTCCCCCTGCGCTGTGTAGTGCGAGGACAGTCCATCGGAGTGGTCAAGCTTGAAGGAGAGTGTCTGACTGGTTGAGCCACTCTCGTCGTCAAGAATGTCGGCTTCCATCTCCCAGCGGTCACACAATGGCAATGCAGGCAAAAAGTTCGCCATCCGTATCCCGTACTTCCGTGACTTCGAGAACAGCGACGCTGCCCCGTCCAGTATGGCTTCGTATCCGTCAGCCACATCTGTGCTTGGGACTCGATTCCCACTGCTGTCGATTGGATAGATGCGGTGCATCAATCCGAAGAGCTTCACGTAGCTAAATACGGTCGCAAACGAGTCCCAGACCCGTACCTGCATCTCTGTTGCATCGTACAGGACAGCCTGTGCCAAGGCGAGATTGTATCGAGTGAGAAGCCACTCGACCGTGACGGTATCCTCCGCGTAGGATTCCTCGCTATCGCCCGTGAGTCGGGTCGTTGTTGTCGTCTCGTCTGTGTCCTCGTACTCCTCAGAAACACGGTGTCCAAATCGTACGAGCCGCTTGTTCTCTTCCAAGTCAGCGTACATCCCTCGATAGCACTCTTCGAGTGTGATGTCCAATCGGTCGGCAACCGCACTATAGACCTCCAACTTGCGCGTGTCTTCGCCGAGCATCGGTTGCCGAACTATCGGATAGGACTCGTTGGCCTTCTTGAACAGTTCTTCCCGAATCTCTCGTGGCTCGACTGGTGCAATTGTCTCGAACTCACACTCATCTTTGAGGAGCTTCGCCAGCCCCTGCACGATTTTGTAGTCTGTATCTGCGATAGTGAGCTGGTCAATGGTGTCCTCCAGTTCACCCTTCGGTTCACCAAGATGACCCTCGAAAATCTGAATGAGTTGCTCAGCGGTCTCTCGATACCTTTGTTCGTCTGTTTCGATGAACAACGGGGTGATGGTATCTTCGGACGTACGTGAGCGTGCGAGTTTAGCTGTCAGCACTCGTATCCACCCCCTGCCGTCGCCGTTCAGAGACATATGTTTCCATCGTATCTTCACTGATAATCTCATAGAGTCGGGCTGGTTGACGCTCATCAGTCGGTCGGAGAATGCGTCCCAACCGCTGTGCATACTGGCGTTTCGACGCACTTCCCGATAGAATGATACCGACATTCGCAGAGGGAACGTCTATTCCTTCGTCTAGCACTTGTGATGTAGCAAGCATCGAATATTCTCCTGTCCGGAACTGCTCCAGTATTTCCGTTCGCTCGTCGGTCTCTGTCTGATGGGTGATACACGGAATAACGAACTCCCGAGAAATATCGTACGCGAACTCGTTGTTCGCGGTGAAGATGATGGTACGGTCGTCGTAGTGTCGCTTTAGGAGATTGTCAAGGGTATCCAATTTCTTCTCAGCTGTACGAGCAATCTTCTCTGCTCGTTGCTTGGCAATGAGGGCTCGTCGCCCCTGCGGGTCGTAGGAGGTTCGTTTCAGAAACTCCTGATACCCACGCTCTTTCCAGAGGTCAAACTCGTGACTGTCCACGTAGTCACGGTAAATCTGGTACTCTTCATTGTATCGCTCTCGCTCCTCGGCTGTGAGGTCAACCTGCAGATGAATTGTCTCGTACTCACTGAGGTATTCGCCAGCCAGTTTGTCAACCTCCTCTCGATAGACGACCGTTCCGAGAAGGTCTTCAAGCACTTCGTGCTCGCTATCAGCACGCTCATACGTTGCAGTCAGCCCAAGTCGATATGGAGCAATCGTCATCTCGGGGATTTGCTGGTAGGTTGGGGCTGGCAAGTGATGTACCTCGTCTACAACAAGAAGGCCGAACTGGTCGCCATACTCGTTAATATAGCGGTAGGCACTATCGTACGTTGTCACGGTAATATCGGTCACGTCGTGATTTCCTCCACCGAGGACACCAATACCATCAGGAAGTTGGTCACTGAAAGCGTTGGTGAGGGTGGCGTGCCACTGATTCATCAAGTCGATAGTCGGAACGACAATAAGCGAGCTCACACCTGCGTCAGCAATGGCTTGGACGGCGAGGAAGGTCTTCCCGCTACCTGTTGGGAAGATAACGCTCCCACGGCGGTCGTTGGCCCGCCACGCTGAGAGGGCCTCTTGTTGGTAGTCACGTGGTTCGATAGCGACAGACGGCGTGAGGTGGAAGTCCGAGTAAGCACGGGCATCGTCCTCAAATTCTGTGACAGTTGCTGTGGATTCGTGGAGGGTAGCTTGTCCATCAGTCCCTTTTGCCCACTCTCGAATATCACGGTAATGCTGTGCCCGTGCTCGATACTCGTCAACCCGTTCATCCCACTCTGCGTACGGGACAGAATCGGAGACATCGTTGAGCAGGAGAGTGCCATCATCGAAGGCGATACGCATTCAATTTCACCTACGGTGTGGGAGATACTTGTCCTTGCTGGGGCAGATAGTCCAACAAGATAGCTATATTGAAAGGTCCTCAGCGAGTGAGCAAAGTTTACCTTTCATCAGTCGTCGCTCAATCTCAACCGTATGGCCGCCAACCCAAAAACGGAACTGATAGTGGTCAAAATTAAAATAAATTTGATATTTCTATCATTACATTACAAGAACCCACTCACCATCCTCCATTGTCACAAGACGTTTTTGCGAACTTTTTGCATCTGAGACTTCTTCTGGGGGATTATCTCGCGTATATACCGTTGCCTCATTACTCAGAATCGTCTTTATTTTATAGTTTTCATTAGCAACATCCACAATCGAAACTTCAGAAAGTGAATCAGCAAAAGCAAATTCATCTCTAATTTCTTCTTCCGTCAAGTCCGTTCCTGTAATACTCATCTCAATATCATCATGGACCGTAAAACGTACAGAGCTAACATCTCCGACCGTGAAAGATTGATAGAATCCTTGCAGTGGTGAATTACTGTATAGAATTTCATTGATGGCTGGAATATACTCTTCTTCCAAGTCACTAAACTCTTCTACGCTCTGTGAGGCTTCATAATGCTGTCTAACAACATCTATCGCTTGTTGCTCTTCATCACTCAGTGTTTCACTGTCATCATCTGTACTATCATCATCGGCAACATCATCATTTGTCGTTGAATCTGGTTCCCTACTATTGTCATCCGAGTCAGAACAACCAGCGAGAGCCAACATGGCCGTTGTTCCTGTCACCAAAATTAATTTTCGCCTTGAGACTCCCACATATAATATATCATATCCATGTTTAAAAAAAGATTGGCATTAAAATTAGTTAATGAAATATATGAGTACGTATCTTGAATTCTTATTTCCCCGTTTAAGCAAGTACGTACATAGATATTTACATACTCATTTAAACGCGTAAATGCTAGTTTAAATGAGCGTGTGCATTTGTATTCACACGTATGTTTAGATAAGTATGTACGCACAGACATTAATCAACCGACCAATATTGGCAATACTCATACATATAAATCTGTTTCAAATTTCAGTCTTATTCACCATACTAATTTCACTGCTCACACGATGAATCTATAGATGTTTTATTTCTATCTCAAAGATTGTATCTACTACCGTAAATTTCCAATCTAAATGTGTTTATTTGTTTGTTTTGTCCAACATTTCTTTACTAATATGCGATAGGTTTATATAACTATGAATACGTAGTTAATTTTGCAAGATGATAACTGAAACCGACAAAATTGAACTAGAAAAGTTAGTAGAAGTAATTAAAACTGAATTTGACGAGATTGTAGAAATCTATATTTCATACCAACCAATTCTCTCCGATGTAGAAAGTTTATACATTTTCATTCACACTGGAAGTGTTGGTTTAGTTGAGCAATACGTTGATATAACATCTGCCGAATTAGTATCAATTGATGTTGGTACTGGTGACCCACTTCATTTGCCCTTCACAGTCCTCGCAACATTTGAAGGACCGGGACATCCACAAGGCGGGTCAGGAACGACAATGTATATGTCAGAAAATATAAGAGGTGCGGAACCGCGTGAGCTGGATACAGGGCTATCCATTTTACGCGAAAAATTTGCTGGAATCTGTCCTCACTGTAAGTCCGATGTTGAGGAATTGTCAGAACACTTTTTGGAAAATCTAGAGTGTGCGAGACAAAGACCAGTCGTCGGACCAGTCTAAATCACTAGCCGAGAGTATTGATTTTTATTTTTGTATCAACCCCCGTGTGAGACCGTGTTGAGACCGTTTCACAACAAACCATGTACTAAACGTTTTGAACCATGTGTGCCGACCGAACGACACCCACTCTTGGGATACCCCTTCATTGCTGCAATTAAATCACGCTCATAAAGAATACATTCAGGATGGTATTTGTATCTGGAATACCTCCACTGGTTATTTTACTCTCCACATACGCTACACAGTATGGAAATCAGTAAGCTCATTGACCGCGTTGAATCGAACGCTATCGTTTTGCCAGAATTTCAACGTGAATTTGTCTGGAAGAATTCTCAGGCGAAAGAACTGATGAATTCACTTTTCAGACAGTATCCGATTGGAGGTCTCCTCACGTGGGAAACCGAGAATCCACCAGAAATTAAAAATGACGCAATTGAGGAGGAGAAACATGCTCTGTTTGAAGTTCTCCTTGATGGACAACAGCGATTGACTGTCCTGTATATGCTTGTCAAAGACGAGATACCACCGTACTATACTGAAAACGATATTGCCAATGACCCTCGTAATCTCTTCTTCAACGTTGACACTGGTAATTTCCATTTTGAAAATAAAATGACTCGTGATGGTGTTGAGTGGGTTAAGGTAACAGACTGTTTCAACGGAGAAATAGACGGAATCTCGATTGCCCAAGAGAAAATCGGAGATAAGCCAGAACAAGTATTAGACCTTTCAAAAAAGTATAACCAACAGCTCAATCAACTCCAGAGTGTAACTACCCGAAGTATTCCCGTCGAAACTCTCCCAAAATCAGCAGACATTCATCAGGCTATCGACCTCTTCGATAAAATCAATTCACAGGGAACTCATCTTAGTGATGCTGAACTCGCGTTGGCCCACATGAGCGCAGAATGGGCTCATATCCGACGGAATATGAAAGCCAAGCAGGCTTCACTAGCCGAGCAGGGATTTGACTTCAATCTCAACTTCTATGTAAAATGCATGATAGCGACACTGACTGATACCATGACGTACGAGCAGGTGTATGATGTACCTGAAGCAGACCTCAAATCGAAGTGGGACCGATTGGCAAAGGATGGGGGTATTTTTGATTACGTTGTCAACGTTCTCCAGAACCATGGGCACATCCCGAACTCAGACTATATCAACACCCGAGACGTTCTGATTCCATTTATTGTCTATTTAGATAAACAAGATAAGCAACTTAGCCACGAAGAAAAGACGCAGTTTCTGCGCTGGCTCTATGCAGCAATGATGTGGTCCCGATATAGCGGCTCATCCGATACGACAGTTGAACATGACCTGTCGCTCTTGACAAACGACTCCCCAACTGACCATCTGATACAAGAAATACGTGATGAAAGAGGTCGGATTGAAGTTCAGGCGTCTGACCTGCAGGGTCGAGGGAAACGGACTCGTCGATTCTACAATATGGTCCGCACAGTTGTCCGGGCAAACGACCCAGTAGACTGGAAAACAGGCGAACCACTCAAAGGCAGCTATCAGTTGGAATCTCATCACATTTTCCCAAAGAGCAAACTCTACGAAGAATACGACTCGGGGAACTCAACGCACCGAAAACTGGTTAACGAAATTGCTAATCGGGCATTCTTAACCCCAACCACGAACAGACAGTTAGGTGACGACCTCCCTGAAGAATATCTCCCAGAGATTGTCGAAGCACATCCAAAAGCGTTGGAATCACAATTCATTCCAGACAATCCTGAGCTCTGGAAACTGGAAAACTATGAAGATTTCCTAGCAAAACGACGGGAACTCTTGGCCGAAGCTATCAACGATTACATGGATGATTTAGTAGTGGGCGATACGGGAGGAGGGGGAGGAGAGCAAGAATCCGCCGAGGAACTTATCGAGAAAGGCGAAAATACCCGAATAGAATTCAAACAGACCTTCCTGTATGATGTGTATCGAGAGCAAGCAAATAAAGAGCTAAAGAAAGAAGTAGCCAAGGAAATTGCAGCACTGGCGAACTCTGAGGGCGGAGCTATTGTAATTGGAGTTGAAGACGATACAAAGGAAGTCAAAGGTCTTGAACGAGACTATAATCTGATGAAGAAAGGAAAAGATTCATTCGGCCTACAACTACAGCAGGAAGTTGCAGACCGATTGGGGCAAATGATGGCTACTGCGTATACCCATACTAAATTCGAGGAGGTTGATGGAAAAGAAGTGTGTGTGATTTGGGTTGATAATAGTCCAAAACCTGTTTTCTTTGAGGAAGATGACAGCGAACAGTTCTACGTCCGTACAGGCACTTCGGCTCAGCCGTTGACTATCCAAGAAGCAAATGAATATATCGACGAGAACTGGAGCCAGAGTCCAATCGCGTAATTTATTCGGATATTCGACGTGGCCTTGCAACTAAGAACCAGAGAATCTACGACAATTCGCTGTACTTAGCCAGCCATTCCCGGATTTCACGCTCTGCTTCCGTTTTTTTCGGCACTGGAACATCTAATGTGAGACGACGGGCAGCAGTTGTGGCGTATGTAGCAACTATTTCTTCGCCCGTTACGGGTTCATCCATAGAAACCTCTGGAGCACTTTCACTGAATTTCCCGGCGACTCGAATAATGTCATCGTCAGTGACACCGTCAAATTCTGTAATAAGCTCCTGTAGAAGATAATCGAATAGTTCCTGATGGGGGAGTGGTATCACTACTGAAGGGTACCAATCCAATACGTCTGGGTCAAAGGAGACTAGAACTTCGCCCGGTTCAGCGAACATCGCCTGAACAGTATCTGCTGGTGGGTCGCTGGTAACTGGTGGGTTCGCATCCTCTGGAATACTTAGCCGATAGAGCTTCTGATAAGGTGCATCTTCATCTTCCGTTAATTGCCGGTCGAGCATTTCGAATGTCCATCCTTTGTTGCGAAGAACCTGACTCTGGGTAAAGAGTCGCTTGACAACATCGGGGTCGATGAGGGGTTCGAATGGTCGGTCCGTATATCCAATACTACCAATATCTGGATGAGTGCCAGTCCAGCCGTAGAGTTTTGCTTCTTCGATAATTTCCTCCGGACGAACCTCATCAAGTTCTTGAGCGAGTCCAACCTGCTTCGATTTCTCTTGGACTTCTTTCGATTGGTTCTCAGCGTCAGCAGCAATATCTTCTCCAGATTTTGTGGATTCTCCCATAGCAACGCTTTGGACTTCCCCTTCCAATCCGTCCAGAATTGGACGGAGAGGCCCAACCGCTTGCTCGAAGAGATTAATACGTTCATCAAGACGGTCGTAGATGTCCTCTTCAACCGTTTCATCATAAATATAATTCCAAACAAGCACTGTCTCGTTCTTCTGACCAATGCGGTCAATACGACCGATTCGCTGTTCCACGACCTGCGGATTCCACGGCATATCGTAGTTTATCATAGCATCACAGGTCTGGAGATTCAGTCCTTCACTTGCTGAATCGGTACAAACGAGAATCGAAAGGTCGCCATCAGGGTCAGTGAATTCGCGCTTCACACGCTCTTTGCTCACACCACTCCATTCCTCGCGGTCTGAATCGTATATTTCCCCACCGCCACCGGAGTAAGTACCTACGTTGTGGTGACTGAGACAGATTTTCTGCTTGATAGCGTCCATCGTGTCTGTGTACTGTGTGAAGATGATTACCGTGTCTCGACCCAGTGAACTGAGTTCACTCAGGTCTTGCATCAGCTGCTCTAATTTCGGGTCTTCGGGAACGTCGTAGAGCTGTGCGATGAAGTTCTCTAGTTCATTCAACTCGAACTTACGAACACGTTCCCCGGCAGACCCAGTTGCACCAATTTCATCAACGGTCATCCCATACTCGCGCTGCAATACCTCTTCGCGGTCGGCAATCGCACCTGTCCGGAGGTCACTATCCGAGACCTCTGATACATCTCGCAGGTCTGAACGGAGATTTTCTCGACGGCGCTGGAGAGACTGCTCGACCGCATGGAGGCTTGATGTGAGCCGTTGTCGATATGTCGTCATCACAAAGCCAATAGCCGTTTTTTCCTTGCCCTCTAGCAGTTTCTTTGACTGGTCATACACGTCAGTGATGTATGTCTCGACACGGTCATAGAGCGGTTCAGCGTCTCCGAGCTCAACTGACCGTGTTTCAATATCTCGCCGTGGGATATTTTTATCGAGCAGATTGGCTCTCTGGCACATACGGAGAGTTTCACGGGTATTTCGGAATACACGAGATTTGACCGGTGTTGTCTCCTCGCCAAGGTCGAGTAGGAACCGAAGGCTATCTACAGAAAGATTCGAGAACTTATTTTTCCAGTCTCTGGGACCAAGTCTTCCAGTGCCGAGCACTCGGTCAAGACGACGACGCTCGCTTAGTGAAAAATCACTTTCATCGATTTCGTCTCCAACCCACTCGGCAACATCATCGTGTGCCTGTACAAATGACTGAATCATTCCTGCCCACGTCCGAAGATGGGTAATTCCTTCGTACGGCTCGAAGTTCCATTTCGACGCGAGGTCGGGCAGGATTTCTTCGACCGTCCTCGACCCAGCGGCATCGATTTCATCGAGGGTTTCAGCAAGGTCTTGCTGCATCTCGAAGTACGTCTCGAAGGATTCGCGGTCGTTCCAGTCCTCGGGAAGGTCACATACCCGAAGAAGGTCGAACAGCTCAGTGATTTTTAGCTGCATCGGCGTCGCGGTGAGGACGTACGTGCAGTCGGTGTCGTGTTGTAGTTCGGTGAGCAGTTTGTAGAGGTTCGTTCCATCACGACCGTGGTGGGCCTCGTCGACGAGTGTCAAGTCCCAGTCGAAGTGTCCCTCAGGTGGGTCGCCCTTACTAGTCTCCTCCCAATGGACTGTCGGGGAGAACATCCCCATGTTTCCTGTCCGTCGTGCCGTATGCCACGAGGCGAGGACGACCGTGGGTTCGTCGCGGTCGGAGACGAACTCACCGATATGCGAATCTTCCCACCTATCGAGAACCTCGTAGTCCGAAAGCGAGTGTTCGACACCGTAGGCGTCGCGTAGAACGCGCTGTGCGCCGCTATACTCGTAGGAGTACGCGTTGATGTTGAACTTCTCCAGCAGCTCCTCTTGCCACTGTGGCTGGACGGTCGCTGGAACGAGCAGCAGGGCATCACTGACTTCGCCGATAGTGAGCAACCGTGAAATGGTGAGGCCAGCTTCGATGGTCTTCCCGAGCCCGACCTCGTCGCAGAAGAGGAGGCTCTCGGGGTAGATACTTGTGGCCGTGTCAGCAATGACGCGCTGGTGAGGCCACGGGTCAATCGGGCTGATGTCCTCAGCGAGATGTACTGCACCGGGTAAGAGACCGCGTTCGTCCGCAATACGACTAACTGTAGCCTCCGAAGCGGGCGGTTCACTAGATTTCTTTAGCCGCTCGACGTGTTTCTCAACCTCCTCGTCGGATTCAGGCTGCCAGTCAAGGATATCTCTCTCTATGGCTTCATCGATACTCGTGACCTCAACATCCTCGTGCTCTTCGTTCCAGAGACGCTCGAATGTCTTCACGTCCTCCTCAATGTATTCGTTCTCAACCTCGTCCCACGAGCGGTGAACTTTGAATCGCTCGTAGTTGCGATACCACGCGTTGTACGTCTCGTTGATGCTCCCCTCGAACGAAATTCGGTTTCCATCGGAGTCTGTTGCGATACCGAGCTTGGGATGGAAGATACCCGAGTCAGAGTTGTTTCGGGGCTCACCAATTTTCAATTGGAGACGACCTTCATCCAGCATTTGTGCGATGAGAGCAAGTCGTGACTCTCCTTCCTCAGAGAGAGGTGCATCGTCAGTCAGGACTGGCTTGTTCTCTTGGCTAAGTCGTTTCGATGCGATAATACGGATTTCGCCGTTGGACTCGAATGCGGTTTCGATTCCTTGGAGGGCGTCGGCGAGGTTCTGGAGGCTTAGGTAACCAGCGAGACGGTCATACTGAACCGCTCTTGAAAGCATTGGACGATAGAATGTGCTAATAAGTGACTGGGTACCTCTGAAATTGCTCTCATATACGCGATTCCAATCGACTTCTTGTAGAGGCATCAAACTAATCAGAAGTCCTGAAGAGTTGGACGAGATTCATTTTCCTCGCCAACAGTTGGAAGTGAAATGTCAAGGAGTTCTCCTGTTTCACCAGAGACTAAATTGAGTAAAAGCTGGTAGTCGTTGTGACTTTCGGGAAGAACTTGAAGAAGACTCTTAATACATTCTTTGAATGCGGTGCGATTCTGAAGGTCTCGTTCGTTCAACCAATTCCATGTGAAGTCTGAACCCTTTGTGTCTATCACATTCATCGCTGCATGAACTGCATCAATTGCGTGACTGAACGACTGGTCCTGAGGATTAACAGGATAAGCTCTTTTTCTACGCTTCTCACCAGATTCAAGAGCTGTGTAGTCACGGACTCTATAGTCATGTCCTTTCAGAACAAGTTGGTCACCACTCTTTCCCCAGATTTTGGTATCAGTTTTTGCTTCGTCAATATTCACTCCGACCCCTAGTCCCAGTTGGCGGGCATCGTCGTAAGGTATTGCATCACGCTCATAAACCAGCCATGCTAGAATATACCATGTAGATAGCCCGTCAACATCATCTAAACTTCCTTCCAGCACTCTCTTAACAAGTTCTTCAACAACTGCAGTACGGGCCTCTTCTAATGCCTTCTTAGGACGAACAGGATTCTCATGCATATCCACTACAGGATACTCTTCAGTGAATACTCTCAAAGTCGGTCCGAATGCCCCAATAATTGTGTCTGTTTTTGTAAGGTTTAGGTTCGAATCGAGTAATTCATTTGCTTTCTCACGAGCGACTTTTTGAGTTTTTGAGCGAATATCGCTCCACAATGTTGTGGATTTATTTTTTGGAGTGTCTCGTTGTAATGGTTTCCGACATGTTAAGAGTAGAGTGCTATCCGCTGAAGACCTCTCTTGCATCCCTACTCTCTGGGGCATCTCGCTTGTAATGGTGTGTGTTGAGGTCACCGTGAACCCTGAATTAATTAGTGACATCGTGAGCGAGTCCCATGCTGCAGTCTCTTTGTCTGTGAAGTATACAGTCAGCACTCCGCCCGGTTCTAAGACGCGGTATGTCTCCCCAAATATGTCTCCCATCTTATTTTCATACCGCTGACGTGCTGCCTCAGATTTTGACTCATCTTCTGAAGCAGATACAATAATTGGGTTTTCGACAGCCTCGTCTTGTTTATTAGTTTCAGGCGAGCTGAACTCATTTGTGAAAATATCGCCGAGATACTCTCTAAACCACACATAGAACGCGTCCGAGGTCTCAGCATACATTAAATTGTCACCGTAGGGTGGGTCCATAACAACCGATTCAATAGACGAATCGTCATACGGGAGGTCAGCCGCATCGCCATTCCGGACACTCACTTCTTCTTGTTCGACATGTGATACATAATCAACTATTTTCTCATAGTTGTCAATAACATTATTTGCTTCAGAAGCATAACTGTATGACCCTGCCATTAAATTACTCTCACTAAAGTGCCAAACGAAGAAAAATCCATTATTACCCAACATACTACTTGGAGAACCACGTCGGATATCAATTGGCTGAAGACGTGAGTTCCGTTCTATGAGTTTTATAGGTATAAATGAGAGCAGTGTCAAAATTGCCTCTGCTCTCTGTTGTTCATACTCTGACTGAATCTCGGGCTTGACTTCTTCAAATGCCTGCTGATAAGTAGCAAACGACAACAGTTGACGAGGACTGTACAAATCCCTCCATTGAGTTATGCCGTACGGCACAGAGCGGTCATAATAACCTTCATATCTGTCTGTAGTTAGTAGCGTCGCCAAACTTATTTCGGATTCAATTTTTTCTTCAGCTCTTTGAACAGCTTCACGGTCTTCATGAGTGGGCGAATGATATTGACTCCCATTTATTTTTTCGGAGAACCGGACTCCACAAACTTCGAAGTCAACCTCTCCATTCTGGAAGAGTTTAACAACATCATCACGCTCCGTAACTACACTACAGTGGGGGCACTCTATGTCACCCCCACTAACTGTCCCCTCGCTGGGGTCAAACTCCGACTTCGAAACGTCGTCAGGGATACTAACTATTTTGAATTGGAGTTCTCCGTCCTCAAAATTCGGGCGGCAGGCAATCCCTTTCTTTTGATTGAACCACCACCTGTTGGAGACTGCTACCCGTTTACCACAAGATGGGCAATCAAGGCTGTATGCTCTGAAGTATTGATTTGGTGGCACTCCATTTCGCTTGGGGAAGTAGCTCTCTAAATCGGATTGAACAATGTCCTCAATCTTGCACATCCAGCTTCTGATTTCAGACTCCAAAGAGCCCTGTTCAGGGGCGTACTCCAAAATCACCTTGTTTAACAACCAAGCAACTGGATTAAGTTCATTCGAGATTGTAGGAAGCCCATAACGGAGCGATTCAAGCGGAATAGTACCTCCTCCAGCAGTCGGGTCTAAGACTGTGGGTAGCTTTCCATCCCAATGTTCGCGAAGAGTTTCATGCAGTGACTCAGATTTCTTCTTACTAGGCACTGTCTTGTGAGGATAATCGTACCCGAAGTGGTCTTCAACTGAACCAGACCTCTCATCTTTTGTAGAGAATTTCTCAACTACGTAATCGTCAATATTTTCGGATATATTCTCGCGAGGTCCAATCCCCATCAATTGGAGTAACTCTTCATTCGATGTTTCACGTGGGAGTATTGAAGCTAAAATCGCTAAGCGAGTCGCTGCAGTAGGTCTACGCGCAAACCATTTGAAGATACGCCGATGAGGAGACATCGATTCTGGATTCCCCTCTTTTATGCTCTCAATTCCGACGGTCTTGGTAGGTAGAGTCTCTTCTATCTTGAGCTTGCGATACGAGTTCTCTTGCGCGGGATTGTCTTTTTCTTTAGTCATTTGATTATAGATGTGCTGTGAGTAGGGTTCTTAGTGCTTTTACCCCGTTCGGATTTGTCGGAGAGCGGCATTTCGCGTGCCAATAGTAGCATTCCTCAATACTCATTCGAGTAATGCTGTCTGCGACAGTAGTTAATTTCTCGTATTTTTGAAGTCGCTTCATCGCTAAGAATGCAGTAGTCAGTCGAATCCCTGCCCCCTCAGAAAGTATGGCAGAGCCCTCTCCACGAGTTACAAAATCAACGTTAATCCCACTGTCATCCAATACATCACGAACCAATCTCTGGACGGCTTGCTGACGGCTATTTGAGAGGGTCGCTATTTTCAGAGCACACCAATCTTGCCACTGCCAATCACTTGGCGTGCGACCAGAGGGAGTTCCAACTTCAGAAAAGTCAAAAACTCCGTTCGGGTCCTCTTGCACGTATGGGACAGCGTCCGTGACAGCCACCCTCGTGAGTCTATGATTACTATTCGCCTTTCGAAATCGTTTCTGGCGTCCGTCAGCGAGGTCTTCGGGCACCAGTTCGTACAGCGTGAGACCAGCGTCGACACCCAGACGACGCGTTAGTGCGAACGTCGGCCGACCACCATGCATACTACTTCCATAGGCGAAGGATTCCGATTCGACGCTCATGCGCTCACCTCTTCACTCTGTTCCGACGATTCCTTCACGGTACCCGAAACGACAAGTTCAATATTATTAATCCCTCCGAGGCTTTCGAGCGCCTCCTGTAGCACGTCTAAAGTTTTTTCACGAGTGTTGTCTGCCAACGATTCTGTATTGATTATCAGGACTGCCTCGCCTTCGGAATCTCCACCCGCACTGATGAAGCTTTCTGGAATTCGGTTTGTCCCGAAGTTTTTAGCGAATTCAGCTGCCGACCCCTCGAAGCCAGCTTCGAAGATGCTGTTAGGAGTATCAGTTCCCTGTGCCATGTAGTCGAACACAACAGAGGTTGCTTCCCCGATGTTATCTAAATCTTTGAGCTTGTCCGAGATGAACCACGTTCGTTCCCAGACTTGGTCACCTTCTAACTCGATTTCGATGGAGTCAACAACAACTACGATATCGCTGCTGGACACGTCGTAGTTGTCCCGCAGGCTCATCTTCTTCTGGTCGATAGCTGAGTTCGCGTCGGAGAATGCGCCCTTGATAGCACTCGGTGAGTCCGTACTGGCATTAAATGAAAGCTCGGAGCGTTTTGAGGTTTCGATGCCACCACTCCCACCGCTTCCACCACTACCACCAGAACTTCCGCGACTTCCACCGCTACCTCCTGAGTTGTCTCCTTCGCCGCCACTTTCGCCACCTTCCTCTTTCTCTTCGGGAAAGTCGAGGTCGTGCTCGGAGAGAAGTATATCAGTATTGCCGTAGACGATGTGGTCTTCACTGATTAGGACGCTTGACATTGGAAGGTCTGTTGACATTTGTTTGGCCTCGGAGAGAGTATTCTTTCCTTCCGGTGTGGTCACCGTCATTCCCTCGGAACAGTATCCTTCTCCCGCAGTTTCATCCCAGAAGACGAACTTTGACATATCGCTCGTCGTGACAGCGCGAATAGTTGCGCGGAGTGGTGTTGGGTCGAGCAGAATGCGGATATCAGTTCGCTTCGCAACGAACTTTCGGATGTCCAGTGTTGTCATGGAGTCGGGGTCTGACTGCCAGATTCGATTTCGGAACCACGTCGTCCCAAGTGCTCCCTCGTCCTGCGTGATGAGTTTGTCGAGACTTTCCAGATTCTCGAAGACGATGTCGTGGAGGTCGGAACTATCGTTGACGGAGTCAATGGTCTCGTTGGACAAACCATCGGAGCTAGGATAGTACAGATGACGGTATGCTTGACGGACAGATTCACCAAGTAGCGCGGACTCCTTCTGGAGCCGTTCGTCGAGGTCGTCACGCTGGGCACTGTTGAGTTCTGCTTCCCACGCTTCCCCGTTGAGGATACGTTCCATCGCCTTCACACGACGTGCGTGGTCAAGTGCACCTTGAGTCTCCTGCTCCCCAGCTGCGAGGAATACGACGTTGTTCCGATACACTCGCTTCTTCTCAGAACCGGGCGACGACCCTGTCTTATTGGCCAGCGTCTGCAGGAGCTCTGGTGGGTCATTAAGGTCACTGGTCACCGTTACAGGATTGAATCCCATCACAGCGAGACGAACAGTATCGTACTCGTCTGGTACTTCATAGGGGGCCTGTGGGTCGTAGATAGTCTCGAACACCCCACCGCCGAGCGCACCTCGAATGGTCTGTTCTAATCGATTCCGAGCTACTCCCGGTTCAATTTGCTTTGCCTCGTTGGTGATGAGTTTCGAAATCTTGGGTTCACCTTTGAATCGAAGGAGTCCATTCTCAGTCTCGTAGAGGAAGAATGCCTCTGTATCGGGGTTCGACCCGGTCTCATTGAGATTCTTGAGCGCGTCGCGGTAGTGGTCCAGTTCGACACTAGGCTCCAGTATCATTTCCCAGAGCTTCCGACGAGATACTCCACGGCCACGGTTTCCTCCCGAGACGATACTCTTCCAGAGAATACTCGTTCCGAGATGGGTCGCAATCGGTGGGTGCCCCATTGGTGTCCAGTTTTCATCTTCGTACTGGCAAGCGGCCTTTCCGTCATTTGTATAGATATCTGACTTAGAAGCCGTGCGGAGGTCTTGCTCAATGTGTTCGAAGAGGTCAAGCAACGTTGACCAGACGTGGTCGTCTGACGGGTGCATATCGAATGTCCTGACGTAGTGACGACCGGCGTTGTTCTCTTCGTCGTTCCAGATTCGATGAACTGCACGTGAAACTAACTTGAGTGCCCCGCGTGTGCGTTGGAAGTTTGGAAGCGTGTCAATTTCCTTCCCGAGAAGGTCGATAAGTGTTGGATGAAACGGGTAGGTGCGTTCGAGCTGTTTTTTGAATTCTGCTTTGGTTACTCTGTCGGGCAGCTCGTCTTCGAGGTCTCTATAGTATGACTGGTACTCGTCTGCGACGTTTTCAGCTGCGTCTTCATCGACTGATTTGAAAAGTCGGTGTTGAAGAACAGCAGCGACTTCGTCGTCATCGGTGGGCGTAACAGAATGTTCTGTCCGTTCAGAAATATTATCAAGGTCATTGATGAGCTCTTGTACGTCCTGTGCTCGTTCTTCGAACGCAGTTGATGACACGGACAGGATAACCGTCACTGCATCCGTATTCTGGCTGGCACGCATTAGTGACCAAAGGAAGGAATTAGTTTGGTCAGCTAATGTTGAGTCCTCAACGCCGACCCCAGAAGCCTGTTCGAAGTACTGCGCGACCTCATCAATGAGAACAAGACCGGGGTCATCCAATGTCTTGAACAGTTCCGCGATGTCAGCTTCTCCGGGAGTAATACGGTCCTCATCATATTCGCTGAACTTTGCATACCCATCAGCTCCAGCTAACTGATACGCAAGCTCTCCCCACATTGTCTGTGTGTTCGGGGCATTCTCGTCGTCTTTGTTGCACTTCGCGTCAGCAGCACTAACGTATCCTCCCTCAAATACAGCTGTTCTAACAGAGAGTTCGTCTTTTATTTCCTCAAATTCCTCACGTGCTTCATCCTCGGTGATATACTCCCCGAGGTTTTCAATGGCTTCGGGATTTCGTGAGAGGTGGTACGCGGCTATCTGTGAGTGTGTTTTCCCTCCTCCAAAGACCGTATCAAGCGAAAGCAATCCGTCTTCACCACTAAATTCTCCTGTTACCTGCCCAGTATAGCGTTTGGCAAGAAGTGTGAGAAGAGTCTGAAGACCGTCTGTTGCATACGTCTTAGAAAAGAAGGTCTGTGGGTCTGCATAAATATCTGGAGATTCGTCGGGTTTGAATACAACATCTGAGAGCTTTGCAGCAAATTCGTTTTCTGAAAGTGTTCCTGATAGTACATCTTCGTGAGGAGTACACGACTCAAACAGTGTGGGAACTTTTGCAGACATTGATGATATCCCATTCGATGAGGTGGAGTCATTAAGTGTTTCCGTCTCTTTCTTACTTAATGACAATTGTGTTGCTAGAATGTAGGAGCAAGACTTGATAACTAATATAATAATTTTGTAATATGAGCTAAGATGAATAAATTGGTCGTAATTTAGCACAGTACATTGGATACCTGACATGAATTAGGCTATTGAAGATTTTCGGATTTTAGATATTGTAAAAGATATGAACACAAAATAACGATTTCTAATAACACGGGCAAGAATACGTGTATTATAGAACTAACCGAAACACTGTTGCGGTTCTGTGTAAAGGGAAGCGATGATTCATCGCTTGATTTTGGTGAGTACAACGCAATCTCACATTGTAATCACATATTTTGGTCATGCGAGAGTTCTACTGTGACTATATTTATATCATCGAAGGGAAGTTTATTTAATATTTCTTACACAATATACATATATGTTTAATGGTAGTTCTGATGGGACTGAATTTAATATTTCAGAGATAGAAACAGACTGCGAACAGAAAATAAAAAACGTGGAGGAAGCAAACAAACTTATTGAGATTATTGAGTCAAATGAGACTGTAACAAAACTTCTGATTAATGAAAAGGGCAAATCAACCACTATTCTTGAAAAATGTGAGGTGTCACTTGCTCAAATTGAGGAAAGAGATAATTCACTAGACAGTTGGACAGAATACGTTTTTGTTTTTTCCGGTGAGACTTTACTTTGGAAATGTGATGTTAGAAGCGAATCAGTACATTGCCCCAATGAAAGTTGGGAATATCCACTAACAGAAATAGGATATATTGAGTTACAAATCGATGGGGAATCAAGCCATGGAATATACTATATTGACTGGACTTTTGATTAGTTTTCTCGTGGTTCCAATTTCACATTTTATGAAAAATGTGAACTTCGAATAGAACTCAACATCTGAGACGCCCATCTTTGACGTTTTCAGATTTTCCTTAACGCATTTGTTGTTTAATATTTTCGCATTTGTAGTAAAAAACACGAAAGTTTTTCATTACTTAGAAATAATATCTGTGTATGCAAACAGAGCGCACGAAAGACGGTCGAAGAAAGCTATGGATGACGCAAAATGAGTACGAAGACCTTGTTGAGAGTATCGATGACGAAGCGAAACAGATTGCAGTACAAATCATGGGAGAATCCGGACTCAGAGTTGGAGAAGTTACGAACATTCGATATAAGGATATATCACGTGCTGATGACGGTGAACATTATTTGCTAACTGTTCGAGGTACGAAGGACACGACGGGCGAATATGAGAATGGGAAGGAACGACAGACCTTGGTCCCGATACCGTTAGAACGAGATATTTTCAAATATCACACAAACATGGACCGAGGTAATTACGACCCAATCTTCTCTATTCAGAAGAGAACGATACAGAACTGGATAAAGGAGGTCGGGGAGAATATGGCAGAAGAAACGGGAAAAGAAGTCTGGGAAGAATTGAAACCACACGACCTACGACGGTATTTTGCGCATTTGCATGGAGATATAAGAGGAGTCAACGTTCGCGTCCTAATGTCTGTTGGAGGTTGGGATAGCTACGAAGCAATAAAACCATATCTAGCGAAACCAAGTGAAGAAAACATTATTGACGAGATGTCTGAATGATAGTAGCTGACGATACGACTGAAGAAGCGAGAATTCAAGCAGGCACCCCCTGAACAGTGAAACAGAGCTATATAATTGGGTATTGTCAAGACTGGTCGTGATGAATAGAACGCGCGTATCGGTCACCGTGGGGTGTCGAAATCAGTGCTGCTCGAATCGGTCGATACAGGCTGAGTGCTGAACGCACGAACATCCGCGAGCGAAGCGATTGAGGAAAGCCGACGAGCAAAAGATTCCCCCGAAACACATTGGTCGACCGAGTATCCAGCGCGTTAGGGGGATGTGGCTTCAGAGAGACGGCTTACGAGAGGTCTGCTTCAGTCGGTTCGTACACCCGTATCCATCCGTCGCTCTGGACTTTCACGAGGTAGTCGGTATACTGAAACTCGACCGTCCCAACACCCTGCCGAGAATCCCCGGCTACGTCTGGTCCGAAGAATGCGTCTTCAATCGCTGGTACGTCCACGGATTCGTACAGCGGTGGCGACTTCAGTTCGCTTGGAGACACGCCTTCGACCTCTGCGATGGCGTAGATGATTGCAGTTGTGAGTTCCCTCTGTCCGTTGGGTTCGCAGTGTCGTTGTGTTACCTGTGTCTGGTGCGTCTCAACGCCGTTAGTCGGGTCGTCTTCAGCTATCTTTCTCTCGTCACTGCTCTTGCTCATCCATGTCACTCCGGGCGTGGGTTTCCTGCTTCGAGTCGAGGCTGGCACCAATCCCTTCGAGGGCGGCTAAGACCTGTTCGGCGTGGTCGGCAGTCGTAATCGTTTCGGTCGCCTCATCGAACGTAATCACACCCTCGTCAACCAACTTCGGGACGTGGGCGTGGTACAGCGAGACGTACACCTCTTCGCGCTGGTCTTCTGTGACGGCTTGTTCAGGAATGTCGTTCTCCCAAGCGGCGATTTTCGTCGCCAAGTCAGTCAGCGACCATTCGGTATCTTCGAAGAGAGTATAGCACAGGTAGCGCCGTCGGGAGTGCCCCAATGCCTCGTACACCGTCTCTATCTCCAAAATGTCCGGGGACGGCAGTTGCGTTTCGGACGGGGCGGACGCGTCGGATGTTGCTTCCCCAGCCGGGTCAGGTTGGTTAGACATTCTTAAGAGATGGGTAGGGGCGAATAAAAACTTTCCCCTGATTCGAACGAAATGGGTATTTCAACACTGAATACGTTCGGTTTGGTGTTTGTACTCACCAGTTATAAACAGCTTGAATGAGTCGGTATTGCCGACGTTCTCGACTATCGGTGAAATCGAAGTGAAATCACCGGTGGTAGAGTACTGCATAGACGCTCTAAACCTTGCACGCTAACTAGTGGCAATATCAGCAGGCTGAATGTTGTTTGACTAGATTCGGTAAGAGCCTTGAAAATATTGTCCACTTCTAAAATATCACTGTATTATTATATATTAGATAGTTCATTTATAGATTGATATCATAAGAGGACGAATAGGATTTAGTCTATGAATTAATTTACAGTATGAGGAAGATACAAGCCAAACCGGACATATTATTCTGGTATGGCTGAAAAGAATGTCGGTGGCCGCGACCGCCTCATCCGCACACTACTCGCTGTTTCGCTGTCCATAGTGGCGGTTAGTATACTCAAAGATGGTAAGCGCAAAACCGGTCTACTCGCGGGAATCGGTGCGCTCGCTTTCGGGTTCAACGCGACGACGTGTTTCTGTGGAATGAACGAGGCGCTCGGAATCGACACAACTGACGAATAGCTTTTTCAACAAAGTTGCATATACTATGACCAACCCTGTGCTATGCCCGGAATGTGGATGGAGTGGGACAGAAGCCGATTTAGACACACCTGCTGGCGTTGAGTCATGTCCTGTGTGTGATACCGATATCGAGATTGTTGAGTAGTCTCAATCATCCACCACTGGCCGATTCGTGTAATGACTGGCCTGACCGAAAACTGGTCAGCTCATTAATTCGGTCTTCTAGCTCCTCGATTTCCTCGCGGAGTTCCTCACCTTCCTCACCCTCTGTCTCGGCCAGCCTATCTTTCAGGCCTTGCAGTCGGGTTTCTTTCTCTTCCTCGTCAACGTCTGCCTTGCGAATGTATTCACTTTCGTCTATCTCATACACATCGGATTCGGACAGTTCGGTTACGTCAAGAGCGTCGTTTACCTTGCTCGAATCGACGGTCGTTAACCGTTCGCGCTCAATGCCGGCGGCCTCGAAGGCATTCAGTACCACCTCGTCGTCTTTGAGCGACCGATTCTTACGGCTTGTCCGTTGGACAGACCCGAACTGACCACTCACCGGCTGGTCGTGGTGTAGCCGGTCGAGCAAGATACTCCGAATGTCTTTGCGTAGGTCGTTAGCATTCCGCTGAACGTCCGACAGGAGCGTATAGAGGTTCACCAGCGCCGGCGTTTCTACCTCTTCGAGCGTGTTCACATCATGGCGTTCGAGGGCGTCGATAAGCAACAGAGCGTCGCTGTAGACCGACACGTCTGGCTCTTCCCGCTCTTCCTCGGCATCGTTGCTATCTCCTTGTGCTTCCACCAACGGTGAACCTGTCGGCGTCTCACTTTCCGTGAGTGTTCCCTCCCGGTCGTCCACCTCGAAGCGTGGGTGTAGGGACAGCACGGTCGCGTAGGGTTCTGCATCTGGGGGAAGCCGGTCTAACTCGAACTCGCCGTACGAGTCCTGAATGCGTCGATACAGCGTCTCGAATTGCTCACGCTGAAGTGGAATTGTCTCGTCTTCGTCCCGGTACTGAATCAGGACACGAGGTTCTTGAACATCGGTGACTCGAAAGGCCTTCCGCGAGATTGGGGTGACAAGGGTTGCGTCCGAAGGGAGTTCCTCCACGTTGTCGAGAAGGGTGTGCCAAGAGGCTCCGAAGGTCATGGAAGAGTGTACGGAGAGCTGAGGTAAAGATTTCAGGTACCAATCGCCGCTGTATCCTACGAATCGTAGGAGTTAATGATTCGGTGTCATTTGGTTGGTTATGGAAGAGCGGACACGTGCAATTCATTCTGTACTATTTGAAGAATACGGCATACCCCGAGCTGTCGTCGGATAAGAAACCAGTGGACTCAATCATCCACACGATTCTGCCACAGAATACTACCTTGAGAATACAATAAAAATCGAGACCGTCCTCAATTCTCCACTGAATACATTGCTCGGAGACTGATTCTTGTGCGTACACTCGCTATTGATTACGTACGTACACGCGTATTTACATATGTACATACAGGCATGCGTAAATGAGAGTGTACATACGCACGTGTATCTAACACTTTGATATATACAAATTTGAATACTTAACGACGTAAATTATATAACATATTGGATATAACATTGATATGGGTTAGGCTCCAAACATTTTCCTTTTATTTTCCACACATAGTTAGTGACAACGTTGTAAATAATCGAATTTTGAATAAGATAATTGTATGTATCGTCAAAATCGACAATAGATTAATAGGGTGGTATCTATCTAGTATAGTTACATGTCTGAGCCTAACCAATCGGACAAAAATGAGTATAATCCAACAAATGACGTGCATGTGATTGAAGCAGTAGTTGAACCGCTCGAATCTTATATTCGAGAACACACCGAACACGAACAGACTATTCTTGAATTTGCGGATAATCACGAGACAAGTCTACGATTAAATATAAATTATAATGACTTAAAAAATAACCCATACGATGACGACTACGAGGAACATATAGCCATACATTCATTGAGAGATAACATCCGAACGTTTCGGCACACATTTCAAGCCACCTGCGAAAAGATTGCAGGTGAGCAGTTGAAGGATATTGATATTGAGATATCTGGGCAGTTCGAGACACCGCAGAAAATTGGTGATGTCTCTCATAGTAGAAAAACGTACAACATCAATGCGCGCGTGATGGATGTCACCAGCAAAAAGACACGATATGAGAGAGTCTGCTGGAAATGTGCTCAGTGTGGGAATTTTACGACCAACCACCAGAATATCGCAAACATGGAACTAACGAAACCGCTCGGGTGCGAGACACCAGACTGCTCGGGAACCTTTGTAGATGAATTTAGCGCGATAAATTCAACTAAGAAAGATATCCAGCAGGTCGTGCTGGCGGAGACCGACACGAATGGGAAGAAAGCCCGCAAGTTAGTGGGCGAAGTCGATGGTGACCATATCGGGCAATTAGAGCGAGGTGACGAGGTTAACGTCTGGGCAACCTCACACGTCCCAACAAACACTGAGCAGAGCAGTGTTGACCCGTATCTCAATATTTACGGATTTGAAAAGATTGCAGATGCAGATATCGAAATAACAGAGGAAGACAGACAGGATGCGCAAGACCTCGTGGATGAATCCGAGAACATCATCGAGAGAATAACGGATTCGATTGCTCCACATATTGTAGATAAGGGGGGTCAACGAGCGGGCAAGAAAGCGGTCGCGTGCTCTTTGGTATCAGGTGTTGAAAATGAAAACAGTCGGCATCGAATCCACTCGCTACTGATGGGAGAACCCGGAACAGGGAAGTCTGATATCATCGAATTCGGCGAGGAACTGGCGGAGACCTCAAGATATGTCGATGGTAGAATGGCGACTGTTGCAGGATTATCTGCTGCGGTCTCCTATCAGTCACAGCTGCAAGGTGAAGATTCAAAGATGTTGGAGTCTGGCGCAATCCCAGCGGTCGATGGTGGGCACATCGCAATCGATGAACTGGATAACTCCTCTGAGAGAATCCAATCGTCATTGAATACACCGATGCAGTCAGGTCGTGTCGTGATTGAAAAGCACGCAGGTGCAGAGTTGGACGCTGATGTGTCTGTGATAGCTGCGTGTAACCCAGAAAAGGAACGATTTCAGGGCACCAATCCAATGGAAGACCAGCCGCTCACGTCATCCTTGTTTAGCAGGTTCGATGTGCCTGTCGTCGTGAGAGATTCTGTAAAACGAAACAAATGCGATGAACGGGATGTTCTAAAAAAGACATTCCAGAATCGATTCGAGAACGGTGATGATGGGACTGTCATCGAAAAGGAAGACCTGCGAAAATATTTGAAGATAGCACGGAACAAATCCCCAGAGATGACCGAGCCAGTCGGTGAGTACATCGTGGATAAGCTGGCGAACATACGGGTCAACATATCAGAGACAGGCGCAGACCTGCAAATCTCTGGACGAACACAAGAGACGCTTATCAGATTGTCTGAGGCAATGGCAAAGCTCCGGCTCGGTAACAAGGTCACAGTCATGGACGCACGACGTGCGTATGCGCTTATATTGGAAAGCTGGGAATCATTAGCGGGCACATCAATCGACAACGATGCAGACGATGCTGAAATCGCAAAAGCTGCTCAGATGTCCACATCGTCATCACAGACTCCAGCAATCCGGCAGATGTTGGCAACCTTGGAGCTTTACGATGAAGGTCAGACAATAGAAATCAGTCGAATTAAGGCGACAATCGATGAACCCGATAAAGTGATGGATTTGGTTATCTCAAACTTCGAAGAAAAAGACCTTCTCAAACGAAGAGGCGAAGAAATCGAGGTCGTGGAGATTCCCGAATAACGAGTTCACGTTACACCGTTCTTTTTTTATCATACAAACGTAGTAAATCACCACAAGATAGTAGTCACTGGTCTGAAATTACCAAAAGAGAATAGTACTTTGAGAGAACAAAGCAATTAGGACAATTGACCGTTTCTTCCATCAAAACACAATGCACAGTTCGGACATATTTCTACAATTTCACCGTTGTGAGACCGCTGAACCATGTCAAACTGGTCGCTATTTTCTCGGTCGCACATTTCACATTTGTACTTTTCTTCGTCGGATTGGGTTAGGTCACTCATGCACATGTACCTATGTGACCCCAGTCCTATTAGATTACCAACATGTGGGTATGCCATCAAATCCGACTCAATGTGCGCGCGCTTATAACTGATGGGCATATTTCCACAAGTGAAGTGGGAATTCTCACATAAGGGGGTTCACCCCCACCCACACAAATGAATCCAAAAAATTCCCGCAGTTATAACGGGAACCGCATAATTTGCTTATTTTAGAAACTAAAACGTCGGTTTAGTTTTTTACTATCATCATTTACCTATACCAAAAGACTTTTACAAGGGTTTGGTTAAGTCCGTTTAGGTGGGGGTGGGGGTCAACCCCCTCTCGTGAGAGTCTTAATAAAATTGTCTACTAATTTATTAAAAAGCACACACCATCGTTTCCGGAATCTAATTATATTTTGAGATTTCGCCATCAGTGTATCGTACCCATTGTTTTTTCATGTCCGCGTCTAGCAAATTGATGTACTTCTCCACAGTTTGAGTATCTCGGTGTCCCATCATATCGGCAATCACAGCCAATGATGCACCGTTTTTTAATTTTCTCACAGCAAAGGAATGCCGGAAAGACTTTGCGTTGATTTTCATATATTCCCGTTCAACCTCTTCCATCTCACCATTATGTTCATATTCTTCCGTTTGAGTATATGCTACTTCCTGTACACCAGCACGGTCTGCGTACGTCTTGATGATACGGTTCACCGAATCGGTTTCTAACTGGTCTGATTGTTTTGTTAGAAATATGTAGTCAGATGATTCGGATTTGGAAGAATAAGCTGCTCGTTTTTGATTTCTCCACCGTTGAAGCCGGTAAAAATTGGATGTTGTTGGATATACCGTTCGTTCATCCGTGCTTTCTAGTTTTGCTGTATCTACTGAGATAGATTGGTTCTCTGGTATCACCTCATCTCCTTTAATATTGACTAATTCCACCGGTCTGAGACCTGTATCCCACAAAATACGGATTAGAACATCATGCATTGGGTTATCTATACATCGTAACATCGCAGAATATTCATCTTCCGTGACATACGGGATTTGTGTATCTGTTTTTTCTTCGTATTTGGTTTTGATATTCCTAAATTTGATAGATTCAATTCCAGATTGTTCTCCGCGTCTCACGTTTAAGATTTCTAATTCATCGCCGAATTTTAACATACCACGTATAATATCGACACGATTTTTTACAGTTCGAGGAGAATAATCTTCAGTCTTTTTGATATGATTTTCCCACAGTGTTATATGTGCACCTGCAAAATTTGTCTCTGCGTCGAATCCATTTTCATCGCAAAATTTTAAAAATTTCTCACAGCATTTTTTACAGGTCCGATACCAATTTTCACTCGTATTTATTTGCTTATCATCCAAATAATGCTCTTTCACCCCTTCTAAACCCGTCATTCTACTTCCCTATCATCAATCAGGTCATTATGCATCCTCTCAACTTGTTCATATGTAGCCTGCATCTGATTGATTTCTTCCGTATTATTTTGTATTGCAATGAGACGATTCAAAACAGTGTCTAATGACCCCATAACCATCATATCCCAATCCTCATCTTCATAGGCATCACTCTCATATTCATTAATGTATTTTTCAACAGCCGAATTAATCAGATGCGTCAAATTCCGCATCTCAGGATTCTCTTCTACATGTTCTTTCCATCGGTCTTTTTTGTCTTCTTGGACTCGGACGGAGATTACCTTGTTCTTCACATATGCGTATTATGCGCACGCATGATAGTACTAACGATGTAGCACGTTTTAGGGACCCTGTTCGTAGCAGAGCCACAGCAGTGCGACGAGTTCCGTCGGGAGGGTGTTGTTCTCGACGAGATCGACCGGCGTGAAGATATCTGCGGACTGTTTGCGAATCGAGATGTGCGGGCCGTCCTCGCTGATCGTCGGGAGTGCAACGGCACAGCGGATCGTCTCCTCGATACCCGTGGGGCTCAGGTTGACTTTCGCACTCGGTGTGCTCGCGTTCAGCTCCGTCCCGTCGGCAGCAGCGAGCTGTGTGACGACGTTGATGAACTCCTGTTCGTCCTCGAAGCTGAGATTCGTCGGGATGCGCTCGGTGGCACTATCGCGTGGAATGACTTTGATCCGTTCGTCGAGACGGTTGGCTTCGATATCTTCGAGCGTCGGATCGCGGATCGGGATCGTGAGCTTGCCGTAGGCGGCGTAATCTCTGAGAACGTAGTAGACGAGATCCGAGAGGCGGTGGTCGTCGTACTCGCGATCGACTGGCTCGACACCGATCCCGTACTCCGCGAGTGCAGACCGAATCCGGTGATCGAGCGCGTCGAACCAGGCCCGGGTATCTCGGCGGCGCAGGCGGCGGGCAAGCACCGTTTCGGCACGGTCGCGGACGAACGCAGTCTTGTCGTCGATGACACCCTCGACTGCGGTCTCCCAGATCCGCTCTTTGCACTCGGCGAGCAGTTCCTCGTCGCCTGGGAGGAGATCGGGTTCGCGGACCGCGTATTTCACGTCGAAGGGATCGTTTCCGAGCACGTTCTCCCGGTAGCGGATCACCGGGATCTCGTACTCGTGGAAACCGACAGTGTATCGCGCGAGTCGTTCGCTGGCGAAGCGGGCGATAAACTCCGGTTCGTCGGGCAGGTCGGTCAACGCGGGTGCGTAGTCGGTGGTGTGAACGACGATACCATCCTCGTCCGTATCTGCGACTTCGATCCGATCGTCGAGGGCGTAGGGTGTGAGTTCGCCGAGACAGGCGAGTTCTGCGAGTGCGTGATAGGTGATCCGCTGTCTGGCCGCGGTCGTGCAGTCGACGAGCTGGTCGATGACACGCTCGTATTTCGGATCGAACCCATCGGTCATGATCTCCGTCGCGCCTTCCCGGGTCAGCGGGCGCTGGAGATGCGCACCCTCGAAGTGATCTGTGATCCGGTCGAGTTGTTCTTCCCCCTCACCTGTCAGTGCTGGCACCCGCACGTCGTAGTGGAACCCATCTCCCTGCCGGGAGATAGTCACGACGACGCCAGGATAGACCTCGTCCTGTGCCTGTACATCCTCTGCATACCAGGCCTCGGGATCGTCCGGCGGCAGTGGCGGCGGAACGGCCGGCCCTCCGTCGCTGGCCTGTGTTGTCTGTGTAGTTCGGCCAACTGGCATTTACGACGGGTTTGCCCCGCTTTCGTATATAAAAGCTACCAATAGAAATGAAACTGCAACTAATCAGAAACTGCGCAGTTGTTCGGCCCGAGTTCCAGTTCGAAGGCGTCACTGTCGCCGACGGTCTCCTGACCGAGATTCACAGCGATGATCTGCTCGAAGTTGGCCGGTTGGTCCCCCATCGAATCCAGAATACGCTCCACGAACGCCTCGCGGTCCTCGGAGAAGGCTCGGACTCGATTTCGGATAGTCCCAAGGCGGTCAGTGTAGGTACCGTCCGCCGATGGCTGGCGACCTGGCGGGACGTGTCCCGGTGCGACGAGAGTGTCGTCGGGGAGCGGTGCGATCCGTTCGGTGACTGTCTCGTGTAACGTACGCGCCATCGAGGGCGCATCGGCGTCGTCTTTCTGCAGATCGGGTCGCGGCGTGCCGTCGAGAAAGAGTGAGTCCCCGGAGAGTAATACGTCGTCGACGAGCAGCGAGATCGAACCGGTGGTGTGTCCCGGCGTGGACAGAATTTCGAACTCGTGGTCGCCGATCTGAATCGTCTCGCCCTCAGTGACCGTTTCGACCTCGAAAGAGAGCCCGCGTTCCGCGGCACCCTCGGAGACGATCGCTGTTGCACCGGTCGAGTTAGCGAGCGTCGGGAGGGCGCTAAAATGATCCGCGTGGACGTGGGTATCGAGAACAGCGGTGACCTCGGCGTCCAGATCCTGAATCTCGTCTCGATATCGGTCTGCGAACGCCCTGAGCGGATCGACGACGAGCGCTTCGCCGGCGGAGACGACCGCGTACGCGAGACAGCCACTCGCCGGCCGGTAGTACTGAAAGAGATCTGTGTCGGGGAGTTGGCGCCGAGTGTAGACTTTCGCCCATCCCTGCATCCCGCCGGCGAGATTTTTTGCGTCGATACCCACTTCCGTCAGCATCTCTGCTACTTCCGCGCTCGCCTCACCGTGTGGGCAGACGACGACGTAGGAACGGTCAGGATCGACGAGTTCGGAGACATCACCCGAAACCTGTGCGCTCACGAACCGCATGTAGGGGACGTGAGTCCGATCGATACCCGGACCCTCGATCTGCCAGGCGTCGACTTCGTCCCTGTTTCGCACGTCGAGGATGGTCACCTCTTCGGCAGTTTCGACCAGTGAGGCTAGTTCATCTGGATCAAGCTCCCTGGTCGCTGTGTCTGTGGTCATGGCAGATGGTAGGCCTGCGCGGATATTCAATGGGCGGGTCTGCTGATGCAATTGTCTGAGGTGAAAGGAATTCCGAAACTGCGGTCACAAACAGCAAGAAAGCCCCGAGGCCTCCGAAGCTATCCGATTAGTAATGAATCCACCGCGCCCCATCCACCTGCTAGCGACGACAGTATTGAGTAGTAACAGCCCACAGGTGACGTATGGACGAAGCCGATTTTGTCGAACGAGTACAGGAGTCGAACGCGACAGAACTCAAACGACTCGGGTCGGAGAAAGCACTCGTTGCGACGACGGCTGCCTCACTCGACCGAGAGACTGTCCTCGAACAGGCAACTGCGGCAGAACCCCGTGCCGTAGCGACCTTCGAGCAGTGGGCCAGCGACGAAGCGAACGACACCGCCGGCGAAGCGTTTGCAGTGGCTGCCGAACAGGAACAGGACCACTACGACCGCATCTACGACCTCGCGGAGATCGAGGTGACCGACCCACCGGCAGATGCGCTGCACACCCACCTCCGGGAACTCGACGACACAGTCGAACGGGTCGGAGCAGGACTGGTTGCCCGCCCGCTGGTCGCCTCACGAACCCTGCTCCAGGTGATCAACTTCTTCGTCAACGAAGCAGACACCACCGCAGCAGAGCTCTTTCGGGAGATAAGAGCCGAGACCGACGAACAGGTCGATACGGGGGCGAGTGTGCTCGCAGAGATCTGTGACGCTGACGACTGGGAGCGCGCGGAGCGTGCCGCCGAGGAGGCAATCGAGGTTGCCTACACGGAGTACGCCGAGACACTCGACGAGATGGGGCTCGACCCGAAACCAGTCTGTTAAGTACCGATCCAGTCCGCTGCGAGATATTTCGAAGCGAGACGTGACGGAACTGCCACCGTTTATTTCGGTCCCGGTCGTGGGGCGGGTATGAAAGAGCGTTCCGTCCGTCTCGGCGTCGACGTCGGCGGCACGTTTACCGACGTGGTTCTCGTGTCTGCTGGCGATGTGACGACAGCCAAGGTGCCGACGACAGCAGACCAGAGCGAGGGTGTGATCAACGGGATACGGACAGCCTGCGAAGCAGCGGATGTCAAACCCGAGTCGATCGACTCGTTCCGGCACGCGATGACTGTCGCCACGAACGCGATGCTCGAAGGAGAGGGTGCAGAGACGGCACTCGTGACGACCGAGGGGTTCGGTGATCTGCTGGCAATCGGTCGCCAGGATCGCCCGTCACTGTACGATCTCTCTGCACGGAAGCCGACTCCGCTCGTCCCGAACGAACACCGCTACGAGATCGAAGAACGCGCCACGGAATCGGGGATCGAGAAGGGGGCGAGTGACAGCGACCTGGCGGACCTGCTCGACGAAATCGACGAGACAGTCGAAAGCATCGCAGTCTCCTTTCTGCACGCCTACGCTCAGCCGGATAACGAACGCCAGGTCGCAGACGTTCTCCGGACGGAAACAGACGCCTACGTCGTCGCCTCGCACGAAGTACTGCCTGAGTTCCGGGAGTACGAGCGAACCGCAACGACGGTCGCAGCGGCCTACGTCACGCCGATCATCAGCGAGTATCTCGGCCGACTCGAACGGAAGGCGACGGCGCTCGGAATGCCAGCACCCGAAGTTATGCAGTCAAACGGTGGGATCGCAGAGACAGACCAGATCCGTGATCAGGCCGTCACAACTGTACTCTCCGGACCAGCCGGCGGCGTGGTCGGAGCGTCCCTGTTCGAAGAAGATACTCACGAAGGAATTATTACGTTCGACATGGGCGGAACGTCCAGCGACGTGAGTCTGGTCAGAAACGGCGCAATCGAGCGGACGACCGAGGGGAGCGTCGGTGAGTACCCGGTCCACGTGCCGATGGTCGACATCGAGACAGTCGGTGCAGGCGGCGGCTCGATAGCCTGGATCGACGAGGGCGGGGCACTCCGGGTCGGGCCGCAGTCTGCCGGCGCCGAGCCGGGCCCCGCCTGCTACGGGAAGGGAGGAACCGAGCCGACGGTGACCGATGCGAGTCTCCTGCTCGGATATCTGGGAGCCGAGACAGAACTCGGAGAGGGGCTGACACTCGACGGGGACGCATCGCAAGATGCATTCGAGCAGCTGGTCGACGCATCGAGTCTGGATAGTCCGATCGAAGCAGCTCGCGGCACCTACCGGATCGCGAACGAACGGATGGCCCGGGCAGTCAGGGCGGTCACCGTCCAGCAGGGCCACGACCCCAGAGAGTTCGCGCTCGTGGCGTTTGGCGGGGCCGGACCGATGCACGCCGCCGCGCTCGCAGAGAGCCTCGGCATCGAGACGATCCGGATTCCACTGGCGAACGGTGTTCTCTCGGCCCTCGGCTTGCTGGCCGCGCCGGAGCGCCACGACGCCTCCCAGACGATCCACGAGTTACTCGGAACAGTCGATCTCGGGACAGTGGAGGGGACGTATGCGACCCTCGGCGACCGAGTCAGCAAGGATGTAACCGACCCGGAGAACGCAACCATGGTCCGGCAGGCAGATCTGCGATACGAGGGTCAGAGCCACGAGTTAACCGTCGAAGTCGGCGAGCCATTCGACCGGAAATCAGTCAGCGAGCAGTTCCACGATGCCCACGAACGAGCGCGTGGTTATCGCCTGACCGACGAACCGATCGAGATCGTCACTGTTCGGTTGACAGCGACGATTTCAGGCGACAAACCAAAAATTGCCCACGAAGGTACAGAAAAGAAAGTTCGTGAGAGGCGGAATGCGTACTTCGATGGAAGCTTTCGGGAGACGCCAGTATTCGAGCGGGAACAGATCCACGCGGGGGCGACCATCGACGGGCCAGCCATCTTCGAGGGCGGCGAGAGTACGGTCGTCGTGAAACCAGGGTGGACAGCAACGGTAGATATGCAGGGGACGCTCACGCTACAGGAAACAGAGAGGGAAGAGCGATGACAGTGGACCTCGATCCGATCGAACTGGAGATACTGCGCACCCAGCTCGAAAGCGTCGCCGAGGAGATGGGTGAAACACTCATCAGAGGCGCCTACTCGCCGAACATTACCGAGCGCCGGGACTGCTCGACCGCGCTGTTCGATACAGACGGGCGGATGGTTGCACAGGCCGAACACATCCCCGTCCATCTGGGTGCGATGCCCGAAGCGGTCGACGCCGTCCTCGGCTGTTCGCCACAGCCCGGCGACGTTTTCGTTCTCAACGACCCATTCACGGGCGGGACCCACCTCCCGGACGTGACACTGGTGTCACCCATCTCCTACGAGGGAGAGATAACCGGCTACGCCGTCTCACGCGCCCATCACGCCGATATCGGTGGAATGACACCGGGGAGCATGCCCGCGGGCGCGCGGGAGATCCAGCAGGAGGGGCTTCGGCTGCCGCCGGTCCGGCTGGTCGACGGTGGCGAGCGAAACGAGGACGTGCAGTCGCTCTTTCTGGCGAACGTCCGCAATCCGGAACAGCGCCGCGCAGATCTGGAGGCCCAGCTCGGTGCGAACGAACGCGGGCAGCGCAGAATGTGCGAACTGCTCGACAAACACGGCGACCGCCTCCGGGCAGCCTTCGACGCCGTTATCGACTACTCCCGGGAGCGGGTCGAACACGAACTCGAAACGATCCCTGACGGCGAGTACCACGCGCAGGATCTGCTGGAGGGAGACGGCGTCACCGAGGACGAGATCCCGATCGAGGTGACAGTCACGGTCGACGGCGGGTCGGTGACAATCGACTTTACTGGGACAGCCTCACAGGTCGCAGGGAACGTCAACGCACCGCTGGCGGTGGCAAAGAGTGCGGTCTACTTCGTCATCAGGTGCGTCACCGATCCGGATATCCCGCCGAACCACGGCTGTTACGAGCCAGTGACGGTCCGCGCACCCGAGAGATCGCTGCTCAATCCGGCACCGCCTGCGGCCGTCGTCGGTGGCAACGTCGAGACGAGCCAGCGCGTGACCGACGTCGTCTTCGCAGCGCTGGCCGACGCCGCACCGGGACGTGTCCCCGCACAGGGACAGGGGACGATGAACAATCTGATCATCGGCTCCCCGGAGTTTGCCTACTACGAGACGATCGGCGGCGGGGCCGGTGCGAATCCGGGCTCCGATGGGCTCTCGGGTGTCCAGGTCGGGATGACGAACACGCTCAACACCCCGATCGAAGCCCTGGAAACCGAGTACCCGCTCCGTGTCGAGCGGTACGCTCTCCGCGATGGGAGTGGAGGTGATGGAACGTACAGGGGTGGGGACGGTCTCGTTCGCTCGGTAACCGTCGAAGCGGACGCGACGGTCTCGCTGCTAACGGAACGTCGCACACACGCTCCTGCCGGAGTGGCCGGCGGCGAGGATGGCTCGACCGGCCGGAATCTGATCGACGAAAATAAAGTCCCTTCGAAGGTTACAAAAGAGATCGGCGCGGGAACGACAGTTACAATCGAGACACCGGGCGGTGGTGGGTATGGAGTCGCGGACGAGGAGACAGAAAACGATAGCTAACTACGGATTACTGCAAGTCGTCGATCTCGGCGAGTAACTCGTCTATCTCTGGACGGTCGAACGTCGAGTTTCCTTCGTGAGTGAAAAATACATCCGGTTCGTCGCCGCGGCAATCGAGGAGGACGACCTTCGGCATTCGACCGAAAAAGTCACTGATCTTTCCGAGCAAGCCGTACTTAACTGGCTGGTCGTACTGATCGCTCACCTGGGTTTCTGGGTCGGCACAGAGCGGGAAGGGGAGGTCGTACTGTTCCTGCCACTCCCGTAGTTTCTCGGCTGGTTCGGGGACGATCGAGACGACAGCCGTGTTTCGCTCCTGGAACTCGTCGTAGCGGCGTGCGACATCCTGCACCTGACTGCGGCAGTTTGTGCAGTAGTGATCACGCTGAAAGAGCAGGAGGACGAAATCGTTCTCGTCTGCGAGTTTACCGAGCGAGAGACGTTCGGGTCCGGCCCCGACATTTTCGAGTTCGAAGTCAGTGATCGATTGCATAGACTGACTTCGCGGTCCACGGACAAAATGGTTCCTCGGTAGAAATGGTGTCCGGAGTATTCAGAAATACCGCTATGGGCAGCAAGAAAGCCCCCGGTCGCTTTCAGTCCCACTCACATAGCTTGGTTGGCCGACCGATACGGGTGGGCTTTCTTGCTGTTTCGAATCCAGCAGGAGGTGATTCTGAGTCAGTAGACGAAATCAACAGTCGAAGCACGTGCAAGGCCGGTACTTACAACAGCACCGAACACTCAGACAGGATATGACCAGACAGGCCGTCACGGATGGGTTCGAGCAGTTCGTCGGCGATGCGATCGAGCAGACAGCAGCGGAGTTCAGTCTCTCGCGTGTCATCGGTGGCTCGCAGGGCGGAATGATCGATCGGCTGCTCGAGAGTTCGGAGAACCTCCAAGAAACCCTCGTCGAACCGAAGCTGGCCGAACACCGCCAGGAGATCATCACTCAGTTCGATGTGATCCTCGATTACGCAGAATCTGACAGCCCGATCGACGAGTACCGGACGGCGATTCTCGACGCTGACTCCTTCGCCGACAGCCTCCGGCCCGACCTGCCCGACGACCGCAGACAGACCGTCCTCGACGAACTGCTCGAACGACACCGCAAACTCGGCGATGCAGTCGAGCCGGTACTGCTCGCCGAGGAGTCCGATTTCTGGGTCGCGGCACGGAACGCACTCACCGAAGCGGAGGCAAAACAGCTCGTCGAAGAGCATTTTGCCTTTACCGGCCCACTCCGAGACCACCGGAGTGCCTTCGCGATGGAAACGACGATCGATCCAGCGGAGGTTCTCGGTGGTCTCGGCGGCATGTTCGGTGGCTCGGAGATCGAAATTGAGTACACCGACGAGGCGCTGCGAGCGATGCGTCACGCCGAACGAGAAGTGATCGCAGACGCAACGTCGAACGTCGAGGCACAGTTCGAGTGAGTGGACTCGAACGGAGGTCGGCTGTGACAAGTCGGCACACGGCTGGCAAACCCTGATATGGCCGGTCTCCCTAGAGAGTTGCGTGACTGCGGAGCCAGTGACCCTCGCCGAAGAGTTTCTCCTCGCGATCAGATACGACGAGCCCACAGCGTCCTACGTCGACGAACTTGCCAGGCTCGACAGCGGCGCCCTCGCGGCTGCACTCGATTCGGACCGCAAGCGGCTGGCGTTCTGGATCAACCTCTACAACGCGGCGACACAGCGCGCGCTCGCGGACGACCGGTCCCAGTACGAGAGTCGCCGGACGTTTTTTACGAAACCGCTTCTCACAGTCGCCGGCAGGGAGTTGAGCCTCGACGATATCGAACACAAGATCCTGCGCCGCTCCTACAGCAAGTGGACACTCGGCTACCTGCGAACGCCCCGGCGAGGGGATTTTTTCGACCAACACGAACTCACCGAACGCGATCCCCGGATTCATTTCGCGGTCAACTGTGGTGCCGAGAGCTGTCCACCGATCGCCGTCTACACCGCCGAGGAGATCGACAGACAACTCGACTGGGCCACCGAAGGCTATCTCGACACCTACGTCGAGTACGACCCCGAAAAAGGTCGCGCGCTCGTTCCCCGACTGTTGCTGTGGTACCGTGGTGATTTCGGCCGGAAGCGCGATATCGTCGACTTTCTGGTGCGGTACGAACAGCTCCCGCCGGGGGCAAAGCCACGGCTGTCGTACCGCGACTGGGACTGGTCGCTGGATCGCCTGAAATTCAGTTCGCAGGACGTTGCAGCGGCCGACGAATAGTCCCAGTAACTCACTCTGAGAGAGCCTACGTCACAGACGGATCGCCGGTGATCGCCGAAGAGATGGGTTTTTATGATCCCAGCGGATGCTACCGATGATGAACGACGGGACCGGTCAGGACCGGATCGGATCGCTGCTCGACGACGAAACACTCGAGTCGGTCGTCGCTACGATGGGAGACGTGATCCTGGTCCTCGATGGGGACGGGACGATTCAGACTGCTGTCGGAACAGAGACGACACTTGGATATCCACCCGAACAACTTGTCGGTAGCTCGATCGCAACGCTGCTGTCGATGGATCTGCCGCCGGTTCTCGATTTCGACATCACGACAGCCCAGGAACTGCAGGCGACGGTGAGTGGTCGAGGGACGGAACACCCGACTGTACCGTTCGGGACGGTAGACGGCGCGATAGTGCCGCTCACGCTGTCTATCGTTTCCCGGGATGGTGACCACATCTGTGTCGGACAGGAAACAACCGGGCAACTCGGGCACACTCATACCGACCTGCGCGACGCCATCGCAGATCCGATCTACGTCCTCGATGCCGAGAACTGTTTTCGACGAGTCAACGACGCCATGGTCGAGCGGACAGGCTACGACCGCGAGGCACTCCTCGGTCGCGAGTTCAGTGACATCGTGCCTGCCAGCAGCTACGACAGGATCACACCGCACATGGCTGGCGAAGTCGACGGTTCGGAGGCAGAACGAATCGAGATGACCGTCGTCACAGCGGACGGTGAGCCGATCCTGACAGAGGCACACGTTACAGTGATCAGCGACGAGAGCGGTGCGTACGCCGGGTCAGTCGGTGTCCTCCGGGAGATCCGCGAGCGAAAGCGACACGAACAGGATCTGGAACTGCTCAAGCAGGTGTTGACGCGCGTGTTCCGACACAACATCCGTAACGAGCTGATGGTCACGAAGACCCACGCGGAGGTCCTCGCAGACCGGATCGATCCGGAGCTTCACACACATACGAAGGAGATACAGCAGTCAGCCGACCGACTGCTCGATTATAGTGAGAAAGCGCGATTTATCAAGGAAGTAATCGAAACCCAAGAACGCTACGAGTTCGATATCACGTCGGCCGTCGAAGAGGTCGTCGAGCCCGCCAGAGAGCGAAATCCAGCGGCATCGATAACCCTCGAACTGCCGGCAGGGGTGTCAGTCCAGGCACATCCACACATCGACAAGGCACTCGAGGAGCTCGTCGGGAACGCGATCGAACATGCGCCGGACGCCGATGCACAGCTTCAGATCTGGATCGATCGGGAGGGAGCTAGCGAGACGCTATTTATCGAAGACGAATCCGGCGGACTCGCAGAGGAAGAGATCCGAGTTCTCCGGAGCGGCTCCGAAGACACGCTCGAACACGGAAGCGGTGTGGGACTGTGGCTGGTCCGGTGGCTCGTCGACTACTCCGGAGCCGAGTTGATCGTCCACCGAACTGACGAGGGCACACTCGTCGGCATTCGGTTCGACCACACAGAGACACCCGATATCGACGAGTCACCGCTGACGAGTGCACCGGAGCGCGTCCGGGATATCTCACCCGAGTCGTTCCACGGTGAGACTGTTATCGGGCGGGTGGAGATACTCGAACAACTCGAGACGATCTACGGCGACCTGGAGCGAAAGGGGAGCCAGACAGTGTTGCTCACCGGCGAAGCCGGGATCGGGAAATCGACGCTGGTCGAACAGTTTCGCGAACGGCTCGCCGAGCAGGACCAGCCCCCGATCGTTGCGACTGGATTCTGCGAGAAAGACGTCCAACCCCCGTATCACGCCTTCAGACAGGTCGTTCGGGAGCTACCCGGCGAACGGGAGCTGGCTGAGTTGCTGGCTGACGCCGCATCGCTGTCTGCCACCGACGCCGACCGGGTTGCCCAGCGCAAACGGGGACTGTTTGCGGACATCGCCGAGCAACTTCGGACAGTCTCCGAGAACAATCCGGTCGTCTTGCTCGTCGAAGACATGCAGTGGGCGGATCGCGGCACCATCGAACTATTCGAGTATCTAACCGAGGAAGTGGGCCGGTGGGGACATCGAGTGCTGTTTCTCGGCACCTACCGCACGAGCGACGTCGAACAAAGCCATCCAGTACTCGAGATTACCACGGAAACTGCCGAAACCGGTCGTGGGACGATCATCGATCTCGAGCCGTTCGACGAGAGTGAGATCCGGCTGCTTCTCTCGGACATACTGGAAATCGAAGAGATTCCAGGGCCGTTCGTCGAGGCAGTCAGCGATCATACTGGCGGCACACCGCTTTTCGTCACGGAACTCGGTCGACATCTCGCCGAGACGGTCGGGCCAGTCCAGAGTGGGGCAGCTCTCCCGGAGAGTCTGGACACCGTCCCCCAGACGGTCGAGCATGCGATTACAGAGCGACTGGAAACGGTACCCGAGGCAGTTCAGCCAGTACTCGGACTCGGTGCAGTAATCGGCCGGGAGTTCTCCTTCGACGTCCTGCGGGCAGCGAGCGAGCAGCGGGTCGGTGAACTCGTCAGAGCGATCGACACGCTGGTCGACCGACAGATATGGACCAGATCGGGTGGAGACATCGAATTCGTCCACGGAGTAGTCCGGGAGCAGACACTGACCGGGATTCCCGACGAGGATCGCAACCGGTTCCACAGTCGCGTTGCGGAAGCGATCGAATCGGTACACGCGGGCGAAATCGACGAGCACGCAGCCCGGCTCGCGAATCACTACGAGCAGATCGGCGAGGACGACACAGCCTTCGAGTTCTACCGACAGGCAGGAGCCCACGCTGCCGAGACGTACGCCAACGAGGACGCGGTCGATCACTACGAACGGGCGCGCTCGCTCGCCGAGAGAGACGAGCAGATCGATCGGAGCGCACTCGCTGCCGTCCTTACCGAACTGGGTGATCTCCACGGGCTACGAGGCGAACACGACACGAGCCATGCGTTACACGAACAGAGTCTCGATCTCTCGCGCGATATCGACGATAGCGAGGGTATCGCAAAGAGTCTGAACGATCTTGCAGGGATCGCCTACAACCAGGGAGAGCTAGATCGGGGCCGGGAGTACGCCGAAGAGAGTCTCGAACTCTATCGCGACCGTGGTGACCGCAACGGTGAGGCAGACTGTCTGACCACGCTCGGTGATATCGCCAGCGGACAGGGAGAGTACGACACGGGTCGGGAGTACTACGAGCAAAGTCTAGCTATATTTCGGGAGATCAGTGATCGGTACGGGACAGCGAAAAACCTGCAGAAACTCGGCATCATCGAGTGGCGACACAGCGAGTACGACCAGGCCCGTGAGTACTACGAGCAGAGTCTCACGATCTTGCGAGAGCTCGGAGACCGCCCCGGAGAAGCGGGCTGTCTGAACAATCTCGGGCTGATCGCGTCCAATCGGGGACGGTACGAGCAGGCGCGCGACTACTACGAGCAGAGCCTCGAAATTTCCCGCGAGATCGGAAACCGGGACTACGTGGCACGGACGCTGAGCAATCTCGGGGGTGTCGCCGGGAAACAGGGCGCGTACGACCGTGCCCGCGAGTACTACGAAGAGGGTCTGACCATTCTTCGGGAGATCGGTGACCGCAACGGCGAGGCTGGCTGTCTGAACGGCCTGGGCGATATCCTCGGGAGACTGGGGCAGTACGAACAGGCCCGAACCTATCTGGAGCAAAGCCTCGACATCTCCCGCGAGATCGGACGACCGCGAAGCCAGGCCGAAAGTCTCCACAATCTCGGGCATATCGACCGCAGACAGGGCAAATACGGGACAGCGAGTGACCGTTTCGATGAGGCACTCGACATCTTCCGTGAGATCGGCGACCGACGGAGCGAGGCGCGAACGCTGAACGGACTCGGAGTACTGGCCTACAGACGAGGAGCAGTCGACCGCGCCCGGGAGTATCTCACCGAGGCGCGTGAAATCGCAACTGCGATAGACGCATCAGAGGCCGAGATCATCAGCCTCCGTGGGCTCGGTGCAGTGGCGCGCGAGGAGGGAGTGTACGACCAGGCAGCGGACGATCTGCAGGACAGTCTCGGGCTCTGCGAAGAGACGGAGAGTCGCCACCAGTCTGCACGAACGCGGCTGGAGGATACTCGACTCGCGATCGAACAGGGGAACCGCAGGTCTGCACGTGAGAGTGTCGGGCGGGCCGAAAAGATCACCAGTGAGCTGGGTACACCGCACGATCAGGCACGGGCGAGGCTGTTGAGCGGACGGATCGCTGCTGCGTCTGACTCCCCGGACGCGGCCAGCACGCACTGGCAACAGGCACTCGAAGCGTTCGAACGGGTTGGTGCACCGCACGATACACTGACGACGCTCCAGCATCTCGCCGACCACGATGCGGCCGACGCGGACAGGTGGGTCGAGAAAGCGACGGCGGTATTCGAGGACGCGCCCGAACCAGTGAAACGACAGCACCGTGGCTGGCTCTCGGACCGTGTAGCCGAGATAGAGTAGTCACGCCGCGACCCAGCACCAGCCAGCCATCTGCGCCAGCAGCAGCCCCACCATCGCGCTCACTGTCGGCCACGGGACGTGCCGTTTCGTGTAACCGTAGGCACCCCAGACGAGCAGCGGAGCGACCGCCAGACTCGCCAGCACGACGATTCGTGGCAGAACAGTTCCAGAGAGGACGAGGAGGACGAACCCAGCGAGGATCACAATCGCGACGTAGCATCGCCGGAGCAGGCTGGCTGGCCACTGCACAGCGAGCGTTCGCTTCCCGGCTTTCGCGTCTGCCTTCCGGTCGGGCCACTGCGTCGCGAAGAGGTTGAGCAGGACAACCAGGAAGAACGGAACCGAAGCGAGTGCGACGAAGCCAGCATCGCCGCCGACAACGGCCCCGCCGTAGACCGGCAGTACCAGCCCACCGAGCGCCGCGTTGTCGAGTTCGCCCCAGCCGCGCCAGGCGAGTTTGAGCGGTCCGACGGAGTACTGCCAGCCGAAGACGGCGATGACTGTGAGCACTGCGACAGCTGACAGCGGGAGGACGCCAGCAGTCGTGAGCACGGCTGTGAGGACGGTTCCAAGCGCAAGCGAGCCGATCGCTGCCTTCAGTGGAACTGTACGAGGCAGGCCAGTTCGTGCGAGCGCGCCGCTCCCGCCGGAGAACGGAGTTCGATCGGTAATCGCGTCGGTTTCGTAGTCGGCGTACTCGTTGGCGTAGTGGACACTCGCAGCGATCGGCAAGATCGCAACAGCGCCAGCGACGAGCGCGCTCGTCGAATCTGTCGCACCGTTTGCGAGTGCGATTTTCGCGCCGAAGAGGTAGACCGCAAGGATGAGAAGCAGTTGCGAGGGACGGCTGGTCTTGAAGAGAGTCCACGCAACTGCCCGGTACCGCGCCATATGAGCCGAGTTTGAACGGCTGAGGTATGTGTGATTCGTTCCCGCCCGGAACAAAAACCGAAACGGGTAATAACGACCCTCGGATATAGTTGGACAAGCCGAGGTAGCCTAGCCTGGCCAAGGCGCCTGCTTCGAGAGCAGGTCTCCGTAAGGACTCGAGCGTTCAAATCGCTCCCTCGGCGTTTCTGCGAATTTAATCAGCGAGCGACCGCTTTGCGTGTGGCGAGCACGACTGAAGTCAGTCGATGAACACGCCTGCAAACGCCCGGAAACTCTCTGCGCCGTTTTCGACCAGCGCTTTCGGGAAGGAGCGACGCGCGCCATCGAGTGCGTCTTCGAGCGCTGCCGTCGCATCCTCGGTCACGGGATCACCGTGACCGACGAGAATTCGCGCTGGTTCGATCCCAGCGAGTTGTTGTGGTGGCACGAGCCGGTGGAACAGTTCTATCCCGAGTCGTTCGTCGTCGATCAAAAACGTACTCATCGTCCCCAACGTGTCACCGACGACGAGTGTCCGGCTGGGCTCGTGGTACCAGAACACCTCGTCCCAGCCGGGGAAGGGTTGGCGCGGGAGGATCTGAAACTCGTCGTTCGGCGAGAGGGTGTACCGTTCGACTGGCGCATCGACCCGCTCCTCGACACGGCCCATCCACTCGGGGATGTGGACGGGCACGTCGTATTTTCGGGCGAACGCGCCTGCATCGCGGGCGTGGTAATTGAGAAGAACAGCGACGCCGGCGACCTCACCGAGCGGAGAAATGAGGTCGTCGACGTTTGGCGCGTGGAGTGGATCGAACAGCCAGACATCATCCCCGGTCTGGATGGCGTGGCTCGCGCGCTGTCCCCCCTCGTCGGGGTGTGCGATCCAGCTCACGCCACCATCCCACTCGGCTGCGATGCGTGCGCGACTCGGATCGCTCCGTTCGTACATGAATTTGGGTTTTATTGGCTGCTAATTATAGTATCTGATTCCGGACAGATGATGTGTGTGGAAAAATTGGAACTCGAATGACTGTTCTGAGTCGGTGTCCTCACAGTTCACACAGTACAAACGCCATCACTCAAGTTCGAAGTCCTTTTATCCGTAACTGGAATAGACCCACCAACTCGCTGGCCGACACGGGCACCAGCGGGCACCTGTCAGCTACAGGTCGGGATGTGAACTCTGGGCGGGTACCCCCGCCACAGTGGTGGCACAGCCACCCAGGGTTTGAACCACACAACGCCCGTGGGTGAAACCACATGGCACGAAGCTTCTACTCACACATCCGGGACGCGTGGAAAGACCCGGGCGACGGCAAGTTAGCGGAACTACAGTGGCAACGCATGCAGGAATGGCGCAAGCAGGGCTCGATCGAGCGGATCGACCGACCGACCCGCCTCGACCGGGCGCGCTCGCTTGGCTACAAAGCAAAACAGGGCATCATCGTGGTCCGCGTCAGCGTCCGCAAGGGCGGTGCACGCAAACAGCGACACAAAGCTGGCCGACGCTCCAAACGCCAGGGTGTCACTCGCATCACGCGACGCAAGAACATCCAGCGCATCGCCGAGGAACGAGCCGCACGCAAGTATCCGAACCTGCGCGTGCTCAACTCCTACTGGGTCGGTGAAGACGGCAGCCAGAAGTGGCACGAACTCATTCTGGTCGACCCGAACCACCCCGCCATCGAAAACGACGACGACCTCAACTGGATCTGTGACGACGCCCACGAGAGCCGCGCACTCCGTGGCCTCACGAGCGCCGGGAAACAGAACCGTGGCCTCGGATCGAAAGGCAAAGGCTCGGAGAAGACGCGCCCGAGCATCAGCGCCAACAGCGGCCAGGGCAAATAGAGCGACGCCGCGGTTCGGTTTTTTATTCTACAGCTGGTCGAGCAGCGTCTCCGCCGCCTGCCCCGAGGATGGTGGTCCACGCGCCGTGATCAGGTCACCGTCGACAGTCACACTCGTATCGCTGTCGAGTTCGGCATCCCAGTCTGCGCCCGCGGCCGTGACCTCCTGTTCGATCCAGTAGGGCAGCTTCCGGCCGTCCGGCATCCGGTCGAGCTCGTCGACGATTCCCTCCTCCCAGGCGTCCGGGAAGCCAGTCACCGGCCGGTCCTCGACGAGAATCTCACCGTCCGAATCCCGCGCGAATGCGAGGATTCCGACAGCGTGACAGACCACGAGTGCGACGCCGTCGTCACCCTCGACGGCAGTTCGAAGAGCCTGACGGGCGTGTCTGTCCTGGTTGATGTCCCAGACAGTGCCGTGGCCGCCGGGGAAGACAACCGCGTCGTACGCTGCGGCGTCGACTTCGGCGATCGGTTCCGGGTTGTTCAGTCGCTCGTCGTTCTGGTCGGCGTCGCGACACTCCTCGATGATATCCTCCTCGACCTCCTCGGGATCGAGCGAGCGTTCGTCGATCTCCGGCTTCTCACCTGTGGGTGTCGCGACCGTAATATCGACACCAGCTTCGGTGAGTTTGTTGAGGGGTTTGATACACTCCTCGCCCCAGTAGCCGTGCTCACTGACGATGAATAATGCAGTAGTCATATGCAGATACGTATTCGGGCTGAAGGGGTGTCTACCTTGTGCTTGACACTCGAAATATGCGCGTCGCTGACGGAGATTGCACACGCAAAAAAACGGAACCGGACGGGTGAACCGCTCGTTAGTCGTCGGCGACGGCGCTTTCGAGCTGGTTGACGTCGATCGAGCCCGTAAGCTCCGTGTACGGGTACGGCATCCCGATTCCCTCTGCATCGAACCGCCGTTTGACGTTCTCGACGAGTTGGTGTTTGACGCCGCCAGCCCCCGTCTCCTTGGGGTTGATCCAGACTCGTCCGTTCAGCACGACGGCCGAATCTGCGAGGCCGGTGACCGGAGCCGACGGGGCCGGCTCCTCGAGAACGCCGTCGATTTTGGCTGCCTCTTCGAGGATGATCGACCGTGCCTCCTTGATGCTCGCGTCGTACTCGATCCCGAAGTCGAACGTGACCCGCCGTGTGTCGTTCGCGACGGGGTTCGTGACGGTACCGTTCGCGAGATCACTGTTCGGAACCGTGACCCGTGCGTTGTCGAACGTCTCGAGTTTCGAGACACGGAGGTTGATCTCACGGACGATCCCGCTGTTGCCGTTCCACTCGATGTAATCGCCGACATCGAAGGGCTCGTCCTTGATGATGAAAATGCCCGCGATGAAGTTCTGGACGATATCGCTTGCAGCGAAGGCGAAACCGAGCGCGAGCGCAGCGAAGATCGTCGCAAAGGCCGAGAGGATCACCGGGAAGCCGGCGACCACCGACGCGACCGCGACCGCCCCAAACACGGCGATCGTCCCGGCGATACTCGATCCGAGGCTGACGATCGACGGTGAAAACTCCCGCTCGTTGAGCGCACGCCTGGTCAGCCGAACCACGAGTGGCTTCCCGACGAGGTAGAGCACCAGGAACGTGACGACGAACAGTAACAGCGTGATGACCGACGAAACGATTAGATCACCATACTCTGATGTAAACTCACCGGGGCTTGTTGGTACCCCCTGTAGAACTGTTGTTAACACATCTGTGTTAGTCTGTAGCTGGATACATATGAGTTTTGCCCAACAAAATTATGATTCGTCGACAATTTCGAGCCCACGGTTGTTGACTGCATTCGGATCCAGACCGATCTCTTCGAGGAAGTTTTTGTACTCGCGTTCGCACTGCTCGGCGTCTTTCTGTTTATCCGAGGCGTGATCACAGAGTTTGAGTAGATCCTCGGGCACGTCGTTGGTGTGGACGATCCAGTGGTTGACCAGATCGGAGAGTCGCCGGATCGGCGAGGTGAAGTGGCCGTAGATCTCGAAGTTGAGCGCGTGGTGGCCGCCGAACGGATCGTTCATGTACTTCGCGCGGGGCATCACCTTCATCACGGCCCACTGGATCTTGTCGAGCTGGCGCTGGGGAGCCTGTTCGAGTGTCGCGTTGACGGCCTTCCGTGGCTCGTCCCACTTGTCACCCGGAATCGAGACGCCCTCGAGATCCTGGATCTCCCGGAGCGCCTCGCTCCACTCGTCGGGGCTGGGCTGTGGATGGACACGGTACATCGCCTCGACACCGCGATCCCACATCAGTTCGTGGGTCACGGCCTTGTTCGCCTTGAGCATACACTCCTCGATGATCGTGTGTGCCCGGTCGCGCCGGGGGTTGAGCACGAGTGAGCCGTCCTCCTTGCGCTGCTCGTGCATCTGATCGGCGAGTTGCCAGACGAGGTCGATCTTCTCGTGCAGCGGTTCGCTCTCGTCTTCGATCCGGGCCTCGGTCTCGGTGTAGGTTAGCCGCTCGTCGCTGTGGATCACCGATTTGTAGATGTCGATGGTCTCGTAGCCGAGGGTCTCCTTGTCGAGGTGCATCTCGACGGTGTGGGCGAGTCGGTCTTCCTCGGGGACCAGCGAGCAGACCGTCTCGGCGAGAATCGGCGGGAGCATGTGGACGGTGTGAGCAGGCAGATAGATCGTGTTCGCGCGCCGGCGGGCCTCGTCCCACATCGCCGTCTCGGGGTTCACGTAGTGGCTAACGTCGGCGATGTGGACCCAGAGGACGAACTCCTCCTCGCGTTCCTCGACCGAGAGGGCGTCGTCGAAGTCCTGGGCGTCGATCGGGTCGGTCGTCCAGGTCTGGAGGTTACGCAGATCCTGGCGTTCGTCGATCTCGTCGGCGATCTCCTGCTGGACGTCCTCGGTGCGGGCTTTGGCCTCCTGGATGACCTCGGGCGGAAACTCGTAGGGAATATCGAACTTCTCGAATAACTCTTCGCGTTTGTTCTCCATGTGCCGGGCCATCTCCTCGTCGATCTCGACGGGCCCCTGCCCCTCGGCAGTCCCGGCGTGCTCCTGGTCGCTATCACTCATGCCCCGGCCTACGACCGAGTGGTAATTAGAGGTGTCGGCGTGTGCCTGTCCTGGAAAACTGCCATCTTTCGCCTGATCAGTAGCGATGGCCTCCGCCACTTGCTCCCTGTGGACCTGTTCCAGAGGCGGTTCTACATAGATGCGACCGTCGTGTGAATGAGTCGTACCAGTGCCAGAGCGAGCGTCGTATCGCGTCTGCATCCGATCGATGCCCTTAGCACACTCCAAAGCAGACAGGCTTGTAATGAACCGACGGTCGGGATGGGCAGTTCGAACGAGGGCCGTGAGATGACCGACGCGACACAGGCGAGCAACCACGCCGGCCCGGACATTGGAGGCTATCCGTGGGCGATCAGTCACTGAGAGCCCACGCCGCTGCGGTCGGTCTCATCTCCACCGGCGCTGTCTTCGGTGCGACGCTCAGGTACGGGATCGAACTCGTGATCGCACACTCACTTGTGGCGACGCTCGGGACGAATCTCGTCGGCTGTTTTCTGCTCGGCCTGCTCATCTTCGACTCCCGGAGCGACGACGTCCTCCCGCGCCGACTCCGACTCGCTTTCGGGACTGGCTTTTGCTCGTCGTTTACGACCTACAGCACGTTCGTCCTCGACGCGGTGACGACAGCCCCGGCCCTCGCGGCGGGCTACGTCGTGACGAGTTACGCCGGCGGGTTCGCTGCTGTTGGACTCAGCTATATAGTCGTTGGCTCGGTCGGCACGACGACACCACAGCAGCCAGCGTGGGGTGACGACTGAATGGAGGCCGCACTGCTCGTCGGGATCGGCGGTGCTGTCGGGGCGAGTGGGCGCTATCTCACTGGGGTCGCGCTCGATGCGTACCCATCGAGTATAACCACTGTGACGGTCAACGTGATCGGAAGTTTCGTCCTCGGCCTGCTGACATTCGCTGCGGTCGGGAGTGATCTCGCACTGTTCGTCGGCGTCGGCGTCTGCGGTGCGTACACGACGTTTTCCTCGTTCAGTTTCCAGACGGTCGATCTCTGGCGACGGGGCCGCCCAGGGTACGCTGTGCTCTACGCCGTCGGGAATTTCGGACTCGCCGTCTGTGCTGTCGCAGTCGCCTATCTGCTCGTGGGCTGACCGATACGACCGCCGGTCACTGATCGAGATGAGCGGTATCGCCGGAGAAATCCAGCACCCAGTCCCCGCCCTCGCGGTGGAGGCGTGTGAGTCCACAGAGTGGTGCGTCTGCCTCCTCCGCGGAGCCGGTCAATCCCTGAACGACCGCGCCGATGGTGAGACCGTGACCGACGAGGAGGACCGTCCCCTCGACATCGTCGGCGATAATCCTGGTCGTCTCGCCGGCCCGCGCCATCGCCTCGGCGTGGCCCTCGGGGAACTCGGGAACGACGTGGGGGTCGTGTCGGAGTCGGACGGGGTCGAACCAGTTGGCCAGCTGTTCGTTCGGAACTGTCTCGGGTTCGGCGTCGAACCACTCCGCGTTGCGGTGTTCACCCAGTCCCGGTTCGAGCAGGGCCTCGTTGCCCGTCTCACGGCAGATCTCCTCGGCGGTTTCGACAGTGCGGAGAAACGGCGATGCGTAGACTGCATCGAGTGTCGTTCCGGAGTCGACGAAGTGGCGGCCGACCCGCCAGGCAGCCCACCGGCCGAGTTCTGTCAGCGGCGGGTCGTGAATCCGGTCAGCGTTGTCCTCCCAGTTCGGATCGATGGTATCCTGTCGTTGCCCGTGCCGGACAGCCCAGACGACATCTGCCATAGCTACTCGTATCTTGCTCCGAGATGTTAAGTACCGCGCCCAGCTGTCGCAACAAATTGACCTCCTCCTCCGCGTGAACGCGGAGGAATCCCACCACGGGATTTCAGGCCGAGTGTAGCGGCCTGTCAGTTTCAAGACGCATACGTTCCAAGCGTCATCTGCTGGATTTCAGCACTCGGCTTGGCTGTCTTGTGGCCCGGTCAAAGAGGCCCCGTCCGTAGCCGAGTTCTTGGAAATCGGAGATTTCCAACGGTCGAAAAATCTTTGATTTTTCTCGACATCGTCACCGGCCTTCTGCCGGGAAGCCCGGTCGCTTCGGCGGCGACTCTCTCCACTACGGTAGCGGTCTGCAATGTTTATTGCCCCATTCACATCGGCTTGATACTCACCGAGCCAGCAGTCGTCATTCGAGCATCTGAACGTCGCCTGTCGTGGCCGGGAGCCGTGTTCACCGCAAGCGTGGCATGCCTTCGACGTGTTCTGGGGATTCACCGTCTCGACGGGAATTCCCGTCTCGGCGGCTTTGTAGCGAATCTGTGCGTGGAGCTTGGCAAACCCCCATCCGTGCAACCGCCGGTTCATGTACTCGCCGTAGTCCATGTTCTCGCGGATGTACGTCAGGTCTTCCAGCACCAGCACTGGATTCTCGACGGACTCGGCGTACTCCACGACCTCGCGGGTCACACGGTGGAACACATCGTCAATCTGATCCCACAGTGCGTCACCGTATGATTCTGCGATTCGTTCACTGCCACGCTTCTGAAGGCGTCTCTTGGCGGTGAAGTAGGTTTTGCGGAGCCGTCGAACGGCTTTGCCGTCGTCGGCCCACAGGCGGGGGCGAACCGGAGAACCAGAGCCGTCGCGGTGACACACCGTGGCGAGACTCGCTTCTCCGATGTCCACACCAATCGGCGTCCTGTCGAGCCCAGCGAGACAGAGCTCGCCAGACGAGTCTGGCGGCGTCCGCTCGTCGGCGGACGCCTCAGATTCGTCCTCCACGTCGCGGGTAGCGGTGATGTGGAGATACCACGTCCCGTCGCGCTTGAACAGCCGACTCTCACCCATTTCGGCGTCGTCTGCGTCTAACGCTTCGAGCCAATCCCGCTGTTCGGGATTGGCGCGTGCCGGTATCCAGAGGTGGTAATCCTCGTGGTGCGGAACTTTGACGTACCACTCGATGGCGTTTTGTGGCTGATGGTCAAGTTGCAGACCCTCGTTGGTGAACCGCACCGGGTGGTCGTCATGAAGCTCGTCGGCGTCGTAGCTGTTCCCACAGAGTTGTGGGACGTACTTTTTGAGAGCGTTTTTCGCGTAGCCGCTCAGGTTGTACTCGACAACCACATCGTTGGCCGCTGACTGTGTGTCACAGCCAGCGGCGAAGGCGGCCTGAAGCGCTTGCTGGTAAGCGTTCCGCGTCTCACGAAGCTTCTGTCGCTTGTGGACATTCGGGTCCACAAGCTTCAGTTCAAGCGTTTTCGTGAGTTCAGTCACGCTTCTGCCTCCTTGTGCCGGTCGATGTAGTTCTCGACGGTTTCGCTGGAGACGTGCCCGGCTGTTCCGGCGTAGTAGCCGCGTGCCCACCGAATTTTCTCGCCGTCGTGGTCGGCGTGGCGGTGGTTGTACTTCCGTGAGGAGATGCCCTTGAACCAGTTGGTGAGCAGTGCCGGACTGTGTTTGGG
>SAYS01000016.1 GCA_004015825.1 Halovenus amylolytica | reverse complement strand
TAGCGTCTCGGTTTCCGCGACATTGAAGAACGACTCTACCGAAGGATCATCTTGCAGGGTCGCTGAACTCATCCACCTCAGCGTTCACCCTGCTCTTTGGTGTGCTACTCGTTCTATGACACCCTCTACCGCAATCATTTACTTAAGAAACTACTTTTATGAGGGAGTGAGTGCAACGTCTAAGCGAGATATACAGATGCAACTCGAAGATAGAACCTGTCTTGTCACAGGAGCTTCACGGGGAATCGGCCGTGGTATCGCAGAGAGATTCGGCGAAGGAGGCGCGAACGTCGTCGTAAACTACAGATCTTCCGAAGACGAGGCCCACGAGGTCAAAGAGGTGATCAACGAAGGGCCGGGTACCGCAGTAGTGGCACAGGGTGACGTCGCGAAGATGGACGAGGTCCAGTCGATGTACGATGTCACCGCAGGGGAGTTCGGGCAGGTCGACGTCCTGGTCAACAACGCCGGGATCACCGTCGACAAGAAGTTCTCGGAGATGACCCGGGAAGACTGGGATCGGGTCATGGAGGTGAATCTCGGCGGGATCTTCAACTGTACCAAGGTCTGTTACGACGATATTCGAGAGGCACACGAGGGACGACTGATCAACATTTCGAGTGTCGTCGGCCAACAGGGGAACTACGGGCAAGCAAACTATGCGACCACGAAGAGTGGGCTGTTCGGCTTCACACGGACGATCGCGCTGGAGATGGCCCGTGATGGGTCGACCGCGAACTGTGTCGCACCCGGTTTCGTCGAGACGGATATGCTCGCGACAGTGCCGGAGAGAGTGCGTGAGGGGATCCTCGAACGGATTCCACTCGACCGGTTCGCGGAGGTCGAAGACATCACCGGGATCGTTGCCTTCCTCGCACGCGAGGAGTCGAGTTACATGACTGGACAGGTGCTCGGTGTCAACGGAGGGATGGAATGGTAAACGATGTCCGTATCGCTGGGGTGGGAATGACGAAGTTCGGTGCCTCACCCGAGCGAACATCACGCGATCTGTTCTCCCAGGCTGCCGGCGAGGCCTTCGAGGATGCAGACGTCGAACCCGGCGACATCGAGGAGCTGTACTACGGCAACTTCATGGGCGAGTTCGCCGAGACCCAGGGCCACCAGGGGCCGCTGATGGCCGATGCGGCCGGCGTGGACGCGCCGGCGACCCGTGTCGAGAGCGCCTGTGCATCGAGCAGTGCGGCAGTCCGGATGGGTGTCGACAAGATCCGGAGTGGCCAGGCCGACATCGTACTCGTCGGCGGTGCCGAACGGATGAAAAATATCTCCACTGCGGAGGGAACAGAAGCGCTCTCCGCGGCCGCAGACGCCCTGTGGGAGATCCGGGCTGGCGTCACCTTCCCGGGTGCGTACTCGCTGATGGCGAACCGGTACTTCCACGAGTTCGGCGGGACACGGGAGGACCTCGCACACATCGCGGTCAAAAACCACGCCAATGCGGTGAACAACGAACTCGCCCAGTTCAACAAGGCGATCGAGGTCGAGGACGTCCTCGAAGCACCGACTGTGAGCGCGCCCTTCGGTCTCTACGACTGCTCACCGATGAGCGACGGTGCGGCCGCAGCAGTGCTCGTCAGTGACTCCTTCGCCGAGGAACACGGGCTCGACACCCCGGTCGAGATTACGGGTGTCGGGCAGGGAAGCGACGCACTCGGTCTGCAGGACCGCGCGTCGATCCCACGAACGCCGGCCGCCGAAGAGGCCGGACAGATGGCCTTCGACGACGCCGGCATCGACCGCTCCGACGTCGATGTCGCCGAAGTCCACGACTGTTTCACCATCGCGGAAGCACTCGCGCTCGAAGCGCTCGGCTTCTACGAAACCGGTGAAGCGATCAGCGCGGCCAGAGACGGCGAGACGACCAAAGACGGAGAGTTCCCGGTCAACCTCTCCGGCGGGCTGAAAGCCAAGGGACATCCGGTCGGCGCGACCGGCTGTGCCCAGATCTCGGAGATGACGAAACTGCTCCGTGGCGATCACGTCAACAGTGATGCAGTGAGCGATGCGAGCGTCGGGCTGACCCACAACGCGGGTGGGACAGTCGCGAGCTGTGTCGTTCACATTCTCGAGGAGGTGGACCAATGAGCGACGCACGACACGCCGGCTTCGACGATTTCCTCGATGCTGTCGAGGATGGTGAACCGTACTACCTGGAAGGGACCGAGGGCGACGGCTACCTGCCACCGCGGCGGATCGACCCCGCGACCGGCAGCCAGGAACTCTCGGAAGAACCGCTCCCGGAGACTGGTGAGGTGGTCACCTACACACAGACCCACGTCGCCTCACCGGAGTTCGCCGACGACGCACCGTTTGTCGTCGTCATCGCGGAGTTCGGCCCGGTGAAAATCACCGGACAGCTCCGTGAACAGGAGGCAGACGATATCGAGATCGGACAGGAAGTGGAGATGGGGATCGAGCAGACGGAGACGCACGACAAACGAGTTCTCGTGTTCACACCGGCCTGATCCCGTCAGGGATCGACCGGGTGTTCGATGCCTTCTGCGAGCTGATAGATATTTTCAGATTCGTCGAGCAGTTCTGGATGGGCACCGAGAAGGAACAATAGATCACTGTCGTTCGCCAGGTTGCCGAAGTACATCGTAACGTCGACATCCTGTCCGGCTACCGACTGTGTCGTCTGATATATCGAGAGAGTGACTGATTCACCGAGAATCTCTGTTTCCCGTTCGCGTTGTTTTTCCAGATCGGTGGCATCGCCGCGGCCGGACTGGTCGGTCAGACGGCGAATCAACTGTTCCTCACTGAACGCATTGAACGGGTTCGCAGATTGGCCCGCGACAGTTACCGTCGGTGTGGTGAAAATAAGAAAACTGGCCGCCGATTGTTCGGTCTCTCCCGGAAGCTTCCGGTACTCGGTAACCCAGTTCGTCAGCCGCAGATCGCGTTCCTCGTCGTTGATCTCGACCGTTTGCTCGAAGCTCTGGTCTTCCATCCGGGCTTCACTGTAGCCAGTTCCCTGCAGCGCCTGCTCGCTCACACGCGCTGGATCTGCGCTCTGTTCGATCTCGTCACCGAGCAGGGCACAGCCTGACAGCGACACAACCGCCCCACCGGAGATGGCAGCCAGGGCCGCACGTCGTGAGTACATATCCTGACAGAAGTCGGTCGTCGGTATATTGCTTGGGGCCTGTCTTTTCGAGTCTGGAGAGAGGAGAGTGAAACAGTCGTGTTCCCACCTGCGTTCTGACAATTCGGGAGTACATTTATTGCGAACATAACTGAAGCTACCGTATGTCTTCGCTCGAAATCGACCGTGAGCAGTGGTCGACACGGATCGGATTCCTGCTCGCAGCGGTCGGCAGCGCTGTCGGACTGGGCAATATCTGGCGATTTCCGTTTATTACGGGCGAGAGCGGCGGCGCTGGTTTTCTGCTCGTCTATCTTCTTTTCATCGTCTTCGTCGGCTTCCCGGCGATCCTCGTCGAGTTCGTCGTCGGCCGCAACACGGAACGAAACCCCGTCGGCGCAGTCCGGGAGATCGGCAGGGGAAAGTGGAGATCACTCGGCTGGATCTTCGTCGTCACGACCTTCGTCATCATGTCGTACTACAGCGTCGTCGCTGGCTGGACGATCAGATACACGCTGCTCGGTCTGTTCGGTGGGTACACTGCCGACACCGAAGGCGCAGAAACACAGTTTTTCGAACTCGCACAGGGTGGCGAAGCGATGGCGTTTCACGGCCTGTTCTTGCTGATCGTGCTGGTGATCGTCGGACTCGGCGTCCGGCGCGGGATCGAACTCGCTGCAAAAATTGTGGTTCCCGCGATCATTCTCATTCTGCTGGTCCTCGCCGGGTGGGCCGCAACGCTCGGCGGTGCAGATCAGGCGTACTCGTTTTATCTCTCGCCGGATTTCGGCGAACTGGCGACGAACTGGACGACGGTGTTGCCGGCCGCTGCGGGGCAGGCCTTCTACACGCTCTCGCTTGGCTTTGGGATCATGATCACCTACGCCTCCTACGTGGGCGAGGACAGGAATCTCGCCGCGGATGGTGGAATCATCATCGCGTTCGATACCATGATCGCCTTCGTCGTCGGCCTGGTCGTCTTTCCAGTGTTGTTCACTGCGGGCGTCGACCCGGCAGACCCCGGTGTCGGCGTGCTGTTCATCTCGATCGCGTCGGCGTTCGGGGAGCTCACTGCAGGGGGTGTCGTCGGCGCGGTATTTTTCGGGACCGTCGCGATTGCAGCCCTCTCCAGTGCGATCAGCCTCACCGAGGTGGTCGTCTCCTATCTGGTCGACGAACAGAGTGTCCCGCGATTCCGGGCCACCGCGTTACTCTGTGTGGCCCTGTTTGTTCTGGGTCTGGCACCCGCCTACGATCTGGTCTTGCTCTCGGCCTACGATGGGCTGGCGGACGGCATACTGCTGATTCTCGGTGCGCTGCTGTTGAGTATCTACGTCGCCTGGCTGTGGGCCGACGAGGCGATCGCCGAACTCTCACACGGGATCGACAACATCGGGAATCTCGGCAGCTACTGGATCTGGGCAGTTCGGATTCCGGTACTGGTCGTACTCGTGGTCTCGCTCGCGCTCGGTATCGGTGACTACGTCGAGTTCCTGCAAAACGAGTTCGTCCCGTGGGTCGAGGACCTCTGACGAGTTACTGATCGGAACGGGTGGCCAGTTCCGAAAGCGTGGTGGAGCCCTGAAGGGCTTCGAGAGAGCAGTACCACGGACCGCGAACGCCATTTTGATCGTTCTCGACCGGGGAGTCGAGAGCGACCAACCCCCCGAGTTCGAAGACGACTGCAATCTGTTCGTCCGAGAACGGATCGATCATATCTTGCCAGTCAGCCTCGCCCATCGGCCCTGCATCGCCACGGCGTTGCTCGATCCGGTCGGTGACGGTTGCGTAGTGTGTGATCGCCGAGACTGGTGCAGTCCGATAAAAGGCCATGTACTCGAAGGGGGTGGTCGTTCTGTCGTACGATTGCGGTGCGGGGTAAAAGCCCGCACGGCAGCGCTCGAACGTGGCGTCCCGAGTTGCGACGACGCAGACGCGACCGGCACTGTCGGGTGAGGCCATCTGGGTTCGTCCCGTGCGATTACTCCGGGATCGAGACGGTGTGCTGGAGCTGTCCGACACCTTCGATCTGGACACTCACCTCGTCACCGTCCGAGAGTGGTCCGACACCTTCCGGCGTTCCGGTCGCGATCACGTCGCCCGGTTCGAGTGTCAGATAGCTCGTGATCTCCGCGATCAGTTCGGGGATCGAGAAGATGAGCTGCTCACGGGTCGCGGACTGGCGTTTCTCCTCGTTGACCCACAGTTCGACGCTCGCGTCCTCGGGGAGGTGCCCTGGTGTCGCCAGGACAGGACCGAGCGGTGCTGCGTTGTCGAAGGCTTTCCCGCGGACCCAGTTTTGTTCCCGGTCCTGGTCGTCGCGGTTCGAGAGATCGACCATGCAGGTGTAGCCTGCCACGACATCCATCGCGTCGCGTTCGTCGACGTTGCGACACTGCTGGCCGATGACGACGCCCAGTTCGCCCTCGTAGTCGATCCGCTCTTTGCCGGCCGGAAGCTGTACGTCGCTTTCGTGGCTGGCGACGGCGTTTGGTGGTTTCAGAAAGAGGAGCGGGCGATCCGGGAGATCCGAATTCCGTTCGTCGGCGTGATCTGCGTAGTTCAGGCCGATACAGACGATTTTCGACGGCTCGCAGGGTGGGAGGATCTCGACTTCTTCGGGGTCGTACTGCTGGCCGCCGAATTCGATTACCCCGTTGATGCCGGCAGTTGTCGTGGGTGCGGGCTCTCCCTCCTCGGAGAGCCACTCGCCTGTCCGGACAGTTCCTGCTGGATCACGGAATCGTACCTGCTTCATGCTCGTTCGTTTGCCACCGCAAGAATAAGATGTTGTGGGCCAGTTCTCGGAGGTTGGTTTTCTGTTCGATAAATACGACTACTTTGTCGATCCGGTCAGACACCTTCTCTCAGGCGATATCTCGGCTCGTATCGATCTTGACCTCTTCGACGAGGTTGAGCTTGATCGTATCAGCCGGTGCGCGCCCGCCGCGGAACTTCGGAATCGAGAGGCGGTTTTCGATCTCGTCGCCCGAAATATCTGTCTTTAGATTGAAGACGACATCCGCGAAATGCTCTGTCGTATCCCGGAGCGGGGGAATCGACCGCCCCTCCAGACAGTGCAGGATTGCGAGACTATTGGTATTGAAAATGTGGTTCTGGAGATCGTTCATGAAACTCCGGAACCGCGAGGGTGGCTCCTGTGATTCCAGCACGTCCAGCGGATCGACGATCAGATTCGACGTCTCGGGCAGCGCGCTGATGAGTTTCCCAGCGTTGTCTAGCGGGGCTTCCCCGGAGATATGACGAACTGTCGGATCGCCAGTCTCCGTCGGCGTGGTCTCGATGCTGTCCGTGACTGCCTCTGCAGTCCGGTTCAGTGACAGCCAGAGCGTCCCGCGCGTGGCGGTCAGCTCGTACAGAAATAACTCTGCCTGGCTCGATGGGGGTGCCGAAAGCGCAACCATACTCCCGGCCGGTATCCCACCATCGAGTTTTCTGTCGAGAACATCGATCCCTGTCCGCAACCGGTCGGCCATCTACTATGATACTATGCAACACCCCCGGTTAAAGATTCCGCCACAACTATCAGGTAAGATTCTTGTGGCCATGTTTTATATAGTCTAACTGACTCCGGTTTCTCATACTGCCGGCTGTAAGAAACTGAAGAATTGCGCCACCCCGGGGTGGCACATATCTTTACGAATTTACAGCCGGCAGTATCACGCTCCCCTGGCAGCACGGTGAGTCCCGAACAGCACCGCAACTGTCTCCGCCCACACTTTCCGAACAGCCGGATTGGCCAGTGGCTCTGGCACTGTTGGAACGCGCTTGCGAACTCCGTCTGGCGCTGGCCAGTTCGAGGGGGATTCGATCCCCGTTTGGCGAACGAGCAGACCGACCGGCGGAGCGTCGAGTTCGCGCGCACTCTGTGCCGTCGTCCGTGTATCCGCGACGGACTGGTGGCGGTCCGAGCTCACCAGCAGGCTCCGGTCGGCGTGGCGGAGCGGTCGCGCAGCGTCCGGTCCCATCCCGGGAGGGGAGTCGAGGAGGACCGGGCCGTGCCAGGTACCGAGGTGCGAGAGCGCGCTGTCGACCCGATCACGGCTGCCCGCCGTCACGATGCGGACGCCGGGGACGGCGGTCGATTCCGCCGCGACGAGTTCGACCGGGGCGCCATCTGCCAGCTCGTCGATCCCACCGAGCGAGTCGACCCCTGCCTGATGGTGGAGATCCGGCATATCACAGTCACAGTCGACGACCAGCGGCGCTCGGCCACGATCCTGGAGGATCGCAGCGAGCCCGAGCGCTGTCGTCGTCTTTCCACTGCCGCCCTTGCCACCTGCGATCGCGAGCATACCGCTGCTGGTCGCGGATTCGAAGATAAACGTTCGGATCGGACAGCTACTCCCGCCCGTGTCTCGTCAGGCAGTTCGGCAGCCCGATCAGCTCCACGGGCTCTGAGTTGTCCGGCGAGTAGACGACCATCTGGCCTTTCTCCATGTAGGGGACTTTCGATTCCAGATTCGACGGAATGTTCACCGCCGAGATCGCGTCTTCGTCACCGAGATTCAGTACGACCGTCGTGTTGATCTGTTTGAACACCGGATCGGCGATATCCTGTGGGTCCTGCGTGATGAGAAAGAGTCCAAGTCGCTCTTTCCGGCCCTGCTTTGCGGCCTCGGTGAACTTGCCGATCACTTTGCTCGCCTGCACGGTGTCGGCGTCGGTGAGGAAGTTGTGGGCCTCGTCCATCCCGACGATCAGTGGTGTGTCTTTGATCCGGTCGTAGGTGGGGTCGTTCGAGAGTTTCTCGTCGACCAGCAGCGAGGAGAGGGCGAGGACGATCGTCTCCGCGTACCTGCTCTCCGTAATGTGATACGTCGGGACGACCGTCAGCCCGCCGGGGCGGACGAACTCGTGGATGCGCTCGGTGATCGGCTGGGCATCGCCGTCGAATACGGAGCCGAATCCACGGGCGCGCCGCGCGACCGCATCGAACGTCGCCTCGTGGACTTTCCCGCTCTCGTCGAGTTCTTCCTTGAGTGCCGGATCGTCGAGAAACGTCGTGAACTGGTCGTAGGTTCCCTCGGTGCCATACTGGCTCCGGAACTTCGGGAGCAGGACCGTCACCAGCGCGCTGTACTGGTTGTCGTTGAGCCCGCTCGAGGCGATGAGCCAGGGGTTCTCGTGGACCATCTCGAAGGGGATCGTGAACTCGACCTGCTCGGCCCGGTGGTGACTCGCCGAGTACGTCGCCGAGCCCACTTTCGGAATGAAGGCGACAGTATCGTCGTGCCCGCCGTGGGCGACCCCCTGGCTGTCGAGCTCCCGGGCGAACTCCCCGTCGTACTCCCCGTCGTCGTGCATCTGTGCGTACTCGTCCTGGGGATCGAACTGGACGACCGCCGGCGAAACCGCCCTGTCGGCCCCGCTCTCGACCGGGTACGTGCGGTCCTCGTCGAGATACTGCCGGAGGATATTCTTCGCGGCGTGGGTCTTCCCCGATCCGGTCCCCCCGGCGATCAGCGTATGCCGGAAGACGAGCGGATCCCCGGCAGTGTAGTCGTCTTTCAGCCGGTAGTCGATAGTCGGCGGCTGGGCTGCGGTCCGGACCTTCTGGCCGCCGACCGCGAGGTGGCCGAGGTAGACACCCTCGGACGGCATCTTGAGCCCAGTCTTGATGTCGGCCTTGTCGTCGGCCTGGCGGACGACAGTCTCGGGTTTTGGGACGCGATCGGTCATCCGCCGTTTGAGTTCGCCGTCGTCCTCGTAGAGCACGGCGACGGGATCGAGCGTCGCCATGAGTTTGAAATCCTCCTCGTCGATGCCAGCAGATCGCATCGCCCGGCGCGCGTGGATCTCGGTCGCGTCGTCGGCGCGGTACTCCTGGGCGTACTCCAGTCCACTGATCCGACAGAACAGACGCTCCCCATCTGGGTAGGAGGCGAGCAGATAGGAGCCGATCCGGATCTCCGCACGGTTGTTCGCCGTTACGTAGGCTCGGAGCCGCGTTTCGTCGTCGTCCTCACTGATCTGGAGGCCGCCCGCGGCCGACAGCACACCGATTCCGTGATCCTGGCCAGCAGGCGTCGCCTCGTACGATTCGAAGGTCTCGGACTGTCCGGAGGGCTCGGTTTCCTCCGAGTCGATTACGTCGGTGTTGCTCGACGCTGTACTATCGTCAGCAGAAGAGTCTGTCGTATCGCTATCTAGATCGCTGGTGAAATCACCGAGGTCGCTCATTGTCATCTAGAATAAACGCGAACACCAAACCCGTTTCCCCCGAGTGGCCGAGCGTACTGGAGAACTGTTTTCGACAGTTGTCGTACGTGGTTTTAAGTTCTGTCGTACCCTGGGGATAGGTGATGACACCAATCCCATACGACAGTTCTCGGAGCGGGGCCGCAGCCGCCGGCTACGTCTGCCCACACTGTGAGACGCCACTGGATATGAACGCACAGACGATGGTCTGTCGAGACTGTGGCTACGTACCGAAGCACGGCGCCGACTGAACAGACGAGCGACGTGCCGGATCAACCGACGGTACACCGGCAACACAGTCCGACAGTTTTTGACCGCAGCCGCCGTATCTACAGCCATGTTACTGGTTCGAGGCTGGGCAGGCGACACTGCACTCACCGGAACGATCTACGAAGAAGACGAACAGCCACCAGCCTACAGCGGGTCACCGGATACGGATTCGGCGTTCGTCTGGATCTGCGACGAGTTTTACGAGGTCGACAGCGGCGGCAGCACGCAGGTCATCGACGGGCAGGAACTCCAGATCGCCTTCGAGTCACCGATGCCGCGCGGATTCGATACCCGGCAGCAGGCACTGGACGCCGCCAAAGAGCATCTCAGGACACAGTTCGCCCGACTCGGAATGGATCGGGACGACGTGGAAATCGAGGTCGTCGACGACCCTGAACGACGAGAAGAGTCACTCCGATAGCTCCTAGAGTTCGATCTCGTCGGCCGGTCCCCAGCGTTTCTGGTTGTAATCCGTCTGCTGCCCAGTCTCGAAGACGTGTTCGATGCGTCGCCGGATCGTCTCCTTCCCCTGGCGGTCGATTTTCGCGAGTTCGTCTGCTTTGCCGACGGAGAGTGGCGGGCCGCGTTCCCGGGCAATCTCTCCCAGGAACTGCGTCGTCAGCTGTTCGCGGGTTTCCTCGTCGCGCGTGAACGCGTAAGGTACCTCGATCCGGTAGACGAGGTCGTCTCTCGGATCGTAGACGACGAAGAAGGTGACCTCGTAGGCCTCGTCGTCGAGAACCCGTTTCCGGTCCAGTTCGATCCGTCCGTCGGCGAGCACGCCGTCAGTGCCGACCCGCGACCGGAACCACCCCGTGAACGTCAGGCAGTCGGTACGGAGGTCACCGTCGTCGTCCCGTCGTTCGAGCACGCGGCGGAAAAACGCCTGGTCGTTGACCCAGGGCGCACCGGTCTTGCGTCGGAGTTCCCGGGAGACTGCCTTCGACGCGCTGTTTTTCACGAAGCCTGTGAGCGGAATTCCACGATTGACGAATTCTTCGACCAGTTCGAGGTAGTTTCCGATGACATCGGTAAATTCCTCGCGTTCGATGATCAACCGTTCGAGTTCCGGATCCCGTTCGACCCACTTCAGCAGGCCGGTCGGGTAGATCGGCCCATCCAGGACGAGCAGGTCGTCGACGTATTCGCTCTGTTTGAGTGCGTGTTCGCTCTCGGCGAGATACAGCGCGAGTGCGTGGACGACGACCTGTTCGTGGCGGTCGACCCGGGGTGCACGGAGGATGCGCCGGCGCGCGTATCCCTCGTCGGCCATCCGCCAGTCTGTCTCCTGGAAGTTGGCCGCAGCGTCGTTCGTATGGACAGTCATCACGATCGTCCGCGCGCGGTGGAGATCCACGTCCGAGGGGACCCCTGCCATCGCGGCCTGGGAGACGTCGATCACGAGCCCGTTTTTGAACGTCGTCGGATTGATCGTCCCGGCGTCGAGTCCCTGCTGTGTCGGAAAGGGTGGTTGTTCGAGAGCGATATCGTCAGTCTCGACTTTCCGTCGTCTGTGCTCACCGAGTGGTTCAAGTACGACATCGCCACCGCTGCTGTAGAGCGGATCGAGAAATTCGGACCAGGCCCGCTCTGCGAGATCCGTGTGGTCTGTGTCGTCGATCGAATCCGTCACCCGTGTCGCGAGGTCGGCGATCCCGTCGACGTGGACCGGATCGAGTGTCACGAGTCGCCCCCATCCATTCTGTCGTCTCCGTCATCCTCTGCACCGGCGCTGTCAGTTCCATCCTCGTCTTCCCCACCTCCCTCCCCGGAGCCATCGTCGTTCGCGCCGTTGCTGTTCGTTCCGTCGTCTTCGAGATTGTCCTTGAGCGACTGCAACTCGGCATCGACGTCGATATCGACCGGATCGGTCTCGTCGTCACCGATATCGATCGCCGTCGATTCGGCCTCGCTCTGGGCCAGTTGCTCCCTGATCTGTGACTGTAACCGCCGCGCATCTTCGAGAAGCTGGGTCGCCTCGTCGTCTCCCTCGCGTTCGTCCAGCGACTCCTGCACTTCGGCGAGTGCGTTGTCTAACTGGACGAGTGTCGCCTGCCCGAGTTGTTCCGCACGGTCGCGAAATTCCCTGGCGGTACTGCTGCCCGTGTCGCGAGGGTCCCGGCCGTCTGCCAGCCGGATCGTCCGCCGGAGCAACTGCAGGGCTCGGATATTCGTCTCCAGCAGCAAGATAACTCCGGGGATGGCGACCTCACTCGTAAACCGTGAGAGCTGACTACCGGAGGGGAGTCCCCGCCGACTCCCGTCGTCGAGTTCACGTTGCAGCGTCTGTAACTCCCGTGTGAGATCTCGCAACAACCGCGTCACGTCCGGGTCTCCCGCATCACTCATACCCGGAGGTTTAGACGCCACGGTACAAAACACCTCGTGGCTGAGCTCGGATATGGAGAGAGACAGTCGGGATGGTTGCTGCAAGGATTTAGGTACACCAAAACTCTTTTAGTTTTAGGGGTGCCTAATCACCAGTAATGAAACTCGCCGAGGAGAAAGAAGGGTCCGAGCGTGGACCGGAACAGGTAGTCGATCGGGTGGTGACGGTCCACAGCAGTTCACCGGACCGTGCCGTCTTCACCGAGAAGGATAACACCGAAGGCTGGATCTCGACCGACTACACTGTCGAATTACTCCGGTAACGTACTGACGCTCTCTCGGTCTGAGTGCCGATTTTGCGCCGTGTCGCGGTGACTCCATTTCGCTATCTACACTCCGAGCGACAGAGAACCGTCTCCGTAGTGTGGTTGTGAGTGAAAACCGACGGACGAACGCGACCGAATCTACCGCTGCATCGCGGCGTCGGTGACCAGCGTGTCGTCTTCGAGGTAGTGTTCGATGTGGTGGGCGTCCTCTTCGACTTCGACGAGGATCTGTCGCAGGATCTCTGCGGTCGCGTGATCGCCGAGGTTCGTCGCTAGCTCGACGTGGTCACGGAGACTCTCGATGATGTCGCCGTAGACGTCCAGATCGTTCCCCAGAGAGGTTCGGATGTCGTAGATATCCTCATCTTCCGGCTCGACAGGTGCGTGCTCTTCGAGTGCTTTCCCACCGGCGACCGGGGTTCCGCCCAGCGCCTGTGCGCGCTCTGCGAGTTCGTCGGCTGCCTCCTCTGCGTTTTCGGCGGCGTCGCCGAGGAACAGGTGGATGTCACGGAACTCCGCACCGGCGACGTTCCAGTGGTGTTTCTTGAGCTGGTGGTACAGTACGTACGTGGCCGCGAGATCTGTGTTCAGCGCGTCGATGATCTGCTCGGATTTCTCCTCGTCGAGTCGGAGTTCGTTTTCTTCGACTGTTCCGAACTCTCGAAGGACTGTCTTCTGGGTGCTCATACGGATTATTGTTGTGTCGCAATACATATAAAGCTGCCTATTTAGAAAAAATATTTTCAGGTAGCGAAAATATCTATTTGCTTCCCAAAGTTATTATTCTTATTATGACAGGCATCTTCTGTTTAGACAACTGTTTACAGAGAAGTATTCCTGAGATCCGTGCTGAAAAATACCGTGTGAACGGTCGCTGAACGCCACGCTATCGAGTGCAGTTCGGCGTCCAGTTCGGCGTCCGCGTCATCCACCGGGGCTGGTCCTGATTTCGAACCGAGCGCCACTGTGGCTCGCGTCCGATCAGGGCCGTGAGATCGCCCAGTCGTGGGCCCTGACGAGTTCACGAACGATTGCGAGTCCGAGCCCGTTTCCCTCCTCACTCATCATCGTATCCACGAAAGCGTGGGATAATATGGCTACCTTTTAGTCCGGAGTGTCTACGGGAACGTATGACGACAACAGCATTCCTGAGCGTCGCACCGACAATCGAAGACAGTATAGCACCCGAAGTGGCGAAAGCTGTCGATGCACTCGAGGAGTTCGATGTCGAGTACGAGACCACGCCGATGGGAACGATAATCGAGGCCGACAGCGCTGCAGTACTGTTCGAGGCCGCAGCCGCAGCCCACGAGGCTGTCGACGCCGACCGCGTCAGCACCTTCCTGAAGATCGACGACAAGCGTACGGCCGATCACGCTGCAGCAGCGAAAGTCGAGAGCGTCGAGCAGCACCTTGGCCGTGAGGCGACGAGTCGGAGAGAGTGAGACCCCGGCTGTTGCTCCAGGAGACGCAATTAGTATGCCCGGTGGGGACAGAGCCTCCATCGTGGCCGAGCACTCCCTTCCCGAAGACAGTGTCCGCCCCTACGCCGGACTCGTTGTCGCCATTACGGCGATCAGCACCGGCGCGATCCTGGTCCGACTCAGCAGTGCTCCTTCGACAGTCGCCGCCTTCTACCGCGTCCTCTTCACGACACTGCCACTCGTGCCGATCGCCATCTGGCGCTATCGCGACCAGTTCCGAAAGATCGGTCGTCGCGACTTCGGCTTCGCCGTGCTCTCCGGGCTCGCGCTGGCACTCCATTTCGGGGCCTGGTTCGAGAGCCTGACGTGGACCAGCGTCGCAGCGAGTGTCACGATCGTCCAGTCCCAGCCGGTGTTCGTCGCCATCGGCGCGTGGGCGCTGCTCTCAGAGCGGGTGACACGCCGGATGACGATCGGGATCATCGTTGCTGTCGTGGGAATTATTGCGATGTCGATCAGCGATCTGCTCGGCGGTGTGGTCGGCGCAGATCCGCTGTTCGGCAACTCACTGGCGCTTTTTGGTGCGCTCATGGCTGCGGGCTACGTACTCGCAGGTCGCTCCTTGCGCCAGCGCATCGCCCTGATCCCCTACGTGGTCGTCGTCTACAGCGTCTGTACGGTCGTCCTCCTGATTATAATCTTCCTGCAGGGGAGTCCACTCGGCGGTTATCCACCCCGCGAGTGGCTGATCTTCGCCGGCCTGGCGATCGGTCCGGGCCTGCTCGGTCATACGGTCATCAACTGGTCGCTCGGACACCTCGAATCGAGTGTCGTCTCGGTCTCCTTACTCGGTGAACCGGTCGGCGCGACGATCCTCGCCGCACTCTTGCTCGCGGAGATTCCGACCCTCTACACCGTCGTAGGTGGCGTTGTCGTCCTCGCTGGCATCGCGCTCACCGCGTCGGGCAGGGAGCAGGCGCAGCCATCGTAGTTGCGATTATTCGGGGCCACTACTAAGTACCAGACACCCCGAACTCAGGTATGGCCAGCTCGAAGAAACTCGGACATCCCGCATTTCTGACGGGCGTCGGGACGATCCTCGGCTACACGATCATACTGGCCGTGTTGACGCTCATCGCATTCGGCCTTCCCTACCTGGCATTCTGGTATTTTTGATCCGGGAGCCTCTCGGAGAAAGACATATCACGAAACGAAACTGTCCAAAGACAGTGGTCTTTTTTCGTCGTGGCACTAACTGTGGGTATGGCAGACCAGCGTTACGTGTATACGACACACGCCACCGAGGCGCGCGGGAAGAAGATGGGTAATATCGAGTCCGTGATAAACGAGTACGCGAAGGAGGGGTGGCGACTGGCGGAGACGTTCCAGCGCGACGGGACGACCATCGGCATCGTGTTCGAACGCGAGGTCTGATCACATCCCCATGTCTGTTGCTTCCTCGGGAACGGGGAGGTCGGTCGGCGAGAGCCCGAGTAGTTCGCCGGCGTGGTCGAGTGCCATATCGAAGCCGTAGTACCGCTCCAGTTCGTCCCCATCCGGCCCGTCACGAACTTTCAGCATCGCGTACCCCTCGATGTTCTGTGCGACGATTGCTGCCCGGCCGTCCCGGCTGAACTCCAGAATTCGCTCGGTCTCTGTCTCGTAGTACTTTGCAGTTAGCTCTCCGTCAGTGACGGTCGCGTCCTCTGCCATGCCAGTCTGTTGGCTTCGAGATACCCAAACGTGTCGGTTCTGTGGAGTCGGGTGTTTAACTGAGTGTGGGAGTTCGAATACGAATCTCAAGAACAGCAAGAAAGCCCCGAGGCTCTGAACTCGGGGGACCACATCTGCGCTCCCCACCCTCCGGGTTGTCGTTCGAAAGGCCTCCGGCCTTTCGTGATCACGAGAGACGGAGTCTCTCGGACGACGGTGCTTGATGGATCCGCCTTCGTTCAGAGCATCGCCCCTTTCAGTCCCACCCACGTAGCTTGATTGGCCAGCCGATACGGGTGGGACTGATACTGCCGGCTGTACAAAACTGAAGAATTGCGCCACCCCGGGGTGGCACATATCTTTACGAATTTACAGCCGGCAGTATGATAGTGTTTGTTGCGAGTCTTTACCGCCGTCGTGTAACAAGACATCGGTTACATGGCGTGAAACACCGATATTTGTGACGTGGTCACGAAAATTACCGCAACAAACACTATGAAACGGGCCGCCCGCTCGGTGAGCGAGACGACGCAAGGACCTACTGGACCGCAGCGAGTCGCAGCCACCGAGCGGGCGGGGGCTTTCTTGTGGTTCGTAGTGGTGGTTTCGTTGTCGTCGTCTCCCGAGGGGCGTTCTTGCTGTCAGTATCTCCAGTTCGTCCATTCATTCTGACGAAGGCGACACTGTCGAAAGCAACATGACGTGTCAACCAGTTCCCTACAGATATGTCGAAGTTTCTCCAGAGCGGGCGGCGTCGGGATATCTGTGCGATCCTGGCTGGCGAGTCCCTGCAGGCCCAGGCGCTGAAATCGAGACTCGAATCACACTACGACACGCGCATCGAACCCAAATCCTTCTACGGGGCACTCGACGCTCTCGAATCGGCCGGCTTCGTCGAGACAGAGACAGAGGGCATCCACGACGTCTATCAGCTTACAGAGGCTGGTGAGCACCGACTCCGGGAGCACATCGACTGGTTGCTCGAAACCGTCGATCACGAGCACCACACACAGTAGAGTCTTGTGACACCGGTAGCGCCGTTACGTTCATTGTAGCGGACGCCGTAGACTCCCGTATCGGATGAGGCGTGATCACTTCACAGTCGTGACGGAAAGCCTGGACCCAGCAGACGTGGCTACCCCAACGCTCGATATCAACTACGACGGCCCGAAAGAGACATTGACGGACCAACTGACAAACACCGACGGCGAACTCGTTCCGGAATCCGAAATCGACGCAGCCTACCGGTTTCACGAACAGCCAGACGAGGCAGCGGCGACGGGCGTATTCAGCCTCACACACCGGATCACCGGGGAGTACCTCCTCGAATTTAGTGCCGACGCGGACGATATCATGGACCTCGTGCAGGCAGCACGGGAGGGAACCGAGGAAGAGGCCAGCTACAGAATCCGCATCAACCGGGAGGAAGGACAACCGATCGTCTACGACCTCGACTCGATGCTCGCGTACGACCCCGACGGCAATCTTCTCCGACAGGACAGTCTGATCCCCAGCGGCGTCGAACTGTAGACTGCGACCCCGATGCTGGCGCGGTAGCTACTTCCCTCGGTTTGAACCCGAACCTAAATGTCGGACAGGCCCAAACGGAGCCTGTGGGCCTGTACGACCGGTATCTCGCGACGCGGATCCAGCTCGCCGAGGAGTCGCTGCCAGAAACGGTTGCACTCGTTATCACGGAACGTGATCTCCACGGCGAGACCGGGTACCGAACACTCGAACAGTTCTTTTCGTGGGCCTTCGCGTTCGGTGCCGAGAGAATCGTCGTCTACGTCAGTGTGACCGAAGAGTCGGCCGTACCAGCGATCGAAGCGGAGTTCCAGCAGATGGAGACACCACGGCCGCTTGCAGTCCGAACCCCTGACGACGAATCGCGGGTTTCGACGCCGATCCAGGTGAGTATCGGACTCGGCGGGAGGTTCGAGTTCGCGACCGCCGTCCGCCGGATCGCCGAATCCGTCGCCGACGGACAGCTCGACCCAGAGGAGATCACCGAAACCGACATCGAAAAACAGCTCGTCTTCCCGACCGATCCGGATCTGATCATCAAAACGGGTGCGGAACGGCTCTCTGATTTCATGATCTGGCAGTCGGTGTACTCCGAGCTGTATTTCACAGACGTCAACTGGCAAAACTTCCGCCGACGGGATTATCTCCGCGCACTCCGGGATTTCCAGGACCGACAGCGCCGGTTCGGCGAGTGAAAGCCTTCTGCGGAACGACTCACGATTACGTGCGTGATTAAAAACTGTACCTACGACTGTACTTCTGTTTATCATCGATAGCGGCCAGTCGTATCAATCAGAACCTATTTTTATCTATTTTACAGCTGGAATAATATGTATAAGCACCTGGAACATACGGATACTCCTCTGATAGTATGGATACCAGGATCGTCGCTGTGATCGGGGTGGTGGTGCTTTTGCTGTCGGCTGGAGGTGTGACAGCTACGACCAATCTGGTCGACATCGACGGGGACGAGACACCGATTGTGGGGGAGCTGCGGGCCGGAACAGATCCACTCGACGGGGACACAGACGGTGACGGACTCGGAGACGGTCTCGAACTGCGGGAGTACGAGACCGATCCGACGACAGCAGATACCGACGGGGATGGAATCGACGACGGCGCCGAGATAAACGACTACGGGACTGATCCGACAGAGTATGATACCGATAGCGACCGGTTACCGGACGGCGCCGAAATAAACGACTACGGGACTGATCCGACAGAGTATGATACCGATAGCGACCGGTTACCGGACGGCGCCGAAATAAACGACTACGGGACTGACCCCACAGCTGCCGACACTGACGGCGACGGGCTCGACGATAATATCGAACTGAACGAGTACGGTACCGATCCATTGAACGCAGATACCGACAGCGATGGACTCGACGACTCCCACGAAATAACCGAATACGGTACCGATCCGGTGGTCGCTGACACGGACGAGGATGGCCTGTCGGACGAGTTCGAGGTCGACGGCGAAACTGACCCGACGGTGGCAGACACCGACGGCGACGGGCTCGACGACGGTCCCGAAATAAACGAGTATGGGACTGATCCAGCGGTGAAAGACACGGACGGTGATGGGTTTACCGACGGCGAGGAGGTCCACCTCGAGGACACGTTACCCGGCGCCGATCCCACCAGAGTCGATATCTACGTCGAAGTCGACTACATGGAATCACCGGGACTGACAGACGCCGAGCAATCGGCCCTGGAAGACAGTTTTGCCGACGCACCGGTCGAAAACCCCGACGGATCGGAAGGGATCTCGTTGCATATCGACATGGACGAGGAGGTTCCGACAGAGAGACCACTCGCGCTGTCGGCATCGTCCGACGACCAGCCAGATCTCGACGAGTACGCCGTCGAACGGGAGTATTTCGACCACCGGAACCAGGGGTATCAGTACGCACTCGTCGTCGAAGAGGCCACCATGGACGGCAGAGAAGTCGGTGGCGCAGCCTGGATCGGCGAGTCGGGGTTCATCGTCCGTCAGTACTCCTGGGATGATTTCACAGGCTCGACGTTCATGCACGAACTGGGTCACTCTCTCGAACTCAGACACCACCCGGACGGCCCGTCAGAGGTTACGTTCGATCGCTATCCCAGTACGATGAACTACAACAAACCGAACGACTACTACGGGTTTTCGTCGGGCGACGCATCCGGAGACGATATCGACGAGTGGAACAGTATATTGGATTCGATCCCCGATTCGATCCCGGATACGAGCGAGTTGCCCCGAGTCGAGCCAGAGTCTTGAACCTCCGGCAGTGAAACGCGGGACGAGCTGTCGCCAAAACCAACGGTTCGCCGTAGCTGGTGGCAAACAAGTTATACCCGAGCACTCCGAAATTTCCGAGAGGTAGATTACGTGGCAAAAGTAACTAGCGAAGAGACAACTATCAGGAAACAAACTGTCGCCGATGTCCTCCCGAACAGTATGGGCGGATCGGACGTGCTAGTGATGGGACCGACCCTCTCCGACAAGGATGAAATTGCCTTCGAGATACTCGCGGATTCCTGGGTGGCGGGGCGAGAACCGTTCGTCATCACGGCAACAGACACCGACGCGCAGTTCCGCGAGAGATTCGAGTCATTCGTCCCCGACGGACACCGCGCCGATGAACGGTACGTGATCGACTGCACGGAACAGACACCCAGCTCGCAGTCGAGTTGCTCGGTGAACTCGCCGGTCGATCTGACAGGAATCGCCGTCTGCCTGTCGAAGGGGTACGACCAGTACGGGGGCGGCGGGCGACGGGTTCTACTCGATACGATCTCGACGCTGCTGATCTACTCCAACATGGAGCGTGTCTATCGGTTTATTTCGAAACTGAACAGCCGCGCCTCGGAGCTCGGTGACTCGACCGTCCAGCTACTCGACAGTGATGCGATCGACAGCGAGGACAGAAACACGCTCTTTCAGCTGTTTCCGATCGTGGTCGAGGTTCGTGACGAATCCGACACGACCCTGTTCAGAGTCCGCGGCGACACCGAAACGGGCTGGTACGAGTTCCAGCGCCAGCAGGGTGACTCACAATGAGGGCGCTCCTCGGCTATCTCGGACAGCAAGCACAGACAGTGACTGTCTACGACTACTCCGGCACCCAAGAACAGCTGGCGGAACTCGAAGAGCTGGTGCACGGGTACGGTGCCCATCTCGAGACAGCAAGCACTGATGGCGCGGGACCGGCGAATATCGCCGTCCTCCACCAGGATGGATCGGTACTCGATGCCTGTGCTGTCGACTCGTTACTGGCACAGACCGAGTTCGAGAGGGGGTTCGAATCGGAGAGCCAGCCAGGTGCCGAGTTGCTGGCAGAGCTATCCAGCGAGGTGCGTGTGAAACCAGCACTGACGATCCAAGAGATGGTTCGTCTCTCGCGGGATTTCGAGCGCCGGGCACTACGGGAAGGGTCGGGCGAGCTCCACGCCGGATTCCAGCAGCTCTCACAGATCGCGAACTCCGACCGGACCGTCGAGATGTACACGGCACTCGCCGAGGAGGGTGTCGACGTCACCGTCTACGGCGCCCCGGACGCCACCCTGGAAGACGTACCGTTTACCGTCATCCAGGACGACCACGGGGAACTGGAGCGACACTGGTTTCTGCTCTACGACGGCGACGGCAATCCAAACCGAAAAGCGGCCCTCATCTCCGAAGACTGTCCCACCGAAGACGAGTTACTGATACCGACGGTCGCAGAATCCGCCCACCGGTCGGGAGGTAACTACGATAGCTACTTCACGACCGATCCGGCGACCGTCGACGAACTGTTCGAACTCGGGGGCACAGAGCACGATCTCCTCCATCTGCGGGCGTAACTGATAGTGTTTGTTGCGGTAATTTTTGTGACCACGTCACAGATATCGGTGTTTCACGCCGTGTGACCGATATCTTGTTGCACCGTCGCGGTAAAGACTCGCAACAAACACTATGAGGCAGTACGTCCGTGACGGTTTCGTCGGGATCTTCACTCCGGCGGAGCCATCGACAGACTCCGATTTCGCAGGGCTGGTGTGATGTTGATACGTTCGATCTCCCGGCCGGATCGGTGCCAGATAAACGCCGCCCGTGCGAACAGATCCATACACTCGAGACGTGTCTCTCTGGGGTTGCCGCCGGTCTGTTCGTGGATGAACTTGATCGCCTGTGGCGTAAACAACGGCGGACCCTGCCCGTCGTAGGGTTCGTCTCTGAAATAGGCGAACGATCGCGCGATGTACTCTGCTGTGTCTGCGGGCGAGAACTGATCGATATCCTCGTAGTACCGAAGCCGTGATTCGAGCGTCTCGCGGAACTCGTGGAGTCGGTCTTTCCCGTCGGGGGTGCCAGAGAGGAAGAGTCGGATCCCCAGATCACCGGCCGTCTGTAACGGGGGCAGGAGTTTGGCCGGGAGATCCTCGATCTCGTCGACGATCAGCAGGATCGTCACACCGTCCGCCCTGGCAGCGCGGCTGACCTCCCGCACTGCTTTCCGGGTTTCGGCGGTCGCCCACGGAATCCCGTTGCGGACCTGCCAGTAGTTGTCCGGATCGATCTCGTACCCCCCAGAATAGGCAGTTTTGAGGATCGTCTCGTACAGCCCGCGCTCGGTCGTCGCGTTGGGATTTTTGACGCTCGCGACGAGGAAATCGTCCCGCTTGCCGAGATCCCTGGCGGCGATCTCCCGGAGTGCTGTTTTGCCGGTCCCGTACGGGCTGATCAGCCCGATGTGCTGACCCTGTAGCAGCCAGCTGGTCAGCTGCGTGAGCATCTCCTCGTCGTGGCGGACGTACAGCGGTTCGGGCATCTTCTCGGTGCCGGACTCCTCGGTGAAGGGGAGATCGTCCAGTGTCTCTGCGTTGCCGCCCAGCGCGCGACCGAACGACAGCAGGATGGGCTCGATCTCCGCGAACCGACTGCTGAACACCCCCTCCTGTTCGTCCGTCCCTTTCATCGCCTCGACGAACCGATTCGGACTGTCGTCGACTGTGGGGGCCGGTGTCTCCTCGCTGTGACTTTGCCCCCCCACGTCACCGTCGGTATCGTCGATCTGGGGGCTGTTCTCTGTCATTACCCCTACCTAGTTAATGATAGCTTAACTATTTTTCCACGGGCTCGACTGTCTCGAACAAACTCGCGTGTGCCACACTCGCAACACGAACTCGTCGCTGACGCTCCTCGTTTTCGTGTTGCGGGAGAAGTGGGCCGGCTGAGATTCGAACTCAGGTTACGGCCACCCGAAGGCCGAAGGATACCAAGCTACCCCACCGGCCCGCATTTGGTGGCAGGCCAGCGTTCGATTTAATGGTTGCGGATCAGCAGGAGCGAAAGCCGTCGGTGTCACACCAGTTGTGGACGACGGTGATCGTGTGATCGGCGTGCAGCGCCTCGGGGCCGACGCGCAGCCTGTGGTCGGCCTCCGCTGCCAGCAATGCATCCTCGTCGTCGGTGAAATCCTGGTGGTCCGACAGCACGAAGATTGGCTCCGCTGGCACCGAAACGTCGACGGCCGGCTCCCCGTCCTCGTGCAACTGGACGACCGTCCCCGAACTCGCCACATCTGCGAGCGTCCCTTCGAATCCCCGTCTGATCAGGGAGACGCCAGGAGAGGTTTCGACGGGGATCTGCCCGATTGCCTCCGCTTTCTCTTCGAGTGCGGTCCGGATCAGGGCCGCCGTCGACCGCTCGTCGGGGTGCAATCCCCGCAGTTGGCTCCCGTCGAACTGGACCGTGAACTCATCGTTGACGACGAGATGCGTGCGAACGTCGTCGCGAATACCGTGCGAGAGCAGGAAGGAAGCGGTCACACAGCGTGCGAGGAGATCCAACCGACCAGCGCCCGGCAGATCGTCGAGCGAGACTTCCGCTGTCGGTGGCACCGCGTGACCGTGAACGATGAACTGGCGCATGGCCGACCAGTAGCGGCAGTGAATTAAAGAGCCATTGGTCGAAGCCGAAGATCGGTCTCGGTCGTCGTCGGCCACGCCCGGTGAACGGCCCGCGAGTTCGGAGTCACTCCGGAAACGCTACGCAGGACAACAGGAGTTCATCGCCGATCTGCTGGTGACGGTTCTCGTGATCGTCCTGTGGTTCGGTGTCGCGCTGACACTTTTGATACTGCCGGCTGTACAAAACTGAAGAATTGCGCCACCCCGGGGTAGCACATATCTTTACGAATTTACAGCCGGCAGTATGAGCATCCCCGGGCTGGGTGAGATCGCGGCGAGTCTCGGCACCGCGACCGGTTTCATCGCGCTGGGTGTCGCCTACGCACTCTCGGAGATGATCGAAGACACTGTCGCCGGTATCTACCTGCTACGCGATCCGGATTTCAACGTCGGCGACCGACTGAGCACCGACGCGGCAACGGGGACTGTCCGGGCTATCGAACTCAGAAAGAGCCGGATCGACACCGACGACGGCGACATGGTCATCGTGGCGAACCGATCGATCGAGTCGCTGTGGACCCACAATCTGGGCAGCGATGAATGAGGTTTCAGCCGAAACCGGCTACCAGGTCAACCCTTCGTAGGTGACGCCGTCGCGCCGGCTGACGATCCGTCGGCCATCGACGACGACTGCATCGGCCATCGCATCGAACTCTTCGTCGAGGGCGGCGAACTCGTCCCAGTCGGTCACGACGACCGCACCGCTCGCGCCGTCGAGGGCGTCGGCCGGGGAGTCGGCGTACTCGATATCCGGGAATTTTTCCCGCATCTCGTCGCTCGCCACGGGATCGTAGCCGACGACATCGGCGCCACGGTCCAGCAGCCCCTGGATGACCGGGATCGCCCGCGAGTTCCTGATGTCGTCCGTGCCGGGTTTGAACGCGAGACCGAGCACCGCAACGCGCGTTCCGCTCACATCGACGTGGTCCTCGAGCAGTCCGAGCAGGCGTTCTGGCTGTTCGTCGTTCACCGCGACGGTCGCATCGAGCATCTTCGGTTCGTAGCCCACGTCGCGGGCAGCCGCCCGGATCGCGTCGACGTCTTTCGGGAAGCAGCTTCCCCCCCACCCTACCCCACTACGGAGGAATCGCTCCCCGATCCGGTCGTCGAGACCGATCGCGTCCGCCACCTCGTAGGCGTCGACACCGAACTCCTTGCAGATATTCCCGAGATCGTTGATCAGACTCACCTTCGCGGCGAGGAAGGAGTTGTTGGCGTACTTGATCATCTCGCCCTCGCGCCGGCCAGTCTCGACGACAGGGACGTCCCAGTCGGTGACGATCGGTTCGTACAGCGTCGCGAGCAGATCGAGTGCACGCTCGTCGCCGTCGGTGCCGACGACGATCTTGTCCGGCTCCATGAAATCGTCCACAGCGGAGCCTTCACGCTGGAACTCGGGGTTGACCGCGAGTCCGACCCCGTCGCCGTCGGTCTTCCCCGAGGCTTCTTCGAGAATCGGTCGCAGTTCGTCCTCGGTGGTGCCGGGGATGACCGTGCTCTTGACCACGACGAGATGGTAGCCGTCTTTCTCGCGGAGAGCCTTACCGACCGACTCGATCCCTGCTTTCATCGCAGAGAGATCGATACTGCCGTCGGGTTCGTTCGGTGTCGGCAAAGCGAGGATCGTCAGATCAGTGTCCCTTATGACGTCGTAGTCGGTACTCGCCTGGAGGGTCTTCCCGCCATAGGCGGAGACGAGCGCGTCCAGTCCGGGTTCGTGGATCGGCGTCTCGCCGGCGTTGATCGCGTCGACGAGCTCCTCGTCGATGTCGATGTTGTACACCTCGTGGCCGATATCAGCGAGACAGGCCGCAACTGTGGTGCCGACGTAGCCGCTTCCGACGATACTAACACGCATTGCTCGTAGTTACCTCCGGGGACTGGTTTAGCATTGTGGTATCTCCGATTCAGACACGAACCCTCTTCTATATGAAGTAGCTAACCGGAGCGGTCTGCTCACTGCGAACTCTTGGGCCGCAAAAAAGGTCATTGAGTTAACCACAACAGCTATTGTATATAATTATAATTGTTACTATATTGGAATCTCCGGCACCAACCGCTGGCTCTGGCGGGTGGGTCGAGCGAAGCCTGTGGACACCGTCCGGTTGCCCGTCGCAAATGACGGAAGCCCAGCGGCTCGGAGTTCGGAGTCCATTCGGGATAGAACCGTCCGAACACGCGGGTAGACACGTACAAATTCAGCCATGACAGATTCGACGACAGCGACAGTCCGCGAGACGGAGACAGCTCGACTGTGCAAACAGTGCCAGCAATCGCTCGACGGGGAGGCACCGTTCGACGCTGCGAGAGAGCTCGTCCCACGGCTCGGTGCACACTGGCAGGGGGAGTACGCCGAGTTCGGGTTCTGGACACCGGCGCTCGACGACGAAGGGATCCCACCAGGGGAGGTGTATCTGGAGCTTTTCACACCCACTGGAACAGTGGAGCTGGGAGCAGAGGAGACAACCGCGCAGTTTCGCCACGAACGCGTGCCGACACAGCGGGAAGGCGAGTACACCTGGGCAGCAGTGTCGGGCGTCAGACCGGGGACGCGCGACGAACTTGGGACGCTGTACCGACTCGGATACGAGAAAGATGGACGCTGGACGACCATCGGTGACCCGCTCGCGTACTCGCTCCCGTTCGGTGCGTACGCCCCCGCCGAGCTCTACGACCTCGACCGGCTAGACGAGAACCGTGCAGACAGGGAGTATTTCGAGTCACTCGGCACGTCGGACGAGGAGCTCGAGACCACGGAAACGGTGGGCCTACCACAGATCGAGCCCGCAATGAATCTCCTCGAAATCCACCCCGGAACAGCGACCGAGGCCGGGTCACTCGCCGGATTGACTGACCTGTTCGAGACGATCGGACGGAAACAGCGGAACGGAACCGAACTCGCAACTCACGAACAGGCGTTTGCCGGCTACGACGGCGTCCAGCTGATGCCGGTCGCACCGATCACCGAATGCGACTACCAGCCGGAGCATTTCGAGCCGACGAGTGACCTGCCGGAGTCGGAGACGGCGACCAGGACATCCGAGAACGACGGGACAGCTGATGCGACAGAGATTACCGTGACGCTGCGTCGCCCGCAGATGATCAACTGGGGGTACGATATCGTGATCTACGGCTTCGGTGCGGTCAACGCCTCGATCCTCGAAACCGGTCGGCCCGACGAACTCGTCGATTTCATCGCCACGCTACACACCCTTCCGGACCCGATGCGGGTCGTCTTCGATATCGCACTCGGCCACGCGGACGACGGCGCCATCCCCCTCCTCAACGACTACTACTTCGAGGGGCCGGGGATGTACGGCCAGGAACTCGACTACACGCAGCCGACGGTGCGGGCAATCTTGCTCGAACTCCAGCGCCGGAAGATGGACTGGGGTGCGGACGGGATCCGCGTCGACGGGGCGCAGGATTTCACGAACTGGGATCCGGAAACCGAATCCGAGTACCACGACGACGAGTTCCTGGCCGAGATGAAAGCGGTTACGCAGGAGGTCGCCGGCACCGAGTACAGCCCCTGGATGATCTACGAGGACGGCCGTCCGTGGCCGGAATCCGACTGGGAACTCGCCTCGACGTACCGTGAACTGATCAAACAGCATCCGGACAGTTTCCAGTGGGGGCCCGTCACCTTCGCACACAACACACCCGCAATCCTGACGTTCTGGGCGACGAAGTGGTGGCGGGTTCGCGAGGTTGCCGACATGGGGGGACAGTGGATCTCCGGAGTGGCGAACCACGACACGCTCCGGCGGGGCGTCCAGGCGGAGATTGGCGACGAGTGGAACGCCGAGCAGGAAAACCCCTACCTCGCCGACAGCATCGAGGAGACCATCGAACGGGCCTACGACAACCCCGCCTCGAACGTGCTCTTCTACTGTTTCATGCCCGGAGTGCCGATGGACTTCACGCACGCGAACATGCACGCGCCCTGGGATTTCGTCCGGGATACAGACGACACCTGGAATCTCAAGGTTGTCGCCGAGGCCGCCTATTTCGTCGACTGGCGTGTTCCGGCAGACCGGTACGAACGAGCCGGCAACTTCACCCGGCTGAAGGAACTCGGCTTCGACCGCCGTGACGACCTCCACGAGTTCGTCCACGCTCTCGCCAGTGCAGTCGAGATCACCGACTACGACCGCGAAGGGATGGCGACGATTCTCTCGACACTCGATGTGCCCTTCACCGAGGACGGTGTGACGGCGGCAGCCCTCGAGGAGTTCGGGCTCGCCTGGATGCGCGACGTCGGAGAGTTCTGCAAGCTCTCAAACTGGACCGACGAACTCGCCCCCGAGGATGCCGCCTTCGGCCGGTCTGTCCGTGCGTTCCGCCACGAGCGGCCGTGGTTACGCGACGACCTCGACGACGACGCAGTCTTCGACTACCTTCATCCCACGGACGGGACGGTCTGTTACTACGGACTCCGGACGGCCCCCGACGGGAGCGAACAGCTCCTCTTTGTCGCCAACATGGAGGGCCGCGAGACGACTGTCACGCCGATAGAGCTCGTCGAGACGACGGGCGAGGGCTGGACGAGTGTCCTCTCGACACAGGGACTGGACGATCCAGCGGCAGATTCCCCACTCGTGCTCGCGGATAGCGAAGCAGTCGTGTTTTCCCGGACTCCGTAAACTCCGCGGGCGGGTCCCGACTATCTCGGAAAGCTGTGCGTATGGGCGGTAAGCAGGCCCAAAGACGTGTGTGAACACCTCTCAGCACGACACCGAAACGGCGGCTTTTTAAGTGCGGATCGTGGAATAATCGCTACAGTCTAGTGGCGCGACGTGGAAGCGTTACGGCATGACCGTCAGCATACTCGTGCCGTCGTCGCTCGCCCGCGAAGCAGAGGACAAACGCGAGGCAACTCGCAAGATCGGATACGTGGCCCGCGCGGCCACGATCTTCCGGGTCGACCGTCTCACGGTCTATCCGGACCCTGCAGGCGAGCAGAAGTACGACGACGGGTTCGTTGCGACCGTCTTGCGGTACGCCGCGACACCCCCGGACCTCCGAAAGGAGGTCTGGGAGACGCGGGACGAACTGGAGTATGCGGGCATCCTGCCGCCGCTCCGCGTGCGCTCACAGACCGGCTCCGGATCGGACGATTCGGGGTCGTTAAGACAGGGAATCGTGACGAAGGCCGGAACTGATGGGCACGTCCGGGTCAATTGCGGACTGCAACACCCGATCTCTCTCCCCGTTCCATCCGGAATGGAGCTTACGGAGTGGGAGCGTGTCACCGTCAGAGTCTCTTCGCGAGAGCCGGTCCGAGCAAAGATTGTCGACGTCGACCCGTCTGGGTACGTTGTCGACCGCTCGGACCTCGATACGGCAGTGTCGCGCTCGGATGCAGGACTCGCTATCGCCGCTTCGCGGCATGGCGAACACCTGGGTTCGCGCCGTCTCGAAGTCCTCGCTGACCAGTGTCGGCTCACCGCAGGTGAGTCAGACGCCAGCGAGGCCGGGACAGCGGACGCCGAGTGCGAGTATACAGTCGCGTTCGGCGCACCCGAGCGTGGCTTGCCGGAGATTCTCGGTATCACAGCCGAGAAGATTCGCGAAGACGGCTGCAAAGAGACTGGAGGGTTCGACCTCTGGCTGAATACGGTTCCGAACCAGGGCAGTCAGGTCGTGCGCACCGAAGAAGCGGTGTTCGCGACACTCGCCTGCCTGAACCTCATGGAGTAACACCATGCCACAACCAGAACGACCACGAAAAGGCTCGATGGGCTTCAGCCCGCGCAAGCGTGCGTCCTCGGAGACGCCACGCTTCAATAGCTGGCCGTCCGACGATGGACAGCCTGCTGTACAGGGGTTTGCCGGCTACAAAGCTGGCATGACACACGTCGTGATGATCAACGACGAACCCGACTCCCCACGCCAGGGGATGGAACAGACCGTCCCGGTGACTGTCGTCGAGACACCACCGATGCGGGTTGTCGCGCTGCGAGCCTACGAGAAGACGCCATACGGGAAGCGACCGATGACCGAGGTCTGGGCGGACGACTTTCACCCAGAACTCGACCGGGCTCTCGATCTGCCCGACGGTGACGCGGGCGCTTCCGAGGAACAGATTCACGACGCACTCGAAAACGGTGACCTTGCGGACGTACGCGCAATCACGCATACGGTCCCAGGCGAGGTCTCCGGCGTGCCGAAGAAACGCCCAGACGTGATGGAGACCCGGGTCGGCGGTGGCTCGCTCTCCGATCGCGTCGAACACGGACTCGACCTCGTCGGCGACGGCGAGTACTCGATCAACGACGTGTTCCGCGCCGGCGAGTACGCCGACGTCGCGGGCATCACGAAAGGGAAAGGCACCCAGGGCCCAGTCAAACGCTGGGGTGTGCAAAAACGCAAAGGGAAACACGCCCGCCAGGGATGGCGGCGCCGGATCGGCAACCTCGGTCCGTGGAACCCATCACGTGTCCGCTCGACGGTCCCACAGCAGGGACAGACGGGCTACCACCAGCGCACCGAACTCAACAAACGCCTGATCGACATCGCCGAGGACGACCCGACCGTCGAGGGCGGGTTCATCGACTACGGCGAGGTCGACAACGAGTACACGCTCGTCAAGGGCTCGGTGCCAGGACCGGACAAACGCCTCGTCCGCCTGCGCCCTGCAGTGCGTCCGAACGACCAGCCGCGCCTCGATCCAGAGGTGCGCTACGTCTCCGAAGCATCGAATCAGGGATAAACAATGCAGGTACCAGTACGCACAACTGACGGCAAATCCGACGGGGAGATCGACCTTCCCGCGGTGTTCGACACCGAGTACCGGCCGGATCTGATCCGGAAAGCGGTACTCGCCGCACAGGCAAACAGAAAGCAGGACTACGGCTCCGACGACTACGCCGGGATGCGAACCCCGGCGGAATCGTTCGGAAGCGGTCGCGGCCAGGCCCACGTCCCCCGGGAGGGTGGCATGGGTCGGCGTGTCCCACAGACCGTCGGTGGTCGCCGGGCACACCCCCCGAAAGCCGAGAAAGACCGTGGACTTTCGATTAACGACAAGGAGCGACAGTTCGCTGTTCGCTCGGCCATCGCAGCGACGACCGACGCGGAAGTCGTCGCAGAGCGCGGCCACGAGTTCGACGACGACGTCGACCTTCCAGTCGTTGTCAGCGACGAGTTCGAAGAACTGAACAAGACGAAAGAAGCCGCTGCGATGCTCGAAGCGCTCGGCCTCGCGGCCGATATCGAGCGCGCAGACGAGACGAAAATCAAGGCCGGCCAGGGGTCTGCCCGCGGCCGGAAGTACCGACGACCGAAATCGGTCCTCTTCGTCACCAGCGAGGAGCCATCACGCGCAGCGCGCAACCTCGCCGGTGCCGACGTGGCGACCGCGAACGAACTCAACGCGGAGGACCTCGCACCCGGGACGCAGCCGGGGCGACTCACAGTCTGGACAGAGAGCGCCGTCGAGGAGGTGGCTGACCGATGATGGACGCAATTCTTCATCCACACGTCACCGAGAAGACCGTCGACAAGATGGACTTCGACAACAAGATGGTCTTCATCTGCCAGACCGACGCGACCAAAGAGCAGATCGTCGAAGAGGTCGAGGAGCAGTTCGATCTCAACACGACGAACATTAACACGATGATCACGCCAAAGGGACAGAAAAAGGCCGAACTGACACTCTCGGACGAACACGACGCACAGGAAGTCGCGTCACGGATCGGGGTGTTCTAACGATGGGACAGCGAATTCGCGGACAACGGCGTGGACGCGGTGGCTCGACGTTCCGGGCCCCCTCGCACCGCTACAAGGCGAACATGGACCATCGGACGGTCGAAGACGCAGATATCGTCTCCGGCGAGGTCGTCGGCATCGAGCACGACCCAGCACGGAGCGCACCGATCGCCGACGTCCAGTACGACGACGGCGACCGCCGACTCGTCCTCGCCCCCGAGGGCATCACAGTCGGCGACGAGATCCAGATCGGCGTCTCGGCGTCGATCGAACCGGGCAACACCCTTCCACTCGCGGAGATTCCGGAAGGCGTCCCGGTCTGTAACGTCGAGGCGAACCCGGGCGACGGCGGAAAGTACGCCCGCGCCTCCGGTGTCAACGCGACACTGCTGACCCACGACCGTTCGGTTGCGGTCGTCCAGCTGCCAAGCGGCGAGATGAAACGACTGGACCCACAGTGCCGGGCGACGATCGGTGTCGTCGCAGGTGGTGGCCGAACGGAGAAACCAGTCCTCAAGGCAGGGAAGAAATATCACAAGGTCAAATCACGCGGGACCGTCTGGCCCCGGGTGCGTGGCGTCGCGATGAACGCCGTCGACCACCCATTCGGTGGCGGTGGCCGCCAGCACCCCGGCAAGCCGAAGAGTATCTCGCGAGACGCACCGCCGGGACGCAAGGTCGGGGATATCGCCTCGAAACGCACCGGCAGAGGTGGTGACAGATGAGCTCAGATTATCAGATCGGCCACGAAGGCGAGTTTACCTACCGTGGTCACACGCTCGAAGAGTTGCAGGAGCTATCGCTCGACGAGGTCGCGGAACTGCTTCCCGCACGCCAGCGGCGAACCATCGAACGCGGTCTGTCCGTCGAACACGAGAAACTCCTCGAGAAGGTCCGCGAGGCCGGCGAGGAGGAGACGGCGAACAATCCGATCCGGACACACCTCCGGGACATGCCGATCGTCCCCGAGATGGTCGGGATCACCTTCGCCGTTCACAACGGGCAGAGCTTCGAGCGAGTCAACGTCGAGCCGGAGATGCTCGGGCACTATCTGGGTGAGTTCCAGCTGACCCGGACGAGTGTCGAGCACGGACAGGCCGGTATCGGAGCGACACGCTCCTCGAAGTTCGTACCCCTCAAATAAATCATGGGAATCAGCTACTCAGTCGATGCCGACCCGGAGACCACGGCGAAAGCGATGCTTCGGGAGCGGCACATAAGCAACAAGCACAGCAAGGCCATCGCCCGTGAGATCAAGGGGATGACAGCCGGTGACGCCGTCGAGTTTCTCGAAGGTGTCGTCGAAGGCGACAACGTCGTCCCGTTCCGACAGCACAACTCGGGCGTCGGCCACAAGAAAGGAATCGACGGCTGGGATGCCGGTCGGTTCCCGGAGAAAGCAAGCGAGGCGTTCCTCGATCTCCTGCGAAACGGGATCGGGAACGCCGACCACCAGGGATTCGACGGTGAGTCCATGGAGATCATGCACGTCGCAGCCCACAAGGTCGGCGAGAGTCAGGGCCGCAAACCCCGCGCGATGGGGCGAGCGAGTCCGTGGAACACGCCGGAAGTCGACGTCGAACTCGTCCTCGTAGAGGGAGGTGAGGAGTGATGGCTGACGAACAGCAGTTCATCGACAACGGACTCCAGCGCACGCAGATCGACGAGTTCTTCCAGGACGAACTCGGCCGAGCGGGCTACGGCGGCATGAACATCGCCAAGACCCCGATGGGCACACAGATCGTGCTGAAAGCCGAGAAACCCGGCATGGTGATCGGCAAAGGCGGGAAGAACATCCGCAAGATAACCAGCACGCTCGAAAGCGACTTCGGGCTCGACGATCCGCAGGTCGACGTCCAGGAGGTCGAAGAACCCGACCTGAACGCCCGGATCGTCGCGGACCGACTCGCCAACGCCCTCGAACGGGGCTGGTACTTCCGGAAGGCCGGTCACACGACGATCGACCGGATCATGGAGTCGGGCGCGCTCGGTGCAGAGATCGTCCTCTCCGGGAAGGTCACGGGAGCGCGCTCACGCGTGGAGAAATTCAACCGCGGCTACATCAAACACAACGGCGAACCCGCAGAGGAGATCGTCGACCACGGGATCGGCACGGCAGTCGTCCAGCTTGGCACCATCGGTGTCCAGGTGAAGATCATCCCACCGGGCGCAGAACTGCCCGACGACTTCGAGGTCTACGACGACAAGCAGGTCGAGGACTACATCGACGACGAGGAAGGTGTCGAAGAGCTGCTCGCCGGCGAGCCAGCGGAGGCCGAGGCGGCCGACGCTGACGCCGAGGAGGAGGCCGAAGCCGACACCGACACCGAAGATGTCGACGAAGAGGTCGTCGAGGAGCCAGCCGAGGAGTTCGACGACCCCGACCTGCCCGAGGGTGACGAGGTCGAAGACGAACTCGAAGATCTCGACGCCGCCGTCGAGGAGGAACTCGACGAGGAGACCGAGGCGGAAGCCGAGGAGCTCATGGACGAGATGGACGAGGCAGACGAGACGGAGGCTGACAAATGACTGTCTTGCACACCGAGGAGATCCGTGACATGACGCCGCCCGAGCGCGAGGTCGAACTCGAAGACCTCGAGACGGAACTGCTCAACGCAGTGTCGGCGAAGGCAGCGGGCGCGCAGCCGGAGAACCCTGGTCGGATCAAGGAACTCCGGAAAGCGATCGCCCGGATCAAGACGATCCAGCGCGAGGAAGGCGACCTCGAAGACACAGTCGAGGAGGAGGCATAATGGCACTGACACCGGAGACGTTGGCTCGACACGAACTCGTCGGACTCGACGTCCGCGTCGTTGCGGCGTCGAACCCGGATCTGACCGGCGTGGCCGGCGAGGCCGTCTCGGAGACGACCAACACAGTCGGGATCGAGCGCGACAGTCGCGTTCGACAGGTCCCGAAAGACAGCGCCACGTTCGAGTGGACGCTGCCCTCCGGTGCCGTCGTCGAGACTGCCGGCGAAGCGTTGCTCGCGCGACCGGCGCGCCGCAGTGAACATAGAGGTGATTCGAAATGGCGATAGGACTAGACGTAACGAAACCACCAGAACCAGAGAACCCAGAAGAGTACGACTACGAGACGTGCCCGTTCTACGGGGATCTCCCCGTTCGCGGGCAGGTCATCGAGGGCGAGGTTGTGTCGACGGATATGGCGAAGACAGTCGTCGTCGAACGGGAGTACGACGTGACCGTTCCCAAGTACGACCGACTGATGAAACGCCGCTCGCGCATTCCGGCCCACGTGCCGGGTGTGCTGCGACCGCTGTCGGTCGGCGACACGGTCAAGATCGCGGAGACACGGCCGCTCTCGAAGACGAAATCACACGTTGTAGTCGAAGTGGTGGCCGACGAGGCCACGGAAAGTGCGAGCGGTGGGAACCGCGAGCAAGGAGGTGATGCCTGATGGAGGCACTCAAAGCAGACGTCACGCAGGGCCTGGAGAAAGGCTCCCTGATTACCTGCGCGGACAACACCGGAGCCCGCGAGCTGAAAGTGATCAGCACCCACGGCTACTCCGGGACGATCAACCGCCATCCGAAGGCCGGAATCGGTGACAAGATCACCGTCTCGGTCACGAAAGGCACACCGGAGATGCGACGGCAGGTGCTCGAGGCCGTGATCATCCGACAGCGACAGACGATCCGACGGCCCGATGGCACCCGAGTCCAGTTCGAGGACAACGCCGCCGTCGTCATCGACGACAACGAGGAACCGCGTGGCACCGAAATCAAGGGTCCGATCGCTCGTGAAGTCGCGGAGCGGTTCGGGTCGATCGCATCCACAGCGACGATGATAGTATGACGAAACAACCACACAAACAGCGGAAGGCAACACGGAACGCCCCGCTCCACGAGCGCCACAAACAGGTGCAGGGAACGCTTTCGGCCGATCTCCGCGAGGAGTACGGCACGCGTTCCGTCCGAGTCAACGAAGGCGACACTGTCGAGGTCATGCGCGGTGACGACGCCGGCGAGGAAGGCGACGTCGTAGCCGTCGACCTCAAAGACGCTGCCGTCCACGTCGAGGGCGTGACCCTCGAAACAGCCGACGGCGAGGAGGTACCGCGTCCACTCGACGCGAGCAACCTCCGTGTGACCAGCCTCGATCTCTCGGACGACCTGCGCGAGGAGCGTCTCGAAAACGCGGGGGAGGAGGATAACGAATGACAAACCACCAGAAACGACTGTCCGTCCCGAAAAGCTGGCCCGTCGAGCGGAAGACGGAGACCTTCACGGTCAAAGCCGGCGCGGGTCCCCACGGTGAGTCGGGAGTGCCGCTCCTGATCATCCTGCGGGACGTGCTCGGATACGTCGACAGTCGCAAGGAAGCACGGTACGCACTGAACCAGGACAACGTCGTCATCAACGGCAAGCAGGTCAACGACGAGGAACGCCCAGTCGGGATGTTCGACATCGTCGCCTTCGACGAACGCGAGGAGTACTACCGCGTGTTCCCGGACGAGGGTGGCCGACTCGCACTGACGCCGATCGACGAAGATTCAGCACAGAGCAAACTCGGCAAGATCGTCAACAAACGACACGTCCCGGGCGGGGACATTCAGTTGACGCTACACGACGGGCAGACGCTGCTCGTCGACGAGACAGACGAGTACGACGCCGGTGACTCGATCGTCGTCGACAACGAGGACGGTGAGATCGTCGCCCACTTCGTCTACGAGGAGGGCGCACTCGTCACGGCCGTCGACGGCTCACACGCCGGCGATATCGGCACGATCGACGAGATCCAGGTCACACCGGGTAGCTCGCAGAACAACGTCCTCGTCGACAGGGAGGCCTCCGAAGACGACAGTCGCTTCGAGACGGTCGAAGAGTACATCGTCGTCATCGACGAGAACTTCACGGAGGATAACGAATGAGCTCCGACACAGACAGCAGTTTCCACTCGATGCGCGAACCCCGCGTCGAGAAAGTCGTCGTCCACATGGGCGTCGGCCAGGGCGGCCGCGAACTCGCACAGGCAGAGGAGATCCTGGAGGAAGTCGCCGGCCAGCAGTCCGTTCGAACGACTGCGACGGCGACGGAACCGGATTTCAACATCCGCGAGGGTGACCCGATCGGTGCGAAGGTCACGCTGCGTGGTGAGGATGCTCACGAATTCCTCGAAACCGCACTCGCGATCGTCGATCTCTCGGCGTCGCAGTTCGACGACACCGGCAACTTCAGTTTCGGTGTCGAGGAACACACCGACTTCCCGAGCCAGGAGTACGATCCGACGATCGGGATCTACGGGATGGACGTGACGGTCAACCTCGTCCGCCCCGGCTACCGCGTCGCGAAACGGGACAAGGCCTCGCGGTCGATCCCGGCGGCGCACCGACTGAGTGTCGAGGACGCGACGACGTACGTCGAGAACAACTTCGACGTGGAGGTCAACGCATGAGCGAGAGTGAATCAGAACAAGAGACCGGCGAACAAGCCGCGAAACGAACGGGACAGCTCCGGGAGTGCCAGCGCTGTGGCCGCAAGCAGGGTCTGGTCGGCAAGTACGACATCTGGCTGTGTCGACAGTGCTTCCGCGAAGTGTCCCGCAGTATGGGCTTCAAGAAATACTCATGACAGGAAACGATCCACTGTCCAACGCGCTTTCGGCAATCGACAACGCCGGGAACGCCGGGCACCTGACGCAGAACGTAGCGCCCGCTTCGAAGGAGATCGGTAGCTTGCTGGAAGTGCTGTACGACCGCAACTACATCGACGGCTTCCAGCGCGTCGACGACGGCAAAGCCGGTCACTTCGAGGTCGAACTGAAAGGAGCGATAAACGAATGCGGCCCCGTCAAACCCCGCTACTCGGCCGGTGCCGAGGAGTTCGAGAAATGGGAGAAGCGATACCTCCCGGCTCGTGACTACGGGACCCTCATCGTGACGACCTCACACGGCGTTATGAGCCACTACGAGGCACGCGATCAGGGGATCGGTGGCCAGGTCATCGCATACGTCTACTAAAGATGCCACGAACAACACTACAGATACCGGAGGAGGTAACCGCGACCGTCGATCACCTCGATTTCGAAGCCGAGGGACCGAACGGGAGCGTCTCCCGACGGCTCTGGTATCCGGACATTTCCGTCAGTATCGACGACGGCGAGGTTGTAATCGAAACCGACGAAGACGACGCCAAGACGATGTCGACGCTCGGCACCTTCGAGAGTCACATCCGGAACATGTTCCACGGCGTCACCGAGGGCTGGGAGTACGAGATGGAAGTCTTCTACTCTCACTTCCCGATGGATGTCTCCGTCGAGGGCGAGGAGATCGTCATCGAGAACTTCCTCGGTGAGAAAGCGCCGCGGACGGCGCCGATCCACGGCGAGACCGACGTCGAGATCGACGGCGAACTCGTCCACCTCTCCGGACCGGATATCGAGGCAGTCGGACAGACAGCAGCGGATATCGAACAGCTGACGCGCGTCACGGACAAGGATGTGCGGGTCTTCCAGGACGGCGTCTACATTACACAGAAACCGAACAGAGGTGACGCCTGATGGCAGACGAACTGACAGACCTCGGCGGAGTTGACGAAGAGAAAGCAACGGTCCTGCGCGATGCAGGCTACGAGACGGTCGAACACGTCGCCGCAGCGAGCCAGGAGCAGCTCCAGGCCATCGACGGTGTCAGCACGGCGCTGGCCGCCCGACTCAAGGCAGAGACCGACGAAGTCGAGATCAGCGACGACGTCGAAGCCGACGTGGACGAACTCGGCGGCGACGAGGAAAGCGACGACGCTGATGCAGACGACGAAGCTGACGCAGACGATGAAGAGGACGACGACGACGACGAATTCGACGAGCTGACCGACATCAGCGGCATCGGCGCGTCGAAAGCCGAGGCCCTGGAAGAGGCCGGCTACACGACGGTCGACGACGTCCGTGGTGCGAGCCAGGACGATCTCGCCAACGTCAGCGGGATCGGGATGGCGCTGGCCGCCCGGATCAAGGCCGACGTCGGCGATCTGGACGTCAGCGAGGAAGTCGAAGCGGAGATCGAAGACGAAGAGCCCGAAGAGGAAGCCGAAGACGTCGAGACCGAACTTCAGGCCCGGGGACTGGCCGAGAAGACCCCCGACCTGGACGACGAGAACGCACGACTGCTCGTGCAGCGACGTCGTGAGGGCAAACCGCAGTTCAACCGACAGGACTACCACAAGAAGAAACGCGTGCCGACGTCCTGGCGGCGACCACGCGGCCAGCTCTCGAAACAGCGACGCGGCATCAAGGGCAAAGGCGACAAGGTGCAGGCCGGCTTCCGGACACCGAAAGCAATCCGGGGCAAACATCCCTCGGGCTTCGAAGAGGTCCGCGTCCACAACGTGGACGATCTGGAGGGTGTCGACGGCGACACCGAAGCAGTACGGATCGCTTCGAAAGTCGGCGCACGCAAACGCGAGCGAATCGAAGAAGTCGCCGAAGACGAAGGCATTCGCGTACTCAACCCAACCTACGAGGAGGTCAAAGTAGAATGACAGATCTGAGTGCACAGAAACGACTCGCAGGGGACGTCCTCGACGTCGGCAAGAACAAGATCTGGCTCGATCCGGAACGCCAGAGCGATATCGCGGAGGCGATCACCCGAGAGGATATCCGCGAACTCGTCGACGAAGGTGCGATCCGGGCAGAGACCCCGAAGGGCAACTCCCGGGGGAAGGCCCGCGAGCGCCAGAAGAAACGCTCGTACGGTCACCAGAAAGGTCCCGGCACCCGCAAAGGGAAAGCCGGTGCCCGCGAGGATCCCAAGGAGAACTGGCAGTCAAGCATTCGCGCACAGCGGTCACATCTGCGCGAACTCCGTGACGAGGGCGAAATCGACCGCTCGACCTACCGTGATCTCTACGACAAGGCCGGCGGTGGTGAGTTCGACAGCGTCGCGGACATCGACCGCTACATAACGAACCAACTACGAGGTGATGTATAATGGCAACAGGACCACGATATACGGTGCCGATGCGGCGTCGCCGCGAGGCCCGAACAGATTACCATCAGCGGTTGCGCCTGCTGAAATCCGGCAAACCACGGCTGGTTGCTCGAAAGAGTAACACGACTATCAGGGCGCAGCTGGTCACGACGGGGCCACAGGGCGACGAGACAGTTGCGAGTGCGAACGCGAACGATCTCGCAGAGTACGGCTGGGAGGCGCCGACGGGCAACATGCCCGCCGCCTATCTCACCGGCCTGCTCGCAGGCCTGCGTGCGATCGACGCAGGCATCGAGGAAGCAGTCCTCGATATCGGCCTGAACTCCCCGACGCCGGGGAACAAGGTCTTCGCAGTACAGGAAGGCGCGATCGACGCCGGTCTCGAAATTCCCCACAACGACGACGTGCTGGCCGACTGGCCGCGCACGCGTGGCGAGCATATCGCCGAGTACGCCGAGCAACAGGACGGCCTCTACAGCGGGGAGTTCGACGCAACAGAGCTACCAGCGCATTTCGACGAACTGCGCGAAACGTTACTCGAAGATGAGGTTGAACTATGAGTGCTGACGACGGATGGGTCCCACAGACCCGCCTAGGAAAGAAAGTGGCAGAAGGAGAGATCGACACGATGGAGGATGCCCTCAACTCCGGCCTGCCACTGAAAGAACCGGAACTGGTCGACCAGCTCGTTCCAGATCTGGAAGACGAGGTGCTGGATATCAACATGGTCCAGCGGATGACCGACTCGGGTCGCCGAGTCAAGTTCCGCTGTGTCGTCGTCGTGGGCAACCGTGACGGCCTGATCGGCTACGCGGAAGGCCGTGACGACCAGGTTGGCGGTGCGATCCAGAAAGCCATCGACATCGGGAAGCTGAACCTGGTGAAGATCCCCCTCGGGAGCGGATCCTGGGAGGACCAGCCCGGTGGCGATCACTCGCTGATCCGGAAAGCAACGGGCAAGGCCGGCAGCGTCGAGGTCGAGATCAAGCCAGCGCCGAAAGGACTCGGACTGGCGGCCGCGGAGACACCGGGGCACGTTCTCGAACTCGCAGGCGTCGAGGATGCCTGGACGAAAAGCCACGGCAACACGCGAACGACGGTCAACCTCGCGAAAGCGACCTACAACGCGTTGCAAAACGCCGCCGAGGCCCGTCTGCCACAGCGCGTGCGTGAACAGCAACGAGAGGTGGTCGAGGAATGAAAGCACTCGTCCAGCTCCGTGGCGAAGTAAATATCAACCAGGACACCCTGGATACGTTGCAGATGCTGAATCTCGGTCGCGTCAACCACGCCACTCTCGTGCCAGAAGAGCCGAGCTACGAGGGGATGGTGACGAAAGTGAACGACTACGTTGCACACGGCACACCGAGTCAGGAGACGGTCGAACTCCTCATCGAGCGCCGCGGTGAGCCCGCCGAGGGCGACGCCGACATCGACGACGAGTGGGTCGAAGAGAACACGTGGTTCAACACCGTCGAAGAGCTCGCAGAGGCACTGCTAGCAGAGGAGACGACGCTGCAGGAGGCAGGACTCTCACCGACGCTCCGACTGCATCCGCCACGCGGCGGCCACGAGGGGATCAAACAGCCGGTCACGACGGGTGGGCAGCTCGGTATTCACGAGACCGACGAGATCGATACACTACTGGAGGCGATGAGATAATGACAAGCAAAAAGAAACGACAGCGTGGCTCCCGGACCCACGGCGGCGGGACACACAAGAACCGCCGCGGTGCTGGCCATCGGGGTGGCCGCGGTGCGGCAGGGCGAGACAAACACGAGCATCACAACCATCCACCACTCGGGAAATCCGGCTTCACGCGGCCCGAGAAAGCGCAGACAGAAGTCGCCACCATCGACATCCGGGAACTCGACGAGGACGCCCCGTTGCTGGTCGCCGACGACCTCGCCGAAGAGACCGACGGCGGCTACCGGATCGACGCACACGACGTCGTCGACGGTGCCGACAGCGCTGACGTCGTGAAGGTACTGGGCAGCGGCCAGGTCCGCAACGAACTCGAAGTCGTTGCAGACGACTTCTCCGAGAGCGCTCGCGAGAAAGTCGAGGCCGCAGGTGGCGCTGTCGAACTAACAGACGACGATAACGAGGAGTAACATGAGCTGGAAGGATACCGCTGAACCTGTACTAACACGGATGCCCGAGGTCCGCCGGCCGGAGGGACACGTTCCCTTCAAACGGAAACTCGGCTGGACGGCCGGCATTCTCGTGTTGTACTTTTTCCTGACGAACGTTTTGCTGTTCGGTGTTCAGACAGGTGGCCAGGACGTCTTCGGCCAGTTCCGATCGATTCTGGCTGGCTCGCAGGGGTCGCTCCTGCAGGTCGGGATCGGTCCGATCGTCACGGCGAGCATCGTCCTGCAACTGCTCGGCGGTGCGGATCTGCTCGGTCTGGATACCCAGAACAACCCGCGTGATCAACAGCTCTATCAGGGGCTTCAGAAGCTGCTCGTGGTCATCATGACCGCGCTGACAGCGATCCCGATGGTGTTCGCAGGATTCCTGGCGCCGGATCCGAACGTCGCGGGTGATCTCGGCGTCTCCCTCGGTGGGATGCGGTGGATCATCTTCGTGCAGGTGTTCATCGGTGGTATCCTGATCCTGTTCATGGACGAGATCGTGAGCAAGTGGGGTGTCGGCTCCGGTATCGGGCTGTTCATTATCGCCGGCGTGAGCCAGCGGATGATGGGTGGCCTGCTCGGGTTCAGAGAGCTACTCGGGCCGGAGTCCGACGGGATCATCGCGACCTGGCTCCGGGTCGCCTTCGGTAATCGGGAGCTGTCCGGGAGCGTCCTCACACCTGCTGGCCTGCAGGATATTCTGCTCGGCCCCGGTGGTGAGTTCGAACTCGGATTGCTCGCCATCTTCACGACGATCACGATCTTCGCGGTCGTCGTCTACGCCGAATCCGTCCGTGTCGAGATCCCACTGTCGAACACGCGGGTCAAAGGTGCGCGAGGCCGGTTCCCGGTCAAACTCATCTACGCGAGCGTCCTGCCGATGATCCTCGTCCGGGCGCTCCAGATGAACGTCCAGTTCATGGGCCGTATCCTCGACACGCAGTTGGGCAGCTTGCCTGCCTGGCTGGGTACGTACGACGCCCAAGGACAGGCACAGGGCGGCCTGTTCTACTTCCTCTCGCCTGTCCAGTCCCCACAGGACTGGATGTGGTTCGCTGGCTTCGGTGGCGGGAACGAGGTCTGGGAGATCTTGCTCCGGGTCGGGATCGATCTGACGATCATGGTCGTCGGCGGTGCCATCTTCGCCATCTTCTGGGTGAAGACGACGGATATGGGACCGGAGGCGACGGCACAGCAGATCCACGGCTCCGGGATGCAGATCCCCGGCTTCCGCCAGAACGTCCGCAGTATCGAGCGCGTGCTCGAACAGTACATCCCGCAGGTGACCGTCATCGGCGGTGCGCTCGTCGGCCTGCTCGCCGTCTCCGCGAACATGCTCGGAACGATCGGTGGCGTGACAGGGACTGGACTGCTACTGACAGTCTCGATCACCTACAAGCTCTACGAGGAGATCGCTGAAGAGCAACTGATGGAGATGCATCCGATGATGCGCAAGATGTTCGGATAGCTGTGATAACAATGTTATCACGGAAGTAATATTTCACTCACACCTTCTCATTCCGCCGACAATACGTAGATACATCAATTATCTAGATATATCTGGATAACGTCTGATCTGATAGTACAACACGGTAATAATTCGAGACTGGCCTGACCGCCCATCTCGGCTCGAAGATTATCGATTGTATCCATGGCGACGAGTTGGCCGTCGTTCATCACGCCAACCCGGTCACACACCTCCTCAACTTCAGAGAGTATATGACTCGAAAAGAAGACGGTCGTGCCCGCCTCGGCCCGCTCACGAATCACCGAGCGCATCTGTTGCATACCGTTCGGATCTAGTCCCGTGGACGGTTCATCCAGTATCAACAACTCCGGATCATCAACCAGAGCCATACCGAAGGCCAGTCGCTGTTGCATCCCTTTCGAGTAGCCGGCCGCCGTTCGGTCTGCCTCGTCAAGAATACCAACTATATCGAGTATTTCGTCAGGATCATCGTTCGCGGCTTTCGTCTCGATGGCCCACTCGACATACTCACGACCAGTGAGATAGTTGTCGAAGCCATACCCCTCGGGGAGGACACCGATCCGGTCACGGATCGCGGCGGGTTCCGCTTGGGCGTTCATACCGAGTACCGTTGCTGATCCTTTTGTTGGCCTGATGAAGTCGAGTAGCAGATTAATTGTCGTCGACTTCCCGGCACCATTGGGACCAAGAAAGTCGAATATTTCACCTTCGTTAATAGTGAGATCGAGATTATCGACTGCAACAATCTCGTCACCAAATTGTTTCGTCAAACCGTTCGTCTGGATGGAGGGCATCTGTGGGTCTTATTCGGTTAGTGCAAGCACCTAATGGTTGTGATTCACATACGAGTTACACACAGTTTGCTATCGTTCATATCAGTACGTATCAGATCGATCACTAGAACGGTAGTTGATTGAACCGCCTGTATGCCCTCCAGACAGACGATTGGCGTGGCACCACTACTAACGGGAATGCTTCTTGTATCTCGATTGGCACTGGCAATCATCCAAAGCGGACTCTCATTTTGGTCAGTTTCCGGGTTCGTTGGCGGATGTGCTGCTATCTTTGTTGGTCTCGGTATATTGCTTGAATGGGACGTGTTCGACCAGAACCTTCTGAGCCAGTCCAACCCCAGTGGCAATTCTTGGGATTGCTGGCGTGTCGGTCATCGCTGAAGCAATTGTGGCTGTGATGTATAGCCAGTAGAAACCAGCTGACGAAGATACTTATACACTCACCAACTATCATATAATTACGGTGGACACATTCACAGCCCTCTCCCAACGAAATGAAGTGTTCTGGATTGGTTTAGCCCTATTCCTCCTCGGAGTATTTATTCCTCAAGCTTGGGGAATCGGACTCTCAAGAACGTTGGTTGTTCTCGGGGGCGGAATTCTCTTCATCAGAATTTTCGTTGGTTCTTTCAGAATTCTCAAAACAACGGCAAAAGCGGGAGGAATTGGCTACCGCGAGGGGAAGTCATAACCGCAGCGAACGATAGAACTTGGAGACGGTTTCGACCGATTTCAAATACGGTGACAGTCATCGTCCTTCAGTGGCCCCTGTCTCATTCCCGGAAAGAGGGTTGTGGTCAGGAGTGTGTGGCTATTAATTGAACGAGCCTGCATCGTCGGTTTTCCTTACTTCCCATGAAAACTCACCAGACTCGTACACATGACCAGTAAGAAATTCGTAACTTCCCCCATCATCGGCGGCTGGATTAAACCGTGTTGTCCCCGAATTATCCCCCGGTAATTCCCCATCAAGTGTAAACTGAACACCGTACCACACGGACTTGGTAAAGACACTCTCGAAGGTTTGGCTGCTATCGGGTCTAACCGTCGTTGCTGTCGTTACGTTGCGTTGCGAGGCTGGTACAGTGACAGTCCCAGTTACGCCATCGGCACCCGTACTAGGCTCGGAACCGATGTCCGTGACCTCTAACCGAATCAAGTGCGGCAAATGATAATCGTTCTCGAATCGAAGGCTTCCTGCTGGCGGTGACTGCTCAGAGAACATCGCACACCCTGCGAAACTCCCGATACTGACTGCTCCGACTGATGCAAGAAACCGCCGTCTGTTTGTGGAGGGCATCTTATTCTCGTTTGAATGGGATCTATTTAACTGTTGAATATGTCACCGGCAAATCGACACCCCTGATCAACGGGATATTTTACCCGATTATCTATATAGAAAATTGGGTTTTCAACATACAGCATGTGATAAAATCAGACAGACAACGTTTCAGCACTCGCAACTTTGGCCGTAGATTTAATATCGTATGCGGGTTCCGCTTATATATGCCCGGAGCAGGTCGCTCGGAGTCAGCAGCGGTCAGAGCCATCGGAGCGATCGTCGCGCTGATTGCGGTCGTCGGCTATCTGATTTTCGGCTGGTCGTTCACCGGCTCTGAGAACACTATTCCTGCAGCTATTGGGATCATCGTCGCGGTCTCGGCCATCGGATGGACACTGTACAGCCGCCTATAAGCAGACCGGGGACTCTGATATTCGAATACGCCGTCAGCGTCAATAACCGAGATGAGATCGTTGGATTCTTCCACGAGTGCTTGAAACCGATGTTCACGCTGTCTGCGGGCAGTCAGGTTCCGTCCGATCCCAACCAGTCCAGTCCTCTGTCCGTCAGGGTCGGTCGGACGTGCCCCGGTGAACTCGTAGGGGATCCGCTCACCGTCAGCGGTGAGTAGGTCTACTTCAATCGTGCTTTGGCCCTCTGCCAGGACTGTTTCAACCGCCTTGGTAACTGTCTCGCGTGCGTCTTCGGGGAATACCTCATAGTGTTTGTTGCGAGTCTTTACCGCCGTCGTGTAACAAGACATCGGTTACATGGCGTGAAACACCGATATTTGTAACGTGGTCACGAAAATTACCGCAACAAACACTATCAGTCACTCGCATGTCGTCGAGTTCCGACTCGGGATAGCCCGTGATTACAGGAACCCGGCAGTTCCACCGTCGAAGGCTGCCGTCTGCGTTGATGACGTAGAACAGGTCGTCCAGTGCATTGAGTGCCTGCTCACTGAACCGACGTTCCGATTTGAGTTCCTGCTGGCGCTCCCGGCGGTCGGTGACATCGTGGATGGCTCCCTGGATTGTCGTCGTGTCCCTGTTGGCCATCGTAGAAGTGACGTCATCTCTAGGTGTCGTTCCTCACCGCCGGTGGGCCGGTACCGCCAGGTGCGTGTGTCTGTTTGCCTGTCCGGAGTGCGCGGTCGATAGTTTGTTGGATGTCCGGTTGGTCATCCGGATGGAACTCTTTGATGCCGGTTTCAAACGTGAGGTCTGGTTCTTCTGGAAGCATCTGGATTCGACGAACTCCGTCAGTATGCAGAATGTCGCCGGTCTCAACGTCTAACTCGAAGCCACCCGTATCACCGGCGAACTCGGTTAGACGCATCAGTTCTTCCTGTCTGTCGGCCAGTTGTGCTTCGCGCCTGGCCTGGACGGCGTTACGGATCCGGTTTGCCAGGAGTTCGTACTGTTCGGTCCCGCTGCACTTCTGGAGATAGTCAGTGACACCCGCGGAGATAGCGTCGCTGGCAACGGCCTCGCTTCCCTTGCCGGTAAGAGGATAAACGGGAGGTCAGGATACTCCTCTCGGACGACCCGCAAGAATTCGAACCCATCCATGCCCGGCCCATCCGAGATCACTCCCCACAGTTCCGGAAGAGCAAAACACCATTTTGAATGCCAATCGCTGATAACTGCTAGCAATTCGATGTGTTCCCTCAACCAGCGGGTAAAATCCCTCTCTTCGTTCTACCACACAGATCGAAGGTCGTGCTCTTGAATCTCCGCGATGTTTCGGTCCATAGGTTCGATTTCGATCACAGTTCGGTAAATATTTAGTACTGGTTGAGCTCGACTAGATTCTCCCGTAGTTGAGTGACGGGTACCGCTGTGGTTTAGTTGTGACAAAATATCGGAAATTGAGTACCAAATTAGACGGAACTGGCGTCGTTACTCATGAAGTTAGCTGGTTCGTCATGGTGGGTGAGCCCGAGTGTATGCCCGATCTCGTGTATCAGAGTCCGAAGGGTCTCATCGCGTCCCCGGCCGGTTATAACATGCGCTGTAACTGGTGTTATTATTAGATCGACATCTTTTACAAGATCTGCACACCCAGTTATGTTTTTGTTGTCTGTGGAGTCACTTCCACATTCCTCAATTGAGTCGACAAAGCGAATGAGAACATCGGGGGTGTCGTGATTATGGCTGAGATTATAGATAATAGGGTAGCCAGCGAACTTCTCACTGTATTCTTCCCAATAATCTAACGCTTGACGAGTCAATACAAATGCATCGTATTGCGATTCTGACTGTTGGGAGAGTTGTACAGTAAGTTTTTGTTTTCCATATGGGTTTGAGATATTCCTCTCAGGGATGTCTACGTAGTCTGAGTAACGTGGGGTGTTCGTAACGAAGGAGTTAGTGGATCCTGCGACCGTCAGAGCGATACCGCCGCCAGCAACGCTCAATAATGTCCGTCGGTTCATTGTTTGTGATTGCCTAGTTAATCTAGTCTCAAACTCGCCCGTTCAATGCGGTCTGAACGCTGACGTGGTCGCCCTTGCGTTCTAGATATGCAACCACCAAGTCTGTGAACTCCAGTGCGTCGTCAACATGACGAATGTAAATGGTATCTGCAGGATTATCCATAATTGAGTGATTGATTTCTCGTTTGACTGTTAATATAACCGTTGCGCTGAACGTATCAATCATGAAAATTGGCGGTTACTGCTGGATGACATTGCGCTGTGTCTTCGAATCGTCGCTGCAGTCACCAATTTCAGGCAGAGAGCCAATCCAAAAAAATTGACCTTACACTCACTGAATCTGAGATATTCCGAGACCTCGTCGATCAGTGGTTTCGCTGATCCGTTTCAAACCTCTTGACTGCCGTTTCGCTGACTGTCGATATTTATCGTCGAGATCTATCCATTCTCCATCAGATCCAACCGAGTGATCTACTTCACACAATATGTGTGGGTGTGATTATTGGTCCGCCAAGGACGTCGTACTGTTCGGTAGTTGTTTATCGATTTTGATTACTTGCCAGTTAGTTTTATAACCGTAAACCGAGGGGTGCTGAGTGTGTCAGACGAATTCTCGGAACTGAGACGACGTCAGTTGATGCAGACGGCTGGAATGGGGCTGATTGGGTCAGTTGGTCTCTTTTCTCTGAGCACAGAAACCACTGCACAATCAGACGCACTTGTTTTTGAACAGCAGGAATCTGATGGCGATTCGATCGTCATCGCCTCGGTTTCGGTAAATACCGAGGGGACGCTAATGATTCAGGATCAAGTCGAGCAAAACAATACGATATTCGACACGAAAGAACTGCCAGCAGGAACGAACGAACAGAACCTCACAGTCGAGTTAGACCAGCCGATCGAAGAAACACAAGTAATCGAAGTGTGGCTGTGGGACGGAGATGTCCACTCGTCGGATGTCATTACTGTCCAGCAAGCGATTGTCGCTGTTAATGAAGATATCGATGCAACACTTGGGAAAACGTTTGTTGAGGCTGATCCGGAGGCTGGCTTCAATTATCCGTATTATCTTTTTAGCCCAACTGACCGGAATGACGGTCAAATCCCGCTTCTCGTTGAACCGAACAACACCGGGACCGCCACCGATGATTTTGAACAACACAAGTCACGGGCCGAATTCAATCTCGCTAATGGACCATCGCGTCCAATCAGTGAGGAACTCGGGATTCCACTGCTCATTCCTGTGTTCCCACGGCCGATGCGGGAACCAGTTGACGGGACACATTACACGCACCAGCTGGATCGTCAAACATTGGAGATCGAGGGGAACGATCTTGAGCGCATTGACCGACAGCTTCTCCGGATGATCGAGGATGCAAAGGATCGGCTGTCCGGTGATGCATATACATTCAGGGAGAAAATCATCCTCAATGGATTTTCAGCCTCGGGGAATTTTGCTGATCGCTTCACAGTTTTGCATCCCGAGCATGTGCTCTCCGTCACTGCAGGTGGATTAAACGGAATGGCACTGCTTCCCCATGAAGAGTGGAATGGTCACACGCTAGACTACCACGTTGGGATCGGGGATCTTGGATCGTTAACAGGGAAACAGATAGATGTTGACCAGCTAAACGAAGTCAACCAGTTGCTCTATATGGGGAGTGAAGACACGAACGACACGATCCCGTACGACGATGCGTGGAACGACGAACTGCGTGAGCTCGCGTTGAACGTCTACGGAGAGGATATGATTGAGGACCGATTCCCGGAGTGTCAGAGGGCATACGAGGCTGCCGGGATTGACGCACAATTTAAAATCTATACGGGCCGTGGCCATCGACCGGCAGAGAATGACGAACTCGTCGAATTCCATCGACGCAGTATCAATGGGAAAGATATTAGTGATTTCGGCGACCAACTCGGCGTCATCGCAGATTTCCGATTGGCTCCCACTGAGCCACGTTCGGGTGAACAAATCGAGTTCGATGCGGGTGGATCCAGTCCCAACGTGGGAACGCTTGTGAGTTATACGTGGGACTTTGGGGATGGGCAGACCGCTGCTGGCGAGACAACCACGCACAGGTATGAGGAGACAGGGACATACCAGGTCACACTCACTGTTGTCAGTGACCAGGGCACAACTGTCGAGACGACTCAACAGGTCGTCGTACAAGATGATGGTACTAGTGCATCTGACGACACAGCGACTACCAGTCCATCTGAAAGTACCGATGACTCTGGTCCTGGATTTGGAATCGGGAGCTCAGTCGCAGGTATTGGAGGCATGGCATACCTGCTCGGGCGACGGGTGACAGGATCCGAAGACGAATAACACAACTTCACGTCGAACGCTGGAGGGTGGCCGTTCCGGCGTTTCGAGTCCGAATGGACCGGACGACATCCGAAGGAGGTGAGCAAGCCATTGCGACCAGTCTTCCTCATTTATTGTCGTTCGGAGAGGGGCCTGGTACTGACTCTTGGACTGCCAGTTCGTCATGAGTGTATTGTCTAATGTATACGGGATCCACTGGTTAGAGAACATCGGGCTTGCTCTGGTAGATAACCCGATGGCTCTACTGGATTTGGCGGGGTTTTTCGCACTCATCGCGCTGGTGGTTATTACCACGCCAATCGTTTTGAAGTACGCCGAATCACTGCAGTAACGGTCAGTTCTTGTTCATATCAATATTCATCCGCTCACACTGACGCCATTTTCCAAGAACGAAAAATAGAGACGGTCGAATAGCGCCAACGGTACCGTATCCATGTGTTTGCATAGCTCTTCGAACGAAGGACGATTCTGCGGGGCCGTGGCACTCGTGTACTATTTGGTGCAAACGCAGAGACCGACTGATAGTGATTGTTGCGGTTATTTTCGTGACCGAGTCACGGATATCGACGTGTCACGGCGTGTAACACAGAATTTGCGTCGCTAGAGCGGTACAGACTCGCAACAATCACTATGACTTGCTCGACGGGAACGACTCTCTTCGGGGTCTATCGGGACGTTCTTGAGTTAAAGTACGCGAGGAAGGACTCCAAAGACGACAAAACGGTCAAAGCAATTCGTAGGAAGATGTATCGTTCAGATGGTACAGTTCTTCAGCCTTAGACAGGACACTATCGGTCGGTATCTTCGCTGTATTCGACGGTTCCGTCCGAGCGTACCCGAACAGTGTATCCCGACATCTCGAATTGTACTTCAGCGGTGCTGTTTGTTCCTTTCGTTGCAGCATGAGTCATGAGGACAGTCAGTGCGTCTGGATCGATACTATCGTACAGCGGCCCCAAATCCTCTATATCCGACCCTGTTTCCGCGGCGAGCGCTTCGAGCACCGTCACGACAAGGCTATTCTGCCTGCTCCAATCAAACGTGCCGAGCGAATGCCACCGCTGATCAGAATCATTTTGCCTTGGTGCTGTGGGCTGATGCTCTTCGGCGACAAGTTCACGGATGCTATCACTCAATATTTCGAGTGCTGTCGAGTCATCTGTTCTGGTCCCTTTCTGCAGGAATTTATCGACGATTTCGGTCGGGAGCATATCGGCTGATCGTCCCGAGTGGAGGAGAACGGGGATATCTGGATAGCGCTGTTTGGCGACAGCGACCAATGGATCCCCTTCTTCGGTGTGTACGCTGTCACTGACGACACAATCGATTTCTGACTGTGCTAATCTGGTGAGGCCTTCGTCGGCCGATAGTGCCGTTATCGGTTGGATCGTTGAATCCTGATCGAAATAATCCGCATAGAGACTGGCATCTTCGGGGACATCATCGACGAATAACACGTTCTGTTTTGATTTATCAGTCATGGTATGTTAGTGACTTTGCCATGATAAACGTGTTTCGCTAGTTACCAGAGCCAAGATTGAATACATCTGTAAAATCGAACAAGGATATATTTAGAACTATATGTGTTAATAATAATAGTGAAATATGATAATATTATCGTGTGTATCAGGTATAAGTTGGGTGACTGTCTCTAAAACCCAATTCAGCTGACAAGTCGTTAAAATTCTTCAGGCAATATTTCGATTTATTCTTGAATAACGACACCAGTGATTTCGAATCGTGCGCCGCCTTCGTCCGATCCGTCAGTTACAGTGATGATCCAATCGTGTGCCTCAACCACTTGTTGAACGATGCTCAATCCGAAGCCAGTTCCGTAAGGGTTCGTCGAATAGCCCGTTTCGAACACCTCATCTTGTTGGTCTACCGGAATACCAGATCCGTCATCCGCAACGTAGAAGCCGTCAGCCAGATCACCGATCGTTACCGTGACGTCTTCGCCGCCGTGCTCAATTGCATTCCGAATGAGGTTTTCGAACAGTTGTTTCAATCGGCTTTTATCCGCCTGCACAGTGTGGTGACTATTGGTAACGAGAGTGGCGTCACCTGTCTCGACGGTTGTCCAGCAATCCGACGCGACTGCTGCGAGATCCACCGGTTTGCAATCAGTCACAGTGGTATCCGTCCGAGCAAGCGCAAGCAGATCATCGATCAATGTCCACATTCGCTCGTGAAGATCTTCAATTGATTCCAAGTGCGCGCTATCACAGTCGGCCCGGGCCAGTTCTAACCGACCTTGCGCGGTGGTGAGCGGATTCCGCAGGTCATGACTGACGATGTCAGCGAACTCTGACAACCGTTGATTCTGTGCTTCCAGTTGTTCTTCCCGTTCCTTCCGTTCGGTAATATCATGGACTGTTCCACGAAGAGTGACGACCTCACCGTCTTCGATTGTGGGTGTTCCTTGGACTCGAAGCCAGCGGATCTCTCCGTCGGGCCGTCGGAATCGTGCTTCTACATCAAATGGCTCGCCCGACTCCAGTGCTGTCTCGACGGCCTCTTCGACGATCGGACGGTCGTCCTTGTGGTACACATCAAGGGCTTTGTCCAGTGGCGGTTCCTCGTCGGCATAAATCCCAAGCAGATCGAACAGCGGTTTCGACCAAAAGACATCCATCGTCTCTGTATCGATCTCCCATCCCCCAATGTCAGCAATTCGCTCGGTCTGTTCGAGCAATTCACGCATCCGTTCGAGTTCCCGTTCGCGCTCCTCCCGTTCGGTAATGTCCCGGATCACCGACAGGTGCTGGCCAGGCATAATATCTCTTGTCGCGGCGTATTCGACGATCCGTTCCGTTCCATCAGGCCGGACGAGTGGAAAGATTCCACGGTCGTTTTCTGCCTGTTGGAACTCACGCCACGCAGTCTCGAAGTCAAAGTTCTCGGGTGCAAAGTCGTCGATTGACCGCCCCAATAATTCTTTTTTTGCGAGGCCGAACAGCTCGGTTGCGCTCTCGTTTGCATCGACGTACTGTCCATCGTCGTCTGTAATGACCATCGCATCGAACGAGTCTTCGAATACCGCCTGGAACCGATCGTGTTCGCGCTGGCGTTGCTGTTCGCTTTCCTTCCGAGCCGAGATGTCCCGACTGATCACGACGAACCGATCATCACCCGCCAGATCGAGCCGTCTGAGATGAACTTCCACTGGAAATGTCGTTCCATCTTTCCGTTGATAGACCCCCTCAAGTCTATGTCGATCACCAACCGCCATTTCGCCCCACCGGTTCGTAATAGCCGCTGGATCGACTGTTTGATCAAGTTCCCATACCTTCATTCCAGTGAGCTCCGACTGGCTGTAGCCCGTTGCTTCACAGAGTTGCGAATTCACTTCGGTAATCTGTCCCGCAGTATCGTGGACATTGATCATGTCGGGCGAGTTCTCGAACAGCGCTTCGAGACGTGCGGTAGTTTCTTTGATACGTGATTGACGTTCGACTCGGTCAGTGATGTCGGTTAACGAACAAACAACGCTCTCGATACTCCTATCGTCGTCAAATAATGGTGCACCGTTTACTGAGAGAATCTTTTCGGTCTCATCCGGCCACCGTATTTTGTGTCGGAATCCGTGAAGTGATTGACCGGTATCACGAACCTGTCGAAACGGGAGTTGGTCGTCCGGTATTGGATTCCCATCCAGATCAGAGATTTCCCATTCTGGATCGTTGTACGCTCGATCCATCAGTTCCGTTTGTTGCAATCCAAGCACCTCGACAGCACGGTCGTTAGCAAAGATGAACCGCCCATCTCGATCGAGCTGGACGACACACGACGGAACAGTTTTCAGGATTTGTTCGAGACGATTACTCCGTTGCTCACGATCGATCGCCGGGCCTCGATCTGACACGGCATGGTGAATCCGGTCTACCAGTACGCTCTCCTGACCCGGCTTCTCTTTTTCGAGGTATTCAGTCACGCCCGCTGAGATCGCTTGACTGGCAACTTCCTCTGAACCATGCTCGGTATACAGGATGAACGGAAGGTCCGGAGACTCCTTACGGACGGTTTTGAGGAACTCGATGCCGTTCGTCATCGGCAGGTCATACTCCGAGACGATACAATCGACAGTACTGGTAGCCAGTAGATCAAGTCCTTCCTTTGCGTTCGTGGCAGTGCGAACAGTGATGCGTTCGTCCTCCCGTTCAAGCGAGGCGACAGTCCTGTCAGTCACCCCCGAGCCGTCGTCGATATAGAGAACGGTGATAATATCATTGATAGCGGTCATGAATATCTGCTCATTGCTCAAAGGTTACACAGTCGAGACGTAAGAGATGTCGGGTGAGAAATCCCATACTGTCAGTATTGGCGGCAGCGTATCCGCTGATAGTGATTGTTGCGAGTCTGTACCGCCACAGTGAAAGAAAATGTCAGATAGGCGCCGTGAAACATCGATATTTGTGACGTGGTCGCGAAAATAACCGCAACAATCACTATGAGACACCGAAAGCACGGTCTCTCGAAAGCAAAGTATACATTTTTATAATTTTGAAATAAATAGTTATGTTCTGTTACACCTTCTGACAGTACATGCAGAAGATCGGTGTACTTACTGTTGATGATGATCCCGGTTTCGCCGAACTGACCGCTACTGCGCTTGAGCGGGAAGACGAGGCGTTCTCGGTCGTGACAGAGACTAAAGCGGCGGATGCGCTAGCCCGACTCCGTGACGTGGATCCTGAAGCTGCTGACAGCGACTGCGATTGTATCGTGAGCGACTACGATATGCCCGGCATGAACGGACTTGAACTGCTCGCTGAAATCCGAGCAGAACACCCCGGCCTCCCGTTTATTCTCTTCACCGGCAAAGGGTCAGAAGAGATCGCAGCCAAGGCAATCTCAAAGGGGGTGACAGACTACCTCCAGAAAAAGGGTGGCACCGATCAGTACACAGTTCTAGCAAACCGCATCAAGAACAGTGTTGAGCGGTATCGGGCGACGAAAGAGGCTGCTCGAACACAGCGGTTCTTGGAAAAAGTGCTCGAACATGCCACAGACATGATTGCAGTCGTTTCGGAGACCGGAGACATCGTATTTGTCTCCGGATCGGTCGAACGGATTCTCGGCTACACGCCGGACGAAGTCGAGGAACTCGGGCCGTTTGCGCTCGTCCACGAAGACCACCGCGATCACATTACGGAACAGTTCGAAAAGCGGCTCAGCGACCCTGACACACCGACAGACATCCACTTTGAGGCTGTCCACAAAAACGGACAGAGCGTCGACTGTCGCGCCCGGGCGTACAATTTTACAGAGGATCCCGATATCGGCGGTGTTGTGATCTATACCCGGGAGGAGTAACCTCGAAACACGGACTGGTAAATGTCATGTGTTTCAGCAGTTGAGTGAGTGACACACGCGTCTCAGCAACAGCTGTTTTCTTACAGAGAGAGTCTGGTGAATTAGATTTTAGCAGAGTTACGAATCCCTCTACCGCGTCACGAAACTCCGTACAGGCCTCGTCCCAATCTGGTTGGATGGACGAGAGTGTCGTGTCCATTGACGCGTGCCCTGGGATCATTCGGACCACATTTAAATTCATGTCCGTCTTAATGGGTTATGCGGGCGTAGCGCATTCTGTGTGCCATATATAACAACCCCTTACACTTCCGTCATTGTCTCTTACTAACGGTTGCTGAATATTGGCTTCATACGCGCTCTTTTTAATTATTTTTGATACATGCGGAGTCTAGCTGCCCGCCTTTCGACCCCATAAGCAAGTACGGCCACTCTTGCTCAGGGTCTTTTTGACTGCGCTCCTGTAGGTATTCAGCAAGCGCTAAATCCATCTATTTCTCGTAAAAAACGTAACGGTAATATAGATCCTCGTGATCATCCTGGTTAAGTTTCGACGATCGGATCTTGATCTCTCTTACGTCTCGATTCAAATTATCGAGTTGCATTCGACTTATTTCGTCACTGCGCGCCCCTGTCTGCCACGCGAGACGGCAAATCAGCTCGTTTCGTATTTGTGAGAAGCGCGTGCTACCAGTCGGATTGTCGAATATTGAGTTGAGTTTCTCGCAATAACCGGTTTGTTATCATATTATTATTACTCATGTGCCGGAATATACACAAGATGTTCAGCTAACTTCGATAATATTTCTAGAACTTCGAACGTTGGGGACACGCGGCAAGAGCCCCAGCACCGACCAGCCTGTATAACTCGGTGTTTCACGTTGTATCTCTGAGATAGTTGTAGTGAAAATCGAGCGAAGAGCGTTCTCTCGGACGATTCCGGTAGATCAGATATACAACGAGATAATCTGAGAGGGGTATTTTTTCGAGCCATAGCCGATAGTACCTCACTGTCAGGGTCGATGAACACTACTCAGGCGGTATACGCTGGCGAAACCACCAGCGATGTCCTCGGCGGGTGTCTCGAACTCCTCGACGACCCGAGCGTCACGGCCATCTACCTTGATCGAGATCTCTACAACAGCACTGTATCGACCCGCTCTACGGATTTAGATCAGCTATTCACCGCCCAAAGTCGGGGCAGGTTCTGATTTCGACGAGAGCTATACCACAGTTTAGTCACTGATAAGCGTGATTTACAGAGGTTTACTGAAATTCGGGACAATACTTTATGTGTAGGGGCGATACCATGTACAATCGTGATGATTTGTTGGCATTCAAACAGCGAGCACTGTTTCGTTCGGGGCTGGCTATGGGGATTTTGAGACAACTCCAGCGTTTCCGGAACTGGTTTCCCGTCCCAACGATGGATGGTAGACCCAGGGTTGGGCGGTGGTTACTTCTGGAGGGGAACCGGATTGCAGTCGCCGGTGCATTGCTGACGTTCGTATATGCCGTATTGATGTTCATTGGGACCTTCTGGTCGTTCGAGATGCGGGTCCTTCTCACTGAGACCCAGACCGTGGAAAATATCCTCGATACGTTCCTGAGTGGGATTATTTTACTCGTCTCCATAGTGGTCTCGATCAACTCTATTGTCCTCTCCCAGGATATGACGTCGATCGAGAAACAGGAAGATCGTATCCGTGGTGTCGGTGATTTCTGGCAAGATGTCGACGACCTGACCGAGACCAACAAGGGAACCACCGACATTCGGGCCTTTCTCGAATCAATGACAGCCGTAATCCAGCGCCACGCGGACCAGATTGCCGACGAAGCTGCTGATCTAGAGAGCGATTTCGACGAACTGGCCAACCAGTATAGTGAATCTGTTACTGGAAGCCTCGATCACCTCGAAGAGATAGATAATATTCAGGGCGGGGATTTCGCGTTGCTCTGGATGGCACTGGAAATCGAGTACGGACCACTTCTCGACCGAACACATGGACTTCGAAGCCGGAACGAACAGTACGATTCCGAGTCGTTCGATGAATCGCTCGACTCCCTCGTCGAGGCCTTTCAGTTGTTCGCGGTCGGGCGGGAGTATTTCAAGACGATGTACTACACGGCCGAAGTTTCGCGCCTGTCCCGTGTCCTGCTGGTCGTGTCACTCCCAGCGATCCTGATCACTGCATCGGCAATCCTCGCGATTAGTGCGGATCTGTTCCCGGAGTGGTGGATCCTCGGCCTGCCACCGCTTCATAGTTTAGTGTCGACAGTGTTTGCGATCGCACTACTCCCCTATATCGTCCTGACGTCGTTCATGCTCCGACTCTCGACCGTGGCACAACGCACGAACGCGGAAGGAGTGTTTTCGATGGGGTGAGGAGGATTCCATCACAGTTTGTGAGCGTCAGTATACTCCGTCGTAAGCACGTTGTAGTTTGGGACCCGACTATTTATCAGCGAGACTGATCAATGGAATAATATGAATGTGCGCCAAGCGTCAGCAGGCGATAGCGACCGCATCAGGGAGATCGCAGAGCAGTCGTTTCAGGCCTCGTACGCCCTGAGTCCGCTAGATATCGAAGGCATTATACAACTCGAATTCACGTCCGACCGGATCGGCTCACGCCTGGACGACGGGCTGATCCTCGTTGCGGAAGGGGACGACGGAGCCATACTGGGATTCGTCGAGGGGGTGGTCACCGACGAAGGATGCGGAGAGATCAGATGGTTACACGTTGCACCGACAGAGCGCGGCTACGGAGTGGGGACCGAGCTGTTCGAACGAGTGCTCACTGCCCTACGCGAACGAATGGTCGACGAAATCCACGCCACTGTACTGGCAGATAATCAGGAAGGCGGAGAGTTCTTCCAGCAGTTCGAATTCGAATCACAGGAGACAGTCGACCGCGAGTTCGACGAGCGGACACTCACTGTTGAACTGTACCGCAACGAGCACATCGAACCGAAAGACGAGGACGAATAGACAGTTCCAGAGGGCGAACAGATAACTGTGGAAGGCCAGATGCGGTTTCTCGATGCCGAAGAGTCCATCTCCGGGGATGAGGCGAAGTTCTTGCACGTCTACGAACAGACCGATCGCGAGGAACACCTCGGGTTTTACTGCACCAACTGCGGAACGTTTACTGATACTGCCGGCTGTAAATTCGTAAAGAGATGCGCTACCCCGGGGTGGCGCACTTCATCAGTTTTGTACAGCCGGCAGTGTCACTCACCGTTCGGTTGTGGTTCGTACTCTTCGCCGACGTACATCTCTAGAACGTTCGGGTTGGTCGTCACTGTAACCGAATCGAGTTCGAGTATTTCCCCGTCGAGGCTAAACACAGTGGGTTTCTCGGAGTCGACAGTCAGTTCGATCGACGAGGCGAACAACCGCTCTAGGTTCTCACCCTCGGTCTGCACGAGTCGCTCCCAGAGGTGGTCGGTCGCCAGGTCGATCGACGCGGCATCCTTGATGATCGTGACGTCCAGCAACCCATCTTCGAGATCTGCCTGTTCGGTTCCTGCCATCGAAAACCGACGGCCGTTTCCCACCAGGACGACGCTCGCAGTGCCGTCCCAGACCGTCTGAGACTCTGCCCCCTCGGTCACCGACGCGGTGAGTTCGAGCCCCGAGAACTCTGACGCCATCCGGAGCGTCGTGAGAACGTACGCCAGCACACCGACACGGGTTTTGTCCTCGGCAGACGTTTCCTGACTCGCATCGGCAGTGATGCCCGCAACACAGGAGTTCAAAAACGGGACATCGCCAGCCATCCCGAGATCTAGCTGCCGTCGCTCGCCGGATTCCAGCACGTCGAAAGCCCGTTCGATCCCAGGGATACCGATATTCGTAGCGAAGTCGTTTCCGGTCCCAGCTGGTATCACACCCACTGTGACCGTTTCGATTTTCCCAGCAGCGTGGATCCCTTTCACGACCTCGTTGAGCGTTCCATCCCCGCCCACGGCGATAATCTCTGACGCCCCGTTCCCTGCTGCCTGCTGGGCGAGTTGAATTGCGTGCTGTTCTCGCTGTGTCGTTCGGACAGTATGCCCTTTGAGGGCGGCCCAGTCACGGACGAGTCCTGTGTGGTCTCCACTCCCGCTTTTCGGGTTCAATACCACGACGGTCTCGGAGTCTCCAGTCTCTGTCTCTGTCATGGCTCATTGGTGTAGACGGAAGCTTCTAACCCTAAGGGAGCGAACGATTAAAACGGCAGGTGTGAAGTACCACGGGCGCGGTGGCCCGTGGCTTCGCCGTGGTCTCTGGCGTGGAGCCAGCTGAACGACTGATGGCGAATTTAATTCCGCCCGCGCTCGTCCCTGCGGGGACTCGCGTGGAACCAGTAACACCCGAACACACCGGAGGTGCCACCGCAACAGAGGTCGTCTGTTGCTGCCGTGGCGGGTATGTCCGTGAGCGTCCGCCCCTTCACGAGGGCGCGACACAGGCCCGGCGCACCGCGTCTTACCCCGAAGTGGGTGCGTGGATTTTGCGAGGCCGATTGCGTGGGTTCCAAACTGTCGTATGGCGTCCGGATAGTTAAAAACAGGGACGCAGCAGAGCGCACGCGCTTCACCCCCGCCCACAGTGTTGACGCAAATCGAAGATTTGCGAAAGCCGAAAACCTGCGGTTTTCGGAAAGGCGGGGAACTCGCGCTGCTTTTCGTTTAGGATAGTCCGGCTTTTATTGTACCTCGGAGACGTATTGATTAAAGAGACAATTTCATGAATACGTTTGGAATTTCGTCGTGTGAGGAAACCTCCGTGACCGACCGTGTCGGATTCCCCGACGAGGACAGGGGGTGGAGCCACCACAATGTACGATGTTGACCTGCATACACACTCGCGATTCTTTCACTCGTTTGCGGGACAACCGACAGCCTTCGATAAGGTCGGCTTCCAGTTGAACGTCGCAGTTGCACGCGCCCGAGACCTCGATGGGATTGCTGTCACGAATCACGATTATTTCACGTCCTTCGGTGTCGACACGAGTGGGATAGAGATCATTCCTGGTGTCGAAATCTCTACCGACGAGGGGCATCTACTGGTTGTGGGGCCGGATCCACCTGCCCGAACCCAGCCCGGAAAACTCTCACCCGAAGACACAGTCGAGCTTGCCAACCGGAGAGACTGTGCGACAGTGATGGCCCACCCCTTCCGATCAGGCACGGTCAAAGACGCAGATATCTCTGTCGACGCAGTCGAGGTGAACGGAAAGCACCCACAGACTGCAGAGCTGGTCGAAGAACTCGCCAGAGACCGACAGCTACCGATCGTAGGCGGAAGCGATGCACACTTCGCGTTCGAAATCGGGCGGGTAATCACCGAACTCGACGCCAACGAACTCACTCCCGAATCGGTCGTGAATGCCATCGAGGACGGACGGACGGACTTTCAGAGGGTCCGCCGGTTCCCCGACCAGTTCACACAGATTCTCTACGGGGCGGTTCACAAATTCAGGAACATGAAAAACAGTACAGCACAAAAATCTGGGTAAGAGTGTGTCTGTTCCCGAAAATTCTGCTTGGGCGGGGCGGTGACCAGAAGCGATCTCACACGGAGTCGGCGCTCTCGGGGCACGATGAGCGCTGAACACTGATTGCACGCCAGCCGAAGTCAAAAATGCGAGAATCTGTCGGAATCTTCGACAACCCGGGCCCACACTAGTTTTTGAGTCGAATCTCGTCGTCAGTGACCGAATCGACTCGTTCATCTTCCAGGCGGTAACTTTCCTCGTCTGCCTGGTCCCAGCCGAGTTTGGATTTGATTTTGTCCGTGAGACTCGGATCTGGTTTCACGTGTGCATTGCCGTTCCGAACGTCACTCACGATTCCGATCTCGTCGCCCGCTGAGTTCACGACAGGCTTTCCTTCGTCGTCGGCAGTCATTGTTGTTCGTTGCATCGCACCTAGATATTGACACGCCATAGACATTGTTATTTAGAGTGAATTATTATCTGAAATTAATAAGATAGAGTTACCGCTTCTGGAGAAATGAGCGACGTTCCCTGGAAATCTGTCTGGGAGTATATCATGATAGTGAAACAGAGGGGCGTATCGAAACGGATCGGCTTTTATTTTCACACCCACTGGACAACGAGTAAGCTTTGTTTTGTCGAGCATCAGGGCGACGTTTTGTCGTCAGCCACCGTCTCGTTGTCTTCGGGGGCGTCTGCCCCCTCGCGGGCGGAGTCCTCCTCGGGTGTCTCTTCAGGTTCGATTTCGTCAGTCTGTGTCGGCTGTGATTGGACACTGCTGGGTCCTGCTGCTTCACTGGCCTCGTCGGCCAGAGAGGCCTCGGAAAGATCGACTTCGGTGGTCTCGTCGTCGATCCGTGGATCTCCAGTGGACTTGGCGCCAGCCTCTGCTGACGGATTTTCATCGATCTGCCCCTCGTGAAACTGAATGGACTCTGTGTCAGAGTCGGATTCGGTCGTGGGTTCACCCACAATTCCCCGTGGATTACTGTCGCCCTGGTGGCTATCTGCGCGCTGTTCCGATGTCCCAGTGCCGGTATGGTGGTTGCTTTCGTCTGCGGTATCTGAACCGGTCATACTGTGGCGGCGTCGCTGACGAAGACCGAGACCGACAAGCGCCGTTGCAACGAGTACCTGTCCGTCGATTTTCTCCGTTTGTCGGCTCGACCCGAGTGCGCGCACTAACAATATCGCGCCCACAGCAAGCGGAATTGATCCGTCCGTGGTCCGTTTTTTGAGAGTGTCTACGGCGCTAGACTGGCTACTCTTCGATTCTTCGTCCGATTCTGGCGTAACTGCACTGAGTTGTATCATTGTATCTGTAGTGGCATCGTGTCATTCTATCGAATTATACTTGACTACGCCCCCGGCGTTGGGTTCGGTACGAGCCACACCGGGAGACGTAGAACCCCTCTAGCGGAGATCATCGCTGAGTCTTTCATCGGTTCACGGAAGAGTTCGTCTGACGGGCTATCCTACAGCGACACGTTGTCGCCGGTGACAAGACTCCCTGATCTCTATCGATTAGATTGATTCTTCTTCCCGCTGTTCCTCGTTCAACTCTTCACCCCTGTCAGAGTACCCCTCTCGCCCGATCGCGTCGTCACTGACCATGCTGACGATCGTATCCATCACCTCCTCGGCAGAATCGTATGTCGTCTCTCCAACCTGACCGAGAATCTCCTGGAGGGATTCACTATCTTCTCCAAGCTCAATCTGGTGAGGTCCGTACTCGTCGAGAAGTTCGTCCGTGTCCAATGGATACTCTTCTGCCTCTAGATCGTCCGCGAGTGATCCAAACTCCACACCCTGCGTCCTACTGTCATCATTACTGGACATACAAACATCACTATCGGGAGCGGAATATATGTTTCGATAGTTTAGATATGAAATTAAATTTGATCTACTAATTGCGGGGCTTACTCGGAATATTTTTTAGGCAAACCACATGCGCTCGATCGCGTCTGCGTGTGTGTTCAGTGCTGGAGAGAAGGAGTTGGATAATCTGGTTACTGATTTTCGACAGTGTCGATGAGTCGGTCGAGTTCGTCTTCGACCGTGCGCTGGCGCCGTTCGAGTTCGCTGATGCGTTGGCCGATCTCGCCGACGTCGTCGCGTGTCGCCATCCCGATCTGGGCCAGCCAATCCTGTGTCATCTCGTCGATTTCCTGTTGCATCTCCCTGATCTGCTCGACCAGCTGGCCGTTCGTGGCGGCGAGGCCACTCGTCGACATGACCCCGGAGAAGGCCTCGTTCGCCGATCGGAGCCAGATATCGCGGAACGCTTCGGGCTCGACGTCCTCGCCCTGTACCGCATCGCTCGCCCGTTCGTACATCTCCGCTGCGGCGTCCATCCAGATCTTGTAGGCCTGCATGTAGCCTTCCATTCCATCTTGGATCGCGTCCTCGTTAGGTATCGAGTATTCGAAAGCGCCAGTCCGCGATTCCAGCTCCGCCGTGGGCAAACTGGCCGCCTTGTCCACGGAGACACCGCCTCCCGCAGCGACGCTCTCGCCGCCGAGTCGGTCAGGTGCCACGGTCCGCTCCGCGGGCAGAATGACCGCGTTTTCTACATAGACACCCTCCTCCGCAGCGACGTTCTCACCGCTGAGTCGGTCAGTCGCCTGGATACGCTCCCCGGACAGTCCGACCTCCTCGGGTTCGTGGCCGAAATTCAACACGACGACGACCCGCTCGTCGTCGTTCTCTCGGGCGTAGGCTACGACGTTCTCGGAGGTGGACTCCACCTGTACTTCCTCGAAGTCGGCTCGATAACCGAGCGCGTCGAACTCCTCGCGCACCCGACCGAGCTGTTGATAGAACGCCAGCAGATCCTCGTCGGCATCGTCCCAGTGGATTTTCCCGCGCCCCCAGTGTTCGCCGATCTCCTGGCCGGCGTATATCATCGGCGCGCCGGGCAGCGTGAGCGACGCTGTAGCGGCTGCTTCGACGGCGTGGCGGCCGGGCGTTTCGACGTATCGGTCCTCGTCGTGGTTCTCGATGTAGGTCAGAAACCCGGCGTGGTTCGGGAAGCCGATCCGGTACCGGTTTTCGAGGGACTGATATAGCTGCTCGGCCGGTTTCTCGCCGCCGCCGATCTGGATGAGATCGAAGTAGAGGCCGGCGTCGAAGTGGATGTCGAAACACAGGTTGTGGAAGTCCGCGACGTAGGGGATCGTCTCGTCCATCAGCAGGAACTCGCTGTCGTGGTCCTTGACGACCGAGCGAACCTCCTGCCAGAACGGCTTCGGGACCGCCCAGGCCATATCACACCGGAAGCCGTCGACGAGGTCGGCCCACTTCTCGACGGCGTCGAGCAGGTGTCGGCGGACCTCGAGGTTGCGGTAGTTGAAATTCGCGATGTACGGCCAGTCGAAGTAGGTCTCGGGCTGGCGGTTCTCGCGGTCCTGCCAGTCGTACCACTCGATGTACTTCTCGTGACCCTCGACGGCCTTCTGGAAGAATTCGTGGTCCCGTGCCGAGTGGTTCAACACGAGGTCGAACAGGATACGCATGTCCCTGTCGTGGACCTCCTGGACGAAGTTTCGGAACGCCTCCTCGCCGCCGAGGTCGTCGGCGATCGAGAAGAAGTCCGTGGTGTTGTAGCCGTGATCGAAGTCGTCGTTCTGGAGGACAGGGGTCAGCCACAGCGTGTTGATGCCGAGGCGCTGGATGTGGTCGAGGTTCTCGGCGATGGCGTCGAACGTCGACTGGCCCTCGTCGGGATCGATGTAGCCCCGGACGTAGATCTCGTAGAGCGTCATCTCCTTGCCCCACTCGGGCGGCTCGTTCAGGAGTTCGACGTCGCCGCCGGAATGGACCCGCACCGTATCGGGGACACTGTACTGGGTCCCGAAGGCAACGGCATGGATGCGCACCGGGGCGTCGAGCACGTCGAGGGGGATGTGGAGCTCGCGGCCGTCGACCTCGTACTCGGTCAGTTCGTCGCGGTCGTCGACGTAAAATTCGACGTCGAGACTCTCGTCTTCCTCGTCGCCGTTCGGAGCGGTCTGTGCGTGCGCAGTCAGCACGACCTCGTCACCCGCACGCTCGCCAGTGAGCGTAAGTCGGGGTCGGCCCCCGCCGGAGACGGGATCCTCGCGCGCAGAGCCGAGACCGGAGCCGCTTTTGCCGCTCACCCCGCTTTCGCCGGGGCCACTCATCCCGCTCCGGCCGCTCTGTCCGCTGGCGCCGCCACCTGCCGCGACCGCCATCTCCGACGGGAACACCCGGAGTGTGAGTTCGTGGCGTCCGTCCGGTGCGTCGAGCGCGACGGTGTAGACGCCCGGTCTGTCCGGTGTGAACGATTCGACTGGGTCGTCGCCGAACGAGACTGCACTCCTCTCGGGTGCCTCGGCGACGTGCCAGCTGTACGTCCCGTCAGGGTCGGGGTCTCTGGGGGCGAGTTCCTGCGTCTCTCCAACCGCCAGTACCCGGGGTGGACCAGGATGGTGCATACATACCCATTGACATTTCTATGGGATATATCCGAGGTACGGTTTGCCAAAAAACGACAGCCATCCCGACTCTCGCCTACGTGTCGAAGACGGGGTCGGTCACTCCAGCTGGTGGTAATCCAGTTCGTGGCCCTCGTCGAGGGCGTCCTGCACGGCCTCGCTCGGCGTGTCGACGGGCTCGGTGAAGCTTGTCATCCCACCGATGTCGGCCCGCTGGAAGTAGATGTTTCGCTGCCAGTCGGGGTCAGTCTCCGGGTAGTCGGTCCGGTAGTGTGCACCACGGGATTCTGTCCGTTCGAGTGCCCCACGGAGGACAGCCTCACCAGCGGTCAGCATGAAGCCAACGTCCAGTGCGAACTCGAAGGAGTCGCTGGTGACCGGGCCGACGTCCATATCTGCAGCCTTTTTACGCAGAGTTGCGAGTTCGTCGAGCCCTGTCTGCAGGGACTCGCCATCGCGAAGAATCCCCGCGTGTTCCCACATGAGATTCTGTAGTTCGGTGTAGACGGCCATGACGTCGTACTCGCCGTCTCGGCCAGCAAGCGATTCGAGGTCCGCGAACTGCGGTTCGGCGATCTCCTCGACGAGAGCCTCGGGCACCTCGCCTGGGCCATCGACGCGCTCGGCGATGCGTTCGCCGGCGACGACACCGAAAGCGACCGTCTCGGCGAGTGAGTTGCCACCCAGGCGGTTTGCGCCGTGGACGCCGGCCATCGTCTCGCCGATGGCGAACAGTCCGTTGACGTCTGTCTCGCCGTACTCGTCGACGGCGACGCCACCCATCCCGTAGTGAGCAGTCGGCGCGACCTCGACTGGCTCGCTGGCCATATCGACGCCGAGATCCACGAATCGCTCGTACATCCGCGGCAGTCGCTCCTGGATGAACTCCCCGCTTTTGTGCGAGAGATCGAGATAGACACCGCCGTTTTCGGTGCCGCGGCCCTCGGCGATCTCCTGTGCGATGGCGCGGGCGACGACATCCCGGGCATCGAGTTCCATCTGGTCCGGCGAGTACCGCTCCATGAACCGCTCGCCACCGGGAGACGTCGTCTCCCGAGCCCCCGAGTCGGCCGACTCGGGGACCTCGGAGTTGTAGAGGTGGCCACCCTCACCGCGGACGGCCTCGGTGACGAGGCGGCCGCTCCACGGTTCCCACTCCGGATCGCTCTCGTCGACGGCCATCCCGGTCGGGTGGAACTGGACGAACTCCATATCCATCAGGCTGGCACCGGCGTCGTAGGCCAGTGCAGGGCCGTCACCGTTGTTCTCGTCGTCACGGGAGGTGTGACGGTTGTAGATCGCTGCGTGGCCACCAGCGGCCAGCACCACCGTCCCAGCGTTGAACAGGACAAAGTCACCGGTCTCCATATCGAATCCGACGGCCCCGTACACCGAGACCCCATCCGAGAGGAGCTTCGTGATCATCACGTTCTCGCGGTAGGGGATCTCCAGTTCCTGGGCGCGGTCGACGAGCGCGTTCAACATCGACTCGCCAGTGTGGTCGCCCGCGAAGGCAGTCCGGCGAAAGGACTGTGCGCCGAAAAAGCGCTGGTCGATCTCGCCGTCCTCGGTCCGCGAAAACTCCATCCCCCAGTCGTCGAGTTCGCGGAGTCTGTCGGGCATCTGCTTCGCGACAGTCTCGACTTTCTCCGGGTCGTTGAGGAAGTGGCCCTCGTTGAGGGTGTCTGCAGCGTGGATTTCCCAGCTATCGTCGGGGTCGTGTGTGCCGAGTGCACCGTTGATACCGCCGCGAGCCCACGTCGTGTGGGCGTCGCCGTGGCTGCGCTTTCCGATGACGAGCAGGTCCTCGACATCGCGTTCGGCGAGTTCGATGGCGGCCCGGGCACCTGCAGCCCCAGCACCGATCACGAGCACCGAGACGTCGACTCGGTCGTACGCCGGACTGGCGGCATCTGTTTCACTCATACCAGTAAGAAGGGGCTGTAGCCTTATAGGTCGCACGCGTGCGCGCGCACGAGGCTCTGCAGGAACACCCCCGACGTAGGAACACCCAAGATAGATATTCGTTCCCATGGCAGTTGTCTAGTATGACACCGGACGCGGGAGACATCCCGATTCGCGGGACGGTCGCACCAGAGTTCGAAGCCGTCGGCGACGTGTTCGTCGAGAACTTCGCCGAGCGCGGTGAGCGCGGTGGGGCCTGTGCTGTCTACCACCGGGGAGAGAAAGTCGTCGATCTCTGGGGTGGATACCGGGATCGTGAGCGAACCGAGCCGTGGGAGGAGGACACGATGGTGCTCGTCTTCTCGACGACAAAAGGCATGGCAGCGATGGCTGTCGCTCACGCCCGGTCGGCAGGGTTGTTCGACTACGACGACCGTGTGGCGAGATACTGGCCGGCATTCGGGGCACACGGGAAATCGGGTGTGACGATCCGGGAGTTACTCGCCCACCAGGCGGGCCTCCCTGCGCCCGCCCACGAACTGAGTGCTGCCGACGTCGCCGCGACGGAGGAACTCGCCGACTCCCTCGCCGAGCTGGAGCCCGAGTGGACTCCGGGACACCGACACGGCTATCACGCGTTCACACTCGGCTGGTACGAGAGTGAACTCATCCGCCGGACGGATCCGATGGGGAGAACGCTCGGGGAGTATTTCGAAGCGGAGATCGCAGACCCCAACGAGATCGAGTTTCACATCGGCGTTCCGACCGGTATTCCCGACGAGCGGATCGCAGAAATAGACAGCTTCGGCCCACTCAAACTCCTGTTCGAGGCTCGCGAGCTCCCGTGGCAGTTCTACCGCGCACTCCTGAACCCCCGTTCGCTGACCAGACGCTCACTCGACTGTTTCGACACCGACTCACCGGCCGAACTCGCCTCCCCCGAGTACCGCCGCGTGGAAATCCCAGGCGGAAACGGAATCGGGTGTGTCCGGGACATCGCGAAAGCATACGGCAAACTCGCAACGAGCGGATCCGGACTCGGGATCGACCACAGCACACGGGAGGAACTCACCGCGCCGGCTACCGAACCGCCGGGCGGTTCCAGGGACGAAATCCTCAAACTCGACGCGGCCTACTCGCTTGGCTACTCGAAACCACTGCCGGGATTCCAGTTCGGCAGTGGCCCGACTGCCTTCGGTGCGCCGGGTGCTGGTGGCTCCTTCGCGTTCGCGGACCCCGAGATGGAAATTGGCTTCGCCTACGCGCCGAACAGAATGGGATTCCGGCTCAGAGACGACCCTCGCGAGCGAGCGCTGCGGGAAGCAGTCTACGACTGCTTGCCGTAGCACTCACCGGGACGGACTGTCGATCGGTCGCCGGAGCCACGGGTCGAACGCGACATCGCCTTCGATATCGTCGCCTCTGCCGACCTCTCTGCCGGCGGGGTTCCACCGTCCGTCCGGCCCGCCAGGGCCGCTCGCGTGGCCCCACCAGTTGTCGGTTGCGTCGAGGGTCGCGTCGTAGACCGGTGAGTATCCCGACCGAGACAGTAAGCATCCAACTGAGCGAACGTATCCGATACAACGAGAATGGGAGTTCAGACGACGTGACATCCAGTTCACGACCACTGTAGTGACAGAATTAAGATACCCGTAGCTCTGTCTGCCTGTGACCAATGTCGACCTATAATTTATTATCATTCTGGATAGAGATGATATAATGGGTGAACAGAGAACTCGGACGTTCGACGGTCCGTTCCGCATCCTGCACGTCGACGACGATCAGGAGCTTGCGGAGACCGCTGCAGAGTTCGTCCGACGCGAAGACGACCGGTTCGACGTCGAGATCGCAGGAGGGGCAAGCGAGGCTCTGGACCGACTTGCTGACGAGGAGTTCGACTGTGTCGTCTCGGATCACGAACTTCCGGGACAGAACGGCATCGAATTCCTCGAAGCCGTTCGAGCGGAGTACCCCGACCTCCCATTCATCTTCTTTACCGGGAAAGGCAGCGAGGAAGTCGCCAGCGACGCGATATCTGCAGGCGTCACCGACTACCTCCAGAAAGAAACGGGACCCAGTCAGTACACTGTCCTCGCCAACCGGATCAGGAACGCAGTAAAGAAGTACCGCACACAGGCAGAACTCAGCGACCGCGAGAAGCGTCTCAATCTGTTTTTCGAGCAGTCCCCGCTCGGTGTCATCGAGTGGGACGACCAGTTCGAGCTCGAGCGGATGAACGACGCAGCAACGGAGATTCTCGGCTACTCCGAAGGGGAACTGGCGGGGGACGGTTGGGATGTCATCGTCCCCGAGTCCGACAGAGACGAGGTTGCGGCTGTCGTCGCAGAGCTGCTCGAGAACAAGGGCGGCTACCACAGCATCAACGAGAACGTGCGCGACGACGGCGAGCGAATCCTCTGTGAGTGGCACAACCGCGTCGTGACCGACGCAGACGGCGACGTCGTCGCTGTGTTCTCCCAGTTTCAGGACGTCACCGAGCGGCGAGAACAGAAGCGACGGCTGGAAGCGATCACCAGAAACACCCACACGTTCATCGCGTTGCTAGATCCGGACGGAACCCTTCTCGAAGTCAACGACACCGCGCTGTCGATCGGTGGGCTCGACCGGGAAGAGGTGGTCGGAACACGGCTCTGGAACACCGGGTGGGCAGGGCCGACCGACGAGGTTCGGGCGACGGTCCGGGACGCAGTCGATCGGGCCCGCGACGGTGAGCCGTTCCGAGACGAGATCCAGATAGAGAGCACGAGCAGGGACCGCATCATCGACTTCTCGGTCCGTCCGATCACCGACGAGCGAGAGGATGTGACACTGCTGCTCGCCGAAGGCAACGAGATAACCGAGCGCAAGCGACACGAAAAGCAACTCGAAGCGATGCGCGAACGGACGGAGTTCGCACTCGACGCGACCGATTCGATGATTTATGACGTCGACCTCCAGAGCCAGGAAGAAGTCCACCACGGCCCCTACGAGCGCCTGTTCGGCGTCGACCTCGGGGAACTGGACAGCAGTGAAGAGGTACTGCCAGCCATCATCCACCCCGAGGATCTGGCGCGTGTCCGCGAGTTCGAGCGCATCGAGACACTCGAAGAGGAAGACTGGCATCTCGACTACGATTTTCGGTCTCACCCCGATCGGGGAGACACCCGATGGCTCCACTCGGAAGCGTACACCAAGTTCGGTTCCGACGGGAGCCCGGAGCGTCTGATCGGACTGGCGACCGATATCACAGAGCGGCGGGAACGCGAGAACAGAATCGCCGCGCTGAACGAAGTGGCACAGACGCTGACGGCCGCCGAGACACCGGGGGAAGTCGCCGAGACTGTCGTCGACGCAACCGCGGAATCGCTCGGATTTCCCCTGACAACTGTCGACCTGTACGACAGCGAATCCGGATCCCTCGACCGTGCGGCACAGACAGAAGCCGTCCGGGAACTCCTCGGAGATGGGCCGTTACTGGGACCGGACCAGGATCTCTCCTGGCAGGTGTACGCCGCGAACGACGGTCGCGTGATCGACGATCTGTCTGACGTTGTAGATCGAGGTGACGCGAACCGACCGGTCGCAAGCGTGATGATGCTCCCGATCGGCACACACGGTGTCTTCGTCAGTGGGGCCACGACACCGGCGGCGTTCGATGAGACCGAGTTGACGGTCGCACAGATACTCGTATCGAATGCGCAGGCAGCGCTCGACCGCGTCGACCGGGAACAGACGCTCCGGTCGCAAAAACAGAGGCTACAGGAGAAGAATACAGCGCTCGAACGTGTCGAACGGATCAATCGAGTTATTCGGAGTGTCATTCAGTCACTCCCCTACGCGAGGTCACGAGACGAGATCGGAGCGACGGTCTGTCAAGAACTGGCCGAGCGGGGACCGTACACGTTCAGCGTAATCGCGGAGCGACGATCTGTCGACAGCAACGAGATGGTCTTTCGGACCGCAGCGGGCGAGGGTGAGGGCTATCTCGACGCGGTGTCAGCCCCGGACAGCCGTGGAACGCCGATGACGGACGGTCCCGTCGGCCAGGCATTCCGTGAACGAACTGTCCAGGTTCAGGAACTGCGCCGGGCAGAGCCACCCTTCGACCCGCTAGAAGTCGCGGCTCTGGAACGCGACTTCCAGTCGAGTATCGTCATCCCGCTCGTGTACGGCGAAAAAATGTACGGTGTGTTGAACATCTACACTGTCGAGCCGGGGCTGTTCGGTGAGATGGAGGTGACAGTGCTCGAGGAACTCGGCAGGATGGTGGGGTACGCGATCAACGCGATGGAACAGAAAAAGATGCTGGTGAGCGACGTGACTGTGGCTCTGGAGTTTGCACTGACCGATCCAGATGTTCCCGCAGTCCGGTTCGCACAGGAACTGGGCGGGCAGTTCACCTTCGAAGAGATACTCGAACAGACCGACGGGGGGTACCGTGTATTCTTTACAATGACCGGCGTCGATCCGGAGAACGTCTTCGAGTACAGTGACATCGTCGGCTCTGTCCAGGACCTCTCTCTGGTCAGTGAACACGAGAACGGTGTCAGATTCGAGGGCGTGATCAGTGAGTCGGGCTTTCTCGGACAACTGCTCTCCTACGGAGCCTATCCCAGAGAGTTGTCTGCATCGGCAGACGAAGCCCATGTCACCGTCGAACTGCCCAGAAGCGGTGATATCCAGTCGTTCATCCAGATGTTCATCGATACCTACACCGGGGCAGAGTTGCTCAACCGACAGGAGTACAACCGACCGGTCCAGACCCGCGAACAGCTCCAGGCGATATACAAGGACATACTGACCCCCCGGCAAGAAGAGGTACTGAAGACAGCCTACTTCAGCGGGTTCTTCGAGTGGCCGCGGGAACAGACCGGCCAGGAGATCGCCGAACGGCTGGGTATTTCACAGCCGACGGCGAGCCGACACATCCGGAAAGGCGAACAGAAGATACTGGGCGTTGTGTTCGATGACGACCAGGCGGACGATGATTTAGATATCTAGCCCCCGGATCGTGTTGTCCGGTATACAGATGCCGGAATCGGATTTGATGGCTGGTAGTGTATAGTGGAACGAAATCATGAGTGTGCGAACTACAGAGTCAGTGGCGGAGCAGGAGAGTCGGTCGCTTTCGATCGACGTTATCGAATCCGTGGCCGATGTGCGTGATCTTGACCCTCTGGAACTGCCCCAGCTGCGAACCGCAATCGATCCGGATGCCTTCGAACAGCTCTTCTCGCATTCGTCCGACAGGGCTGGACAGGTGAGACTCACGTTCACCTATGCCGGCTGTGAGGTAGCGGTAGACTCCGACGAGACGGTGACCGTACAGCGACGTGCCGACGGCCGAACTGGTGAGGAGTAGTGAGTCTTCGGAACAGGGGGCAACGGACAACTATATGCTGACCACTCACCACACGAAAATGACACCATACGATGCCGATGAGATCGCGGAGCGATCCCTCTCACGCGAACAGACGGGTGTGGTAGAGACGTACGTCTGTGCGACGTGTGGATCTTCGCTCGATACCTACGAGAAACATCCTGTCGTGGCAGAGTCGGACACCGCTGTCTCGGTATTGCTGTTCTGTAGCAGTTCCTGCCGCCGGGACTGGCTCGAAACGGAGCGTAAGGACGGATAAGTGAGAACGAGTGTCCCTGGATTCGATCGACGGTGGCTGTTCCGATCGAGACGACGGCCTCATCTGGAGAACTACGCGATTCCAGGACAGTCACACTCAGAGATAGTTAGAGGACCTGAAAGACGTCAAAATAGGCGATAGTGAATAAGTGGACTCGCCGGGACCGAGCGAAACCACAGGTTTTGCGAGAGTCGGAGCGGCTTCGCCGCTCCGGGATTTGAACCCAGAGGAAGACGGTCACCTCGCTACGCTCGGTGCTGCGACTTCCAGGGCATCAAATCCCGCCTCGACCATTCTCGCTCGCTCAAAAATTCGCTCGCTCCGATGGACTCGTCGGGACCGAGCAAACGCGTAGCGTTTGCGAGGGTCGACGAGTCCACGAACGACGACGAGCGCAGCGACCGAAGGAAGTGAGTGGACTCGTCGGGATTTGAACCCGAGGCCTCTTCCTTGCGAAGGAAGCGATCTACCACTGATCTACGAGCCCGCGATGGTGAAATTTGCCGCCCAGTACACGAAATCCCTGCGCGTGAGGGAGTCAGTCCTCGAGGACGATCTCGATACTGACGTCGTTCGGAACCTGGATGCGCATCAGCTGGCGCAGCGCGCGTTCGTCGGCGTCGATATCGATGAGCCGTTTGTGAACGCGCATCTCCCAGTGCTCCCACGTCGCAGTCCCCTCACCGTCGGGGGATTTCCGCGAGGGAACTTCGAGCGTCTTCGTCGGCAGCGGAACCGGACCCGAGAGCTTCACGCCAGTCTTGTCGGCGATGTCCTGGACCTCACCGCAGATGCTGTCGAGATCCTCGGGGCTGGTTCCTGCCAGGCGGACGCGTGCTTGCTGCATGTTATCGCTCGTTGACCGACAGAACCTTTCCGGCTGCGATGGTCTGGCCCATGTCTCGGATCGCGAACGAGCCGAGCTCCGGAATCTCGCCCGACGGCTCGATGCTGAGCGGTTTCTGTGGTCGGACGGTCACGACTGCGGCGTCGCCGGACTGGATGAAGTCCGGGTTCTCCTCGGCGGTCTCGCCGGAGGCCGGGTCGATCTTCTTGTCGATGGACTCGATAGTACATGCGACCTGTGCCGTGTGGGCGTGGAAGACCGGCGTGTAGCCGGCCGTGATCACGCTCGGGTGCTGCATGACGACGATCTGTGCCTGGAAGGTCTCGGCGACCGATGGCGGGTCGTCAGCCGGCCCACAGACGTCACCACGGCGGATGTCGTCCTTGCCGATGCCGCGGACGTTGAATCCGACGTTGTCACCGGGCTCTGCTTTCGGCACCTCTTCGTGGTGCATCTCGACGGTCTTGACTTCCCCACCCACGTCGGATGGCTGGAAGGAGACGTTGTCGCCCGTGTTCAGAATACCCGTCTCGACACGTCCGACCGGAACGGTACCGATCCCGGAGATCGTGTAGACGTCCTGGATCGGGAGTCGTAGCGGCGCGTCCGTCGGCGGCTCTGCTTCCGGCAGGTTGTTCAGCGCTTCGAGCAGGATCTCGCCGTCGTACCAGCCCGTGTTCTCGGACTCGGAGGCGATGTTGTCGCCCTCGAACGCCGAGACCGGGATGTACTTGACACTGTCAGTGTCGAAGCGGACCTGCTTGAGCAGCCCCTCGACTTCTTCCTTGGTCTCCTCGTAGCGACTCTCTTCGTAGTCGACGAGGTCCATCTTGTTGATCGCGATGATCATCTCGCCGATCCCGAGGGTTCGGGCCAGGAAGACGTGCTCCTGGGTCTGTGGCTGGACACCGTCGTCGGCCGCGACGACGAGTACAGCGTTGTCGGCCTGGCTCGCGCCCGTGATCATGTTTTTCACGAAGTCGCGGTGACCAGGACAGTCGACGATGGTGAAGTAGTACTCGTCAGTGTCGAACTCCTGGTGGGCGATGTCGATCGTGACACCACGCTCTCGCTCCTCGGCGAGATTGTCCATCACGTAGGCGAACTCGAATCCGCCCTTGCCTTTTTCTTCTGCCTCTTCCTTGTGCTGCTCGATGACGTGCTCCGGAACGTTCTCTGTCTCGTACAGGAGTCGTCCGACCAGCGTACTCTTTCCGTGGTCTACGTGGCCGATGACGGCCAAGTTCTGGTGTGGTTTGTCGCTCATTATTTATCTCACGCGCAGAGGCGCTATATCGGATTCTTTACGTGGTTGTTCATAAAATCATTTCGATAGCAATCTCAACGCCGTCCGGTGGTTTTGTTAGCTACTCTCACGGGCAACGGATCGGTCCCCGTCTCTCGGTTTTGGATACTCTCCGGGGACGGGTTCGGGGGTTCGTGGCAGCGGGGAGTCAGATAGTCTGCAAAAACCCCTGTCGCAGCCGGCTGCTACCGACTGCCCAGCCGACCTATATCGGCGAAAATCGCGGATGCTGTCTCCGGACCGCCCGCACCGCGCCCGGAGATGTTGAGTCGTCCGGCGTGAGTCGTCTCCAGCTGGACGATATTTCGCGTGCCAGTGACCGCAAGCGCGCTATCCGCGGGGACCAGCCGCGGGCTGACACGGACAGTCTCTGAACTAACCTCGCCGATCAGTCTGATCGTCCGGTCGTCGGCTTTTGCCAGTTCGAGCGCGCTCGCGGGAAGTTCGTGAATCCCCTCGACTGTCGCATCGTCGAGAGTGTACTCGCGCTCCCCCTCCGCGAGCACGTTGGCGATTATGACACACTTCAGCGCCGCGTCAGTCCCCTCCACGTCGAAGCTCGGGTCAGCCTCTGCAACGCCGAGATCCTGTGCTTCGGCGAGGACGTGTTCGTATCCGAGCCCCTCTGCGGCCATCCGCGAGAGAATGAAGTTCGCAGTGCCGTTCAGCACGCCCCGCACGGCAGTAATGTGTTTCGCGTCGAAATCGGTAATCGTCGAGAGAATGGGGATCGCACCGCCGACAGTCGCCTCGAATCGGATCTCGCCATCGCTTGCCGCCGCGAGGTCCTGCAGTTCGCCGTAGCGTTCGGCAACGGGCCCCTTGTTCGCGAGGACGACGTTTCGGTCACGCTCGAGTGCCGTCTGCACGTGTCCGAAGCCGGGCTCTGCGTCGCCGAGCGTCGTCGGTGTCACCTCGACGAGCACGTCGTACTCCGCTTCCAGTGCCGCGGTCTTGTCTTCGGCACCGACGACACCCTCCGTTCGTTTGTGTTCGAGCACAGCCGCTGGATCGATACCGTCAGCATCGACCGCAGCACTCCGAGAGTCCGCGAGTGCCGTGACAGTGTGGCCGTACTCGCCAGCGAGTTCGACGACAGAGGAGCCGACCGCGCCCGCGCCGACGACTGCGAGTTTCATGCCTCCCCTCCAGCGAGCGGTTCGACGACACGGAGATCCTTCTCCCCGGCAACGTCTCTGACTGTTCCCAGCACATCCTCGACCTGGCCACTCTGTGTCGCAAGCCGGAGTCGTGCGCTCGACTCGCCGCTGTCACCCTCCGGCGCGGACAGAGAGAAGTCCCGGACGGTGGAGCCGGTCTCCTCCTGCAAGCGTGATAGCGTATGCGAGAGATCTGTATCGACGAGGTGGCCGACGAGAATGATCACGATCTCCTCGCTGTACCGTTCTGCGCCCGCCTGGATGACGTTGATCCCCTCCTCGCGCAGCGCAGAGACGATCTCGTCGAACTGCTCCGTGTTGGCTTCGAGATCCACCTCGACCGGGATGTGTCCACGCGGTGTCAGATTGCCCCGTTCGTGGAAAATAGAGAGGAGATTGCCACCCTGATTCGCGATCGGTTCGAGTGCGCGAAGCAACTCCCCTGGCCGATCGACCAGCTCCAGCCGCACCGTGTAGGCTCTGACCCCATCGGTCGAATCGCTCATCGCTGACTCACCCTGTTCGTGACGCTCATTGGGTTGGTGTCAGACGCCCGGATATAAGAATCCAGCCGTTTGCGGGCCCGCCGACCGGACCGTCTCTAACCGCCGAACGTTTGCTTGATCTGTTCCTGCCAGGTCTGGAGTTCGTCGATCTGCTGCTGGATATCGTCGATCTGGGACGCGATGTCACCCTCCGTGATCTTCCCTTCGAGTTCGTCGATCTGGCCTTCGATGTCGTCGATTGCCGCGTCGAGATCGTCGAGTTGGCCACTGACGGACGCGACCTCGTCTTGCACGGAGTCCATCTCGCCACTGACCGAGTCGACGTCCTCACTCAGTGAGTCCATCTCTTCGTCGACTTGCGAGACAGTATCACTGATACTGTCGACCTCCTGGCTGTTGGATTCGATCTCCGACTGGACGGACTGGAGGCGGTCGTCGAAGGAGTCGAGCTCCGTTTGGAACTCGCGGATCATCTCGTCGCCCGTCCCGTTCTCGTCGAGGAACTCCTCGAGTGCACCCGTGTAGGCACGCAGATCAGAAATATCGCTCTGGAGTTGCTCGATCCGCGCTTCGTTGACCCCGTCGTTTTTTGCGGCGACGTCGAGCGCGCGCCGGAGCAGTTTCAGATCCTCGCCGGAGACGTTCTGTTCGCGGATCTCGGTCGCTAGCGCGCCAGCCAGACTGCCGTTTTCGAGCGCGACAGTACTACCGCCGCCACTACTGTCACTGTCATCACTCTCCTCGCCGTCGGCCGACCTCTCTGCCTCGGCCTGCCTCTCGTTGTTGGGATCGTTGAGTTCCAGGGTTACGTCTTCGGCGTCCTCGTCGTCCTCGTCGTCGTCTTCCAGCCCGGGAATTTCGCCGTCACCTGCGATCGCATCTTTGACGACGTCGTCGTCGCTCTCCGGAATGACGTCGCCTGGGTCGACAGTCTCACCCTCGGGCAGGGGCGGATCGACCTCCTCGATTGCTGGCTCGGTCAGAAACTGCTGGACGTTGTCGCTCCCCGTCGCGCGGATGCCATAGACGGTCGTATACGAGCCGCCGGCTTCGAGTTCGCGCTCGAAGGTGATCGTGTCGTCGTCGATGGTCCAGAACTCGCTGCCGTACTCCGGATGGAATCCCAGATCCTCGACTTCGATCCCCTCGGGAACTGAATCGCTCATCCGGACTGTGACAGCGTCCTCGCGGGCAGAGTCGAACTCGAACGCGATTGCCGGGACGGGAAACTCGTCCTCCTCGAACCGTTTGACGACTGTCACACCCTCCGAGGTGACAGTGACCTCCTCGTACGCCTGTGAATCACTCATGTATCTATTTGGGTGTTTCCGGTGTAATAAACCTATTTACTGTTTACATGGTTATGTTTTTTCGCCGTTATGTTTCTCCTAGCGAACGGGAGGCGAGCGAAACAGTGGCTTACCCGCGGAAATGACAGCGGCACTCCGGGAGGGTGATGGGCTCGGGCTCTACGTCGGCTCGCTGATCGTCGGACGGTACGATGGCCGACTGTCACTCGCAGAGACGGACAGCGGTGCGACGTTCTGTCTCGAACTGCCGATCGCCTCGACAGCGGGAGTCAGCGACGCCGCTCGGAATAAAAGATACAGGATCAGTCGGCGCTGGGCTGTTCGCCGATCGCCGGCCGTGAGACGTCGCGGTCGGTTTTCTCGCCCTCGACATCGTAGGGGTACTCGCCGGTGACACAACCCAGACAGAGTTCGTCGTAGTCGTTGTCTAGCGCCTCGGTGATCGACTCGATCGAGAGATAGGAGAGGCTGTCTGCGCCGATTGCCTCGCGGATATCCTCGGTCGTTCTGTCGGCCGCGATCAGCTCGTCTCGGCTCGCCATATCGATCCCGAGATAACACGGGGCGATGATCTTCGGCGAACCGATCCGGACGTGGATCTCTTCGGCACCCGCATCACGGAGCAACTCGACGAGCTGTGTCGACGTCGTCCCGCGAACGATCGAATCGTCGATCAGCGTCACAGACCGACCCTCGATCGTCGATTTGATCGGGTTGAGTTTCAGCCGGACTGCACGCTCGCGTTCGTCTTGCGTGGGCATGATGAAGGTTCGACCGACGTACCGGTTTTTCATCAGCCCCTCTGCGAACTCGGTTCGCGCGCCGTCCTCGGCTGCCGCCTCGGCGTAGCCGGAGGCAAACGAGCGCCCCGAGTCGGGTACCGGCATCACGACGTCGGTCTCGATACCCGATTCCTCCCAGAGTTTGCGACCCAGATCACGCCGGACCTCGTAGACGAGTTTCTCGTCGATGATCGAGTCCGGACGCGCGAAGTAGACGTGCTCGAAAAAGCAGTGTGCCGTCTTCTCCAGATCGAACAGCTGATAGCTGTCGTAGCCGCTCCCGTCGGGTTTCAGGACGATCAGTTCGCCGGGTTCGACGTCCCGGATCAACTCGCCGTCGAGTGTGTCGATCGTCGCCGATTCGGAGGCGATCACGTAGCCGTCGTCGAGTTCGCCCAGCACGAGCGGTCGGTTGCCCTGTGGATCCCGCACGCCGAGAACAGTCTCGTCGTGCATGATCGTAAGCGAGTACGAGCCGTGGATCCGATCCATCGTCGATTTCACAGCCCGGACCAGATCCTCTTCGAGGAGATTCCGGGCGAGATCGTGTGCGATGACCTCGGTATCACCCGAGGACGTGAATGCGTGCCCGAGACTCGCGAGTTCATCGCGGACCTCCTCGGTGTTGACGAGGTTGCCGTTGTGTGCCAGCCCGAGCGAGCCACTCTTGAAAGAGACAGAAAACGGCTGGGCACAGCAGGCGTTGACGCTACCTGCGGTCGGGTATCGGACGTGGCCGATCCCGTTCGAGCCGCTCAATGCGTCGAGATCGTCGGAGTCGAACGCGTCGCCGACCAGCCCCATCTCGACGTGTTCGTGCTGCTGGAAGCCGTCGTGCGTGACAATCCCTGCGGACTCCTGGCCGCGGTGCTGGAGAGCGTACAAAGAGTAATAAAGCGGCCGCGCGGCCTCTCGGTCCGCAAGTGAGATGCCAACGACGCCGCACTTCTCGTTCATTTTATTCGCCAGCTTTGTTCTGCCAGGCGTAATCACGGCGCTTTGCCGATTTTCCGAATCCACACGACGAACAGACCTTCTTCTTTACGTGATACGACTTCTCGCCACAGCGGCGACATTTCACGTGTGTCGTCGTGTTTTTCTTGCCCTGGCTTGACGTTCCCTTCGTCATGGACGTATAGTCACGACGTTATCCCCGCGTATAATCGTTGTGTCTTCGTCTTCTTCGACCACGAGGTTCATATGCTGGTCGTAGCCGACGAGTTCACCCTCGTAGCGTTCGCCATCCTTCAGCTGGATGGTGACAGATTCACCGACTGATGTCTCGAGTACGTCAAGCGGTCGGTTCCCGTTCTCGCTCATACTCATATCGGGTGCGAGGGCGTGCATAAACGTACCGGCTTGGGCCGTCTGTGTGTCGCCCTTTCACGGCGCGGATCACTCGAAGACGCCGCTTTCCGCCTCCAGGCGCTCGAGTTCGCGTGCGACCTCGCGTGCCTCGGCGGGGTCCAGTGCGATCTCGGCAGTGTTGTCGCTGTCGTCCGCACAGCTGATCTTGATGCGTTCGTCTCCGAACTCCCGCACATCGACGGATTCGATGTCGTACAGCTTCGCCGTCGCCGACTTGTTCGACCCGCCGATGTGTTTGAGTGCGCCGTCTTTCAGTTCGAACATGAACTGGTCGATATCCAGTGTGAACATAGCAACTACTGGCAGTCGCTCGGTCAAAAGCATACGGGACGGCTCCCGGCGACAGGCGACAGGGAGAGCACTTCGACGGGCTTTTTATCCGGGCTTTACTGGATACCAGTATGGCTGAATTTACAGTTGCGATCTCGGACCCGGAGACGGGGATGACATACCAGAAAGAGGTCTCGGATCAGGACACCATCCGATTCATCGGCAAGGAACTCGGCGAGGAAGTCGACGGCAGCGCCGTCGGCCTCGACGGCTACACGCTCGAACTGACCGGTGGCTCGGACAACGCCGGCCGACCGATGCGCGAAGACGTCAAGGGCGCGAGCCTCAAGGCCATCCTCCTCGAAGGTGGCGTCGGTTTCAAACCCTCGACCGATGGCGAGCGCAAACGCGTGACCGTCCGCGGGCGCGAAGTGAGTGATGCGACCCGACAGATCAACGCAAAGATCAGCGAACACGGCTCCGGCGACGTCGACGAACTCCTCGCCGAGGAGTGAGGCCGTGACGGACTCGATTCCGTCGGATCACGATACTGTCGATTCTCACCGCGTCGAACTCGAAGGTGTCGGCCGAACTGGACGCCCACAGCTACCGCTCCCGGCGGCTGTCGACTGTGTTGTCGGCGATGTCGTCGAGCTAACTGTCTTCGGTGATCGACTGTACGCCGAAGTTGTCTCGGACCTGGCAGGAGAGACAGCGATCGAGGGCGCGTTCGCGAACCGCCGGCTGGCCCGGGCTGACGACGGTGAGAATCTCTTCCGGACTGCGCTCGACGAGCGAGGGTTCGGTCCCGGCACCACCCTCGTCTTCGATGTGGTCACCGAGGGCCACGCCTACGGACTCCGTGAACCGGGGAGTCGTGTCGTTTACGAGGCGACAGATCCGTCGAGTTCGTCACTCGCAGATATCGCACGATCCCTCGAAGAGTAGTCTCGCCTGCTGACAGTTTTGGGTGCCGTCACACTTTTGCATACACATTCCGTTCTTGCAGACAGTCGCGGTTCACGCGTCTCGCCAGACACATGTCGGAATCAGTCATCGCGGATTTCGTAGCGCAGTTCGACTCGAGCGTTGCGACCCGGCCCGAACCCACACAGGGACGCGTGCTATTGAGCCAGAAGCGACTGGTTCTCGTTGTCAACAGCAACGACAGGCTGACGATCCCGCTGTCGTCGATCATCGATATCGCCGTCGGTCACGTCCCAGACGAGATCCAGGGATTTTTCGAATCGACGGTGACGATCGCCTTCGAACTCAACGACCGGGGACACAAGGCAGTCATCGAGGCCGACGACAGCACCATCCAGAAGTTCTCGACGGTGCTGTTCAAGGCGGTGTTGAACGGCACCGAGATGACGATCAAACATCCGGCCAGAGTGGGAGGTCGTGTCACCGACGAGTCGTTCGTTCCGGCACGGCTCTATCTGCGCCCCCAGACTGTGCAGTTCAGAAGTGAGAGCGAAACGATCGAGATCAGACTGGCGACGGTGACACAGTTCACACACTCCTCCCGGCCGATCAACGGCAAGACACACCCTGTCCTGGAGTTTCAGCACATGCCATCCGGCGAGGCAGTCGTGACGATGGCTGCGATGAACACCCGCCGGGAGATGTCGATTCTCGGCCGGTATCTCCGCCTGGAGTACACCGAGTTGATCAACGAACTCAAAGACGTGGAGATCTCCGACGACGAAAAGGAGATCCTGACTGCGGTCTACTCCGGCGGCGGCCAGGAAGGGGTCTCACTCGCGGGCATCGTCGACACCGATCCATCGAACGTCACGATGATCCTGAACCGTCTCGAAGAGAAAGAACTCGTCATCGACTCCGCCAGCGGGACACAACTCACGCCGAAAGGACAGATCGTCGTCAACAGATATCTCGACGACGTCAACGTTTGAGCGACGGAAGAACGACCTCACTCCTGGCCCATCGCCTCGCCGGCGACGTTCCGGCCGCGTGCCTTGAGTTCGACCTCGCGGCGTTCCCGTTCGAGTTCGAGAATCCCCTCTTCGATGAGCTGGTCGTAGATCTGCTCGACCTGATCGACATCCTTGCCGACGAAATCGGGGATCTGGAAGGGCGAAACACCCGAGTACAGCGCCATGAGCACCTCCTGTTCTTCGGGGCCGAGATCGATACTGTCGGGATCCTGTGTTTGATTCGAGCCGAGCAGCCCACCCAGGATGTTGACGTGCTGTGTGTTCCCCGAGATGTGGGTCTCGACGGCGGTATCGCCGACCGTGTGTTCGACCTCGATGTAGAGTCGCTCTTTGTCCATCACGTCTGCTTTCTGCCGTTCGACAGAGCCCACGTCGTCGGTCTCGACCTCGACGAACTGGCCGTTGGCGAGTGCGAGACCGATCTGGTCCTCGTCGACGGCCATCCGGCCTTTCTGCCACTCCGAATCCTGGATCACGCCGCCTTTGACTGCGGGGTGTTTGACGATCACCACCTCGCCGTCGAGGACGGCGTTGTACAGCTGGTGTTCGAACTCCTCGTGTTCGTTCGGGGCGACGAGTGTCACGTCGTTGCCGACCTGCAAGGAGAGATAGCTGGAGACGTTGGCAAACGGCTGGCTCGCATCGTCCCGGACCTTGATCGTCGATACCTTCGAGAGTGGGATCGTCCGTTTGCCCTGGTTGCTCGCGAGGACGATCCGTTTCTCCGAGAGGAGAATCCTGCCGGGAATCCACTCCACGTCGGGAACTTTCTGGCCGTCTTTGACGACCTGCGTGAACTTCCCTCGCTGGTCTGCGAGTGTGGTTTCTCCGTTGCTCATCTCTCTATTCAGTAGCTACGGTTTTGTATGCGGTTGTATTAATGGTGTGGCTTGGCGTCGCCCGCGGGCACTCGGGGGCGGTCATCGTTTGGCACCTCCGAGTTTCGACAGCGCCGAGAAGGGTCATCGTTTGGCACCTCCGAGTTTCGACAGCGCCGAGAAAGCCCGTTTGCGAACCTGTTCGTCCTCGGTCTCGTCGAGGAGTCGCTCGATCGCCTCTGCGGTATCCTCGTCGCCGATCTTCCCCAGTGTGAACACTGCCTGGGCGCGTGCGTCAGTATCGTTATTGTCATCTCTCGCGAGTTCGAGAAGCTGTTTCTCCGTGTACGTCGCGCCGACCTCCGCGAGACTCGTCGCCGCGAACTGTTTTGTCATCTTGCCGCCCTCGTCCAGTGTCGTGACGAGTGCGTCGATGGCGTCGCGGTTGGTCTCCCCTTCCATGATCCGGCCGAGCAACCAGGCAGTGTTCCGGCGCTGTGCGGCTTTCGTCCCGGCATCGAGAATCTCGACCAGCGGATCGACGACCGACTTGTCCTCGCGTTCGGTCTCGGTGAGTTGCTCGACGACAACCTCACGGATCTGGTGGCTCTGCTCGGTCGGAACGTTCGAGAGTAACTCGATCAGCGAGAAGACGGCCGTCCGGCGAACGGCCGAGGATTCGTCCGAGAGCGCGTCCGCGAGATACTCCACCGGGCGGTCGTTGCGGAACTTGCCGAACCCGCGGACTGCGATCCGGCGGACCATCTCGCTGTCGTCGTCGTACAGTTGGAGGAGTGCCTGCAGCGCCTGTCTGTTCCCGATCCGACCGAGCGCTTCGGCGGCCTCGCGCCGGACGGCCGCCTTCGGATCAGAGAGCAGTCCGGTCAGGGAATCCGTCGCCCGGGCGTCCCCGATATTTCGGCAGGCCCGTGCCGCTCGTGCACGAACACGGGGATCCGGATCGTCGAACCGATCGGCGAGCGCCGGGATGGCGTCGGGGACTTCGAGTTCGCCGATCGCGTTCGCCGCGGCCATCCTGAGTTCTGGAATGTCCGCTTCGAGTGCACGGGCGAAGGCTTTGACCTTCTTCCAGTCGGCCGCGTCTGCGCTCAGATTGAGATCGGCCATACTCGTGATCAGCCGTTCGAGCCCGTCTTGCCCGAGTTCGTCGAGGGCGTCGATCGCGGCCGCGACGACCGCGTCAGAGTCGTCTTCCTGGGCGGCACGGACGAGGGCGGTGATCATATCGTCCCGGTCGTCGTGGTCTTCCATCCGGCCGAGCACCTCGGCTGCGCGTTTGCGCACTTCGGCGCTGTTCGCGTTCTGTAACGCCTCGATAATCTTCTGGGCGTTGCCGTCGCGCTCGTGCTGGAACAGAGACATCAGATCCGTCGGTAGATCCGCTGTTGTTTGTACACCGGTTCGAACCCATCCCGGGACTGTGTCGGGAGCGTCTCCGTCATCCCGATCATGAGGTACCCACCGTCTCGCAGGGAGTTCCGGATCGTCTCGAAGATCGGGACCTTGAACGAGGAGTCGATGTAGATGAGGAGATTCCGACAGAGGACGAGGTCGAAATCCCGTTTGGGGTCACCGCGGATGAGATCGTGCTGTTCGAAGGAGATCATCTTCTTGACCCGATCTTTCACCGAAAACCGGTTCTCCTCTCTGTCGATGTACGGTTCGTAGGCGTCGAGTGGCTCCAGTTCGCCGGCGATATCGCTCGTCTGTGAGGTTTCGTAGACGCCGGCACGAGCAACCTCCAGAATATCCGGGTTGATATCCGTCGCCGTGATCTCGATGGATCGCTCACGGATCTCGGGGTCGTCGAGTGCCAGCATCGCGATCGAGTACGGTTCGCGGCCGTCGGCACAGGGGGCAGACCAGATGCGAACCCGACGGTTCTCCGCTGTCAGGTCACGTAACACCTGCCGGAGTTTCTCCCACGCCTCCGGATTCCTGAAAAATCCGGTGACGTTGATCGACAGTGAGTCCAGCAGGGCGTCTTTCTCCTCGTCGTCGGATTCGAGCAGCCGCTTGTAGGAACTGTAGCTGTCTCTGTCCGTCCGGCGCATCCGGGCGGTGATCCGCCGGTCGAGGTAGGCGTTGTTGTAAAAGTCCGACTCGAAATCGAGTTCGCGCCCGATGTACTCGAGCAGTTTCTCGAAAGATCGTTCCTCTGTCTCGTTCATAGCGTCACCACATCGAGGATGTGGACGATGTTGCCGTCGCCGAGGACGGCCGTCCCGGAGAGTCCGGGCGTCCCACTGAGGATGCCCTCCAGCGGTTTGACGACGACCTCCTCCTGGGCGTTGACTGCATCACAGCGCAGGGCGATCTGGCGTTCGGACTCGCGGATCCGGACGAGCATGTTGCCCGCCTCGGCCGTCCCGCCGTCCGTCTCGGCTTTCCGGGGGACGTTGAACGTCTCCCCGAGATCGACGATCGGATAGATCTCGTTGTTGTGTTTGATCACGTTCCGGCCGTTGACCTGTTTCATCTCGTCGGTCCGGGTGATCTCGTCGACGTTCTTGATCGGGACGCCGTACTCCTCGTCGCCGACCTGGACGAAGAGCACCTTCACGATGGCCATCGTCACCGGTAGCCGCAGGGAAACGGTCGTTCCCTCGCCGGGTGTGCTGTCGACGTCGACCGAGCCATCCAGTTGCGTGACGGTGTCGTGGACGACGTCCATCCCGACTCCGCGACCACTGGTATCGGTCACCTCGTCGGCCGTCGAGAACCCAGGGTGGAAGACGAGATCGTAGATCGCCGAGTTGCTCATCGTCTCCAGTTCTTCGGCCGTCCGGACCTCCTTCTCGATGGCTTTCTTCTTGATCTGTTCGACGTCCAGCCCGGCACCGTCGTCTTCGACCTGGATGATGACGTGGTCGCGCTCACGGGAGGCACTGAGTGTGACCTGCCCCTCGCGAGGTTTGTCCTTCTCGACACGCTCCTCGGGCGGTTCGATGCCGTGATCCAGCGAGTTCCGGATGATGTGCATCAGCGGATCGGAAATCTCGGTGAGGATCGTCCGGTCGAGTTCGATCTCCTCGCCCTCGATCTCGAAGTCGACATCCTTGCCCAGTTCCCGGGAGAGATCCCGGACCATCCGCGGGAACTTGCCGACGACTTTCTTCAGCGGGATCAGCCGCATATCCATCACCGTGTTCTGGAGACTGGCGGTGATCTTGTCGAGTTCGCTCAGCGTCTCCTCGGCCGAATCCATATTCTCGTCTTCGACGGCGCGGCGCAGCTTGATCCGGGAGGTGACGAGCTGTTCGACCAGTCCGTGGAGGTCGTCGAGCTGGTCGACGTCGACGCGCACGGATTTGATCTCGTCGACGGAGTGTTCGTCTTCGCCGGTTGCGTCGGTGGAGCCTCCGGCGCTGCCGCCGCCGAACACCTCGTCGGTGACGTCCTCGACCTCGGTTCGTTCGATCTCGCCGACGGCACCCAGTTCGGCGTCGACACGGCCGAGATCCTCCGCGTCGAGGACCAGCCCGAAGGTCTCGTCGTAGTTTCCATCCTCGATGTCGGCCCGGTCCGGTGTCGTCGCGAGGACATCGAACACCTCCTCGACGGACTCCATCGCGAAGATGGCATCGACACCGGGCATATCGGTCTCTTCGAGTTTGACCTCCACGTAGGCGACCTGCTCGTCGACATCGTCTTCGTCGAGGTCGACATCGGAGAGGTCTATATCTGTATCGAGCGTCGCTGTCGAACTACCGTCGGACGTGGTCGAATCGCTCCCGGTGTCTGCTGGCTCGCCGCCAGCCGCCTCGACGCCGTTTTCGAGCACGTCTCGGAGTTGGGCAACAGTCGCGCTCGTGTCGAGTGTCGACTCACCCTCGTCTTCGATCTCGCCGACGATGGCCTCGATCCCGTCGACACCGTCGAAGATCAGATCCATCACTGCCGGCGTTACCTCCATGTTGCCGTCACGCATCTCGTCCAGAAGATCCTCCATCGCGTGTGCGAGATCGGCGGCATCCTCGAACCCCATCGCCCCGAAGTTCCCCTTCAGCGTGTGGGCTGTCCGGAAGATCTGATCCATCGCTTCCTGGTTGCTGGGGTCTGATTCGAGTTCCAGCAACGAGTTGTTCAGCTTCGTGATCTCCTCTTCGCTTTCCCGAATGAACGCATCGAGATACTGGTCGTCCATAGTTAGTTCACCTCGTGTCGTGATCGGCTAATGTTTCGCACCATCTTTCACTGTATTCACAATTCCATCAGGGATCTCCCCGATCGGAAGTACCTCGTCGACGAAGCCCGTCTCGATCGCTCGCTTGGGCATCCCAAACACTGCTGACGTCTCTTCGTTCTGTGCAATCGTCGCCCCATCGACGGCCTTGATAGATTTGATGCCGGCCGCGCCGTCTTCGCCCATCCCAGTCAGGATGACGCCGGTCATCGGGTCGTCGATCAGCTCCGCCGCACTCGACATCGTCATATCGACGGCCGGTCGGACACTGTTGACCGGCGGATCCTCGGTGAGTTTGACCCGGAGACGTCCCTTGTGATAGTTCGAGACCACCATGTGTTTCCCGCCAGCGGCGACGATGGCTTCACCGCCACCGATGCGGTCACCGTCCGCTGCCTCGCTCACCTCGTAGTCGCTTCCTTCGTTGATCCGGTTTGCGAACCGCTCGGTGAACCCACCGGGCATGTGCTGGACGATAAGTACTCGAAAGTCCGCCTCGATCGGCAGCTGTGACATGACCTGTTCGACCATCTTCGGGCCGCCCGTCGATGAACCGATGAGGAGGGTTGGGTTCTCGACGTAGTCGGCAGCCGGGCTGGCGGTGGCTGATGTTGGTTCCGTGGTCTCGGTCTGCTGACGGGTCGACCGCGCGTCCGGGCGGGACCGGCTCGCCTCGCCGACGTCCGCTTTGGCGACCGATCGGACCATCTCGACGAGTTGATCTTTCAGGCGGGACATCTCCATCGACACCTCTCCACCGGGTTTCGTGAAGAAATCCACAGCCCCCTTGTCGAGTGCCTGGAAGGAGACGTCGGCGTTCTCGTCGGTGTGTGCCGACAGCATGAGCACCGGCGTCGGCTGTCTGGCCATGATCTGTTCGACTGCCTCGATTCCGTTCATCTCGGGCATCTCGACGTCCATCGTCACCACGTCCGGACTGTGTTCGATGACGGCCTCGACTGCCTCTTTACCGTTGCGTGCCTGCGCGACGACCTCGATCCCGCCGTCTTCGAGGATGTCGGAGATGACACTCTGCATGAAATGCGAGTCGTCGGCGACGACTGCGCTGGTCATCGACCACCCACCGGTGCGACACCACTGACTAGCAACTGTGCGAGGCTCGGCTCCATTCTCGTCTTACTCTGCGTCGACTCATCAAATAAATACTCCGCCCATGTAATCAAATATGATAGCTTAACGGGCAGATTTAAGTTGCGTCGCAAAATTTCATTGAGTACACGAATCAGTGGACGACACCGTCGCTGGTGGCAGCCACGGTGTGTTCAGCGGTCAGGATTGCGGCGAACCCACGGAGGCAACTGGGATGACACAAACGAACGGACAAGTACTCGAATTCAAACTCGGCGACGAAACCTACTGTGTGAGCATCGACTACGTGACCGAAATCGTCGACGTCGGCGAGTTGACGACTGTACCGAACTCGCCGCCACACGTCGAAGGCGTGATGGATCTCCGCGGCCGAACGACGTCGATCGTCAACCCGAAGACGGTGTTCGGACTCGGTGACGGCGACATGGAGGCCAACCGGATCATCGTCTACGACCCCGAAATCACCCAGAACCAGGGTGCTGCTGGCTGGCTGGTCGACGAGGTCAAACAGGTCGTCCAGGTCGACTACGCAAACGTCGACGAATCACCTGCTGCAGACAAAGACGCCATCAAAGGGGTCATCAAAAAAGGCGACGGCAACTTCGTCATCTGGGTCGATCCACAACAAGTACACTCATGATTGAACTTACCAAAACTGGCATCGACGGACTCGATGACATACTCAACGGTGGTATCGTCAAGAACTCAACGACACTCGTCAGCGGGAACCCCGGTGCAGGAAAGAGTATCCTCGGCCTGCAGTACATCTACAACGGCGTCGAGATGTTCGACGAGGACGGCATCTTCCTCTCCTTCGAGGAGAGCGAAAAGGACCTCCGCCAGGCTGCCGAATCGATCGGCTTCGACAACTGGCAGCAGTACGTCGACGAGGGACGGATCACAGTCTACGACAAGCAGGTCCTCCTCCGCGAGAACGACTTTAGCTCCTCGCTCGAACTGCTGCTCGGTGAACTCGACGACGAAAACTACGAGCGACTGGTGCTCGATTCGCTGACGATGTTCAAACTCTTCTTCGACACCGAGCGCGAACAGCGCACGTACCTACTCAAGTTTACGGATATCCTCGCCGACAACGAACTCACCACCTTGATGACGAACGAACAGGGCCAGATTTTCCCGGAGACGGAGATCAACCTGGAGAACTTCCTGACCGACGGCAACATCTATCTGATCCAGACGCCGACTGACTCCGGCGTGAGCCGGTACGTCTGGGTAGCGAAAATGCGAAAGCAGAACATCGAGACCGACATCTTCCCGATGGAGATCACCGACGGTGGGATCACAGTCCATCACAATGCCAGCGCGTTTTCGATGATGAGTGAAAACGACTCACCACTGTGACCGCAGTGTTGTTATTACGAATTAAAATAGCGGCCTAAACTTTCAGAACCGGTATTTTATCCGCATTCTCCAGGTGCCAGAGCGACCGATAATTTCCGTCGCCAGGCGGTAGATTTATGGGTATCGTGTTTTATAATCTGATAATAGATGTCTTCAGTGGACCTGTTGCAGACGCTGGGGAACAAATACAGCGCAGAGATACTCGATGCGACCGACGAGCCACGGTCAGCCCAGGAGCTCAGCGACGAACTGGAGATTCCGATCGCGACCTGTTACCGACGGATCGACGAGCTGACCGAGAACAATCTGCTGGAGCTACACGACAACATTCTCTCGGACGACCGTCGACGGATCAAAGTGTACCGGCGGAACGTCGACTCGGTCCGGATCGATTTCGGGGAGGAACTCGGTGTGACCATCGAGGAGCGCCAGGAAGTGACCAACACGCTCGACGAAGCCTGGCGAACGCTCTCGGAAGGCTGACTTCCCCAGTATCATTTCCGTCCTGTGAGTGTCTCTGAACAGAGACAGTGATCTCTTCTCCCGCGTGTGCAGTCAATACCCCACATCGGTTGGAGTGTCGTGGGCGAAACTCGCTTGACCCTCGCCCGAGTAACCGTTCTGGGGCGTCGACTACGCGCCCCGGGCCAGACAGACGTATATACAAGCTGCCGATAGCCACGACGCTGTGATGGCTGGCGTAGATTTACAGCAAGCCAGCTGACAGTGTGGCAGACCGCGGTCGTTCTGGCCGCGCCGAGGCGGTGTCTGGCGGTCAAGCTCATCGAACGAACCCGACCAGCTATCGGGAGTTGAAACAACGTCTCCAGTAAGTTATCAGAAACAAAATTTGGATAGTTGGATTTAAATTAGAGAACAGAAAAGTAGCAGTATAGTGTCGACTGTGATTGCAACGCTGTACGCCATGACGGCCGTGATATTCATCGCAAGCTGTCTGACGATGTCAGGAATGGGTCTCCGCGCATACTTAGAAACGTCCAGAACCTCGATGTTACACCTCTCCATAGGGTTCGCATTGGCGGTCGCGGGTGCGGCAGCAACGCTGATCAGCGCCTTTCTCTACGGCTTTGATAATGCACGGTGGCTCCTGCTAGTCCACAGCGGCCTCATTACGATCGGGATGCTGTTCGTGATACTCAGTATCGTCAACTACGACAAGTAGACGTACGATTTTTGATATATTTAGTAGACTATCTATCAGGCAGATTCCTGTATCCCAGGGTAGTGGCTTAGTAGAATATATTTACTACGGATATTCGAGGGCTATCCAGGTGTCAATTGAAAAAATAGTCACCAGACTTGGGGACTGTCATCCTGGGAGTAGAATGGAGAAAAGACGGCTTTGAGCGCCCCTATACCTTATTTTCATTTGTTGAATCGACGAACTACTGTATTTTCAGAAGCGATAATTTGGAGCGCACGCTTATTAGTATGAATAAGCAAGTGGAAAGTAAGTCTGCAGCACAACTGGTGCAGACGAGACAACTATGAAAGGTTACATAAAACGAAACGAACGAGGTCAGGTGGGTATCGGGACACTGATCGTGTTCATCGCACTGGTACTCGTCGCCGCGATCGCGGCGGGCGTGCTGATCAACACCGCTGGGTTCCTGCAAACCCAGGCCGAACAGACTGGGGAAGAAAGTTCCTCACAGGTTGCGAACAACATCAACATTATCGGAGAAGTTGGTGTGGTAAGTGATGCTTCGAATGGCGAAATTAATCAGTCAAAACTGACCGTGCAGCGCTCCCCGGGCTCTGATAATGTCGATCTTACCGAACTAAGTATCCAGTATGTCGGGGACAACGGCTTCGAAAACCTCGTCCACAACAGTTCTCAAACGGATAATGAATCTTCAACCGCAACCTATGGAATTACACAAATTACGGCCGAATCCGACGATGCAGTAATGACGGACGACGCCGATCGGTATCAGATTGTTATCCCCTTTGCTGGGACCTACTCAGATGGTACCGTTGTTGTGGATGATGCCAATGAAGGAGCCGGTCTCGGTCTAAATTCGGCCGACCTTTCCGTTTTGAAAGCGGGGCAGGAAGCCGAACTGGAGATAACAACGGCCGATCGCGCAACGCGGAACGCCTTCCTCCAGGCACCGGATACACTCGACGTTGACGATGGTGACACTATTGGACTGTGATCGAAATAACCAATTAAAACAATGATACGAAATAAACTAACTGACAAACGCGGGCAGGTTGGTATTGGAACACTAATTGTGTTCATCGCACTGGTCCTCGTCGCAGCGATTGCGGCCGGTGTGCTGATCAACACGGCCGGATTCTTGCAAACCCAGGCCGAACAGACCGGTGAAGACAGTTCGAGCCAAGTTGCCAACAACATCAATATCATCGGCGAAATTGGTGTTGTTAATGAAAATAATGATGGCATCAACACAACGCGGTTGACGGTCCAGCGGGCGCCGGGGTCAGACAACGTGGATCTCTCAGAGTTGTCGATCCAGTACGTCGGCGACAATGGCTTCGCAAACTACATCCACACGAGCAAAGATCCGAGTGATAACTCGTATGGTGTCGAAACGATCACTGCGAGTTCCTCAGACGATGCAGTAATGACCGATGATTCCGATCGATATCAGATTGTTATCCCATTCAGCGTTGAATACGAATCTGGTGTAAACTACACAGAAGCAGGAGATACTGGCGAAACCAATGAACTTAATTCGACTCTAAGTGACCTTGCCACAGGCAATGAGGCAGAGCTGGAGATAACGACGGCTGACCGCGCGACGCGGAACGCCTTCATCGAAGTGCCTGACACCATCGAATCCGACGAAAGTGAGGTGACACTGTAATGATTAGAGATGCACTCACCGACGACCGCGGTCAGGTCGGAATCGGTACGCTGATCGTGTTCATCGCACTGGTCCTCGTCGCAGCGATCGCGGCGGGCGTTCTGATCAACACGGCCGGGTTCCTGCAAACCCAGTCCGAACAGACCGGCGAAGAGAGTACGAGTCAGGTTGCGAACAACATCAACGTGATCGGTGAAGTCGGTGAGGTCAACGCCTCGTTGGATACCATTAATCGAGTTAGATTGACGGTCCAGCGGTCGCCGGGATCTGATAACGTTGATCTCTCAGAGTTGTCGATCCAGTACGTCGGCGACAACGGCTTCGCCAACTACGTCCACGCGACACAGGGGGATGATACCGACGATCTGTACTATCTAAATGTAATCACCTCGGATAGCGATGATGCGGTGATGACAGAGGATTCAGATCGATACCAGATTGTAATTCCATTTGGAAACGCATCTACGGGCCCAACAAACTTCAGCCTGGAAAGTGATGACCCTACAAGCGGAGATAGCGATTTCCAATCTGGTGGTGTTGATAGTGGCTTGTCAGATATGGAAACAGGTGAAGAGGCTGAGCTGGAAATCACGACGGCTGACCGCGCGACGCGGAACGCCTTCATCGAAGTGCCTGACACCATCGAATCCGACGAAAGTGAGGTGACCCTGTAAGAGATCCGACTTCGAATAACGAGTCATACTTTTTTGGAATTGTCGAGTGTCAATGGGCCCCACACGAGTGTAATCACATATGAGAGACGTACTTGTATGTATCGCGTCTGATACCGTGGACACAAGAGTTTATTACTCGCGTGAGAGAGAGTAGGTAATGACTACCCGACGGCGTTTTCTTGCAGCGAGTACACTAATGACGGCTGGAGTTACTGGAATGGCAGGCTGTCTTGGCTCCGGAAACTCTGGAGAAGAACAGTCCGAACCAGGAGCAAGCGTCGATACAGAGGACGAGTTTTTGCGATCAGTTGCCGATCCATCGTCACAGATCCCACCGAAGTACTTCGCTGGCTACCAGTACAGGATCAGTGATCTTCTGGAACACGCCGATCCGATCGAGATCCTTCCAGATGTTCAGGGGAGTGTCTCGGCCCGTGCGATCATCGAAACCTTCAATTCACAGTTCGAGGGAATTGTGCTTGCTGATCTCGACCGCATTGTCGGAAGCACGTACAGATCCCAGGGGATCGCTGCAGGACTGGATATCGAAGTTCCGAGTGGCGAAGGAATCCACGTCACAGGAACCTTCGATGCGGCCCCGATTGCCGATTTTTTCAACACGAACGATCTATTCGAATCGGTCGGTGAAGCATCGGGTTTCGAGCAATTTATCAGACAACGAGAACAGATAGACGAGTTCAGAGCCTTCGCAGTCGCAGACGACCAGTTCGTCGCTACACGCCGTACGAATGTTTCGGTCGAACCGGCCGAGGCACTTGCCCTGGAATTCGAGCAGATCGAACGGGAATCAGCACCGATTGTACAGAGTGCGCCTGCATTCGCTGATGTCGTCGCAACGCTAGACGACGGACCAATCCGTGTGGGGGTCGGCTACGCGTTACTGCCGCTTGGCTCCGACACCGGAACAGCAGCCTTCGACGACGTCATCCGGGGGGTCGATGGGACTGGTGTGAGTGCAACGCCGGGCGAGGAGACGGAGTTACAGCGATCGATCAGTTACCTCGATGAGGGGATGGGAAGTGAATCCACGATCCGTGATGCCTTCGAGGCATCTGAGACAGACGAGATTCCGGCCACAGACTGGTCATTCTCGAAGACTGGCGCAACGATCAGTGCCCGGACGACACAAGATGGTACGCTACCTGTAGCGATATTCCGAACAGCACTACAAGTCCCGGGTTACAACGATCTGTTCACACCGATCTCGCCGTCTGATCTCGGTCGGGAGGCCCCGCCCCGGATCTTCTTCCAGCCGATGATCGAAGACGGGATACTGGAGATCAAGCATGCCGGCGGTTCGACTGGCACTGATCTGCAGGTTCGCTACGTTCACGACGGCGAGGTACAGCACGAATTCTGGGACGGAGAGGTATCCGAAGGAGAGACGTTCACGAGCGAACAGACCGTCGATGGCGGAACACAGAGCTGGGTTACCTGGCGGCCCGATACCGTCGACGCCGCAGTGCTCGTCCGATTCGAGACACCATCCTAACTCCCACATTGAAAATCCGGCCGACAGCCCTTTTTTGCCGGTTCGGGACAATACGAGAGTATGAGCCTCAATCTCGACGCCGAACAACTCGACCGCTACTCGCGGCACATCATCATGGACGACGTGGGGCCGGAGGGACAGGCTGCCCTGCTGGATAGCAGTGTCCTCGTGGTGGGGGCCGGTGGGCTGGGCTCGCCAGCCCTGCAGTATCTCGCCGCGGCGGGCGTCGGGACCATCGGGATCGCCGACGACGACGAAGTAGAACTGAGCAATCTCCAGCGACAGGTGATCCACGGCAACGACGACGTCGGCCGGCCGAAAGTCGACAGCGCCCGGGAGTTCATCGCTCGACTGAATCCCGATATCGCCGTCGAAACGTACGAAACACGAGTCAGCCAGGCGAACGTCGACGAACTGATCGACGGTTACGATGTCGTCGTGGATGCGTCGGATAACTTCCCGACCCGCTTTCTGCTCAACGACGCCTGCATGCTCGCCGATATCCCACTCTCGCACGGTGCAGTGTACCGCTTCGAGGGGCAGGCGACGACACTGACCGGGAGTCCCTGCTATCGATGTCTGTTCCCCGAAGCGCCGCCGGAGGGTGCCGTTCCCGACTGTGCAACTGCGGGGGTTCTGGGAGTCGTTCCAGGGACGATCGGTGCGATCCAGGCGACAGAGGTAGTGAAGCTTCTGCTCGAAGAGGGTGAGCCACTCGACGGGCGGTTACTCGCCTACGACGCACGTGACATGGCGATGGAGTTCGTCCCGATCGCTCCCAACCCGGAGTGTCCGGTCTGTGGCGACGAGCCAGCGATCGAGTCAGTTGCCGACGGTGAGTATTCTGGGGCCTGTACGCTCGGCGATTAGAAAGAGACCAGCTTATCCCTCGATCCGTGCGAGCCAGGCGTCGGGATCGTCCAGTTCCGCGTCGGTCGGCAGCATATCGGGTGACTCCCAGACACGGCCGGCAGTTTCGATATCGCGTTGCTCGACGACAGTGTCGAAGAATGATTTGCCGCGTTCGTACTGGCGGCGTTTGACGCTCAGTCCGAGAACTCGCCGGATCAGTTTCTCGACCGGGCCACGACCCTGCCGCCGTTCGTCGAGTTTGCGCCGGAGATCGGCGTACTCGTCGTCGAAGGCTTCGTCCATGATGAGTTCGGCGTACCCCTCGACGGCAGTCATCGTCGTATCGAGTTCGCCGAGCGTCTCACGATCGATGTTGCCAGTCGAAAGATTCTCGACAGCCTCCATCATCGCGGATTCGAGGTGGTCGGGCAGCCACGGGGCGGCACCGAACTCCGCGGCGTGGGTCACTTCGTGGAAGGCGATCCAGCGACGGAACCGCGGGTATGGAACGTCGAGTTGCTCTGCCGCGTTCACGATGTTCGGTCGGACGAAGTACAGTGCGTGGTTGTCGTTGTCGGCAAGCAGCAGTGGATCGTACTGTCCGAGAACGTGATCCGAGAGAAAGGACAGGGCAAAGGCCATCGATCCGGTGTTGACCATCCGGGCGACACCCGGGATGTATTCGGCCTGCTGTTCGATCGGGTCCATCACGCGTTCGAAAGTCTCGACGTTGGCATCGAGCCAGTGGTGGCGGTTCATCACCTCGACGCGCTCCGGGAGATCGAAGTCGAGTTTCGCGACAGCGCGAACGCGGTCGCGGGCGTCACCGACGTCTGTGGCGTACCCCTCGCGTTCTCCCTCGTCCAGATCGAGGTGACCGGGATCGGTCGACTCGCGTGCTGCGTCGACGACAGCCGTCCAGTCGACCGGCCCGTCACCCGCTGCACCAGTTACAGCCCGAACACTTCGATAGAGAGTCATACCTATCACTGAACGGCTACAGAGTAAAGAGTATCCCTACTCGTTTGTCGCGACTTCGACCGACGGCTCGTCTTCGGTATCGATGTCGACGTCGGGCATCTCGTCGTCGCCGCTGAGATATTTGACAGCGGCGGCAGCGGCGATCATGAACAGGAAGACGCCGAGCACTGCGAGACCCTTGTTTCCACCGTCCGAGTCCTCGATTTCGGCCTCCTCGTCCAGTTCGATATCCTCCTCCTCGTCGTCAGTACCGCTGCCGAACGGGAGGTTGGCTGAAAACGAGCCATCGTCCGCGTGGAGTTCGATCAGTGTGATGTTAACCATACTGTTCTTTCGGCTGGCTCTCATTTAGCGGTTGCGACGTTGCCGGTTCTTCGGTGACGAGGCAGTACCGGGCAGCGGGAAATCACGGTTCACAACGCTTTTCGCCAGGAGTACCGGAAAAAGAAGTATGATCGACGAAGGCGACGTGCGTGACCGTCTGCGGACTGTGACCGATCCCGACCTCGGTGACGATATCGTCTCGCTGAATCTGGTCAACGCGATCGATATCGACCACGACGAGTCGGTGATCTACGTGGACCTGGTGCTGGGTGCGCCCTTCTCCCCATCGGAGACCACGATCGCAGCGGACAGCCGTGAGGCACTATCCGACCTCGACTACGATGTCGAACTCTCGGCTTCGGTCGAGGACGACCACGATCCGGAAGACGAGATCCTCCCTCGGGTACAGAATATTATCGCCGTGGCGTCGGGGAAAGGTGGCGTCGGCAAATCGACCATCGCGGTGAATCTCGCGGCCGGGCTCTCGGATCTCGGTGCGCGTGTCGGGCTGTTCGATGCGGACATCTACGGGCCGAACGTGCCCCGCATGGTCGACGCCAACGAGATGCCCTCCGCAACCGAGGACGAGCAGATCATTCCGCCCAAAAAGTTCGGAATGAAGCTGATGAGCATGGATTTCTTGCTTGGCGAGGACGACCCCGTCATCTGGCGTGGCCCGATGGTCCACAAGGTGCTGACTCAACTCTGGGAGGACGTCGACTGGGGCTATCTCGACTACATGGTGATCGATCTGCCACCGGGCACCGGTGACACCCAGCTGACGATGCTCCAGAGTGTGCCGGTCTCGGGGGCGGTGATCGTCACGACACCGCAGGAGGTGGCCCTCGACGACGCTCGCAAGGGACTGGAGATGTTCGGGGAACACGAGACGCCAGTGCTGGGCATCGTCGAGAACATGTCCACGTTCCACTGTCCGGACTGTGGCGGCGAGCATCCGATCTTCGGCAGCGGCGGCGGCCGAACGTTCGCCGACGAGGTCGACCTGCCCTTCCTCGGCGAGATCCCGATCGATCCGGCGATCCGCGAGGGCGGCGACGACGGCGAACCGATGGTGCTCGGCGAGGGGGAGACGAGCGAGGCCCTCAGGGAGTTCACGGGCAAGACCGCGAACATGCAGGGCATCGTCCACCGGCAGGGTCGGTAGGAAAACGAGAGGGCCCGAAAGCGACTCTTTTAGCAGTACATAGGCGCTAAGCCCCCGTCCTCAAGGAGCAACGCAACGAGTGGAGCGAGTGAGTAGCGCAGTAGGGCGGGGATACAGCGTCCCCAGAAATCTCCGATTTCTGGTGTGCGAACGAATCGCTCCGCGATTCGTCAACGCCGTCATCGTCTCGCATACACTGTTCTATTGCAGTCCCACAGGCCCACGGAGTAAACACATTAATGTAGGTACAATGTATACACTCTGATGATGGATAGACACGAAATTGAAGGCCACGAAGTCATCAAAGGCGAAGTGAAAGCCACTGGTAACGGCGCTCACGTTTTTGTCCCGAAAGACTGGCGTGGCGCAGACGTGAAAATCGTCCGAACATCAGAACCCGACGAGTAACTCATGCACTACGCCTACAGGTATCGCCTCCACCCAACAGAAGACCAGCGAGAGACGCTGGACTACCACCGCGATACCTGTCGGCAACTGTACAACCACGCACTCAACGAGTTTGAGAAAATCCCTGAATCGGCGGGAACGCTTAACCAACGAGTGCGTCAAGTCCGTGACCAGCTTACTGACCTCAAGGACTGGTGGGACGAGCTTACCGACCTGTACTCGACAGTCACACAAGCCGCTGTGATGCGAATCGAAGACAGCATCAAAGCTCTCTCACAACTCAAACAGAACGGCTACAACGTCGGGAGCCTCAATTGGAAAGCACCAGACGAGTTCAGGAGTTTCACCTACGTTCAGTCTGGCTTCGAGTTCGATAGAAAGGACGGCCAGACTGTTATCTCACTATCCAAACTTGCAGACATCCCAATCAGTTACCACCGTGAGATTCCCGATGATGTCGCGGTGAAAGAGGTCTGTCTCAAAAAAGAACGGACTGGTGAATGGTACGCTTCCTTCGCTGTCGAAGGCAAAGAAGAGCCACCGAAACCAGCTAATCCTGACCGCTGTATCGGCATTGACGTTGGTATCCTCAAATACGCTCACGATACGGACGGGCGTGCAGTGGGGTCACTTGATTTACAAGATGAACGAGAGCGACTCAAGCGCGAACAACGGTCGCTCTCGCGGAAACAACAGGGGTCAAACAACTGGGAGCAGCAGCGGTTGAGAGTAGCCGAGTGCCACCAGCAAGTCAGGCGGAAACGCCACGACTTCCTGCACAAACTCTCCAACTATTACGCCACAGAGTACGACTTGGTGGCTGTCGAGGACTTGAATGTGAAGTCGATGCTGGAGTCGGCTAGAAACAGTCGGAACACGGCTTCGGCGGCGTGGGACACGTTCACCACGATGCTCCAATATAAGTGCAAGCGAGAGGGCACGCACTTTGTTGAGGTCGAGCCTGCGGGTACGACCAAAGAGTGTGCTTCGTGTGGTGTCGAATCAGACAAACCGTTGTGGGTGCGAGAACACTCGTGTCCTGCCTGTGGGTTCGAGATGGACAGAGATGCAAACGCTGCGCTCAACATTTTATTTCGCGGTTTCGAGAAGCTAGGACTGGGACAGTCCGAAGATACAACGCCTGTGGAGACTGCGCTCCCTATGTTCACGCCATCGGGTGCTTCCGATGTTGTGGATGTACAGCGCGTCGTTGAGACAGGAAGCCCCACCCTCAAGGAAGCCGCGCCAGCGGCTGAGTAGGGTGGGGTAGTTCACACGAACAGCTCAGACGAAGAGGAACAGAACGAGCAGTCCGACGACGAGGACGCCGATCATGATCATCGTCGACTGGCCGATGTCAGCCTGGAGCGCGGGGCGGCCACTGCCGTTGGCCCGGGCTTCGTTCGCTATCCGGATTGGCGTCACGCGTTCGACACTGGCAGCCGGGTTCCGAGCCGCCCACATCGCGGTGTCGGCCGCCCTGACAGCCAGCCGGTCGACTGCGGCGTACAGTTCGGTAACGCCGACGACGACCGACCGAGTGCCGTAGAAGGCCACGCGGTTGTAGACGGCGTCGATATCGGGGACGCGGCCGACCTTCGAGAGTGGCTTTTTGAGGATCGCGAAGCCGATCAGTCCCAGTGCAGCCAGAATCAGCCCCTCGGCGATGTGAGAGACGGTAAATGGGTGGGCCTCGCTCGCACCGCCACCGGGCAAGATGCTGAACAGCGCGTCGGGGTACAGCCCGTAGATGACACACAGCGCCGCGACGGAGACCATCGCCGTCTTCTGGCCGAGATTGAGCCCCGGCCCGGAGACGGTCTGCTGGGCCTCGCCGTGGAAGAAGGCGTAGTAGCCGAACTTGATAAATGACATGAAGGTGCCGACGCCGCCGAGAAGCAGGATGTACCACAGCGCGTCCAGGTGCTCCTTGTGGGCCGCATTGACGACCATCCCCTTGCTGACGAAGCCGTTGAAGCCGGGGAAGCCGGCGATCGACAGCGCCGCGATCCCGAAGACGACCCCTGTCAGTGGCATCTCCCGCCAGAGCCCGCCGAGTTTCTTCAGACTCGACGTGTTCGTCCGGTAGATGATCGCACCGGCACACATGAACAGCAGGCTCTTGTAGAGGATGTGGTTGAAGACGTGTGCGAACGCACCCGAGGTGGCGAGTGCGGTCCCGACACCGACGCCAGCGACCATGTAGCCGACCTGCGACTGGATGTGATAGGAGAGCAGGCGGCGCATATCGTTCTGGAGGAGTGCACTGAAGGCACCGAAGACGGCCATCGCGCCGCCCATGTAGGCCAGCCAGAGGTGTCCGTCCGGAAAGCCACGGTAGAGGCCGTAGACGCCCGTTTTGGTGGTGTAGACACAGAGGAAGACACTCGCGGCGATGTGTGGCCGCGGGTAGGTGTCGGGCAGCCAGACGTGGAAGCCGACGTAGCCGACGTTGACGCCGAACCCGAGCGCGTAGAGGGCTGCCGGAACCCCCGGCGTGATCCCGGCCCCGGTCTCCATGATGAAGGTGCCAGCCTCGACGTAGTGCCAGACAATCCCCGCGAGGATCAGACTCCCGCCGAGGCCGTGCCAGAGCGCGTACCGGAAGCCAGCCCGGACTGCCTCGCCGCCGTAGTGCCAGACCAGCAGTGTGGAGGCGACACCCATCAGTTCGACGAAGAAGACGAAAGAAAGCCAGTCACCGGCGAAGGCAGCACCGATACTAGTTCCGACGTAGCCCAGTGCGAAGGCTGTCTGTTTGTTTTCGGCATCCGTCGCGTAGGAGTAGATGACACCGATCGCACCGATAAAGGCGAAGATCAGCGCCATCAGCCGCGAGAAGTCGTCGACGCTGAACAGGATCGCGTCGAAACCGAGAAACTGGACGTCCAGGTAGTCGCCAGTCGGAATCACTGCGGCCCAGCCGAGGACGCCGAGTGTCGCGGCCAATCCGAGCGCGTGCCCAACACGTCGCGAGAGGAGTGGCAAGAGGAGGGCGACGGCGATGACGACCAGTCCCGGCGGGACGAGGCCGAGCGAACTCATGGCATCACCCCCACGTTGATCGCGACCTCCTGAACGATCTCGAGGAACAGCGCTGTCGCGGGGACGATCCCGAGCGCGAGCGCACCGGTCGCGGCCGCGAGGATCGGCCCGAGCATGAACCAGGTCGATTCGCTCCCGTGCCAGTTGCGCTCGTCCCAGCCACCCGCTGGCGGGCCACCGTGATGATAGTGGTCGTCGTGGTCCACATCGGTATCCGTCTCGTGGTCGGCGTCGTCGTGTTCGTCGTGGTCATCGTCGTTCACGGTGTCACCACCGTCTGCCTTGACAGTCGTGCCATCGACGGGAGTCGACTCACCCGATTCCGAGCCGAACAGCCCGCCGAACGGCGATTCGATCAGCGGTTTCTCGTCGTGTGCGTCGGGACTCTCGAAGAAGGCCTGGTAGACGATCGGCCAGAAGTAGGCGATGTTGAGCATGCCGGAGATCAACAGCACCACCGCGAAGATCTCCTGGCCGGCGCTGACGCTGCCGATCAGCAGATACCACTTGCTGACGAAGCCGGCGACCAGCGGAATCCCCGCCATCCCGGCCGCGGCGACGGCGAAGGCGACCATCGTCAGTGGCATGCGCTTGCCGATCCCGGCCATATCCGAGATGTCGTCGGTGTGCGTCTCGACGTGAATCGCACCCGCACAGAAGAAGAGTGTGAGCTTCATGAACGCGTGGGCGGGGATATGCAGTAAGGCTCCGACGACGGCCTCACCCGAGAGAATCCCGAGGCCGAGCACGATATAGGAGAGCTGGCTGATCGTCGAGTAGGCGAGTCGCCGCTTGAGGTTATCCTTCCGGAGCGCGATGATACTCGCGGTCAGAAGGGTGAACGCGGCGATAGCTGCCAGTGGGAGCCCAACGCCCAGATCCTGCATCGTCCCGGGGCCGAACACGTCGAGCGTGACGCGGGCGATCCCGAACACACCGCTTTTGACGACCGCGACGGCGTGGAGCAGCCCGGAGACCGGCGTCGGCGCAACCATCGCGTCAGGAAGCCAGGAGTGCATCGGCATCAGTGCGGCCTTGACGCCGAACCCGCCGGCAAGCAGCGCGAAGGCGAGGCGTGCGAGTGCTGGATCGGCGTCGGCGAGTTCCCCGATCCCGCCCGGTGTGAACGACGTCGTGCCCGCCATCGAGAAGACGAGCACCGTTCCTGCGAGGACTGCAACCCCGCCGATAAACGTGTAGGTGAGGTATTTCCGGCCGGCAGCGCGTGCTTCCGCCGTCTCGTCGTGGGCGACGAGCGGGTAGGTCGCGACGGTCAGCAGTTCGTAGAAGATAAACAGCGTGATCAGGTTGCCAGCGAAGGCGACACCGATCGCAGTGCTCACACTCGCCGCGAAGGAGGCGAAGTATCGCGTCTGCGAGTCCTCGCTGAGTCCGCGCATGTAGCCGATGCTGTAGAAACTCGTGATGACCCACAGCGCGCTCGCGAGCAGGCCAAACAGGAGTCCGAGTGGGTCGACCCGCAGGACGAAACTGATATCAGCGACGTAGGCACCGATGTCCGTGACGTAGACCGTCCCGTCGAGCACACCGGGCACCATGCTGCCGACGATCGCGACTTTGGCGAGTGCGACCAGAATCGTCCAGAACTCCCTGAGGTTCTGCCGACGATAGGAGCCGACGATCAGCGGGATCGCGACCGCGGAGACGAGCACCGCCGCGAGCGGCCGGAGGGAGGCGACGTCGCTCATCAGCCGAACACCTCCACGAGCGTCGGTTCGAGGAAGCTCTCGATTGCACTCCCGGCGAAGCCGAGTGTCACCGCAGCGACAGCAGCGACCACGACGACAGCGACCATCTCCGGAGAGGCACCCGCTGACGAGTGGATTTCTTCGCCACCGTCAGCCGACACACCGTCGCCGACGTCGACTGCGACAGCGCCATCCGAGGACGGTTCGACCGCAGGCTGGGCGAAATACATCCGCTCGATGATCCGCGCGAAGTAGGCGAGTGTCAACACAGTGCTGGCAAAAATGACCGCCGCGATCGGCCACGTGCCGGTCTCGACAGCACCGACGGCGATGTAGAACTTTCCGACGAAGCCGACACTCGGCGGGACACCGACCAGCGAGAGGCCGAGCACGGCGACCAGTCCCGCCGACAGCGGTGCGCGGCTGGCGAGGCCGGCGTACTCGTCGATGCTCCGCGCCCCGGTCTGTGCGGCGACGACGCCGACCGCCGCGAACAGTCCGCCTTTCAGCACTGCGTGGCCGATCAGGTGGATGACACCACCGACTGCCGCCGACTGCGAGAGGAGGGCAAAGCCTGCGACGACCATCCCGAACTGCGAGACGGAGGAGTACGCGAGCATGCGTTTGAGATCGCGCTGGAGGACTGCGAGCACGCTGCCTGCGATAATACTGACTGCAGCCGCGTAGACGAGTGCGGTCTGTGCGATTGGGTTGGCAGTGAAGAATTCGGGGGTGAAGACGGTGTAGAGGACGCGGGCAACGGCGTAGGCGGCGACCGTCGAGACGAGCGCGGAGATGTAGACGCTGACGCTGTCGGGTGCATTCGAGTACGCGCCAGGCTGCCAGGTGTGGACCGGGAACAGCGCCACCTTGACGAGCAATCCAGTGACGAGCAGGCCGAACGCACCCAGGACCAGCCGCGAGCCGTAGCCAGCGGCTGCCAGCTGTTCCGAGAGATCGACCATATTCAGCGTCCCCGTCGCGATGTAGGCGTAGCCCGCACCGAGGAGGAACAGCGAGGCACCGATCGTCCCCAGGATGAGGTATTTCAGTCCTGCCACGGCGCTTTCCGTCGAATCGCCGCTCGCGACCAGCGCGTAGGCTGCCAGACCCGTGATTTCGAGGAAGACGTACATGTTGAAGATGTCCCCCGTCAACGTCACGCCTGCCAGTCCACCGACAAGGAGCAGGTAGAGAGTGTAGAAGGCATTTCCGCGTGGGCCTGCCTGGCGTGCGTAGACGACGACCGCGAGTGAGACAGTGGCGACCAGAACGATTACCGGTGCGGAGAGCCCATCCGCGACGAGTTCGATCCCCTCCGGTGGAGTGAAGCCGGCGAGTTCGTACCGCTGTGTCCCGTCCTGGACGACGGTGTACAGGATCGCGAGCGCAGTCCCCAACTGTGCGAGACAGGTCAGGGCGGCGACTGTCCAGCCCGACCGGTCGAACCGCAGGCCGGCAATCATCGAGAGCATCGCCCCAAAAATCGGTACAACCACCGCCAGAACGATTGCGTCAGTCATCGGTTTCCATCTCCGTTATCACGTCTTCTCTGAGTGTCCCGTACTCGCTGTAGATCCGGATAATGAGCGTCAGCGCGACGGCCGTCAGGCTCACCCCGACGACGATCGCAGTCAGGATGAGGACGTGTGGCAGCGGGCTGACGTAGGTTTCGACACCCTCCTGGATCACCGGCGGCTCGCCGCCCTCGACGAAGGCGGTCGTGATGAAAAACAGGAAGATCCCCGTCTGGAAGAGGTTCATCCCGATCACCTTCTTGACGAGGTTCCGGTCGCCGATGACCATGTACAGTCCGCCGGCCATCAGCAAGATTGCCGCGATGTAGTTGTACTTCGTCGTCAGGAGGTCGATCATTGTTGTCCCTCCGTGTACTCGAAGCCACGGGCAATGGCGAAAAAGAGCCCGGAGATGACGCTGGCGACGATCGCCCCGATCCCGAGCTCGACGCCCTCGATCCCGTATTTTGGTGCCTTCTTGAATCCGTAGGCACTGTATTCGAGGAAGGTCCCGTCCAGCAGGAGTGGGCCGACGCCGATGAAGAGGAAAGCGAGGACACCCCCGGTCGCCAGCAGGACGATGGCGGTGTTTTTGAACCACCGCTGTGTCGGTTCGATCCCGAACGCGAAAGCGAGCATCAACACCATCGCGGCGACGATCGCACCGCCCTGGAAGCCCCCGCCCGAAGACGACGCGCCGTGGAACATGACGAACAGTCCGTAGGTGAACACGAAGGGGGCGACGACCCTGACGGTAGTCATAATGACGCTACTCTCCGTGTACGGGCGTTCTACTCGTTCTGTCTCTGGATTATGATTGCTCATGTGAACTGTTCCTCCCTGATGATGACGAGGACTGCAACACCCGCAGCGAAGACGACGACCGCCTCGCCGAAGGTGTCGAAGCCACGGAACGCGGCGAGGACGGCCGTCACGACGTTTTCGACGCCGGTCTCCGCGTAGCCGCTTTCGAGATAGAACTGCGTTACGTCATCTGCCCAGGCGGGTGCGCTGGGATCACCGATCGCCGGCATCGCCGGCACCGTCCAGAGCAATGCGCCGGCGAAGAGGACGGCTACACCCGCAGCCGGCCAGTTGATCGGCGTGAACACCGAATCCTCGCTCGGCCGGACAGTCTTCGTCAGCGTCAGAATGAACAGGATCGTCGTCACACCGGCACCGATCGCCGCCTCCGTGAGTGCGACATCGGGTGCCTGCAGCGTGAGCCACAACATTGCGAGACCGAGACTGTACGCACCGAAGGCGACGATCGCTGCCAGGACATCCCGCAGAAGGATCGTCGCGACCGCGCTCACGAGGACGAACCCGAGCAACGCCGCTTCGAGCAGCGTGATCACTCCTCGTCACCCCCGAGGACCCACGGCGCGATCCCCTGGTCGTGTGCCGCGCGGGTGATCGCGTGTGTCGCCGTCGGTGTCGTAATCAGCATAAACACCGCGAGCAAGCCGAGTTTGATGCGGGGCACCCCGGACTGGAACACGACCGCGACGCCAGCGAGGGTGAGGAGGGTGCCGAGTGTATCCGCTTTCGATGTAGCGTGTGCACGTGTGTAGAGATCCGGTAGTCGGATGAGGCCAACGGCGGCGACGATGGTAAAGAACAGGCCGACGACGACGAGCGCGACGGCACTCCAGGCCAGCAGGCTCATAGGACACCCCCGCGTTCGACCGTGAACTTCGAGATCGCGATGCTCATCAGGAAGTTCAGGAGTGCATAGACGATCGCGATATCCAGAAACGCCGGCTGGTCGAAGACGGCCGCAATCAGCGCGATGATGAGCACGGTCGTCGTCCCGACAGCGTTGACGCCGATCACGCGATCCTGTGTCGTCGGACCCTGGATGACGCGGTACATCGCGACGATCGCAGTCAGGATGAACGCACCGACCAGCGCCAGGAAGACGTCACCGACGAGTCCCTCACTGACGAGTGTCATACTGAATCAGCCTCCTCGGTGGCCGGCGGTGACTCCTGGTCGTCGGCTGATTCGTCGGCCTGTCCACGTTCGCGCAGTGAGGCGATTCTGAACCCACCTCGGCCGAAGAAGACGAACCTGACCCAGCGTTCGAGATCGCCGTCGTAGAGGCCATCTCTGGAGGACTGGGAGAAGGCGTGGACGTAAAACTCCCGATCCCGGATGTCGATCGTCACCGTCCCCGGCGTCAGCGTGATGCTGTTTGCCAGGAGCGTCACCGGGAGCCCGATCGGCACTGCGGGGCGGATCCGCTCGACGCTGGGGTCGATCGGAAGCGACGGATGGAGCACGATGTAGGCGACCTGGAGATTCGCCTTCGCGATCTCCCAGAGCAGGAAAGGAAAATAGACGAGCAGTCGGCCGATCGTTCGCAGGGCACGGAGCGGTCGGAAATCGCCACTGAACGTGATTCCGGAGAGGACTGCGGCGACGATGCCCGCGCTGATGGCACCAGTCGCGTAGTCGAACGTCCCGCTGAAACCGCCCAGGAACTGGTAGAACAAAAAGGAGAGAACGAAGGTTCCGAGAAACGTGCCGATGTTGATACCGCCGGTGAGGAGTTGCCGCCCGCGGATCTCCCGTTCGACCGGTGCCGTTTCGTACGTGATATCGTCGAGACGGTCGAGTTCGGCCTCGATCGGGCTCAGGAGCGGCCCCTGTCCGTCGGGGTTGTACTCCGGATCGAAGACGATGTGATCGAGGTCGTGCTCGCGGGCGTACTCGACGAGCGAATCGGCGTAATCCCGGTAGCTGAACAGATACTCTTCTGTCGCGATAAGCGCCGTCGTAACCGACATGGGTACCTCCTCGTCGGGTTCGAGATCCAGATCTTCGCGGACCCAGGTCTGGATGCGATCGAGCAGCTCTTCGGCAGCCTCGGCCGCCTCCTCGTCGAGTTGCCGGGTCTGCCAGTGGGTCGGAAAAACGAAGTGGACCGAGCCGTCTTCGGAAGCCTCGGTCAGCTCGCGGACGGCGTAGGCAACAGTGTTCCGGAGTGTGACCGAATCGCCCACGGGGACGAGGATCCGCGGGCCGGATGTTCCACTCATTGTATTATTGATCTGTGTCCCAAGAGTTAACAGTAACTATCTCGCGACAGTCCGGTTGCCGTATTCTGGCTGAGAAAACGGTCACAGCGCCCCATCTTCGATGGAGTTTCGGAAATAATTAACGCGCCCCCGACGAATGCAGCGTATGGAACCAGGCCGGATCGACGCTCTTATCGATCTTTCGTACGGTGTATTGATTTTCATTGCTGTTGTGCTCATGGCAGTGGTCGGTCAGCAGACCGGGATCGCATTCGCACTCGGGGTGCTCGTCTCGTATGCGCTACACGTCGTCTGGAAGATGGGACGGTTCGATCCGGAGTGGATGACGGAGGCTGTCGAGGAAACTGTCGAGACGACAGTCGAAGACACCGTCGGCGAGCAGGTAGACGAAAGTGTCGAACGGAGCGTCGGCGAGGCTGTCGAAAAACAGGTCGAAGCGAGCGTCGGTGAAACGGTCGAACAGACCGTCGAGGACACCGTTGGCGAAACTGTCGAGAAGACTGTCGAGGATACCGTCGGCGACAAAGTCGAGAAGACTGTCGAGGATACCGTCGGCGACAAAGTCGAGGAGACTGTCGAGGATACCGTCGGCGACAAAGTCGAGGAGACTGTCGAGGATACCGTCGGCGACAAAGTCGAGGAGACTGTCGAGGATACCGTCGAGGACACTGTCGGCGAGACCGTCGAGGGGTCAGTCGAGAAGACTGTCGAGGAGACTGTCGAACAGACAGTTCCTGAAACTGTCGAAGGGTCGGTCGAAAAAACCGTGGAGAAGACAGTCGAAGACAAAGTCGAGGAGGCTGTCGAGAAAACTGTCGAAGAGACCGTCGGCGACAAAGTCGAGGAGACTGTCGAGAAAACTGTCGAAGAGACCGTCGGCGACAAAGTCGAGGAGACTGTCGAAGATACAGTCGAGGAGACAGTCGGCGACACAGTGGAAGATTCAGTCGAGAACGCAGTCGAAGAGAAAGTCGAAAAGGCAGTCGACGAGAAGATCCAGGACTCCGGTGAGACAGACGGCGAAACCCAATCCGACAGATAGGAACGCGATTGCTCCCGTAGTGTCTTTCGAACTGGCGTCGAGATTGCCTCTGTGACACCGAACAGTTGCGTCACCCAAGTAGGAAGATTCTTCCGCGTCGATGTCCCATCAGTGGACATGGACGAATACACCGTCACCGGACGCTGGAACGCTCGGGATGGATGGCAGTCCTTCGAGAAGGCACTCGAAGCGGAAAATGAAGACGTTGCAGTCGAACACGTCTACGCCGAGTTCGGCTCGCGCCACGGCCTGAACCGTACACAGGTCGAGATCGCGGAGGTGTCAGCATGAGCCTCGGTGGTGGCGGCGGCGGCGGACAGATGCAGCAGGTCGCACAGCAGATCGAGGAACTCGAACAGCACAAGGAGGCCCTGCAGGGCGAAATCGACGGGCTCCAGCAGGAGAAACGCGAGATCGACGAGGCCATCGAGGCGATCGAAACGCTCGATTCGGGCTCGACCGTGCAGGTCCCGCTCGGCGGCGGCGCGTACCTCCGCGCCGAAGTGCAGGACATCGATGAAGTGATCGTCGACCTCGGCGCCGACTACGCCGCAGAGCGTGACCAGGAGGGCGCGAAGAGTTCGCTCGAATCCAAGAAAGACACGCTCGACGATCGGATCGAGGACATCCAGTCCGACATCGCGGAGATCGAGACCGAAACCGAACAGCTCGAACAAAAGGCAGAGCAGATGCAGGCCCAGCAGATGCAGCAGATGCAGCAGCAACAACAGCAGCAACAAGACGAGTAACTTTCCGCGATGTTCGATGGATTAAAAGACAAGCTGAGTAGCTTCACTGAAGACGTCGAAGAAGAGGCTGATCTCGACGAGGTCGAAGACGCCGAGGACGAAACAGAATCGGAAAGCGTCGAGGAGAGCCCTGACGAGGCTACCGACGCCTCGACTGCGGAACCGGTCGACGACCGCAGCGACGACTCGGGGAGCCAGGAAGCGGAGACACAGGCGGCGACTACCGAAGGTGAAGCAACGGCATCAGAGACAGCGGATGCCGAGCCAGATTCGGAAGCGGAAGACGCCGACTCGGCGGATACCGAATCCGAGGAGAGTTCCTCGGCCGGCTTTACAAAAAAGGCGAAAGCCTTCGCGACCGGGAAGACGGTCATCGAGCAAGAGGAACTTCAGAAACATCTGGACGAACTCGAAGTCGCCTTGCTCGACAGTAACGTCGAACTGGAGGTCACGATCGAGATTCTCAACGGCGTCGAGGAGAACCTCACCGGGGAGACCCGGGGGCGACTCCAGAGCACCGGCAGTATCGTCGAAGATGCACTCCGGGAGTCGCTGTACGACGTGATCGACGTCGGGCAGTTCGATTTCGACGAGCGCATCGCCGACGCGAAAAAACCCTTCGTGATGATTTTCACCGGCGTCAACGGCGTCGGGAAGACGACGACGATCGCGAAGCTCTCGAAGTATCTCGAAGACCGGGGCTACTCCTCGGTGCTGGCAAACGGCGACACGTACCGAGCCGGCGCGAACGAGCAACTCCAGGAACACGCCGACGCCCTGGATCGAAAGCTCATCACGCACGAACAGGGATCGGACCCGGCTGCGGTCATCTACGACGCCGTGGAGTACGCCAGGGCAAACGACGTCGATGTCGTCCTCGGCGACACGGCGGGACGGCTACAGACGAGCAACGACCTGATGGATCAACTCGCGAAGATCGACCGCGTGATCGATCCGGATATGACTGTGTTCGTCGACGAGGCGGTCGCCGGCCAGGATGCGGTCAACCGGGCAGCCGGCTTCAACGACGCGGCGGAGATCGACGCCTCGATTCTGACGAAAGCGGACGCAGATCAGGACGGCGGCGCAGCGATCTCTATCGCACACGTCATCGACAAACCGATTCTCTTCCTCGGTACTGGCCAGCAGTACGACGACCTGGAGCGGTTCGAACCCGAGCGGATCGTCGACGAACTGCTCGGACCGGAGTAACACCCGCGTCCGGGGATCGCTTTTTTAGACAGAGTGGATACTCCAGAGGGAGCAAGAGACCGGCAAGAAGAGAGAAGATCAGTCGGCAGTAGCGGGGGTCCGCTCGGCCTTTTTCTCGGTCATCTCGTCCGTGAGACAGTGAGCGAGCGCGGCGACTGCCTCCTTGTGTTCCGTTTTCGATTTGTGGATCGACGTCGGTTCGACACCGAGCGATGCGTACCCACTGTTGTCGACGTCGTTTCCGGTATCTGTCTCGTAATGTGTCTGTACCTGTGCAAGGAGTCCGTGAAGATGAATGAGCTCTTGCTTTTTCATAGTCAACCCTATATTGAGACTGGAGGATTATAGTAGTGTTCTGAGGGACGTTAACACACTTTCGACAAACCGTGGCGTTCGCACGATCCATCTGGAGTCGATACTCCCACAAGGCTCGCCAGATAGCCGTCCGGAAAAGCGCTATCGAGTGGATTCGAGTCGGGTCAGAATACAGAACTCTGATAGCTAGCGACAGGTGGGACCCCGAACCGACGGCTGGAAGCCCGCTGTCCTCTCGATCGGGCGTATTCAGAGACAATAATGAGGCGATAGATCCCCCGTCAACTATAAATACAACATACTCGAAGGTCCCAGTGTTCCGATGCCAAAAGTCGAGATTACAATCCCGGAGCATCTTGAAATGCAGATCGCCCAGATGGTCGAGCAAGGCGAATTTCTCAACCGAGAGGAGGCGATCGAGGATCTGCTCTCCACAGGACTAAAAGCGTACAAGACGAGTGGTCCAACCGACGAAGACGAGAGCCCTGGTGGCGGATACGAGGACGACGGTATGATGGGCCACGACGACGAATACGTCTTCTAATTCTCACTCCGTTCTGTATTTGCACTGGAGACGACCCGACAGTGACCACCCTATGTCTGATAGTGATTGTTGCGAGTCTGTACCGCTCTGGCGACGCAAATTCTGTGTTACACGCCGTGAAACGTCGATATCCGTGACTCGGTCACGAAAATAACCGCAACAATCACTATGAAACAAACTGAACACGAGCACACCATCTGCACTCGCTGTCCGTGCGTCGGCAAGAAACGGGTGGACTCGCCGAAAGACTCGGGCCAGTGCCGCTCGTCTTTCGAGCCCTTGCTCGTTTACTTCGTTCACTCGTGCGGACGTCGGGACCGAGCGAAACCGCAGGTTTCGCGAGGGTCGGAGCGGCTCCGCCGCTCCGGGATTTGAACCCGGAACCAGACGTGCTCACTGCGTTGCGCGCGACTTCCAGGGCACCAAATCTCGCCTCGACCATTCTCGCTCACTCGTAGAACTCGTTCGCTCCGATGGACTCGTCGGGACCGAGCAAACGCGTAGCGTTTGCGAGGGTCGACGAGTCCACGAACGACGACGAGCGCAGCGACCGAAGGAAGTGAGTGGACTCGTCGGGATTTGAACCCGAGGCCTTCCCCGTGCCAGGGGGATGATCTACCACTGATCTACGAGCCCGCACTCACTGCTTTTCTATCGGTCTGTTTAAACCCATCGGAAGCCCGCTACCGCGGAACGCACGTTTTATAATGCCGAGTGGTTTAGACCACCTCACGAATGCCTAACTCCAACGGACCAAAACAGGGAACCCGGCACAAGCTGCAGAACAAACCACGCGATCAGGGCACGTCGCCGCCACAGCGATCGGTACAGGAGTTCGACAACGGCGACACCGTCCACCTCGCTATCGACCCGAGCAACCAGAAAGGACAGTTCCACCCGCGCTTCAACGGCCAGACCGGAACCGTCGTCGGCGAACAGGGCAAAGCCTACAAAGTCCAGATCACCGACGGTGGCAAAGAGAAGACGCTCATCGTGAAGCCGGCACACCTGACCCGACAGGAGTAGTCCGTTCACGCGGCTGTGGCCCAGAAGACGTTTTTCGGCGCTATTCACTCGACAGTGACACTCTTGGCCAGATTCCGCGGTTTGTCGATCGGACGGCCGAGATCGTTCGCGATGTGGTAGGCCAGAAGTTGGAGCTGCACGTTCGCCAGCAGCGCCGCCGCGCGCGGATGTGTCTCGGGAACCTCCAGGACGTAATCCGCGTACATCGCAGCGTCGTTGCGGCCGTCGGTGACAGCGACGACCGGTGCGCCCCGGGCTTCGACTTCTTTGATATTACCAACAGTCTTCCGTGCAGCGTCGCCGTCACCGATCGCGATCGCGAAAACCGGCGTGTTCGGCGTCACCAGCGCGAGCGGCCCGTGTTTGAGTTCGCCGGCCGCGAACCCTTCTGCGTGTTCGTAACTGATCTCTTTGAGTTTGAGCGCACCTTCCAGTGCGACCGGGAACTGATAGCGGCGGCCGATGAAGAAATAGGCATTCGAGTCAGCGTATATTTCGGCGACCTCGCTGGCAGCCGAGTCGTCGAGGATGTGCTGGATATCGCCGGACAGATCCCGGAGTGCGGGGACGACAGCGCGACGACTCCGGCCCCCCTCGACCGTCGCGAGTGAGAGGAGATTCAGCGCGGCCAGCTGCCCGGCGAAGGTTTTCGTCGCCGCGACACCGATCTCCGGCCCCGAACGAATGTACAGCGCGTGGTCACACTCCCGTGCGGCCGTCGAGCCGACGGTGTTCGTCACCGCGAGCGTCTCTGCGCCTCTGTTCGCGGCTTCCCGTAGCGCAGAAAGCGTATCCGCCGTTTCTCCACTCTGGGTAATCCCGACAACGAGATCGTCCCCGACGGGTGGGGGTGAACTGGCGTACTCACTCGCGAGGAAGGCCTGGGCCGGAACCCCGGCCTGGTTGAACAGCTGGGCGGCATACAGCCCGGCGTGATAGGACGTCCCACAGGCGACGAACTGGACGCCGGTCGGGGAGAGATCGCCGACCTCTTCGATGTCGACAGCGCCGCCGAGTTCGTCGATCCGGCCGCTGAGACACTGCCGGAGGGCGCGGGGCTGTTCGTGGATCTCCTTGAGCATATAGTGGTCGTAGCCACTTTTGCCCGTCTCCTCGGCGTCCCAGGTGATCGTCTCGACCGACTTCTCGACGGGGATACCATCGCTGTCAGTGACGGAGACGCCACCGTCGAGTCGCGCGAACTCGCCGTCTTCGAGATAGATCACGCGTGCAGTGTAGTCCCTGAACGCCGGCACGTCACTGGCGATGAAGTAGGGGCCGTCGCCCGTCAGCTCGGCACTCCCATCGCCCTCGGCGTCGAGTCCGAGCCCGACGACCAGCGGCGAGTCGTTGCGCGCGGCAAACAGCGCCTCGGTCCCCTCGATCAGTGCGCCGATCGCGTAGCTCCCATCGATGCGGTCGATCGCCGACCGGAAGGCCGCCTCCGGTTCGGCACCCGCCTCGAGTGCGTCCTCGATCAGATGGGGTACAACTTCAGTGTCAGTGTCGCTGCTGAAGCGGTGTCCTGCCGCCGTGAGTTCCTCCCGGAGCTCCTGGTAGTTCTCGATGATCCCGTTGTGGACGACCGCGACCCGGCCGGTGCAGTCCTGGTGTGGGTGTGCGTTCTCGTCCGTCGGCGGTCCGTGTGTACTCCAGCGCGTGTGTCCGATGCCGACTGTCCCGGCGAGAGACTGTTCGGAGAGTTTCTGACTCAGGGCTTCGATCTCGCCGGCGGTTTTCGAGACCGACAGTCCGTCGCCGACGACACCGATGCCGGCCGAGTCGTAGCCGCGGTACTCCAGTTTCTCCAGCCCGTGGACGAGCGTCTCGACAGTCCGTTCGTCTCGCCCGACACAGCCGATGATCCCACACATTACCGGATCACCTCTGCCCCCTCGGGCACGCGGTCACGGACGTGACAGCTCCCGCCGATCTCCGCCTCGGTTCCGACGAGCGTCCCTGGTTCGAAGGAGACGTTCCCGCCCACACGAACCCTGTCCGCGAGAACGGCACCGAGTGGCTGGTCTTCGTGTACCTCCCGGCCAACCCGGACATCACCCGGGCCGCCGGGGATGACCGTGCCGACGCCGAGATGGACGTCCTGTCCGAGCACAGCGTCGACGAGCGTCGAGGCGTGATCGATCCGACTGTCCGCGTCGACGACGCTGCGTTCGATCGTCACGTTCGCGCCGACTGTCGTGTTCGCTGCGAGCGCGACGTTCGGGCCGACGACCGACCCCGGTCCGATCTCGCAGTTCGCACCGACCGCGACCGGCGGCCGGATCGTCGCGTCCTCGTGGACACGAGCGTCGTCGTCGATCCACACGCCGTCGCTACGTTCTCGATCGGTGGCGCGGCCGCGTTCGAGCACCTCCGAGGTGACGGAGAGCAGATCCCATGGGTAGGTCGCGTCGACCCACAGTCCGTCGATCCGGCAGCCGCGAACGACCTGCTCGTCGATGAGTTTCGAGATCGTATCCGTCAACGCGAGTTCACCGGACCGGCGTGGTGTCTCGGAGATCGTCTCGAAGATCGTCTCGTCGAAGGCGTAGATACCGGCGTTGATCAGCCGGAACTCGTCCGTCTCCGGCTTCTCGATGATCTCTGTGACCCGCGTCCCATCGAGACTGACGACGCCGTACCGGCTCGTGTTCGCGTGTTCGATGACCGCCATCGTGGCGGCTGCCGACCCCTCCTCGAATGCCGACATGACTTCCGAGACCGAACTCGCCTCGATGAGCCGGTCACCGTTGACGACGAGCATCGGCTCGGAGACAGTGTCGGCGGCCTGCAACAGTGCGTGGCCGCTGCCGAGCTGTTTGTACTGGACGACGTATTCGATCTCGACGCCCCGGTATGAGGAGCCGAAGTGATTCTGAACGCGGTTTCGGCGGTAGCCGACGACGAGGACCAGTCGTTCTATACCTGCCTCGATCAGTGCATCGAGAACGTGTTCGAGTATCGGGCGGTTCGCAGCCACTAGCATTGGCTTCGGGCGGTTGTGTGTCAGTGGGCGGAGTCGCGTTCCCTCACCGGCTGCCAGGACGACTGCTGTCCGAACGCTCATATCCTCTGGTACGTGGCTAGCTGTTTGTACTTTTGGGAGCGGTCGACGGTGATCGGTTGAGTTACTAGCCACTAGTACCGGTAAATTCCACAGACAGCAGAGGGTAGTGTTTGGAAAGATTCGGTTGTACTGCTGAAAAATAATAAGATTCTACTACTAGCTACTCGTTAGTTAATATATGACAGTAGTCAGTGTCTCGATGCCAGACGAGTTACTGGAACGACTCGACTCCTTTGCGGACGAACACGGCTATACGGGCCGTAGCGAGGTTGTTCGGGAAGCCTCCCGGAACCTCCTCACGGAGTTTCAGGACAAACAGCTCGAAGACAGGGAGCTGATGGGCATCGTCACAGTCCTGTTCGATTTCGAATCGACCGATGTGGAGCACAAGATGATGCATCTCCGCCACGATTACGAACAGCTCGTGATCTCGCACGTCCACAACCACGTCGGTGACCACTACTGTATGGAGCTTTTCATCCTCGAAGGGAGTCTCGAGGATATCTCCACCTTCGTCGGCAAGATCAGGGCAACCCAGGACACGCTCTCGATCGATTACTCCGTGATGCCAGTCGACCGGATCGACGGCGTCGTGTGACGGTTTCCGGCCTATTCGACGGTCTTCGGACCGTTCGGTGGCGGACAGTTCTACGTCGGACCCGAAGCTGACAAGTTTGCAGACCCCGAACGATCTGCAACCCAGACCAGTCATGACAGAAACAGTCCGCTCACGTCCACCACTCCGGGCCAGATTACCGACGACGCAGTCGGCGTTCACCGTTTTCGCCGGTGATCTGTTCGTTTTGTTCGTACTAATTGCAGTTGGGCAGTACACCCACGAGTACCTGTTCTGGGAGGCACCCACCCGCACAGTGTTGATCCTGACACCGTTCGCATTCGGGTGGCTCCTCGTCTTCTCGCTTGCCGGACTATTCAGTGTCGAGACGCTGGGAAGTTACAGACGGACGCTGTTGCTCCTGGTTCCTGCCTGGGTGGCAGCGTCGCTGGCCGGCAGCGCGCTCCGCGGGACCGAACTGTTTCCGGGCGGTGCGCCGCTCGTGTTCATCCTCGTAAACATCGGGACTGGACTGTTGTTTTTGATCCCCTGGCGGCTGTTCGCGACGTGGCTTCACAGGCGCTCGACGGCCTGATTACTCCGCCTCGTCGTCGAAATATTCCGCTTCGATGAACTCGTGGGCATCTTCGAGTATCTCGCGTGGTCCGTCCTGTGTGATCGTGTTGATCGCCTGGTCGTAGTCGCGCCACTGGTGGTCGCGGTGTTCCTTGGAGAGCTCTGCGGATGCTTCGAAGGAGTGAGCGATGAACAGATGCACAGTCTTGTGGATCGTCTCACCGCCCGCTTCGAACACGTAATCGTAGTCTTTTCGGAAGCCATCGATGAGCCGGAACTCGCTGATCCCGGCCTCCTCTTCCACTTCGCGTATCGCGGTTTGCTGGAGTTCTTCCTCACCTTCGACGCCACCTTTCGGGAACTCCCAGTCCCCGGGGCGACTCTTCAGCAGGAGGTACTCCCGGCGGCCACGCGTATCGCGAAAGAGGATGGCTCCCGCGCTCGTGGCCTCTATCATTACTCCTTCTTAGTTGGCCCCCCGTTAAGTGAATGTCGGAGCACGCGACGGGTTTCGTGTCAACCAGCCAACCGAGAACGGCCGGGAATCGAATCGGTTTAGTCCGGGGAGACGCTCTCTCCCGGTATGCCCTTCGTGACTCGGCTCACACTACAGAGTGGGGACGGCGAGTTGCTCGATTCGGTCGTCTCCGATATCAAAGACCGTGCCGAGCGCAAGGGGGTCGAACTGAAAGGCCCACACCCGAAACCACCCAGCAGACACTCCGTCCCGCAGTACAAACGGGTCGGCGTCGACGAAACCTTCGAAAGCTGGGATTACACCGTCTACACACGAGTCATCGAGATTATCGACCACAACGAGTTCGCCCGCAACGTCGCAGAACAGGAGTTCCCACCGCGGATTCACATTACGGCAGATATCGAACAGTTCAATCAGACCGGGGACAGCTAGAGTCGGACTGGTGGGCAGACACCCCTCCCGAAGAACTCTCACCCATAAGTAATGAGACAGCATTAGTTAGTAGTGATAACATTCAGTATACGATGAATTATATATTTGGAGGACATTACACCAGATATGTCCTACGAGAGTCCCGGTAACTCCGACTCGTCAGGGCGGTCGATCGAACCACCTAACGTCGAACTGAGCCGTCAGACGGACAGACTCCTCGAGACGCTCGCAGACCGCCAACGTCGAGTTGTCCTGCTGTTGCTGAAACGCGGGGCTGTCGAGAACGAGGCCGATCTGCTCTTCCGGAGCAAAGACGAGACGAAAGCAGCGCTCGTCCACAACCACCTGCCGAAACTGGAGGAGGCGGGTTACATCGAGTGGGACAGGGAGAGTGGCACGATCGAGAGAGGCCCCGAGTTCGACGAGATAGAGCCGCTACTCGAACTGATCGAAGAGCACTCCGACGAGTTGCCCTACGACTGGCCCTAGACGCGTTCTGTGGTTCGACACCGGGTGCCGGGATTCTTAATACCCCGAACCCATCTGTGAGATATGGACGAGTACACCGAGTGGCTCCAGTCGTTGCGCCGCGAGCTACACCGCTGCCCCGAACCCGCCTGGCGGGAGTTTTACACCACCACACGCATCGTCGACGAACTCCGGGAGATGGCTGTCGACGAGATTCTCGTCGGTCCCGAAATTCTCGACGCCGACAGCCGGATGGGTGTCCCCGACGACGCCGAACTGGAGACGTGGCTCGCCCGTGCCCGCGAAGATGGGGTCGACAGCGACGTCCTCGACCAGATCGCCGGCGGCTACACAGGTGTGATAACAACCCTCGAACGAGGCGATGGGCCGACGATCGGGCTCCGGGTCGATATCGACGGGCTGCCACAGAAAGAGAGTGATGACGGCGACCACGTCCCTGCTGTGGAGGGATTCCGGTCCGAAAACGAGGGGTACATGCACGCCTGCGGCCACGACGGCCACATCACGATCGGGCTCGGTGTGTTGCGCGCCATCGCGGAGAGTGATTTCCAGGGGACGCTGAAAGTCATCTTCCAGCCAGCGGAGGAACGAATCGGCGGCGGGAAAGCAATCGCGGAGAGCGGCCAGCTGGACGATCTGGACGCACTGATCGCGATCCATCTCGGGCTCGACCATCCGACTGGTGAGGTCGTCGCCGGCATCGACGGCTTCCTGGCTGTCGCGCAGGTCGACGCCGAGTTCGAAGGTGAACCCGCCCACGCCGGCGGCCACCCGGAGGAGGGGAACAATGCTGTCCAGGCGATGGCCACAGCAGTCCAGAATCTGTACGCGATTCCACGGCACAGCGACGGCGCGACGCGGGTCAATGCCGGCCACGTCGCTGGGGGGACTGCGTCCAATATTATACCCGAGGAAGCGTTCATCCAGGGCGAGGTTCGCGGGGAGACCACCGAACTGATGGAGTACACGCGGGAGAAGGCCTACCGGGTCATCGAATCGGCCGCGGAGATGCACGACTGTCAGGTGACGATCGAAGAGACTGGGAAAGCGCCGAGCGCGGAAAGTGACGAGGAAGTCGTCGAAGAGGTGTTTGCTGCAGCACAGACGTCTGAACGAGTGAATTCGGTACTGCGCCGTGATGATCTCGGAGGCAGTGAAGACGCCACCTATCTCATGCAGCGTGTACAGGACAACGGCGGCATTGCAGGATTCGTCGGAATCGGGACGGATCACCCCGGCGGCCACCACACCTCGACGTTCGATGTGGACGAGGAGTCGCTGCTGATCGGTGTCGACGTGGTGAGCGACGCGATTTTGCGACTCGCGAAGAAGGTGTGAGAATTCGAAATTACGCTTCGAGAAGGTAGCCAAGACGAAGAGTTCTACAGAAGTCTAAAAACAGCAAGAAAGCCCCCGATCTCTTGACCACCCGGGACTCGCTGCGCTCCAGTCGGTGCTTGCGTCGTCCGGGGTGGATCAAGAGACCGGCCCCTTTCAGTCCCACCCGGCCTGGGAAATCACACAGGGCGGGACTGAAAGGGGCCGCCCGCTCGATGAGCGAGACGACGCAAGCACCGCAACGACCGGAGGGAGCGAGGAGCGTGGTTCGAGAGAGCGAAGCTCTCTCGTCATCACGAAAGACGCTCGCGTCTTTCGAACGACAGCGAGTCGCAGTCATCGAGCGGGCGGGGGCTTTCTTGTTGTTCGGGGCTGTTTTGTTAGTCACTACTGCACTAGCTTTCTTGCGGTCACGAACTCCAATCCGCCATCTCACTCCAAAACAAAAACACCAGATCAGGCGTCAAGCGTCTGTCGGAGAATCTCGGGAGCCGCCGCCAGTGCGTCTTCCAGCGCGTCGCTGTCCGGACCGCCACCCTGCGCGAAATCCGGCGGGCCGCCACCGCCGCCACCGACGCGGCCAGCGAGTTCGCCGACCACGTCGCCAGCATCGATACCGACACCATCGGGAACGGCGACAACGAACTGCGCGCCGTCGACGCCCGAACCGATCACTGCAACTTTCCCGTCCTCGACGAGCGCGTTCGCCGTCGCGCGGAGTTCGTCCATGTCGCCGTCGAGGTGCTGGATCACGGCCGTCGTCCCGTCGAGTTCGACTTCCTCGCCGTCGCCGCCACCCTGGGCGCGCACGTCGGCGAGTTCCTCTTTGAGTTCGTCGATGCGCTTGCCGCGTGCTTTCCACTCGTCGAAGAAACGCTGGGCAGTTTCGGGAACGTCCATCGGACTCACGTCCAGCACTTCGGCTGCATCCCGGAGCGCGTCTTCGGTCGCCTGCGTCGCCTCGATGGCTGCATCCCCCGCGGCGTAGGTCAGCCGGATGACCCCGTCCTGGATGCGCTCGGTGCCGAGAATCTTGATCGCACCCACGTCGCCGGTGCGGGAGACGTGTGTCCCACCGCAGGCCTGGGTGTCCTCCCGGGCGTGGATCAGCCGGATCTGCTCGCCCTGTGGAATCCCACCCTGGTAGATATCGAAGCCGTAGCTTTCCTCGGCCTCGTTGCGGTCGAGCCACTCCTGATCGACGGAGGCGTTTTCCATCACCAGTTCGTTGGCGAGTAGTTCGATCTCTTTGACCTGCTCGCGCGTGATCGACTCGTAGTGTTTCACGTCCAGCCGGGCGCTGTCCTCGCTTTTCTGGGCACCGGCCTGCCGGATGTGATCGCCGAGCACCTGTCGTGCTGCGTGACCGACGAGGTGTGTCGCCGTGTGATGTCGCATGTGTCGACGCCGCCGGCGGGAGTCGATCTTGCCACGGACGAAGTCGCCTTTGCCTGGGTTGTCCTCGGTCCGGTGGATCACCACGTCGCCGACAATCTGGACATCGGTCACGTCCGTCGTCAGATCGTCCGTCGAGAGGACACCGTGGTCGGCGGGCTGGCCACCACCCTCGGGATAGAACATCGTCTGATCGAGGACCACATCGTACCCATCCTCGCGTTCGATCACGTCGAGGACGACCGCCTCGAACTCCATGCGGCTCTGATCCTCGTAGTAGAGCCTGTCAGTCGCCGGGAGATCTTCGAACTCGTCGGGATCGAGCCCAGACTCCGTCCCCGACTCACCGGTTTCGTCACTGTGACGGCTGGCGACGAGTGAGTAGAAATCGTCCGGAACGTCAACATCGGCGTCGTGGTCGCTCGCGATCTCCTCGACCATATCCGGCTGGATACCGTGTGAGTCGTACAGCTCGACCAGTTCCTCGGTCGGGATCGGCTCGCCCTCGGCTGCGTACTCCTCTGCGAGCTGTTCGACCCGCCGCGTCCCGCGGTCGAGTGTCTCGCGGTACTTTTCGACCTCGGTGCGAACCACGTCGCGGATCGTATCCCGGTTCTCGTAGTCCAGCCGCTCGGCCTGCATATCGACCAGTTCGTCCAGCGGCGCATCGATCCCGACGGTGTTGGTGAGTCGCTTGGTCCGCCGGAGCACCATCCGGACGAGATACCCTGTCCCGACGTTCGACGGGACGATCCCGTCGCCGAGCATGTACGCGAGCGTTCGGCAGTGATCGGCGACCGCGTAGATAGATTCCAGCGGCGCGAGTAGCTCGCGGAGCTGATCCACATCGACACCGAGTTCGTCCGCGATTTCGCCACGTGCAGCCTCGACGTCGTCCACATCGTCGATATCCAGGTTCCCGGAGAGTCGAGCAGCGTCGTGGACGATCGCGTTCTCCTCGTCGGTGTAGGAGATCCCCGCGTTCTCGCGCAGGAACGCTATCATCTCGGGGTAGATCGCCTCGTAGATCGTCGGCGTCCCCTGACTCATCCAGGTCCACCGCTCCAGCCCGTAGCCGGTGTCGACGACGTAGGTGTCCATCTGCGAGTAGTGGTTGCCGTCCTTGAGGAGGTACTCACCGTCGGGGTCCTGTTCGAGCGACATGAAGACGAGCGTCGCGAGCTCCAGACCCTTGTAGATGACCTCGATCGCAGGCCCGGCGTTGCCCCCACCGACCCACGGATCTTCGATGTAGGTGACTTCCTCGATATCCGCTCCGAGCTCTTCGAGTAGCGTATCGCAGTACTCGACCGTTTTGTCCTTCCAGTACACCTCCCCCTCGTAGGCGTACTCGCCCTCGACATCCTCGCGAGCGTTGAAGGCGTGGTGGGCCATCATCTCGAAGGCCATCGTGTGTCGGCCCGTCTTCCCGACGTTGTCGATATCCTGCATCCGGATGCAGGGCTGGCTGATCGTCAGCGGGTTCGCCGGCGGCGGCGTCTCGCCGCTGGTGACGAGTGGCTGGAAATCGTAGATAGACGCCTGTGTCAGCAACACGTCGTCGCGCCAGCGGTTCGCGGCCACTGGGTACGGGTCGATTCGTTCGTGTCCACGCTCCTCGAAGTACGAGAGGAAGGCTTCCCGCATCTCTTCGAGCGTGTACTCTTCGGCGAAGCCGGGGTCGTCGAGGAAATCGTACGTGTCACAGGGCGGTTCCCCACAGGTCTCCCGCGACCCGTCGCGACTCCAGAAGGTGGCCCCACACTCCGAACACGAGAGGCGGTGAAAGCCGTTCTCCTCGAAGTAGTCGAGTTCGTATTCGTCGTCCAGATCGCTCATTCGTTGCCGTGTATTGGCGAGCGTTCGCCTAAAACAGTTCCGAACGGTCCGTCTGGTTTCAGACCGTGACAAAGCCACTGCAGAGTGGTGTACGTAGCTTCAGCGAGTGAAAAGTCGACTCGACGACCCTGGATGGAAGGCCGGGCGAATCCGCTGACAGATCCCCGGGTTTAAGATCGATCACCCACCCAGTACGAGCGTGGACTGTTCGCGCATCTTCGAGGAGTTTCCCGCGCCCTCCTACCGCGGTGCCCAGGAGCAGGCGCTTTCCGATATCCAAGAGGCATTCGCGGACGGTAACGACGTCGTCCTCGCCCGGGCGCCGACCGGCAGCGGGAAATCGCTGCTCGCCCGGGCGGTCGCTGGCTGTGGCGCGACACCTGCGGAAGTCGGCCCCGAAGAGCCGACTGGTGCCTACTACACCACGCCGCAGGTCTCACAGCTCGACGATGTCGAGGGGGATCCACTCCTCGAAGATCTCAGCATCATCCGGGGCAAGAACAACTACAGCTGTATTCTCCCCGGCGAGACCGACACGCCGGTCAACCAGGCACCCTGCGCACGCGAACGCGAGTTCGACTGCCAGGTCAAACACCGCTGTCCGTACTTCTCGGATCGTGCGATCGCTGCGAACCGGTCGATTGCGGCGATGACACTCGCCTACTTCATGCAGACGGCTGGCTCCGACGTGTTCGGGATGCGCGACGTCGTCGTCATCGACGAGGCCCACGGACTGGGCGACTGGGCGGAAATGTACGCGGCGATCGAACTCGGACCCGAAACGATCCCACCGTGGGAGGACGTTCGCCCCGAGACGATCGACGGCCTCGACGACGCCGTCGAGTACGCCCAGTATCTGACGACGATCTGCGATCGCGGGCTGGACTCGTTGCGGGGCAACGCCGAACTCACCCCCGAAGAGGTCGACAAACGCGACCGACTGACGAAGCTGCGGACCGACCTGAACTGGTTCATCGAGGACTACAGCGATCCCGAGAGCGTGACGACCTGGGTCGTCGATCAAAATGGCGGCGAGGGGTCGCCGGTGACGATCAAGCCGGTCAACCCCGAGCGCTACCTGAAACACACGGTCTGGGACCGTGGGCGGAAGTTCCTCCTGCTCTCGGCGACGATTCTCAACAAAGAGGCCTTCTGTGCGAACGTCGGACTCGATCCGTCGAACGTGGCGCTCGTCGACGTGCCCCACACGTTCCCGGTCGAGAACCGGCCGCTGTACGACGTGACACAGGGGAAGATGACCTACGAACACCGCGAGGAGACGCTGCCGAAGATCGCCCGGATTCTCGTCCGACTGATGGCCCGCCACGACGAGGAGAAGGGACTGGTGCACTGTCACTCCTATGCGATCCAGGAGCAACTGGAAGGGCTGCTCGCCGACTTCGGCGTCGACGCGCGGATCCGCAGTCACGACCGCGAGGACCGGGACGGCCAGCTTGCAGCCTGGCAGCGCAGCGACGATCCCGGCGTCTTTCTCTCGGTCAAAATGGAGGAGGCCCTCGATCTGGAGGGGGAACTCTGCCGGTGGCAACTGCTCTGTAAAGCACCCTATCCGAACACCCGTGACTCCAGGGTCGCGCGCCGACTGGAGGACGGCCAGTGGGCCTGGTACTACCGGACTGCACTGCGGACAGTGATCCAGGCCTGCGGGCGTGTCGTTCGCGCGCCGGACGATTACGGTGCGACCTATCTCGGGGACAGTTCGTTACTCGAACTGTTCGACAGAGCAAAGACAGATATGCCGGAGTGGTTTCAGGCACAGGTCAGGCGAATGAAACAGCCGGAGCTGCCGTCGTTCGCGCCGGGCGAGGCTCTGGCTGGCAGCACGTCACGGCAGACGAGTCGGCGGCGCTCGACGGGCTCGACAAAAGAGAGTGCAGACGATCACCCGCTGTCGGACGTCTGGGACTAGAGGTTGCGTGCCATCATCACCTCGTCGACGTAGCTGCCGTTGAGTTTGTAGTGGTCTTCACGGACCGCTTCGGTCTCGAAGCCGTGGGACTGGAGAAAGTCCAGTGCGCTCTGGTTGGTGGCTGGAATCGCGTTGTAGAGTTTTTCCAGCCCCTGCTCTTCGGCCCATCTGACGCCGCGTTCGAGTAGCTGGCTGCCGATCCCGTTACCCCGGTACGCCTCGAGGACACCGAGTGTGAACTCTGCCGTGTGGTTGAGCTTCCGCAGGTCGGTGTGTTTGAGATGGACCCAGCCGACGACATCCCCCTCGACGCAGGCGACGAAGAACATCCGGGACTCGATCTCGTTGTGTCGCATCAACACCCCCTCGTTGTCGACGATATCCGCCACTGTCTCGGCTTTGATGTACTCGCCGTCGCCGATTGCTTCCCTGATTGCCCCGACGAGCCCCGTCAGATCCTCCTCGCGTGCCTGCCGGATCGTGAACGAGATTTTCTCCTTTTCGTACTCCTCTTTGGCCCCCGCATCGAAGGCGATCCGGAGTTTCCCCTCTTCTTCCTCGATGACGCTGTCGCGTTTGAGAATCGCGACGTGGTGACCGAACGCCCGCGGCTCCATGTTGAGCGACCGTCGTGCCTTCTCGGGCCTCGTCGCACCGTGGCGCTCGATGTACTCGTAGAGATCTGACCTGTCGTCGTGGTCGATCTCGGGTTTCTGTAACACGTTCATGTGGTATGGTATAACACGGCTTACTATATAATAGCCCCGACCGTTTGTGCGAGAACAGCATCGATTCAGGACGGATTTTCGACGTTCTTGGAACTGGAGACCCCGTGTACGCGGTAAAAATACGATACAGCAGACAGAGCGCTTGCCACTCAGGTCGCCGACTGGTCGGGAACAGTCATCTCGACGGTCGTCCCCGAATCGGTCTGGAAGGAGACAGTGCCATTGAGTTTCTTGATCCCCCACTTGATCTGCCAGAGACCGAGTCCGCTGCCGTGCTGGAGTGGCGTCTCCCGGCCCGCATCGAGCGATTCGAGTTCGGAGTCGGGGATGCCGGGCCCGTCGTCGGTGACAGTGATCCGGTAGCCAGTTGTATACTCGGTGATGGTGATCGAGACAGTGTTCTCGGCGTGTTCGATCGCGTTCTCGATGGCGCTTTCGAGGGCAGCAGCCAATGCCTCCCAGTCAGTCAGAAGGAGGGCCGACTCCGGTCGTTCGAACTCGACTGTCACGTCCGGCCCGGTGCCGTTCGTTTTCGCGTTACAGACGTCTTCGATCAACTCGCTGACGACAGCCGTGAGATCCCGCTCGGTGTCCCGGACACTTCGGGAGACAAAGCGGTCGATCAGCCGGGCTTTCTGGCCGAGGTGTGCCAGTCCATCGGCCGAGTCGATGATCGTATCCGCGTGTTCGTCTGTCGGTCTATCGGCGTATTCCTCCTCGGTCAGTGCCTCCGCGTTGCTTTTGATGACGTCGACGGTGTTCCGGAGGTTGTGCCTGAGGACACGGTTGAGCACCTCCAGCCGTTGTTTTCGGAGTTCACGTTCGGTCACCTCGTGAAGGCTAACCAGCGAGCCAAGCTGGCGGCCGTGCTGGTCGGTGAACGGCGACACCGTGGGATCGAACTGTCGCCTGCTGATACCCGTTTGCAGCTCGTAGGTGTCCATCCGCCGCAGCTGATCGAGCGATCGATCGAGGATCTCTTCGATTGGCTCACCGAGTGCCTCCGTTCTGCTGACCCCGAACGTTTCGGTAACTTTCGGATTGAGCTTGATTATCCGCTCGGACTGATCGACGACGAAGACCAGATCGTCCGTCTCGCGAGCGATCGCCTGTTCGCCGATGGTTCCGGCGGCTGGCGTCGATTCGAACATATCGTATCCGAAGATCGTAAAAGCGATCAGTCCGGCAGGGAGGACGAAGCCGACAGCGTACGCGCCCGAAGCAGCCGTGATCCCGGGATCATCGATGAGGATACCGGACGTATTGAGCCCCAGAAACGTCCCGAATCCGGCGACGCCGAGGGCGACACCCTGGACCAGCGACAGGTGGCCGTACTCGTGGGTCGTTCGGACGACGAGATAGATCCCGATAATCAGAAAAAAGAGCACATACAGCGAGGTAAAGGTCAGGAACAGATCCAAAAGAACGCCACCAGCGAGCCGCCCCGAAGAGCTGGCAACCGCCATGACGGAGTAGATAACAACCGGGATAGAAAGCAACCCGACCGTTCGCCGCTGGAACCGGGTGTATTTCCCGGTGTACTGAAACGCGAAGATGAGCCACGGGACAGTCGAAAGACTCCAGGCAACTACTCCGATAGCCGCCCACAGCGGCAGCTCCGGCATACCCGGGTTGTCTGCAACGTACGTGTTTAGCCCCGACGAATTTCGCCACTGTCTCGTAGTAGGCGACCAATCAAGGGGATATGTACCCTCAGCAAAGGCTAATTGAGCTTCTCCAGGGATGGTCTCCGCTCGGAGACCATCCCG